>NZ_JACHHB010000009.1 GCF_014202575.1 Texcoconibacillus texcoconensis | reverse complement strand
GAAAAACATCACTCAACTTATTGAACCGCCGTATACGAGATCCGTACGTACGGTGGTGTGAGAGGACGGAGGGGCGAACCCTCCTCCTACTCGATTAACTAAAACGAGGTTGATTCAACTCATATTGATACGACAATCGTTTCCGATAAGCCCGATGTGTTTTTAATGGGGAAGTAGAGCATAAATTACAAATTTTTTGAAGGAAGTGAGGTGAGATTCAACAACATACAGGCGTTATATAGAGAGAACGCACATTATATTCATACAAATTATCAATTGATTTTTTTGGATATACTTTATTGATCCCTCATACATTGATCACAGGAACTAATCAACAGAGCAAAATAAATGAGGGGATTTTCAGTATCGAAAAAGTGGCATTTTCTTAAATGTAAAGGTTGGAATATGGAAGACGACACTCACGTATAATTTAACTTGGTATGCTATCTACGCTTTTAAAGTTAGTGATGGACCTTGTCTCACAATCAAATTTAACCCAGGCTCTTATTGGTGGAGAGGGGGATCAACAATTGTTTTTTAAAACGATACGCTTCTTTTCGTAAATTTTGTTGGTTTAAAGAAATATATATTTGAATTAAAAGTAAGTAGTAAAGTATCGTTTAGATTATTTTGGGGGGGATTGTTGTTGTTTAATATATTTTTAATTATACATATTGTTACTGGTTTTATTTGCTTAATCAGTGGTGTAATCGCGATGTCTTCCAGAAAAAAGAGAGGCAAACATACATTATCAGGTGAAATATATCATTGGTCATACGTTTTAGTATTTATAACTACTATTGTTATGTCCATTATCCAGTGGGAAGAGAGTGCTTATCTCTTTTATATTGGTTTTTTTTCTTATGGACTTGTTTTGTTCGGTTATTTATCGTCAAAAATTAGGTGGAAGAATTGGTTAGGTTCACATATAGGAGGAATGCTTGGTTCTTATATTGGAATAGTCACTGCAACTATCGTTGTAAATGTACCTAAAATTCCTGTTTTGAATGAACTACCACCACTTTTGTTTTGGTTGTTACCAACAATCATAGGTACACCGTTAATTTTTAGCGTAAGAAATAAATATAAGACTAAAAACAAGTAATATATGAACTTATATGAACCCGTCCGTGTAGGACACCAACTTCTTATAGAAGTTAATCACCTGCAAAGATTCACAGAAGTTTCTTTGCCTCTCTAATTGTTTACTCATTAATGTTAGTTGTATAGATGATTGGATTGACTGAGGACGGAACATCAAGAAACGTAAAATGTTTCGCCAACGAGTGAACTTACGTGACCACCAACATAGAACCTGAATCGTTGACGATAGTCTTCTTCTGTCACATCAACAACGAGGTAAATCACTTCATTGGTTACATCATTACGCCGAAGTTTAATGGATGTTCCACCAAGGTAAAAGGTGAAATACCTAGCAGTTCTCGTTGTTGCCAAGTTCGAATACCCTAATTTCCTCTTGTGTTTTTTTGTCGTATCGTGTAGCTTATGAAAGGTGATAGTAAAAACAACAAGAATAAGGAGGATTCAAATGTTCCGAACAAAAACATTTAAATTTGGCGTAACATCCGTTGCGTTATCATTAGCTCTTGCAGCTTGTGCAAGTGAACCAGACGAAGGCGCAGGGGATATAGGTGAGGTTGTTGAGACAGACGACCTGATTATTTCCAACTTGTCAGATATTGAAGCGATGGATCCTCACGGCGTGGGGGATACGCCATCAAGTAATGTACAGACAAATGTATTCGAACCACTTGTTTATCAAGACAAGGATATGGAGTTACAACCGCTTCTCGCTGAAGACTGGGAAGCTGTAGAAGAAAATGTATGGGAATTTACATTACGTGAAGACGTTACATTCCACGACGGATCGGAGTTCAATGCAGAGGTAGTAAAAGCAAACATTGAGCGTATTTTGGATCCAAATGTTGGGTCACCACGCCAATTCTTATATGAAATGATTGAAGAAGTGGTCGTTGTTGACGATTATACTGTTCAATTTGTGACAGAATATCCGTTCTCTCCTCTTCCAGCGCACCTGGCTCATACTGGTGGTTCCATGGTCAGCCTTGAGGCAATTGAGGCAGATTATGCGAAAATGGAAGAAGATGGGCAACCAGGAGAATATATTAATGACAACCCAATTGGTACAGGTTTCTTTGAATTTGAAGAATGGGTATCAGGAGAAAAAGTTGTTTTAAATAACAATGAAGATTATTGGGGTGAAAACGCGAAGGTTGATAGTGTGACCTTCCAAGTAACACCAGAAGACCAAACACGAATTGGTGAACTTGAAACGGGTGCCGTTCATATTATTGACCCAGTTAGCCCAAGTGACCATAGTCGTATCAGCTCTGGTGAATCCACGTTTGTTAATGAGGAAGATAGCTTGAGCTTATCTTATATTGGTTTTAACGTAGAAAAAGAACCATTTGACGATCCGAAAGTAAGACAAGCTATTTCAATGGCAGTCGATAAAGAAGTGATTGTTGATGGCCTATTAGAAGGGTTTGGTACACAAGCAGTCTCACCAATTGGACCAAACGTTTTCGGTTTCAGTGATGAAGTCACTCAGTTAGAGTATGATGTTGAAGCGGCACAAGAACTTCTTGCAGAAGCAGGTTACGAAAATGGATTTGAAACAACAATTTGGACGAACGACAGCCGCGACCGTCAAGACATTGCAGAAATCGTTCAATCGCAATTAAGTGAAATTGGTATCGGCATTGATATTGAAGTGATGGAGTGGGGGGCTTACTTAGACAACACGGCACAAGGTGAACATGAAATGTTCATCAACGGCTGGTCTGCTGTAACTGGTGATGCGGACTATGGTTTATATGCACTATTCCATTCTTCAAATCACGGTGGAGAAGGTAACCGTTCATTTATTGACAATGAAGAAATCGATAGCCTTCTAGATCAAGGCCGTAGAGAAGCAGATCCAGCAGCTCGTGAAGAGGTCTATGAACAGGTATTGGAAGTTTTAGCAGAAGAAGCTCCATTTATTAATCTTTATCACCAAACATACCTTGTAGGTTTGCGTGAAGAAGTTCAAGGCTTCAGTCATCATCCGAATGGATTGTTCCTACTTCAAGATGTAACAATTGAACAGTAAGATCTAAAAAGCTGAGAGTACTAACTCTCAGCTTTTTTTTGAGAAATAAGGAATGGTCATCCAAAAGGTATGCTGGTTTTCATGTGTTTCAATACCGACATTTCCGTTGTGTGTACCAACAATGATCTCTTTGACAATGGAGAGTCCAAGACCAGTTCCTTCTGTTTTTCGTTGTCTTGAACGGTCCACTTTATAAAAACGTTCAAATAGCCATTCACGCTCCTCCTCTGGAATAGGTTCCCCGGGACCTGTTACAGAGATAAAATAATCACCTTGTCTCTTTTTTCCGTGTAATAAAATCTCGCCAGTTCCATCGTAATATTGTATTGAATTTTGGATCAAGTTCATCATCGCTTGATGAACTTCTTTTTCATCGATGAAGAGTGTTGCTTCATCTACACATATGTCATAAATAATATTTCTTTTCTCAAATTCAAAATTGAAAAGGTTCATACAATGAGTAAGTACTTGATCAATCCGCGCGTTTTTCTTTTCGTTAGACTTGACACAGTCATTCCATTCATCTAGCTCATTCAGTTGATTAATCATCTGAATAACTCTCTCTGATTCTTTATGGAGGGAGTCATATAAAGATGGAGAACCGACGATCACTTCATTTTTAAGCCCCTCTAAATACCCATTAATATTAGATAAAGGAGTTCTTAATTCATGAGCCATATCACCAAGCATTTTGTTGCGAATATGTTCGTTTTCTTTCAAACGGTCAATCAGCTCATTAAAGTTGTGGGTAAGTTCACCGATTTCGTCATCTTGTTCAATGTCTATCGGTGAAGGGTATTGGCCATTTTTTAAAACCTTCGTTGAACTGGCTAGTTTTCGAACAGGATTAAGCATTTTTTTTATCATTGAAAAGTGAAGGACGCTACCGATTAAAATCACCAAAGGACTCATCCATAGCAAGTACGTATATAACGTTTCATTAAATGACGTTTGCGTTGACTCATCAACATTAGGTATTTGTTCAACAAGATAGCAAGCTGTGTTGTAAATGATCAAACTACTAATGATGACGAGGGTTGTCATCAAAAGGATATTCGTTCCTGCTAACCTCCATAACATGCCTGTTTTTTTCCATGGAAGTGGATTTTTTTTAAACAACAAAACGATACCCCATTCCACGGACGGTTTGTATTCGTTTAGGTTGAGAAGGGATCACTTCAATTTTTTCACGAAGTTTTTTAATATGCGCGTCAATCGTGCGGTCCATAATCGATGTGTCAGCATGGGGGTGGATTTGTCGAATGAGTTGTTCACGTGATAAAACGATATTTGGATTTTCCATAAAGTAAAAAAGTAAATGGAATTCGTATTTTGTGAGCGTTAAGATTTCCCCCTGAAGCCAAACTTCACCTTTGCGAGGTTTAATGGTGAGTCCATCATAACTAATTTTTTGACAGAACTGGCCACCTCTTCGTAACACAGCTTCGACTCTTGCCATAAGTTCTTCAGGACTAAAAGGCTTGATGACATAATCGTCTGCGCCGATTTTTAAACCATGAATTTTTTCTTCTGAACTGACTTTAGCTGTTAACATAATAATAGATACTTCATTTCTTTCTTGTTCCTTAATCCACTGACAGACTTCTTCCCCACTTAATTTAGGTAACATCAAATCAAGAATGACAAGACAAGGGGAATGGATGAGGAATTGATCTTTTGCTTCTTCTCCATCACTGGCTGTAAAGACTTGATAACCTTCTTTTTCTAAGTGGATCTGGACAAGCTGACGAATCATCTCATCATCTTCGACGACAAGGACTTGTTGTTTCATCAATGTTACTCACCTAATTTCTATACATGGTTATTTACATTTTAATTCATTTCTGCAAATGTTTGAACGATCATGTCTTCATTCATAGGTCCGAGCTGAATAAGTTGTATTCTACCTTCTGTATCAATCATAAAAGAGGTCGGGACAGGTTGGATCTCATATTTGTCCGCGACTTCGATATTTTTATCTAGCATGATTGGAAATGTTAGTTCAAAATCATCCACGAAAGTATCAACGGTTTCAATACTCGTTTCAGTCTCAGTTAAATTTACTGCTAAAATTTCGATGTCATGATCTTCATACACTTGTTGCATATCTGGCATCTCCGCTCGACAAGGTGGGCACCACGTCGCCCAAAAATTTAGCATGATTTTGTCTCCTCGAAAGTCCGAGAGCTTTTTGACGTCACCATCAAGCGTTTCTAATTCAAAATCGGGAGCAAAATCTCCTTGACTAATGCCAACTTCATCACTTGGCGGTTCGTTAATATCTACTGAATCTTCATTTGCTTCAGGGCGTTCTTGGACATTATTATTCGTCGTGCTGTCTTCATGATCAATAATTGTCCAACTTATCATTGCGATTAGTAAAATTGATATAAGAATTTTTATTTTCAATGATTACACTCCTTCATTCTAATATTAAGGAATCTATCCTAAATTTTCTAACCATGTTCCTTCGATAAGGCGTAAGATAAAAATCGAGATTTCTGTTAATTGACCGGTGAACAATAGTGTTCCCATTAGGATCATGATGGCGCCACCAATTTTCATAATGGTGTTGCTATATTTGCGGATCCAACGTGTTGAACCAAGAAAGACGGTCAAGATGAGAAAGGGTAAAGCGAAACCGATGATATAAACGACGGTATAAAGTATTCCTTGCGAAGGGTTACTTGCCGCTAGCATTAAAATTGATGCGAAAATTGGGCCGATACAAGGTGTCCAACCTGCAGCAAATCCCATGCCGACAAAAGTTGAACCGATGTACCCAGCTGGTTTTTTAGCAACATTCAACCTACGTTCTTTCATAAGCCAATCGAATCGAACCACCCCAGCAACAAACAGTCCCATAAATACCATGAATATCCCTGCGAATCGTTGGAGTAAATGACCAGTGTCACCTGCTAATAATCCTTGAATCCAGTTGCCAAAGTAAGTCATACCAACGCCTAAACTGAAGAAGATCATTGAAACGCCGAATAGGAAAAAGAAAGCATGAACCAATAATTTTGAGCGGACTTTTAGGTCTTTATTGGATTCTAATTCCTTTACGCTCATCCCTGTGATATAGGAAAGAAAGGCTGGAAAAAGTGGCAGTGTACATGGTGAAATAAATGAAATGATGCCAGCCCCTAAGGCAGCCCATATCGTAATGTTAGCTAAGTCTTCCATTTGAATAACCTCTGCTTTCGTTCAAATTGATTTAAAAGTGCAATGAAGGTTCCTATGAATAAAAGAAAATAAAAAAACACATTTGTAATCGGGACACCGAAAAAGAGAGGATGGGTCATAAACGAACTCACCATTAGTTGGGAAAAAACCCATAGAAAATAGATAGTTAAGACGTGTTTTGAAGATTTTTCAACTACTTGTAAGGATAGAATCCATACTAAAAAACAAGCTGAAAAAAACATCATATACAATGAAACGGGATGATTCGCCCAAGGGGAAATCTCGGCAACCCATCCTTTCACAGATTCCCCTTGCGTTTGTTCAAAAAAAGCATATAAAAAAGAAGAGCTAAATAGTGGAGTTAACAGTGCGTGTAAGTACAGGTGTATAGGGATATTTTTCTGAACGCTTGCGTACACAAAATAACCGATTACAACGAGAATACTCAAATAGAGCTCTTGACCCCCACTAGGATAACTCAACACGGCTAATGGATCAGATAAAAATGTCTCTATATGAAAAAGAATTGATCCAAATAAAAATGAAAAGATAAACCAAATTACACCATTTACGACTGTTTCACGCAGACTTTTCCAACGATCTTCTTTAAAAGAAGAAACATAAGTTAACAGAAAATAGCCAATGAACAATCCCGTAGCTATGATGAGCCAAGGATATGGAATTAAGAGAGAACCGAGTTGTAATGTTTCATTCAATACATATCACCTTCGTTTTTAAATTTTTGAACGTGGAACCTGTAATTCATACATTAAAGGTGTTTTGTGAAAGTTTGATGAAAATGGAGGGGATTCTTGCCACCTGTAGAACGTCATAATTTTAGTCGTAGCTTAGCTGAGACTAGCTGTTTTATAGTGGTATTAGGAAAGGGGTTAATTTTACATACAATGTGTCATAAAAGGTGGGGGAACTGTTCTTAGTAAGTCGCTTTAAGGAGCTTGATTTGAAGAAAAAAATGAAATGGTTTTTGAGTTATTATCAGGAGTCGGTTGTTATTTTCATGATCGTTCTAGATTATTTTCTTGAAGGGAATCAGAGTGCGGGGATCAATTGTATAACCCCAACTGATGGATTTTGTTTTTCAATGTTAAGTGAAAATTATGTATGATCCTATATTAGAAAGTAGGTGTTAGGGTGACAAAAGAACAAATCAAAGTTTTGTTTTATCTATCATTATCGGTCTTTTTTTCTCTTACCCTTTGGCTTAGTACTTCTGTTGTTTCTTACGATTTATTAAAAATCTGGTCTGTTGATAAACATTTAGAGTCTTGGCTTTCAGCACTTATTCCAATTGGCTTTGCTGTCGGAACATTTTTAATCTCTTATTTCGGAATTGCTGACAGATACCACCCAAGAAAAATTTTTGTGACATTTGCTATTTTCGGTGCAACTATAAACCTTTTCATTCTTTTTGTAACATCTTCATTTTTCGGCTTTCTTTTAATTTTTCTGACTGGATTTTCTTTGTCAGGCGTTTATCCGATTGCGATTAAGATTTTATCTCAATGGTTCCCAAAACAAAAAAGCTTTGCAATGGGAATATTAATTGCTGCTCTTACTTTAGGGACTTCATTTCCGCATGTAATTAATCTTTTATTTTCAAATGTACATTGGCAAATTGTCATTATTGCTTCATCTTCTTTAACCTATTTCGCCTCCATTATCGTTGGATTGTTTTTAAAAGATTGTAAATATACAAATGAAACTGGAAATTTTTCATTCCTTTCATTAAAAAGCGTTATTAAAAACAAACCTGTCATGTACGCCAACTATGGCTATTTTGGTCATATGTGGGAACTTTATGCGATGTGGGTTTGGTTACCCATTTTCTTAACACATGTTTTTTCTTTTCATTTTGCTTCGGTTAATACGTGGACCATTTCTCTTCTATCTTTTATTTTTATCGGCATAGCAGGAGCTATTGGATGTTTTTTTGGTGGCATATTATCTGAAAAAATCGGGAAGGAAAGATTTATTATATTATCGCTTTTAATAAGTGGTTTTTGTTCGATTTTAATCGGTCTTACATATCAATTTAGCTTAATTTTTACATTATTGATCGCTTTTGTATGGGGTGTTTTTGTTGTTTCTGACTCAGCTCAATTTTCTGCATCTGTTTCATATTCTTCTAAAGAAGAATATGTCGGGACGGCTTTAACTTTTCAAATGTGTATCGGATTTCTAGTTACTGTTGTTTCCATTAATTTAGTTCCCATTGTACAAGAAAACGTTGGATGGACTTGGACTTTTTCTATTTTATCCTTGGGTCCTTTATTAGGCATCATTTCTATACTCAAACTTTCTTTATTTAAAAAAAGAATGTTTTCATAAACTCATTTTGTAGCATGCCCATACAAAAGTTGAACCGATGTATCCGGCTGGCTTTTTAGAAACACGTTTCGTTCTTTCATAAGACAATCGTATCAAATCACTCCAGCAACAAAAAGTTTCATAAATACCATGAATCTCCCTGCGAAGTGTTGAAGTAATTGACCAGTGTCACTTGCTAATAAAACTTAAATCGAGTTGCCGAAGTAAGTCATACCAATACCTAAACTGAAGAAGGTCATTGAAGCGCCTAATATGAAAAGAAAACATGAACGAATAATTTTGAGCGGACATTTAGGTCTTTAGTGGACTCAAGAGATATTTTGTGAAAATTTGATGAATATGTAGTGAATTCTTGCCACTAGTAAGACATCATATTTTAGTAGTAGCTTAGCTGAGACTAGTGTTTCATGGTAATATTAGGGAAGGGTTACGAAAAAAATTAGCTGTTATGAACAGAGAGGAGCTCAAAAATGGTTCATTTAGTAGAAAGATCTCAATTAAATCACAAACAAAGGAAAATGGGCCTGTTCATTTTTCAAACCATATTAATTCTCTTTTTAACGATTCAACTTATAACGATCTTTACTCAGCAATCTCCTGCTAGTCAATTGCTTGTTTTCATTTCCGTTGTACTACATATGTACTTATTGTTTCTTTCTTTTGGCAGCTTTAACGATAAGCAAGAGAATAAATGAAAATAGGGTTACAAGAGTCATATTATGGCTCTTTTTTTGTTGTAAAGGTCATTTGTATTTTGGATATACACATGATTTGTCCAACCTCTGAATAGCAATAAATAAACAAGTTTCATTGACAGCGAAGATTCATTACATAGGAGGGACAATCATGGTTGAAACGATTTTACAAATATTTATGAGTGAACAGCAAGCACAATCGATTCTTGCCAACCCATTAATTGAATTCATTTTCATGGTGTTATTTGTTACGTTTGGCCTTGCGATTTTCGTACATTTTCTCTTGTACAGTCGACTAAAAAGAGTTCGTCATCATATAAATGTGACGAATTCATTAGATATTGATCCATTGCGTTATTTTAAAGTGGAATTTGAAGAGAAGAAAAAGAAGGAAAACGTGAAAGTGGACACGTTTGTACAAAAGAAATTTTCAAGTTGGCGAATATTTAACGTGCCAGTTATAAATTTGATAAAAATGGTTCAAATGACGGTATCAATTTTTATATTAGTCGGTGTTTTAGGAACGTTTATTGGACTTGCGACGTCACTAGGAAGTATTGACGCGACAGGAGACCAACTTGTAGAAAATGTCGCAAGTGTTCTTGGAGGAATC
This sequence comes from Texcoconibacillus texcoconensis, assembly GCF_014202575.1. GTDB lineage: Bacteria > Bacillota > Bacilli > Bacillales > Salisediminibacteriaceae > Texcoconibacillus > Texcoconibacillus texcoconensis. The sequence continues at coordinate 144,414 of NZ_JACHHB010000009.1, read as the reverse complement.
GATGTCGCGTTCTATACGAGTATTGCCGGGATGGGCTTATCACTAATAATGACTGTCGTTACCCGTGTAGCAAATGCGGAATATTTATTAACGGATATTATGTTAAAGACGGAATCATTTTTAGAAGAAGAAGAACAAGATCCGATGAACCGTCTCATTGATGTTTCAGAAACAATCAACGATTCGATCGTTCAACTACGAGAAACAAATCAACAATCATTACAAAAAATCGAACAGTCTTTTCAAGGGTTTCAAGAATATACGGACGGTTTACAAAAATCAGCTGAAGATTTAGCGAAATTCAACGATGGGTTATCCAAAAATCTACAAGATTTCACAATACTTTTTGAGGACATCAAAGCAGTGACCGAAGGCTTTGATGGAGCTGTTGCGATGCTTAACAAAAATTTTGACCAGTTATTTTTCTATTTTAAACAAATGGATAAAAGAAATGAACGTATGGCCAATGCTTTCGAGAACACGTACAAAAAAATTGAAGAACTTTCAAGCACGCAAATGAAAACGCTAAACGAATTTGAAGCTTCTGTTCAAGATTGGAAAGGATACATGTCTTCAGTCGCTGATAGACAGGAAGCAATTCAGGTTTCATTTGAAAACATTTATAACCAAAGTGATCAATTAGTGAAACTTATGGATAAAAATAATAAACAATTCAAAGGAATTTTTGGTGACAACTTAAACTCTCAATTGTCAGCAATGAATGATTACTTTAGATCACTAAAAAGCGACTTTGATAAACTAGGAAACTCAATAGTCCATTTACCAAGTGCGTTGGAGACGCTTAATGAAACGCAAGCTCAATATAAGCACCTTTTATCAGATCGTTTCGACGAGCTTAAACAGTTCAATCAAGAGTTTCATGAACATTTGAAAGCACACGCTGCTGAATCGAAAGCGTTTGAGAAACAGTTGAATGATGCTACACGATCGTATGAACAATTAGGGGTGAAAAACCAGCAGCTGCTTGATGAAATGAATCGTACGATCACGCAAATGACCGATTCTTTTAAGCAACGAGAGGACCAAATTGAAGCGAGTGTAGACGTATTAAAAGATACACTTTCGAGATATGTGAATAATTTAGAAGGGACACTCGGAGAGAAATTCGATAAAGTAAGTAAAAACATAGGTGAAAATGTCGTTGATATGAATAGCGTCCTTAAAAAGGAAATGAAGAAAATTGGTGAAATCACAGAAGACACTCAACAAATAAGTGCCCGTCAGACTCAGCAAACGATCAATGATCTGCAACAGGAGTTTCAGACATTGAACCATCAACTCAAGACTCTGACTGAAGAAGCGACAGCAGCGCAAAGTTATCGTGTAAGGGTTGGAAGCAATGATTAATAAGTACAAAAAGTTGTTTAAAGGTGAGCAGGAGGAAGGGAACTTTTGGCCGTCCTTTACCGATTTGTTAACCGCAATCTTACTCTGCTTTATTCTTATCTTCATTGTTATGATGGTCATTAAATCATTTCAAATCGAGGAAATGAAACGAACCATTGATCAGCTCATGGGGGTACGTGTGAACTTAATTGAAGATTTGGATGAAGAATTCGGCGATTCTACTTTAGGTATTGAAATTGATGAACAAACAGGTTCGCTTATTTTTGATACAGATATTTTGTTTGAGTTCGATGAATCAGAGTTAAAATCAGAGGGATTCGAGTTTTTAGATGAGTTTGTCCCTGCTTATTTAGATGTATTAATAGACGGAGGCTATGAGGAACATATTTCAGAAATTATTATCGAGGGCCATGCGGACCGTACTGGTGGTTACTTGTACAACTTAGAGTTATCCCAAGAAAGAGCATATAGCGTTGCAGCGTATACCCTTAGTGATGACTTTCCATATGAAAATGTTCAAGAACAATTAAAAGAAAAATTAACGGTTAACTCAAGGTCTTATTCTGATGGGCGAACGGATGAAGATGGAAATTATAGTCATGAAGATTCCCGTCGAGTTGAATTTAAATTTCGTTTAAAGGATGAAGAGATCTTAAATGAGACACGCGAATTATTAGAGGGAAATTAGCATCTGAAAGCTGAGGTTACAAAACATCAATATATCTTGTCCTGTGAAGTGGGGATGTGAAGCTGGGAGTTTTCTTTTCTCAGCTTCTTTTTGTTCGTAAAGGAATGGTGAATAAGAATTTGATTTTCCCCCCTAGAAAAGACGACCTATGAAATGGTATGATAGAAAAAGTGAAACTGAAATTTTAGAGACTCGAAGTATATATATAAAAGAATATATAAATATGTGTATCTTGTCATTGGTCAGTTACAATGCCGATTGACCAGTAAAAAGCTTACTAGCACATTTTGTTTACGAAAGCTTGTCGCGTTTTTAAACCGGTAAGCTTTTATCATTTTCAAAATTTCTATAGAAGTAAAGGATTGTTGTTGGATGAAAAAAGAATGGTTTATTAGATGGTCGTTTTTTACGATTGGACTCATTATTATGGCATTTGGTATTACGTTAACGATTAAAGGAGAGGCGCTAGGCATTGGTCCGTGGGATGTTTTTCATTACGGTTTGTCTAAGCAATTAGGACTCACAATTGGAGCGTGGTCAATTATTGCTGGCTTTGTATTAATATTTTCGACTGCGTTGGCGATGAAGAAATGGCCACAGATTGGGACGCTTTTAAATATGCTTCTTGTAGGTGTATTTATTGATATCTTTAACTTTATACTTCCGAACCCTGATCACATCATTGTTGCTAGCCTAGTATTTCTAGCAGGTGTTGTCATTTTAGCTTATGGTATTGGCATTTATGTAGCGCCAGGGTTGGGCGCTGGCCCAAGGGATCAACTGATGCTTGTCATTACAGAAAAAACAGGTTGGAGTGTAAAGCACGTTAGAAATGGTATTGAAGTAACAGTTCTTATCGCAGGTTGGCTTCTTGGCGGACCAGTAGGAATTGGGACGATCATTATTGCATTACTATTAGGAACGCTTGTTCAGTATGCACTACCGCAATCTAAAGCTTTAATGTCTAAGTTAGTACAGCTTCGCGTTTCAGAAAAAAGTAAAGTATCTGCTTGAATTAATAAAGAATTCTTAAGGCAAAAATTTTAACTAGGGGCAGTCAGTTGACTGCCTTTTGTTATGGTTTTTGACATGTTTCGTTCGAGGCTATTAGGATAATTTTCATCTTCTTGTGAAAACTAAAAATAGGAGAAGGAAATTTTTATTGAGGAGTTCGAGATGAATAGGAAAGTAACGGAACTCATAGGTGCGGACATGAGAAAGAAAATCGAAGAAGAAGTATCGGGTATGACATTCACAAAAAATTTTCGTTCTGCGACAGCGGAAGAATGGTATATCTTTTTGACTCACTATGAAGAGCCGATTATCGGCGGAGCAGCAGGAAAAGTAATTATACATTATGACTTACAAGGAAACAGAGACGTTTTTATCAATACGACGGTAATTTTTGATGATCCTGAGCTTTACTCCTCAGAACTTGCTCCGCTTGTCAAAAGTTTGGTTGATGAATTGATTAATCGCCTCGTTGGTTTTGCGGATACATTAATAGCGGTTCACGCAGGTGGGAACAGTTATCAAGCTGAATATATTCGAGGAGAAGAGTAATGATTACGTCTGGCTTATACCTACGATGAACAGGACGTCGACCGTGTCGTTTGCTCCGGACATTGGTTCCGTTATTCACTTTAAAAAGGTTGATTTTCGGCTGTTTTCGGACATGAGTTCCATTATTTGCAAAAAATCTCCTTTATTGCATGCAAAAAGAGAGAATGAACGGAACATATGTCCTCGATCTCGAAACTACCCGCATTCATCTGACCAAGCTCAATTCACCTCAAATGTTGTGGTGCGAATTTCTCTTGGGAATACCCTCCTGTTGCCAAGAGCTCATGTTGTGTCCGTGGCAAATAAGACACCATGAATGCGAACAAGAGAAGCGAGAACTGATGTCGCTTTGTGGCCAACATCCCCTAGAGAGTCTAGAGTGTGAACGAATTCTTTAAAGAGCCACAATCTTTTAGAAAAGCCTAATAAAAAGTAGCAGTATTGGAATATCATCCAGCTGCTACTTTTTTTATAAAAAAAACGAAAACCTCTAGCTTGTGCTAAAGGTTCTCGCTTATGTTAACACCTTAGGGGACCCAACCAACCCACATCACTTTTAAAACTTGTTTTCTAAGTTGATATCGTTCTTTTAACGATTATCACTTATTAAGGCTTGTGATGTGTGTTTGTTCCGTTTTTTCGTAGGGAACATTGATAGGTTATTTTTGTGTCATTGTTGACGTGTAATATAACCTTATCATTTCTTTTGTCGTTTAAGGCTTATTTTATGATTAGCTAGTTAAGTTTGTTCAATATAACAGCTAATTTTATTTCATAAGCCAAGACTTTCAACCTTTCTACAGATTTCTCTGTATACCTCATTGGTTTGCGTTTATATTTAACGGAACCAACATGGATGGTTGAGTCTCCTACGGTGTTAACGAATTGTTTTTTTCTTTTTCTTTAATTGTATTATAACATAACGTCCAAATAATTGTGTGAACATTATGTGAATTTTGATTTTTTTTAACGAAGTTTCATTACTAAAAAGGATTTCTCTGTGTTGTATTGTAATTAAATAATATAAGCTGATTGTCTATTATTAACGGGGAAAAGAAAGGGAGGAGAAATGATGAAGCATTTAAATATTGCATCTATACCAGGAGATGGCGTTGGAAAAGAAGTTGTACCAGAGGCAGAAAGGGTTTTGAAAACGATAGCGAAAATTCACGGAGGATTATCATTTACGTTTACACACTTCCCGTACAGTTGCGAGTATTATTTGGAACATGGAGAAATGATGCCCGAAAATGGCCTTGATCAGTTGAAGCCATTTGATGCGTTATTTTTAGGTGCAGTTGGTAATCAAGAACTGGTACCAGACCACATTTCTTTATGGGGACTACTCATAAAAATTCGCCGTGAATTTGAGCAAGTCATTAATATACGTCCTGCAAAACAAATCAAAGGTGTTGAATCTCCTTTAGCGAATCCAAATGAGTTTGATTTACTTGTCGTTCGCGAAAATAGTGAAGGGGAGTATAGTTCTGTTGGTGGCACGCTTTATAAAGGAGAAGATGAAATTGCCATTCAAAATGGTGTGTTTTCTCGAAAAGCAAGTGAAAGAGCCATGCGTTACGCGTTTGATTTAGCGCGTAAACGAAATAAGCACGTGACGAGTGCGACGAAGTCTAACGGGATTGTTTATTCTATGCCATTTTGGGATAAAGTCTTTCAAGAAGTAGCGAGCGAGCATCCAGATATCGATACAGAATCTCAACATATCGATGCCTTGGCTGCCTTCTTTGTAACCGCGCCTGAAAAATTTGACGTCATTGTTGGAAGTAATTTGTTTGGAGATATATTAACAGATATCGGTGCTGGTATTATGGGGAGCATCGGCATTGCGCCAGCAGCCAACATTAATGTGAATGGGAAATACCCTTCTATGTTTGAACCTGTCCACGGTTCTGCACCGGATATTGTCGGAAAAAGGGTTGCTAACCCGATTGGGCAACTTTGGACAGCGAAAATGATGTTGGATCACTTTGGTGAAGAGGAGCTAGGAAAAGTTTTGTTGGATACGATTGAAAATATAACGAGCGATGGATTTTTAACCCCTGACATTGGTGGAAAGCATTCAACAAAACAAGTCACTGATGAATTGATTAAACGTTTAAAAGCACAATCTTAATGGAACTGTAAAGGGAGTTGAAAGTAAGCATTCATTTACGTGATGAGTGCTTTTTTCATGTTGTGAAAGTTTCTTTCTGTTATTCTAATGGAAGTTTGGTATACAAGTAGACATAGGAGTGTTGCAATTGAACAAATCGATTCGAGTATTACAAAGTAATGACTATGCCTACCTAGAAGCGATGGAGACAGGAATCGAAGATGATTACATTCCTCGTATCTTTGACAAGTTAACGACTGGAAATAATAGATTGTATGGGCTTTTCTTAGAAGGTCAACTTGTTAGTATGGGGGGATGCTCCATTTATGCAGGAAGTTATGCGATGTTAGGTAGATTGAGAAGTGATCGTCGATTTAGAGGTAATCATTTTGGTTTTGAGCTGATGTCACATGTAATGAATGAAGTCATTAAATTAGATGGGATCAAATGGATAGGTGCAAATACTCAGGAAGAAAACATTCCCGCTCGTCGTGTCGTTGATAAACTTGGTTTAGTACCATACGCGAAATTACATGGCGCGGTGACGAAGGATACATCTTTGCTTGAGTCCGGAGCGAAGCGTTGGACACCAATTGAGTCGAATGAGCGCAAAAAAGCATGGCTACAAGAAGTGTATGTAAAACCAACGACGATTTTTCCTTACGAATGCTATTACCCCTTTCCAGCTTCTGAGGACTTATTTCAAGGTGTTGACCTCGAAAAATGGTGTTTCTTTGAGAATGAAGAGAAATCAAGAGTTCTTATTACAAAGTATGATCAAAAAAAGAACCACTATTTACATACTGTGTACCCGTGGGATGATATGATCTCACAAGAAGGGTTATGGGAAACGATCGCAAATGAATATCATAAATTGTTGGAGCAGTGTGAAGGGGATACATATATATGGATGGATTTAACGAAGGAAGAAGCTAACAAATTACCTGATGGTCATTCATTTGAACTATCTTCCCCTTGGATTTTGTATGGTAAAGAAATAGAGAATTCTTGACTGACTACCTCATTGAAGCCCTAACAGCCTTTTTAATTTTCTTCATGTTCAGATGCTAGTGGAAAGGGAGTGATCTTTTCTAAATAGGCTTTTCGTTCTTCTTCTGTACGGAATGTTTTTTGTGCCCAGGTTCGTTCATCTTGTAAATTTTTAACGTAATTTTTGTATTCAGGACCGAACTCTTGCTGTAAATGGCGTTTGATTTTCTTTGCAAGGATCGGACTTGCTCCAGAAGTGCTGATCGCAATTTTTAACAGTCCTTGTTTGATATATGCAGGGAAAAAGAAGTTACTTTGTTCTTGATTGTCGACGACATTTATTAATGGGATGTGTTGAGTTAACGTATCGGAAAGGTGGTCGTTTAACTCACGATTATTCGTTGCCACGACTGCAAGAAAACAAGCATCTGGAAGAAGACTTTTTATCGTGTGGACATGATCTTTCGTCAAATCCTTTTGTAGAAAATGACATTGCTGACGTAGAGGTTGTAAATCTTTTGAGCATTCACGACTTATGACCGTTACATCAGCTCCTTCCTCTAATAGAAAACGGATCTTTCTAGCAGCAATACGACCGCCGCCGATAACGACGCATCTTTTTCCAGCGAGTTGAATCATTAGAGGTGCAGTCATTTCGATTCTCCTTTTGTTTAAAACATAAAATGATTTCTTCAAGTCTATTTTTGATTATACAGGAAGAGCCAAATTTTCACCAAAATAGATTGTAAGGCAAGTAAAAAACTTAATATATATGAAAAGTCAATAATTTGTAAAAAACATGTAAGCACATCAAAGAAATTAGGATTATAATAGTACATAACAATAGAACAAGTTTTGATTGTCTATCGATCTTTTGATAGGAACAATCTTTTTTTAAAATATCATTTGTGAAACATTGAACTTTTGAGGGGGAATACTTCATGAGAAAACAACTGGTTATGATTGGAAATGGTATGGCAGGGGTCCGCTGTATTGAAGAAATACTAAAAAGAGATACAAATCAATTTGATATTACGATCGTTGGGGATGAACCTCATCCAAATTATAATCGCATCATGCTTTCCAACGTCTTACAAGGAAAAACTGACATTGACGAGATCACAATGAATGAATGGGCATGGTATGAAGACAAGGGCATCACTTTATATAGTGGTGAAAAAGTTGTACATATAGATAAACAGGAAAAAACAATTTCAACGGATAAACATCGAACCTTGCCTTATGATGAACTAATTATGGCAACAGGTTCGAGCGCATTTATTTTACCATTACCAGGTAGTGACTTAGAGGGTGTCATAGGGTTTCGAACAATTGAAGATACGCAAAAAATGATTCAAATCGCCGAAAAAAAATCAAAAGCAGTCGTCATTGGTGGAGGGCTGCTCGGATTAGAAGCTGCTCGCGGGCTCATGGATCAGGGTATGGAAGTCCATGTTGTGCATCTTTTACCGACATTAATGGAGCAGCAATTGGATGAACCAGCTGCACAAATGTTAAAGAAAGATTTAGAAAAACAAGGCATGAATTTCTTAATGGAAAAGCAGACCGCAGAAATATACGGAGATTCCTGTGTTGAAGGTGTCACTTTTAAGGATGGAACATCACTTGCGTGTGACCTTGTTGTCATGGCTGTAGGCATCCGCCCAAATGTAGCGTTAGCGAAAGAAGCGGGGCTTGATGTGAACAGAGCGATTGTCGTTAATGATGATATGCAAACATCAGAACCTTCAATTTATGGGGTTGGTGAGTGTGTTGAGCATGAGGGAAATACTTATGGACTGGTTGCGCCTTTATATGAACAAGGTATCGCTCTTAGTGATTATCTGACGGGAAATCCTGGAGAAGGATACAAAGGTAGTGTGTTATCAACACAATTAAAAGTAGCGGGCTGTGATTTATTTTCTGCTGGAAAAATTCATGAAGATGATACGACCGATGCTATTGTTGTCCATGACGCAGTTGGTAACGAGTATAAAAAAGTATTGGTATCCGACAACAAAATCGTAGGTATCGTACTGTATGGCGATGCTTCAGATGGAACAAGATTATTTTCCATGTTGAAAAAAGGGACGGATATTTCAGATTTAGAAACCGCAACGATTTTACAAAAACCAGGCGGTGAAGATCTTGAAGCATTCATTTCAGAGATGCCAGCTGATGAAACGGTATGTGGATGTAATGGTGTAACGAAAGGAAATATTGTTCAATCGATTTTGGAACAAGACCTTAAAACGTTTGAAGATGTGAAAACTTGCACAAAAGCTGGGGCATCTTGTGGAAAATGCCGTCCGATGGTAGAAGGGGTTTTATCGAACACATTAGGTGATGATTATGATGCATCTGCGCAAAAGACTGGGATGTGTGAATGTACAGAGTTAGACCGTGATGAAGTGATTGCACAAATTAAAGAAAAAGAAATGCAAACACCTGCTGAAGTGCGTCATGTCCTAGAATTTTCAAATCCTGGAGGTTGTTCAACTTGTCGACCTGCACTCAATTATTATATGCGTATGCTTTACCCAGAGACTTATGAGGATGATAAAGCATCTCGTTTTGTTAATGAGCGAATGGAAGGGAACATTCAAAATGATGGAACATTCTCTGTCATTCCACGCATGTATGGTGGCACGACAACAGCTGATGAATTGATTCGTATGGGTGAGGTAGCTAAGAAGTACGATGTTCCTCTCGTCAAAGTCACAGGTGCCAGTCGAATCGGTTTATATGGTGTGAAAAAAGAAGATTTACCACATGTATGGGAAGAGCTAGGCATGCGTTCAGGGTATGCATATTCAAAATCTCTTCGAAACGTTAAGTCTTGTGTTGGGGAAAGGTTCTGTCGTTTCGGGACAAAGGATTCATTAGGCTTAGGTATGTTGATAGAAAAAGAAACAGAAATGGTTGATACGCCACATAAGATGAAAATGGGTGTGACAGGGTGTCCTCGTAACTGCTCAGAAGTATTAACAAAGGATTACGGTGTTGTCTGTGTAGAAAATGGCTATCACATCTATGTCGGTGGAAACGGTGGTACAGAAGTACGAGAAGGTGACTTTTTAACGACGGTCACGACAGAAGAAGATGTTATTAACTTAGCTAAATCATATATGCAATATTATCGTGAAACAGGAATTTACGGAGAACGGACAGCATCTTGGATCGAGCGATTAGGCGTAGACAATGTTAAAGAAGTGCTCTTTGATGAACAACAAAATGAAGCGCTTGTTGCTCGTTTCCAACAATCCCGCCAGACGCATGAAGAAGCATGGGGGATGATGATACAAGATGACGAAAAGAAAAAACTATTTGAAGTGGCTAGAAAATAAATGAGTTTGATAGGGAGGACTGAACATGAGTGCAATGATGGAGAAGGTGAAATTGTTCAAATTAGAAGAACTACCTGTACTGATAGGGAAAGAGGTCGAAGTTAATGGGGAAAGTATCGCTGTATTTCGGTTAGATAGTGGAGATGTTTATGCAATTGGCAGCCGTTGTCCACACACAAATGGACCTCTAGCAGAAGGTATTGTTTCAGGAGAATTTGTTTATTGTCCTTTAAAAGATTGGAAAGTTTCTCTCATTACAGGTGAGGTGCAGCCACCTGACGAAGGACAGGTGAAAACATATCAAACTGAAGTAATGAATCGTGAAGTGTTCATTCATGTGTAAGCAGGTGATGTAAATGAGAGGGTTCGTATCTTTTGTGGGAGCAGGACCTGGGGATCTCGGCTTAATGACTGAGAAAGGTATTCAAAGTTTACGAAAAGCGGATGTTGTATTATATGATCGCCTAGCTAATCCTCGCTTATTAAGAAATACAAAAGCAGATTGTGAATTTATCTATTGTGGTAAGCTTCCAAAACGTCATGTTATACGTCAAGAGCTGATCAATCAGTCATTAATCGACTATGCTTTACAAGGGTTACATGTCGTCCGTTTAAAAGGGGGAGACCCCTCTGTGTTTGGGCGCGTTGGCGAGGAGGCAGAAGCTCTTGAGGATGCAGGTGTCCAATATGAAATCATTCCAGGTGTAACGTCCAGCGTGGCTGCAGCAAGTTATGCTGGTATCCCTGTGACACATCGAGAATATAGTACAAGCTTTACGATACGCACAGGTCATTATTGCCTCGGAAAAGAACACGGTGAAACGTTACAACAAAAAAATGGTGACACGATTGCGTATTATATGGGCATAGGAAACCTCGAAGCAAATTGCCAATCCTTGATCAATGATGGCTTATCACCAGATACAAAGGTGGCAGTCATTGAGTGGGCGACAACAGGTAAGCAACGTGTCGTGGAAGGAACGTTATTGACGATTAACGATGTCGTCAATCAAGAAAACATACAGAACCCGGCTATGACGATTATTGGTGATGTCGTCTCTTTAAGGAAGAAGCTAGCGTGGTTCGACAATAAACCTTTTTGTGGCAAACGATTGCTGATTGCAAACGGACCGTTCACTGACAATGAAATCGAGCAATATTTCCTTCATTTAGGTGCAGAAGCCTATACGTTTCCAACGCTATTTACGAAAACATCGGCACTTTCAAATGAGGAAGTCAACCTGATCATGACAGCTGAAAAACTGCTTTTTACGTCTACAGAAAGTGTAAATGTTATGATCGACGCTTTCCTTGAAATCGGTTTGGATGTAAGAGACTTACCTCGGAACATCTATTGTACATCTGAAAAAACGAAGCATGACCTAAAGCTTAAAGGGTTGCAAGCAGATAGAGTAGGTAAAATCGATTCTGATATGCTCGTCGTTGGGGATTCGTTTGTTGGAGATAAAGACTGTGTACAAACAAACCCACACATTAAGACGCACCGACTAGTAAGTGATGAACGTTTTTACGAGGTGGACCAAAGGATGCTAGAGGAAACATCTTGGCATACCGTTGTTTTTCCAGATTGTGCTGCGGTGGATTGGTTTATCAAAGAAGCTCAAGCCATTGGTTTTTCTTTTCATAAGTTGAGCTTTGCGTATATTGATCCTTCGGTCAAGGAATATGCCAAAAACTATGGTTTTACGAAGTTGGACGAAGACGTGCAAACAGAAATCGATCACTGGTATAGTATTGAACACAATAAACAGACTGTTTAAAACGAGAAAAACCCATCTCCCTTAGGAGGTGGGTTTTGTCATTGATTTTTGAGAGGCTTCCGATAATCTTATTCTTCAACAATTTGTACTTCTAATGCCTCCGATTGTCCTGGGTAAGATTCTAAAACGACTTCGTATTGAACACGTAATAATTGACCGACATCGTAATCTTGAGGGTCATCAACCGTATACCAAACAGCTGAGCTACCAGTACCATTGTCTAGTAATGATTCTTCAGTTAGTTTCATTGCTTCCTCTTCAGCAATATCACTAACAAGAAGAATTCGTTCGTCGCTTACTTCAGTTACGTAGCCTTCTTGGACGTTGCTTTCAGATGGATCTAATTCATCGTTTGGTGAACTGCTGCACCCAACAGCAAAAATCAGTAAGGCGATTCCGAAAGTAAATAAGTATATTTTCATTTTTCCCCTCCTTCACTGACGCTCATTTTCCCTTTCAATATTTAAGTCGTTTAAATTCCTTTTCTGTTACAAAGATTTGAAGAATTGATTCTTGAAAGAGCCTTTCGATACCTGTAAGTTAAAGGTTGGATTTTAGATTGGAGGACAGTTTTATGGCAGTACTAACTGAAGGAAGCTTATTTTGTGAAGAGAAGAAACAATATGAACGGTTTCATGTGAGCAAGTTAGGTCCCGGTCATGATTTACAAGTGCTTGAGGTTCAAAGTCGTGTGCTAGCGGACCTACAAGTGAAAGATTCCTTACAACCTTTAACGGAAGCCGAGGTTGAAACGATATTAAACGGAAAAGGGCTTATGATCGGCGTGTATGTAGACGGTGCTTTAATTGCCTTCCGAGCACTGTTCTTTCCAGGCGAACACACCGAGAATTTAGGTCGTGACCTTGACTTATCAAAAGAAGAACAAGAAAAGGTCGTTCACCAAGAAATAACCTGTGTTTTACCCGAATACCGCGGTCATGGTTTACAAAAAAAGCTTGGTCGCCTCATTATGGATGAACTGAAACGCATGGCCCCTCGTTATCGTTATGTATGTTGTACCGTTTTTCCTACAAACATTGCTAGTTTAAAAGATAAATTCAGCCAATCATTACTTATTGCTAAAGTCAAGGAAAAGTACGCAGGGAGAATAAGGTACGTATTATATCAAGATTTACAGCGTGTTCGTAAATTAGATGAAGAAACGATAAGTTCAGCTGCAATCACTGATTATGAACAGCAAAAACACTTATTAGAAGAGGGGTATTATGGTTTTGATCTGAAACATGAAAACAATGAACAAATGATTTTATTTGCAAAATTTAATAAAAAGGAATAAAAAAAAAGGGGAGTTGGCTCCCCTTTTTTTACTGAAAATTTTTCATCCATTTCATATTTTGCCTATGTTTTATGCGCCAAGGCCATTTTCCGTGGAATACTTGTCCTTTATAGATAAGCATGGCCTCCCGGTTGCCTGTTGCCAAAATAGACGCCTGGTCTTTAGGTTTATATATGACGCCATTTCCTGTCTCGAAAAAACCTTTGATGTTTTCAAAAAGGACAGAGGCCTGTTTCAGTGTGGCAGCACTTGTCTTATTACCATAAGGGTCGTTGATCATCGTCGTGCATTCACCTGCGCCGAAGATAAAAGGGTATTCTTTAACCTGTAAAGTGTTTTCGACGCGCAAGTAACCTTTGTCGTCAACGGGCAATTTGGAAGCGGTAAATAGCCCGGGAGCTTTCGGACCGGCTAGCCAGAGGACGTGATCGGCTTCGATTTCTTGATTGGATGCAGTGTAGACGGCATTTTGGGTTACTTTTGTGACGGTTTCTTTGCTGAAGCGGTCGATCCCTTTTTGGACAACGATTTGTTCTGTTTTGTCGGAGACTTTTTTTCCATTTTTATGTAGTAGATCGTTTTCGCTTATTAAGGTAATGGGAGATTGGATCCCGTATTTTTGTCGCCATGCAGTAAGAGATAGGCTTAATTCAATGCCGACCGGCCCTCCACCTACGATGACGATGTTGTCGCGATTGCGAATTTGTTCAATTACATCGGTGAAATGGTAATTTGGTTTGATTCGGTAAGTATGTTCGGTGACGCCTGGGAAATCGGTGCCAGTTGTTAATGAGCCGATATCGAATGAAATGGCGTCAAATGAGATGACCTCACCATTGGATGTGAGGGCCATTTTTTGGTTAGGGTCTACCGCGGTAACGGCAGCTTCGAGGTATGTAATATTAGCTTTTTCAGCGGCTACCTCCAAATTGATACTGATTTGATCTTTTTCAAAAAGTCCTTCCGTAAAACTAGCAAACATGTCTCTTGGATATTGGTACTTGGAAGGAGAAATCAGTGTAATTTCGACGCCGTCAATGGGTGTATCTTTTAATTTCTGTATGACATGTAAGTGGGCGAATCCACCACCTATGAGCAATAATTTTTGCATGATGATTTCCTTCCTCTATATTCTCTCTCTTATTTTAACAGGTTGAGATTCAGAAAGGAAAATATTAAGGATTTTTTTGGTGTTACGATTTTGTGTTAGCCTGACGTATTAGCTTATGGACGGTAGGTAAATCAGCTGGTGCCCAGTTTAGTTTTTTTAATTCTTCAATTGCTACCCATGCCAATTGTTCGTGCACCTTCGCTTGTGGTGTACCCTCGATAATTTTCGTCTGAAATGTTTGCAAGTGTACAAAAATGTCAGGGTATTGGTATTCAGTTTTGTGGATTGGGTCATTTATTTCCACAGAACAAGTTAATTCCTCTTGGATTTCGCGTTTGAGTGCCTCTTCGGGTGTTTCATGTTCTTTAATTTTGCCGCCTGGAAACTCCCATAAGTTGGGGTGTGACATGTTAGTGGCTCTTTTTGCACAGAGTACCTGTTTTTCTTCATTGAAAATGACTGCAGCGACTACATTTACTCGTTTCATGGAAATCTCCTCTTTTACATATGATCATGGCTTCAAATCGTGATTTCTGATGCTAAAAAAGCATAGCTATTCCTATCATGCCTATAAGAATAGAGGCTGAACGGAGCCGAAAAGGCCAGCCTAAAACGCTTTTAGCTGTTACATATGCCCTTCCTTTTAGATCGACAAGTAAAAGGCGTGACATGAAAACAAATTCAAAGATGATGTAAGATATGAGTAGTGATGCGATAGGGTGGAAGGAAAAGGATGTGAAAATATCAATCAGGAATAAGCACAGTAATACAATGCTAGCTGTAATTACAGGAGTGGTAAATCTTTCCATAGGTTATAAATACCTCCTTGGGTAAATTGCGGAAACTTTTAGAAATGAATGAAAATTTCAGGTACCATTTATTATGCCAAACAAACGCCAAAGTTTCCAGGCGTTTGTTTTATTTATAAGGAGTTTTTCAGTTATCACAAAGGTTAACGTTCGTTTTTGAAACTGATTGAAACGAAAGGCGGCGACTCCAAAGGAAAAGCGCAGTCTGAAGATACAATTCAGCGACGGTTTGTGGAGCTGAATTTAGCTGAAGACAAGCCCTTGAGAAAGCGTCCGCCTGCAGTGAAAATCACAATCCATGTTCGGAAATGATCTTTACATCATCTATTATGAAATTCATTCGAATGTAATAATTTTAATACGTATCGTCCCGTACCAATACTAATGAGTTTAGTTAGTGGAGAGAGAACGTAAATGAGTTTGTTGTAAACAGTTATCGCCTTATTTTTTATTAAAATGATTTCAAGTACCAAAAAAGAACTGATTGCGAAAAGATATATATACCCTTTTTTGATTAACAGGCTCATGGAAATAAATGCGGAGAATAATAAGGAATAAACTGTGGCAATGGCAACGTGACTCCGGTAAGGGTTTTTATATAATCGAATGTTAAAAAGGCCCGTTTTTAGAAATGAGACATGCAAAAAATTCAGTGTTATATAACTAACAAGTATTGATAAAAAAACGGTCATGTTTCGGATGGATTTATTTGATTCTTCCGTTAATTGCTTCACCCAATATTTTGATATTGCGTGAAAAACTAGTATACCTATAGTTGTAAAAGCGGCGGACCACCAGTATTGTTTAAAAATTTTAAGCTTAACAAAAAGTAACTCAATGGTTGTCAGTATGATCGAAATAAGTAGAGACCATCTATATTTTAAATTCAGAATAGAAACAAGGGTTCCTGTAGCTGGTACAATAAACAGTTGAGATGCGACGGAACCAAGGACGTTATCAAAATAAGCGTTTTTCAGCAACTTTGGTTTATATTCATATCCTTGTCCGATAACAAGGACAAACGATTCAAAAATATAATTTAAGCCAGAAAGTGCAAAGAAAAGAGGAAGTAAAAATTTCTTATGTTCTTTCTTTGTGTGTCGTATTGTAAATAAAATGATAATAATCGAAATAACTGGTATTGTTAAGTATATTATCCGATTTTTCATGCTTATATTCCACCTTCTTTAAACCCACATATTATGTGTACTAATAAAATGGATTCTTGAATAAAAAGTTCTCGTCTTCACATCCCATACCAACACTTTAAAGTTATTATTTGAACTTAAAAGTAAAATATTCACGCTCTGTGCCCACAAAAAAAGAGACTAACGAAAAAGTGTTAGTCTCAGTACGTTTAGTTATTCCTCTAAATCACTAGCAGGCCCGAAAAATTCATAATGGATGTGATCATTTGAAACACCTAGGCTGAGGAGAGATTTATTGATCGCTTTCATAAATGGAACGGGGCCTGTGAAGTAAAAATCACCTTCTGTTGATTCCAAGATTGACTGCAGCCACTCAGTATTGATGAAGCCTTCTTTGGCGAAATGTTTCGTTTGTTTGTCTTGTTCCGTTGGCTCTTCGTAGCAAACAAAGTAACGGAAGTTCTCGTTTTTCTCAGCGAGGGATTGGATTCCTTCATTTAATGCATGAAGGTTTCCATTTTTGGCTGCATGAATGAACGTAACAGGACGGTTCGGTTGGTTTTGCGCAATGAAATGAGCCATGCTCACCATTGGTGTTAAACCAACACCACCGCTGATGAGTGCAACAGGTGCATTGCTTTCAGTGTCTAAGAAAAAGGAACCTGCAGGTGCACTTACTTCAAGATGATCCCCTTCTTGAATCTTATCATGTAAAAACGTAGAAACGACACCATCAGGCGTATCGGTATCATCTGCTTCTCTTTTAACACTAATGCGGTAATACTCATTATTTGGTGCACATGAAAGACTATATTGGCGGATATGCGAATACGTCTCGCCATCAATGTCAAACTTGATACTAATATATTGACCAGGTAAGAAAGTGGCAACTTTGTTAGCATCCTGTGGCTTTAAATAGAAAGAGGTAATCATATCACTTTCTTTTTCGATACGAGAAACTGTAAATGGACGAAAATCATCCCAACCGCCAGGCTGATTTGAAGCTTCTTCGTACATTTCATGTTCAACAGAAATAAACACGTCAGCAATCACTTGATAGGCTTCTGCCCATGCATCGATGATTTCATCTGTTGCGGCATCACCAAGCACGTCTTTAATAGCAGCAAGTAAATGTTCCCCAACTATCGGATAATGTTCAGCTTTAACACCTAAGCTACGGTGTTTATGAGCAATTTGTTTTACGACAGGTAAAATCGCTTCTAAGTTGTCTATGTATTTGGCTGCTGCAAGCACGCTATTTGCCAATGCTTTTTGTTGTCTTCCTTGTTCTTGGTTGACGTGGTTAAAGATATTTAGTAGCTCAGGGTGATTTTTAAACATTGATTCGTAAAAGTGAGTCGTGATCGTCTCACCATGCTCCTCTAAAACGGGTACGGTCGATTTAATCACATCAATTGTTTTGTTCGATAACATATTATCTTCCCCTTCCCCTCTTTTGTTACTTAAGTTTTCACAGTGATTATATTAGAAAAGTGCATAAGTGAAAGTGATCTAGATCACACAAGCGGAAATCCGTCTTAAACTAGTAACCTCAAATCAAAGTAATTTAACTATTGTTGGAAAATTAACAATGTTAAAATATATAGAGTGTTTAACGCATTAAAAAAAGTTTTTAACAAGCGATTATTTATACGGCTTCACTTGAAGCCTATAGAAGAGCTTGATTGGACTTGAATCGTAACAACGGGTGAAGATGATTTTCACTTATAAACGATCGAAAGACCTCATTTTAAAAGCAGCTTAGTAGAGGAGAGGATGAAGTTGACTGATCAGATTGAGATCCGACAATTAACGACGATGGATGAAATCGAACAAATCCAAAAAATTGAGGAAGCCGTTTGGAACATGTCACCGATACCTATTCATCAAAAATATACAGCTTCCAACAATGGCGGAATGATTTTAGGAGCATTTGATGGTGAACAAACGGTGGGGTTTTTGTATAGTTTCCCAGGCTTTGATGGGAAGAAAACGTACCTTTGTTCACACATGTTAGGGATTTTACCAGCGTATCGAAAATCAGGACTTGGTATGAACATGAAGTTAAAACAGTTAGAGATTGCCAAAAGGATCGGTTACGACATGATTACGTGGACCTTTGATCCGCTTGAAAGTTTGAATGCTTACCTGAACTTGCACAAATTAGGAGCAACGGGTGCTTACTATAAAGAAAATCATTATCGTACATTAACGGATCAATTAAATAAAGGGTTACCGACAGATCGTATTCAAATCGAATGGTATGTTAACGAAAAGAGACAGTTACCTTCATTTTCGGTGGATGAGTCGAACGTATTGTTACAAGTGGGTAATGAGAACACTCCAGTTATTACAGATGTTTATTCTCATTCGTTTCCAATGCAAAAAGATTATTGGCTTGTTGGCGTGCCTGAAAATTTCCAAACCATGAAACAACAGAAGCCACAAATCGCGGAAAAATGGCGTTATGATTCACGACAAGTTTTCCAAAGTTTGTTTAATGAACATTACCAAGCGGTTGATGTGATCAAAGATGAACCGTCAAATTGCCATTACTATGTATTCATGAAATAGTATACGTGCGCACAAAAGGAGTGGAGTGCATGTCCATACCGATACAACAATTAAAAGTAAGAAGACTAAAAATGAATTTAAGGTCCCCGTTTACGACGAGTTTTGGGACATTTCAGGAAAAGTAGTTTTTGATTGTAGAAGCGGTTGATGATCAAGGTTTACGGTTGATGTGAAAACTTTCGATCTAGGTAAGTAAGCGAGATAGAGCCCCAATGCATGTTTGGAATTGAAAGCTACGAAGAAAGATAATAAGATAACATAGACGACATGCAAAGGAGTGACAGACGATGAGTTCATGCAACATTGATCATTCATTAGAAGATGTACAGCAAAAACTTAACGACCAAAAAAACCATTTACCAACTGGATTGTATGAAAAAACAGCTTCATTACTTCAAACTGAGCCAAATCAACAAATCTTAAATGATGTATTCCATGCATTGAAAAAGTATGATTTAGCTTCAGATGATGAGAAGCAATCTCGAAATAAGACGTTAGAACAGCTGACTAACCGTCAGTAAAATCGTCAAAAAAGCGTCCTGTATGTTGTAATCAAAACAACGCACAGGACTTTTTTAACGTAATACTAAGAAGTTCCTTTCAAATTGCCTAACAATTAGTTGGAAAGGCCTCACTCCCCACGAAAATGGACAACAGCTGTATACAATCTTTGACCGCTTTGTGGGTCGATGGCAACATGGTGTGACACGTGATGGACACGAAGCATGATCGCTTCGTTATCAGAGATTTTGTCTTCGATTTGTTTTTCAAGTTCGTTCATTGACGGGGCTTCAAAACATTCAACTTTATCTTTTAGTTTATCTGTATGTATAATCATCTTCTTTCTCCTTTCGACTGCAATTTCACGCAACAGTATACCATATCACACAAGGTGCGAGGAGGTTTAGAAGCACTTATGTTCTTTCAGTGGAGAAGTTGTTAGTGGAGAAGTGAAGCGTTGGTAGCAGAAACAAAAGAAGAACATGCTTAAATCCCTCCTCTCATTTTTTGGTTTGGTACGTTTAAACTTCTGAAACTATGTAGATAATTGTGTTTATTGTCTTGCCCAAGACTGTTCGTTTCGTTATGATGAATAAGAGTGAAAAAATGTCGTGAAATGTCACATAACAAGAAAGGGTAGTTTGGATGAGAGTCGGAATTATTGGTGCGATGGAAGAAGAAGTAGAATTACTTAAAAAGAAGATGGACCAACGTGAAGAACACGTGATTGCAGGATGTGAATTTTTCTTAGGAAAGTTGAATCAAGTTGAAGTCGTTTTGTCGAAATCGGGGATTGGTAAAGTGAATGCTGCGATTGGCACGACGCTAATGAACCAGTTGTTCCGCCCAGATGCAATTATTAACACTGGTTCTGCGGGAGGGTTTCATGAAAGCCTTTCTGTTGGTGATATCGTTATTTCCACTGAAGTACGTTACAATGACGTCGATGCAACCGTATTTGGTTATGAGTTTGGCCAAGTACCGCGCATGCCTGCTTTTTATGAGCCTGCAGAATGGCTAATCGAAATTGCCGATCAAGCGACAGAAGAAGTAGGCATTCATTCGGTTGAAGGATTGATCATTTCTGGTGATTCGTTTATGAGTGATCCAGAGCGAGTAGAGAATGTGCGTAAACGTTTCGAAGACCCTTATTGTGCGGAAATGGAAGCAGGAGCGATTGCACAAGTATGTCATCAATTTCAATGTCCATTTGTGATTATTCGCTCATTATCAGATATAGCTGGAAAAGACGCGAAAGTATCGTATGATGAATTTCTAGACACAGCTGCTGTTCATTCGGCAGAACTTGTTCTATCTATGCTCGAAGAATTAAGAAACCAACGTCAATAAGTTTCTTGGTTGGTGAAATATAACTCCTTTTGGTGATGATTACTAGGTCTTTCGCTTTAATAACCTGTTATAATAGATTTAAATTGAAAGCCGAAAAATCGAAGTTATCATCATCGTGGGGGAATGTATATGCATCAACAAAAATTGCAAGCGAAAATGAATGATTACTTTCGTTTCGCCTTTGTTCTACTCGCACTTACAGGGTTCATGGCTGTTGGCTTGATTATTCCTGATGCTGGTTTAAGTACGGGACAATACCCAGTGTTCATAGCGCTCATTATAGGAAGCCTTGTCACATCCGTGTATTTTCATGCTAAAGCGATTCGTTTGCGATCAAAAATAAACAAAGACGAATCAGAACATTTATAAGTATCACGCGATCGAATCCTCTAGGATTCGATCTTTTTAATGAACTAATGGTCGTTGTCTTCTTCTAGCAAGATATCCTCTATAAAATGTTTTAAAATCCGTGCCGTTAATCCCCAGATTACACGACCCTTATATTCATAAAAATGCTCCTCAACGACGCCGTTACGCCATGGGTATTCTTCACCTTGTGGAATGAGGTGATATGGGAATGACTCCTCTGGCTCAACGCGTAAATAAATGTGATGTGTTTTCGGTTCTAACTCAACCAATTCATCAAGTGGAATCGAAAAAGTTTCTGCCACTTCATTTGGATTAATATTTAACGATTCATTTTCTGGAATCGTACCAACATAAGGGCTCAGGATCGTACGGTATGGTGTAATCATATAATCTAGCGCTCCGTAAACTTCAAGTTTATCCATCGAAACACCGAGCTCTTCAGAACATTCACGCATTGCAGCTGTTTGTTCATCACGGTCTGTCTTATCGACTTTACCGCCTGGAAAACAAATTTCTCCTGGTTGTGTAATGTTGGATGACCGGACCTCGAAAAGAATATGTCTTTTCCCATGGTAAGAAGTGAGTGGTAAAAAAATCGCAAATGAAGTATACATATCAATGTCCATGATCTTTGGTGTGTAATTGTTCAGTTTATGTTTGAGCGTTGAATCGTTCACAGGAAGGTCTCCTTTCTGTTTCATATCTGTCACTTCTACTATACCAAATATCGGTTTACACGCCGAGGAAAGTGAATATAAAATAAGTATTGAACACTGAATATGTGAAAGTGATCACGATAGGAGGTGGAAACGTGAAGTTGAAAGTGCTAAAGCCAATTTTCGCGGATACTGCAAGTACACTCGTTAATACGGCTAGTCAGTACCCTGAAACGATTCTTTTAAAAAAAGAGCACTGGGTCATTGATGCGAAAAGTCTATTAGGTGTATTGGCGCTTGCTTTGCAACCTGCGCAAATCATCGAAGTGACGACTGATGATGGTGAGCCTGAATCGTTTGTGGAAGAGGTTGTTAAAACAGGAATCTTTGAAAAAGTAGAGTAATATGAGCAGAAAGGCCAAATCCATAATTAGTGGATCTGGCCTTTTTTGGGGTGGATTCAAAATAACATGAGATCATTTTGAATTGTTGGGGACATGGGATGCAATTAGTCTATAAATATTGATCGAACCAATCGATGATGTAATCTAACCGTTGGTAACGATAACTCGGTTTCCCGCTGCGTGACAATTCATGATTTGAATCAGGGAAGCGAATGAAACGTGTCTCTTTTTTGCGGTGTTTTAAAGCGACATAAAGTTGCTCTGCTTGTTCAACAGGACAGCGAAAGTCACGTTCTCCGTGAATGATAAGTAGCGGTGTTTCAATATTGTTGACGTATTTTAACGGAGAATGTTTCCATAAACGGTCAGGGTCGTTCAATAAGTCGGTGCCGATTTCCCAGTCCGTAAAGAAATAGCCAATGTCACTTACACCATAGAAACTGATCCAGTTAGATATTGAACGAAGTGTAACAGCTGCTTTAAAACGGTCCGTATGGGCGACCATCCAGTTTGTCATAAATCCACCGTAACTCCCCCCAGTAACACCGAGTCGCTTTGAGTCGATAAATGGGAACTGTTCAAGTGCTTGGTCTACAGATGCCATTAAATCCCGGTAATCACCACCTCCGTAATCGCCACGGCACGCGTCAACGAACGATTGTCCATAACCATGGCTACCACGAGGGTTCATCATGAGAACGACATAACCAGACGCGGCAAATCTTTGCGCTTGATGGAAAAAGGTGTTTGCAAACATCGCATGAGGGCCACCGTGAATATCAAGAATCATCGGGTACTTATTGTTGGCATCAAAGCCGTACGGTTTATAAAGCCACCCGTGAATTTTCCAGCCATCTTCAGCTATGAATTCAACTTCTTCAGGTGCTTGTATTGATACCGCATGATGGAGATCTTCATTTACGTTTGTGATTTGTTCACCCCTGTCGCTATTTGTAAGAGGCGTAATGAAAAGGTCTCCAGGGTTTGTTGGTGTACTAAAGGCGATGACGGCTTTGTTTTGTGATGGAACAATCGAATATCCATACACGTGACCTTTTTCGGAAAATATCGCGTTGACTTCACGGTCAAGTGACACGCGGTAAAGAGAAGTATTCCCTTTGTAGCTGACAGATGCAAAAATATGTTTGTCATCGTTACTCCAGACAGGACCAGGGTTAGGGTGACCAGAGCGCATGTCTCCAATCGCGCAATCGGGCATTTGGCCATCCCAATCGTTGTTTAAAACTGAAAGTTCCCTTGTTGCGATGTTGACCGTCCACAGTCGGGTAAGCGTAGCACCTGCATATTGAAGTTCATGACCAAAGTAAGCGATCATTTCACCGTTGTTTGAAAAAACAGGGGCCGAAAAAACGCCTTGTCCATCTGTCAAACGCACTTCTTTTTTCGTTTTAACATCAAGGATGTAAAGGTCGCTAATTAGTTGGTCATCTTGGTCTGGTAATTTGTTTGCTGAATAAGCAATCTGCTTACTGTCTGGTGACCAGCTACCTGGTTCGTGGTTGGCTGCTTCATTGGTTAAGACAGTCGTTTCTTCGCTGTGTATGTTGACGACAGCGAGCTGTTTCCATTTATCATCAAGAAAACCCGTTGAACTAGGGTCTGCTTTATATTTTAAACGATCAACGATGAGTGGTGCCTTTTCATCAGGTAATTCTTCTTCGCCTTCGTTTGTACTAATGTTTTCATCGCCGCTGGTGAGCTTTGTTGTAAATAATATTTGCTCGCTATCTGGTGACCAAACTGGTTGTCCTGCACCGTGTTTGGCGTTAGTAATAGCACGAGACTCACCACCATCAAGTGGAATGAGGAAGATTTGTGGGAGATCGTCTTGATTTGCAACAAATGCGATGTACTTACTATCAGGAGAAAAACGTGGAGTTTGTACGTTTTGGTGCTGATACGTAAATTTTTGTGCATTTTCTGTACCATCTGTAGATTGGACGAAAAGTTGTGCTTCGTATTCGTCGTTGTCGTTGATTGTTTGTTGTACATAGGCAACCTTTGTTCCGTCTGGTGAAAGCTGAGGTTCGTTTATAACATGGATGTTCCGAAGGTCGCGTGTTTCAATCGGTCGTTTTTTGCTCAAGAAATCGTCCTCCTCATCATGATCATTTGTCAAATATGTAAAAGGGTAATTACTTCGTAACCCTAAGTATAAATAACGAGTCCAACTCATTCAATATATTTTCCGATAAATCTATAGAAATGATGTAACAAAAAAGAATTTGTACCCTATTTCTATGCTTGCTAAAATGTATATACAAATTCCTGTGTTTTAAACATCGATTTGTTCGATTAGGAAAAGTATGAGTAAGTGGACGTGTCCATGTACATACATAAAATGAAAGCGTCGTTTATCAAATTTATCCTCGTAGTTTTAATGATAGCAATGGTGATGGCATTGGTGACATTCCTGGGATTATCGAAAAGCTTGATTACTTAAAACAACTAGGCATCGATATTATATGGTTGTCTCCTGTGTATCAATCTCCAAATGATGATAATGGCTATGACATTAGTGATTATCAAGATATCATGGACGAATTCGGCACGATGGATGATTGGGAACATTTACTTGCGGAAGTACACAAGCGTGGGATGCGTTTAGTGATGGACCTCGTCGTCAATCATACGTCTGATGAGCATGCTTGGTTTGTTGAATCGCGCAAATCAAAGGACAACCCTTACCGCGATTACTACATATGGCGCGCGCCAAAAGAAGATGGAAGTGAGCCGAACAATTGGGCATCTTCATTTAGTGGTTCTGCGTGGCAGTATGACGATATGACAGGGGAGTATTACTTACATTTATTTTCGAAAAAACAACCAGACTTGAACTGGGAAAATCCAACAGTCCGTGAAGAAGTGTACAATATGATGCGCTGGTGGCTCGATAAAGGAATTGATGGGTTTCGCATGGATGTGATTAATTTTATCTCAAAGCATCCTGATTTGCCGGATGGAAAGATAAAAGAAGGGAAAAAGCATGCTTCAGGTTCTGCATATTTTAGAAATGGACCGCGTATCCACGAATTTTTGCAAGAAATGAACGAAAAAGCACTTGATGATTATGACGTGATGACTGTCGGTGAGATGCCAGGAGTGACACCTGACTGGGCACAAGAATATACAGATCCCAAAAATAATGAATTGAATATGGTGTTTCAATTTGAACATGTCGACCTTGATTCAGGATCAGGGGGGAAATGGGACCTACGTCAGCTTCAACTTACGGATTTAAAAGAAAACTTGTCAAAATGGCAATATGCGTTGCAAGATGTAGGTTGGAACAGTTTGTATATGAATAATCACGATCAACCGCGGATGGTGTCCCGATTTGGAAACGATGGTCAGTATCGCGAGAAGTCAGCGAAGATGTTGGCGACGTTGTTACATATGATGAAAGGAACGCCTTACATTTATCAAGGGGAAGAATTCGGGATGACGAATGTCCAGTTTGAAGATATTCATGATTATCGTGACATCGAAACCTTAAACATGTATAAGGAAAAGCGTGAAGAAGGTGTACCGCACGAAGAAATTATGCAAAGTATTTATGTGAAAGGGCGCGATAACGCGCGTACGCCCGTACAATGGAATGACCGTGAACATGCTGGTTTTACAACGGGGACGCCTTGGATCCGTGTGAACCCAAATTACCGTGAGATCAATGCCGAAGCGGCGCTAAACGATCCTCAGTCAATTTTTCATTATTATCGTCAATTAATTGATATCCGCCGTAGGGAAGATGTTGTCGTTTATGGTGATTATGAATTATTAATGGCTGATGATGAAGAAGTTTTTGCCTATACACGCACACTTAACGAGGCGACATTGCTTGTGATTTGTAACTTTTATGATGGGGCTCCGACTTTCAAGCTGCCAAAAACGTTACATGATCATAAGAAGCACTTGTTAATTACCAACGATGAAATAGGCGATGAACTCAGTGAAGAATTAACCCTTCGTCCTTATGAAGCGCGCGTTTATAAACTGACACGATAAAAAAAGACTCCTATGGTGGAGTCGCAGGCTGTTGAGAAAGTCTTCTCAACAGCCAATTTTTTATATAATGGGAATATTTCTTGTTTACTTATGGTTTGAGTTTGTCTAGGCGAGATTCATCATCCAAAGGTTCGCCTGTTTCTTTCCATTCCCATTCATCAAGAATGACGGCTTCTAAGTGGGCAAATCCATCAGCTGCTTCAGTGTCGTACTCACTGACAATATAGAAAAAGTAATCTTCATACTCGCCAAGTGTCACACTTCCATATGGTTCTTCAGAAAGTTTGTATCGTTCTAAAGCCCAATCAGGTAAGTCGTCCGTTTCCGCTTCCTCACTGTTATTGTAAGCAGTATGAATTTCTTCATAATACGCCATAGCTTCTTCATCAGATACACCTTCTTTAAAAAAGACAATATCCATTGAAATATATTCAAATCCATCAGGTCCTAGTTGAACGCCTCTTATGATATCCGATTCTGACTGTTCTTTTATCCAATCTTCGCGGATATACGTCGTAAATGGTAAGTCTGCTTTGTTAAGTAGTTGATATGTATCTTCTTGTTCCATTCCTTCTGGGTATGTTGTGATCTCTTTCGTTTGCGGACGGTCGACCTTAGTATCAGTAGCTGAATCAGAATCTGTCGTTTCCTCATTTATGTCCTCATCTTCTTGTTGAAGCTCTTCTTCTGTGTCTCCATTGTCAAGGTCATTTGTATCATTAGGTGTGCACCCTAGTAATGTTGTAAAGGTTGTAATCGCAAGGATGCTTTTGATCACATTCATGTTCAAAACGTTCACTCCTTTCAATATATAAGTATCAGTTATATATTACCCAATTTGTCATAGGTTCATGCACAATTTTAGACGTCATTTATATGTTTTTGTCACATTTGCTAGACTTTAGAGGATTGATCTTTTTCTTTTGTAATCGTGTAACAAAATAAGGTGAAATGGATGCTGTTTAATAACATTTTTTTAGAGAAGTAGGTAATTATATGATTGTACGAATTAGATTTCAATGGAGGAAGGTTTATGTCAATGGAATATAACATGAGGCTAACGGCATCAGAAATTGCTCAACTTTGGACGGTTTACATGAATGAAAGTTTGTCGATTTGTTTTCTTAAGTACTTTTTGAACCATGTAGAAGATAGAGAAATTCAACCAGTTATTGAACATAGCTTAGAATTGTCACAATCCCATATACCTAAAATCACTGAACTTTTTGAAGGTGAAGGTTACCCGATACCGATTGGATTTAAAGAAGGACAGGATGTAGATGTTCATGCACCACGGTTGTATTCAGACACGTATATGCTTAGTTTTATAAAGTTTATGTCTGAATTCGCAATGAACATTTGTAGCCAAGCAGTAGCTACTGCCGCCCGAAAAGATGCATACGAGTTCTTTTCAAATTGTTTATCAGAGTCAAACAAGTTGCATAACATGGCTCGTCAAGTTTTACTTTCAAAAGGACTGTATATTCGTCCTCCATACCTTCCTGTCCCAGAAAAACCTGACTTTGTGAAAAAACAAAGCTTTTTAGCTGACTGGTTTGCTGAAAAAAGACCTTTAACTGGACTAGAAATCTCCGATCTTTATGGTAATATCCAACGGAATTCATTAGGTGAAGCGACAATGATTGGCTTTATGCAAACAGCGAAGTCACAACACGTGCAGCAATTTTTGGGAAGGGGTAAAGAAATTTCAAAAAAACATATTGAAATTTTCAGCTCGGTTATGAGACAAAATGACCTTCCTGCACCAATGACATGGGATACAGAAGTGTCTGATAGTAAAACGCCTGTTTTTTCCGAAAAGATCATGATGTTTCTAACAACCGCTCTTATTTCTGCGAGCATCGGTTATTATGGCAAGGGTATGGCTAACAGTTTTCGCCATGGTCTTGGTGTCCACTATACTCGTTTAAGCGCAGAGATTGCTCACTATGCTGAAGACGGCGCCAACATTATGATTGATAACGGTTGGCTTGAGGAACCGCCAAAATCTGCAAACCGTAGTGAAATATCAAAAGAGTAGTGTGATCGAATGAAAAAGGACAAAAGAATAGAAGTTGTACTATGGAGTGTTGCTCTTCCAGGGGTGGGGCAGTTTTTAAATAATAAATATTTCAAAGGTGCTGTGATTATTTTCTTGGAGTTTTTGATTAACGTCCAAGCGCGTTTAAACGAAGTGATCTTACCGAGTTTTCATGGCGATATACACAAAGCCATTGCTGGAGCGGATTACCATTGGCTTATGTTCTATCCTTGTTTTTATATGTTTTCAATTTACGATGCATATAAAGATGCTGGAGGTGGGAAAACAGAACCGTTCGCATACCTTCCGTTTGTTGTATCAGCTTTTGTAGGAACTGTGGGAGTGGTCTACTCACCGATTTTTAACATAAATGGTTACTATTTTGGTGGGGTATGGTTACCAATTATATTTCACATCATTGGTTTTTTCACAGGTTTGCTCTTTAAACGCCGGTTATTGAACATATATCCATAACAATCAAAACATATAACATAGAAGACAGAAGGGTACAAAAAAGTTTAATCGGATCATAAAAGATCTAACTTTTTTCTAATGGGTTTACTTGAGAGGTGCAAACAATCAGATGATAAAGGAAAACGCATGGATTTTACACTGGAAACCCATGCGTTTTTTTGTCGCTATATCAACGTTTTATTAACGAAATAGTCGTGAAATCTTTTTGACATTGACTGTATAAGGAGTATTCGGACAGATTGAGTAGAAAAAGGAGTAAACCTGTCCGAAAGTGAGCGTTGTTCGGACAGATTGAGTAGAAAAAGAAGTAAACTTGTCCGAAAGTGAGCGTTCTTGTCCAAAAAAAACGAGTAAGTTGAAACGGATGATATGTGTTTTCTAATGAAATTTGGCCTGTGATTTACGTATTTGCATCTCAGAAGTAAATACGTTAACTTTTCCACGTTATATGGAAATGGTTTCGGAGAATACTGGTGTACCAATTGGTAATGAAGTATATACTGACGGGTTGGTGAAGACAGTACCGGCGCTGAATCCTTTATCGATATGATCGAACAAAACGTTGAGGCATTTGCTGAAGGGTTAAAAGAATAGAATAATGGGTAAAGGTGAGAAAATCATATGTGATTCTCTCACTTTTTTTATTGTCACGTTCATTTTGATTTTAGGCATTCATGACACATGAAACAAAGAGGTGGTTTTACTTTGGAGGAAATGAAAGATATGGTGAAAGAAGTGATTGTCGCCGTATTACCGATGGTCGGGGTTGTCGTGTTATTACAATTTACGATCATTTGGATGCCCTTTGAGATGTTTGTACAGTTTTTAATCGGTGCGTTCATGGTGAGTGTAGGGTTAATTTTGTTTTTGCTCGGTGTTCACATTGGTTTGCTCCCAATTGGTGAGATGATTGGTTCAAATTTGCCGAAGTCGGCGAAATTTTCAGTTGTGATATTCGTTGGTTTCCTATTAGGATTTGTCGTCACTGTGGCGGAACCGGATGTTCGCGTGCTGTCATCACAAGTTGACCAAGTATCCCAAGGTGTTATTTCAAATCAAGTACTCGTGCTTTCGGTTGCGCTCGGTGTAGCTGTCTTTGTCGCAATTGCGATGATAAGATCCATTTTTCATTTTTCTTTAAGGTGGATCTTAGTCGGAAGTTACATGCTCGTTTTTACCTTAGCTGCATTCACCCCCCGACATTTTGTGCCGATTTCATTTGATGCAGGTGGCGTGACAACAGGGCCTCTTACTGTTCCGTTTATTCTTGCTTTAGGGGTTGGTTTAGCTTCTGTTCTTAAAGGGAGTAAACAATCTGCTGATGGCTTTGGGATCGTCGCGTTAGCATCTATAGGCCCGATATTAGCGGTAATGGTTCTTGGAGTGATTTATCAATGAACATCCAAGTATTCCATGGGTTTACAGACATTTTACTTGAAGTGACATTTGCATTGATCCCGCTTTTATTGTTTTTTATCATCTTTCAGTTTGCTTTTTTAAAACTACCGAAAGAAAAAGTAGTCAATATTTTTAAAGGGATGGGGTTAGCGTTTATCGGTTTGGCTTTATTCTTACAAGGTGTTCACGTCGGTTTTTTCCCAGCAGGTGAGGCGATGGGAGAAATTCTTGGCGGTTTATCTTTTCAATGGGTCGCAATACCGGTTGGCTTTATTTTAGGGTTTGTGGCGACATTTGCTGAACCTGCTGTACGCATATTAAACCATGAAGTGGAAAAAGTATCCGGTGGTTATATATCTGAGCGTGTTATGCTCTATACCTTATCAATTGGAGTGGCGATTTCAATCGCTTTATCTATGGTCAGGATTCTCGTTGGTTTTCCACTTTGGTATTTGATCATACCTGGTTACTTAATAGCGGTGATCCTTATTTGGTTTTCAGCTAATACATTCGTCGCGATTGCTTTTGATTCGGGTGGTGTGGCAACGGGACCAATGACTGTCACGTTTGTCATGGCAGTTTGCGTAGGTGTTGCAACAGTCATTGAAGGACGCGATCCCTTATTGGATGGTTTTGGTATGATCGCAATGGTGGCACTGACACCGATCCTAACAGTTCTTGTTCTTGGACTACTTTATCGTCGAAAGGAGAAAGACAATGAGCGTGATGTTGAAAGAAGATCATAAATGTATCATTACAATCGTCAAAAAGTCGCTCGCAAAAAAAGTGATCCAGGCGACGAAGTCCGTAGGTGCGGAAGGTGGAACGGTCATCTTTGGGAAAGGGATTGGCATTCATGAAAAAAAATCATTCTTAGGTATTCCAATTGAGCATGAAAAAGAAGTGATCATTACCCTTGTCGAAGAAACGTTGCTTGAAACAGTCATTTATGAAATTACAAGAGCGGCCCAATTAAATAAGCCCCAAACAGGGATGGGGGTTGTCATCGATGTGTCGAAAATTGGCGGGGTTGCCCATCGCTTTGGAGATAAAGTGGAGCATGTGAGTCGGAAGGGAGAAGATAACGCGATGACTGATAAAGAAGTTCAGTACGACTTAATCGTAACAATTGTCAATAAAGGTGATGCAGATAAAGTTGTAGATGCATCGACAGCAGCTGGTGCAGAAGGTGGTACAATTATCAATGGTCGCGGAACTGGCATCCATGAAAACGCCAAACTTTTCACGATTCCGATTGAACCAGAAAAGGATATTGTTCTCACATTAATTAATCGCAAGCAAACGGATCGAGTGATGAAACGAATTATGGTTGATGCGGAGTTGAATAAGCCAGGAGAAGGGGTCGCTTTTGTTTTAGATGTTGAACGGACGATCGGGATCAATCATGTTCTAAATGATATGATGAAAGATGAATTCGACAATCGGGCATAATATTTGCGGAAAATATGACAAGGTTGGTATGATCATATCAACGATAAAAAAGAGGTGAAAACGCAAATGAATATCACAGACCAAGCGAAAGCTTTCCTACAAGAAGTGATGCAGGAAAATGGAGCTGAAAACATCAAAGTCATTTTTTCTGGTATGGGCTGAGGTGGCCCCCAAATGGGTTTGGCTCTGGAAGAGCCAGCAGAAGAAGATATCGTTGAAACAATCAATGGTATTAAAGTAGCTTTTGAAAAAGCCGTTTATTCACAAACAGAAGGTTTAACACTTGAAGCGCAAGATACCCCACAAGGAAAAGGGTTGGTCATGCAAGGCTCAGGTAGTGACTGTTGCTAAGATAAAGTTAAGGTTTTGTCCCTCTAATCATTGATTAGAGGGATTTTTTACGCTAGAAGAAATGTTTTCCTTTAGGATTTTTTACAAAAAAACTAGGATTTTCCCTCTCGATTTATCGAACGCTTTGTATATTTACAGTGAGTAAGTTGCAGTATCGTTTCAAATTGATGATGAATAGTGTAGCTATAAAAAGGGGGAGAAAAAGGATCGTATATCGTTGTTTCAAAAAGGGAGGGAAGGTGCTTGGTGGAAGATGTTCGTGATGAAATGCCAGGTGGAGAAAGCGAGAGAAGTGTAGACCAGATCGAATTTGTCGTTCGCCATCACACAGCTAGTGAAAATGATGATGCACATTCGGTTGCACGGCATCATACTGAAGTAAATGGATGGCGTACAGCTGGTTATCACGAAATCATTCTTCGTGATGGAACAATACAATTGATGTATGACCCTGAAGTCATTTCGAATGGCGTCGGAGGCCACAATACATCAACATATCACATTAGTTTGGTTGGTGCTGGTTCGTTTACCGAAGCACAAGAAGAGAGTTGGCGTGAGCGAGCACAATACAACCTTGACCATTTAGGATTAGGGATTAATGATGTTCGTGGTCATCAGGAGTTTTCAGGTCACAGAGGCAATGAGTGCCCTGGTAGAGATATGGATGCGGTTCGTGAGGAGTTAGAAGCGTATATGGACGACCAAAATGATGAGAGTGATGACGAAAATGCTGAGGATAATGGTGGAAATGAGGAGGATGATGATACATTGGAATTGAGTGATTGGCAATGGGATATGCTTGAAGAACATGTCGAAGCACTAGAAGATGAAGGTCATTTAGATGAAGGGCGATGGAGTCCGCTCGTTCGTGAACGTGATTTGACCGTTTCGGAACTTAGTTGGCTTGCTTTTATTACGATGAGTCGTCAACTTCAAGATGAAGTAGAATAGTTGGCGTTGATCTGTGTTACAGGTTTCCTCTGTAGCACAGTTTTTTTGATTAAAAAAGTAACACCGTAGTGATTTCATGAAGTTAGGTAGTAAATCGGTGTATCTGAAAGAAAATGGGAGAATACCCCTTATGACAAACGCTTACATCCCGTTTTAACATTTTGGAAACAGGTGTTAAAATCAATAAAGTCTTGACGC
This sequence comes from Texcoconibacillus texcoconensis, assembly GCF_014202575.1. GTDB lineage: Bacteria > Bacillota > Bacilli > Bacillales > Salisediminibacteriaceae > Texcoconibacillus > Texcoconibacillus texcoconensis. The sequence goes on along the minus strand of NZ_JACHHB010000009.1, from coordinate 111,454 downwards.
CTTTTTACCTATTTAATTATTTATATAGATATTTAAAAAAGAAAGTAGAGGTAGTAGTAGTATGATTTTAGCATTATTAAAGAAACATTGGTTATCAAACGTGAAAGGAGATGTCATGGCAGGAATCGTTGTCGCTTTGGCGTTGATTCCAGAAGCGATTGCCTTTTCAATCATCGCTGGTGTCGATCCGATGGTTGGTTTGTATGCGTCGTTCTGTATTTCTGTCATTATCGCGATTGCTGGGGGAAGACCGGGAATGATTTCCGGTTCGACCGGGGCGATGGCACTCTTAATGGTCACACTTGTTGCTGAACATGGACTTGAATACTTACTTGCGGCAACGATTTTAACAGGTGTATTGCAAGTACTAGCTGGTGTAACAAAGCTTGCTCGTTTTATGAAGTTCGTCCCACGTTCTGTAATGGTCGGGTTTGTCAATGCACTGGCGATTTTGATCTTTATGAGTCAACTTGATCACTTTGAAAATGCAACTTGGGCAATGTACGCACTTGTTGCCGTGACGCTCGCAATAATTTACCTTTTTCCGAAAGTCTCGAAGACGGTTCCTTCAACCCTAGTTGCGATTATTGTTGTTACAGGAATCGTTTTGATCACAAATGCTGGGGTATACTCTGTTGGTGATATGGGGGCACTCCCTAATACGCTACCAGTATTTGCGCTTCCAGATATTCCGTTAACACTTGAGACGTTGATGATCATTTTGCCTTACTCATTAACTCTTACGATGGTCGGTTTGCTTGAATCATTGCTAACCGCTGCAATTGTTGATGACATGACGGATACGGATAGTGATAAAAATCGCGAGAGTACGGGGCAAGGTGTCGCGAACATGGTGACAGGTTGTTTCGGTGGTATGGCAGGTTGTGCAATGATTGGTCAATCAGTGATTAACGTAAAAAGTGGAGGTCGTGGTCGTTTATCTTCCCTTGTTGCAGGGGTTGTGCTGATGTTCTTTATCCTTGTATTAGGTGACCTTGTTGTACAAATTCCAGTTGCTGCTTTAGCTGGCGTGATGATTATGGTTTCGATTGGTACATTTGACTGGCATTCTTTAGCAACGATTCACAAGGTACCACGCACAGATGCGACCGTGATGCTCGTGACCGTTGGTACGGTTGTTGTGACGCATGACTTAGCGATCGGTGTGTTAGCAGGTGTTGTCTTAAGTGCCATTTTCTTCGTTGCAAAAATTTCTCACGTTCGTGTGAAAGCGTCCCTTGAAGACAATGGGAAGACGAAACGCTACCGTGTATCAGGTCCGCTCTTTTTCGCAGCATGTGAATCTTTCCAAAAAAGTTTTGGTTTAGTCGAAGATGAAGTTGAGAAGGTCATTATTGACTTTAGTGCTTCACAATTGTGGGATGACTCGGCAGTTGCTGCGATCGAAAAAGTGATGATGAAATATAAGCAGCGAGATATTGAAGTCGAGGTGACTGGTTTAAACGAACATAGCTCATCCTTAGCGAAGCAAATGAAGCTAGGAGACAATCCGAATATGTCAGCGCATTAAGCCGTTTTGCTTCGAAAAATAGATGCATGTGTGAATTAGTTAAAACAGAAAACATTTCACATTTCACCTTGTACGATTTAAAATAAAAGTAGAGTTTGTTGAAAGGTGGAAGGAGACGAAACAATGTTTAAGCATGTATTATTAGCAGCTGATGGATCGGACCATTCCTTGAGAGCGACAGAAAAAGCAATTGGGTTAATCTCTACACAGGACGATTCATTTATGACCGTGTTTTATGCCGTAGATACGCAAACAGCAAAGACAGATGTGTTGCATCATTATGATGGTGATATGTTGAAAGAAGAGCGAAAAAAACGTCTTGCTGGTGTTGAAGAAATGCTTCAAAAAGCAAACGTCAACTATGAAATTGTCGAGCGTCACGGCGAACCAGGACCGGCGATCGTTCAGTTCGCTAACGAGAGTGAATTTGATGCCGTTGTCGTTGGAAGCCGTGGTCTTAACGGATTTCAAGAAATGGTGCTTGGAAGCGTAAGTCATAAAGTGGCTAAAAGAGTGGAAGCACCAGTTATGATCGTAAAATAAACGAAAAAAGAACACCCGAAATGGGGGTGTTCTTTTTTTCGTTCATTTTTTGAAAGAAAGTAAGCCTTGCGAGGTGATGGCTAATATCGGTAGTTCAAGTAAAGGTCCTATAACGAGTGTTAATGCGATGAGCGGTTCATGTGGAAAGGCTGTCAGTGCAATCGCTAAAGCGATCGGTGAATTTCTAGCAAGTGTCGTTAAACTTAAACTCGTCCGTTCTGCATAAGCGAACTTCATTCGATGTCCTATAATCTGACTTATGATAAAGTTAATGATAAAAAATAATATAATTGGCAATAAGATATCGCCGATTAATTCAACGTTTGCGATTAATACCTGTCCTTGAGAGGCGAACATTGCTGCAATGGCGAGACAAAGAAATACTATTGGCACGTTTGCAGACATGGATAACAGATTTTCATGTAACATTGGTTTGCCTTTGAGCAAAGCTTTGCTGATAAGAGATAAAATAAACGGTGTCAATAATACGAGAACGATACTTTCAAGTAAAAAAGAGAACTCGATCATATCATGGGTCCCGGCAAAAACGAATAAGTAAACAGGCATTAAAATTAGTTGTAGTATGAGGTTTAACGGTAAAATGGCCGTTGATAAAGCGACGTTACCTCGTGCAATTTTCGTGAAAATTAAGTACCAATCTGTACAAGGTGTAACCATTAACATGATAAAGCCGATGTAAAGGGCTGAATTGTCACCTAAAAAGGAAAGCGCTAGTAACCACGCTAGTAATGGTACCCATACAAAGTTAATAATGATAGATGAGAGCGTGAAGCGAATGTTTTTGAAAGCATTTTGAATATCTTTTAACGGAATTTGTAAAAATGTCACGTATAACATAGCGATAAGTAATGGTGGGATGATTGACTCTGCATGCACCTGGATAAGTTCAAACTGCCCAAAGGCGATGCCCATGATCACTGATAAAAAAATAAGTAGTGTATATGTTTTTTCGAGTAACGACAATTTTGTCACCTTCTTGGTTGAATGAAAAATGCTCAGCCTGTGGCTGAGCTTTTAAATTTTATTTTGTAGCAACTGCGAGGCCAATTGGGTAACGCTGGCCTTTTCGCGGTGGTTCAAACATGACGCCTTTTTGAAAATAAAATTCAGTATCAGAAAAGCTGTTAAAAAGGGAGAAAAACTCGTAGACAGTAATCTGGTGGTAGTGGAAAGGTTCCTTTGTTGGTTTTCCCCTTCCTTTACCGAAGGGCGTGGAGACAATTAATTTTCCACCAGGCTTTAATAGACGATGAAATTGTTGAATCGCAAACTCGTCATCAGGGACGTGTTCGATCGTTTCGAAGCTGACGATCGTATCGAATGTGCCGAGTTGGTTAGTCAATTGTTCATCTGTCAAGTCAGCGACTTGAAAGCTAAGAAGTGGATGATAATATTGTCCTTGACCATAATCGATCGCTTCTTCATCGATATCAACGGCAATGATTTCATCAATCACTTTTTTATTCTTTTTCGCGAGCATTTTCGCTCCGTATCCTGCACCACAAGCAATGTCGAGGACACGTCCTTGGGCATAATTGGTTGCGAAATAATAGCGTGCAATATGCTCTAAAAGCATTCCATTCATTGGATCCATTTTCTCCGGAATAATACGCTCACCTGTGTATTCCATTATTCTTCACCGCTTTCTTATCATCTCGTTTATTATATCAGGAGATCTTCCACAGTGAAATGTCGACTATTTTATGTTCATCTGATTAGAGGTGGTGAAAATGATAGGTTGATCGTTGAATATTTCTTTAGTATTGCGCATGTAGTAGGGGTTAACTTACATAGAACTAATAAGAACATTGTGAGGAGGGTAGAACATGTCCGTTTTTAGTAAAGGCGATAATAAGAAGAAGCATCTAGAGAAGGCTGAGGAATTTTTATTTGAAGGTGAAAAAATTGAAAGCACCTACGGATTAATGGTTGATTTTGTCACTTTTACGAGCCACCGTGTTATCTTTGTTGATCGTTCGATTTTGTCAAAATCTAAAAAGGTCGTCGTCAGTATTCCATATAGTAAAATTGAGGAGATCGCGATTGAGAAAACGGGTACGCTTTCTTTTTCGAATAATATCGAGATATCGACAAAGAAAGAGACGCATTCATTGAATTTTATGAAAGGGACTGATGTGATGGAGTTTTACCGCGACTTATCAAGGCGGATTTGTGAATAGGAGTTGAATAGCATGCCGACATCAAGAATGATGAAATGGATTACAGGGTCATTTGAAATCCTTCTTGGAATTCCTATTTTAGGAGCTACGATCGTGATCGGAATGTACTGGTTGCCTTTATTGTTTATGCTTGCCCTTCATATTGTTACACTCATTTTATCGAGTCGGGACGGTGTTCATAAACACGGTTCGATTTTAGGGATCGTCACATCTTGCGTCGCTTGGATTCCGTTTGTAGGAATGGTGATGCATATTGTGACAGGTATCTTACTGATGGTTGATGCGGCACAACGTACGGAACCTTCCTAACGAAAGAAGTGTGATGCTTTTATGGAGTAAAGGGTAGGTGCTACTTCGGTAGCACCTACCCTTTACTCTGCTAAAGCTATACAAAAAAAACACGATTTTCATTTCCGGTGGTATCAATAAACGTGCTATAATAATTTTTATGAGCTTATTGAATCAGGAATACGTTAAAGGAAGGTCGGAAATGACTGAAGAGAATATCACAAGAATTCAGATAGAAGATAAAGAATACATTTTGATTGGTACGGCGCACGTATCTAAGCAGAGTGCCGAACAAGTTAAAGAAGTGATTGCTGAAGAGAATCCAGATACTGTTTGTGTAGAGTTAGATGAACAGCGCTATCAATCAATTATGAATAGAGACCAATGGAAAGAAATGGATATTTTTAAAGTTGTTAAAGAAAAGAAGGCGACGCTTCTTTTAATGAACCTTGTCATCTCTTCTTTTCAAAAAAGAATGGCTAAGCAGTTTGGTATTCAGCCTGGTCAGGAAATGATTCAAGGGATCGAGTCAGCAGATGAAATAGGTGCCGATCTTGTCCTAGCTGATCGAAATATCCAAATTACATTCTCTCGAATTTGGGGACGGATTGGTTTTTGGGGAAAGATGAAACTGTTAGTCGAGTTATCTGCAAGTATCTTCAATAAAGAGAGCATTTCTGAAGAGGAACTTGAAAAAATGAAGTCACAGGATATGCTCGATTCGATGCTTGAAGAATTTACCGAAAATGCGCCGAAAATGAAAGAGCCGTTAATCGATGAACGTGATCAATATTTAGCAGAAAAAATTAAAACAGCACCAGGACAAAAAATTGTCGCTGTGTTAGGTGCAGCTCATGTTCCTGGTATAAAGAAAGAAATCCATGAAAAACAAGATTTACAGAAGTTAAATGAAAAACCACCAAAATCAAACGTCCCGAAAATGATTGCATGGGCGATTCCGCTTTTGATCATTTCAATTATTGCTTATACATTTTGGTCAAATCCAGACGCAGGTATCCATCAAATAATCAGTTGGACGCTTTGGAACGGGTCCTTTTCTGCCGTTGGAGCGGCTATTGCCTTTGGGCATCCATTGGCGATTTTAACAGCTTTTGCAGTCGCGCCACTAAGTTCTTTAAACCCACTTATGGCAGCGGGGTGGTTTTCTGGTTTTGTCCAAGCTTATATGAAAAGGCCGAGTGTCGAAGACTTTGAAAACCTTTCTGATGATGTGTACACCGTCAAAGGGTTTTGGGGGAATAAAGCGACGCGAATTTTGCTCATCGTTGTCCTAACGAACATATTTAGTGCATTGGGAACGATGATCGGTGGTGCGGATGTGATCCGAGTGTTTTTCCAAAATCTATAGTTGTTTTGTTATCGCACGTCTTGCAATCAAGCAAGGCGTGTTTTCGTTTATAAAAGGTGTAATCATTCACAAGATTGTTGAAATATTTGGATTTTCCAGGTTGAATATACCAATCTATCTATATAAACTTGTGGTAATGATATTCATTATCAACGCGGAACGCCAAAGGAGATGTGACATTTGAAGAAACTCTTTGCAAATATTGAGAAAATGACGTGTGGGTTTAAACCAGGATATACCATTTATTGTCGTGCATACAAACACGTCATCGAACAAGAAATAGCATTGGCAAATATTCAAGAAGGGGATGTTGTTTTAAATATTGGTTGTGGTTCACTTCCATTTACATCTATACATATTGCACAAATGACAAATGCGAAAGTGATAGGCATAGACCGAGATGTAGAAGCAGTTAAAAATGCGAAAGAGATAACGAAAAAATTTGGTGTAGACGACCGAGTGCAAATTATCCACGGAGATGGTGAAGAAGACTTAGGGATGGATTTTGAAGTAGCAATTGTTGCGTTGCAAGCAGGGGCTAAGGAACGCATTTATAAGCGTTTAATGGAGCAAGGTGGAGAAGGGTGTCGCGTGGTTTTTCGTCAGCCGCGGGAAAAGTTTGAATCTGTTTATGGAAGTTTGCCAGATTCATTGATACCAACTTCTAAAGCGGTACATCCAATGAAAGCTTTTAAAGAATCATTTTTATTTAGAGGTGTTGAAAAAAAGGAGGGAAGTGCTTGAATAAAAGAATCCCTTTAGCCATCGGTGTTTTACTAATTGTTTTTACAGTGATTAAAACTGGTTGGGATGAAGTGATGTCGACGGCGAGTCAAATGAGTCTTACCGATGGTGCCGTCATGCTATTATTTCAATTACTGACGTTATTTCTTTCTTCATTTGTATGGTACTTATTTATTGTCAATGAACATGTACATATCAAACTTTACGATGTGTTTAGGATAAACCTTACAGGACAATTCGTAGAAAGCATAACCCCGTCGGTGAAAGTCGGAGGAGAAGGGGTCAAAATATATTTATTAAGAAAAAAGACGGGTCTAGGTTATCAAGACGTTTCTGCATTAACCGTAGCAAACAAACTCGTTTCCACGCTGGCTTTTTTGCTTATTATTTCTGGTACCGTTATCATGTCACTCATTTTTTTAGAACTACCGATGATAATCTATGGAGTATTTGCTTGTTTCGTCATCATATTATTTACCTTTTATCAACTATTGAAATGGGCAGAGCGGTACCCAGTTAATAACGAATCATCAATTATTTTTGGAAAGAAGTTACCGCGTAGATTTCCGAATGTTTATCAATGGATAGAAAAAATCATACAATTTGTGACGCAATTTTCGGCAAAAACCCTTCACATTATGAAATATACCCAATACCGAAATTTGATTTTAAGTGTTTCTATGTTCATTTGGATGGCTTATCCGCTGAAAGTTTATCTCGTGTCAGTCATGCTTGGATTCGATATGTCTATCAGTATCATCTTGATTGCGACATATATGGCGTACCTTGTTAGCATGATTCCATTGTCGCCAGGAGGACTAGGTAGTTTTGAAATGACAATGGCATTCATTCTGTCTGTGGGTGGTGTCACTTATGGTGATGCATTGACGATTGCTTTGATGACGAGAGTATTCACTTTTTGGATTCCACTTATGATTTCAGGTGTTACAGTTCTGCAATTTATTATGAATCATGATATTAAAAGGCGGGAGAGGGAGATCGAATATGGTATGGATGTTTAAAAAGTTGAAAGGTGAACATAAACGAGACCATCTAAATCAAGGAATAACACTGGAGGAAGCGTCACTAGGTACCCCTTGCGTTATTTGCCATAATGTAACGGATCCTCTACTGAAAAGTTTTGGATTTCGTGAAGGGAAAACGATTACAATTAGAGCGCTCGGGGTGTGTAACGGACCGATTGTTTGTGAGATTTCAGGTCATTGCGTCGCAATTGATAGAAAGACAGCAAAAAAAATAAACATTATGGTGAATGGCTGTACAAAATGACGGAGGTTTTATAAAGATGTCAAAGCAAACCATCTTATTAATAGGTCCACCCAATGTAGGGAAAAGTGTGATTTTCAATTACTTAACAGGAAAAAATAGTGATTGTGCTAATTATGTTGGTACGACCGTGGAGTATACCGTAGGGGATATTATGGTTGGAGGACAGGAATATCAACTTATTGATGTTCCTGGTACATATACGTTAGAAGCAACCAATGAAGCTGAACAGATAGCGGTTGATTTATTATATGGACGTGGGAGTATAAGTCATTCAAATGGCTGTCATAGTAAACAACAATCAAAAACTGAGGTGAATGTAGCTCAAGTACCAAAAGCAATTATTGTCGTACTTGATGCGCAAAATTTAGAAAGAAGTCTTTTTTTATTGAATCAAATACAAGCACATCAAATACCTGTCATCGCGCTTTTGAATCGAATCGATTTACTAGAAAAGAAAGGCGAAAGTATTGATGTCAACAAGTTAATGGACAAAATAAAAATCCCGGTTATTCCTTCTGTTGCAGTAGAGAAGGAGGGACTAGAACGAGTAAAGGAACAACTTCGTACGACAGTTGAACAAGAACCTCTAGGGCATGACTGTTTAGGGGGCGGCAAGATAACAGAGGAAGAGGCATGGCATAGGGTAGAGAAGATAACATCTGAAATAAAGTCAAAACGAGAATCTTCGGTTCAGCAAAAAGAAACACTGGGCGATAAAATGATTAAGCCATGGCCAGGAATTCCGCTTTGCTTATTAATCCTTGGACTGGTATTTGCTTTTGTCGTAGGAGTAGGGATGGGGTTGCGTCAATATATACTCCTTCCTCTTTTTCGTGAAATATTGATTCCGGCTCTTGTTTTTATAGCTGAACAAATTATTCCTGAAGGTCTGTTTCTTCAAGTTCTCATAGGTGAATATGGATTATTAGTTAAAGGTCTTGAATGGCCGTTTACGCTTGTTTTTCCTTATGTTATATCTTTTTATATTGCATTTACAATTATGGAAGATAGCGGATATTTACCAAGGTTAGCTGTTTTACTTGATGGTATTTTTAATAAAATGGGGTTACCTGGCTCAAGTATTATTCCATTTCTACTAGGGTATGGTTGTGGTGTTCCTGCAATTATGGCTTCACGGTCTTTAAGTTCTTATAAAGAAAGGCTGATTGTTACTTCATTAATCAGCTTAGCAATTCCGTGTGTAGCACAATCTGGTGCACTGATTTTTCTCTTGGGAGAGCGAAGTTTATTCGTTTTAGTTGCTGTTTTTGCCATAAGTCTCTTAGTGTTAGTTGGAGCCGGGATGTTGCTAGCTAAGTTCATACCAGGAGCATTTCCATCGACAATTGTTGAAATTCCAGATCTTTTACCGCCGAAAAAAGATATTATTTTTAGGAAAGTTTTCATTCGGATGAAAGAGTACATTGTAGATGGGGCGGTGCCAATGATGAAAATCATTGCGATTGCTTCGGTTGTTTATGAAACAGGGGTGATGAACTACATCAGTTCATTTATGCGTCCGTTAGTGACTCAGTGGTTGCAACTTCCTGTTGAAGCTTCAACACCTTTGTTGTTAGGTGTTTTTCGAAGAGAATTAACTGTCGTGCCTATGATTGAAATGGATTTAACATTGGTCCAATTATTTACGGGGGCAGTGATTTCACTTTTTTATGTACCTTGTATTGCCATTGTTGCGACGATCACAAGGGAGTTTAATTGGAAAGTGGCTCTGGGCATTTTAGTGGTTACGATCTTGACGGCATTCTTAATCGGTGGTATTGTCGCTCGTTTTGGTAATATGTTCGTAAATGTTATGTTGTAATCAAAGGGATGAAAATGATAGTGAAGTGTTGACATTGGAAATCGTTTCATGTACATTTATCTTGAATTCAAGATAAATGATGGGGATTTGGTAACAAATGAAAAATCAATATGTTGATCAAGATTTATCGTTAAAATTATTTGTCGTTTTATCGAGAGCCACAAGAGCGATCACAGATCAGGTTGAAGAGGATATTAAAAGCCATGGTTTAAACCCGACAGAGTTTGCTGTCTTGGAATTGCTGTATCATAAGGGGGAGCAACCGATCCAACAAATCGGAAAAAAAGTTCTACTAGCGAGTGGGAGTATTACGTATGTTGTTGATAAGCTCGAAAAAAAAGGTTATTTACATAGAAAAGCTTGTCCGAAAGACCGTCGCGTAACGTATGCAATGATCACTGAAGAAGGTAGTCATTTAATGGCGCATATCTTCCCTAAACATAGTGAAGGAATTCAACAGATCTTTGGGGGTCTTGGGCCCGAGGAAAAAGAAGTGATGATCGAAAAGTTGAAGAAATTAGGGTTTCATGCAAAGCAATTATAATATTTGATCGATTCTCTCTAAGTAACAGTTCAAAAAGTAAGACGGGAGTTTTTCCGCTTACTTTTTGAACAAATTCCGCCTAAATATCTCGAAGTAAAGATATATCATTTCAAGATATGTTATCTTTTGAGGAGGTGAGAACATTCAGCGACCATCATTAAGGTATAGAGCTGATTCCCTTCATTAATGAGAGGGCTTTCAATGATAAATAAGCTCAAATGTCAGTAAAAACAGGTAGTGAGACAATGGGGTTTTCACAAAAATTATTTGGTGAAGGTTCATCAGAAAAGGAGAGATCATATGTCAAACGTAAAACTAGCAATCATGTATTACAGTTCAACAGGATCAAACTATAAGTTAGCAAAGTGGGCTGAAGAAGGTGCAAAAACGACAGGTGCTGATGTGAAAGTATTGCGAGTACCCGAGACCGCCCCAAAAGAAGCGGTTGAATCAAATCCAGCGTGGAAAGCACATTTAGAAGAGACGAAGGATGTCCCAGAGGCAACATTAGATGATCTAGAGTGGGCGGATGCGATCATTTTTAGTACACCGACTCGTTTTGGTAATGTACCAGCGCAAATGAAGCAATTCTTTGATACTGCTGGTGGACTATGGATGGAAGGAAAACTAGTCAATAAAGTCGTGAGTGCGATGACATCTGCACAAAACGCACATGGTGGCCAAGAGCAAACGCTCTTATCACTTTACACGTCAATGTTTCATTGGGGGGCACTTGTCGCAACACCTGGTTACACTGATGAATCGATTTTCGCGGGTGGCGGAAATCCTTATGGTACGAGTGTAACCGTAGACCAAGACGGCAAAATGCAAGAAGATGTTGAAGCTGCTGTCAAACACCAAGCAAAACGAACAGTACAAGTCGCTGAATGGGTTAAAAATGGTCAGCAATAATATTGTTATCAATGTGTGGTAAACATACTTGGAAAAACTGAAGGTTAGACAAAAGGCAGGGAATCTCCCTGTCTTTTCTTAATTAAAGATGCTTTAACTTTAAGGAGGTTAGGAATCTGGTTTTAAATGTCTATTTTGTTAAAATGCAGATTCCTTATTATGACATTTTGTTCATATTGTTATCAGAATTTTCAGTTCTAAAGGATTGAAATTTCGGAAAACTAAATATAGAATAAAATTTGTTAACGAAATAAGCATAAAGGGTGTTACAAATGTATACAAAGTTAAAGGATGAGTTATTAGTCGAAGCTTATGAGCATGCTGTTCGTTCACAACTTGATGGTGAGTTTCTTCAAATATTAAAGGAAGAATTAGATCGCAGAGGCATTATTTTCGATGAAGCGAAGAAGGTTGCCACTGCCGATAACAATAAGTCCTAAGTAGAGCAAGCCAAAAATGGAGGGCTTGCTTTTTTATCATTTAAAAAAATTATCTTGTCACATCTTCTAACTTTCGTAAGACAGACACAGACATCCTCCGCTAGGCATATACTTTGGGTAAGATGCCTAAGTATCGGAGGTGACGAAATGTCAAGTATTATAGCGGCACTTAGTTCGATCATCAAAGAAGTGTTTGTGTTCGTATCCTTCGTCAAAAACAATGCGTTTCCACAACCTCTCAGCGATGAAGAAGAAAAGAAATACTTACGTCTCATGAAAGAAGAAGGCGACCCCGAAGCACGAAATCGTTTGATTGAACACAATTTACGCCTTGTTGCACATATCGTCAAAAAATTTGAAAATACCCGTGAAGAAAATGAAGACTTAATTTCTATAGGCACAATTGGATTAATTAAAGCGATTGAAAGCTTTTCACCTGGAAAAGGAACGAAATTAGCTACGTATGCGGCCCGGTGTATAGAAAATGAAATCCTCATGCATTTAAGGTCATTGAAGAAAGTAAGTAAAGACGTTTCACTACAAGATCCAATCGGAACAGATAAAGAAGGAAATGAGATTAGTTTGATGGATGTGTTACAATCTGACACAGAAGACGTCGTTGAAATGATTCAATTAAAAATGGAGAAAAGGCAAATTTATGAGTATATTCACGTTTTAGATGAACGTGAAAGGGATGTTGTGATTAGGCGGTTTGGCCTCAATAATGAAGAGGAGCAAACACAACGGCAAATTGCTCGAAATTTAGGTATTTCTAGAAGCTATGTGTCCCGGATCGAAAAGCGTGCGTTAATGAAATTGTTTCATGAGTTTTATCGTCATCAAAAAGAAGGTACAAAAGGGCAAGAAAAACGATTTTTTGATTAAAAGTGAAACGTTGATTTCTATATGTGTTTAGTAGCAGTACGAACGAAAGGCCTCTCATTTATCAAGTGAGGGGCCTTTCGTTATGATTTTAGCGTGACGGGTTGTCTACACCTCTAAAATATTGGAAAACCGCAAGAGTCAGTTTACTAGGTGGTTTCTTTTTTTTGTATTCCGGTGGACATGCTATAATAAAAGACGAAGGAGGGATATGATGCGATTTATTGATAACCAGCAAATCACTGATCCACGCATCAATTTAGCGATTGAGGAGTATGCGTTAAAATATTTGGACCCCAACGAGACGTATTTGTTGTTTTATATTAATGAACCTTCAATCATTATTGGAAAAAACCAAAATACGATTGAAGAGATCAATACTGATTACGTTGAGGATCAGGGGATTCATGTCGTTCGACGTCTATCGGGGGGCGGCGCCGTTTACCATGATCATGGAAACTTAAACTTTAGTTTCATTACAAAAGATGATGGAGAAAGCTTTCATAACTTTCAAAAGTTTACGCAACCGGTTGTTGATGCGTTAAACAAGTTAGGTGTAGAAGCAGAGCTGAGCGGTCGGAACGATTTAGTTGTCGGAGAAAGAAAAGTTTCTGGAAATGCTCAATATACAACAAAGGGTCGAATGTTTAGTCATGGTACGCTTATGCTGGACTCCGAAGTCGAAAATGTCGTCAAAAGCTTAAACGTAAGTGATGAAAAAATTCGTTCAAAAGGGATCAAGTCTATTCGCAGTCGTGTTGCAAACATCAATGAATTTCTCAGTGAGAAATTGACGATGGATGAATTCAAGAAAACGATCCTTCGTTATATTTTTGGTAGTGAAGAGAATATTGATGAGCAACCGTTAACAGACGAAGATTGGAAAAAGATCCATGAAATTTCTGAAGAACGGTACCAAAAATGGGAGTGGAACTTTGGAAAATCACCGAAATTTGACCTTGAGCGCTCAAAACGTACCGATTATGGAAGCGTTGATATCCGTTTGAACGTGTCGCGAGGCGTTATTCAAGATTGCAAAATCTATGGAGACTTTTTTGGTGTAGGAGACATTTCTGATGTAGAGGAAGCATTAAAGGGAGTCAAACACGAGCGTCAAGCAATCCGACAAGCGTTTGATCAATTGGATACGCGTCATTATTTCGGCCCTGTTGAGAAGGAAGAGCTCGTTGCGTTGTGTTACTAATGTGGTTATATACTTAATGTCATAAAAAGGTCAGACACTGTCCTCTTTTTAGAGATCAGTCGTCTGACCTTTTTAGTGTTTAAAAAATGATTATTCGCTAAGAGCTGCGTTTAATGCTACTTCAACCATTTCGTTAAATGTTTCTTGACGTTCTTGGGAAGTTGTTTCTTCGCCTGTAATGATGTGGTCACTAACTGTAAGAACTGTTAATGCAGATACACCAAATTTCGCTGCAAGTGTGTAAAGTGCTGTTGTTTCCATTTCAACTGCCAACACATCGTGGTTAGCTAGTGTGTTTGTCAATTCTTTTTCTTCTGTGTAGAAGTTATCGCTTGTGTATACGTTTCCGACACTGACATTAAAGTTACGCTCTGTTGCGATGTCATGTGCTTTCTTTAATAAGTTGAAATCTGCTACCGGAGCAAAGTCAATGCCGTGGAAACGACGTTGGTTTACGCCAGAGTCAGTAGATGCAGCTTGTGCTAGTACAAGGTCACGCACTTTGATGTCTTCTTGTAAAGCACCACAAGATCCGACACGGATTAAGTTTTTCACGCCATATTGCTCAATGAGTTCTTGTGCATAAATGGAGATTGAAGGTATTCCCATGCCTGTTCCTTGAACAGAAACGCGCTTTCCGTTGTATGTACCTGTATATCCGTACATACCTCGTACTTCGTTATAACAAGTGACATCTTCTAAAAAGTTTTCTGCAATGTATTTTGCGCGAAGCGGGTCTCCTGGAAGTAAAATTGTTTCTGCGATATCACCTTTATTAGCGCCAATATGTACGCTCATGTTGATCATCCTTTCTTTTTCTTTAAGGTTAACTACTCTTTTAAAGTATCATACCTATTTACAAACTTCAATTTTATTTCGGTACATTTTTTAAACGTTTTCAAAAAATCCTTTTTTATTCAATTTTGAAGCGAATAAGTCCGAAAATTTCGTTTTATCAGTCGGGATCATTTTGTGCCTTGTTGGGTTAAAAAGTTTATTATATAGTTTTTGTTATACTAATTTCACTTTTGTGTAGAGCATAGCCAACTCACGCTTTAATTTTTAGTTGAAATCAAGCGTGAGTTATTCAATTCTCTTCTTTACCGAGAACGCGATTGACACGTTTACGAAGCATTTTCATACCGCTGTTACCAGCTTGAAAATGTCGAAGTGTTCCTTCTTGGTCAAAGACGTAATAAGCGGGTACGTATTGATTTTCGAAAGCGTCTGTCAGTTTGTGTTCGTTATCAACAAAAATAGGTTGAGTGATATCGTGTCCTTGAGCTGTTGAGCGAATAACATGAAGGTCAAGGTCTTTTTCAGAGCGTGGCATGTGAACTGCAATCACGTTTAATTCATCTTCGTATTCGTCACGGAATTCATTTACATCAGGCATTGCCTCTTTACATAGACCGCAACTGACAGACCAGAAGTGTATGAGAGTTGGTTTGTTACCAATGAGCTCACTTTTGCTTACTTCGCCATTTATCCATTCAGTTGCCCCTTCGAGCTCAGGCATTTGTTCCCTAAGTTTCATCATCATTCACTCCTTATTGCTTTGATAAGTAGTATGAAGTATTGTTCGATGATTTATTCTACGTAAAAAAGTTAAGTGAATGAATTTCATAATAGATGATGTAAAGATCATTTCGGAACATGGATTGTGATTTTCACTGCAGGCGGACGCTTTCCCAAGGGCTTGTCTTCAGCTAAATTCAGCTCCACAAACCGTCGCTGAATTGGATTTTCAGACTGCGCTGATCCTTTGGGAGTCGCCGCCTTTCGTTTCAATCAGTTTCAAAAATGAACGTTGACCTTCGTGATGTTTTTAAAAACCCTTCATTATGAAATTGGTTCGAATGAATGATGATTTTATCAAAGCAATAAGTTCAATTAATCCTCTTTCTTTTCATGGAAGGTTTGTAAAATTCGTGTTTCTATGTCTGTACGGGATAATGTAGGGTCATCTAATAGCCACTGTTCAACAGTAAATAGAATGTCACGGAAACATGGCCCAGGTTTAAACCCAAGCGATTGCAAATTGTTACCATCGATGAATTGTGGTAAGTGAGATCGAGAATTAATATATGTTTCCATTTTGGTTTTTCTTAGTGCTTGCTGAGTCATGTCTGAATGATATGCCCAAGCTAAAAGTGGTTCATCATCATATTGATGAAACCATTGATGCCATTCTGAAAGTGGTGCAGTAAGGTCTTTTTCATGAAATTTATGATCAATTAGTGTACCCCATTGTTCGATGAATCGATCGTCTTGTTTATTTTGGCTAAATGGCTGAAGTTCTCGATGTACACCAGGTCGACACGGGATGGTAAAAGTCATGTAGCTAAGCCAAATGGAATCGGTGAACTGCCAATGCTTTGATTTGGTGCCTGCGCTTGCGATGAACGTTGAAAATTGTTCGATGTCCAATAATATGTCTTCGTTGCTCCGTAATTTTTGGAACAAAAATGAGCATATACCGAATGCTTGTAACCTTTCAAACCCTTTTTTGGGATTGCCTTCTTCAGTAAGGCGCTTCAACTCGCTAGCAATTCTAGGTGTGGATGTTTGGTGGATGTGCTGTACTGATTCATATGCGAAACGCTCGGTCTCTTCATCCATCGAAAAGTTGAATCGTGTTTCAAAACGGATCGCCCGTAATAGACGAGTAGGATCTTCAACGAAACTAAGGTTATAAAGCGTACGAATATGTCCTTTTTTTAAGTCTTCATAGCCATGAAAGTAATCAATAAGTGTTCCAAAGCTTTCGGGATGGAGGTTAATGGCCATGGCATTAATCGTGAAATCTCGTCTGTATAAATCTTCTTTTATACTTGACATTTCCACATCAGGAAGCGCGGCTGGGTAGTCATAGTATTCAGTTCGAGCACTCGTGATATCTATTTTAAAACCAGAGGTGTGTTTCCAAGTAGCTGTCTGGAACGTCGGATGAGTCCGTACGAATCCGCCGTATGAATTTGCAAGTGTGTTGGCTAATTCAATGCCATTCCCTTCTACAACAATATCAATATCTTCGTTGTTTTTATGTAATAAAATATCTCGCACGATGCCACCGATTATAAAAGCATTCATTTTTAACTGCTTAGCTTCTTCGCCAATGTGCTTTAATAACGTAAATAGTTCTTTAGACAACAATGATGACATGAATTCGTACACAGAGTGACGAGTAGGGACATGATGAAATACTTGTGATGGATCGTTTGTTTCCTTTTTCCCATGAATGGCTCGAATCACATCAGTACGTGAGACGATTCCAATCATTTGTCCATCATCTATGACAGGTAATCGCCCGATGTTGTGTTCAATCATGATTTCTTGAATGCCTTCTAACGATTTCTCTTTAGAGATCGTTTGAGGGTTGCGGCTCATATAACCTTTTACAGGTGCATGTCCGAGACCGTGGTGTAAAGCTTTATCAACATCGCGTCTTGATATAATACCGGTGCATTCTCCATCTTGAATAACGGGAAACCCAGTATGTCCATAGCGATAGAGCATCTTTGAAGCATCGATAACAGCCGTATCTGGAGCAATCACACGTACAGGTGAGGACATCATGTTCTCTGCTGTGATCGCTGGTTTCACTGCCTTTTCCAGGCGCCTTCTTATATCTTCGCACAACGTGCTCCATTCAGCATTCTTGGCTTTTCCGGCTGCAGCTTGTTCGTGTCCGCCGCCTCCAACCGCCTCAATAACAGGGAGGACATTTATTCGATCACTGCTAGATCTGGCAGTGAGAAAGGTTGTATTCCCCATTTCAACAAGTGCAAACACTGCGTCAGCTTTCGTCGTTTCTAACATGCGTCGACAAATGATCGCTAAGTTGTTGGTGTATTCTTCTTGGCGATGCTTGGCCAAAAGAATTTCCACACCATTGAATGAGTACGTCTCGTATGTGTTTAACAGTGATTGTAATAAAAGGTGCTGTTCTTCTTCTAAAGGTTGTTGTCTGTATTTTTTGATGATTTGCAGTTGAGCGCCTTGCTCGACGAGAAAAGCACCTACGTGAAGATCACGAGCTGTCGTAGAGTCGAAACAAAAAGCCCCAGTGTCCGAATAAAGCCCTAAGGCAAATATTGTAGCTTCAAAAGAGGAAATCTTAATATTTTGTTGTTGTAACTGTTCGACAAGTAAAGTGACTGTAGCTCCTACTTGCTCACGTTGGATGATTCCTGTTGTAAGGTCGTCCTCTTTTTGTTGATGGTGATCATAAACATGGAATGACACACCGTCTTTAAGGTTGTTTATTTTCTTAAACCCAGTGCGAGCTAAGTTTGCTGTGTCGACGAGAATAACTTTATCAATCGCCTTCCAATCAACTTTCTTTTCATTGTGGAAAGCGAAAGCATCTTTGTAGATCGCTAAAAAATGATCTACTGCAGAGGAACGTTTATGTGGCAAAACCATCATTGATTGCGGATGTAGTTTTTTTGCTGCAATCATTGAAGCGAGTCCATCGAAGTCTAAGTGGTTATGTGAGAGGATGAGTTGCATAAGTTGGTCTCCTTTCATGAATCGTCGAACTTCATATTATTGTACTCATCAGTGTGAAAAAAGAAAATGGTGCACATGACTATAGTCATATTCTAAACGTGGTATAAGGCGTGACAAAGAAGTTATAGTCAATAAAAAAGCCTGTAGCTTCGTATAAGCGAAGAACAGACTTTTCTACATGGACATGTTACAATCAAAAGAGATGATTCGACATTACATTTTTTTTACACGGAAATTACTTATCATGAGGACAGATAATGTTAAAATAATAAACATAAACGCAGGTTCAGGTATCGAGCCTGTTAACAGGTGACTAATGGTTAACAAACAACCAGCTGCCGTAATCGGAAGGCCGACAAAATATCCAGGTGCTTCCGAAACGTTAAATCGAGCTAATCGAATCGCACCACAAGCAATGAAAATAATCGTAAAGACTGCACCAGCTATACCAAAATCAATTAATGTCGATTGATATAGAAGTAAAGAAGGGGCGACACCGAATGAGATGATATCACATAATGAGTCCAGTTGTTTGCCCATTTCAGATTCGATGTTCATTTTGCGCGCGATGCGACCGTCAAGGCGGTCGAAAATGGCAGCTAAACAGATTGCTAATACACTTAAGCCGAACTGCCCTTGTAAAACAAATAGAATCGCAAAACCACCAAGCCCTAGATTTGTAATCGTTAGTAAATTGGCTGTTTGGCTACGAAACTTTTTGATCGTATGATCAACAACATGTTGCAATATCGTCAAAATGAGATCACTCCTTATGATCAATCAGCAAAGTTTTAGTTTGCTGGAAGGTAAAACGGGAGAGTAATACCTATTTATATATATTTAAAGGTGCTCTTATCAATGATTCGTTTAGAAAAAGTGTTAAGGGAGTATTTCTTAAATCATAATTATACCATAATGTTAAGGCATTAACTATGAATCACATAAAACCCCATACTTTTTGAAAAAGATTCACTTGGAGGAATGAACGTGAAACTTAAATTATACCGCAAGTTTGTTGAACTGTCGAACCACCCACTTACTTCTAGTATATTACGAAACTTTACATCTTCTACATTTAGTCGGTATGTTAATCGCTCGTTTGTAAAGACATATAAGATTGATGAAAATGAAATGGAGAAGTCAATCGATTCTTACCAATCATTACAAGAGTTGTTTAGTAGAAAGTTAAGGGAAGGGTCAAGACCTATAGATGAAGACCCTTCAAGCATTGTTAGTCCCGTGGATGGGGTACTTACTCATACAGAAGAAATTGATGAACATGAGGCTTTTACGGTGAAAGGACAAACATATGATCTTTCGACGTTATTAGGATCAGAGGAATTAGCTGAGCGTTACATAGGTGGAACGGTTTTGTTATTTTACTTAAGTCCCCAAGATTATCACCGAATCCATAGTCCGGTGACAGGGGAGATGGTGAAACGTTGGGCACTTGGTTCTCGTTCAGCTCCTGTTAATCCATTTGGACTAAAGCATGCCGATCAACCGTTATCTAAAAATTACCGCTTAATGACTGAATTAGAAATGCAAGGTGGCAAGCGAGTTAATATCGCAAAAGTTGGTGCTATGAATGTTAATAGTATTCAAGTGCTTCATAAAGAAAAAACATTGCACAAAGGGGAGGAGTTTGCCTTTTTCTCCTTTGGTTCCAGTGTTTTATTACTGTTTGAAAAAGGGACATTCCAAAATGAATGTTCACACATTCAAGAAGGAGGAAAAAAAGTACGACAAGGGGAGCGTATTGGATCGTTCATCAATGGTATTTCTGAAACGTAAATAAACAGTTGAGGGGGGATGGACGATGAAACTGTTATCCTCGTTAGCGAAGAGGATTGTTTATGAAGTTAGGGACATCGTAAATGAAGAGGTCATTGTGGTAAATGATCAAGGAACGATAATGGCTGCAAGTGATACAACAAGGGTAGGTCAATATCATGAAGGTGCTTTATTGGCTTTACAAAAAAATGATATTATTAAAATTTCAAGTTCTGATGTAGCAAGCTTTAATGGTGTGAAAGCAGGCCTTAATTTGCCGATAAAATTTACAGGACAACCGATTGGTGTGATTGGTCTAACAGGAGATCCAAAAAATATCGGCCCATTCGGAGAGCTGACGCAACGCATGACAGAGCTGATCATTCAAGAAGCGTATTCAAGTGAAAGGCTAGCATCAAAAAATCGAGGCTTAGAAACATTTGTATATGAATGGGCGCACAAACAAATCGTTGATCGAGACATGTATGAACGAGGAGAAATTTTAGGTATACAGATGGATGTTTCACGCATTTGTGTTTTGATTGATATTGATATGAGTGAAAGTAGCTCCCGAGAGGTACGATTCGTTGAATATGATGTCTATGACGAGTTACACGAACTGTTAGTTGTAGCTGAACAAGACTTTCTCATTCGTTGGGGGCAAGGGCGATTTGTCCTATTAAAACAGGCAGCGTTGCCAACAGAAAGGGAAGCGGTTCGTGATCAGCTCGTTCATTGTCAAAGAACGCTAAAAAAACGGCAGAACGTCAATGTGTACATTGCAGCGGGATCAACTGTTCAACAAGCTGCGGAAATGAGTCTATCGTATAAAAATGCCAAAAAAGCGTTACGTGTAGCTAAGCATCATAAGACGACCGTTTTTTATGATGATTTAACATTAGATGTAGCTTTAGCGGAGATTAGTGATGATACACGTCAATTGTTTATTGATCGTGTACTAGGCCCTTTAAAATACGAACCAGATTTGTTATGGACTTTGCGAAAGTACATGGAATGTGAATTATCTTTAAAGGAAACAGCAAAACATTTACATATACATATCAACACGCTACACTACCGCTTACAGCGCATTGCAGAACTAACAGGCAAGCGATTAAAAGATGGTGAACAACTTACTAAATTTTATATTGCACTCTTATTTTGGTATGAATTCAATTAAATGAACAAAAGAAAGGCGTTTTCATCTGTGATATTCGTGTGAATATACATAGAAGAAGACGCCTTTCATTTTTATAATTGGGGTACTAAACAAAAAAGTTGAAAAAGTGTTTACACGTAGGGGGAGTGTACATGTTATCTGGAGAAGTGCGCGCTAGGTTAGTAGCGATAGTCGGGGAAGAGAATTTACTAGATTCTACACAAGATTTAATTGTGTATTCATACGATGCAACTCCAAATTATCAAGCGATGCCCGATGCGGCAATTATGCCTCGTCAAACACAAGAGGTTTCTGAAATTGTTAAGGTTTGTAATGAAGAAAAGGTTCCAATTGTCCCAAGGGGATCAGGGACAAACTTGTGTGCTGGAACAACACCTGTTGAAGGTGGCATTGTCATATTATTTCAACACATGGATCAAATCATTGAAATAGATGAAGAAAATCTCACTGTCACAGTCGAACCTGGAGTGATTACCCAGGAAATGATTGAAGCTGTCGAAGAGGTGAATTTGTTTTATCCACCGGACCCGTCTTCAATGAAAATTTCAACCATTGGTGGTAATATCAATGAAAATTCAGGTGGTTTACGGGGACTCAAATATGGTGTGACACGTGATTACGTTATTGGTTTAGAAGTCGTTCTACCGAACGGGGACATTATTCGTACAGGTGGGAAGCTAGCCAAAGATGTGGCTGGTTATGATTTGACCCGTCTTCTTGTTGGTTCTGAAGGAACACTAGGTATCGTGACTGAAGCGACATTGAAGCTCGTACCGAAGCCAAAGACGAAAAAGACGATGCTCGCTTTATATGATTGCTTAGAAGATGCGGCAAAAACAGTATCAAAGACGATTGCAGCACAAATCATTCCAACTACGTTGGAATTCTTAGATCAGCCGACAGTTCAAGTCGTTGAAGATTTTGCTAATATTGGTTTACCAACGGATGTAGGTGCAGTTTTACTCATTGAACAGGATGGTGAACCGGAAGTTGTAGAGCGAGATATTGAGAAAATTGCACAGATTTGCCGAGAATCAAATGCGTTAAGTGTCGAGGTAGCTGAGACCGTTGAGCAAGGAGAGCAGTTAACAGCAGCCCGTCGTTCTGCACTTTCAGCTTTAGCGAGAATGAAACCAACGACCATTTTAGAAGATGCGACGGTGCCGCGCTCGAAAATTGCAGAGATGGTTCGTGCAATTGAGCAAATTGCCGAAGATCATAACGTACAAATTTGCACGTTTGGTCATGCTGGTGATGGCAACTTACACCCTACATGTATGACCGATGCTAGAGAAAAAGAAGAGATGCAACGTGTGGAAGAAGCATTTGAAGATATTTTTGCTAAGGCGATTGATTTGGGCGGTACAATTACTGGAGAGCATGGTGTTGGCATCATGAAAGCACCGTATTTAGCATGGAAAGTTGGGGAAGAAGGCGTAACAGCGATGAAAGCGATCAAGCAAGCGCTTGACCCAAATAACATTATGAATCCAGGAAAAATGTTTGCTAAATCGGCTCGTAAACGGGTGGTGGTGAGTCGATGAGCACCATGTCAAATGAGCGTAAGCAACAAATCTCACGTGATTTTCAAGAAAAGATGAACGATGATGAATTATTAAATTGCATGCGTTGTGGGTTTTGTTTACCATCATGTCCAACTTATATTGAAACTGGAGGTTATGAGGGAGCGTCTCCTAGGGGAAGGATATCGTTGATGAAGGCAGTCGCAGACGGGATGATTGAACCAGATCAAGATTTAGAAGATCAATTAAGTTTGTGCCTTGGCTGCCGTGCATGTGAACCAGCTTGCCCTTCAGGTGTAAAGTATGGACAATTAGTCGAACAAGCGCGTGATATTTTACAAGAGGAGAAACAACACTCATTACCTGTACGCACGGTTCGACGTGTCGTTTTTGATGAGGTGTTTCCTCACAAAAAAAGAATGCGTAAGCTTGTCGGGTTGATGTGGTTTTATCAAAAAACAGGTATCCAAAAACTTGCGCGAGCAACAAAAGCTGTGAACATCGCTGGACGTCAAATGGGGATGATGGAGAAAGTATTACCTAATATTCCGTCACCCAAAGAGCTAAAAAAACGTCCGACTTACATTGAACCAAAAACGACAAAAACGAAACGCGTCGCATTTTTCTCAGGTTGTTTAATGGATACGATGTTTATGAAGACAAACGATTCAACTTTGTATTTGTTGCAGGAGTCGAATTGTGAAGTAGTGATCCCAGAGGAACAAAATTGTTGTGGGGCTCTTCATGGACACAGCGGAGAGAAAGGTAAAGCGAAACAACTAGCGAAAAGAAACATTGAAGCATTTGAAAAATTGGAAGACATTGATCATATCGTATTAAATTCAGGCGGTTGTGGTGCGTTTCTTACTGATTATGATGAATTGTTTCATGGAGATCCAGAATGGGAAGAGCGAGCAAAGGAATTTTCCAATAAGGTTCTTGATATTTCTGAGGTTCTCGTTGAGGTCGGTCCACCAAAAATGGTACTTGAGCCACAAGTTATCACATATCAGGATTCATGCCATTTACGCAACGTGATGAAAACGGCCTCTGCACCTCGTCAGTTACTTCAATCGATTGAAGGTGTAACGTATAAAGAAATGAAGCAAGCAGATCGTTGTTGCGGTTCTGCAGGAATTTATAACTTAATTGAAACAGAGATGTCGATGCAAATTCTCGATGAAAAGATGGTTCATGCCACACATACAGATGCAACAACGATTGTGACAGCCAATCCTGGATGTTTGTTACAAATGAAACTCGGTATCGAGCGAGAGCAAAAGTCTGAACATATGAAAGGCGTTCATATCGTTGACTTACTAGCTGATGCAGTACGTCATTATCAGGAAAAATATGCGTCTCATTCATTGCAAAATAATATGTAATACACTAAAAGAGCCTATGATTTCATCATAGGCTCTTTCGTAATGAGTTAATTTTTTGAGATTTCTTTTTCACGATTTTCGTATTTTGCTAAATCGTCTTGATGACCTTTATTAAACATTTTTACACCGACAGTGTAAGCAGACCGTGAAATCATAAATGCTGCAACAGGTGCCGTCATAAATACGAAAAGAATCGTTAGCAATACTTTACCGCTAAATACACCCTCTGTTGAAACGAAGTAGAGGAACACAGCGACCATAATGCTGATTACTCCGAGCGTCGCACTTTTGGTGGCGGCATGTAAACGACCGTAGACATCAGGTAAGCGAATAATCCCGATCGCTCCTAAAAGTGTCAACAATCCGCCGAGTATAACAAACGCACTAATCACGAGTTCGATCAAGGACGACACCTCCTTCAACAAATTTAGCGAGGGCAATCGATCCGATGAACGCTAAAATTGCAAGAACGAGCATAACATCAGAATATGCAAGGGTATCTTGGATCATCATCACGATACCGATAAAACCGATTAGGCTAATACCTAGTGTATCTAAGGCGACGATTCGGTCAGACATGGTAGGTCCTTTGATGGCTCGATAAAATAAAGCGAGCATCGCAACTGCCATCACGAAGAGCGTAATTAAAAACACAGTGTCTAACATTTATTTCGTCACCTCCAAGATAGCATGTTCAAATGACTCTTGAATTTCTTCAATGGCCTTTTCTTTATCTGGTACATCGATAAAGTGAACGAAAATCGTGCGACCATCCTCAGAAAAACTCATTGAAAGCGTTCCAGGTGTTAATGAAATGAGTGTTGCTAGCAGTGTAACTTCTCTATCTGATTGTAATTTCGTTGGAACAGCAACAATACCAGGTTCAATATCCAACTTTGGGCTTAAAACAATTTTAATCATGTCAATGTTCGATAAAATGAGTTTCCAGATGAATAGGAAAAAAAGTTTGAACATTGCAATAACCCGTCGGAAGTAAAAATCGAATTCTAAAAATCGTCGAAGAACGAACAATATCCCTAATCCGACGATGTAACCTAGCATAAATTCCACAGGCGAGTAGTCGTTGCGTAACAACATCCAAATTAAAGCTATACCGATGTTAAGTAAAATTTGACTAGCCATAGCAACTACTCCTTAAGCACAGAATTGACGTAATGTTCAGGGTTGATAATTTGCTCAGCGAGCTCTAGGGAAAATTGATAAAACGGCTCCGCTGCCACCCCTAAAACGATTGTAAATATGAGAAGTGGAACAATCGGTGCAATCAAAGAACCAACTTTTACATTCTCGGCTTCAGGTTTTGGCAGTTTGACTTCTCCCCAGAATGAAGTCATGAAAATTTTCATCATTGAAAATAGTGTTAAGAGCCCTGTCGCAAGACTGACAGCAATGACAAAATAGTTCCCTTCCATGAAACCAGCAACGATTAAGATAAACTTACCGACAAAACCACTTAAAGGTGGAATGCCAGCAAGGGAAATTGCTGCGATAAAGAAGGTCCAACCGAGATAAGGGTGTGTCTTCAAAAGGCCACTCATTTTCTTAAGGTGTGAAGTACCTGTTACTTTTTCTGTAGCTCCTGCAAAGAAAAAGAGAGCAGACTTAACGATGATATTGTGAATGAGGAAGTAAAACACACCAGCGATTGCAATCGTGCTGTTAATACCAATCCCCATGATCATATAACCTACCTGACTGACGATGTGTACAGATAAAATACGTTTGAAATCAAATTGAGACACAGCACCTAAAACCCCGATAAACATCGTTAAACCACCGAGTACAATTAAGATAAAGTAGATCTCACTCGATTGGTTAAAGATAAGCGTGTATGTCCTTAAGATCGTGTAAACACCGACTTTCGTCAGCAATCCACCAAAGAGCGCCGCGATGGCTGTTGGTGGTTCGACATAAGATTTCGGTAACCAGTAATAAAGTGGAAATAATGCACTTTTTACACCGAAAATGAATAAGAAGACGAGTGCAATGACATTTAAGACTCCTTCTTGACCTAATTCTGCGACTTTCACAGATAAGTCAGCCATGTTCAGTGTTCCGGTCACAGCATATAAATAAGCGATACCGATGATGAACACTAATGAGGAGACTGTGTTAATAATGACATATTTTAACGACTCGCTTAATTGGCTTTTCTTTCCGCCCATAGAAATTAAAATGAAAGACGAAAGAAGCATCACTTCGAAAAAGACGAACAGGTTGAACAAGTCTCCGGTTAAAAATGAGCCGTTTACCCCTGTCATCAGGAAGAAGAAGAACGGATAAAAATACGCTTTTTCACGTTCTTCGTCAAACGTTTGGAAAATAAAAAACAATGTTGAAACAGCTAGTAAACTTGAAACAGCTACAAGCGACGATGAAAGTAAATCGCCGACGAGTACGATTCCAAATGGCGCCTCCCAATTTCCGAGTTCAAGAGCCATAATGCCATCGGTGTAAACGACATATGTTAAGTATGATGCACTAGCAAGCATCGCCAATGCCGTAAGGACGCTGATCGTACGCGACACCGATAGGCGTTTGTTCGTGAAAATAAGGATGACGCCCATAAGAAATGGTATGAGTATCGGTAAAATCACTAAGTTATTCATCAGCAGTTCCCCTTAACTTTTCAAGATCATCTGTTTGGTGCACTTTGTATGTGCGGTAAGCAAGCACAAGTAAAAACGCAGTGACACCAAAACTAATGACGATCGCTGTGAGGATCAAAGCTTGTGGGAGCGGATCCGAGTAACTAGCCGCTTCTTCTCCGAGAAGAGGTGGTGCCCCTTGCTTTAATCCTGACATCGTCAAAAATAGAAGGTGTGCCCCGTGTGAGAGGAGCATAACTCCTAGAATCACACGTAGCAAGCTCTTCGTTAACAGCATATATGTTGCAACACTAAAGATCACACCTACGGCAATAATCATGATTATTTCCATCAGCTATCATCCTCCGCAATCGTTAAAATGACGAGCAGAGCAACCCCAATGACGACAAGGTAAATTCCAAGATCAAAAGGCAGTGCAGTCGCCAGGTGTGTTTCCCCTAAAATTGGCAGTTGGAAGTAATCATCAAATTGGGTCAGGAATGGTAATCCGAACAACATACCAATCAATCCTGTCCCGATGGCTAATAAAAGTCCAACTGCAATCATCTTCACGTAATCAAATGGAATAACTCTGCGGATCGTCTGTATGTCAAAGCTGACATACAGAAGCAACAAAGCAGAGGCTGTCATAAGTCCCCCGATAAAACCACCGCCGGGTTCGTTATGTCCTGCGAAAAACAGAAAGATCGAAAAGGAAAGGATGATAAAGGAAACAACTTTTGTCATTGAATGTAGAATTAGACGTTGTCGGTTCATAGGTTCTCCCTTCCTTTCGCTGTGTATTTTACTAGTACGACAATACCTAGAGCGGCAATAGCGAGAACGAGTACCTCAAGAAGTGTATCTAGACCACGGAAGTCAACAAGGATGACATTGACCATGTTGTTACCACCTGCGAGAGTATAAGCATTCTCGATGAAATAGTTCGAAATGGCATCAACCGGGTTTTCGTAACTAAATGCATGTGCACTTAGTGCAGTCAGAGATGCAAAAACACCGACTGCAATAGAAATCGCTAAGTTTGAAATCTTCATTGTTGGTTTGAAGCTTTCTTTTTTCAGTTCTGGCAAGTGGTAGAAGACAAGCAAGAACATAACAACCATAACCGTTTCAACGAGTAACTGTGTTAATGCCAAGTCTGGCGCTCTGAAAACGACAAACAATAATGCTAGTAAAAACCCGATAACACCGACGACGATAATCGCAGTTATACGGTGATTGATAAACGGGATACTAATCGTCGCCAATATAAGCACGGCAACTAAAACAAAAATGTAAGTTGAGATCGGTGCTGTATTTTCAAGGTCAATGGCAATGGCATCAAAGTAAAATAATCCCCATGCCATAAAACCAGCAAAGAAGACAAACATGTACGCCATGTAATCACGTAGGCGACCTGTTAATTGTAGATCATTCACCCAAGTGGCACCATCAATGAGCCAAACGAGGGAGTTATCATAAAGCCAGTTAAGTGGGTCTCGTTCTTTTAAGAAAAACGCAGCTTCCTGCCATCTTTTCAAGTTTAAATAGACGAGTGAACCAAATATCACAACACCAATTGTCATCATAAGCTCGGTATTCGGCCCATGCCAGTGATAAATGTTGACGTAAAATTCTCCACCATCACTAACGAGACTAGGTAAAATCGAACGCATAACTGGTTCAATAATCGAGTATGACAGAACATTTGGAAATAGACCGAAAACGACAACGAGTGAAGCGAGAATCACGGGACCAATTAGCATTCCCATAGGTGCTTCGTGTGCTTGCTTCTTTAATTTTTCTGGTTGATGTTTTCCTGTGAAAGTCTTAAAGAACATGATCATACAGTAAGCAAACGTAAAGATGCTGGCAATCCAAGCGATAACTGGGAAAATCAGGCCCCAAGTTTGCATGTTAAACAAATCTAACGTTGTTGCGTTTAGTACGCCAGTAAAGAACATCTCTTTACTTAAGAAACCATTGAATGGTGGAAGTCCTGCCATGGAAAATGTTCCAATCAGTGCGGCAGTAGCCGTAATTGGCATCAGTGTCATTAAACCACCAAGGTTTCGGATATCACGTGTTCCTGTTTCGTGGTCAACAATCCCGACCACCATAAATAGGCTTCCTTTAAAGGTTGCATGGTTAATTAAATGGAAGACTGCTGCCAAAATGGCTGTTGTGTAGAGTGTTTCACCGTTTGCTAGGTCAAAATGAACAGCGGCTGAACCTAAACCTAAAAGCGTCATAATCATACCGAGTTGGCTGATTGTTGAAAACGCAAGGATCGCTTTTAAATCCTTTTGTCGAACTGCAGATACAGAACCCCACAAAAGTGTGAAGATACCAAATCCAGAAAGTAACCAAAACCATTGTGGTTCTCCACCGAAGACAGGTGTCATGCGAGCGACAAGATAAATACCTGCCTTTACCATTGTAGCCGAGTGAAGGTAAGCACTAACAGGTGTCGGTGCTTCCATGGCATCAGGTAACCAGATGTGGAATGGAAATTGTGCCGACTTCGTAAATGCGCCTAACAAAATGAGTAACATCGCAGGTAAGAACAACTCATGACTTGCGATGACATCTGTTTGAGCAATGATTTCACGAATACTAAACGTCTCTGTCATCACGTATAAGAGCGTAAACCCTGCAAGCATTGAAAAACCACCGAATACTGTGATGAGCATCGATTTTTGTGCTCCGTACCGTGAGCGTTCTTTATGGAACCAATAACCGATAAGTAGCATTGAAGCTAAAGAAGTCGTTTCCCAAAAGACATAAACGACCATTAAGTTGTCAGATAAGACAACCCCGAGCATGGCTCCCATAAACATGAGTAAATATACATAAAAGTTGTTTAAAGGCTCATCTTTTTTGTTTGCTATGTAGTAAATGGAATATAACACAACGAGTGTTCCAATCCCGGTAATTAATAGTGCAAACAAAAGGCCTAGTCCGTCAACAAAGACGGTAAAATCAATCCCTAAGGAAGGAATCCATGGGACTGTTTCCTGAACGGCTCCCCCACCACTAATCTCAGGTAAAAATGTGAGAAAGTAAATAAAGAGAACGAGTGGAAGTCCTAGTACAAACCATCCAGTGTGAATATGGCGAAATTTTTTATACAAAAAAGGGATCAGAATCGCCAAGAGAAATGGGGCTAATACGACAAGATGTAATAAAGACAAATTCTTTAACCTCCTCTTCTTTCAATAGTCGTAAGCTAGCATTCAGGTCAACCTAGTTCTCTCTGTTTAGAAAGTATTTTAATAATAAAGATGTAAAATTACTTACTTTTAAACAGATATTCGATCTAATTGATTGAATGACACAATCCTATACCAAAGGGTACATTTCCTATTTCTCATGTAATGTTAACGTGAGAACCTAAAAAGAAAATAGGGGAACGCTTGGTATTGGACAGGCTATGCAGTTCGATTGTCACATGTACAAGCAGCTACAGGAATGTCGGTGAACACACAAAGTTCCATATTAAACGCATAGAGAATTATATAATAAATTAAAATTCCTTGCATCCTTCTTCTTTTGTAGGTTAACCCTAAATTTTAAGATTTATTAAATATGATGAAAGACGGAAATATCGCCTCAAAAAAATTTTTTCACCGTTTAGTCATACTGTTCTTTATATGTATACAAAATTCTTTATGGCGACAGACTAAAAGATAGGAATGAATAGGAAGGGTGAGTCGTCATGAAAGAAAACCGTTCTAAAATCATGGTTTCATTAGGTTTGTTTCTTTCATTAGTGGCTGTTTTTGCAGGGTTGAATGGTGAATATAATCGGGAGATTGTTTTTCGTCAAAATGTAGATGGTTATCAAATGTTTGGTGTAGAGGAAGAAGATCAATGGTTTGAAATGAAGTTCCAACCGCGAGAGTATATACAAATTCAGAAATGAATGAAACAGGCGAACTCTTCTTAAAGATCGATTAATGGATAAAGTGCGCTAGTGTCCCATTTCGACCTTACCGAGTTCGCCATCGTAAGTTCATAATTAGGTGTAGAAAATTAAAAAGGATCACTGTTGTGTCTCGTGTTCTAATTGTTTCTATATTATCTGTATCAAGCACAACGATTGTTTCTTTTAAAAAAACAGAAAGCTAGGATGATAAACGAAGCTTGTCCAACAATGATCTACGTTCTAATTCATTTTCTATTAATCTAATAAAGTCATCACTTAGTTTTAGTTCAACAGCTTTCTCATACGTTTCCATAAGTAGTTCATCGGATAAATGGTTCATATTTTGCCTACCTAAATGGTAGTTTCACCTCCTGTACATCCAATGATTAAGTAAAGGAAAGAAAAAACATAACATAATGTGTCTTATTTTTTCATATAATTGTTTATTTGCTAACTGTAATTAAATGCTATCACGTGAAAAACATCAGAACAACCGTTCGTTTTATCCACAGTTCCTTGTGGGTATTCTGTGGATATGTTGTTCATATGTCGTTTGTTACTTTGGTACATCTGTGTGGATTTGTGCATGGAGTTATCCACATATGTTGGAACATTGAAGAATGTGTCGAATTTTTTCTATAATAAATTACAGCTTTGTTTAAATTCGTCGAAACGTAGTGGGGGTTCTTTTTTAGCATTACTCTTCAAATTTTGTTTAAAAGGATATATAGATTGGGAGGTTTCAAGCATAGATGATCATTTAAGGAATTGCAAAATACATGTTTGTCCATGTATGATATGAAATGGACGAGTGTTGCATACGTTTTACATAAACCTACTTACAATGAAGGGTTGAGAAGATGATGAGTCGATTACTTCCAAATGAATATGTTCCGTCTGTGTTCGATATATCATTAGACGATTTGAAAGCACGTGGAATAAAAGCGATCATTACTGATCTTGATAATACACTTGTAGAATGGGACCGACCGGAAGCGACTGAAGAATTAGTTGATTGGTTTGCAAAAATCAAAGAATCCGGGTTCCAAATTGTGATTGTTTCAAACAATCAAGAAAAACGGGTTAGTAAGTTTGCTGAGCCGCACGGTATTCCATTTATTTATAGTGCGAAAAAACCGATGGTCCGCTCATTTTTACAAGCTGCAAAAAAGATGGACCGAAAAACAGAAGAGTGTGTCGTCGTTGGGGACCAATTATTTACAGATGTTCTCGGTGGCAATCGCGCTGGTTTTTATACAGTTCTTGTCGCGCCTGTTGTGGAAAGTGACGGGTTTTTCACGAAATTTAATCGGCGCTTAGAGAGAGTGGCTCTTGCTTGGATGAAACGAAAGGGGATGATTGAATGGGAACGATAGAAGGACGTCCTGAAGACATGATGTGTTCTGGCTGTGGTGTGACAATTCAAACAGAAGATGCAAACAAACTCGGATATGCACCACAATCTGCATTAAGTCGAGACGTAGTCATTTGCCAACGTTGTTTTCGATTAAAACATTATAATGAAGTGCAAGATGTTTCCTTAACAGATGATGACTTCTTACAATTATTAAACCAACTGGGTCAAAAGGATGCATTAATTGTTAAAATTGTTGATATTTTTGATTTTGATGGTAGTTGGCTACAGGGGTTACATCGATTTGTAGGAAATAACCCAGTGTTACTCGTTGGAAATAAAGTCGATCTTCTCCCACGTTCAGTGAACAGGAGACGATTGGTTCATTGGATGAAGAAAATGGCAAGTGAATTTGGCTTGAAGCCGATCGGTGTACATTTGATGAGTGCTGCTCGCAATGATGAAGTCTCGGAAACAGCGAGGTTGATCGATAAATGGCGTGAAGGTAAAGATGTATATATTGTTGGTAGTACGAACGTAGGTAAATCGACGTTTATTAATCAACTGATCAAGCAATTTGGCGGTGATGATGAGTTAATGATTACGACGTCAAATGTACCGGGTACAACATTAGATATGATTGATATTCCGTTAGATGATGGAGCGACGATGTTTGATACACCTGGAATAATCAACCATCACCAAATTCATCATGCTGTCGGCAAAGACGATTTAAAGACGATCATTCCGCAAAAAGAAATTAAGCCGAAAGTGTTTCAATTAGATGATGGACAGACACTCTTTTTTGCTGGTTTAGCTCGGCTTGATATTGTAAAATCGCAAGGTAAAGCTGTCGTTTGCTATATGTCTAATGAACTGAATATTCATCGAACAAAGACAGAAAAAGCAGATGATCTGTATGAAAACCATCTCGGAGAGCTGTTAAGCCCTCCGAAAACAGAAGATGTGTCGTCATTTCCGAAACTGAAAGAACAAGAGTTTAAACTTCCAGAAGAAAAAACAGATATTGTGTTTTCTGGCCTTGGTTGGGTTACGGTTCACGGTGAAGGGTCGATCGTACGTGCTTATGTGCCAGAAGGTGTAAATGTGACGCTTCGACCTGCTCTTATTACGTAACCAGAAAGGAGAAGAAGATGAAGCAACTCGTCGGTCTTTTTGGGCATCCGATTGGTCATTCTCTTTCACCAGTCATGCATAATACCCAGTATGAACGTTTGCAAATTCCTTACACGTACCATGCGTTTGATGTAGAGCCTGATCGTTTAAAAGAAGCAGTAGAGGCGATACGTGCGCTAAGGTTACGGGGAGTGAATGTAACGGTTCCACATAAAGTGGATGTCATGGATTATTTGGATGATATTGAAGAAGAAGCGAAACAAATTGGAGCGGTAAATACGATTGTAAATGATGATGGTATGTTAAAAGGTTATAATACCGATGGACGTGGATACCTTTTATCTCTTACTGAAAGAATCGGAGACGACTTATCTGATAAACATGTGCTCGTTGTTGGAGCGGGAGGTGCTGCTAGAGCGGTTGCTGTTTCATTATCGAGACACGGAATTGGACAGTTAACGATTGCTAACCGTACCGTTACTAAAGCAGAGGTTTTAGTTGACTTATGTCAAGGGTGGCAATCGACTGAAGCTAAAACGATTGAACAATCGGAAAAATGCATGGATGAATATGATATTATTATTCAAACGACATCGGTGGGAATGTCACCAAATACAAATGAGCAACCGATGTCTTTACAAGGGATTCGCCCAGGTGTGCTCGTCAGTGATTTAATTTATAATCCACTTAAAACGAAGTGGCTTCAAGAAGCTGACAATTTAGGGGCGGAAGTTCTAGATGGTGTTGGGATGTTCGTTTATCAAGGAGCATTAGCCATCGAGTATTGGACAGGTGAAAAACCAGATACAAAATTGATGCGACAACAAGTGATTGAGTCATTAGGAGGAAAATGATGTTAACAGGGAAACAAAAGCGCTTTTTACGCGCGCAAGCTCATCAAATCAAACCGATTTTCCAAGTAGGGAAGTCTGGTGTGAATGAAAATATGACAAAACAAATAGCAGAAGCATTAGAAGCAAGAGAATTAATTAAAGTGAGTGTTTTGCAAAATTGCCTTCAAGACCGAAATGAGGTTGCAAAGGAAATTGAAAAAGATACGAACGCAAATATTGTGCAAGTCATCGGTTCGACGATTGTTTTGTACAAAACATCCGTCAATAATCCAACAAGTGAATTGCCACAATAATTAATGGGGGAGCCAAATGCGACACGTAGGGATCATAGGGGGGACATTTGATCCTCCTCATATTGGTCATTTACTCATGGCAGAAGAGGCCCGTTTGCGTGTGAATCTTGATGAAGTGTGGTGGCTTCCTAATCGAATTCCACCTCATAAAAAGCAGCCATCGCAAACGAGTGAAAAGGATCGTCTCGCTTTAACCGAACGAATGGTATCTTTACACGAACATTATCAGTTATCTACGGTAGAGTTAGAACGAGATGGGCGATCATACACGTACGATACGATGAAACAACTTTGTGAGCGTTATTCTGATACTCGCTTTTATTTTATTATCGGTGGTGATATGATCGACGACTTACCGAATTGGTATCGTATCGATGACTTGCTAGAACTAGTCACGTTTATCGGTATAGATCGGCCAGGGTATCGAAATGTACCACCATACGATGAGTGGATGATCCACCTAGAAGGTGCGCTTGTTGATGTCTCATCTTCATCCATTCGCAATCAAATCAAAGAAGGGTCCCTCAATCAATTTTTATTAACGAAGGATGTTTTTGATTATATAAAGGAGTATCGTCTGTATGAGTGAAAACGAAGCACTTGAAATTGTAAAACAAGAGTTGAAGCCGCCTCGTTATGCGCATACACTCCGCGTTGTCGAAGAGTCTGAGACATTAGCCAAGCGCTTTGGTGCAAATGTCGAGAAAGCTCGAGAAGCTGCGATTTGGCATGACTATGCGAAATATCGCTCTTTAGAAGAGATGACGAAGATTGTTTATGAAACGGATATTGATGATTCCTTTGCAGAAATAGGTGGAGAATTACTTCACGCCCCTGTTGGTTCATATCTCGTGAAAACAGAGCAAGGGATTTGTGACGAGGACGTATTAAAGGCGATTCGTTCACACACAACCGGCCGAAAAGACATGAGTTTGTTGGAGAAGGTGGTCTTTCTTGCTGATTATATTGAACCAGGACGGTCTTTCCCGGGATTGCAGGCAGTAAGGGAAGAAGCAGAAAGAGACTTGGATGAAGCGTGCTTGTTGTCGATAAAAAACACGATCACCTTTCTTGTCAACAAACAGCAACCGATTCATCCTGATACTTTTCATGCTTACAATGACTTCGCGTTGCGAAAATTGAAAGGGAGGAATTAACGTACATGGAGGAAAAGCAGTTATTACAACAACTCGTCCAAGCTGCGGACGATAAAAAGGCAGAAAATATCGTTGCGTTAGATATGGAAGGCGTATCTGTGATTGCTAAGTATTTTGTCGTTTGTAACGGAGGCTCTGAAAAACAAGTGGACGCGATTGCTCAAGCGGTGAAGAAAGCCGCGCAAGAACAAGGATTTGAATTAAAGCGTCTAGAAGGGCTCGATTCTTCTCGTTGGGTATTGATTGATGCTGGAGATATCGTTGTGCACGTTTTTCATCAAGAGGAACGCCAATATTACAACTTAGAAAAACTATGGATTGATGCCAAAGAAGTCGACGTGAATTCGTTATTAAGTGTTTAATTGTAAGTTGATTCAAGTGATGGGAAAGGTTCGGTACTTGCTAGTGTTTGTGAGTAACCGGCCTTTTTTTCACGTGTCTCAAAGAGAGGATGTAGGGAAATGAGCTATCAACAATTTGCTTATATTTATGATCAATTGATGACAGATGCGCCGTATGAACAGTGGTTAAATTTTACGAGAAACTATGTAAAAACACCAGCGACGATTCTTGATGTTGCGACGGGTACAGGTGCGATTGCATTGATGCTAGCTAAAGAAGGCTATCTTGTGTCTGCTGTTGATGTTTCTGAAGACATGTTAGATGTTGCTAAGGAAAAAGTAGAGGACGCAGGTGTTGACGTCGCGTTCTTTCAACGTGATATGCGAAACATGGATGGCTTAGGCCAGTATGATGCGGTAACAATGTTTTGTGATAGTTTAAATTATGTACTGGAAGAAACGGATGTAAAACAAGCGTTTACCCGTGTGTATAACCACCTATGTGAAGGTGGGACGTTTTTATTTGACGTTCATTCCCGTGAGAAAATCGCTCAGCAGATCAATGATCGCTTATATGCAAGTAATGAAGAAGACATCTCATTTGTATGGGTTTGCGAACCAGGTGAATATGCAAATATGGTTGAACATGATTTATCCTTTTTTATTCAAGATGATGAAGAGGGCGGGTACCGCCGTGTTGATGAATGGCACGAACAACGGACGTTTTCTCCAGAAGATTATGAAACATGGTTGAGAGAAGTTGGTTTTGAACAGGTAGAAATAAGTGCGGATTTCACGGAAGCTAGGCCTAATGGAGAAAATGAACGAATTTTGTTCGTTGCAAAAAAAGGATATTAACGATAAATGGCGAATTAAGAAGCGAGGAACGCAAATACGTTTCTCGCTTTCTTAATGTGAGCCTTCATTCTGATTGACTTAAGATTTATTTAAAGCATTTACTTGTTCTTGGATTTGCGCACGGTCATGCGCATACTTTTCATGGGTGGCGATAAATAAATCATGAAACATGCTTCCGACCTGCCCTCGCAAAACATCTAGCCCTTTTCCAGTTACGCCTCCAGGTACTGATACTCTCTCTTGAAGCGATGATAATGTGAAATGTTCATCACTAAGTAAGGTAGCAAACCCGATCATCATGTCACTCGTTAATTTTCTTGCTTCATATTCAGAGATGTTTGTTTGTTGTGTTGCCGCTTGAATGAAATCTTCTAGTAAGAAGCTAAAAAAAGCAGGACCACAACTAACGATGTCAGATGAGACGCGGGTAATAGAATCGTCGATGACAATCGGTTGAGAAATTTTTTCAGCAAGTGACCAAAGGTTTTCTTGGTCTTTTTTACCGAGGCGTGATCCATACGTAATCAACGATGAACCTGCTAAAGCGCGGTTGGTAATACTTGGGATGAAACGTGCTGCTTTACATGAAACAACCTCTTCTAGTTCATCAACAGTAATAGGACTCGTTATGGAAATGATCATCTTATCTTTATGAAGTGATGTATTAATTGATTGTAGCAAAGGAATGATTTGTAATGGTTTTGCACAAATAAATATGAAATCCGCTTGTTTTGCAACGTCTTCAGCACTGTCAGCCACTTTTATATCTGGATAATCTCGTTTTATATCTTCTGCTTTCTCTCTTGTTCGGTTATGAATGACAATATGAGACTGGTTTGTTCCTTCGGCATTGGCATAGGCTTCAATTAATATCCTTCCCATACTTCCAGTTCCGATGAAGCCGATGGTGTGCATCGTCTTCCCCCCTTTACAGTTTTCAGTCCGTTACCTTCCAATGTATGTGCACGACGATATAGGTATGCACGTTTATTTCTAAATGTATGATTTGAGGAGAGATTCTATGTTTAAATCATTATCGATACGTATGGTTTCTTTCGTTCGTGAACGTTTAACAGTTCTTGTTATCTTGTGTGTAACTGTCGTGTTCGTCTTTTTTCTTGTTTTTGACAGAAGTGAGCAAACGGAAATAGAAGCGGAAGAAAGTTGGGAAGAAATGTTTGAAACTGAAGATGAGACTGCTGCAGATGTTGGTGGTTCTTCAAAAACATTATCGGAAAAAATCGTTGTCGATATAAAAGGTGAAATTGAAAATCCTGGCGTGTATGAATTTGAAGAAGGGGAGCGTGTAATTGATGCGGTTGAAAAAGCAGGCGGGCTAACTGCGGAAGCAAATGAGGATGTCATTAATTTCGCAAAGCGTTTGTTTGACGAAAAAATTATTGTTGTACCTAACGAAAATGAAGAAGAGGTTGTTGAGGGGGGTTCACTTAATGATTCAATGGACAGGCAAAACCGTGATGATGAACAGGTTAATATCAATGCAGCGACCGTTATTGATTTGCAAACAATACCAAGTGTTGGTGAAGTTCGTGCGCAGTCCATCATTGATGAACGAGAAGAAAATGGGCGTTTTGAAAGTAAACAGGATCTATCCCGGGTAACTGGAATCGGAGAAAAAACAGCAGAGACGATTGATGAACATGTTTTTTATCGTTAGCATGAAAAGATTGACGACTTCTGTCTTTTGTCGCTAAACTGACACTATGTATATCAAAAGGGAGGTTTCACTTTGGAGGGGAAAAAAGTAGAGCGGATTTCATGGCATCAGTATTTTATGGCGCAAAGTCATTTGTTATCTTTGCGGAGTACGTGCACTCGTCTTATGGTCGGGGCGACGATCGTACGTGATAAACGAATTATAGCAGGTGGATATAACGGGTCGATATCAGGTGGCGATCATTGTATTGACAAAGGTTGTTACGTTGTTGAAGGTCATTGTGTTCGAACGGTGCATGCTGAAGTGAATGCATTGTTACAATGTGCAAAATTTGGTGTGCCAACACAAGGGTCTGAAATATACGTCACACATTTTCCATGTTTAAATTGTTGTAAAGCGATTATTCAAGCTGGGATCAGCAAAGTTGTGTATGCTGAAGATTATAAAAATGACCCGTTTGCTTTAGAGTTATTTCATGAAGCAGGGGTAGAAACGGAAAAAGTAGAATTAGAAGAAATGCTCCTTGATCAAAACAGTGGAGAAAAACTTCGTTTCACTGCAGGGTTACTTCATCGTTTAGAGGAACTTGGATTAAATGAAAAAGATCTCGCTAATTTAAAAGATGAAGCGAACCGATTATTTACGAATTCATAATTTTTTTTTGCCTCGGGAGGTGTCAAAGTCAGTCACCTCCTTTTGAACCTCGCACATGCACGTCCAAATCCCATTGAAAAGGGGAGATTGTATGTTTGGACGCTGGTACCTCGTTGTTCTTAGTGCCATCACTAGTGTTCTCCTTGCAAATGGTACAGTGTTACCAGCTTTATATTTTCTGGTTATTCTCGCTTTTTTTCTAGTTTTTACGCAAATGCGTAAAAACAAGTTATTGTGGGTTGTTTGTTTAATCATTGGTGCATTTTATTTCATCTATGCCGGTGATACATTTTCAAATAATGATTCAATGCTTACCGGTGAAGAGACGATATTTACAGGAACAGTGCTAGAAACCTCTTATACAGTTAATGGTTCACAATCTTTTCAACTGAAATTAGACAATGGCGAACGATTACAAGGTTTTTATAACCGAGCTGATCAAGATCGGATTTTCTCAGAATTTGATCTCAAAAGTGGTGATCGCTGTCGTATCGAAGGGCGAATAGAAAAGCCTGATAAGACGTTTCATTTTTATGGTTTTGATTATCAAGCATATTTACATCAAGAGGGTATTCATTGGGTGTTAAATGTCGAAGAAGGGGAGCAGACGTTTTGTAGGACTGCAGAGACGGGAATTTTGAATAAGCTGCGAAGGTTTCGAGGTGATCAAATTGAACGGATCGCGAGCTTATCAACTGGAGAGGCACCGGCTATGGTTTCTGCACTTGTCTTTGGTGATCGTTCTTTTTTTGACAATGAACGTGAAGAGCAATATCGCGTGTTTGGTCTTATTCATTTATTGGCCGTATCCGGCTTGCATGTTGGACTTGTTACGGCAACCTTATTTTTTATTTTTATCCGAATAGGGATTTACAAGCAATATGCGATTGTTCTTCTAGTTACAATATTACCAGTTTATGTGATGTTAGCAGGAGGGGCTCCGTCGGTTGTACGATCTTCACTTATGACAGCAATCGTATTAGTGCTAAGCTTGATCAAAGTGCGCTTACACCCTTTTGATGTGATTAGTTTTGTTGCGCTTGCGATGTTAATTGCAGATCCTTACCTCGTATTTCACCTTGGGTTTCAACTATCCTTTTTCATTAGCTTCAGCTTACTAGCTTCTAACAACTTATTACAAAGTGTTCATAGTAAATGGAAAGTGATGCTTCTTGTGACCATTATCGCGCAACTCGTATCACTGCCGATCATATTATATCATCAGTATGAATGGTCCTTCTTTTCTCTTCCTCTAAACTTACTTTTCATTCCGTTTATTTCCTTTTTTGTATTACCGATATCGTTTTTGATCAGTTTGTTGCTCAACATTTCTCCGACATTAGCTGAACGTTTTATACACCTTTTAGATTTGATGTTAGATGGTGCGCACTGGTTATTTGATTTGGTTGATAGGAATTTTTCTGCGCTTGTGTTTGGAAAGCCGTCTATCGGTCTTGTGTTTTTACTTATTTTCGCGTTTCTTATAAGTTTGTATGTATTTGAGAAGTATGGATGGAGTAAACGTGCTTTGTTATCGTTATTACCGTTTTTCCTTTTACTTAGTTGGCAAAAGATTTCTCCTTACTTTGATGGAGAAGGAGAAGTAACAATGCTAGATGTTGGTCAAGGTGATGCGATTTACGTTGAACTTCCGTACAGAGAAGCGATTTACCTCATCGACACTGGTGGAAATGCCAATTTCTTTGATGATGATCATGAACAATTCAATTTTGAGCCAGGTCGTGATGTCGTTTTACCTTACTTAAAAGCGAAAGGGGTCACGAATGTTGATCGTTTAATATTAACGCATGGACATGCCGACCATATTGGGGGAGTGCCTTCTTTAGTGGATCATGTCGGGATCGAGCGTGTACATTATCCTGTTGGAGGGATAGAAACAGACTTGGAGCATGATGTGTTGATGATGTTTCGAGAAAGAGGAATTCCGATAAAGTGGACGGAAAAAGGAGATGTTTGGGAGGATGGCGATACGACTGCTTACGTTGTTTCTCCGACAGGTAAGGAAAAGTCTCTGAATAACCGTTCGATTGTATTTTCTGTTGAATTAGGAACGAATACTTGGCTTTTTACAGGGGATGTAGAAGAAGAAGGAGAAAGGAGGATTGTTGCTGATTACCCTGGGTTAGACGTTGATATATTGAAAGTCGCTCACCATGGAAGTGCCACATCGACAACGGATGTGTTGCTTGAGACGTTCACTCCTTCTTACGCGCTTATTTCTGCAGGTAGAAATAACTTATTTGGTCATCCGCATGATGAGGTGATCGACCGTTTGTACGAAAGGGAGATAATGGTATATCGAACGGATGAAAACGGTGATGTTCGCTACATTTTTGATCGGAAAAATGGGAAATTTGAAGTTGTCGTGCAATAAAAAAGGGCTGACGTCGTGTCAGCCTTCGAAGGGTCATTGAACTATGTATTACGTGTTGTTATACAAAGAGGTCGATCACAGTTGCGATCGCAAAAATAACTGTGAAAAAGCCAAATGTAACCACGAATCCAACGACACTGTCGAGAAAGTCGTTTCGTTGAGACTGTACATTTTTCTCGAATTCATTGTTCATGAAAGATCCCTCCTCTTACAGTTATTAGTATACGTGACGTTTATAAAAAATCCAATATGTTTTCATCATATTCATGGTAAAAAATCGATTAAATTGTTAAGAGTTGTCACCTATAACCTTTTCGCGCATAGGATATCATAACAGTACATAACAAAGTTATGATAATCGCTGCCAAGAAGGATCCTAGGTACGGATTGGCAGCGTTCATCATAAATGGAGGTTGGCGATTCGAGCCAACCTCCTTTTTCTATTACACACATGTTATCATAAGACATGAGTAGTGTGAAGAGAAGAAGGAAGGGGAAAGCCGTTGTCGTATTTTCAATTAAGAAAGCAAGCAGAACAAGGTGATGTCGCCCCATTTTATTTATTATGGGGGACGGAAACATTTTTGATTGAAGATCTTGTACAAACAATCGTGAATTCAACTTTAAGCGAAGAGCAAAAAGCGTTTAATTTAACCGAACTTGATATGAAGGAAAGTCCGATTGATGTGGCTGTGGAAGATGCGTATACGTTTCCGTTTATGGGAGGAAAACGCGTTGTAATAGCAAAAGATGCTGCATTTTTAACGAATGTGTCCGATAAAAGCAGTGTCGAACATAACCTGAAAAAATTGGAACAATACATTCAAGATCCTTTGGCGGAAGCGGTCCTTATCTTAATTGCGCCATATGAAAAGTTAGATCAACGTAAAAAGATTGTGAAGTTGGCGAAGCAAAACGGGACGGTTATGGAGGCTAAGCCGTTAACTGAACAAGAGTTAAGAGATTGGTTAGTCCAACGGGCTCGTGAAGAGAAAGTAAATATCGATAAAGAAGCGGCAATGTTATTGATCGAAAGAACAAGTGGTCACTTGATGTTGCTTGCAACAGAGATGACAAAACTTGTCACCTTCACAGGGGAAAATGGTACCATAGATCGTAACTTGGTTGATCAACTTGTAGCTCGTACGTTAGAGCAAAACATTTTTGACTTGGTTGATGGCGTTGTCAATCGTAACGTAGAGAAAGCTTTACGTATTTTTTATGATTTATTAAAACAAAAGGAAGAGCCAATTAAAATCGTCTCTTTGATCGCCAGGCAGTTTCGGATTATGTATCAAGTCAAGCAGCTAGTCAGTGAAGGATATGCAGAAAAGCAAATTGCCTCACAACTTAAACTTCATCCATATGCTGTGAAGGTGGCTAATAGGCAAGTAAAGCGTTTTTCATTTCAAGAGATTCGCTACATACTCGCTCGTTTAGCTGATGCTGACTATGAAATGAAATCCGGGAAAGTGGATAAACAAGTGGCAGTGGAGATGTTTTTTGCGAATTTAACGTCTCGGTCCTCTTAATCAAAAAACCAGAGTCCTAATGACTCTGGTTTTTATAAATAAAAAATGGCATCCGTCTCATAAAAAGACGAGAATGCCATATCTTGATGACTAGAAAGAGAGCGGTAGCTATAAGGCGCCGTTCGTTTGAAGTCAATAAAGCCTTCTATAAGGGCTAATTAGCTTACATATAATTGTCAGACCTCTATTGATTACCGACATAAAGGGCGCCTTAGGCTTGTCCTCTCATTATGCGGAAATCTCGTTTAGGCGTTTCGCTAGACGGGATTTTTCGCGGTTGGCTGCGTTTTTATGGATGATGCCTTTATTAGCGGCTTTATCAATCTTTTTGGTTGCAACCAAGAGTGCTTCTTTTGCACCCTCAACGTCGTTCTTATCAGCTTTCGTGTTGAAATCCTTGATGGATGTACGTAGGTCTGATTTGAATGCGATGTTTTGCGCACG
This sequence comes from Texcoconibacillus texcoconensis, assembly GCF_014202575.1. Lineage (GTDB taxonomy): Bacteria > Bacillota > Bacilli > Bacillales > Salisediminibacteriaceae > Texcoconibacillus > Texcoconibacillus texcoconensis. Next base: position 68,074 of record NZ_JACHHB010000009.1, on the reverse strand, counting down.
ACGCTTTTCGTTTGTGTTAACACGTTTTACAGCGGATTTAATATTTGGCATACTTCTCACCTCCTTGATGCAACCGTTTCTTATAAGAGTAATTTAATGTTTACTTCTTAGGCAACACAGTGGATTTTACCAAAATGCGCACCTCTTTGCAACAAAAGAATGAAAACAGAAGAAGTCGTTCAAGCTAACGGTAAAGATTTTGTGTTGCTGGATAGGAGGATGTCCGATGAATGAAGGTAAAAAAGAATTCACTGAAGAAACGTATCATTTGCGCACGGATTTAGCGCTCGAAGCAACAGAGATGGTTACTGAAGAAGAGGAAGAACAAGCGAAGCAAACGAAAGAATTAGATGGTGTCATCATAAAAGAGCATGAAAGTAATGGTGTAGATGTTACGCGTGTTGAAATTGATGAGCGCGGGTCAGAACGTTTGGGGAAGAAAGCAGGACTGTATTTGACATTACACGTACAAGGGATTAGAAAAAAAGATACGGAGTTACAAGAACATGTACAGGCTGTGTTTGCAAAAGAAATGAATGAATTTTTAAAAGAGATGAATATTTCACCAAACGCTCGTTGCCTCGTCGTTGGACTTGGGAACTGGAATGTTACACCAGATGCGCTAGGTCCAATTGCAACCGAAAATATGCTTATTACGAACCACCTTTTTGATGTGGCACCAGAACAAGTAGACGATGGTTTTCGTGCTGTCAGTGCGATTTCACCTGGTGTCATGGGGCTGACGGGTATTGAAACGAGCGAGATTATCGAAGGGGTGATTGACAAAGCGAAGCCTGACTTTGTGATCGCTATTGATGCGCTCGCGTCTCGTTCTATAGAAAGAGTGAATACGACTATTCAAATCTCGAATACAGGCATTCATCCTGGCTCTGGTGTCGGAAATGACCGTAAAGAGTTGTCATATGAAACGTTAGGTATTCCTGTTATTGCTGTAGGTATTCCAACAGTTGTGGATGCTGTATCAATCACAAGTGATACGGTTGATTTTGTGCTTAAACATATTGGTAAACGTATGCAAGAAGGTGATTCACCGAAGAGGAATTTAACACCAGCCGGAATGACTTTTGGAGAGAAAGAAGAACTGACAGAGGAACACATGCCAAGTAACGAAGAAAAGCAACGAATTTTAGGAATGGTTGGTGGTCTTGATGAACAAGAGAAGCGCCAGCTTATTAAAGAAGTTCTTGCTCCACTTGGGCACGATTTAATGGTTACGCCGAAAGAAGTAGACGAATTTATTGAAGATATGGCCAATGTATTGGCACAAGGGTTGAACCGTGCTTTACACGGTGAAATCGATGGCGGTAATGTAGGTTCTTACACACATTAAATGATTTAAAATTTAGCTTGTCCTAAAAATATGTTCTAGCCTTCTTACGAGAGACATAGTCTTAAGTGTAAACAAGTAATCGTAAGAAGGTGAGAACATGCGGCGTAATTACCCGGTTCATAAACGAAATATAAACATCAAGACGGCGGTACGTAAATGGGTGGTAAATATTATTTCCGGCGTCTTTTTATTATTTTTTGTAGCAAGTTTTTTTACAGCCTTTGGACCAAATTACAGCGTTTCTTCTTCGTCGGTTCATGAATGGAGCGATTCATTGTTCGATAAAGAAGATTTTGTGTATCTTTTAGGCGTGGAAAACCCGTACTTTACGCAAAACTTACCTGAAGACAGTGAACCATTTGATGTGTCTTCAGTAATGTTCGAATTAGCGACAAGTATTAATCCCGATGATCCGCGGAGTTTGTTAGGTCGTGAGCTACCGGGTTTTGCCCTGTTTGATGGACGGATTCACACTGCTGGTAAAGGAATGGATTTTACGAGCATGTCGATTGAATCTGCACCACCAATGGAAGTGTTGATGCAAGATCGTGAAGTAGCAACAAATGACTTAGAAGAAACAGATGGAGAAGAGGGAGAGCGTGAAGAGTCAGTTGAAGACATAAGTAACAAAGATCCTGTCGTCCATATTGTTCATTCCCATAATCGTGAATCATTTTTCCCTGAATTGAAAGATGCGGACGTTGCTTTTCACGATGAAGTGAATATCACGCTCGTTGGAGAACGATTGGGTCAGCGGCTTCACGAAAAGGGGATTCCAACAGAGGTAGATAAAAGTGATATTAATGCAAAGTTAAATGATCGAGGATGGAATTATAGTGAGTCATATGATATGTCTCGTGAAATTGTCACAGACGCGATCGATACAAACGATGAATTAGCGTTTTTCTTTGATGTCCATCGAGATGCTCAGCCACGAGAGACAACAACTGTTGATATTAATGGTGAACCATATGCCCGAACGCTCTTTGTCATTGGTGAAAATCATGAATCTTATGCAGAGAACCTACAGTTTGCTAATGAATTGCACGAACAAATCGAAGAGAAGTACCCTGGTTTGAATCGTGGAGTTATCGGTAAAGGTGGTTCTGGAAGTAACGGACGTTACAACCAAGATTTGTCGGAAAACTCGGTTTTAATTGAAGTTGGTGGTGTCGATAATACATTAGAAGAAGCCTACCGTTCTGTAGACGCATTTGCGGAAGTGTTTAGTGAATACTATTGGGAGCAAAAAGAAGGATCGGGTGAATGAGAGGAGGAAGTGGCGTGAAGTCGTTTTTTATAAAAGTTTGCGTCATGACCACCATATTTTTCTTCGGAGCAATCTTCGGTATCGTGTTTATCAATATGCAACAAGGTGCGACACCGTCTCTACCTGTGGAGGTGGAAGAAACAGAAGAAGAAACATATACTAGTGGTGTCGTTGATTATGATGAGCCAAGAATACTGGAAGAAGAACTTATTGGACAAGAAGACAAATCCATTGAAAAACGCGAAAATGTTCGTTTGAAACAGAGGTATGACAAAGTTGACCATAATCAAAATGTCTTTTCTCAGCTTGGAATAAAGACAGCCGATATCGTTGAACAAGTATTCGGGTCATTGTTTACATTGCTAGATCGAAACCGTTCTTACACTGAAGAGCCTCCGTCTTCTTAGGATATAGCTCTTTCGTTAACTTTGTTATTTTCGATGAACTTGGAGAAGCAAAAAGTGACGACGTCAGGTTGGTTAAATGTGGAAATGCCCATTATGTCGTTCGCCTTAAGTGCCGACATTAATTCCATTATTTACTTGAAAAAGGCTGATTTTGAGCTTTTTACGGACATGAGTTCCGCTATTAGCAAAAAAACAGCCTTATTGCATGCAAAAGAGAGGATTAACGGAACAAATGTCCGTGCAGCTCTTAAAAATGGCATTTTTGACTGAAATAACGGACTGTATGTCCGCGACAAAGAAGACGCCATGAATGGGACAGTTGAAATAAGAATTGATGTCGTCTTATCCACCGTTTACCTGTAGCGAATTCCAGTGTGAAATCTTTAAAAAGCAGCAATCTTTTAAAAAACAGCTTAAGGTAAAAAATGATGGTCATTGAAGTTCACAAACCTTATTGCTATAATGAACGATAGTGTATTCTCCCAATAAAGTAGGAGTGGTAGTGAAATGAACAACAAGGAACGGTTGCAACGACAGGAAAAAATCAGGAATTTCTCGATTATTGCCCATATTGACCACGGTAAATCAACATTGGCTGATCGAATATTAGAGCATACGAGTGCATTGACCCAACGTGAAATGCAAGATCAAATGTTGGATGCGATGGATTTAGAAAGAGAGCGCGGTATTACAATTAAATTAAATGCCGTTCAATTAACATATACGGCAAAAGATGGTGAAGAATATATTTTCCACCTTATTGATACACCTGGGCACGTCGACTTTACATACGAAGTGTCGCGTTCATTGGCAGCATGTGAAGGAGCTCTTCTCATCGTGGATGCTGCGCAAGGTGTTGAAGCGCAGACGTTAGCAAACGTCTACCTCGCTCTCGATAATGATCTGGAAATTATCCCAGTGGTGAACAAAATTGATTTACCAAGTGCGGAGCCAGATCGTGTACTACAGGAAGTTGAAGACGTTATTGGTTTACCTAAAGAAACGGCGATCCCGGCATCTGCGAAAAATAACATCGGGATTGAAGATATTTTAGAGGCAGTGGTCGATCAAGTGCCACCCCCGCCTGGTGATCCACAAGCGCCACTTCAAGCAATGATCTTTGATTCTTTGTATGATCCGTACCGTGGCGTCATCGTTTATTTCCGAGTTGTAGAAGGGGGTATTCGTCCTGGCGATAAAATTCGTATGATGGCAACGGAAAAAGATTTTGAAGTGCAAGAACTAGGTGTGTTTACGCCAAACCCAGAAGCTCGCGATGAGTTAACAGTTGGAGATGTTGGTTTCTTAACAGCGTCGATAAAAAATGTTGGTGACAGCCGTGTCGGTGATACGATTACCCATGCGAATCGCCCTGCACCAGAAATGCTTCCTGGTTATAAACGAATGAATCCGATGGTGTTTTGTGGTTTATATCCAGTGGATACAAATAATTATACTGGTTTACGTGAAGCGCTTGAAAAATTAGAACTAAACGATTCTTCTTTGCAATATGAACCAGAAACATCACAAGCGCTAGGTTTTGGCTTCCGTTGTGGTTTTCTAGGTCTCTTGCATATGGAAATCATTCAAGAACGAATTGAACGAGAATTTAATATTGAATTAATTACGACAGCGCCTTCGGTAATCTATTCTGTTCATTTAAGCGAGGGCGAGACGATTTATATTGATAACCCAGCTTCAATGCCTGAACAACAGAAGATTTCTTCAGTCGAAGAGCCATTTGTACGCGCTGAAATCATGGTGCCAAATGATTTTGTTGGACCTGTTATGGAGCTTTGTCAGAAAAAACGCGGTGTTTATTCTGATATGCAATACTTGGATGATAAGCGTGTTACAATCGTTTATGAAATTCCATTAGCTGAAATTGTTTATGACTTTTTCGACACGTTGAAGTCAAGTACGAAGGGATATGCTTCGTTCGATTATGAAATGATCGGCTATCGCGAAAGCAGCCTCGTGAAAATGGACATCTTACTAAATGGTGATCGAATCGACGCCTTATCAGTCATTGTTCACCGAGATAGTGCATATTACCGTGGGAAAGCGATTGTTGAAAAGTTGAAAGAATTAATTCCAAGACAGCAATTCGAAGTTCCAGTTCAAGCAAGTATTGGTCAAAAAATTATTGCTCGTTCGACGATTAAAGCGATGCGGAAGAACGTCCTATCGAAATGTTACGGTGGTGACGTTTCTCGTAAACGTAAATTACTTGAGAAGCAAAAAGAAGGTAAACAACGCATGAAAAGTGTTGGTAATGTAGAAGTACCACAAGAAGCCTTCATGTCTGTATTGAGTATGGATGAGGACAACTAAAGGTATAAATAAAAGGGGAATTTAAAAGGGTCTGGCTTTTTTAGACCCATCGATATAGTGAGCTGGACACTACAAGGTGGAGGCGCTAGATTGATGGTTCATTAAAAGGGCCGGGCCTTTCTTTTCCTGTTAGATTGAGGGGTAATCATGATTCAAGCTGTTTACGTTCATGTACCATTTTGTGAACAAATATGTCATTACTGTGACTTTAATAAGTTTTATTACCAATACCAACCTGTAGATGAGTATTTACAATGTTGCGACCAAGAGATGAAGCGTGTTACATCGCTGTACCCGCCAGAGGAGATTCGTTCCATTTATGTTGGAGGTGGAACGCCGACGGCGTTGAAATCTACAGAATTGGATAAACTCCTTAGTAGCATTGCTCATCATTTTCCGAAACGTGCAAGTGATATCGAATATACCGTTGAAATTAATCCTGGAAATGTCGGCGTGGAAGAACTTAAGCAATTGAAACAGCGTGGTGTTAATCGCCTAAGTATTGGTGCGCAAACATTCAACGAACAATTGTTGAAAAAAATTGGACGAGACCATGCTCCAGGTGATGTGGAACGTACAATAAAAGCTGCGCGTAAGGTTGGGTTTAACAACATCTCGATCGACTTGATGTATGCTTTACCAGGGCAAACGCTAGAAGGTTTTCGTGATACTTTAGCCGAAGCTTTTCGTTTAGATGTAGATCATGTAAGTAGTTATGCCTTGAAAATCGAAGCAAAGACGGTGTTTTATCAACGGTGGAAACAAGGTGTTCTCCCGTTACCATCTGAGGAAACAGAAGCAGAGATGTTTCAAGTACTCATTGAAGAGATGGAGAAAAATGGATATAGCCAATATGAAATCAGCAACTTCGCAAAGCGAGGTTATGAAAGTGTGCATAACTTGACGTATTGGAACAACGAGGGTTATTACGGAGTGGGTGCAGGTGCCCATAGTTATATGGGAGGTGTGCGCCGGGAGAACCTCGGCCCCTTACCTAAATACATGACGTCGATTAAAGAAGGGGAACTACCTATTCGTGAAGAGCATCATGTAAGTAAGCGAGAAATGATGGAAGAAGAAATGTTTATGGGTCTTAGAAAGAAAGCAGGGGTTTCAAAATCAATGTTTCGTGAAAAATATGATATTGAATTACGTAAAGTATTTGCGGACGCTTTGGATTATTTAACGGAAAAAGGTTTCATAAAAGAAACGGACGAAGCCGTTTCTTTAACAGAAGAAGGTATCTATTTCGGTAACGATGTGTTTGAACAATTTTTATTAGGTGAAGAGTAGTTCATTTACAGTTGAACTTCGTTGACAAAGTCAATGGTGATTTGGTAACGTATAGAATAGATTTAGCACTCGAAACACACGAGTGCTAACAGGGGTGATACTATGTTATCAGAGCGACAATTGCTCATCTTAGAAGCGATCATTGATGATTATATTCGCTTCGCGGAGCCAGTAGGCTCTCGTAGTGTTTCCAAGCGTCGTGATGTCAAATTCAGCCCTGCTACCATTCGAAACGACATGGCAGATCTGGAAGAACTTGGATTTCTAGAAAAGCCGCATAGTTCCGCTGGTCGCATCCCATCACAAAAAGCGTACCGTTATTATGTTGATCACCTCCTTGCACCAAAGGATGTGGGTTTGAGTCGACATGAGATTGCTGACATCGATCAGTTGTTTACAAAAAAATTTAACGAGCTTGAGAAGGTTATTCAGCATTCCGCGAATATACTATCTGATTTGACACGTTACACGTCGATTGTCTTAGGGCCGGCTGTGTTTTCTTCGTCATTACAACAAATTCAACTTGTACCGATTTCGCCAGACACAGCGGTTGCGATCATTGTTACTGATACAGGGCATGTTGAGAAACAAACGGTGTCAATCCCAGAAGTCATTCAAACAACGGAATTAGAGAAGTTTGTGAAAATTTTAAATGACCGACTTAGGCATGTTCCGCTTATTCAGCTCCAAGAGAAAATTAACACAGAAGTTCGCTACGTTTTACGGGAATATCTCGATCATTATGAAGAAATGATTGGGATGCTAAATGAAACCATTAACCCAGAGCTCCATGAACAAATCTATTACTCTGGTAAGACAAATATTTTGGCGCAACCCGAGTTTCGAGACGTTGATCGAATTCGAGAAATGATGAACATGTTTGAAGAGGAATCGTTGATATATCGACTCTTTCGTTCGCAAAATCATGGTATGACCATTCGTATTGGTGAAGAGAACGATTTGGAGCCCTTTGATCAATGTACGATTATTACTGCATCGTATTCGATCGATGGTAAACATATGGGAACTGTAGGGATTCTCGGGCCGACGCGAATGGAGTATCGTCGTGTGATCGGGATTTTAGATTATATTTCCAAAGATTTGTCGAAACTGTTGACGAATCTATATCAAAGAAAAAACGAGTGGTGATATTGACAAATAACGCCATTCGTTTTATTCTCCAGTATTGGACTGATCGAACGTCTTTTGGTTCATACCGAAAAAGGCGGTTTCGTTATGGTTTAGAAGAAATTTGAATATAGAAGGGATCGACTAGGTCCTAGGTTTGAGGAGGTGAACGTCGTGACAGAACAATCAAAACAGCAGGAAATGCAAACATCGCAACAGGAAGAAGCGTCCGTATCAGAAGAGCAAGAAATCCAAGAGGATGATAAAGCAAGCGAACAAGAGGCTAAATCTGAGCAAGAGCTAAAAATTGAGGATTTGGAACATCAAGTGTCCGATCTCAATGAGCGTCTCCTGCGAGTTCAAGCTGATTACGATAATTTCCGACGACGTACGAAACAAGCGAAAGAGCAAGAAGCGAAGTATCGCTCGCAAACGTTCCTTGAAAAACTTTTACCGGTCGTTGACAATTTCGATCGAGCGATTCAAACAACACCAGAAACTGAAGAAGCAAAAAACCTTCTTGAAGGACTGGATATTGTTTATCGACAACTGCACGAAGCGCTGAATGGTGAAGGTGTAAAGCAAATTGAAACAGTCGGACAACCGTTTGACCCACATGTTCATCAAGCCGTCATGCAGGTAGAATCAGATGAATATGATAGCAATGTTGTCGTTGAAGAGCTGCAAACAGGTTATCAACTTCACGATCGCGTGATTCGTCCGGCAATGGTGAAAGTAAACACATAAGTAGCATAAAAACATCGCACATAAATGGAAGTAGAATAGGAGGATTAATCATGAGCAAAGTTATCGGTATTGATTTAGGTACGACAAACTCTTGTGTTGCTGTTATGGAAGGTGGCGAAGCAACTGTAATTCCAAACGCTGAAGGAAGCCGCACAACACCTTCTGTTGTTTCTTTTAAAGATGGTGAACGCCAAGTTGGTGAAGTTGCGAAGCGCCAAATGATTACAAATCAAAATACGGTCGTTTCCGTTAAACGTCATATGGGAACAGATTACAAAGTGGAAATGGAAGGGAATGAGTACACTCCACAAGAAATTTCCGCGATTATCCTACAAAAATTAAAATCCGACGCTGAAGCTTATCTAGGTGAAACTGTTGAGAAAGCAGTTATTACAGTTCCAGCTTACTTTAATGACTCCCAACGTCAAGCGACAAAGGATGCAGGTCGTATTGCAGGTCTTGAAGTTGAACGTATCGTTAACGAGCCAACAGCTGCATCACTTGCATACGGCTTAGACGAAGAAAACGATCAAACGATTCTCGTTTATGACCTAGGTGGCGGAACATTTGACGTTTCGATCCTTGAACTAGGCGACGGGTTCTTTGAAGTTCGTGCAACATCTGGTGATAATGAACTTGGTGGTGACGACTTTGACCAAGCAGTTATCGATCATCTTGTAGCTGAATTTAAGAAAGAAAATGGCATTGATTTGTCACAAGACAACATGGCTTTACAACGCCTTAAAGATGCTGCTGAAAAAGCGAAGAAAGATTTGTCAGGTGTATCACAAACGCAAATTTCCCTTCCGTTTATCACAGCGGACCAAGCAGGACCTAAGCATTTAGAAACAACGCTTACTCGTGCGAAATTTGAAGAGTTAACAGCAGATCTTGTTGAAAAAACGATGAAACCAACGCGCCAAGCATTAAAAGATGCAGGTCTACAACCAAATGAAATTGATAAAGTTGTTCTTGTTGGTGGTTCGACTCGTATCCCTGCGGTACAAGAAGGAATTAAGAAAATTACAGGAAAAGACCCTCACAAAGGTGTGAACCCAGACGAAGTTGTTGCACTTGGTGCTGCTGTTCAAGCAGGTGTCTTAACTGGTGACGTTAAAGATGTTGTCTTACTTGACGTAACACCACTTTCACTTGGTATTGAAACAATGGGTGGCGTAACAACGAAGTTGATTGAGCGTAATACGACGATCCCAACGTCCAAGTCACAGGTGTTCTCTACTGCAGCAGATAACCAGCCTTCTGTTGACATTCACGTCCTACAAGGTGAGCGTGAGATGGCTGCTGACAACAAGACGCTTGGCCGTTTCCAATTGACGGATATTCCACCAGCACCACGTGGTGTACCGCAAATCGAAGTGACATTTGATATCGATGCGAACGGTATTGTTAATGTTCGTGCGAAAGACCTAGGCACAAACAAAGAACAATCGATCACGATCACATCTTCTTCTGGCCTTTCTGAAGAAGACATCGAGCAAATGGTAAAAGATGCAGAAGAAAATGCAGAAGCAGATAAGCAGCGTCGTGAAGAAATTGACCTTCGCAATGAAGCAGATCAGTTAGTCTTTACAACGGAGAAGACAATCAATGATCTTGGCGAAAGTGTCGAGGAAGCAGAAAAGCAAAAAGCTGAAGAAGCGAAAGATAAAGTGAAGACAGCACTTGAAGGTGAAGATATCGAAGCAATCCGCACAGCGAAAGACGAACTTCAAGAAGTTGTTCAAGAGCTTTCTACAAAGCTTTATCAACAAGCTGCTGAACAAGCGCAAGCACAACAAGGCGCTGAAGGCGATGCTGGAGCAGGGCAAGATGACGTTGTAGATGCTGACTACGAAGAAGTAAATGACGATGAAAATAAAAAATAAGTGACGATTCAATTGCGTTAATTCAAGTGAATCGAAACGCTTAAGAGGCTGACAGACAAGTGGGGCCAAAACTAATGGTAAAAGAAAAACTTTCTTACTATCGCCATTAGGACCCCTGTGAGTCAGCCTCTTTTTCACGAAAACAGGTTGATTTTGTTAGCGAATGCTAGCTTGAAAAAATGTTTCATCATTTCATCGGCAAGTAGTTAAGTGTGTGGTGCTAGGCGGACATAGACTCCGTTATTTCCTTAAAAAAGCGGTTTTTTACCTTGAACGGACATGTGTTCCGTTAATTGTGAAAAAAGATCGCTAATTTGGCTTTCAACGAGGTAATAACGGAACATATGTCTGTTAGCTTATGAAAAATCAAGTTTTTGAGATGATTAACGGAATGAGTGTCCGCTTGTCGCGATATTCAAGCACCTTTCGCTTTTCTACTGTCTAGCTACAGGTGCTATCGGCTCGAGATTGCTTCGGTCCGACAATTGAAGCAAAAAGCTCTTCTACTTGTCGGACCTGCAGCACTTGTCGCCGATATTCAAGCACCTTTCGCTTTTCTACTTGCAGGATGAAATATTTAAGTGTTATGATATTCCTTATGTTAATAGGAGTCGGGAGTGGATAGGATGAGTAAACGAGACTATTATGAAGTACTCGGTGTCGGTGAAGGTGCTTCGGAATCAGAGATTAAAAAGGCGTACCGTAAGCTTGCTCGGCAGTATCATCCGGATGTCAACGACTCACCGGATGCAGAAGATAAATTTAAAGAAGTGCAAGAAGCTTATGAAACGTTGAGTGATTCACAAAAAAGAGCGCACTATGACCGTTTTGGTCACGCCGATCCAAACCAAGGTTTTGGTGGTGGCGGAGCCGGAGCTGGAGACTTCGGTGGATTTAGTGATATCTTTGACATGTTCTTTGGCGGCGGAGGTCGTAGAGACCCTAATGCGCCACGCCAAGGTGCAGATATGCAATATACGATGGGCCTTGAATTTGAGGAAGCGATCTTTGGAAAAGAAACAGATATCGAGATCCCACGTGAAGAAGATTGTGACACATGTGATGGCTCAGGTGCTAAACCAGGAACAAGTCCTGATACGTGCTCGCATTGCGGAGGTAGTGGACAATTAAACATTGAGCAAAATACACCTTTCGGTCGTGTTGTTAACCGTCGTGTGTGTCAACATTGTCATGGGACTGGACAGTTTATTCAAGACAAGTGCCGTACGTGTGGTGGTGCTGGAAAAGTTCGCCGTCGTAAAACGATCCATGTTTCGATTCCAGCAGGGATCGATAATGGCCAACAAATTCGCGTATCTGGACAAGGTGAACCCGGAGTTAACGGTGGACCACCAGGAGATCTATTTGTTGTCATTAATGTGAAGCCGCACGAATTTTTCGAACGTCACGGTGATGACATCTTCTGTGAAATGCCGATTACGTTTGCGCAAGCCACATTAGGGGATGACATAGAAGTTCCGACACTCGAAGGAAAAGTAAGGTTGAAAGTGCCAGCAGGAACACAAACGGGGACGAACTTCCGTCTGCGAGGAAAAGGTGCACCAAACGTCCGCGGTGCTGGCAAAGGTGATCAACACGTACAACTTCGTGTGATTACACCGAAGAAATTAACAGACAGGCAAAAAGAACTGTTACGAGAATTCTCAGAAATCGAAGGCAATGAAGTGCCGGATGAGCAAAATAAAAACTTTTTTGAAAAGGTAAAGCGAGCCTTTAAAAGTTTCGGTGAGTAAAGGTTGAATTTAAAGAGGGAGTTGGTAGACGATGAAATGGTCAGAAATTAGTATCCATACGAGTCAAGAGGCGGTGGAGCCTGTTAGCAATATTTTGCATGAGTCTGGGGCAAGTGGTGTTGTTATCGAAGACCCTGATGACTTGTTAAAAGTAAGGGATACGAAATTTGGTGAGATCTACCAACTTTCCTCGGAACATTATCCAAACGAAGGTGTCATTGTTAAGGCATACTTACCGATAAACAGTTTTTTAGGGGAAACGGTTGAAGCAATTAAAGAAGCAATTAATAATTTAATTGTCTTAGACATCGATATTGGACCGAATGATGTTTCATTGAGTGAAGTAAATGAAGAAGAATGGTCGACAGCTTGGAAAAAGTACTATAAACCCGTAAAAGTTTCAGAGAAGGTTACAATCACACCGACTTGGGAAGACTATGAAAAAGTACGAGATGATGAATGTGTGATTGAACTGGACCCTGGAATGGCCTTTGGAACAGGAACACATCCAACGACGGTTCTTTCTTTACAAGCCATTGAAAAAAGAATAAAAGAAGGCGAACGTATCGTTGATGTTGGAACAGGATCAGGTGTGTTGAGTATTGCTGCTGCGAAACTTGGTGCCAAAGACGTCGAGGCATTAGACCTTGATGAAGTGGCGGTAAAATCAGCAAGGCTTAATGCAAAATTGAATAAAGTTCAAGATGTCGTGTCTGTGGAGCAGAAGAATTTACTTGAGCATTTTGTTGGTGAATGTGATACTGTTGTTGCCAACATCCTTGCTGAAATCATTGTTCGCATGACTGATGATGCATATCGCATTTTAAAACCAGGTGGAACGATTATTACATCAGGGATTATCCAAGCAAAAAAAGAACAAGTGCTCGAATCTCTAGAGTCAAGTGGCTTTGTTATAGATGAAATTGTAGAAATGGAAGAATGGCTTGCAATTATAGCGAAAAAACCACATAATTAGGTGATCAATTTGCAACGATATTTTCTTGCTAACGAAGCGTTTAACGAGTCTTCGGTAAAAATAACTGGAGATGATGCAAAGCATATTGGCCGTGTCATGAGAATGGAGTCTGGTGACACGGTCATTTGCTGTACGTACGAAGGTGATTGTTACGAAGTGTCGCTTACGTCTGTGGAACAAGACGCGATCGATGCTAAAGTGATACGGAAACTTCTAGATGACCCAGAATTACCTGTGCATGTGACAGTCGCTCAAGGCTTACCTAAAGGTGATAAATTGGAGACGATTGTCCAAAAAGGTACGGAGTTAGGGGCAGCATCTTTTATACCAGTGACCATGGATCGTTCGATCGTGAAATGGCAAAAAGCAAAACAAGATAAAAAACGTCAACGTCTTGAAAAAATCGCAAAAGAAGCATCCGAACAGTCGCATAGGCGCATTGTTCCACACATCAAAGATCTTGCGACAACGAAAGAACTATCGCAAGCATTTTCAAATTATGATCACGTTTTCGTCGCATATGAGGAAACCGCGAAAAAAGGTGAACAGCATTTGTTATCTGCTGCGCTTACAAGTGTGAATAAACAGGACAAGATTCTCCTCGTGATTGGGCCTGAAGGTGGCTTTTCTCCCGAGGAAATAGAACAAATGGTCGAATCTGGTGCAACATGTTGCGCCTTTGGTCCACGAATTTTACGTACGGAAACCGCATCGATGTATGGGTTATCCGTCATTTCTTATCAATTAGAAATTTTGGGGTGATACAGTGCCTACCGTTGCATTCCATACTTTAGGGTGTAAAGTTAACCATTATGAAACTGAAGCAATTTGGCAATTGTTTAAAGAAGAAGGCTATGAACAAGTTGACTTCCAACAAGGTTCAGATGTATATGTTATAAATACGTGTACAGTGACAAATACAGGTGATAAAAAAAGTCGCCAAGTGATACGCCGTGCGATTCGAAAAAACCCTGATGCTGTCGTTTGTGTGACAGGTTGCTATGCACAAACGTCTCCTGCCGAAGTGATGGCGATTCCAGGGGTCGATATCGTTGTCGGTACGCAAGATCGTCATAAGTTAATTCCGTATATCCGTGAGTATCAAAAAGAACGAGAACCCATCAATGGTGTTAGCAATATTATGAAGACCCGCGTGTATGAAGAGATGGATGTTCCTTCATTTACAGATCGAACACGTGCATCATTGAAAATTCAGGAAGGTTGCAATAACTTTTGTACGTTTTGCATTATTCCGTGGGCGCGTGGTTTGCTACGGTCCCGTGACCCTGAATCCGTCGTAACACAGGCAAAACAACTTGTAGAAGCAGGTTACAAAGAAATTGTTTTGACAGGTATTCATACTGGTGGTTACGGGGAAGACATGAAAGATTATCAATTTGCCGATTTACTTCGTGAGCTAGAAAATGTCGACGGATTAAAGCGTATCCGTATTTCTTCTATTGAAGCAAGTCAAATTACAGATGAAGTGATCGATGTCATCGACCATTCTAATAAAATCGTTCGCCACCTACATGTACCTTTACAAGCAGGGTCTGATTCTGTATTAAAACGGATGCGTAGAAAATATACGACCGCTGAATATAAAGAACGGGTTTTACGTCTGAAAAAAGTTCTACCAGGTTTAGCGATGACGACTGATGTGATCGTGGGCTTCCCAGGTGAGTCAGATGAAGAATTTAAAGAAACATTCGCGTTCATCTCTGAAATTGGTTTCTCCGAATTGCACGTTTTCCCGTATTCAAAACGTACAGGTACACCTGCAGCAAGAATGGAAGATCAAGTCGATGATGAGACAAAGAATCAACGCGTGCATCAGCTGATTTCCCTCTCAGAGCAGCTAGCAAAATCATATGCATCTCGTTTTGATGGTGAAATTGTTGAAATGATACCTGAAGAGCGTGACAAAGAAAGAGGAGACGAAGGATATTTTGTAGGTTATTCTGATAACTACTTAAAAATCCGTGTCCAAGTAGAAGAAAGTGCTGTTGGGCAAGTTGTCCCAGTGCGTATTGATAGAGCAGGTTATCCGATAAACGAAGCGACACCTGTTGCAAATCTAGAATATGAAAATGTTGAAGTTGTGAGATCTTAAGCATTTGAATCAATTTCATCATGCCGTTTTATGAGCAATAAAATGAATAATATCTATTCATTTTTATTTCATATACGGATCATAAAAGGTGGCTGAAACGAAAGACGGCGACTCCCAGAGGATAGAGCGCAGTCTGAAGATCCACTTATGCGAGGCCAAGCCTCGCATAAGTTAGCTGAAGACAAGCCCTCGGGAAAGCGTCCGTCTGAAGTGGAGGCCCATTCATTATTCGTTCGGATTTCAATATCTTATTTTGAATGTTGACATTCATTTCTGAAATCAATAAAAGCTGACAAGATCTATTTTCCCACCATCAAAGTTCATTTGTGGTGTTTGTCTTGTCAGCTTTTTTGTTATTTCTTCTTTCCTTTGTATAGCCAGTGAATACCTCTTATGAACGGATTAACAAATGGTAATAAAACGAGTGAAGTGATCGCATTATATACGAGGCTTGCATGAGCCAGTTGTTGACTTGGCGATGAACTCGTTTGTGCTATCCAATCGGAAAAAACCTCGATGAATGGGAAAAATAGTACTGCTCCGAAAATATTGACCCAAATGTGCGCATATGCAACTCGTTTCATGTCAATCGTACCACCAATTGTTGCTAACCACACAGTGATGCACGTCCCAATATTTGCACCAAGCATGATCGCAACTCCTGTCTGTAATGTGAAAAGGTGTTCGTTTACAAAGGACATTGCGACAGCTGTCGTTGCTGTACTGGACTGAATCACAGCTGTGACGAGTGCACCAACACTAATTCCTAGTAAATGGCTTTCTTTTGTCATCGCAAGCGCATCATAAATGGTATGTAGCGATGACAGAGGTGCTGCTAATGACTCAAATCCTTTCATTGCAATGAAAATGCTCGCTAGTCCAAAGCAAACGCAGCCAAGGCAAAAAAACGCTCGTCGTTGAAAAAAAAGTAGTGGTACGCCTATAAGAAGTAATGGGATAATGAAAAATGTGAAATCAACAGCTAAGATCTCTAATGTAACACTCGTCCCAATATTAGCACCGAGAATAACACCGACAGCTCCAGAAAAAGGGATCATTTTTGCGGCTACAAGACCAACGGATATGATGATCACAGCTGAACTACTTTGTAACAAGCTGGTGACGATTGTACCCACTAAAAGCCCTTTCCACGGTTTGTCAACGAGTTGTTCGAGCCATTTGCTCGCATGATGTTCTTGCATGTTGACTAGGCCTTGGCGCATAACGAACATCCCAAATAAAAAGATGGACAAGAAAATCACAAACTGAGAAAATAATTCATTCATTAGCATTCACCTCATAGCATGTCTATGGACAAGTCGTTTCGTTCATGACAACTTTTTTTAGGGATGTTAAGAACTCCAATCAGAAACTGAAACGGTTTTAAAATTGAGGAGTTTTTTGTCTTTTTCTTCCAAGTTGAATAGGATTTCTAATAAAAGTTGACCCAAGTCTCTCATTCGTATATAATTAGCCATGACATATAACCTAAAGATGTAAATATGTCTTGATTGGTTGCTTGGAGGGAGGGATACAAAGATGGCTGAAACACGAGTACGCAAAAACGAATCCATCGATGCTGCTCTTCGCCGCTTCAAGAAAACAGTTTCTAAAGACGGTACGATGGCAGAAGTGAAAAAGCGTAAACATTATGAAAAACCGAGCGTAAAGCGTAAGAAGAAATCAGAAGCAGCTCGTAAACGTAAGTTCTAAGAGAGGGTGTTTTCATTGAGTCTTCTCGAACGCCTCAACGAGGATATGAAGGAAGCGATGAAGAACAAAGAAAAATCTCGTCTTTCTGTCATTCGACAGGTGAAATCGTCTCTGCAAAATGAAGCGATTCACCTTGGTCATGAATTGACTGAAGAAGAAGTGCTCACAGTTCTAAATCGAGAAATGAAACAGCGGAAGGAATCCCTCCAAGAATATGAAAACGCCAATCGTGACGATTTGGTTAAAAACGTACGAGCAGAGATGACTGTTCTCGAACAATATATGCCAAAGCCGTTAACAGAAGACGAACTCTTGACGATTGTTCAACAAACAATTGAAGAAACAGGTGTTTCGTCGAAGGCGGGTATGGGTGACGTTATGGCAGCGATCATGCCTAAAGTCAAAGGACGTGCGGATGGATCGCTAGTCAAACGACTCGTACAACAAGAATTATCTAAGCTTTGAGGCTGACTCGATTAGGGTCGTCATCATCAATTCGATGATATACGGGATAAAGGTTTTTAGAGCCAATTCCTGTATATCATCTGAGTTGAAAGGCGACCCATTTCTTAATGAGTCAGCTTTTTTTCGTATCAACCATAGTCTCATTTTTGAGATTGTGGTATTTTTAATATGATAAAAATAAGCTGTCTGACGTGCATGTTTGAATTTCCGCGACGTTAAATAATAAAAGATATAGGTTTTCTGTAATGGAAGGGGGGGATCATTTGCAAAAAGGAAATATTCGCACCGTGTTTTATTCTTTTCTTATCGCTTTATCGTTTGTATTATCCGTTTTTCAACCGTCAGCATATAGCAATAGCGAGGGTCAAGAAGTATTTTATATACCAGTTGAACAAGAGGTTGAACGTGGTCTCGGTGCATTTTTAGAACGGGGAATAGAGACAGCGGTTGAATCAGGGGCAGACCACATAGTTTTAGAAATTAACACACCTGGTGGCTTAGTTGATGCAGCAGGAGAAATTGCAAGCTTGGTTCGGAATAGTCCTCTACCTATAACAGCATACGTCGTTCATGAAGCGATGTCAGCAGGTGCTTATATTGCTTTAAATGCCGACGACATTGTGATGAAGCCAGGCACACAAATGGGTTCAGCGCAAGTGATCGATGGTTCAGGCACAGCAGCAGAGGACAAAATGCATTCATCGTGGCTTGCAACAATGGAAAACTCAGCGGAATTAAATGATCGCGATCCCATTTATGCTCGTGCAATGGCTGATTCAACGGTAGATCTACCAAAGTACCGTGCAGGTGAAGGGAACTTATTAACTTTAAAAGCAGGTGAAGCATTCGAAGTAGGGTATGCTGAGGCAATAGCTGAAGATCGAAAGGAGCTTCTCGAGTACCTAGGTTTAGAAGGGGCAGAAGAGCGCGAAATGGAAGTAACATTTGCAGAACAGCTCGCCCGTTTTGTTACAAACCCAGTTGTTATCCCGATTCTACTATCTATTGGAAGTATAGGCCTTGTACTAGAATTATATTCTCCTGGTTTTGGCGTTCCTGGCATTATGGGTGCATCTTCACTTATACTTTATTTTGCAGGTCATTTAATTGCCGGTTTTGCTGGTTGGGAAACGTTCATCTTGTTTGCTCTCGGAATCGTTCTATTAGGGATTGAAATACTCGTTCCAGGTTTTGGTATTTTTGGTTTACTGGGGGCGGGGTCGCTGATTGGAAGTATGGTTTTAGCCTCTTTCTCAACAGTGAACATTATCATTTCGATCATGATTGCTGCTGTTCTTACGATCATCGTTTCGATCTTATTCTTCAAGTATGTCGGTTACCGTGGTCCATTAAAACATGTCGTATTAACAGATTCAACGAAAAGTGAACTTGGTTATGTTTCAAGTGAGACGAGAAGTGAGCTCGTAGGGCAAGTGGGAACTGTTTTGACACCTTTACGTCCGGCAGGTGCAGCGTTATTTGGAGAAGAACGCCTTGACGTTGTTTCTGAGGGAGGATATATTGAACAAGGGAAGAAAGTAAAAGTTGTGAGTACATCTGGGTCACGAATTGTTGTTCGTGAAGTAAAAGATGAGCAGAACGATTAACTTTTATCTTAAATTATGATGATCAAGGAGGAGCGTATATGGATTTAGACATCACTCTACTTATTGTACTGGCATTAATCATTATCGCTTTTGCCGTACTATTTACGTTTGTACCAGTCATGCTATGGATTTCGGCATGGGCAGCGGGTGTGCGTTTAGGCATTTTCCAACTCGTTGGAATGCGCTTACGTCGTGTTATTCCAGCACGCGTTGTAAACCCGCTTATTAAAGCGGTCAAGGCCGGTTTAGATTTGAGCACAAACAAGTTGGAAGGTCACTACTTAGCTGGGGGTAACGTTGATCGTGTTGTAAATGCACTTATTGCCGCTCAGCGTGCAAATATCGATTTAAGCTTCGAACGTTGTGCAGCGATCGACTTAGCAGGTCGTGATGTTTTAGAAGCAGTGCAGATGAGTGTTAACCCGAAAGTTATCGAAACACCGTTTATTGCGGGTGTTGCAATGGATGGTATTGAAGTAAAGGCTAAAGCGCGTATTACTGTTCGTGCGAATATCGATCGCCTCGTCGGTGGTGCCGGAGAAGATACGGTTATCGCTCGTGTCGGTGAAGGAATTGTTTCCACAATCGGTTCTGCAGGAGATCATAAAGAGGTTCTTGAAAACCCGGATATGATTTCACAAACAGTCTTAACAAAAGGATTGGATGCAGGTACCGCGTTTGAGATCTTGTCGATTGACATTGCAGATATCGACATCGGTAAAAACATCGGTGCAGAACTACAAACAGACCAAGCAGAAGCCGATAAGAAGATCGCACAAGCGAAAGCAGAAGAACGTCGTGCGATGGCTGTTGC
Organism: Texcoconibacillus texcoconensis; assembly: GCF_014202575.1. GTDB lineage: Bacteria > Bacillota > Bacilli > Bacillales > Salisediminibacteriaceae > Texcoconibacillus > Texcoconibacillus texcoconensis. Next base: position 48,216 of record NZ_JACHHB010000009.1, on the reverse strand, counting down.
TCAGGAACAAGAAATGAAAGCGCGCGTCGAAGAAATGCGTGCGAAAGTGGTTGAAGCGGAAGCGGAAGTACCACTTGCCATGTCAGAAGCATTACGTTCTGGAAATATCGGTGTGATGGATTATATGAACTATAAAAACATTATGGCTGACACAGATATGAGAGATTCCATCGGAAAAGCGACAGGCGATGGTGAAGAGGAAGATGATTCGTCTGGTAACTATTAATGTGAAGTTATGATATTCGTATAGGAGCGAGGTGATCGAGGTGGAACAACTGATCAACCTGCTTTTTGAATCCCCGCTCCTGCTCTTTTTCATCGTTGCAGCTTTATTAAGTTTCTTTCAGTCTGGTGGTAAATCGGATGATCGACAAGGTCCCGGTGAACGTCGTTCGCCACAACCGAATGATCAAGGGGAAAAAGAAATCGATTGGCGTGAAATTTTTAGACAAGAAGAGGCGCCGCCCACAACGAGAAAGCCTTCGGCTGAACGATCGCAGCCCAAATCTCCATCAATGGGCGATCAAGAAAAGCCAGACTTGAGCAACATTGAAACGGTTAATCAAGAGCTACAAGATCGATACGAAGAAATTCGACGTAAGAAGGAGCAGGCAGCGAAACAAGCAGAAAAAATCGGTGATTCGCCGATTATAGCCCCGGACCGTCCAAAAAAGAAAAGGTCAAATGTAGATATCGATTTCCATTCGATTTCCAAGAACGAAGTGGTAAAAGGTGTTGTTTGGTCAGAAATATTGGAGCGTCCAAAAGGGCAAAGAAATGGAAGTCAAGCTGGTTATATGCGTCGTCGATAAATGTTTGAAATAAGTTAAGAACAGATGTGCAAGTTATGAAATGAAGCTGTGCCATGAGGGTAGCCCCCTTTTTGGCACAGCTTTTTGTTTGTCTTAAGCAAATATAATGGGGAACCCTACATGGTTTTGATAATGATAACAATGTGGGTTAAAAGAAATTTCTTTCATTTATGATAAGGGTGATAGTTTGCCAGGTATGATCATAAATATAAAAGAGGAGAAGGGGGATCATCATGAAGAGGTTTCGAAAATGGATCGAACAATGGATGGGGGAGCAATTCGATTTACCATCGGATATCATGATGGACTTGCCAAGGGTGACAATGATTGGAAATTTGCATATTTACATAGAAAATCACCGAGGCCTTGTCCGTTTTACAAACGAGGAAGTCATTTTACGTTTTAAAGGTGGATGGTTATACGTGCGAGGAAGTGACTTTGTTATTAAAATGATTTTACCCGAAGAAATCTTGATTGAAGGAACGATTCACGACGTTGTGTATGACATAAATGATTGAGTAGGATCTCGATAAGAAAGGAAGGTAACAAAAGCGATGAGACAAAGGTGGATGAACGAGGTCATCGGGTATGTTCGTATTGAGATTAAAGGTGAAGTTCCGGAACAATTCATCAATGAATGCCAAAATCGAGGAATCGTATTGTGGGATCTCGAGAACGATAAAAATGGGACAATTTCAGCGGATATCCTCACGACAAACGTGAAAGATGTTCGTTGGGTTGCCAAAAAAACAGGGTGTAAATTTCGCTTTTTAGAAAGACATGGTGGTCCATTTTTTGTACGTCGAGTGATGAAACGTTACGGATTTGTGGCAGGAATCGGATTATTTTTTGCTGTACTCTGGTTCCTTTCTAACCTTGTCTGGAATGTTGAAATTGAAGGGGCGACACCTGAACTTGAACATGAGTTGCGACTAACAATTGAAGAACTAGGGGTACGCCCTGGGGTGTTGCAATCACGCCTTCCTTCGCCTGAAGAGTTACAGTCGATTGTGTCTGCAGAAGTGAGTGAAGCGACGTGGATTGGTGTGAACGTACGGGGGACGACCTATCAGTTTCAAGTTGTACAAAAGGAACTGGCTGAGCCTCATGAAGATGCGGCCCCGAGACATTTGGTGGCAAATCGAGATGCTGTTGTACACGATATTTTTGTTGAGCATGGGGAAGCTCAAGTAAAAGAAGATGACTATGTCGAAAAAGGGGACGTGCTTATTTCTGGGCTTATTGGAAATGAGGAGAACCAACAGCAAGTAGCGGCAACAGGTTCTGTTGAGGGTGAAATATGGTATGAAACGAAGGTGACCGTACCATTGGAACGCACATATGAGGTTATAGAAGATGAACCGCAAGTCCACCACCGATTGTTATTAGGATCATTGCGTGTACCGTTATGGGGGATTAGAGAACCTGAAGCTGAAAATATTAAACAAGAAGTAGATCAGTCAAATTGGAAGCTGTTCGGCTATGATCTTCCTTTTGGATATGAGCAAAAACGAATGTATGAAACAGAAAACTATACGCAATCGTATGAGGAAAAAGAAGCGGTTGAAGTGGCAAAGGAATTTGCAAAAGAGGAAATTTTTGATCATGTTGATGTTGATGCAGAAATAAAAGATGAAAAAGTTTTGCACCATGAGGTAGAGAATGGTAAAGTTAAAGTGAATATCCATTATGAAATGATCGAAGAGATTGTTGAGGAACAACCGATTGTGCAAGGAGACTGAGGAATTTGACAGAAAACAATACAAACCCAAATACGATTTCCTTAGAAGTACAAGATGCAAATGAGGTCCAAGCTCTGTTTGGACCGAACGATCGTCATTTAAATCGTTTAGAAGAAAAGTTAAATACAACGATCTATACACGAGGGGAACAAGTATCTGTAAAAGGTTCAGAAGAGACAGTTTCTTTAGTTCGTGAGGTTCTTTATTCCCTTTTAGAGCTGATCCGAAAAGGTGTCCCAATCCAAGAGCGTGATGTCGTTTATGCTGGGCAGCTCGCTCAACGTGGAATGTTAGAGCAACTACAAGACCTTTACGATGAAAAAATTACCACAACTGTAAAAGGGAAGCCGATCGTTGCAAAAACGTTAGGGCAACGGCACTATGTCTCATCAATTCGGAAGCGAGATTTAGTATTTGGTGTTGGCCCTGCAGGGACGGGGAAGACATATTTAGCAGTTGTCATGGCAGTACATGCCTTAAAAGAAGGTCATGTGAAGCGAATTGTATTAACAAGACCTGCTGTTGAAGCAGGGGAGAACTTAGGGTTTTTGCCAGGAGATTTAAAAGAAAAGGTCGATCCTTATTTACGCCCGCTTTATGATGGATTGCACAATGTATTAGGTACTGAGCATACGATGCGATTAGTGGAACGCGGAACGATTGAAATTGCACCACTAGCTTATATGCGTGGGCGAACATTAGATGATTGTTTCGTCATTTTAGATGAAGCGCAAAATACAACCAATGAACAAATGAAAATGTTTTTAACTAGGCTTGGCTTTGGGTCAAAAATGGTTGTTACAGGAGACTTAACACAAGTGGATTTGCCAAAGGGAAAAGTCTCAGGATTACGAGAGGCTACAAATGTGTTAGCGAATGTGAAAGGGATCGACATCATTCAACTTCAAGCAGAGGATGTTGTGCGCCATACGCTAGTACAACGTGTAATTGAAGCGTATGATCAAGAGGAGGGGGAAAATTAACCCTCCTTACGATTTGATAAAAGTGCGGACACGATTCGCATAAGGGGAGTCTCTAATGAGTCAACACTCACCAATTGATCGACAAAAATGGTGGAAAAGGTTAAAAAAGCAACGGCACATTCGTGTACTCCTATACATATTATTAGCAGTCGTCATGTATGCTTCGATGTTACCTAATGTGATTCCTGAGACACTAAATGTCGAATTAGGGGCTCAGGCGGATCAAAGTATCCGTTCACCAATAACAATTGAGGATCAAGAAGAAACAAAACATCGAAAACAACAAGCAGCCGAATCTATCGAACCAGTATACACATCACGGCAAAATTATGCACAAAATCAAGTGAATCAAATCAATGAAATCTTTCTTTTCGTTGATCAAATTCAAGAGGAAGCGGCTGAGCGCGAAAGGGAAATCGAGTCGTTTGAGGAAAAGTTAGAAGATGAAGACGAGGACTTATCCAAAGACGACCGTCCAGAACCAATAGAGCGTGAAGATAAGCGAGAAAGTTTACAATCGATGATATCAGCAAGAACGAATGATGACTTATCAGATGATACACTTGATGCGCTTCTCCACGCCAGTGAAAAAGAATTGGAGCTTGCTAAAGAAACGACGACAAACGCCATTCATGATGTTATGAGTGATGAAATTAAAATTGGAGAAGTAGACGATGCTAAGGGTAGAGTAGAAGATAAAATCGTTATTTCAACAATAAGTCCCCGACTCTATGATGCGATGAATGAACTGGCGCGCTTTGCAATTACCGCCAATCATATTTATGATGAAGAAGGAACAGAACGAGCGCGTGAACAGGCTGTAGAAGCTATCGACCCTGTTGTTATTCGTGAAGGACAATTGATTGTCGAAGAAGGTGATCTGATTACAAGTGAAGTTTATCACCAACTCTCACTTGTCGGATTATTAGATGATGCTTCGTTTACCTATCCGTATATCGGCTTAGCGCTTCTTGTTGTATTAATCACAGGCTTAGTAGCGTATTATTTAGGACAGGCTAATACAACCCTCCGCGATAACAATACACACTTGTTAATGTACGTATTAATTTTTACTGTTACGTTATTAACGATGAAAATCGTTAGCTATGCCCATGTAACGGACCTTCATGGTATGACATTGATGGTACCTGTTGCATTAGGTTCAATGTTAATAACGATTCTTTTACATGCTAGGATAGCATTATTTTCAAGCTTTTTGTTTGCGCTCATTGCAGGGGTTATATTTAATGCCAAGGCTGCAGCGTTTGTTGATTATACTCATATATTTTACGTTTTTTTCAGTAGTGCTAGTAGCGTATTTTTTATGAGTCGTTCTAATCGGACGGTTCGTGTTCTTCAAGCAGGACTTTTTGTGGCTCTTGTGAACATGCTTGCGACGACGAGTTTGTTGATGTTGAAAAACGGCCAATATACGTGGGTTGAGATAGGATCGAACCTTGGTTTTTCTGCTGCATCTGGCTTTTTAGCTGCAGTATTAACACTAGGTTTATTACCCTTTTTTGAAGCTGGTTTTGGTATTTTATCTTCGACAAAGCTAATCGAATTATCGAATCCGAATCATCCGTTATTACGAAAAATTTTGTTAGAAGCACCAGGGACATATCACCATAGCGTGATCGTCGCTAATTTATCGGAAGCTGCATGCGAATCGATTGGTGCGAATGGTTTACTGGCTCGTGTTGGGGCTTATTACCATGACTTAGGGAAAACGAAACGGCCGCATTTCTTTATTGAGAATCAAATGAAGATTGACAACCCGCACGATAAAATATCACCACAACTTAGTCGCACGATCATTATTAGTCACCCTTATGACGGCGCTGATGAATTAAGGGAAAATAGAATGCCGAGAGAAATTATTGATATAGCCGAACAACACCATGGAACAACATTATTAAAGTTTTTTTATCATAAAGCAGCCAAAGAAAGTGACCAAAACATACCTGAATCAGAATTTCGTTATCCAGGTCCAAAGGCGCAGTCTCAAGAAGCGGCAATTGTAGGTATTGCTGATTGTGTTGAAGCTGCTGTTAGATCAATGTCAAAACCTACACCTGATAAAATTGAAGGTTTAATCAAAAAAATTATCAATGAGCGCTTAGAAGATGGACAGTTTGATGAATGTGACTTGACGTTGAAACAGCTCCATAGTGTTTCGAAATCGATGATGGAAACGCTCAAAGGAACATTTCATTCACGTATTGAATACCCAGACGATGAGAATATTAAAGCGATGAAAGAGAAGGTGAATTCTAATGACACTTCAAATTGACCTTTTAGATGAAAATGGTTACCTTACAGACGAACAAAAAGATCTCGTACAACAGTTACTTAAGACCGCTGGGAAAGTCGAAGAAGTGGCAGAAGATAGTGAGGTATCTGTTTCATTCGTTGATGATGAAACGATTCACTCTCTAAATAATGAATACAGAGAGAAAGATAAACCGACAGATGTTTTATCTTTTGCATTAAATGAAGGTGAAGAAGAAACAGTGATTGGAGCTGATCACGTTCCTGAATTGTTAGGTGATATTGTTATTTCAGTCCCGCGGGCACACGAGCAAGCAAAAGAATACGGTCATACCTTTTCGCGAGAATTAGGTTTTCTCGCGGTTCACGGCTTTCTTCATTTACTAGGTTATGACCATGATACTGATGAGAACAAACGAGAAATGTTTGCGAAACAAGAGACGATTCTAAACGAACATGGATTACAAAAATAGCCCAAAAAGCCCGTGGAATCGGCTATTAAATAGTTTTCGGTACGCTGGACGAGGTTTGTATCATGCTTGGACGACAGAACGTAATATTCGAATTCACACTGGCGCAGCAATTTTGGTATTGATCGCTGCTTGGTTATTAAATGTGAGCACCGTTGAGTGGTTATTGCTTCTTTTTGTTATTGGCATGGTTATTACGTTAGAAATGATCAATACAGTGATTGAACGTGTTGTTGACCTTGTCTCGCCGGAAAAAAATGAGTTAGCAGGGCAGGCCAAAGATGTTGCAGCGGGAGCAGTACTCACGGTTGCAACACTTGCTGTTATCGTTGGAGTAATTATTTTTATTCCAAGGGTAATTACCTTATTCTATTAGTGATCGTAAATAGGTCAGTTAAGGTTTTTATAACAATATAAAGTAGATCAATGTAAAAAAGGAGAAAAACATGAAGTCCAAAGAATTTATAGTTGAAGAAGAAAAATCAATTTTAGTGCGGTTTTCTTGCGCATTTTCGGTAGGTGATCTCCGTGGCTGATAAACAAGAGACTTTCCATTCTGGATTTGCGGCTTTAATAGGAAGGCCAAATGTTGGTAAATCGACGCTCTTAAACCACGTATTAGGCCAAAAAATCGCGATTATGAGTGATAAACCACAGACAACACGTAATAAAGTGCAAGGCGTGTATACTGAAAAGAGAGGCCAAGCGATTTTTATCGATACCCCGGGCATCCATAAACCAAAACATAAGCTCGGTAATTTTATGATGCGTGTGGCGCAAAATACATTTAGCGAAGTGGATGTGATTTTGTTTGTCGTCGACGCTCGTGAAGGAATAGGCCGAGGTGATGAGTTTATCATCGAGCGTTTAAAAAATACTAATACACCTGTTTTTCTCGTCGTAAATAAAATTGACCAAGTTCACCCGGATGAATTGTTGCCATTTATCGATACTTACCGCGAGAAGTATTCATTTGCGGAAGTTGTGCCAATTTCTGCTTTAGAAGGAAATAATGTCGACACCTTAATGAACGAAGTTTTCCGTTATTTACCAGAAGGACCGCAATTTTATCCAGAAGATCAAGTAACAGACCATCCAGAACGGTTTATTTTCAGTGAAATGATTCGTGAAAAAGTCCTTCATTTGACGAGAGAAGAAATTCCACATGCGATCGCTGTTGATATAGAAAACGTGCGTACAAGCGATGATGGAGAAACGGTCCTAGTCGATGCAGTCATCGTTGTAGAAAGAAATTCACAAAAAGGGATTATTATCGGAAAACAAGGGTCGATGTTAAAAGAAATTGGACGACGAGCTCGTGAAGATATTGAAGCCCTTTTAGGTTCACGCGTTTTTTTGGAGCTTTGGGTGAAAGTTGAAAAAGATTGGCGAAATCGTGGACGTGTGTTAAAAGAATTTGGCTACCGTGATGATGAGTATTAACGTAACATAATCGTAAAACAATCGTCTCATAAGGGCGATTGTTTTTTTGTGGAAAGAGCGCTATCATAAAAGTAAGATGCATTATACAGAAAAATCGACCTTTTTAATTTACAATTATTCCATAACATGATAATGGTGAATAGGGTCAACCTAATAGTACGCCAAAGATAAAAAACGTCGGAGGGAAGGTGGAATTGTCATGATCGACTTTTCTTGGAAGGTTTTCTCCATAACTGGCGATATCGACTCGTATTTAGTATATAAAGAGTTGGAAAATTCTTTATCGGAAGAGGAAGAAGGGCAAAATGAAGAAGAGACGGTTGATTCTTCTTCGTACTAAAGGTTGTTCTCAATTCACCGTAACTGATGGCGGTGAAATGCATGCTGCAAAAAGTTGAAGGTATTGTGATTAGAACCCAAGATTATGGCGAAACGAACAAAATCGTTACGCTAATTACAAGAGAGAATGGCAAAGTGGCAATGATGGCGCAAGGGGCGAAGCGACCGAAAAGTCGTTTCGCCTCTGCTTCTCAATTGTTTGTTTACGGTCAATTTGTATATCGGCCAAGTTCAGGGTTAGGGACATTAAATCAAGGAGATGTTATTGATTTATTTCGTGATATTAAAAACGACTTAATGCTTACGTCCTATGCAGCTTATGTCGTGGAGATGCTTGATCGACTTACGGATGAACGTGTACGAAACCCTTATTTATTTGAACTCGTTTATCAAATGTTGCAACGGTTAAACGAAGGTGTTGACCCTGAAGTTCTTCTTCGTATTTACGAGACAAAAATGTTAACGCAAGCAGGCGTGGCACCACGGTTAAATGGTTGTGTCGGGTGCGGTGAAACGACATCGCAATTTTCTTTTTCTTTGCAACAAGGTGGTGTACTTTGTGAAGTTTGTAAAACATCAGACCCTTATCGTTATGATGTCGATCAAGCTGTAATCAAACTTTTGAGAGGTTTTCTCCATCTCGATTTACAGAGAATTGGTGAAGTATCATTAAAGGAAAGAACAAAAAAGCAATTGCGCCATGTGTTAAACGATTACTATGATGCCTATGTAGGTCTAAACTTGAAGTCCAAGAGATTCTTAGAACAAATGGAACGTATGGATTTTGATGGTACTTAAGTTGACATATGTTTATTTTTTCAGTAATATTGCATGTACAAAAATGTATATGTCGGTGCATTGATGGAAAGTAGTACTTACCCGCTCTGTATAACAGTCATTGGTTAGAAAGCGAACCTAGGATAGTGGAAGCTAGGGATACAGAAGGTAAGGAAGGCAGTCCTGAGCACACCTTGAAAAGAGGTTTCTCAATAGTGAGAAACAAATAGGGTGGAACCGCGGGAAATCCTCTCGTCCCTATGTCTATTGAATAGGCATAGAAGGCGGGAGTTTTTTTGTGTAGAAAGACATAAACTAAACCTGATTGAGTTAACAAGTAAAGAGCAGGAGGCAAAGATATGAATGTTCAAGATATGATCTTAACACTTCAATCGTTTTGGGCAGAACAAAAATGTATTGTGATGCAACCTTACGATGTCGAAAAAGGTGCCGGGACGATGAACCCGATGACATTTTTAAAGAGTATTGGTCCAGAGCCATGGGATGTCGCTTATGTGGAACCTTCAAGACGTCCAGCAGATGGTAGGTATGGAGAAAACCCGAACCGTCTATACCAACACCACCAATTTCAAGTAATTATGAAGCCGTCTCCAGTAGACATTCAAGATCTTTATTTAGAAAGTTTGAAAAGGCTCGGTATCGATCCAGAAAAGCATGATATTCGCTTCGTTGAAGATAATTGGGAAGCGCCAACGCTTGCTGCGTGGGGACTTGGATGGGAAGTATGGCTCGATGGTATGGAAATTACGCAATTTACGTACTTTCAACAAGTCGGTGGGCTTGATGCCTCGCCAGTATCTGTAGAGATTACATACGGCATCGAACGCCTTGCGTCCTATATTCAAGATAAGGAGAACGTTTTTGACCTTGAATGGGTGGATGGATTCACATATGGTGATATCTTTACGCAAAACGAATATGAGCAGTCAAAATATACGTTTGAAGTATCGGACAGTTCAATGTTGTTCCACTTATTTTCAACATACGAAGAAGAGGCGAACCGGTCATTAGATGAAGGGTTAGTTATTCCTGCCTATGATTATGTTTTAAAATGTTCACATGTATTTAACTTGTTAGATGCAAGAGGAGCGATCTCGGTTACTGAAAGAACAGGTTATATCGGACGTGTTCGAAATATGGCGAGAAAATGTGCAAAACTTTATTATGAAGAGCGAGAGCGCCTCGGCTTTCCGCTGCTGAAACAAAAGGAGGGATCTTCCGATGAGTAACCGATCCTTTTTATTAGAAATTGGTCTAGAAGAAATGCCGGCACGTTTTGTCGATGACGCAATGCATCAACTGGCAGATCGAGTAACGACTTGGTTAGGAGAACATCGGATTAGCTATGGTGATGTGGAGAAGTATGCGACACCACGTAGATTAGCTGTGAAAGTTCTTGAAGTTGCAGAATACCAAGAGGATTTACAAGAAGAGGCGAGAGGTCCTGCGAAGAAAATCGCCCAAGATGAAAACGGGGAGTGGACGAAAGCCGCACAAGGGTTTGCTAAAGGACAAGGTGTGTCCGTTGACGAACTATATTTTAAAGAAGTCAAAGGAGAATCTTACGTTTTTGTTACGAAAGATTTTAAAGGGAAAGAGACGAGCGCGTTACTTTCAGGATTAAAATCAGTCGTTGAACAATTAACGTTTCCTAAAAATATGAAATGGAATGCATATGACCTACGGTATGTACGACCGATCCATTGGCTCGTTAGTTTGTATGGTGAAGAAGTGATCCCTATGGAGATTACTGATATTTCTGCTAGCAATGTGACGCGTGGTCACCGTTTCTTAGGTGGACCGAGTGAGATTGGTCACGCCGATGAGTACGAAACGAAACTTCTTCAAGAGTTTGTCATACCTGAACCGAATGAACGAAAAGAAGCGATTCGTCAACAGGTTGGAGAAATCGCGTCACGTGAAGGGTGGTACGTACCAATTGATGAAGGGTTGTTAAATGAAGTCAATCAACTCGTTGAGTATCCTACGGCGCTATATGGTCATTTTGATGAATCTTTCTTACGTGTCCCAGATGACGTATTAGTGACATCAATGAAGGAACACCAACGCTACTTTCCTGTTCACGATGACAATGGTGACCTTCTTCCGTACTTTATTACGGTAAGAAATGGCGATCACCGACATTTAGAAAATGTCCAAAAAGGTAATGAGAAAGTATTACGTGCTCGTTTGGCTGATGCAGAATTTTTCTATAATGAAGATTTGAAAATTCGTCCAGATGACGCAGTGAATCGATTAGAGTCGATTGTATATCATGAAGAATTAGGTACGTTAGGTGATAAAGTACGTCGTTTACGGACAATTTCTGAACAATTAGCAGATCGCTTACAATTGTCTAGTGAAGAAAAGCAACATTTAGAACGCGCTGCCCATTTATCGAAATTTGACCTTGTCACAAATATGGTTGATGAATTTACTGAACTCGAAGGTCGAATGGGTGAGGAATATGCGCTCAAAGCAGGAGAGGCACCTGAAGTTGCAAAAGCCATCGTTGAACATTATTCTCCAAAGCAGGCGAAAGACCCTGTACCGAAAAGCACAATTGGTGCAGTGTTGAGTGTTGCTGATAAATTGGATACGGTCATTGCAAGCTTTGGTATCGGTGTTGTTCCAACAGGTTCACAAGATCCGCACGGTTTGCGTAGACAAACCGCAGGCGTTGTCCAAATCTTATTAGAACAGTCTTGGCAGATTGATGTTCGTGACGTGACAAATGATATTTTAGAGCAATTAGCATCTCGTCAATTATTAAAACAAGAGCGAGAAGAAGTTGCTGAAACGGTTAATGAATTTATTAAGCAAAGAGTGAAAAACGTTCTACAAGAGCGCGGCGTTCGATATGATTTGATTAGTGCAGTTCTCAATGGTCCAATCGGTCGTATTGACCGTGTCATTGAAAAAGCAGAATTTTTACAAAAACGTGTAGAAGAGGAACAATTTAAATCAACTGTTGAGGCATTTAGCCGTGTAACAAACATTTCGAAAAAGTCGTCTCATCTAGTAGATGTCGATTCATCATTATTTACTGAAGAACAAGAACATGTATTACATGAAAAAGTTCAGAAGGTCGAACAAGACATAAGTCAAGCAAAAGAGGATGCTGATTTAGAAGGTGAATTTGCAGCACTTGAATCGTTAACACCAGTGATCCATGACTATTTTGATCATATTATGGTCATGACTGATGAAAAGCGTCAGCGAGATAATCGCCTAGCGCAAATGACATCCTGTGCATCGTTGATCACGTCATTTGCAGACTTTCAAGCGATCGTATTCTCGTCATAACGTCAATCGTTTCTCAAGCTTAGATGAGTGAAAGAAGTTGTTTTCATAAAACGGAATGAATCGCTCAAAGTCAATGTTAAATGAAGTGTATATTTGAGCACCTCTTCAATCGAAGAGGGCCTCTTAGGGTGGTGAGAACGATCGAACTAAATGACAGGCAAGAACAGATATTAAAAATTGTAAAAGAGCGTGGCCCGATTACAGGAGAGCGAATTGCTGATGAGCTATCACTTACACGTGCGACGTTGCGTCCTGATTTAGCCATATTAACAATGGCTGGCTTTTTAGAAGCGCGACCTCGTGTTGGTTACTTTTACACTGGCAAGACAGGATTGCAGTTGTTGACAGAGAGAATGAAAAAACTGACCGTCCATGATTATCAATCAATCCCTGTTGTCGTCAATGAGTCTGCATCCGTTTATGATGCGATCGTGACAATGTTTTTAGAAGATGTCGGAACATTGTTTGTCGTAGATCATAATTCACACCTCGTCGGGGTGTTATCTCGAAAAGACTTACTAAGAGCAAGTATAGGAAAACAAGAGTTAGAATCCATTCCAGTCAGTATCATCATGACCCGGATGCCTAATATTACGATTTGTGAACAAGAGGATTTTTTGCTAGAAATGGCGAAAGAATTGATCGATAAGCAAATTGACGGTATTCCAGTTGTTAAAAAGGTTGAAGAAGATGAGCAAATTCGTTATGAAGTAGTCGGGCGCTTGACGAAAACGAATATTACCCGAGCATTTGTTGACTTAACGAATGGAGAAATAACCTAACGTTTAGAGTCCGTGAGGAGGTCACTGTCAGATGAATAACACCCCTGTTGTATACGTCGTTTCAGATTCTGTTGGGGAAACGGCTGAGCTTGTCGTCAAAGCAGCAGCTAGTCAATTTAGCACTACAAATGTGGATATTCGACGTGTTCCCTATGTTGAAGATGAAGGAACAGTTGACGAAGTGGTTGCTCAAGCGAAAGAATCGGGCGGAATGATTGCTTTCACCCTTGTGATCCCTAAAGTAAAAAACTATATGTTAATGCGTGCAAATACTGAGGGGATTGAAATTTATGATATCCTAGGCCCAATGATCAACCTTTTTGAGAATCGTATGGAAGAACAGCCGAAACAACAACCAGGCTTAGTTCATTTACTTGACGAAGACTACTTTCGCAAAGTTGAAGCGATTGAGTTTGCTGTAAAGTATGATGATGGACGTGACCCTCGTGGCATTATGAGAGCTGATGTCGTATTAGTCGGGGTGTCTCGGACCTCGAAAACACCCTTGTCACAATATTTGGCACATAAACGACTCAAAGTTGCGAATGTTCCACTTGTCCCAGAAGTTGAACCGCCTGAAGAATTATTTAGGATTTCTCCTGAAAAGTGTTTCGGTTTAACGATTGAGCCTGAGAAATTAAATGATATCCGTTCTGAAAGACTTCGGTCTCTTGGTTTAAAGGAAGAGGCAAACTACGCAAACATGAAACGAATCCATGAAGAGTTAAATTATTCTCAGTCAGTGGTCGACCGGATTGGTTGTGAAGTCATTGACGTTTCACATAAAGCTGTTGAAGAGACGGCAAATATTATCTTCAAAATGGTCACAAATAAGTAATTGAACTCCAATGAGGTCTACCCCTTTCCTATAACGTTGCGTTATGAACTTAAAAGAAAGGGGTGGCCCTTTTCTTATGTTGAAAACCGATTGAACATATTTCTTTTTTTATCTATAGCCTAATTGCAAAAGATAATATATAATGAAATATTGTGATTTGTTGTATGTGACTGGGATTGTTTGCATAAACATAAAAAGAACAAATAAATTTAAAAAGTCAAGACTTTTTATTTGAAATTTGGTAAAGATAGTTAATAGTCCTTTTGTATTACGGGAAAAACATGTATGAAAGAGGCAGGAGTTCGAAGAAAGGTGTAGAATACAACGATATGGAAACGATAAATTCGACGATATATGTCGATGCTGATGCGTGTCCGGTGAAAGAAGAGATCAAAGAAGCAGGAGAGCGTTTTGATACTGATGTTATTATGGTTTCTTCCTATGCACACGCTGGCGGTGATGATGGTTCATGTAGGTGGATAATGGTTGATCAACATCAAGAAGAAGCCGATATGAAAATTTTCCAATTGGCAAAAAAAAACGATATTGTCGTCACCCAAGATTATGGTCTAGCAAGTTTGCTTTTACCGAAAGGTGTGATCGTTTTGTCCTTTCGTGGTTTCATCTTTTCGGAACAATCGATGGATGATCTACTCTTTCGTCGCTACATAAGTAGTAAAGAACGTCGAGAAGGGAAGAGAACCAAAGGACCAAAACGATTGATGGCTGATGATCGAACTGCCTTTCGCATCAATTTAGAAAAAATCTTGTCAAATAAGCAGGATTTTTGCTGAAAAGAACGAAAGTGTATAAGCCATCCTTTTCGATAATAGAGTTAAAACGGGTGGTGAGAAAACATGAGTGGGCGCATTCCTGAAGAAAAAATTGAACAGATTCGTAAATCCATTGATATCGTTGATCTCATCAGTGAATATGTTCAACTAAAGAAACAAGGAAAAAACTTTAGTGGTCTATGTCCAATTCATAGCGAGAAAACTCCGTCCTTTTCTGTTTCACCAGACAAACAGCTATACCATTGTTTTGGGTGTGGTGCTGGCGGGAATGTGTTTTCTTTCCTCATGGAGTTGGAAGGTCTTGAATTTATTGAATCTGTCCGTAAGCTGGCAGCAAGATCTGGAATAAATCTCCCGGAAGTTGAAAAGAAAACATCATCACAGGCACAAAAATTTGAACCTTGGATAAAAGCACACGAACTCACTGCTAAGTTGTACCATCACGTGTTAACACAAACTGAACAAGGCAAAGAAGCCTATCGTTACTTACAAGAACGTGGCTTTTCTGACGAGGCGATTGTCAGATTTCAACTTGGGTTTGCTCCTGATTCGTGGGAGTTTTTAAGCTCGTTTTTACAAAAGCGTGGCTTTAACCACAGAGATATTGTTGATTGCGGCCTTGTAGCTGAGCGTTCATTTGATGGAAAGCTTTTCGACCGATTTCGCGGACGTCTCATGTTCCCTCTGTGGGATAAAGACGGACGAGTTGTCGGTTTTTCGGGAAGGGTGCTAGGTGATGGTGAACCAAAATACTTGAACAGCCCAGAATCCGCTTTGTTTAATAAGCAAGAACTACTCTATGCCTTTCATTATGCACGACCGAAAATGCGCAAAAAGAACGAAGCCGTTCTCTTTGAGGGCTTTGCAGATGTTATTTCCGCTTACGAAGCGGGTATAGAATATACAATAGCAGCTATGGGAACAGCACTGTCAGAACGACAGGCAAAGATTTTACGTCGAAATGTCGATCGCGTAACTTTGTGTTATGACTCAGATGATGCAGGTATGAATGCCGCTTATAAAAACGCACAAACGTTAACAAGTGCAGGGTTAAATGTGGAAATTGCTTTGTTACCAGAAGGTTATGACCCTGATGATTTTATCCAACAAGTTGGGGCAGATCGTTTCAAAAATGACGTTCTTGATACAAGTTTTACGTTTATGGCGTTTAAAATGAGGTATTATCGTCGAGGCAAGAATCTACAGCATGAAACAGAGCGAATGGAATATTTAAATCAAGTGCTTGATGAAATAAGTCATTTGCCGCGTGCGGTCGAGCGCGATCATTATATCCGACAACTTGCAGATGAATTTTCGCTATCCCTGGATGCTTTAAAACAAGAATTGACGCAACGTTATAAGGCGCGTCTAAAACAAAGGCAGCATGGTGAATCTGGTACAGAAGTGAAACGACCGCGTACTTTTTATGCGTCGGAAAAACGTTTGTTACCAGCATTTCAGAATGCAGAACGTTATTTACTAGCACTCATGCTAAGGGATCGTACCATGGCTGAAAAAGTTCAAAGAGAAATAGGTGCGAACTTCAATGTTGATGAACATCAAGCGATTGCTGCACACCTTTACAGTTTTTATGCTGATCATTCACAACCTGATCTAGATAAATTTATTACCCATTTGCCTGATCAAAGGTTACAAAAAATAACCGCCGAACTTGCGATGATGACGATAGATGAAGATTTGTCGGAGCAAGCGTTGAATGATTATATTCAGAGAGTTCTTAGTTATCCGAAACAACTAGAAATAGACAAATTGCAACAGGTTCAAAAGGAAGCCGAGGAGGCGAATGATCCTCTACGTGCTGCACAAATTGCTCAAGATATCGCAAAGATGAAAAAAGAGCTTCAAAAGCAGGTAGAAAATGAGTCATAGAAACGACGAGATAGAGGTTGCGAACATTAGGAAGGAGGGATCGCATGGCTGAAAAACCAGTCCGTTCAGTAACGGAAGGAGATTTAACCATCGATCAGGTAAAAGAACAATTGCTCGAAGAGGGGAAAAAACGGGGGGTACTTACTTACGCGGAAATCACCGAACGTTTATCGGCATTTGACCAAGATTCAGAGCAAATGGATGAATATTTTGAATACCTAGGTGAACAAGGTGTTGAAATATTAAATGAGTCGGAAAATGTCCCGAGCCTACAGCAAGTGGAAAAAGAAGAAGAGGAGTTCGATCTCAATGATTTGAGCGTACCTCCTGGAATTAAAATTAATGATCCGGTACGTATGTACTTAAAAGAGATCGGTCGTGTCCCACTCCTTTCTGCACAAGAGGAAATCGAATTGGCAAAACGCATTGAAGATGGTGATGAAGAAGCGAAACGTCGTCTTGCGGAAGCCAACCTCCGTCTCGTCGTAAGTATCGCGAAGCGTTATGTCGGTCGGGGGATGCTCTTTCTTGACTTAATTCAGGAAGGGAATATGGGTCTGATTAAAGCGGTTGAGAAATTTGACTATAACAAAGGTTATAAGTTCAGCACATACGCAACATGGTGGATTCGTCAAGCGATCACACGAGCGATTGCTGACCAAGCACGGACGATCCGTATACCCGTTCATATGGTCGAGACGATCAATAAATTGATCCGTGTGCAGCGTCAATTATTACAGGATCTAGGAAGAGAGCCGACACCAGAAGAAGTGTCAAAAGAGATGGATTTACCACCTGATAAAGTACGAGAAATCTTGAAGATTGCTCAAGAGCCTGTGTCGTTAGAAACACCAATTGGTGAAGAAGACGACTCGCACCTAGGTGATTTTATTGAAGACCAGGAAGCGTTAGCGCCGTCTGATGCTGCTGCTTACGAATTATTAAAAGAGCAACTTGAGGATGTATTAGATACGTTAACAGATCGAGAAGAAAATGTGTTACGTCTACGTTTTGGCTTAGATGATGGTCGCACACGTACCTTAGAAGAAGTAGGAAAAGTTTTTGGTGTCACGCGTGAGCGAATTCGACAAATTGAAGCGAAAGCCCTTCGAAAACTTCGTCATCCTAGCCGTAGTAAACGATTAAAAGACTTTTTAGAATAAATGTTTCCACTCTTTTTATCGAGTTAGCTTGGCGTTAAGCCAAGCTTTTCTTTTGTAAAAAGATAAATTTTATTGATATGTCGTGATGTTCATACGTATAAAATACAATAGAAAGGTGAATAAACGATGGATGACCGAAAAACAATCATTATTAATGAAATAAAATATTGGAGGAAACATCGTTTACTTCCTGAAACGTACTGTAATTTTTTACTCTCTCTATATACTGAGGGAGAACAAAACCAAGACAATGATGAACCTCGAAAATCTATCTTTACTTCGTTAGTGTTTATTCATCTTATGGTTGCCATCGTTGTTATTGTATTAACATTTCTTGTCACTCATTTTACTGTTTTTTCAGAGCCAATGCAAATGACATTCTTGTTTGTTTTGCTGGCGGTTTTTATGGGGATCATTTATTGGTTTCGTCTTGTTCAATCACTCTATGTACATATTTATATTGTCACTGCAACGTTAATTTCGTTTATCTTGATGGTTGAGCTCGCTGATTTCATACTACCAGGTGAGCGTTGGTTTCTTGGGTTAGTCATTGTATTTACGTGTGTATCATGGGTTGTGATCGGGTTGAAGTGGGCTTATCAATACTTAACAATTGCAGGCTTTAGTGGGCTGATTTTGCTGCTGATTTTTCTATTTATGTAGTTATTATAGAAAAAGGAGGATTTGTCATTGTGAAGATTGTTGGACATAGAGGGAATCGTCAATATGATCCAGAAAATACACTCGCAGCCTTTCAATCAGCTTGGGATGTTGGAGCAGCAGGGGTTGAGTTTGACGTTCAATTAACGAAAGACCATGAGCCAGTTATTATGCACGACGAAAGAGTAGACCGAACAACGAATGCTCAAGGGCGTCTTTGTACATTTACATATCGCAAGTTACGTACACTCGATGCTGGAAGTTGGTTTCATGAACAATTTCATGGTGAACGTATTCCTCACTTACAAGAAGTATTTGAATGGGCAGAAGATAAACCATTAACATTACATATTGAATTGAAACCAACTTCGGAAGATGATGCACTGATTGATGCTTGCTTACCGATACTAGAACGTTTTCAATGCACGCATAAAGTGATTATCTCATCGTTTCATCATCGACTTCTTCATAAACTTCATTTACGAATGAATGGCATTGAGACAGCAATTCTCACGCGTAACCCTTTACGTCATGCAAAGCAATATGCATCAGACATCGGTGCCCAAGCCATACACATTCGATATACATATCAAGCGGCTAACTACTTTCCTTATTGGAAAAGTCAAGGTCTTCCTACACGAGTTTATACGGTGAATCAGGGGCGTATTGCGAAAAAATGCCGTCGTCTAGGGGTTGAATCGTTAATGACAGACGATCCACAAAGGATGATTAACCTTTTCCGCTAAATTGATGTTGGAAAACTTGTTTTTTTAGTTGCAATCTTCTTTTCTCATTGGCTCTTTTAGAGTAAAATAAGGGTAGGTTTACATATCATACCTATCATCATGAACATTCGTCAAAGTTTATAGGAGTAAAAGGAGGATACAGGAGTTATGAAAGGGAAACCGCTTTATCCATTTGCAGCAACTGCTGTCTTAGGGGTGCTACTCATTTTGATCTTATCCTTTGTCGGTGTAAGCCAACAACAGGAAATGGCTGAAGAGGGGGATGAAAACGGTACGGAAGAGGTTGATATGACTGACCCTATTGCATATGGGGAAGATTTATATCAAGACAGTTGTATCGGTTGTCACGGTGAGAATTTAGAAGGTGCAGGTAGCAACCCTGCAATCCATGATCTAGAAGGTCGTTTGAGTCAAGATGAAATTGTTGATATCATTGAAAACGGACAAGGAAGTATGCCAGCAGGACTTGAAACTGGTGAGAATGCAGAAGCGATTGCCGAATATTTATTAGACGCATCTGAATAATAGGGGTTAAGAAGGTAGGGCGGCTTGACCGCCCTCCTTTTTTTACATAAACTTAAAAATGAACAAAATGAAATTTGGTGAGGATTATGGAAAAAAAGACATTAAACATTGATTTACCTGTCCGTTTAGAAATGATTGCTAATTACGTCACAAATGATCAGGTTATAGCCGATATAGGCTCTGACCATGCGTTACTTCCGGGGTATTTAGTTGGAAACAAAAAAGTACGAAAAGCGATTGCAGTTGAAGTGAATGAAGGTCCAATGCAAGCAGCTCAACAAAATGTAGACAGTTGGGGGTTGAGTGAAGCCATCGATGTTCGTAAAGGAGACGGCCTCGCTCCTTTGACAGAATCTGATGACATTGGGACAATTGTTATAGCGGGGATGGGAGGAATGTTGATTTCTTCGATCTTAAAAGCTGGACAAGAGAAGCTAGAAAATGTGCAGCGTCTCATTTTGCAACCGAATACAGCGGCTGATAATATAAGGCGCTGGCTTATTGAACAGAATTGGTCTCTTGTTGACGAAACGATGATCGATGAGGCAGGATACACGTATGAAATTCTCGTAGCTGAGCGTGGGGATCCTTACGAAGCTTATGACAACGATCAATTAGAAAAGCAACTGTGGTTAGGTCCTTGGAATTTAAAGCAAAAACAAGCAGCTTTTTATGCCAAATGGTTACGCGAAAAACGGGAGCTTGAATCAATTGATCAACAGTTATCTAAAGCTGTTAAAAACGAAAAAACTGAAGCGAAAAGGCAACAAATACAACAACGTTTGCAATGGTTAAAGGAGGAGTTATCGTGAAAGCGGTCAACGGCCAACGTTTAATTGAAAAATTTGAATCATGGTCACCTAAATCGTTAGCTGTCGAGGGGGATAATGTCGGTTTACAAATTGGCACACTAAATAAACCAATAAAAAAAGTGCTCGTAACATTAGATGTATTAGAAGATGTTGTTGATGAAGCGATTGAGCAAGAGGTTGACATGATTATTGCCCACCACCCAATTTTATTTAAGCCTCTTAAAACATTAGATGTAAGCACGCCGTATGGACGTATGGTTGAAAAGTTAATCAAACATGATGTCACCGTTTATGCAGCTCATACGAACCTTGATATCGCTCAAGGTGGCGTCAATGACTTAATGGCAGAAGCGCTTGGCCTTGCAAATACGGAAGTTCTCGTTGAGACGACGACAGATCCATTGAAAAAACTTGTTGTCTTCGTTCCAGAAGAGCAGGCTGCAGAAGTGCGAGAAGCCATTGGGAATGCAGGAGCGGGTTTTATCGGTGATTATAGCCATTGCACGTTTAACACACAAGGGACAGGTACATTTAAGCCTGGAGATGCAACGAACCCTTTTATAGGGGAGCAAGGTGAAATGACATTTGTTTCTGAAGTGAAATTGGAAAGTGTTTTTCCAGCTTCGAAGCAAAAACAAGTGTTAAAAGCGATGGAGAAGGCACATCCTTATGAAGAAGTTGCTTATGACGTTTATGCCATGGACCAACCAGGAGAAACGAAAGGTTTGGGACGTATTGGTAAGTTAGCTGCTGAAGAGACACTTGAAGCGTTTGTTGAGCGAGTAAAAGCAGCATTTTCTGTTGACCATTTACGGGTTGTCGGTGATTTACAACGTCCTATACGTAAAGTGGCTGTGCTCGGTGGAACAGGAAACAAGTATATGCGCCATGCGATCAGAAAAGGTGCCGATGTTTATGTCACTGGAGATGTGGACTACCATATTGCTCATGATGCACAAATGGACGGTTTAGCCATTGCTGACCCCGGACATAATGTTGAGAAAGTCATGAAAGAAGGCGTGAAGAAAAAAATAGAAGCGCAGTTGCAAGAAGAGGGGTATAATGGTACGGCCGTTATCGTATCAACGGTACATACTGATCCTTTTACATTCGTATAAGAGAATTGCACAAAAAGAGAGAGCATCCCCATTTTAGGGTGCTCTCTTTTACATACGTTTTCCGGATATTTGGATATCAAATTACGATTTGGTTTTTACCTTTGGCAAGATTTTCGTTAATTTAACTGTACTCGTTTGATCCCAAGTGTTCGGGTCGTTTTCGTCGTATTGTTCTAAAAAGCGAATGACTTCTTTCACAATCGGTGTCGGTGTGCTTGCCCCAGAGGTAACAGCGACATAATTAATACCGTCTAACCAACTCGGGTCAATTTCGGTTACATTACCGATGCGATAAGCTGGTGTATCGGCAATTTCTTTTGAAACTTGTGCAAGTCGATTAGAATTATTACTTTTAGGGTCGCCTACAACGAGTAACAAATCAGCATCTTTTGCTTGTTCTGCAACGGCTTCTTGGCGGACTTGTGTGGCCATGCAAATTTCATTGTGTACTTCGGCGTGCGGATATTTTTCCATGGCCGCATTGATTATGTTTGATACATCCCACTGACTCATTGTTGTCTGATTTGTAATGATGATTTTGTCAGATTCGATATTTAAATTGTGAATGTCATCTTCCGATTCGATCAGGTGTACGATGTCTGGTGCAACACCGATCGCCCCTTCTGGTTCAGGGTGTCCTTTTTTGCCGACATAAAATACATGATAACCTTCGTCTCTTTTTTCGCGAATTAAGTCATGTGTGCGAGAAACGTCAGGACATGTTGCATCGACGGTTGTTAATCCTTTTTCTTTTGCTAACTGCCGTACTTCGGGCGAAACGCCATGGGCAGTAAAGATGACAGTTCCTTTGTCAACTTGATCAAGAATATCTTTACGATTCGGTCCGTCCAAAGTAATAATTCCTTCTTCTTCGAACGCATCAGTCACGTGTTTATTATGAACGATCATTCCTAGGATATAAATCGGTCTTGGTAAATCGAGATTTGCAGCTGCTTGTCTGGCGAGTACCATCGCGTCGACGACGCCGTAACAATAACCACGCGGAGAAATTTTTTTTACGCGCATGAAGAATGCCTCCTCTTAAGTCCAAAAACAATGACTTCGTCTTCAAGTTTTTGAGAATGAATCTCAATATATTATAAAGCAAGCAATGTTAGGTTCGCAATGATCAAGCGATTTATTAAGTTAGTAAAGAGAAAAGGACCCCCCTTGAATGCGCGTACTTTAAGTGCGCGGTGAATGTTCAAGAGGTTAGTCCTTTGACGATTTCTTATAAAGGAAATTTTAAGCTTCCTGTTGGCTATTAACACTAATAAAATCGTAAGCTTCAGATTCGCTCATACTGTTGACAAGCATTAATTCACTGGCCATAAATTGTTTCGCTCTGTCGAGGTTTTTACGGTCTTCCATATGAAGTCCATTGGAACGCTCACTTTCTTTCGATGTCAAATTGGCAATAACTTGTGCAGCATCAATGATACATCCAGATTTCAGTAACGTTTCATTCTCTTTTGAATAAGGTTTTGCAACATCACGTTTTGTGACTTCCTCTTTTGATTTCAAGGTAAAGACAATTTCATCGACCCGATCGCTTGAAATCACTTTTCGTAAACCAGATCCATCAATGCGCGATTCTGGAAGCATAACAGTCACATCGTTTAGGGGAAAAAAAACGACAAAGTAACGCATTTTTTCACCTAATATATCTTTTTCTTCAATGTCCTGGATCGTTCCAGCACCGTGGTAAGGATAGACAACGTGATCACCGATATTAAACATGAGCATTCCTCCAATTAAAACGTTACACTTATTTTAACATAAAATATAATAAATTTAAAATTTTACTATGAGAGAGGCCGGGCGTCAATATATCTAAGGCAAAACGTAAGGATAAATGCGTTGTTTATTTTACGTTTAGATATAAAGCTTAGGAGCGGGTAAGTTACCTAATTGATCATCTTTATGTGGTTGTGTTGTTTTAGTACGTTGACGTTTCGCTGAAGTTTTAGGTGACGTAGAGTAAGAGGAAGTTTGTTTTTGCCCGCCTCGTCTTTTATTTGTGCTCCGTTGCTTTTTTTGCTTTCTTTTTTGAGTGGATGGAGATTGAGGATGTTTTCTCTTCTGATCTTTTGAAGTTTCTTCTTGATCATCTTCAACATCCTTTGTCTCTGATTCATTTATTTGTTCGTCTGTTTCTTCATCGTCATCATCTTCAGGTTGTTCATTTTTGCTATCCTCTTGGTTTTCTTCGTCCTCTTCTTCATCGCTTGACTTGAGTGCTGTCATAAGTTGTGGAAGTGATTTAACGAATGGACCATATTGCTGGACTAATGGTGTGACACTTTGTACAGTGTTGACCGCTTTTTGCGCATTTTGTATAAAGCCAAGAATTTGATTGAATCCGCCACCTGCTGCACCTGCGCCTCCTAATATTTTCGAGAGTATTCCACCTTGAGCTGCCGTTTGCGCGGCCCCTTGAGCTGCTGTTTGCGCGGCCCCTTGAGCTGCACCTTGCATAATACCCGGAGCAGCAGTGGATGCAACATTAGGCGCTTGCGAAAACATAGACATTAACCCTGGTGCTGCTGGCGGTGGTGTAGGTGGGACTGGGAACATGGCAACCTTCCTTTCATACGAATTCTTCCTCCATGATATCTTATGTAGCAGGGGGCTCGTGCGTATAGGCGGATGGAAAAATGCTGAAACTAGCAAAAGTAGAAGTTTTCATGGTAAAATTATTAATTAGTTTAAGATCAGGAAGATCAAAGGATCTTTGTGTCAGAAAGAGAGTGTCAATAATGAAACATCCTTTTCAACAATTTGAATTAAAACCTTTTTTACTTGAAGCATTAATGGAACAGAACATTGAAAAACCGATGGAAATACAGGAACGGTTGATTCCTGCTATTCGAAATGGAAAAGATGTCATTGGGCAATCGAAAACAGGATCGGGAAAAACGTTAGCATTTCTCCTTCCGATCGTTGATCAAGTGGACATCGATGAAGAAAATGTACAAGCAGTCATCACAGCGCCAACGCGAGAGTTGGCATCACAACTTTATGACGAACTGACAAAGTTAACAAAATTTGCTCCAGATTCAGAGAAGCCGCGTACAAAATTACTCGTTGGTGGAACTGACCGTTTAAAGTCAATTGAAGGCTTAAAACAGCGCCCGCATATTGTTGTAGGTACGCCAGGACGAATTGAAGATTTTGTTCGTGAAGGTCATTTACCGGTTCAAACGTCCCGCTTTCTCGTCGTTGATGAAACGGATCAGATGCTTGATATGGGGTTTATTGAAGATGTTGATAAAATCGCCTCGAAAATGGGTGATTCCCTGCAAATGCTTGTCTTCTCTGCTACAATCCCAGAAAAACTAGAACCGTTTCTACGAAAGTATATGAATCAACCACGGCATGTAGAAGTGAAATCTCATCGTCAGGAAGGGAAAATCGAACACATATTGGTTCCGGATCGTCATCGCGACCGTTTTGAGCTCGTTAAAGATGTCGCTGTTTCACTTAACCCTTATTTGGCAATGATCTTTGCAAATACAAAGGAGACCGCCGAAGAAATATTCAATAAGATGAATGAGCATGGTCTCAATGTAGATCGTTTGCACGGTGATATTACGCCGCGAGAAAGAAAACGAGTAATGAAACGTTTGCAAAAAGCGGAAGTACAATACTTAGTCGCGACAGATCTTGTTGCTCGAGGCATTGATGTAGAAGGGATTTCTCATATCATCAACTTCGAGTGGCCAAAAGATTTAGACTTTTATATTCATCGTGTTGGAAGAACTGGACGCGCTGGTTGGGACGGTCTTGCTGTCTCCATTATTTCTGATAGAGATGGTGAAGCGGTTGGAAAGTTAGAAAAACGAGGGATTACGTTCACTTATAAAGATTTACGGCACGGAGAATGGGTTGATGTAAAGCAAAAGAACCGCCATATGAAATCACAAAAGTCGAAACCTGGGGAAGAGCAACAACCGCAAAAACCGCTTCCGAAAGCGAAAAAAGTAAAACCTGGTTATAAGAAGAAGTTTCAACAAGAACAACGAAAACAAGTGAAACGAGAACAACGTTTGAATAACCGCAAGAATAAAGGGAGAGGATGAAGTAAGTGATGTTACTAGGTTCGCACGTATCGATGAGTGGGAAGAAAATGTTAAAAGGATCAAGTGAAGAAGCAGCTTCCTACGGCGCGACTACATTTATGATATATACTGGTGCTCCGCAAAATACACGTCGAAAAGCGATTGAAGAATTAAATATCGAAGCGGGAATCCAACATATGGAAGAGTCGGGGATCAGTGATATCGTCGTCCACGCACCATACATTATTAACATCGCGAATACGACGAAGCCAGAAACATTTCAACTCGGTGTCGATTTTCTTAAAAGTGAAATCGAACGTACCGAAGCAATTGGTTCTAAGCAGATTGTCCTTCATCCAGGTTCACATGTTGGAGAGGGAGCTGAAGCGGGCATCGCGAAAATCATTGAAGGTTTAAATGAGGTGATTACTAAGGACCAAAATGTTCAAATCGCCTTAGAAACAATGGCCGGAAAAGGGTCAGAATGTGGTCGAAGCTTTGATGAGTTAGCAAAAATTATTGACGGTGTTACTCATAATGAAAAGCTGTCTGTTTGCTTTGATACGTGCCACGTACATGATGCGGGTTACGATATTATTCATGACTTTGAAGGGGTTATTCAATCATTCGATCAAATCATCGGTTTGGATCGTTTGAAAGTTCTTCATATTAATGATAGTAAAAATCCAGTGGGTGCAAGAAAAGACCGTCATGAAAACATAGGCTTTGGGGAAATTGGATTCGAAGCTTTAAACCGTATTGTTCATCATGAGGCGTTTGATCATATACCGAAAATCTTAGAGACACCTTATGTCGGTACTGATAAAAAGAATAAAAAAGCGCCATATGGCTTGGAAATTGATATGCTTACTAAAAAAACATTTGATGATGAATTAAAAGAAAAGTTAACATCCTAAAGTGAAGGTCAGCTTCTTTCGCTCATAATAAGCGAGATAGAAGCTGACCTTTTTTACATTTAGCGTCGTACGTAATCAAGCCACTTTAACTTTTCAATCAGTCTTTCGGCCAGGCGATCATTGATTTATAAGGGGTTAGCAATTTATCTGCTTTTCGGTAAAGTTTCGGATCTAACGTTTTTAGTTCGTCACGTAAGCGCTTGACTTGTTTTTCGTTACCAACGTCAATGGGATGTTTATGGATAATTTGAATGATTTCCTTTGCTTGTTTAGCTGTTAAAGGGATTTCGTATTCTTTACTTAAGCGTAATAATTCCCGTTCATCAAGGCTATTGATTTTTTGATTGGCCATTTGTCGAACGATCGGATTCATCGTTTTCCCTCCCGAATAGTTTCTAACATTAAAATATGCACAACGAGAAAGAGCGTGCATTAAGTTTTGGTGTATTGTATTTTCTAAATGAAGCTTTTCGCTCCCGTAAGTACGAAAGAAGATAAGAATAAACATTAGCAAAATGAACTATGAAAAAAGCTTGCGTTTAGCAAGCTTTTTTATATGAATTTTTTTAAGAATATCGTGTTTTAATTGATACCTATGTTTGTTGACAAGGGGAGAAGGGTATGGTAAATTCAGGACTATTGTCTAATCATATTCATTTTCAATAGGCTGAGCAAACAAATTGTCGACGACAATAAAAACATGTATGATTCTAAGCGGCATGTCTTATGACTGCCGTTTTTTTGAGAGGAGGTATGTGAGTGTTACAGAAAACGAGTGTATGGATGCTTATCGTTTCGTTCTTCTTACTTTCGGCATTATCTATTTATTTAAATCATCAGAATGTAACCTTACAAGAAAAAATTGACGATATGGAATCGCGTATCAATGAACAAGAGCTTGGTATGGAAGTTCAAGCGATGAGTATCGAACATGAATCAGAAATGGAAAGTATCCAAGGAGAAGTACAAAACGGCTATGAATCATGGCAAGAAGCAGAAGCAATGGCCAATCATATGTACGAAGATAGTGATGGTCATTTTGACGAGGATTGGGGAATGTTTTTAGCTCTAGAAGCGATGAGAGAGGGTATTGACCCGTTCCTTGTGTATGAGTTATTAAGGGTCGAATCAGGAGAGAAGTTTGAACCTGATTTGGTTGGTCCAGAAACAGAGTATGGTCATGCGTACGGGCTTGCTCAATTTATGAAAAATACGGGCCCTTGGATCGCGGATATGGCCGGTTTACCGTATGAACATGATAAGCTTTTTGATCCTTATTATTCCATCCAATTGGCTGTTGTCTATTTAGATTTTCTATATGATAAGTATGAGGATTGGGATCATGCTTTAACTGCTTATCATCGTGGTATTTATGGATTAGAACAATATATAGAAGATCATGGTCATGCTAAGAGTTGGTATGCAGAAGAAATTCAAGAAAAAGCACAAGAACGTAGTTTAGTTGCTTTTGACAAGTAGTTATAGCAAGTTAAAGTTAGACCTTCCAGAATGAATTTCAACCTGGAAGGTCAATTTGTGACGAAGTATGCTAACGTTGTTTCGCTAATGACAAAGCCCATTCATACAAAATCAGTTGA
The DNA here is from genome assembly GCF_014202575.1 of Texcoconibacillus texcoconensis. GTDB lineage: Bacteria > Bacillota > Bacilli > Bacillales > Salisediminibacteriaceae > Texcoconibacillus > Texcoconibacillus texcoconensis. The sequence continues at coordinate 20,148 of NZ_JACHHB010000009.1, read as the reverse complement.
CTTTGTATCGACGCTTCACCTTGTTTACGTGTGATGTACGTATAAGTACCATCACTTTGTTGTTCGCGTGCTTTGCTATTATCTTGAAGTGTAATATCTAAAATCTGTTTGACTTGTCTTTTGATACGGTCATCATGGATTGGAAAAAGAATTTCGATTCGTTTTTCCATATTACGTGTCATCCAATCAGCCGATGATAAGAAGGTTGCTTCTTCACCGTTGCGGTAAAAGTAAAACACTCGGCTGTGTTCAAGAAAACGACCGACGATGCTGCGTACAGTAATGTTTTCACTTACACCTTTTCGCTTTGGGCGTAAACAGCATGTCCCCCGAACGATTAAGTCAATTTGAACGCCAGCTTGACTAGCTTCATACAATTTCATAATAATCGGCTTGTCTGTTAATGCGTTCATTTTTGCGATAATGTGACCCTGTCCATGTTTTTTATGGTAGGAGATCTCTTCGTCGATGAGTGTTAAAAAACGGTTTCTGATATCAAATGGACCTGTTTCGATTTGTGACCATGACGGTTTTGAACGGTAACCGCTTAAGTAATTAAAAAAGTTTGTCGCATCACGACCAAATTGTTCACAAGACGTGAGATAGCCCATATCTGTGTAAAGTTTCGCAGTCGAATCATTGTAATTTCCTGTCCCTAGGTGAACGAAACGCCGGACACTTCCTTTGTGACGTCGGACGATTACTGTCACTTTTGCATGCGTTTTTAAACCTGATATACCATAGATGACATGGACACCTGATTTTTCTAAAGTTCGCGCCCATTGGATATTGTTCTCCTCATCAAAGCGTGCTTTTAATTCAACGAGCACTGTTACTTGCTTTCCCCGTTCTGCTGCCTCGGCCAATGCTTGCACAATAGGAGACTCACCGCTCACACGGTAAAGGGTTTGTTTGATAGCCAAAACATTTGGATCAGTTGCTGCAAACTGAATCATATCAACAATTGGTTGGAAAGATTCGTACGGATGATGGAAGAACATATCCTGATTTGCGATCGTTTCAAAAAGACTTTCAGCATCTTCGTACTCGACAGGTTTTTGCGGCGGAAGTTGTTTATTAATTAAGTGCTTAAAGTCTTTTTTTAATGTCTGGTAAAAAGAGAACAAAAATGTAGGATCTAACGGACCGTCTATTTCGTAAATATCTTGGTCATGAAGCTTAAAAATATCGATAAGGAATTTCAGAACAGTAGGGTCCATATTCCCTTTTTTCATTTCAAATCGAACAACTGCACCCCATTTTCGTTTTTCTAACTCTTTTTCAATTTCTAAAAGGAGATCCCGTGCGCCTTCCTCATGAATGGTTAAGTCGGCATTTCGTGTTATCCGAAATTGAGAAGTCGATAAAACTTCGTAACCAGGGAAAAGCTCACTGATGAAATGCGTGACTACATCTTCTAGCAAAATAAAAGCTTTATTGCCGTTGTCTCGAGGTAATTCGATATACCTTTTTAGGACCCCTGGTACTTGGATAATCGCTAACTTATTTCTTTTATCTAGATGGTCACGTAATTTAACTGCGATATGAAGGCTTTTACTTGAGAGTAAAGGAAAAGGACGGTAAACATCAATGGCCATGGGTGTTAATACGGGAAAAATGACACTTTTGAATGTGTTTTCAAGGAAATGTAAATCTGTATGACTTACTTCCTTCATATCAAGAAGTGAGATGTTTTCCTTTTTTAGTAAAGGTTCTAGTTGGGTATTAAAGACTTCGTTTTGTAATCGTACAAGGTGTTTTGTTTTATGCCCAATATCCTCTAACTGCTCCTTCGGTGTCATATTTGTTTTATTATCTGGTTTATGAAAGTTGGCCTTCACCTGGTCTTGTAAGCCAGCAACTCTGACCATAAAAAATTCATCCAAGTTAGAGCTGAAAATCGCTAAAAACTTCAAACGTTCTAACAGTGGGTTTTGTTTGTCGATGGCTTCTTGTAAGACCCGTTTATTAAACTCAAGCCAACTTAGTTCACGATTGTTATAAAATGAAGGGTCTTCAAAGTGGCCCCTATTGTCATCAAGACGCTTAAGAGCATTCATGATCTTCACCTACCTTGAGGCGCTAAATTGAATGTGATACATGTGATGACTTCATGTGGATGTCAATCGATTTTTCAATTGAACGTTCTGTATGCTTTTTATATTTCTCGACTTGAACTTTTTCAAAATAGGCGTCATCACGATGTGTTATCGTACATTGAAGAGATTGAGCATTTTGTTTAGTGTCCACTTCGATATTTTCGATAACGTTTCGGTTTGTACGATTGAGTGCATAAGCAAGTTTGACAATTGACCCGAGAAATTCATATTTTTCAATTTCTTCGGCCGTTAACCAATGTTTAAAAGGTTTTATAAATTGCTCAAGCTTTGACTTTGATTTAAAAGATGCGATGCATGCAACTGCTAATCGCTCTTGATGTGTCAATCCATCAATCGGTTGGTTTGTCAATAAATAGAACGTATGCTCACTGCGAGCATCAGGATGTATCACTTCGCCAATGTAGAAAACCTTTGCAGCCATAAAAAGAAGTTTTCGGTCATTTTTATTCATAAATGTTGGTGCAAATGCTTCAAATTCTTGAAGAAGGATGGAGCTAAGAACCCCGATTTGGCGCATATGGTCGATGTCAACTTGAAACTCATGTTGCAGTTGATAAAAGCTTTCCTCGACGATATATGGAAAGTGTCGTACCCCGATTTTTTGAAGCATTTCTTCAAAGAATATGCCATCACGAAGGCCGCGATTACTACAAATATATCGAGGGGCCCCGACGGTTTTAATTAGTGTTTCGATAACAATCGTTGCGGGCAAAATTGTTTCGGCACGATCTTTAGGTAAACCATCAAGGTTGAGTCGTTTTGAAAGTGGTAAATTTGCTAATTTATTTTGAACATAGGTGACTTCGTCTGGATCCATCCCGTAATGGTGAATACCAGGTAAGGGATATTGAATGGCTGCTTGATGAACAGTTCCTATTCTTCTTGCGCTGCCACCTATACCGACGACGGGAACATTGGCATCTTTAAGCCAATCAAATTGTTCAAACGAGTCTTTAATATGCTTCACAAGCGACGCCCATTCGTCATTTGTTGGTCGGTCATTTTCAATAAAAGCTTCTTTTAAAGTTAAAGCACCGAAAGGAAAACTATGTCTGTGTTTTAATTCTCGGTTTTCAAATAAGGTGATTTCAGTGCTGCCACCACCGATATCAACGGTTATTCCATCAGAAATATTCACTGAGTTGCTGACAGCTAAATATCCATAATAACTCTCTTTATCACCAGAAAGAACATCGAATTGAAGGTTCGTTTCTTCTTCAACTCGATTTAATAAATAGGTTTGGTTTTTTGCTTTTCGAACAGCTGCAGTTGCGACACCGCGAACGCGTGACACACTATGGGCGTCAATGATTGTTTTAAATCGTTTCATCGTATCTAGAACGATTTGAACCCCTTCATCTGAAATTGTTTGATCGTCTTTTACGTGCGTGCTCAGTTTGGCAACAATTTTGAGGTTTTCTTTTTCTCGGAAACGTCCGTTTACATCAATCTCCATTATCACAAGCCTTATGGAGTTGGAACCTAAGTCAATAATTGCGACATTCTCAGTAGCTTGTTGCATCGTTTCACCCTTTATTTTGCTAGGTTTATTTCATTCTTATTATAAGTTGATTTTATTTGTTTAACCATAGATATTCACAGTCGTAGTGATTTACAAATGGTAATCGGTCATGTATACTTGTTTTCGAATTAAATCGTAATCATTCTGAAAAAAGAAAGGGAAGATAGACAATGGGACATAGACATCAGCTTACTGATTCAGTCATTCAAGTCAACCATTTGTCGTTTAAATATACATCACAATATGTTCTTGAAGATATCACCTTACATGTTCGTAAAGGTGCCTTTTTAGGGCTTGTTGGACCAAACGGCTCTGGAAAATCGACCTTAGTGAAATGTTTACTAGGTATACAAACGCCACAACAGGGAGACATTTCTTTATTTGGCGAACCGTTGAAAAAGTTTTCCGGTTGGGATCGTATCGGTTACGTTTCGCAAAAAGCGAATAGTTTCAACAGTGGGTTTCCAGCTACAGTGTTTGAAGTCGTATCCATGGGCCTTTATGGAAAAATAGGATTATTTCGCTTTTTGACGAAAAAGCATAAACAAAAAGTATATGAAGCCATTGAAAAAGTGGAAATGAGTGCTTACACGAATGAAAATATCGGAAACTTATCAGGTGGTCAACAGCAACGGGTCTTTATTGCTCGAGCGCTTGTGAGCGATCCGGATTTACTTATTTTAGATGAGCCGACAGTTGGTGTCGACGTGCATTCTGTCCAACAATTTTACACGATGTTAAAGCAGTTAAACCAAGAGCATGGCATTACGCTTGTGTTGATTACTCATGATATCGGAGCGATGACTGATTATGTCACAGATGTTGCATGTTTAAATAAACATCTTCATTTCCATGGGGATACCGATACATTTACAGAAAGTGAAAATGAGATGATGTCTACATTATACGGACATGATGTTCATATGTTAACGCACAATCATGACCATTCAGCATGTGAGGTACCAACATCATGATTAGCGTATTTTTTCAGTACGATTTTTTAATGTATGCGATGTTTACTGGGATAATGGTTGGTTTTTTAGCACCTTTTTTAGGTGTTTTTCTTGTCGTACGGCGTATGTCTTTAATTGCAGATGCGCTATCCCATGTCACACTTACAGGTATAGCGTTTAGCTTGTTGCTCGGACGACACTTTTCACTTTTTCAAGGGTTAAACCCACTTTACTTAGGTGCTGGTTTTTCAGTTGGTGCTTCTCTTTTAATCGAGCGCCTAAGAAATGTTTATACCTACTATAAAGAATTAGCGATTCCGATTATTTTATCCGCTGGAATTGGTTTAGGGGTTGTATTCATATCATTAGCGGATGGATTTACGAATGACTTGTTTAGTTATTTATTCGGTAGTGTAGTAACGATCACTCAATCAGATTTTAGGCTAATAGCTGCGATTACACTGTTTGTGAGTGGATTTATCATTTTATTTTATAAAGAATTGTTCTTTTTAAGTTTTGATGAGGAGCAGGCGATTATTTCAGGTATGCCAAAACGATTCATTCAATGGATGTTTATTATCATTGTTGCACTCGTCATCGCCGCATCTATGCGAGTCGTGGGGATTTTGCTCGTATCCTCATTAATGACCATTCCTGTTGCAAGTGCAATGCGCTTAGCTAAAGGTTTTAAACAAACATTTATTTATGCGGTCATTTTCGGTGAAATTTCTGTGATCGTTGGTCTCGTTGCATCGTTTCATCTTAATTTAGCACCAGGTGGAACGATCGTCATGATAGCGGTATTGATTTTGCTTATTACATTGTTTTTCACGAGAGGGCGTCATACGTAACGAGCCATATTGAAGGAGTAGATCAAAGGTATGGAATGGTTAGAATCACTGACATTTATACAAAGAGGGGTTATCGCAGGCGTTGTGATTGGCTTTGTGTCCCCGATACTAGGAGCTTTTTTACTTGTTCGTCGTATCACGATTATCTCCGAAGCGCTTTCTCATATTACGTTAACAGGGATTGCTGCGGGGATCTTTATGTCACAGGCGATAGCATTTGTAAGTTTTTTAAACCCGCTATACATGGGCTTTCTTTTTTCGTTAATCGGTTCCCTTCTCATTGAAAAGTTGCGACAATGGTATAAACACTTTGAAGAATTGGCGATTCCGATTATATTATCAACAGGTGTTGGATTAAGTGCGATTTTAATGAGTGCATCGGGATCGGCAACGACTGAGTGGTATAATTATTTATTTGGGAGTATTATTACGGTTTCACTAGCTGATCTTAGCTTCATTATTATAACAGCCTTATTAGCAATTGCGATTATGAGTTTTATGTATAAAGAATTCCTCGTCATTTCATTTGATCAAGAATTCGCATCCGTGTCTGGTGTTCCTGTTAAACGAATGAATATATTGTTTTCGGTACTCATTGCTTTGGTGATTTCAATGGCGATGAAGGTTGTTGGGATTCTACTTGTCGGTGCGATGATTACATTACCAGTTGCTGCGAGCATTCAAATCGCGAAAAGTTTTCGACAAATATTATTGTTAGGAATTGTGTTTGGACAAGTCTCTATGATTGGTGGCATTATATCTTCTTACTATTTAAATGTCGCCACCGGTGGAATGGTTGTTGTTGTCAGCATTTTACTTTTAATGTTGGCAATGGGAATAAAAAAGTTGCAACATGCCTGAGGTATTGTTTAGTGAGGGGGGGATTAGTGTGAATGTATCGGAAGCAATGTCATTGATGTCAAAAAAGGGTTACAAACAAACGGGCAAGCGTGAAGAAATGCTTCGTTTATTTGCAAATGAAAAACGTTACATTTCAGCAAAAGATGTTCTTGAAGCGATGGAAAAATCTTATCCAGGGTTAAGTTTTGATACGATTTACAGGAATTTGTCTTTATTTGTTGAGTTAGACATTTTGGAGATGACAGAATTAGATGGTGAAAAGAAGTTTCGGTTCACTTGTTCGACTGAGTCACATCATCATCACTTGATCTGTCTGGATTGTGGAAAAACAAAACATATTGAAGAATGTCCAATGGATCGTTTTTCAGATGAAAAAGCGGATTTTCAAATTGTTGGCCATAAATTTGAAATATATGGATATTGCCAAGGATGTCAATCTGTTTAGAAAGAGGCTGTGCCAAAATAAAGAGTCTGAGCACTTTTAGGTGATCAGACTCTAGGCACAGCCTCTTTTATTTTGTTGCTTCACGATGGCTTGAAATAACCCATTTATTTACCCAATCTTTGGCTTGTTGCCAACTTTGGACACGAATAACCTTTTCTGGAACTGGATCTCGGTTATATGGTGTGTCAAAAAGGATGACAGGGATATCGCACGCTTCGGAAATGTCACAGGCATTATCATGCTTATCCTCAAAGAACAGGTCAATTCGATGATTTTTACTTGCTTCAATCTTCTCGTGTTGACCGAGTAGTTCTACGTGATGAAAAGGAATGCCTGCTTGGTAAAACCAATTTTTTGTAGGTGTTGTTAAATGATTTCCTCTTGCGCTAATGTAAAAAAGTTCGTGTGTTTTTTCCCACTCTGTTAATGTTTCTTTTGCATTTGGGGCAGGTAGGGCTTCTTGGTACACGGTCGGTTCATAAATGGAAATCCATTCTTCAAGTTCCCTTTGTGAAATGTTTAAGGCTTTGCAAAGGTCGTATTCGGTTAAGTCATCGAGAGTCAAGTTTCGGTTGAAATGTTTGTTTAAAGAAGGAATGAATGTCGCTGGATCCGTGACAGTTCCGTCGATGTCAATCCCAAAACGTTTCGTTGTCTTCATTAAAGTCTCCCCCTTGTCATTCAAAAAACATATTACTTCCTAACTGTAACATGCTTTGACACACCTATGTAGTTCGACCGCTTATTTCCTTCAATAAGTAAGCAACTGTTAGAGAAGGCTACAAATACAGATAAGAAAGGAGGATATGTTGAATGGACCGAGAAGAGCAAGAGCAACGAAGAAAACAACCTGATTTGAAGCTTGTCGAAGATGATCCAGATACATTGGATAGCGTAGGTGAATTAGACGAGTTGGAAGAAGGTAGTGTAAATGAAGAAGACAGCCTCACAGATCACACGCTCGATTATGGTGCAGAAACGGCTGCTGAAATTGCGCCGAATGCAGGTTTAGGTGCACGTGAAGGTGGACTTGAACGTGGTGAAGAATCAGATGATATGGCGTCAACAGAAATGGAAGAGCAAAGAGGCATGGGTGTTATTGGGATTGTTGTTTCCATTTTATCACTATTCTTCATGCCAATACTGTTAGGAATTGCCGGAATCGTTCTCGGGTTTATTGCTAGACGAAGCGGTGCAAACGGCTTAGGGAATACTGCGATTGTTATCGGGGCATTTTCTGTTATCGCAAGCTTGTTTTTCACACCATTCGTTTAGCTATGTAAATGAGGTGAAAATAACTTTAGTGAATCCTCCCACCACTTACCACTCTTACGGGTTGTTTGAAGTGGAAACGTGTCATAAGGTTATTTTACCATAAGAACAAGTGTTCGTTAAGGCTTTGGGCTATCGCCTAAAAAATGCTACGCTTAAGGGAATTCCCCTTTTGCGTAGCATTTTGTTAGTTAATGGCTTTACGATTCTTGTTTTTGTTTATGTTCTTCTGCTAATTTGTCAATTTCTTTCTTTAATTCTTCAACCATTGTTTCTTCAGGTACTTTTCGTAAAATTTCCCCGTGTCGGAAGAGGAGTCCTTCTCCTCGTGCACCAGCAATACCGATATCAGCTTCTTTCGCTTCGCCTGGACCATTTACAGCACAACCTAAAACAGATACTTTGATCGGTGCTTGGATTTTTTGGATGTATTCATCCACTTCATTGGCAATACTGATTAAATCAATTTCGATTCTTCCGCACGTCGGACAGGAAATCAATGTAGCTGCGTTAGCTGCGAGACCGAAACTTTTAAGTAATTCGCGTGCGACTTTGACTTCTTCGACTGGATCGGCACTGAGTGAAATTCTTACGGTGTTTCCAATCCCTTTGTGAAGAAGGATTCCTAGACCGGCGGAACTTTTTATCGTACCGGAAAATTGTGTTCCTGATTCAGTAATACCAAGATGTAAAGGATAATCAAAAGCTTGAGCAGCTTTTTCATATGCTTCCACAGCTAAGTTCACATCCGAAGCCTTCATCGAGACGATAATATCATAAAAGTCTAATTCCTCAAGGATTTGAATGTGGTGTAGCGCACTTTCGACCATGCCCTCTGCGGTAGGGTAACCGTACTTTTCGAGGATACTTTTTTCTAATGACCCAGCATTTACACCAATACGAATAGGAATGTTGTTTTCTTTTGCGGCTTTTACAACGGCTTCTACTTTCCATCGTTTACCGATATTTCCGGGATTAATGCGGATTTTATCAACGCCGCCTTCAATCGCTTTTAATGCGAGTCGATAGTCAAAATGAATGTCAACAACAAGAGGGATGTTAATTTGTTTTTTTATGTCTGCAATCGCTTCAGCCGCACTCATGTCTGGGCAAGCAACGCGTACAACTTGGCATCCCGCTTCTTCTAAACGGTGAATTTCTGCCACTGTTGCTTCTACGTCATCCGTTTTAGACATCGTCATACTTTGGACGACGACTTCATTATTGCCTCCGATTGTGAGAGGGCCTACTTTAACAGGTCTAGTATGTTGTCGATGTGTGATTTCACTCACGAAAACATCGCTCCTTTTACGTGAAAATGAAAGAATCAATCGTCTTAGAACATACCTATTGTATCAAGGTACTTACTCCGATTGCAATAAAGAAGATTCCTCATCTTTATCGTTGCTTACATTCTCATTTGTGTCAGTTTCGTATAAAGGAAAACGGTACGAGTGACCGATCATGATATGTTTTGGTGTCGCTTCAGGATTTAACCTAGAAAAGTCATCTAATATTTGTTGCTTAGACACAGGATACTCCCCGCCATGAAGGGCTTTAGTTATCCTTAAAACAGTGTAGCCTTCTTCTACGATCACTTCTTGAAAAGGTTCATCCATAGCAAAAGCGTCATCTGACATTTCAGTAGGTGCTTCATCATTTGTAGAACTGTTATCTTTCGGCAAGGTGCCTACTCTTAGGTCATAAACGACGCTAGTTGTCACAAGTATAATGATGATAAAAAGTAGCGAGGCTTTCATAGGCTTGTCCCTCATTTCCGTATCATTTGTACAAAAATATGTATATCAATGTCTTTTTAGAACATCAAAGTGGAATGATATAGGAAGAGGGGGAATATGGTAAGAGGAGAGAAAATAAGACTTTTGTTGCTTTAATCCTGATTAAAAAAGTTGTTTGATAGATATAGGACACTTTGTGTTCGTGAATCAAAGGAGGAGACAAACGTGAAAAAATTACCGAAGCAGTTTTTTTTCTTGATGTTTTTTTTCTTTGTGATGTCCGGTCTGTTATTGGGGCAGGTTTCAGCAAATGAAAATGTAACAGTAACTTTAGGGGCTGATTTATCTGAGGAAGAACAATCTCAAATTCTCGCTGAAATGGGGGTCAGTCGCTCTGAAGTAGACATTTTATATGTCGAAAATGCGGAAGAACACCACTATTTAGGGGAACATATCCCGAGTGAACAGATTGGTTCTCGTGCCATCTCTTCAGCACTAGTAGAACATTTACCTGAAGGGGAAGGAATTAATGTAGAAACAAATAACATTAATTGGGTTTCTGACGCGATGTATGCTAACGCGTTAACGACAGCGGGGGTAACGGATGCTAAAGTATATGTGACTGCCCCGATCGAAGTTTCTGGTACAGCGGGACTTTTAGGGTTGTTGAAAGCTTATGAAGAGCTAGAGGGGATTGAAATACCAGAAGAAAATAAAGAAGTAGCCAATGAGGAGCTTGTGAGAACTGCTGAATTGGCGGATAAATTTGGTGTCGAAGAAGCGAATGAGCTGATGACACGTATTAAAGAAGCCTTAGCTGATCGAGATGTTGAAACAGAAGAGGAACTTAGACAGCTCATTGAAGATATCGCAGCTGAGATTGGAATAGAATTAACAGCTGAAGAGATGGACGGTCTTGTTTCATTATTTCAACGAATGGGTCAGTTAGATATTGACTGGGATCACGTTCGTTCACAGTTAAGTCAAGTGCGTGATCAGATTGGAGAGTTTTTATCAAGTGAAGAAGGACAAAACTTGATTCAGCGCTTTTTGGATGTTCTTCAAGAATTTGTTGACACAGTTATTGGGTGGTTTTCTAATGAAAATGAATCTTCGACAATTCCATATGGCGTAATAATAGACAAACGATAGACGTAATGACAAAAAAGCGATACCATAAATGTGTATCGCTTTTTCTACATAAAAAACTTATTTATGAGTTTGTTCGTAAAATATAAAAACAAACTTTTGTCTTTCGCGCTAGTGGTACGAAAAGAAAGGAGGATAATGATGGAAATATTAGAAGTTGCTTCTGTCGGTTTTCTCGTTGTATTTTTAGGAACGTTGTTTATATTTGGAGAATTGATGGTACGTGCCAAAGGTTTATTTGCCATTCTTGGGATTGCGATTATGGGCATGTATTTTTCTTATCATTTAGGAGAGGTGACAAGTTTATGGGTCGTCATTTTATATCTTATCGGGATTGCGCTCATCATTTTTGATGGGAATGTAACGATGGATGGAACGATCGGCCTTATTGGTAGTTTACTTATGATTTTCTCCCTAGCGCTCCCGGCTCCTTCTGTTGTTTATGGTGTATTGGTTGCAATGGGTGTTGTCATTGGGGCTGCGGTTTCGTATTTGTTTACAAAAGTGTTTCCCCCCCGAAACTTATGGTCAAAGCTGATGTTTAAAGAAAAGATGAGTGCTGAGTTAGGGTATCAATCGATGAATGAATCTCACCAAGAATTGGTTGGAAAAACAGGTGTAGCAACAACGGATTTCAGGCCAATTGGTACAGTAGAGATTGATGGGAGGACATATAGCGCCACAAGTGAAGGACGGTGGCTTAATGCAGGAACAGACGTGAAAGTGATTGATGTTGATGGTACACGGATGGTCGTTGTCCCATTATCGACGTCCTAAGAAAAAGGCTGCGCCATAAAGGGATTGTTCCCATTAATGGCTCAGCCTTTTTTGATTATTGTTGCGGCTTTGTAGCGTTGCTTTTTTGTTGTGTGACCTTGTTGATCACAGTGTAGATCATCATTATGGCGATTAACCAATAAATAATAAATTCAAATATACCTATCATCGCTCCGAAGAGGACATCCGTTATAGAAAAGATGACAGTCGGTAAAGTTACACTATAAGCTGAAAGGATCCATACTTGACGAAACGATAAATCTGGCGCCTTGCTTTTTTTGATCATTAAGCCGATAAATGATAAGAAGAAAATTCCGACAAACTTCAAACCAGTAGAAAATAAGTATAACGTAATGATGAAAATTGCAAGAATGAGAGGGAGTATACTCATTACTGAGTCAATCATATCAACGGCACTATCTTTATCTATGGTCGCTAAGTTTAATTCTTGATAGCTAAACGTTGTAGGGGTTCCTTCTGTTATAACAGCTAAATCATTTTCTAACATAACAAAGGCCTGTTCATGCGACTCAAAGTCATTAATAGTATGAGCGCCTGTTGGGTCAAAAATGATTTTGTTACCTCCAATTTCTTGAGCATAAGGTTCATCAATATCCGCATTGAGCGTTCCGTCTTTTATTTCGAAATAGGGGAGATCTTCTTTTATTGTTTCCTCGATTTGATTTGCGAAATTAGAAATATTAATACCGAGGAAGGTGCTCGCTGGAATCGATGTAATAAGCATTAAAATAAACACGTAAAGGATCGATTTACCGATTTTTTGAAAACGGAACTTCGCAATTGTTTGCGGAGAATAAATACTTTTAATAAATTGCTTGAAAATGTTCATAGTGCACTCCTTTATATTGACTTGGCTATCCATACATATTTTAGCTAAACAGAAGAAGAGTTACAAGGAGATTACACTTTAGAAAAACTCTTCGAATGAAAGCGCGCACAAAAAATTAATAAAATCTTTACATTTTATTAATGAACAATTAATAGTGCTTGAGTAATATGGGTGCTGTTGACGAAAAATGACGAATAAATAATGAATGACGAAGGACTAGGGAGATGATGTTTGGGTGGAAGCGCAAGAAATTATCTTTATGTTTCTAGGTGGTTTAGCAATTTTTCTTTTTGGAATCAAATACTTAGGAGACGGTTTGCAGCGGGTAGCGGGGGACAAGCTGCGAGATTTATTAGATAAGTTTACGAGCAATCCACTCATGGGTGTTTTGTCAGGGATCACGGTTACCATATTGTTGCAGACAAGTACAGGAACGACCGTTTTAACAATCGGCCTTGTAAACGCAGGGTTTATGACAATGAGGCAAGCTATAGGTGTCATTATGGGGGCGAATGTCGGAACGACCGTTACCGCCTTTATTATCGGTTTGAACATTGAAGATTACGCGCTTCCGATTATGACCATCGGTACGCTACTTCTTTTCTTTATCAAAAATAAAAAAGCGAATAACTTTGGGCAAGTGTTTTTCGGTTTTGGTGCTTTGTTTTACGGTTTAGAGTTAATGGGAGAGGGTGTATCACCACTCCGCGAATTAGATGCCTTTACCGAATTAACAGTAAGTATGTCAGAGAACCCGCTTTTAGGTGTTTTAATTGGAACAATTTTCACTGTTGCAGTGCAAAGCTCGACAGCAGCGATTGGCCTTTTACAACAACTTTACTCATCAGGTGCCATTGAAAGCTTAGATGCAGTTTTACCGGTTTTATTTGGGGATAACTTAGGAACAACGATTACCGCTGTGCTTGCAGCATTAGGTTCATCACTTGCTGCAAAGCGTGCTGCAGCTTCCCATGTTATCTTTAACTTGTTAGGAACGGTGCTAGTACTACTTGTATTACAACCTTTTACTGCGCTTGTTTCATTTTTAAGTGAAAGGTTAGCATTGAACCCTGAGATGACGATCGCGTTTGCGCATGGAATTTTCAATACATCAAACGTGCTCATTCAACTACCATTCGTTGGTTTACTGGCGCTTATTGTAACGAAAATATTACCAGGCGATGAAACAGTTATCGATTATAAAGCGCAACATTTAGATCCTGTTTTAATTCATCAATCTTCTTCAATTGCTCTTGGGCAAGCAAAGAAAGAAGTGTTAAGAATGGCGGAATTGTCTGAGAAGGGCTTAATTGAAGCAGGTAAGTTTGTGCAAACGAAGCATAAACGTCATGCAGAATTGACGTACCAATTTGAAGATGCGATTAATAATCTCGATCGTAAAATCACTGATTACTTATCACAAATTTCTTCGAATTCTTTGACAGCACAAGATTCTAACTTTCACTCGATGTTAATAAATACTGTTCGTGATATTGAACGTGTAGGTGACCATTTAGAAAACCTTATTGAGTTATCAGAGTACCAAGTTGCAAATAAAGTACAACTGTCTGAATTAGCCATGCAAGATTTAGAAGAAATGTTTGAGTTGACGACACAAACATTGCAACAAGCGGTTCTTGCTTTAGAAACTGGTGACGTAGAAGAAGCTCGTTCTGTTGTACTGAAAGAAGACCAAATTGATAAACTTGAACGACAGTTACGTAAAAAGCACATTTTAAGGTTAAACAAAGGCAACTGTAATGGCTCAGCAGGTATTATATTTGTAGATATGATCAGTAACTTAGAACGTATCGGTGACCATTCAGTTAATATTGCTGAAGCAGTTATTGGTGAAGAATAAGTTTCGATATGTTATGATGGGGCAATCGGGTACGGAAAATAGTGTATTTTCGCTGCGATTGTCCCTGTTTTATTCAATGATTGAAATAAATAAAAAAATTTTAAGAAACTGTTGACTATATGAAGTTGGACATGCTAATATTGTTATTGTCTTCGAGAGATCAATTGAACGATTGATTTGAGGCGGTGTAGCTCAGCTGGCTAGAGCGTACGGTTCATACCCGTGAGGTCGGGGGTTCGATCCCCTCCGCCGCTACCATTTAATAAAGGACCCTTAGCTCAGTTGGTCAGAGCTGACGGCTCATAACCGTCCGGTCGTAGGTTCGAGTCCTACAGGGTCCACCATATAAATACTTATTATAGCACGGAGGAGTACCCAAGTTTGGCTGAAGGGAGCGGTCTTGAAAACCGCCAGGGGCTTAACGGCCCGCGGGGGTTCGAATCCCTCCTCCTCCGCCATATAATAAACCTGAAGTAGACACTGACGTCTCTAAATTCACTTTTAGAAGTGAACAAGGCGTAGATGGTGTTGCTTTTTTTTTGCCTAAAAAGGGCGGCAACTGTAAAACCTATGATTAGCCCTGTATTAAAGGAGTGTGTTGATGTGCAAGTCACTTTAACGGATGAGGGACGAAATATTGTAAAACGCGCGATGAGCGAACAATTGGGGATGCTAAAGATTGTATATGACACAGATGGATGTGGTTGTGCAGTTAGTGGTGTACCTAAGTTGCAATTAGTTTCAAATAAGACAGAAACAGATATAGATATTAAATCTGAAGATGGAGATATTCCGATTTTAATTGAACGAAGGTTTCAAGTATTTTTTGACCCAAAAATGACTTTAAGTGCGTCAGTAAAGCCAGGTCGACTGCAATTGAAAAGTGACCAACAAATTTTTCATTCTCGCTTAGCAATTACATATTAAAAACAAAACCAAAAACGAGGCATATAAGATCTATTACAGTTTGGAGTATGGAATGTTTGTTTTTGGAGAAAATAAATGTTTATTATTTGATGTTCGGTGGTATATTTGGTACTGTAAACATCGGAGGCGCTTTTCCACGTCTGTATAGTTGAAATAGTGGTAAGTTGCAATCCGACTGTTTGTTATTTACATACCATAAAGGAGGAGATTTACATGGCTTTTACACTTCCAGAATTACCTTATGCTTACGACGCGCTTACACCTCACATTGATGAGGAAACGATGAAAATTCATCATGGTAAACACCATAACACGTATGTGACGAAGCTAAATGCGGCATTAGAAGGACATAGTGATCTGCAAGACAAGAGTCTTGAGGACTTATTGAAAGATTTAAGTGCATTGCCTGAAAGTGTACGTACGGCTGTACGCAACAACGGTGGAGGACATTATAACCATACGTTGTTTTGGCAAATTATGTCCCCGAATGGCGGTGGTGAGCCGACTGGTGATTTAGCTAGTGCGATCAATGATGCATTCGGTAGTTTCGATCAATTTAAAGAAACGTTTAAAAATACTGCACTTGGCCGCTTTGGTTCTGGTTGGGCTTGGCTCGTTGTTAACAACGGCAAGTTAGAAGTTGTTGATACATTAAACCAAGATAACCCAATTTCAGAAGGGAAAACGCCGGTTCTCGGAATTGATGTTTGGGAGCATGCTTACTACTTAAAATATCAAAATCGTCGTCCTGAATATGTTGATGCTTTCTTTAATGTTATCAACTGGGATGAAGTTACGAAACGTTTTCAAGAAGCAAAATAATGTTGTAAATTAATTTTAAGCTGACGCAGTCTTGTGAGTTAGGTTTTATAATAAACCTCTCCCACAGACTCGTTGGCTTTTTTTTGTGTGTGAAAACATGAGTGTCGAAATATTTTCAGACATTTCTCCTTTGCTTTCGTCCGCATAACAGGTGATCTGTGAGGCACAATAAGCCTGTATTGGATAAAGGGGAGTCTTTGATGAAGAAATGGACGAAAGCGCTAATCGGAAACATCGAATTGAATAAAGATTTAAAGCTTTTACTCATCATCGGTGGGTTGTATGCTTTAGGTATCGCCCTATCGAATACCTTTGTTAACGTTTACATATGGAAGCAATCTGGAGAATTCATTGATATTGCGACTTATAATTTAGCGGCAGTCATCTTACAGCCGATCACGTTTTTGTTAGCTGGTCGCTTGGCCAAGGGATTAGACAGGGTCATCATATTACGGATTGGTGTCTCTTTTCTGTCCGTGTTTTATTGCACGGTACTCCTACTTGGTGAAAATGCTGGTAGTTATTTGTTAATTCTCGGTGGATTGCTAGGGATCGGTATGGGATTTTATTGGTTGTCCTTTAACGTTTTGACCTTTGAGATTACAGAGCCGGACACCCGTGATTTTTTTAATGGATTTCTTGGGTTATTGACTTCATTTGCAGGTATGGTCGGGCCATTTTCTGCTGGTATTCTAATTACCAAAATCGATGAAGTCATTGGGTACCGAACGATATTTGCTGTTTCTTTAGGGCTATTTATTACCGCAGTTGTTTTAAGTTTTTTCTTAGAGAAACGTATATCTAAAGGTTCCTTTCGCTTTCTTGATATCCTACGGGAACGTAAACACAACCGGGACTGGTCAAGGATTTTGTTCGGTCAGTTTTTTCAAGGCTTTCGTGAAGGGACGTTTATTTTTGTGATCACGGTTTGGATCTATGTTGCAACAGGAAGTGAAATGGCTTTAGGGACATATGGTCTCATTGTTTCTGCCGTTTCTTTTGTGGTTTATTATTTAGCTGGTCGTTTTATTAAACCTTCTTTTCGAAAGAAATCCATTTTAATTGGTGGGCTAGGCCTTTACGGGGCGATCTTTTTTATCGTTAATGACCTTACCTTTACACGTCTCATACTATACGGGATAACGATTTCTATCTCTTATCCGCTTTTACTCGTTCCGTTTGTTTCGCTAACTTATGATGTGATTGGTTCAGGTAGAGATGCCAAAGAGCGCCGAGTTGAGTATATCGTTGTACGTCAAATTTTTCTAGACATTGGTCGGCTTGTTTCCGTTCTATCCTTTATTGCAACGATCACTTTCTTCTCTGAAGAGAAAGGGATACCGATTTTACTATTGGTTCTTGGTCTAGGACATTTCATTATTTACTTATTTGTTCGTAAGGTCCAATCAAGCGTTACAAATGAACATGATGCCTATTCGGCGGTGAAGAAGAGATGGTAATCAATGTGAAGGTGCTTAGTGGAAGGGATAAATGAACGGTTGGCAATTTCCTTGAAATGGAACTGTAGAGATGTTGCAAAAGTATCATCGTATGTTATAATAAACTTAACAAAAAACATTGCTGCCTGCGGTGCTGGTGTACTTCGAATGGATATTCGAAGTACACCAAATCACATAGGGAGCTCAAAATAAAAGTATGGCCAACATGCCTCTTAGAGGAAGTTGAAAATACTTTTGCGAGCACCCACCTGCCATAGAGCGGGTTCGTGATACCAAAGAAGCAAACCGCACGGCGGGCGACGATATGATAGACACCTATTCGAGGTGTCTATTCTTGTGTATAATGGAAAAGTAAACAACGGATACATACGTTGAATTTAGACTATAAGAGGGTAACGATAATGGCTGAAAAGAAATCGCATTTGCCATCTCGATTAAATGTGTTATTTTTTTGTGTGTTTTTACTATTTTCAATCTTGATCTTACGATTAGGAATTGTGCAAATTGTTCAAGGTGAAGAATACCAAGAACAGTTGGAACGAACGGTTAATATTAGTGCTCCAATAGAGGCGCCCCGAGGTATTGTTTATGACCGATATGGTCATCCTGTCGTAGATAATGAATTGGTTTTTACGGTTACTTATACGAATCCAGGTCATACCTCGATAGCAATGCTTGAGGTTGCAGAAAGTTTAGCTGAAATTATTGATTTAGACACGTCTAATATTTATGAGCAAGAATTAAAAGATTACTGGTTAATGACTAGAGAAGATGAAGCTGAGGAGCTTGTTTCTGTAGAGGAGATACAATCCGAAGATCTCAGTAATGAAGAAGTCCATCAACTTCAGTTGGATCGCATTCATGATGAAGATTTAGAATCGTTGACTGAAGAGGAATTAGGTATTGTAGCGGTGTGGCGCGAGTTAATCAGTGGATATCGAAACTTGCCCCACAAAGTAAAACGCGGGATCGAATATGAGGATGCAGCAAAAATTATGGAAAACCTAGATAACTTTCCAGGCGTGGATATTATTCGAGATGCTGATCGTAAATACGTTTACGGGGGCTCGTTACAAAGTGTTTTTGGTAGAACAGGTACGATTCCTCGTGAAAAGTTAGATTATTATTTAGCGAATGGTTATGATCGCACTGATATTGTGGGAACCAGTTACTTGGAACAGGAATACGAACACGTTTTGCAAGGGCGAGACGGTAGGCTTGAAAATTATATGGATCGTTCAGGTGAACTATTAAATCATCCTGATGAAATTTTAGGTCGTCGTGGAAATGATCTCATCTTAAGTGTTGATATGGAGTTACAACAACGTGTAGAAGAAATTATAAAAGATGAAGTGGATGAAGTCAGCAACTCTTTTCTTGGAAATGAAGATGCATACGTTGTCATGATGGAGCCGCATACCGGTGAAGTCCTCTCTATGGCTGGTTATAGTAGTGAATTCGGGGCTTTTGGAAGTGCCTTTGAAATGGGTTCTGTTGTAAAAGGGGCAACAATTTTAGCTGGACTTGACACAGGTGTCATTTCTCCAGGTACGATTATTCATGACCGACCTTTAAGCTTACCTGGCGCTCATATACGTTCCCATGAAATTATGGGCCAGATCGATGATTTAACAGCACTGGAGCGCTCATCTAACATCTATATGGCAGAAATTGCGATGAGGTTAATTGGTTATACTCCGAGTGCTGGATCCAATTGGGGTAATTTCCATGAGGGATACGATACCCTACGCAGTTATTATGAACAATTTGGCCTGGGTGTCAGTACGGGGATAGATTTGCCGAACGAGTTCATTGGTTTTAATGGAGGGTATGGATATCCGGGTAATTTGATGTATTTTAGTTTTGGACAGTTTGATACGTATACACCGTTACAATTAGTGCAATATGTCTCTACAATCGCTAATGGTGGTTACCGGATAGCACCACAAATTGTGACTGAAATTCGTGAACCGAATAATGACCGAAGTGAACTAGGGAATATTATTAGTCAAATAGAACCGAAAGTTTTAAATACAATCGATGTTGATGATACGTATATGGAACGTGTTCAAGAAGGCTTTCGGCGTGTCATGAATGGTTCACGGGGTACGGCGAGAGCGTACTTTGCTAACAAACCGTACGAAGCCGCTGGAAAAACAGGAACAGCGCAGGTGAAAGTTGATGGCGAGGATGCCAATAATCAAACGCTCGTAGGTTATGCGCCTTATGACAATCCGGAGGTAGCATTTTCCGTCGTTGTCCCAGGTATATCCCGCCAGGAAAGTGGCGTAGCAAACCGTATCGGAGAAGGCATTCTAGATGCATATTTCGAGTTAAAAGAGGACGGGAGACAAGGTCCTCAAGACGTTGGAGTAGAGGTTGTAGAACCTGAAGAATCTGAATAAAAGTAAGGGTCTGATTAAGGTGTATACCTCATCAGACCCTTTTTTAGGTGTGCCCGGCATGTCTGACAGCTAGGTGGTGAAAGTCCACTACAGGCTTGGCAGTGGGAACTGTTAGCGAATGGCAAGGGTGTCCA
>NZ_JACHHB010000008.1 GCF_014202575.1 Texcoconibacillus texcoconensis | reverse complement strand
AAAAGCATCACTCAACTTATTGAACCGCCGTATACGAGATCCGTACGTACGGTGGTGTGAGAGGACGGAGGGGCGAACCCTCCTCCTACTCGATTGGTGTATCGAAACTTTATTGAAGTGAATCGAGGTAGTCTCCCTTTAGTTGCAGGAAGTGAAATTTGAAAACTGATTTAGAAAAGTAAAAAAAATGAACAAAAAGTAGAACGAACCACGTATATGAAAAAATAGATTTTCAGTATAGTTAATGAAAAGGCTTACAAAAGGTTGAGAAAGGTGGAGGTTATCATGTCATTTGTGTCATTGAAGCATGATGAAGTTTTTTCAGTAACGAACGAATATGGAGATATTACTCCGGAGTCAATGGGGTCTGGAGTGTATTTTAAGGATACACAATATTTGAATAGGTATGAGTTGAGGATGAATGGAGAGAAATCGATTTTCTTATCGAGAACAAATAAGGATGTGGAAAATCGATTTACGTTGAGTAATGGTGATATTCAAACAGCAGATGCCCACTATGAAAAGATGGATTTAGAAATCAATCGTTCCCAATTTATTTTTGAACAAACGTTTTACGATCGTATTGAGTTGAAAAATGGAAGTTTAAAACAAGTGACTTGTAATATGGAACTCTTATTGCAACCTGTATTTCATGACTTGTTTGAGGTAAGAGGTGCTAAAAGGGAGAAGAGAGGGGAGTGGGGTAGACAATCGCTAAGTTCAACCTCTTTTACTGTGAAATATGAAGGGCTTGATCATATTAAAAGAAATATGCATGTGGCGTTTTCCGAAGGAGGTACGGTTGACGGAACCAATATTTCCTATCCCGTTCATTTAGAGCCTGGGGCATGTAAAACGGTTGATGTAAAAATTACTGTCTATCAAGAGGAAGAAGTAGTCCAACCTTCTTCATACGACGTGAGTGTAAAAGAGGCGAAGGCTGAGCGTGATCAATGGTTAGAGACGAGTACGCGTATAAAAACGAATAATCCAGCCGTGAATACGACATTGGAGACGGCACTGTATGACATGCACATGTTAGCAACAGATGTTGGATACGGTCCATTTCCAGTGGCAGGGATCCCGTGGTTTTGCGTTCCATTTGGTCGAGATTCGATGATTGCAGCGATTCAAACATTAATTTTGAATCCAGAGCTTGCGAAGAGCACATTAAGAACACTAGCCAATGTTCAAGGAGAAAAAGAAGATGATTGGAATGATGAAGCTCCTGGAAAGATCTTACACGAAACAAGGCAAGGAGAGATGGCAAATTTAAAAGAGGTTCCTTTCTCTAGGTATTATGGAAGTATTGATGGTACACCTCTATTTTTAATTTTATTATCAGAAACATATCGTTGGACAGGTGATCGCTCATTATTGGAAGACCTTATGCCAGCTGCTGAACGGTGTTTAGACTACTTAGATCAATTTGCAGACCTTGATGGTGATGGATTTATTGAATTCCATAAAAAATCAGAGGATGGTTTAACGATTCAAAGCTGGAAGGACTCGAACCATTCGATGGTTCATAAAGATGGTTCACCATCCGACTCTCCGATGGCTGTATCTGAAGTACAAGGGTATGTATATGATGCAAAAATAAGGATGGCTGAAATTTATGGAATGTTAGGGCGTCAAGAAAAAGAAAATCAACTGAAAAATGAAGCGACGTCATTAAAAGAGAAGTTTAATTCGTCATTCTGGATGGAGAATGAAAAATATTTCGCTCTTTCTCTCGATAAAGAGAAATCGAAAGTTGAAACGATAACGTCTGATCCAGGTCATGCTTTATGGTCAGGGGTTATTGATAAAGAGAAAAGAGACGTTACCGCTGACCGACTTTTATCTGAAGACCTCTTTTCAGGATGGGGAATCCGTACGATGAGCAAGGACGAAAAGGTGTATAGTCCAATTGCTTATCATAATGGGACGGTGTGGCCACATGATAATTCATTGATTGCTCTTGGTCTTGCCAAATACGGGTTTAAAGCACATTTGAATAAACTTGTTCAAGCTTTATTCGACAGTTCCAAGCAATTTGAAGAGAACCGCCTTCCTGAATTGTTTTGTGGATATCCAGAAGAAGAGACAAATGGAAGCATTATTCCTTTTCCTGTTGCATGTTCTCCTCAAGCTTGGGCAGCTGGAACGCCATATGCGTGCATCCAAGCTTTGTTAGGAATACAAGTGAACAATGACCATTCATCTATTCAATTATCTCCGACTCTTCCGGAAGATATCGATTGGATTGAAATCGAAAATTTACAGATAGGTGATCGTGATGGCACCCTTGATTTCATTGTTCAAAAACAAGGAAATGGAGAGGTAGAAGTGGTGACAAAGAAGAACACAACCGGTTTAGACATCTCTGTAGAATGATGAAATGAGGGATTAATATGAAAACCGTTGCTAATACAAATACAGGTGTCAAGTCAAAAAGTCAATCTTATTATAACAAGTCGAAACGTTTTTGGAAGAAAGAGAGTGTAAAAGAAATCGGAGCCGCATATTTCTTGATGGCTCCATTCATACTCATTGCTGGTATCTTTATATTTTTCCCTATCCTTTATTCTCTCATTATTAGCTTTCAAGATTTTAGTTATTTAAATCCAGATGCAGCGGAATGGGTAGGGTTTAACAACTATGTTGCTTTATTGCAAGATTCAACATTCATCAATGCGATAAAAAATACGGTAATGCTCTTAGCTATAGTCGTTCCGATTCAAACAATGATCGCTCTTATTTTAGCAGCAGTCCTCAACTCGAAAATACGGGCACGAACCTTTTTTAGGACCGTATATTATTTACCTTATATTACTTCACCGATAGCTGTTGGTGCAGTGATGGTTTATATGTTTAATCGTGACGGGGTTATGACACAGTTTATGACGTTATTTGGAATGGATAATGTCGCTTGGTATGCAGATGGAAGGTATGCGTTTTATTTGATCGTATTTATTATCATCTGGACTCAAATTGGTTTTTACACGGTTCTTTACTTATCTGGTTTACAAAGCATTTCAGATGATATTTACGAGGCGGCTAAAATTGATGGGGCTAATAAAGTTCAAGTGTTTTTCAAAATTACTGCACCGTTATTAAAGCCAACAACCTTTCTAGTACTTTTTATGGGTGTAATAGCGACGCTGCAAATTTTTGAACAGCCTTATGTTGTATCAACTACAGGAGGGGCGTTACCAGGAAGCCCAAGTGAATCGACATTAACGATGGTCATGTACCTTTATACGCAAGCATTCACATATTTTGATATGGGGTATGCTTCGGCAGCAGCTTTTATCATCTTTATCATGATATTTACGTTGACCCTTGTTCAATATTGGTATTTTGAAAAAAGGGAGAGATCTTAAATGAAGCGACCGGTTTTTTATATGTTACTCATTCTTACATCACTTGTTATGCTACTACCTTTCGTGTGGACGCTCTATGCTTCTCTAGTAAAAAATGATATGCTCGTTAATCATTTCCCCACGAGCATTAGCGAATATGGTTTTGAGAACTTCATGTACATCATCACACAAAGCCATATCGCTACATGGTACAAAAACAGCCTGTTCGTGACAATCACGATTACGGTTGGCAATCTATTATTTAATTCAATGGCAGGATATTCATTAGCTAGAATTAAGTTTCCCGGGAGTAAGATTTTATTTTTTGTTACACTTGGTATAATGATGGTGCCTATTCAAATTTTATTAATCCCAATCTTTATCATGATGGCAACAGCTGGGTGGATCAACACGTACTTAGCTTTGATCATCCCATTTTTAGTCAATCCATTCGGGGTATTTTTAATGAGGCAATTTTTTGTTACGTTTCCTAAGGAGTTGGAGGAATCGGCCAAAGTTGATGGCCTTAATCGAATTAGTATTTTCTTTCGAATCGCCCTCCCTTTAGCGAAGCCTGCTTTAATTGCACAAGCGATTTTTATCTTTGTTTGGAATTGGAATAGCTTCCCCTTCCCAAGTATTCTAGCAACAGAACCTGAAATGTATACGTTACCAGTTGGAATCTATCAAATTACAAACACCGCATATACGAGTTCGATTACAGCTTCGATGGCAGGAGTTGTATTAATGACTATTCCAACGATCGTTTTCTTTATGATATTTCAAAAGTATTTTATAAGCAGTTCAATTGGTTCAGGAATTAAAGGGTAATGAAGATGAAGTCAACAGATAATTAGTGATGAGGGATGATGAATGAAAAAGAATGTAATCAATTGGAAGCTGAAAAATAAAATGCTATTTTCATTCATCATTGTTGCTCTCATTCCTGTGATTGTACTAGGGATCTATTCTTACAACGTGGCTTCAAATAGTATACAAGAGAAATCAAGCATTCATGGTGAAACAATCTCTAAAGATATAAATGAGCGTTTTCATTCTTTAATGCTGGAAGCAGCGATGGTTACGCGCCATGTTATTGGAGATTATGAGCTTGAGAGAATTTTAAGAAAAGACTATGAAATGTACGATTTTCCAATGTATGAAAAGACACAGGATATAAAGCAATACCAATATTACTTTAATCATTTAATGAATATATACACAAGTATTGATCACCTTCTTTTAAAGCCAATGAATCAACCTTTGACGATTGGCCACTCAAATAGGCAAAATACATTTTTTACAAATCAAAATCAAAATCACGAACAGAAATGGTATCAAGATACAATTGATGCAGATGGGTATTGGGTTTATACCGATTTACATTTAGAAGAAAGCATGGAATCAAGCCCTGAGGTTATATCGATATCACGTCTCATTAAGGATTCCGCAAATCAACAGCCTTTAGCAATCATGAAAATCATGCTTGAATCAAAAACGTTTCAAGATGTTTTGGACGAGAAAGAAGCAGAAAGCGACTTTACTTTTGTTGCTTTTGATGAAAAAGGACAAGCCATTGCTAAAAGCGATGGCTTCCCATTGGACGATGCACAGCGTGTGAAAGATACAAGTGAAGAGATTACGTATGATGACAGCACGTACCTTGTTATGAATCATCTATCAACGGATACAAGCTGGGAGGTTTATGCACTTGCTGACCAGTCTTTGCTTCTCAACGAACTGCAACCGATTAAAAGAGGATTAACCTATATTTTAATTTTAACTGTTGTTGTTGCAGCTGCGGTTGCTTACATTTTGAGCTCAGGATTAGTGAGGCCGATCCAACACTTAAAAGACAGCATGAATAAAGTGGCTTACGGCAAGTGGAAGCATTTAAAAGTTCATGAAGGACCTGATGAGATAGGGGAATTGGCTAAACATTATAACGAAATGCTCATGACGTTAGAAGACCATGTCAACCTTATTGTGGAAAAAGAGCGACAAAAAAAGGATTTGGAATTTAAAAGTTTAAAGTCACAAATCAACCCTCATTTTTTATACAACACATTAAATACGATCAAATGGTGTATTTATTTAGAAGATCGTGAGCTTGCTGATGAGATGATCAGCTCCTTAATCTACGTTTTTAAATTTATCTCGAAGCGTAAAGATGACATGATTCCGATTAAAGAAGAAAAAGAGTTTCTCCAACAGTACTTAAGAATTATGGAGATTCGTTATGATCATGAATTTGAAGTGAATTGGAATTTTGATGCAGGAATTGACGGATATGAAATTCCTGTTATGATTCTGCAACCACTTGTAGAAAATGCTATTGTACACGGACTAGAAAAAGAATCAGGTCCAAAGAAGATTTGGTTAAATGGACAATTAAACGAGAACGGTATCCATATCGTTGTTGAAGATAATGGAATTGGTCAACCGCTTAAAGATCAACATAACAAGGGGTTAAAATTTAGTTCCGTAGGTCTTAAAAATGTAAAGAATAGATTACAACTCATTTATCATCAAGACTTCGACTATCAAGTAGATAGTAAGAGAGACGTAGGGACGAGAGTAGAAATTTCTTTTCCAGCAATCGAGAAGGAAAACTGCTACGAAGGAGACCATGACCATGAAAGTATTATTAGTTGAAGATGAAATCATTACTCGAAGAGGCTTTAGGAAGGCGTTAGAAAGTCAGAGTGATATTCAAGTGATCGGAGAGTGTTCAAACGGTAAACAGGCGTTAGAGCAATTGAAAGAAAACCCTGATATTGATGTCATCTTTTTAGATTTAAATATGCCAGTTATGGATGGTATTGAATTTTTAGATCATGTAGAAGGGATGGGGTTTCAAGGGGAAATCATCGTTCTTAGTAGTTATGACGATTGGGAAAAGGTGAAAGAGTCGATGAAAAGGGGAGCTTGCGATTATTTTCATAAACCGACTCTTTCTCCACAGAAGATCGTAGACTTAGTGAGAAAAACGGCTGACAAACGACAGCAGCAGAATAAAGGTGATGGAGAAGAGTGGTTGAAAAAGATAATCTCCAACCCATCAGAGGACCATTTGCAAAATTCTTTTCATTGGTTAACAAAAAAAGAGCAACATTTTTTAACGGTATTGATTAAAATTCATGCCAAAGATTCAAATCTACCATCGATTCATCAAGTGAAACAAGAGATATCGTCTTCAAATAAAACGCTATCCGAATGTATCACATGGTTAAAAGATGAATTAATATTGGTGCAAAAAATAGAAAGTAAAAGCCAATTGGAAAATTACGAAACGGTTATCAATCTTTGTAATGACCTTTCGCATCAATTAAAAACATCATTTGGTTATACGGCGTCCTACGGCATTAGTTCGATTCAGTCTTCTTCACTAAAATTACGTAAATGTGTAGAGGAATCACAAAAAGCTTTAGAAAGATTATTTTTTTCAAATCAGGGTACCGTACATTTTTATAATAAACAGTTAGAAAATAAAGATAACGAGGCTACAAACTGGGTCAGTGAAGAGCATCTTTGGGATGCTTTTTTGACATTTGATGCAAAAAAAGTAGAGGAAAGTTTATCCACTCTATTTGAACAGATGGCGCAAGAAAAGGATAAAGAGACGATCGTTGCGCAAACGATAAATATCATCTTACAACTTCAACGTGAACTAGAAAAACGGAACATAACATGGGTATATTTATCGACGACAAAGATCATTCAAGCTGAACATATACAAGAAGTGAAATCATACGTCTATCATATTTTCTATCAAAGTATTGAAGAGATTAACAAGTTCCAAGATGAGAAGTATTCCCCTATCATTCGCCAAGTGTTGAAATATATTGAAGATCACTTTGCAGAAGATATTTCATTAAATGAGCTCGCTGTGTACGTGCAAGCTAACCCATCGTACCTTAGTCGTTCCTTTAAACAACAGTCAGGCTATAAAATTAGTGAATACATCACGAAAGTAAGAATCGAAAAAGCGAAGTCTTTATTGACCGATGAAAAATTGAAAACACAAGAAGTAGCGAGAAGAGTGGGCTATACAAATGAAAGGTATTTCTCACAAATTTTCAAAAAACTCACTTCACTAACTCCTTCTGAATTTAAAAAACAAAAGTAAATAAAACGAACGAAAAGTAAAAAATGAGACATGTTCTTTATTTGTAAAAGCGCTTACATTAGTGGTAGTAAAAGATTTACCACACATAGAAAGGGGTTTGGTGAAAATGAAGCGTAAACTGTCTTTATTCATGATTTTGTTACTAAGTTTGATGGTATTGGCCATGGGCTGTAGTGCAGATGAGACAAGTTCAGACGAGGGAAATGAATCAACTAACGGTGAAACTACTCAAGATGCTGAACCAGTCTCGATTCAACTGGCTATTGAAGCAACAGGAAGTATTCCAGAAGAGTTGCAAAAACAGATGGATCGTTTTAATGAGGTAAACGAGAATATAGAAGTTGAGGTTAGGACGTTTAGCGGTGGTGATTCTTATAATCAAGCGATTATGGGGCAAGTTGCTGGAGGAGTGGCGCCAGATGTGTTTTTAATTGATGGAGGACACCGCATCCAAATGTTTTCTGAATCCGATGCTATTTTATCATTGGATGATATCGTCGAGAGCGAAGGTGTGGACTTAGCGACATTTGAAGAGTCAATTTTAAATGCTTTTGTTGTAGAGGATGAGCTGTTTGCGATTCCCAAAGATTATAATACAACAGCACTTTTTTACCATAAGGATCTGTTAGAGGAAAAAGGGCTAACGGCACCAGAAACATGGGATGACCTTAAGGAAGTGGCATCAGAATTGACGACAGAAGATCAATACGGATTTGGTATAACTCCACAAATTAATTACTTCCTACCTTTCGTGGAATCAACTGGATTGGAACTCGTTGGGCCAGAGGGAATCATGAACGAAAATCTCAAGGCAGATGAACATGTACAATCGTTAGAGCTATTAGAAACGATGTTTATTGAAGATGAATCGGCTACATCCCCACAAATGGTCGGCGCTGGTTGGGATGGAGAAATGTTTGCAAACCAACAAGTAGCGATGGTTTACGGTGGTAGCTGGATTCCAGGTGTACTAAATGATAACCCGGATTTAGAAGTTGGTGTAACACCTTTACCAGTTTCAAATACTGAAGCCAGTATGCTTTATACAGCAGGATGGGCTATATCAAGTGAAAGTAAACATCCGGAGGCAGCACTGGAGCTTATTGAATTTTTAACTTCAGATGAAGAACTGGTAAAAGGACATGACGCTGGTCTTATCGGCTTACCTCCAACAACAACGGCGATGGAGAAATTGATTGATGAAAAAGATGACGATCCGTTTTTGACAGTGTACTCTGAGGTTGTTGAATATGGTACCCCGTTCGGATGGATTGACCCTCGTTTCGTGGATGATTATAACCAAAAACTAGAAGAACTACTGTATAAACCAGGTGAACGAACAATTACCGATATTTTAAGTGATCTTGAATAATAATACGTATAAAAGAAGGAGTTGTCATCAATGTTTCAAACAATCTCACCAAAAGACTGGGATTTAACTGAGCCTGATCATGCAGGTAAAGAAAAAGTAAAAGAAATGCTCGGAATATCCTATGATGAAATTCAAACCCGATCGAAAAATGCAGTCTATGAATTTTTGGACCGTCTATATAACAAAGAAGAAGGAGCTCTTCACCATTATTACCGCGCAGATAATAAGTTTATCTCAGAGATGGATAGCGGCAACTTCTTGATGGCGATTAACTATCTAGTTATGTATGACCGTTACCAGGATGATACGATGCTTGAGAAAGCTGCAAATTGTTTTAAGTGGGCTTATGAAAATTGGACAGAAACCCATCCGATGTTTACGTGGCAAGGTGGCGTAAAAGACGGATTTAAACAAAATGAATTGTATGTAAAATATACAGGCGATGCATTTTGGGCATGTCTTGCGTTATACAAGCGTACAAAGGATGAAGATTATTTATTCTATTTAAAGCAATTTCATAATTTTATGAAGCAGGCACGAAAAGCTGGCTTTAAATATAAGTATGACACCAACACGTATCAATGGTCTGACACAGGATTTTGTTGGAGAGGGTTTGGGTTTCCTGTCACGGCCTACTTAGAGTGGTATGAATTAACCAAGGATGAGATCTATTTAGAGCATGCAATTGCGTGGGGAGAGCATGGGTTGACGTTGCAAGCAGAAGATGGCGGATTCTACCTAATCGATGGTGAGTTTTGGAACTCTGACTTAGTAGCTCCAGAATTAAGAGGGCTTGTTTTCCTTTATGAAGTGACGAAACAAGAAAAGTTTTTAGTCGCTGCCAAAAAATTCGCCGATTGGCTCATCGAATATCAAAGAGAAGATGGGGCGTGGCCGATCGGGATTGACACAGACGGAGATGTTTGTGCTCCGAATGTTGGTCCTGGAGATATGCCGAACATCGGAATTAGCTTTATCCGCCTCCACCAAAATACAGGTGAACAAAAGTACTTAGATAGTGCGATAAAAACCGTCAAATACGGCTTAGAGATGCAAGCTATCGAAGGTGCGCGGTACCCATATTACTTAGAAGATCCACATGTAAAATGGGGATTCTGGTCTTGGGAACCTCTTAATGACTACTCGTTATCTGGAGACCAAAGTGTCCATCACATTCGAGGGATGCTGTTTCTAGCAGATTATATCGGAAGTTTAAAATAAAAGTTGTGAAGCACGGGGACGGACTGAGAGACCGAGCAAGGTCGCGACATATAGCGGGTGGGCTTCCTGGCGAGTAAGAGCTAGCCACTCACTCGTAGCGAGTCTTGGAGGATAGGAGGTAACTCCTATCTTTAAGCGTAGACAGTTAGGTGATGGGCCGTAAGCTATGGTTGAAGGGGTTGAGCCTCGAAATCCTAAACGCGAGTGCTGATACACTGGTCCGTGTAGAAAGCAATACTTTCTTTATCGTTAAAGGCTAGAAAAGGAGGGCTCCTCGGGTTGATAAAACGTTATATGAGGAGCTCTTATGTTAAGTGCTGAAGCTTCCTCCCTCAACAACCTCACAAATCAATAAACAAAGAACTTCTTTTCCCATTGCACTGGGGAATTGTAACCAATCGCACTGTGAATTCGTTTACGATGATAGAAAAGCCCCCTGCAAAACGGTCGCGTTCTTGCAAGGGGCACTAAAGCTTACATATTATTTGTTCAACCCATACGTATTTAAGACAGCGCGATATAGTATCTCGACGCCGTTTTTCAATGCATCTTGGTTAAAGGTCATTTGCGGATGGTGCAAACCAGGTTTTAAGTCACACCCTAATCCGAGCATGGTTGCTTTTAATGAAGGCTTTTCGATGGTATAGAAGTGGAAGTCGTCTCCGCCTGGTGTGACGAGTGGTTCATCCACATAAGACTCACCGAGCACATCTGCGATCGCTTCACCCATGATCGAGATAGCTTCTTCATTTGTTTTCGCGGCACCCATACCGTCCACATTGGTCACCGCCAAGTCAACGTCGTATAAATTTCGCACCGAGTCGAAAATCCCACCAACTTGTTTTTCTAATCCGTCCATCAATTCATTATTTTGAGCCCGCAAGTCGAGTGCAAAGGTTGCGCTTCCAGGGATGATGTTTTTGCTTTTGCCGCCTGCTTGGAAGTTGGTCATTTTTGCTGAATGGGGGACGCGTGGGTCCAAGTGAATTTGGTTGATCATGTTGACAATCTGCGCACCGATCTCGATTGCGTTATGATTCAGATGCGGTCTAGCGCCATGTGCGTCCTCTCCTTTAATGACGACGTCGTACATTTTCGTCGCGCCATGGACAATTACAGGTGTGGCACGTCCCATTTTCGTTTCTTGATCCGGTCTTAGATGAACGCCATATAAATAATCGACATCGTCGACGACGTTTTTTTCGACCATCTTGATGGCACCAGACCCTTTTTCCTCTGCTGGTTGGAAAATAAATTTGACTGCAATTTGATCCAGCAACTCTGGCTCTTGCTCCAATTTCCACAATACACCTAAGACCATCGACATGTGCGCATCGTGGCCGCACGAATGGTTGGCTTGAAATGTTCCGTTTACTTCTTGCCATAAAGCATCCATGTCTGCGCGAATTCCGACAACCGGGAGGTCCCCGTTAAAATTGCCCAATTCCCCAATCACACCTGTGCAATCGTCAAACGTGGTCACCTGACATCCGCTTTTTTCTAACAGGTCCTTAATATATTTGGTCGTCTCCGTTTCTTCCCAGCTAAGTTCTGCGTGCTTATGCAAATACTTAAATGTTTCTAAAACACGTTGTTCCATTACTGCTCACCATCCTTAATAAAATATTTATAAGTCGGTTGGATTTTGCCACTGTTTTCATTGCGGTTGATGACTTCAACGAGCATTGCGTTCATGAGTGACATCGTGATTGGTCCTTTGCTAAGTAATGTTTTGTTTTCACTGATCGCAAGTGAGATCGCGATGTCCGCG
The DNA here is from genome assembly GCF_014202575.1 of Texcoconibacillus texcoconensis. Classification (GTDB taxonomy): domain Bacteria; phylum Bacillota; class Bacilli; order Bacillales; family Salisediminibacteriaceae; genus Texcoconibacillus; species Texcoconibacillus texcoconensis. The sequence goes on along the minus strand of NZ_JACHHB010000008.1, from coordinate 149,089 downwards.
TGTTCTGTCACCGGAGATGCCCATGAATCAGTTATGGCGATGACTTTGATGCCTTTCTTTTTCGCTTCTTCTGCTAGTTGGATCGTATCAAGGGCATAGCGGAAAAAGGAAAACACGAGGATACATGAAGGCTTCGGCAGTAAATCGAGCACACCTGCATCTGATTCCGGTCGGTATAACTGTGCATTCCCTAATATGTAATTCAACGTAAAAGAAAACCAGTGTGCGAAGGTAAAAGACTGGTAGTATCCCGCAACAATCACTTTTTCACTATCACGAATCGCTTCAATCGCATCATCGACGGCTTGTTGATCAAGTTTTTCGATATTTTTTTGGATGTGGTTGATATCTGCTGACATGTTTTGCAGCCATTCGCTTGTGTGATCGGTATCTGACTTGGTTTGACTGCTTTGGCTCAGTTTTAGAAGGTGAAGGCGCACTTCAGTTTGTAAATCACTGTACCCTGCGTAACCAATTTCTTTGCAGAAGCGGATAATCATCGTCTCACTGACATTAATGATCGTACCGACTTCTTTAGCAGGGTGGATAGCAAAGACCATCGGATCAACGAGCAGTTGATTAGCGACTTTCTTCAGCCCTTTTGTCAGTTCCGGCAGTAATTCCTTTGTTTTCGTTACATAATGGGGATCCATTAAAATCACCCTTTTTAAAATTTTTGCAATATTTTGTATTGATTTAAAGTATAGACTTTAATATAATTCAGTGCAAGCAAAAACCTAGGAGGGGAAACAGTGAGTACAGCGAAAAAATCAGAGCAAGAACCGAAACAAGAAGAGAAGAAAAATTTTGTCTTGCCAGATGCTTATGTGATTTTATTTGGCATTTTGTTGCTGGCAGCAGCTTTAACGTATATCATTCCAGCGGGTAGTTTTGAACGTGAAGTGGCTGAAAATGATATTTCCGTAATTGTACCAGGCAGTTATGAACAAATTGAACAACAACCGGCTAACGTGCTGCAAATCTTTCAAGCGATTCAAGCGGGAATGGTCGGCGGTGCAGAATTAATCTTTCTCGTTTTGATTATTGGTGGTGCATTTGCAGTTATTGAAAAAACAGGCGCGATTGACAATTTGATTATGAAAACGATCAATAAAACGAGAAACAAAGAGTGGTTACTTATTATTGTTGTCGCTGCATTATTTTCTGTGTTTGGTGGCTTAGGGATCATTGCCAACGCGGTTATTGCATTTATTCCGATCGGTATTATTCTAGCAAGAGCGATGAAAATGGATGCGATTATCGGGGTCTCGATTATTTACCTTGGGGCATATTCAGGTTTTGCAATTGGTTTTCTCGATCCACTCACGACCGGTTTTGCGCAACAAATCGCGCAGTTGCCGTTATTTTCAGGGGTCGGTTATCGTGTTCTCATTTACGTGACAATTTTAGTCGCAACGATTTTATACATTTTGCGCTATGCCTACAAAGTAAAGAACGACCCGTCACGTAGTATTATGGGAGAGGATCGTTTTCCAAACTATCAAGAACGAAACATGGACCAAGTGTCCTCGAAATTAACGACGACACATAAACTTGTCCTCGGGTTATTGGTGCTTGGGATTAGTACATACGTGTATGGTGTCTTTCAGTTAGGTTGGGCGTTAAGTGAAATGTCCGCAATCTTTCTCATGATCGCTGTTGGTACAGCACTCATTGATCGAATGGGTGCGAATGCGATGGTATCCGAGTTCATAAACGGGGCCAAAGGTGTCGCTTACGGCGCTTTGATTATCGGAATGGCACGCTCGATTGTTGTTCTTTTAGAAGATGCACACGTATTAGATACGGTTGTTCAAGGCTTGGCCGTGCTGTTAGAACCGTTCAATAGTGTCGTCGCAGCGATCGTCATGTTAATCGGTAACGGCCTTTTCAACTTAATCGTGTCTTCTGGAAGTGGACAAGCAGCGATTGTGATGCCGATTATGACACCGCTCGCTGATTTAGCGGACATCCCACGTCAAGTTGCCGTTCAAGCGTATACAATGGGTGACGGTTTTACCAATATGCTGACACCACTTTCTGGTGTATTGATGGCCAACCTCGCGATTGCAGGTGTGCCTTGGACAAAATGGATTCGTTTTGCAATTCCGTTAGCGTTGATCTGGTTTGCGATCGGCATTGTCTACCTATCAATCGCTGTCATGATCGATTGGGGACCAATGTAAACTGAAGTAAAGGAGGCATTTGAATGAAGATCAATGAAATCAACTTGTATAAAGTGAAGATGCGCATGAAAAACCCATTTACAACAAGTTTCGGCACCGAACATGACCGCTTATTTCTATTAGTCGAGGTCATCGACGAAAAAGGGCAATCAGGCTGGGGAGAATGTGTCACATCAGAACGGCCGTTGTATATCGAAGAATTCACCGAATCAAGCTGGCTCATGCTGAAGAAGTTTTTAATACCTTCTTTGTTAAGAAAAGACATTGAGCACCCAGACGAGTTACAAGCGTTCTTTCGTCCGTATAAAAGGAATCATTTGGCAAAGTCAGCGCTGGAGGGGGCTGTATGGGATTTATACGCGAAACGACAAGGTGTTTCGTTGACGGAGGCACTTGGCGGTGTGAAGTCTGAAATTGACGTCGGCGTAAGCTTAGGGATTGAAGATGATATTGACCAGCTCCTTGCAAACATCCAAGGAAAAGTCGATGAAGGATATAAGCGGATTAAAGTGAAAATTAAACCGGGCAAAGATGTCAGAGTATTAGAACAAATAAGGGAAGAGTTCCCCGACATCCCACTCATGGCAGATGCAAACTCGGCTTATACGCTCGAGGACGTGGAAACACTAAAGGCGATGGATCCGTTCAACTTGATGATGATCGAACAACCACTAGCAGCAGGGGATCTGATTGATCATGCCAAGTTGCAAAAAGAGTTGAAAACACCGATCTGCTTGGATGAAAGCATTCATTCGTATGAAGATGTGCGAAAAGCAATCGAGCTCGACAGCGGACGGATCATCAATTTAAAGATTGGCCGAGTCGGTGGGCTAACGCAAGCGAAGAAAATCCATGATTTATGCGAACAAGCAAACGTGCCGATGTGGTGCGGGGGCATGTTAGAATCAGGCGTTGGACGCGCCCACAATATTGCGATCACATCATTAGCAAACTTCACCCTACCAGGTGACACCGCCGCATCGGCTCGATATTGGGATAAGGATATTATTGAACCGGAAGTCACCGTTAATCAAGGTGTTTTGACAATTCCCGATGCACCAGGCATCGGCTACGAAGTCAACCGAGATGAAGTGAAGAAACGGACAATCCAATTTGAAAACTTTCAATGAAGCACGGGAACCCCCCGTGCTCCTTTCGTTCATTAAAGAGGGACAGTCCCACTTCAGCACCGCGCTGTAATAAAGTGTGAAAGTGGGTCTGTCCCTCATCACCTATTTATATAAAAAGGAGTCTATCATTTAGACTCCTTGAGTACTTTGTCCGCTGTTAATCCGTTCTGCTGATTTGTAAGCATCAATCATTCCAAAAATCCAAGTAATAGGATAAGTAATAAAACCAATAATAATCAACATTAAAAGTGCGTTAATAAATTGAGCTAAAATAAATGCAATCCCTTTTCCGATTTCACCATTGTAAATTTGCCCCAACCCTGAAAAGAAAAACGACAGTACCGCAGCTAAACCTGCATTTTTCATAATAAATCCTCCTTCTTTCATATAAAATAAGTTTTAACTAACTGAGCCAGACCGAATTTTACACAGAGAAAAGTTCTGTAAATGAAGTCAGTTTTTTAGGAGGAATTAGCGGTTTGACTTGAACGGAAGTGATGAGCGTTTTTGAAATCATGACTGAAATAGGTAAAATGGCTGACATGTAAAGTTTATAACTTTGTGTAGAAGAATATGCCACCGGAATTTAACGAGGAAAAGTAGTTCAGCTGAAGGAAAAACAGATTGAGGTGAACGAAAAAATGGTTCAGCTGAAGGGAAAACAGATTGAGGTGAACGAAAAAACGGTTCAGCTGAAGGGAAAACGAATTGAGGTGAACGAAAAAACGGTTCAGCTGAAGGAAAAACGCCTCGACCTGAACGAAAACTCGGTTCACCTGAAGGAAAAACAGATTGAGGTGAACGGAAAACGGTTCAGCTGAAGGAAAAACAAATTGAGGTGAACGAAAAAACGGTTCAGCTGAAGGGAAAACGCCTCGACCTGAACGAAAACTCGGTTCACCTGACGGAAAAAACGCCCTATCTCATCGAAAAATCACTCCACATAAATGAATCTCACCACTTCATCCTGTGATAAACTACCTCCGCTTTACTAAATTGCTAGTTAAAGAGAATGTTCATCATTTATACTAATGTTGGGAGGGGTTGTGATGATGACAGTAGTATTATGGGTGCTTAATATTGTTCTAATTGTGGCACTTATCGGTGGTTTGTATGGTGCGTTTACGGCGCCGACAGATGGAGAAAGGAAAGAGGCGTGGAAAACCGTTGGTGTTTGTGCTGCGATTTTGGTTATTACCTTATTTTTCGTAACGACTGATGACGCGGAGGAAGAGGCTGCCAATGAGCAAAGTGAAGTTGTGAACAATGATACGGAAGTCACTACAGAGGATCGCGAAGATAGTGAGGAGACTGAGCGCTCAGTCGTCACCGAGAAAAATGGTGAGGTTTACGTTCCTGAGACGGAGGAGCAGAACAGTCATTTACGTTGATGAAGCTGTAAACGAAAATCATGCAGCGGACGACAAGCTTCACTTATCAACCTTCAAAGAGAACTTTAATGATGCGGCAAAAGATGAGGTCTTATCTGATGAGAATGATTTCATTGCTCATATCACAAGGGAAGCTGGGTCTGTGCAATATTGGAGTATCGGGAAATACAAACGCATCCCCAATAAATGAGCGGCTACAATCAAGAGAACTTTCCAATGCTTTGGCTAAATATGAGAAGTCTTAATTTTCGAACACGGTTATTTTATCCTCCAACGGCCAATACTGCTACTGCAGAAAAAAACAGTTTGGAGTTTGGTATGATGCATGATGAAGGAAATGTGTTCGAGGGATTGTTTTGGGGTACGCTTTTAAGTATTCCATTATGGCTCATGATTCTCGGTTTGGTGAAGGCTCTGTTGTAAATGAAAACTTTCCTCCGGTAAAGAGGGACAGTCCCACTTTCACGAACTAAAGTGGGACTGTCCCTTTACCGAACGACCGGACGATTTACAACTTGCTCTTCAATCAAAACGGCTAATTCCTCATCACTAATATCTTCAAACGTTCGAAATTCGTAGCTGCCTTCTTTATAAAACTCAATCACTTCCGGCAAGATTTCCGCTGTCGCAACGTTTCGATCCGTGTCATGAAACAACGGCACGACCACATCCCCAGAAGAAGACGCCTTAACCCGCTCGAGCAACGCCTCAGGCTCGTCATAAATGTCACTCGCATCGCCTGAGGACACATTCCAGTCGACATAGTCATAACCATGATCCACAATATCCTCGGTCAACTCCGGCATAAACTGCTCCCCACCATAATCAAACGAGCTATGATTCGCAGATCCTCCTGGAAAACGGAGAAGTTGCGGGGCCTCGAACCCGAGTACGTTTTCATATGCCACTTCAGCCAAGTGTAGGTCATCGTAAAAAGAGTCAAAACTTTCATAAATGGCGTAGTCGTGACTGTACGAATGCGTTAAAATCATGTTTCCTTCCTCAAACGTCCGGCGAGCGATTTCAGGGTGTTCTTCCATTCTTTGTCCAATCGTAAAGAAGGTTCCGTTCACATCGTAGTCATTTAATGTTTCTAATATATCAGGTGTTGTCGAAGATGGCCCGTCATCAAATGTTAGATAGACCGTTTTTGAGCCATCAGGTTCGGGGTCGTTCACTGGCTCGTTTTCATCTCGTTCATTTGAGTCATTATTAGTGGTATCGGGGTTATTTTCTCCCTCACTTGAACCGTCGTTTTTCTCTTCAGATTCTAGTGTTGCGATTTCCTCTTCTAACGAGTCGATTGTCGCTTCTAATTCTTCAATTTCAGCTGCTTTTTCTGCCAACTTTCGATTTAATTCATCATTTTCGTCGCTTAGCTTATCAAACTCAGAAAGTTTTTCCTTCATGGCTTCGATTTCTTCATCCGGTTTATGAGAAGCGTTGACCTCATCTTGCTCTTCAACGCCAGTCGCTCCAAACCAATAAAAAGAGCCAAGTAAAATAAATAACGTGATAAGTCCAAAACTCATTTTCATATAGTGATTGTTTTTAAACATGGCAAAACACCTTTCATCTATGCTTATTATATTAGACGTGTCGAAAGATAGAAAGGTTACATATATAAACAAATTCCGACAATTGATTTAGTGAACTAAAGGGTAGGTGCTACTTTGGTAGCACCTACCCTTTACCTTGGTAAAGTGAAATTTCAAATAGTACCATTTCCAAATTCGTTCATTGTTGTTCTATATACATGATATAATAATTTGTGACAGTATTCGATGAAATTTATCAGCACTTCCTTGATTTTAAAAGAAGCTTTAATAGATTTTATGATTTCGGAATTAGTTTCTGTTGCATTTAGATATAAAAAGTACTGGAGGTTGAATCTTTGAAAATACTTAAATACGTTGTTTTTTCTCTTATAAGCTTTTTAATGGTTGGTATTATACTTTCAGGTTGTTCAAATGATAGTGAAATAACAGCTGAGGAAATGCCTACGAAGGAAGACTCCGAACTGAAAATTGATAAACTAGATCGACTATCAGGTCCGTTGTATGGATATGAAGATAATGGAAGGGTTTTGGTTCCAGTTGATGTTTTGCAAGCTTTCTATGAAAAGGAAGTCATCTTTGAGAATGACAAAGAAGTAGTAGATTTTGTGAATGATGAAAAAAAGGTTCGTTTCACGATTGGAGATGATACAGCCGACATTGAAGGCGAGTCACAAGAGATAGCGACGGAGCCGCGTATGGTTCAAGGTAGTCCATACGTTCCGATAAAATATGTTGCACGTACATTTGAGCTTCCATATGACAAAAAGGATGCACCTGATATATTAAAGCTTAAAGCGCGCGACACAGAGGCAGATCCTCTAAGTTTGCATATCAAACCGATAAAGAGTGCTTATAAGTATGAGCCTGAAAAAATTTATGGTTTAATGTACCACGACATTGCCAAGGAAGCGGATATGTCGAATTCTTACACGCAAGTTACACCCGAACGTTTTGAAGATCAAATGAACGCTCTGATTGATGCAGGATATGAAACAGTGACTGATGCTGACATTGTCGAATATCGAGATAACCCAGATTTTAACCTTCCTAAAAAACCAATTCTCGTTACGTTTGATGATGGCTACCGTAGCAATTACGAGTACGCATTTCCAATTATGAAAGAATTAGGCTTACGTGGTTCTGTTTATCCCAACGTAGAACGAAATGATACAGAACAAGATTGGTTTTTGACATGGGAACAGATGGAGGAAATGCAACGATCTGGTGTGATTAATATACAAACCCATTCTTACGATCAACACCATCATATTGAAGGAAAAGATGGGGAGAAAGAAGCGGTATATATCACAAAAAAACCGGCCGAAGATAAAGACAAATATAGAGAAAGAATTCGTGCTGACTTAAAACTTGCTACAAATCGACTTGAGGAAGAGTTAGGTCACGAAGTACACTCCTTTGCTTTTCCTTTTGGCCGCTACAATGATACATTGATAGATGTTGCCAAAGACAAAGGGTATGATCTTTTTATAACAACTAATTACAATGTCAATACCATTGATGATTTAGATGACAAACTTTTTCATCGGATGAATGTTCCAAATGGGTATACAGGAGAGATTTTAATCGAAGAATTAAGTAAATTAGAGCCTAAAAATTAAAATTTTTTGTAACTGGCAAGCTAGCCTATTACATTAACTAACTAAAGGGTAGGTGCTACTTCGGTAGCACCTACCCTTTTCCGTACTAAAGCAATGTAAATAGAAAAAGTCTTACCTGATCGAAAAAACGATCTACCTGAAGGAAAAACAGTTCGACCTGATCGAAAAATTGGTTCCCCTGAAGGAAAAATTGACTCACCTGAACGAAAAAGTAGTTTACCTGAAGGAAAAAAGTCTCGACCTGCCCGGAAAATTGGTTCACCTGAAGGAAAAAAGTCTCGACCTGATCGAAAAATTGATTCACCTGAAGGAAAAAAGTCTTACCTGATCGAAAAATTGGTTCACCTGAAGGAAAAAAGTCTCGACCTGATCGAAAAATTGATTCACCTGAAGGAAAAAAGTCTCGACCTGATCGAAAAATTGGTTCACCTGAAGGGAAAAAGTCTCGACCTGATCGAAAAATTGGTTCACCTGAAGGGAAAAGTGGTTCACCTGAAGGAAAAATTGACTCACCTGATCGAAAAATCAGTTCACCTGAAGGGAAAATCGTCACATCCGATCGAAAAACAGCCTCACCTTCCCGCAAACTCACTCGACCTGCCCAAATCCTAATCCCATCCCACTTCACCTACACAAAAAAACTCCGCAAACGCGGAGTTTCATCATCATCATTATCATTTTTTTCTTGTTCTTAAAATAGACAGCGTCAACCAGACGAACAAAGCGAAGAAGGTGAAAAAGCCGATTTCTAGAACAGGGAGTTGCAGCCAGCCGGTGTCATCGGTGTCGCCGAGGGTGATGCCGATGATGAGTGCGCTGAGGACGATGCTGATCGCTAGCAGCAAAATACTCAGCGAGAGCTGGTTGCCGATGCGTGAGAATCGGCTGCTCATCTGTTCAGCTGCGGGTATATGAATGTCGTGTCGCATGCGGCCGCGCTCAATCAATGAGGTCACTTTTTTTATAGATTCTGGCAAGTCGCTCAAAATGTCTATGTACTCCATCGTGTATGCGCGTAAGCGTCGGCTCAGTTTCTTCGGGCTAAAATGTTCGCGCATGATCTCACCGCCGAGCGGTTCAACGACTTCCAGGATGCTAAGGTCTGGGTCGAGGTCGCTGACGACGGCTTCAACGGTGACGAGCGATTTGGCGACAAGCGTTAAGTCGTGCGGGACTTCGATGTTGTAACCGCCGATCAGCGCCAGCAGGTCGTTAATAATTTCACCGATCTGGATTTCATTAAGCGACACGCTTAAATATAAGTCAAGAAACTCATCGATATCTTTTTTTAAGTTGCCGCGCTTGATGTCGCTTGGTAGATCACCGATTTTTTCGATCGCTTTGACGATGTCGTCGTTATTTCGACGGAGAATCCCGACGACAAGGTAAGCGAGGTTTTCGCGTAACTCAACGGAAAGCCTGCCTACCATCCCGAAATCAAGGAAAGCGATGATATCATCATCCATCACATAAATGTTCCCAGGATGAGGGTCTGCATGATAAAAGCCGTCGATAAAAATTTGCCGGGTGATCGTGTCGACGATCGTTTCGGCAATGTGCTCGCGGCGTTTTTCGCTCAGATCAGGCGTGTTGATTTGATTGACGTTTCGACCTTTGATGAGCTCCATGGTCATGATTTTGCGCGTCGTGCACGTCCAGATGATCTCGGGGATGTAGACGTGCGGATTGTCCTCGGTTTGTTTGCGAACGCGGTCGGTGTTTTTGCTTTCGATCGTGTAATCCAGTTCGCGGCGGAGCATTTTCGTGAATTCGCCGACGAGTTTCGTGAGTCGGTAATGTTCGGCGCCGTCAATGTGGCGTTCAGCCAGTCGCGCGATCTCGTGTAAGATGTCCAGGTCGATGTCGATTTGCCGTTGGATACCCGGGCGCTGGATTTTGACAGCGACGTCGCGGCCGTCTTTCGTTTTGGCTTGGTATACTTGGCCGATCGATGCAGATGCGAGCGGTTCTTCTTGGAATTCTGCGAAGTAACTCGTGATGTCTTCGCCGATTTCTGATTTGAAAACGTACTGTGCTTCGTTGTATGTAAATGGTGAGACGTGGTCTTGGAGTTTTTCTAATTCGTTGATCAGCGCTTGCGGGAAAATGTCGTTGCGCGTGCTGGCGATTTGTCCGAGTTTGACAAAGGTCGGCCCGAGCTCTTCGAGAAGGTTGCGAACGCGTTCTTCGGTTGATGTGATGCGGTTTTCATCTTTGAGCCGCCATTTTTTGAGGCCAGGCACTTCGTTCATAAGGCCAATTTTTTGGACAAAATAGCCGAAGCCGTTTCTGACAAGGGCGTGGATGATTTGCCGAAAACGATTAGCGTGTCTAAGCCGCGTGCGCTTTAACATACGAAACACTCTCCATTTCAAAATTCTTCTTCTATCCATTATACCGTTTTTAGTGAAAGAGGGACAGTCCCGCTTTTTCGCTTCACCAGCTTAAAGCGGGACTGTCCCTCTTTACTCAAAAAAAGAAGTAACCAGTGGTTAACTGGTTACTTATGATCAATGGATTTTTCACATGGCTTATGCTAGGTCGAGCGTCGCTGTGCGGTGCACGACCGACAACCAAAGTTATAGGTTGTTATGTTTAGTCACATTATACATGAAATGGAAGACGGATTGCAAATGTTTTCAGAATATTAAGGGAGGTTCGCTACTTTAACAGAGTGAAGGGTAGGTGCTACCAAAGTAGCACCTACCCTTTACTGAGCTAAAGCGACTTTTTCAAAGATGCTTAATGATCCTGTTTCAATAAACCAGCTATCGTTGTATTTGACCGCAAGGAATGAGGCGAGCTGTTCTTTGGAAGTGTTGTCGCGCAGGAGTTCGATGACTACTTCAATTTCAGCGATATCTTCGACTTCACCATCCGTTTGCAGGGAAAGTGACATTTCTTCGTTTAATCGCGCGACTTCTCCTGCGACGACGGATTTGTCTTCATCGCTTTCTGGGAATGAAATCTGACTATCTATGACATCGAAGCTGTCAGCGCCTGTTTGTTCGATCGTTTCGTCATATGCATTTTCGTATTCTGTCTGCAAATCTTGTAAATAGTTTACTAGTTTTGAACCTTCTGCTGTAGATAATTCACTGTCACTTGCCACTTGGGCCATAAACGTAAGCTCTTCGGCTGTGTCCATGTCTCCGCTCAGTAAGGCTTCGGTAAATGTCTCAGCGGCGTCTTCGGGGCTGCTTTGTCCAGCGTTACATGCGCTAAGAAAGATAAGAGTGATGAGAACAAAATATGTGAGTGTTTTTTTCATCGCGCTTGTCTCCTTTCACTGGATGGATATGCGCTTTCGTGTTCTGAAATGATGTTAAATGGAAAGTGTGAAAGTGTAAAATGTTACCAAAAAGGAAACGGTGTGAATTTTTTGGATGCGACTTGTTTTTTCTCCGCAAAAAAACGTACTCCATTTGAGGGAGTACGTCTTCTTTCATTCTTGAAAAAGGGTGTCGATGGCTTGGGTGGCGAGGTCTTGTAATTTGTTGCGTTGGGCTTCTTGGTAGTCGTCTTTGATGTGGTCGGCTTTGTCTGGGTTGTGGTCGTTGTTTTCTAGTGTGGTTTGGTAGGATTCGTGGATGTCGGCGATGGATTCGTCGCTGTCGGATTTCAGGTCGCGGGCGTCGGTGAGATATTGGTAGCCGCTGGATAGTAGGTCTAGGTTGATGTCGAGGTCATCGAGGTCTTTGAATTCGGCTTTGGCGTTGTCAATGAGCTCTTTTGCGTCATTGGTGATGCGATCTTTGAGGTCGGTGAGTTTTTGTTCGTATTGGTTTTCGATGGTGTCGAGAGATTTGTGTTCGTCTTGGTGTTGGGCGTCGGTTGCTTCTAGCGCGACAGTGTGGTCATCCGTTAGAGCGTTATCGCTATCGGCGTTAGCTTTGGCTTCGGTGGCGAGATCTTTTTCCTCGTCGGTTGCGGGAAGAAAGTCGAGTGCGGATGATGGGGACGCGTTGTTCATGTACAGGATGGTGGCGAGTCCGCCTAAGATGAATAGTAGTTTCATGTTGATCAGCTCCTTAGATTGGTCCTTTTCATCCATCGTCTCCTATTGGTGAGCGGTTTAAACGTAGGTGAGTGCTTTAGTGTGTGGAAGGGGGACAGTCCCGCTTTCTTGATTTAGCAAACGAAAGCGGGACTGTCCCCCTTTAATACGATCGATCGTCATATTTTACATGCACAGAACTATATATTTAAAGGTGTCTCGGTTGAAGAAATTTTGTTTGAAAGAGGGGGAGCCCGATGAAGTTTTGCACGGGATGTGGGGAGAAAATAGAAAACGGGAAGCGGCATTGCACAAGTTGTGGAGCGCCGATTGCGTCTAACCCTGAACCGCAAGAAACGACGCAGCACACCGCTTCCCAACGTTCACGCAAGCCGCAAATACGCAAGCTGCCTCTTTTCATCGTCGTCGCGATTTTGCTCATAGGCATCGGCGGAGGGGGTACATATGCACACCTCGACCGACAATTTCAACCCGAAAACACGATCGACCAATTCCAAAAAGCCATCACCGAACACGACGCCGCCCAACTAACCGCACTTCTCAAAGCAAACGCCGCCGCCATGACCATCGACGAATCAGCCGCCGAGCGCCTCATCGCCTTACTAGCTAACGACGCCCAACTCATGTCCACCACACTCGACGACCTCGAGCACACATTAGAACCTCAAGACGCCGAAACCGCAGCGCCTGGACCATTAGCACTCGAACACACCGGCAACAAATGGCTATTCTTCGACGATTACAAAATCACCGTCGAACCCTTTTACCTCGAACTCGAAGCGAGCCAGCAAGGCACAACCTTTCAGCTTGATGGCCAAGACGCCGAAACCTTTTCAGGAGAAATCGTAGAAATTGGTCCGATCACACCAGGGGAATATTCACTAACAGCTGAATATGATGGAGAGGACGGTCAATTTTCAGAACAGCAAACAGTCACCGTTTACGATCGTGAAAAGACGACGCTTTCACATGCCCATGAATATGAAGGTTTTTTCGTCACAGTGGAATCGAGTGAAGAAGACAGTTACTTGCTCGTGAATGGTGAAGAAGTCGGTCCTGTTGCTACTGTCGGTGAGTATGGGCCGGTAACCGTCGATGGTTCGACGGAGCTGCAAGCGGTCGTAGAATTTCCAGCAGGCAAGGAGTATTCCGAAGCTGTCACCGTGACAAGCGACCAAACGCACTACGCGTTGGATTTTGACTACGAGGACTTTTTTATCACCGTCAGTTCTAATCAAACGAACAGTCGGCTGCTCGTTAATGGTGAAGAAGAAGGCTACATTTCTGATATTGAGGAGTATGGCCCTGTGTCCGTTGCTAATTCGGTTGAACTTCAGGCTGTCGCAGAACTTCCGGCGGGTGAAGCGTATTCGGAAGCTGTGGTGATCACAAGCGACAAGGCGCATTACGATTTGCATATCGAAACTGAGGAAGCGGAGCTGGAAGAGGGGATGTTCGAGGCGGTCAATCGCCATACAAGGCAATGGGTGCAAGCTTATGAAACGAAAAATACCGACTATTTCAATGAACTTCATCCTAGTTATGCTTATGACTATGTGCAGGGAATTGACGAAAATTTTAGTCGTATGCGAAGTGATCATACGAATTACCAAGGGGAAGTCGTTGCGACGGAATTTGATCTCGTAACGGTTGATACGACGGGAAATATCGATAACGGTGTGCATGGAGAAGTGAACGTACAAATTACGTTTAACTCTTCCTACTATGACAGCGACCAATCGCCCGGCAGCGTGCCGAAGAAAATCAGTCGAAGCCAATGGACGTACTATTTTACTTATGATTCGGGCGCTGAAAAGTGGTTGATTACGGGGCAGGATGAATTGGATAACTGGAATCCGAGTGATCCGCGTCGCTTCGAGTTTTAGCGTCTCGGCTCGAAACGGATCGGGAGCGGATGCTTTAGTGTTTCAGCGTAGTACAGGGTAGGTGCTACCGAAGTAGCACCTACCCTTCAATACTTCACAGCGCGAAACTGCTGTGTGCAGAAGCTAGACGCAACGGAAACACGGATGGGTGTGTAAGATTTCATTCATTAATCAAAAGGAAAGGGTGAGTGATTTGGCTGATATTCAATCGAAGTTAGGTGAGGGGCTTTCTCGGTTTCAGGGTGGTGTTGAGAAGGGGAAGCAGCGGATTCAGTTGACGCAGGAGATGAGTCGTTTGAAGCGGGAGTTAGCGGAGGCGACGAGTGAGAAGTCGAGGTTGTATGTGGAGATGGGGATGCGTGCGCATCAGTTGGTTCGTGATGGGGGCTTGTTTGATCAGCAAGTCAGTGATTTTGCGGATGCGTTGCTGGCTTGTGATAAGTCGATTTATCGGATTCAGCGGCAGATTGCTGAGTTGTCAGATGTGGAAAGTGAAGGTATGACGTGTGAGTGTGGGGCGTCGCTTCAGTCGGGGGATAAGTTTTGTGGGGAGTGTGGTGCGAAGGTAATGGTGTTCTCGGTGCAGGAGGAGCAAGCGTTCGTTGCGTGTCACCAATGTGAGGAGCAAGTGGCGGAGTCGGCGAATTTCTGTGGTTGTTGTGGATATAAATTGACTTCGTAGAAGGGGGATGACGAGGTGTATTGTAGAACATGTGGGCATCGCAATCCGCAAGAGGCCAGTTATTGTACGAACGATGGTACGGCGCTTTTTCAATTACCGAAGCATTTGCAGATGGTGAAGCGCGCGTCGCAATTTTGCCCTGAATGTGGTGGGCAGAATGGTGAGTGTGTGACGTATTGCGGCCAGTGCGGGGTTGCTTTGCAGACGGTGGAAACGAATAAGGCTGAGCATACGCTTTCGCGAGGAGAACGGCGGCGGGCTTCTGAGGATGAGAACGCGGCTTCGTTTTCTGGAGGAGGGGGAAAGTGGCAGTTCAATGTACATATGCTGCAAAAGAGCATTGTAGGTAGTGGGGTAGCATTGGGTTCGATGCTTGTGATCGTGTTTGTGTTGAGCTGGCTTGCCACTGAACGTTTGAACGCGCTCATGGCCGACGCGCTCGCGGATGAGCTCGGAGCGATGGCGGGGATGTTATCGTTTGATGGCTTTATCAACATGATGGATATGATCATGATGGCGCACTTCGTTGGCTTTTCGGTCGTCGGCTCGGGAGGCGAGTTGGCGGAGTTGTCGATGAGCGCGCAAACGGGCCTTTATTTATACTTACTTGTGCCATTGGTTGCGCTAATGATCGGCGGTTTTGTGTCTGCCAAGCAGAACGCGCACTTTGGCGTATTTGAGCGCTTCAATTTATCCGTTGTCATCGGCGCTGTTTATGGCGCGGTGTTGGCAGTGTTTTCATTATTTGCAGGCACATCCATGGCGTTAGATATGGGAGAATTCGGCGGCCCAGGCATGGACATCGCCGTATCAGGCCAATACTCATTTTTCGCGGCGCTTTGGCACGGATTTTTATTAGGGACGATTTTCAGCTTTTTCGGCGCACTCATGCAATTCGGTCCACCGAAAGTGACCAGCCACTTATCCGGGCGCTTAACGTACGGCGAATCACTTCACCAAGCGATTTCAACCGTCATTAGAGGGGTTCTGTTATCCGTTTTCGTCTTGCTGGTCGTTTTTCTCGTGCAGTTCGGTGGGGAAGTTTTTGATGATACATTTATGTTTATCGTTCTCTTAACACAGCTCGGCGGTTATTTGTGGGTGTTGTTAAATTTCATTCCGTTTTCGATGTCGGCGGATATGTTCGGTGAATCGGGAGCTTTGAACGTATCTGTTCTTTCCGGGTTTGAAGCAGTCGGCGAAATGGGCGATACCGCGGTCTTGAATGACTATGGCATCTATTTGTATCTCGGCTTATTATTGCCGATTGCGCTGTTTTTGTGGGCAGGATATCGGATTCGCTTGCAGGTGAAAGGGGACGTATTGAAAGCGGTGCTTGCGTTTAGTGGCACGTACGCATTGTTGATGGCCGCCTTAGCTACTTTGACGGCATTTTCCTTTGAAATGAATGCAGGTTCCTTAGGGGTAGGCGCTGAAATGCTCGAAGTGAGCATTGGATTCGGCTTCTTCACAACATTGTTTATAAGCTTCATCACAGCCAGCTTACTCACCTACGCAGGCACACTATTCGTAAAAGCAGAAGAATAAAGCGGTAAAGCAGTGAAGTAGTGAAGTAGTGAAGAGGGACAGTCCCACTGTAGTCAAGTGAAGCGGGACTGTCCCTCTCTACTTGAAAAAAGAAAATTTATGTAGAAAATAGTAAAAATGACCCACCAACAATCCGATACAAAGGATGTATGACAAATATCGCGGGAGTCCGTGTATTTTCTATGATTGTGTGTTAAGTATTAATCATCATGTACTTTAGAGATCTTATCGTCAACATTGCGGAAAACGTGTCAGAGGGAGATGGGCACAAAGGGTGCCTTCTTATATCATACCGCGTTCTTCCTAAAAGGATGGACAATCTTTATCAATGAATGATGACATTATTAACAGAAAAGAAGGGAGAAATATCCGATGTATTGCCCCAACTGTGGGAACGAAATCTCAGAGAAAGCAGAAATATGCCCAAATTGTGGTGTTCGTCCGTTTAGAAGCGTCGAGTATTGCTACAATTGCGGTGACAGTCTCAACAAAGACCAAGAAATGTGCACTAGCTGTGGTGTCCGCGTACATAAAACATCGCATATATCAAATACCGATGCAAAAAGTCCGTGGTTAATGGCACTCTTGTCGTTTTTAATCACAGGATTAGGCCAAATGATTCTCGGACAAGTGAAAAAAGGGGTTGCGATTTTAGTAGCAAGTATCCTCTTATCAATGATAACATTCGGTTCATCGGTTTTTATAACCACCCCGATCGCCATTATCGATGCTTTCCTCATAGCTAAGAAAATGAGAGAAGGTAAAGAAGTCGGAGAGTGGGAGTTTTTCTAAAAACGAAAAGTTTGGAGTGTAATGATGTACTGTAGACAATGTGGAAAACATGTTTCAGAAAAAGCGGAATTTTGTCCAGGCTGCGGATTCCGACCATTAAAGAGTGATCAATTCTGCCAAAGTTGCGGCACAGAAACCGCCACTCAACAAGAAATGTGCGTCAAATGTGGTGTAAGACTACAACAAACAGGCCGAGAATACTACGCCGGATTTTGGATCCGTGGCGTCGCACATATCATCGACGGTGTTATATTGACGATTCCTATCTTTATCCTTGTAGCGATTCTATCGGCAGTCCTTGTAGGCATTGCTATGAACGATCCGTATAGCACACAAACGGAAGCGCTCGTTAATTTGCTCAGTTTCATCCAGTTTATCGTGCTGTTTTTATTTTGTGCGTTCTACTATGCCATTTTCCATACTTCAAAATGGCAAGCCACACCAGGCAAAAAAATGGTAGGTATCAAAGTCACAGACAAGAACGGAAATCGGATCTCATTTTTAAAAGCCTTCTGGCGAGCCATTGCCATCTGGTTTTCCGGCCTCATCTTCTATATCGGGTTCATTATCGCCGCATTTACGGATAAAAAACAAGCCCTCCATGATTTCATGGCCAACACCCATGTCATCCGTTCAAAATAAAAGCCGGGACAGTCCCACTTTAGTCAAGTGAAGCGGGACTGTCCCCTTTTCATGATTTAGCGAACGAAAGCGGGACTGTCCCTCTTTAGGGAGGAAAAGTTGGGTTTGTGTTGAATATGTTATGGAGGGCTGTTTGTCTTCAACGGTCTATGGTTTGTTTTCATGAGTTAGGTTTGATCTTTGTGGTTTGACAAAATGTTAGTTGAAAGGTGTGGTGTAGTTGCCGAGAAAGCGTAGGGTCACGGCGCCTGGTGCGATTTTTCACATTACGAGTCGTGGCAACAGGCGGGATTTGATTTTCATTGATGAACGTGATTATTTGCGGTATTTAAAATTGCTCGAACGTGTACAGGAAGTTTACCCCTTTTATCTTCATGCTTATTGTTTAATGCCGAACCACATCCATCTTCTCCTAGAAACGGTTGATTCTCCAACGAGTAAAATTATTAGTAATCTCCACACGCGTTATGCGATGTATTTTAATCGGCGGTACGACGTCGATGGCCATCTTTTTCAGGGGCGTTATCATGCACAATTGATTGATAGTTTGAATTACTTCCTCAGGGTTAGCAAATACATCCACTTAAACCCTGTCACTGCGAAAATGGTTGATTTTCCGGAACATTACCCCTGGAGCAGCTACCCGCATTATTATCAAATAGCTCCCGAAGAATCCTCTACACAATTAGTCACAACTGATAAAATTCTTTCCCATTTTAGCGAACCAAAAAGAGAAAACTACTTTAACTTTATCGATGCAGAAGATTGAAGGGGGACAGTCCCACTTTAGTCAAGTGAAGCGGGACTGTCCCTCTTTAGCAAGGAGTAGATGAGGACGTCGTGGAACTTTGCGTTGAGTTTTTGGTGTTCGCGTAGGGTGCCTTCGTGTTTGAAGCCGTATTTGTTAAGGATTGCTAGTGCGGTCGTATTTTGCTCGTTGGTGGTGGCGCAGATTTTGTTTAGGTTCATGGTGGTAAATGCGTGTTTGATGATCGCGTTCATCGCTTCGGTTGCGTAGCCGTTTCCCCACAGTTCGCGGGAGAGGTTGCCGCCGATTTCGGCATGTTGGGAGGTGCGGTTCCAGTTTTTGAAACCGCAAGTGCCGATGAGTTTGCCGGTTTCGATGTGTTCGGCGCCCCAAATAATATAATGAGGGTTTTGGTAAGATTGTTGGGCGATGTCGATGAACGTTTCGGCTTCTTGCATCGTCTTGATCGGTTCGCTGTAATCAAACTTGGTTACTTG
Organism: Texcoconibacillus texcoconensis; assembly: GCF_014202575.1. GTDB lineage: Bacteria > Bacillota > Bacilli > Bacillales > Salisediminibacteriaceae > Texcoconibacillus > Texcoconibacillus texcoconensis. Next base: position 130,391 of record NZ_JACHHB010000008.1, on the reverse strand, counting down.
AGGGTCTGAAAATAGACGATAAATGTCGTGTTTATCGTCTACATTCAGTTCCCTAAAAATGAAGTTTTCCGTTTGGAAGTGAATCGTTTTGGTGTTTTCGTTCATATTTGATGCACATCCTTGGTTTATTCATAGGTTAATAGTAAGGTCTGCGACGAGCTCCGGCGATACCGATGAGTGGGATCGCGACTAATGCACCGACGGCGAGTGGGAAGAAGAACATGCCGTAGCCGCGATCGGTGGGTGGTGGCGCCTGTGTACGTAGGTACACATTTTCACGGTCGACCTTTTCAATTTTCCCAACGTGCACTTTGCCATGGTGGTCGGTGATCTCTACTTCTTGCCCCATGTGCTGTTGGCAAAAGTTGTAATAGTATTCAGCAGACATCGAATCATCCTTTTCTAAATTTATACTAGCAGAACACGCAACATCTCTGCGTATTCATAGGGTATGTATGTCTGCTGGAATTGGTCTAGTTTAATAGCCTGTTTTAGAGGGGAAGATACATAGATGCTTTAGCGAGGAAAAGGGTAGGTGCTACCCAAGTAGCACCTACCCTTCAGCACTTCACTGTACTAACGCGGGGTAAATCGTTGTTTCGGTCGCGTAAATGGAGAGTTGGGGTGGTGTGCAAAATATCCTTTCTTCTCCTTAAAAGTCCTGCCCAACTTACTGGGCCTCGGCGGTTTCTTTTTGGTGTTTTTCTGTTTTATTAATGATGGATGAGCCTGTTAAATCGCCTGTTACATTCAATGAGGTACATCCCATACCGACGAGGGCGTCAACGGCTGCGAGCAAGGCGACGGCTTCTAGTGGGAGGCCGAGCTGTGCGAAGACGGTTGCGATCATGACCATCCCAGCGCCGGGGACGCCTGCTGTCCCGATTGACACGAGTGTACCGAGCAGGACGACTTGAAACATTTCCGGGAATGTGAGCGGGTCGCCGATGACATTGGCAGCGAACGTAGCTGACACGGCGATGCGGATCGCGGCCCCATCCATGTTAACCGTTGCGCCGAGCGGTAGGCTGAAACTGTACAAACCTTTGTTGAGCCCGAGTCGCTGAGCGGCGTTCAGGGTGAGCGGGAGTGTGCCTGAACTGCTTTGTGTCGCAAATGCGGTAATCATCGGTGTACGCGCGGCGCGGAAAAATGATTTCACCGATACGCCTGATAATTTCATAAATAAGATGTAAAACAACACTTGCACGATCAGCGCAATGTAAAGGACACCGACCATCTCGCCGAGCGAAACGAGTGTGTTAATCCCTTGATCGGCAACGGTTGTGGCGATGATTGCAAAAATCCCGATCGGCACGTATTGCAAAATGACGTTCATGATGCGAAATGTCGCCTCGTTTAACCCGTCGATCACTTTGTAAACCAATGCGCCGGTCTCATGGTAAGTCGCCGACGATCTTAGCGACGAAATCGCAATGCCAAACGCGAGTGCTGTGAAAATGATGCCGAGCAAGTTCAGTTCACTGAACGCCGCGACAATATTGTCAGGCACGATACTTAAAATGACATTTACGACCCCTGGATTTTCCGGCGCCTCGAACGTCTCATTCGTTAACGTCATCCCTGTCCCCGGCGAGAATACGCGCGAAACCGCTAACCCGACGATGATCGCCACCGCCGACGTCACGGCATAATAAATGAACACTTTCCCACCCATTCTACCGAGGTCTTTGATATCCGACTGGTTGACCCCGACAATCAATGTGAATAAAACGAGTGGAATAATCAGAAACATGAGCAAGTTCATCAGCAAATCACCAAACGGCGCCAAAATCGCAACGCCCGTTTCTCCGATCAGCAACCCAACGATAACCCCTAAAATAAGTGCAATCGTGATTTTGAGAATAAGAGAAGTTTCCCAATATGTACGTAGGATTCCTTTCATAACGATTCGCTCCTTTTTCTTTTGTATTGTAAGTTTACGAGAAGTAAATATATTATATTCCAATCGATAAACTCGGAATTATGTTTTATCATAAAATGGAAAGTTCATATTGTCAATAATAGAATTTCGTGCTTTAGCTAAGTGAAGGGTAGGTGCTACTTTGGTAGTACCTACCCTTTGCTCTGTTAAAGCACGGAGGGGAATGGAGAGCTGGGGCGGTGAGGTAAATGTCTTTTCTTTCAAATGGAGGTTTTGGGGGTTGTGGTGTTTTTAAACGCTTGTTTAAAGTTGTTCATGATTTGGTACATGAATGCGCGGCTGCCTTGGAAGTTGGCTTCTTTTAGCACGTCTTGTTGTGGCTGAATAAACGGGCCTTTTTTGTCGCGAGGATAGTGATTTTCAGTAAAATAGGTGATCATTTGTTCGTTGAATTCTGGGTGGAATTGCACGGCTAGGATTTGCTCACCGATCGTGAAGGCTTGTTTGGCGCAGGTTGTTTCGGCGATTAATTGTGCGTTGTTGGGGAGGTCGAATGTGTCGTTATGGTATTCAAAGGCGTGTAATGTCGTTGGTGTCTGTTGAAGTAGTGGGTGGTTGGATGCGTGTTCGGAAAATTGCACGGGATGCCAGCCGAGCTCTGGTTCGTGGTGTTGGTATGCTTTGCCGCCGAGGGCATCGGCAATGAGTTGGCTTCCTAGGCAGATGCCGAGTATCCATTTATTCGCGTGTGTGGCGCGAGTGATGAGCGTTTTTTCTGCGCGCAACCACGGGTATTTGTCCTCTTCGTAGGCACCCATCCGCCCGCCGAGGCTGATGAGCATATCGAAGTCATGGGTGGAGGGGAGTGCTTCGCCTAAGTCGAGGCGGTAAAGCTGGATCTCTTCATTGTAGTCTTGCGCCCAGTCAGATAAAACGCCGGGTCCGACGATAGGGTCGTGTTGGATCACTGCAATTTTCATCTCTTATCCTCCTTGTCAGTGGAAATCTTGATATGGTTATTTTATAGGAGTCAATGGTAAGGTACAACATGTTAAAGGAAGAAAGAGTGTCAGGTGATTTAACAAAATTGGCTGATAGGGGGCGTTTCGCTTTATCGCTTTATCGAGATGCAGAGTAGGTGCTACTTCGGTAGCACCTACCCTTCACTTCGCTAAAGCGCCTGACTATAAACTTCGTCGCTCTCATAAAATGCCCCCAACCGTTGAGAAATGTGTCGTTCCTTGTCTATTTTCACATAGCGCGAGAGTTGTTAGAGAAGGATTCAGTATTTTCTTTGTGTCCTCGTAAAGTCTATAAGTCACGTTTTCCATTCACTACATTATAATAAAGCAGGCAGGGCAAAATAATCATCAAGTTGATCTTGAAAAGAAAGTACAGAGAGACGTTAGAAATTAGCACCTAGTGATAAAAGTAGGTTGTAAAAAATCTGAGATGTGATAAAATTGTGAAATAAATTAAAGATAATGATGTTATCGGCATATATTGAAAGGGGATTCATGAATGAAAGAACTTCATACTTTCGGCTGGTATGCAGCACGCACAAAGCCACACCTTCCTAAAGAGGCATTTCAGCCTGTACCAACGCGTCTTTTTGGAGGACTGTTTTTTCTTATTCTCACAATTGCTGGGATTGTGACGATTAGTTTGTTTGAACTGCATCCTTTAGTGAGTCTCGTGATCTCACTTATATTAGGTGGAAGTTTTGCCTCATTGGGCTTTTTAGGGCATGAAATTTTGCACGGAACGGTCGTAAGGAAAGCGTGGTTACGCGATTTTCTTGGTGCAATTGCTTTTTGGCCATTATGTACAGGTCCAAAACTGTGGCGCAAGTGGCATAATATGGATCACCATAAACATACACAAGATGAAGAACTGGACCCCGATGCTTGGCCAACGATGAAAAAGCTAGCGGAAAGCGCAGTTTTACGGTGGGTGTATCGTCTTCCGCTTTCGGTGCGTTCTTTCTTTAGCTTTAGTTTTTTAACAGTAACTTTTACAGCCCACTCTTTGCGGATGTTTGGTGAAAACGTGAAAACCTTTAAATTAAAGAAACAACCAGCGCTTTGGTTGCAATTGATTTTACCGTGGGCAACTTGGATCGGCTTACTCGTGTGGATCGGCTTTAGTAATTGGGTTTTTGCCTTTTTACTTCCATTACTAATTGCTAATTTTATCGTGATGGCTTATATTGCAACGAACCATCGCTTGAATCCGCTTGTTGAGGTCAATGATCCACTAGCTAATAGTCTCACTGTCACTGTGCCCAAGTGGGTAGATGTTCTTCATTTCAATTTTAGTTATCACACAGAGCACCACCTTTTTCCGGGGATGAATCCGAAGTACTATCCTTTAGTGAAGGAACATATCAAAACAATGTGGCCGGATAGGTATCATGAAATGCCGATGGGCAGAGCGTTAATCGCATTGTGGAAGACACCGCAGCTTTATCATCAAAAGAGTGAATTTGTAGATCCAAGACAAGGGGACCTCTATCATTCTTTAGGAAATGGCCTTGACCCAATGAAGAATCAATATCGAAAAGATGAAGAGGGCTAACGCCGGTGCGTTAGTCTTTTTTTGTGAATAAGAGATGTTTATCCAAAGATTGGAGTGAACGGCCATGATTGTTTTTGTATCAACATTCGACATGTTTATGTATCCTTTTGAATGACACAAACGAAAGGCGTGTAGCGTGAATAGAAATAGTTGAGAAGGGGGGATTGTGTTGAATCGTTTTTTGCTGTTATATTTAGCGACGATTCTTGCGGGATTTGCGATCATCCGTGTGCCGCTTGATGGGATATTGGAGCCGTTTGCGCCAGTGACGCTCTTAGTCGGTGTGTTAACTGTACTCACCTTCTCATGTGTGATTATTTTTAATGGGTTTATGGCCTTATTTGGGAAACGAACGAAATTGTAAAAAGTTTGGGGGATTTGCTTTAACGTAGTAAAGGGTAGGTGCTACCAAAGTAGCACCTACCCTTCAGGGTGCTAAAGTGAAATGTTGTCGGTTTATCTGAAAGACTGGTTTCTGTATCGGCTCGAAGGAAAGTGGGGGTGGTGTGGAAAGTGTCTTTTATCTAGGAAAAAGTTCTAGGGTTTTTGACATTTTTAGAGATTGTTTCGGTCAATTTACATAGAATCGTGTTATGATATGCTATGAAATTCGTAGTTTATTCTAGTTAAGTGATGGAGGAAGGGCCGATGAATTTTTGTCCGAATTGTGGGGAGAAGCGCGAGCGTGGCGCTCAATTTTGTGGTGCTTGTGGTGCGCAGTTTGCGGATCAATCGAGCGCTCAAGTTGAAAAGGGAACGGCTTCTACGGCTGAAACCGTGAAGAGTGTGGAAAGTGGAGAAAGGGGGAGGATGTTGCAGAAAGCGAAAAAGACGCTGATCCTTCCCCTTACTCTTGTTGCTTTATTAGGGATTGGTGCAGTTGTTGCTTATCCGATTATTTTTAATCAGAGTGCGAAAGATTTATATTTCATGGCGGAAGCAGGTGGGGACTCAACGTTATTGGACGTGCTCACTGAGCCGTATCAAGAAACGGTGGCGTTATCCGATTATATGCAAGAGCATCCTTACGAGAGCGAAACGACATTATCTGCGGATGTCAATGCGATGAATATACCTGATATCGCTCAACTTCAAGCGTCTTTGCAAGGTAATGAGTTTGTCGTTGAAACGATGCAAGATCCGGACGAAGAGGTTTTTTGGTCGACGTTGTCTTTAATAGATAATGGAACAGAGGCGTTTCAAGCGGAGGTTTATCAACAAGAAGATCGAACGTCATTCGGTTTTCCACTACTTTATGAATCGCATTTTAGTATCGAAAATGATCAATTTGGGGACATGATGAGACGAAACGACCCTTATTATTATGGGCCTGAGGAGATTACCAATTTTGCAACATTACCAGACCGTTGGTTTTCCTTTGGTGAGCCATGGGAAGAGGTTGTAACAGAGTACGGAACGTTTCTTCATGGTCTTCTTGATGATGATTCATTTGCTCTGGATGAGGATGGGGATCACCGAACGATCACACTTCATCTATCGGAAGGTGAGGTTAAGAACGTTTTCGATGATATGTTACTGAAAATGACGCAGGATGAGGCGTTGGTTCAGCTGATCGTTGAGCAAGGTGAAGATGGATACGGTCATGCCTCGGTAAGCGAGGGTGATGTTAGAGATGGCTTGCAAAAGTTGCGTTCAGATATAAGTGACATGAGCATTCCTGATGGTGTTCAAAGTAAAATGGTGATTGATGACGATGAGGAAATCATTGATTTTGATCTCACATTTAACATCACAGATGATGGGTATAATGATGGGATTTCCTTTGTGTATGACTTTTCTAGAAATGATACGGCTGGTGAGAGTTATATACGAAACTTGCGCGTTGAACCTGTGTATTCCGGCGATGAATACCTTGATGTAAGTTTGGTTACGAACAAAACAGAAGAGGCTTACGGTGAACATTATAGTACAGCTATAAGTTTCATGTTGATGGATCAAAATGGCTTAGCGGCTGATATTCGCTTAGATGTTATGACAGAGCGTAGACAAAATGAAACGAACACAGACTTTGATCTTTATCTAAGTGGGTATGAGTTCGGGCATCAAATTCCTACGATTCATGGGTATGTTGATCAAAGTTTTGATCACGATTTGAGTAGTGATTATGCCAATCAAGATATAGAAGCGGGTTTAACAATCGGGGCGCAAGATCAATTTTATGGATATCAGGAAATGACGTTTATTATTGATGCTGAAACGGAAGTTGAATTCTCGGGTGATGTACAAATCACAGACGTTTCTCCGTCAACGAAAACGGACGCGTTGGAGCTTACCGAGTACGAATGGATGGACATAAGAAATACCGTGTCGCAAAACCTCATTCAACATCCACAATACCCGCAATACTAGTTTGCTTTGCTGATGGTTGAATGGTGTGGTGCTTTAGTGTGTTGAAGGGTAGGTGCTACCGAAGTAGCACCTACCCTTTAACTGGATAAAGAGAAAACGATCCGCCGAAAAACGGTGGATCGTTTCTGTGTGGTTATGGATATGCCTGCACAGGTGAAACTTAAACTGGCTAGGCGCGTTGTATGAAAATCAAGTTTATGAATGGCTGACGGTACGTGGGACAATCGGATCGTTTGTAGGAATGATTGGTTTAATGTTTTCGCGATTGCCTAGAAACTCTGGGCGCGGACTTAGCCCGGAGAATGGGTTTGCCAATTGATTTTCTATGCTATTATAGACGAAAAATACGTTGCTGCGCGGGTACGGCGAAATGTTGCCGCTTGATCCGTGCATAATGTTACATTCGAAAAATAGCACTGACCCTGCTGGACCTGTTGCTCTGTCGATGCGTCCGGCTTGGTCGACGAGCCACTCCATGCTCGCGTTGTCGGGAACGCCGAGTTCTTGTTGTTTCAACGATTGCTCAAAGTGGCCTTCTGGTGTTTTTCCGGCGCACGAAACGAACCAATTGTGCGAGCCCGGGATTAACATGAGCGGTCCGTTGTATTCGTAGTTATCTGTGAGAACAATCGAACAACTTACTGCGCGCATGTTCGGCATGCCGTCCTCGACGTGCCACGTTTCAAAATCAGAGTGCCAGTAAAATTCTTTCCCTTTGAAACCAGGCTTGAAGTTGATGCGCGATTGCGTGATGTACGTTTGGCTGCCTAACAGCTGTTGCGCGATATTGACGAGTCGCTCGTTTGTCGACAGCTGCTCAAAAAAGTTGCCATCACGATGGACATCAAATACCGAACGAACTTCATTACTGCCTGGCTCGTGAATGACCGCCTTGGAATCGGTCTCCTTGTTGTCTTCTAAAACAAGCCCGAGCTCTTGCTTCATCGTTTGCACTTCGTCAGGAGAGAAGAGATTTTTGAAGAGAAGGTAACCATTTTGTTCGTACGAATCAAGCTCTCCTTGACTGAGTGGTCCAGCTGGTTGGGTAGGGTTACTGTACACAACCGGATCTTTCCTCTTCATGATCGACGCCTTTTCACTGACTCTTGAAGGATACAAATCCGTTAACATCCAATCACCCCTTATCATCGATTTTTGGGAAGTTTATGTCATATCGTTCCTCTTCCCTTTACCGCTTACATTGTACGCCTGAGAGCAAATGTCTTTCAAAGCGAAGCACGAAGGTTGTAAGCGCTCAACGTTACACATAAGGTTAATTTTTCCTATAAAAAAGGTGCTAATGTCGTTTTCCTTCCTTTATCAACGTCTATCTCATAAGTGTGGTTGTGCTTTTGTGGTTTAGTGTGTTGAAGGGTAGGTGCTACCGAAGTAGCACCTACCCTGTCTTGCGTTAATTTGGTAAAGCGTCGCTCGACCGAAATGAAATAGAGGAGATCGAAGAGTTGTGTGGAATACAAAATTATGGAAGGATTTTCGCCGGTTAGGAGGAGAAGCCGATGCGAACGCATATAAAATCGATACTCGCCTCAGCCGTTGTCACAGCAGGACTGAGCGGCGCACCCACGCTTGTTGAGGCGAACAATGTTACAGATGTCGCTGGTCATTGGGCGGAAAATCAAATCCTTTGGTCGATTGAGGAAGGATTCGTAAAAGGATACGAAAACGGTACGTTCCAACCAGACGAAAACGTCAGCGAGAAGGAGTTTTTGACGATGTTGGCGCGATTTTATAATCTGGATGGCAGGGGGGAGGGTGAGCCTGTCTATGAGGTTATAAATGACTATGGCATGCGGATGATCGGTTATTACAACGCGAACATGCGCGCTGCGGCGATCGATCGTGGGCAAGTCGCCCGTTTGCTCGCTCATTTTAATGGTGCGTCTAAGCGAGAGGAGGAGGCGATTACTTGGTTATATGAGGTAAATTTGACTGAGGGTCGCGATGATCGTTCGGATGATTTGGTTGAGCGCTTTCAACCGTCGGGGTCGCTGACGCGAGCGGAGGCGGTGACTTTCTTTCATCGTCTCGCCGAACAGGGGCGGACGGAGGTGGATGAGCGAAGTGAACCAGCTCGCCATTTTGAACTGGAAGGAATTGCGCTGCGCGATGATAAGGCGGATGTGATTGAGGTGCTTGGGGCGCCTGAGCGGGTCGCGTCTTCGCAGTATGAGTTTGATTGGTACGTTTATCACGACGATTACGAAGGTTTTATGATGTTTGGGGTCGATGAGTTTGATGAGGTTGCCGGTTTTTACCTCAAAGGTGGTGCGTTTGAAACGGAGACGGGGTTAAAGCCGGGGCTCAGTGAGGAATCCTTTTCTGCTAAATATGAGTCGTATAAAGATAGCTACAATGTGACGAATGATATTTCGTATGGTGTTGATGAACATATGGGTGATGAAGTTGTTGATATGAAAGTTGTCGACCGGAGTATTGGTTATAAAGATGTAAGCGATCTGGATGAAGCCGGTGTGGACGGGCATTTGGCGGATCAAGAGCAGCTGATGTTTGATTACACGAATGCGGCGCGTGTGTTTCATGGCGAAGAGCCGTTAGATTGGCATGAGGGTGCCGCGCAGGTAGCGAAGGGGCATAGTTGTCATATGGCTGCTGAAGGTTATTTCGACCACGATGCACCTGATGGCACATCGGCGCGTGAGCGGGTAGAAGCGGGAGATATCGAAGGTTATCGTTACGGTGGGGAGAATATTGCGATCGGTCATTGGTCGGCTATGGACGCGCACCGTGATTTGATGAATTCTTTGGGACATCGCAATAATATTTTACGAGATCGTTTTGAAGCGGTAGGCATTGGGATCGTTCATTCTAATCAGCGCAGCTATTACTACACAGAGAACTTTTTGCGTGAGTTATAGGACTTTAGTTAAGTAAAGGGTAGGTGCTACTTCGGTAGCACCTACCCTTTCATACGTTAATGCGCTGAAACAAGTCCGTGGAAGCTGTCGATGACAACGTCGAACACGCCACCGCCTTCGAGCGTGACGTCGAAGTAGTAGTGATCCGCTTGAATCATTTGCTCGTGCTCAACAGATTCGACGGGCTCTCTCGCTTCCGACTCGCGGAACTCGATGTCGGCTATTTCGTCGCCGTCAACGAAATAGCTATCCTCGATGATGTCGATCATATCTTGTTTCGACAAATCAAAGCCTCTTTTTGAAGTTGGAAGTGTGGAATCGAACGTATCGATTTTCCAATCTCCATCGTCGTAGGTGAGGACGATCTCTAGGTGAGCCCCAGATAATAGATGGTTCGCAAGTCGTTTCGTTTCAATCAACACGTCGCCGTCGTCTAGTATTTCCGCGTCAAAGTCAAACAATTGCCCGTTCATATCGAGCATAAAAAAGTCGCAACCCCAACATGCGTAATCATAAAAAAACGGCTCAACGATCCGATCAGAAAACGATGCCGTCGCCCCTTTGAGAATCTCGCTTTCGACATCAGCGAAGTCACGGTCGCGATGGTCTTCCTCTGCTTGCGCAACGCCATCAACGACAGCTTCATTCAATTCATCAGCTAATGATGCGGTTTTGTCTTCCCATGCATCGGTCACTTGCTTTTGGCCATCGACTTTAAAATCGTCATCTGTTAAACGGGTGAGGAAAACAGCGAATTCCGCTTTCGTTAATGAATCGTCAGGTAAAAATGCCCCGTTTCCGTCACCAGAAGTGACCCCTTCGTGCAATAACGATTGTACATATGGATAAAACCAATCATCTTGAAAAACGTCGCGAAAAGGAACAGTGCTTTCCTTCGTCAACTGAAATGCAGAAGCAAAAATCCGCGCCATCTCAGCACGTGTCAGTTCGTCCTCGGGGTGAAATGCGTCCGCACGGTCAAATACGTCAGCGCGCACAAGCGATTGAACCTCTTCATACCCGAAATCGGCTTCAGCGAGATCGGTAAATGAATGATGGTCTTCCTCATCATCAGGCTCAACGTCGAGCGCTCGGTAAAGAAAAACCGCTGCCTCGGCACGGGTGATGTTGTCGTTGACAGCGAAGGCAGTGGATCCTTCGTTCTCCGCTTCGATCACGTCTTCAGCGAGCAAATGTGCGACTTCTTCGTACGCCCAATGATCATCCCCTACATCGAAAAAACTTTCCGCACCTCCTGCGTGACTTGAAAACAACAGCGAAGCCGTCAAAAAAGCGCTGCTTAACCAGAACGTCTTCTTTCGCACGAAATCATCCTTTCTCTATATGTAAACTTGATAATCCTTAATAAATACCTTGATAAAAGAGTCTACCACAGGTATATGGAAACATTTGGTCGAACGATCATGAAAAGAACCACTTTTTTCGTCGCCCGCTGTCAGTCCTTGAAAATGTGCAGATGCACGCGCAACTGTCACATGCGAAAAGTGTCTTTTTTCGCATGACGAAGGAAAATGGTGTTAAAATGGACATACTTTAAGTTTGAAAATAAGAGAGGTTTTGCACGATGACAAAGGTGATTTTATTTGATCTCGATGGCACGTTGCTTCCGATGGATACCGAGGTGTTTGTGAAGTATTACATGAAGGAGTTGGCGCAACAGGTGGCGCCGATCGTTGACCCGGACCAGTTTGTGAAGGCGCTGTTGGCGGGCACTGAGGCGATGATTAAGGATCAGGATGCTGAGAAGACGAATGAAGTTGTGTTTGAGGAGACGTTTTTGCATTTGACAGGCTTAAAGCGTGAGGAGATTTGGCCTGTGTTGGATGATTTTTATGAGTCGGTGTTTCCTACGTTTTCGCATTTGAGTGAGCCGACGCCGCTTGCGCGTAAGGTTGTTGATGAGGCGGTGGCGCAAGGTTATCGTGTCGCGGTGGCGACGAATCCGTTGTTTCCGAAGGCAGCGATTGAGCATCGTTTGACGTGGGCGGGGATTGCTGATGCGCCGTTTGAGCTTGTGACGGTGTATGAAAATAGTGTGTTCACAAAGCCGCACGGGGCGTATTATAAGGAGATTGCCCGTCAGCTTGAGGTGAGCCCGGAGGATTGTTTGATGGTTGGAAACGATAAGCAGGAGGACATGCCGGCCGCGGAAATTGGCATGCAGACGTATTTGGTTGAAGGGTACGTGATTGACCGTGGTGAGCCGCAATACCAGATCGATGGACAAGGTACGTTAGAAGATTTTTATGCGTGGTTAAAAGGGGAAGGGTCTTTAGTGAAGTAAAGGGTAGGTGCTACTTTGGTAGCACCTACCCTTCAATACTTTAACGCGCAAAACTAAGGGCGGCGCTCCTCTTCTTGGTCATGAGTTTCCGTTTCGCTTTCTTGGGGACTTGACGTTGGTTGCTGTTGTTCGACGTAATTCCGTCCCCGGCTTGCGTACGTTTCCATTAGGTCACCGATTTCTACACCGGTCAGTTCTTTGACGGGCTCTTGAATTTCTGTGAGCATTTTCGTGACGTTTTTCCCGAAAGAGTTGATGCTCTCACCGCTCCCGGAGTCGATGATTTTCACCGATTCGATATTGTTCATCGGTTTCGCGATTTGTTCGGCAAGATCTGGGAGGATTTCAATGAGTTTCTCTTTAATGATCGCTTCCCCGTGCTCATCCATCGCTTCAGCGAGCATGCGACGGGCATCGGCTTCCGCTTCACCGCGCTCTCGAATGACTTGCGCTTCTGCGGAACCATCTTGGCGACGCACTTCCGCTTCGGCTTCCGCTTGTTTCGTTTTTTCATAGTAGTCGGCGTCGGCCTTTGCTTGTCGGACTTTATATTCTTCATTTTCTAGCTCAACGGCGCGTTCACGTTCTAATTGCTCGACAGCGAGTTCTTCGTCTTTTACTTGTTTGGCGAGTTTCGCTTTTTCTAGTTCATAGGATTGCTCCGACTTTGCCCGTGCCCGTTCGGTTTCTTCTTTAAAAGCGGCGTCTTTTAAGTCTTTTTCTTTGCGCGATTCGGCGATCGCAATTTGCCGTTTGTATTCTTCTTCCTTTGCTTCTTGGTCGGTTTTCGCTTTGTTGATGCGCGTTTCCCGCTCTGAATTGGCCTCGGCGATTTCCGCTTCCTTGCGCACTTTCGCAATTCGCGGGCGCCCTAAATTTTCTAAGTATCCATTTTCCTCTTCCGCATCGCGAAGGTCAGTGAGACCGAGTGAGGTGATCTTAAAGCCCATCTCCTGCAAGTGCGTCTGCGCGGTTTTTGTGACTTCCTCGTTAAACGCTTCGCGGTCGTTGTTGATTTCTTCGACGGTCATTTTCGATAATATCGCGCGCAAAATCCCACTCAACACTTCGGATATTTCTTTTTCTATGTCTGATTGTTTTTTACCGAGAAATTGCTCCGCGTACTTCGCAACACCCTCAAGCGCGTCGGCGACTTTCACCATCGAAACCGCATCGGCGATGATCGGCACGCCGCCATTTGTGATGACTCGCGGTGTTGTTAAATGTAATTGAAAAGATGTTAGGTCAATTGGCGTCGACGTTTGAAAACGGCGCAACCGGTACCCACCGCCGCGAACAATTTTCATCGAGCGCCCCTCTTCATCGGTAAACAAGTTCGGCTCTTTTTCTGGGTCTCCTAAATTTCGGCCCGTAATCACAAGTGCTTCATTTGACTTTGCCGTGCGGTAACGAAACCTTAGCCAAATATAATAGATTCCATACCCAACCCCAGCTAATAAGAAAAATAAAATCGTGTACAAAATAAACAAGATCAATACCGCCTTTCTAACAGATGATTGTATATTTTATTTACGAAGTGATACGGAAATGAGTTTAAACTGGGGGATGGGAGCTGAAAAATTGAGATTTGATCGGAAAGGGCCAGGAAAATCGGGTGGAGCGGGGCAGACACTTTACTTCTTCACAGTAGTAAACGGTAGGTGCTACTTCGGTAGCACCTACTCTGTACTACTTTAATGCGCAAAAACAATCTGTCTACTCGGTAGTAAACGATGTGGTGTACGTGTCTTCGTTCCAGTCAAGTTCGAGGCCGAGGCCTTCGATGATAAAACGTAAAGGTAAGAAGGTGCGATTATCATCGAGGAAAGGCGCTGCGTCTATCGTTTCGGGTTGTTGGTTTTGATACACGGTTTTGTCACCGATAGTCATTGAAAGGGTTGTGTCGTTGTGCTCAATATCGGCCGTTTGCGTCGTCGCATCCCAAGACACGTCGGCACCTAGAGATTCAGCGATCTGTCGAACTGGTATGAACGTACGGTCGTTTTTGATTTGGGCTTGGGTATCGAAGTCAATTTGCGCGTTGTTTAATTCAACATTTGTAGCGCCTACGCCGATATTTTGCGTGTCTGTTGTGACGAGATGACCATCTTCGCCGTACACTTTGACTTCGATTTCAACGGTTTCACTTCGGTGTGATAGGAAATCGTAGTTGATGGACCAAGATGGTTCCGTCGATGTTCCAGCGAGTGCACCGTTTACGTAATATTCTACCTTTGAAATGAGTGGATCAATCGTTTCTACGTGTGCATGTAACGCTGTTTCTGTCGGTGCCACGCCAGTCGTATCGACGGGTAAGTATGTGACAGGTGACATGTCGCCTATGTTCGATAAGTAAAAGTCATTTTGGATGGCTTCTTGATAGGCGTTTAGGACTTGATCGTTTTGCGAAAGTCGATAATCGTTGGCGCTTTGGCCGTCAGAGCTGAACCAAAAAACAGCCTTTACCCCTGGATAAAGCATTGGTAAGCTATTGTAAAATGTTTCAACATGGCGGGTTGCCCATTCAGTCACACCTTCATTAGTGTTTGGGTCGATGTGAGAAACGGCGCCTTCTGAAATGAAAATTGGTTTTCGATCTGCGTACAAATCATAAATGTGTTCAAATTTTTCAACATAACTGGAGCGATCGACCCCTTCGCCTAAAAGGTCGTCTTCGCCGTTATGACGTTGATACATACTGACTCCTACCCAATCGACGTAATGATCGCCTGGATAATAGTCGGTGATGTTATCAGGTGGAAAGTAATTTGGTGCCCAAACCATGGCGACGTTGTCAGCTTCTTGTTGGAAAACATTTGCAACCGTGCGGTACTTATCAATGTAGCGCTCAGGCTCGTCGTACCATTCGACCCATTCTCCGTTCATTTCGTTGGCGAAGCGGAGGAAAATCGGGATGTCAGCATTGGCGGCGTCTTGAGCAAATTGTCGTATATATTCGCCGTCTTGAACTTCGCCTAGACCGTCATCCGGTTGCAGAGCAAGTTGCATAGCGACGCCTTGTTCTTCAGCACGGCGAATATGCGACGCTAATTGTGAGAAAGGTGTACCCCAACTGACGTAAAGAAGGTAGGCGGCGTGATCGTGATTTACGAGGTTAGGGAATTCCTCTATGTAATGAGGGTTTCCAGAAGTCGAATCGTGAACCGCATCATCCTCCTCAGCGTAAGCTCCTAATAACGCGCCGATTTCTGGCTCGAATTTTGCCCCCGTGTCATATTGGTCGGCAACTGCATGTGAATCAGCTTCCCTAAACAGTTGAACGTCACTGCGAAGGTCGTTCGCGTTACTCGTTGCGGCGATGGCACTTTGTGTGCTTCCTTCTTTTTCCCAGTAGTTAGCTTCTTGCTCCCAGCTTTCTACAGCTTCTTCATAAAGGCCCAACTCAACTTGCATGCTACCCATTCGGTTGTAGATCATCGCAATATTCGTGTTTCCTTCGTTTTCTAGAAAGCTAGGTAATACAGCTTCATAGTTTTGTAAAGCTGCGTTATATTCCCCATTATTGCGAGCTTCTTCGGCATCACTGTAAATGCTCCACATACTCGCACTCTCGCTTGTGCTCGGAAATAAAAATGTCACTGCCAAAACAAGCGTGAGTAAACTTGTAAACAGGTACAAGTTTTTTTGCATAATACCCCTCCCCAAAAAAGATTTAAAATGGCTACAACGGCGAGTATATCACGCAAGGTTAATGATAGATCGCGAAAAATGTCGAGCACCACACATTGGTGGAATTGTTGCTTTATTTCGGTAAAGGGTAGGTGCTCCTTCGGTAGCACCTACCGTTTCGCACGTTAAAGCGTGAAAGCATGTGCGCTAAAACGAAAATCTAGTTTTAGAAGCGGAGAAGGAGGGAATATACCCGTGAATAGTTTCACCCAATGATGAAGAAGCGGAGGGATCATCGATGCCGGGAATGAAATCGCGCAGACCTTACTTGGACTGGGACATGTTGAGTACTTCCCCAGAAGAAGTGCTAGCCTACAGAGAGCAGGCCGAAACAGAAGAGGAATTGAAGTGCGAAATCGAAGCCGCCGAGGAGCGTGGCGAACGAAAAGGCATCATCCAATCGATCATCAGATACTTAGAGATTCATTACCCAAAAGCAGACCACGCCTACGTAAAAAGAGAACTCTTGCAATACGAAACCGTCACCAAAGCCAAAAACGCCCAAACTGACATCTACCAAGCCCAGTCATGGCAAGAAATAGAAGAAACCACTTTAGGAGAATAAGACAAGTTGCAGCGAGGACACCCGTTCTCGTTTTTTTGTGCACACGAGACTGTTCTGTTTTAAAGCACTAAATGGTAGGTGCTACCAAAGTAGCACCTACCATTCAACACGGTGGTGTGCGAAAGCGGAAAAGTGCATCGTTATCAGCACCCTTTCGCAGCGGACGCGAAAGGGCAAGCTGGTGTGGTCTGGAGAGCTTGTCTTCTTCATGAAAAAGAGTTTTCTTCGCTTTCGCTTTCGTTTTCGTTTTCGTTCTCGATTTCGTGGGCGATGATTTCGTGGAATTTTTTTAGTTGTTGGAGCATGAGTTTGGCTAAAATGGTTTTGTAGTAGTCGAAGATGAAGTCGGGTACTTGCTCGATGAGTTGGTGGCCGTGGTCGGTGAGGGTGAGTCGGACGATGCGGCGGTAGCGTTTTGAGCTTTCTTGTTGGAGTTGGAGAATGTGATGTAACATTTCGTCGACATCGACATCAAAATCCATGTGATCGCCTCTGGTTCGGTCGTTTCTATTATAACGTAATGAGGACAGGGTCTGTCACGTTTTGAAATTTGTGAAATCGTCTCAAAGCTGTGGCGTTGCTAGCTATCTATTTGTAATTTTACTATAATATTTCGTGTGCGAAATAGTTTTTGCGAAAACGATAGAAGTTTTCATTTGTACCAGGGAGGGAAAAGGGATGCATACGACGGTCGATGAGCGGTTAGTTGAAATTCGCAACTTTCTCATCATTTATAAATTTGCAATTGAAGAAATGAAGACGAAGCTGAATATTTTGAGTGAGGAATTTGAATATATGCATGAGCGCAATCCGATTGAATCGGTGAAGTCGCGCGTGAAAAAGCCGAAAAGCATTATGGATAAATTGCAGCGAAAAGGGTTCGACGTCAACATCGACCAAGCCCGTGCCCGGGTGCATGATATCGCGGGTATTCGTGTCGTTTGTTCGTTCGTGTCTGATATTTATACAATCTATGATTTGATTTATAAGCAGCACGACATCAACGTCATCGAAGTGAAAGATTACCTCGAAAACCCGAAGCCTAATGGCTACCAAAGTTTACATATGATCATCGAAATCCCGGTGTTTCTTAGCGACCGTACCGAATATGTGAAAGTGGAAATCCAAATTCGTACCCTCGCGATGGATTTTTGGGCGAGCTTGGAGCATAAAATTCACTACAAATTCCAAACGCATGTCCCAAGTGAGCTTATCGAAGAACTTCGTGAAGCTGCCCATATCGTGAATAATTTAGATCAAAAGATGGAAACAATTAAAGAAGATATGCACGAGTATAAACAAAATTTCATTCCTTTGAAGAAAGAGTAAATGTTTTTTCGATTCAGTTGGGAGGTTGGAGGGAGGAACCGGTTGTCGTTTTTGCTTTAACGAAGTGAAGGGTAGGTGCTACTTTGGTAGCACCTACCCGGCGTCCCTTTAAAGCGCTAAAACACCTCATTTCGAAAGGAGTACGTCTATGAGCACGATTAGCTATATGAAAAACTTCATCAAAGATCGCAACATTGCATCCGTGACACCAACATCGAAACAAGGGGTGCGCGAAATCGCGAATCGAATGGACTTCACTAAACCGATGACGATCGTTGAGTACGGGCCCGCCACAGGTGTGTTTACCGAACACTTGCTTGAGCGCATGACGGACGACTCGCTGATCATCGCCATCGAGATGAACGAAAATTTCGTTCACGAACTACAGGGAAACGTCAATGACTCGCGACTTATCGTTTGTCATGATAGTGCTGAAAACGTCGATACGATTGTAGAACAATACGCATCGTCCGCTGATTACGCACTTTCCGGGATCCCGTTTTCTTTAATGGATGATTCGATGCGATCAAGGATCGTTCAAAAAACATCACAAGTACTGAAAGAGGGCGGACGCTTCTTTCCGTATCAAACGTTTTTCCAAAAGGATGCCCACCTGCTCGATCACTTAAAACAACAC
This sequence comes from Texcoconibacillus texcoconensis, assembly GCF_014202575.1. Lineage (GTDB taxonomy): Bacteria > Bacillota > Bacilli > Bacillales > Salisediminibacteriaceae > Texcoconibacillus > Texcoconibacillus texcoconensis. Next base: position 112,136 of record NZ_JACHHB010000008.1, on the reverse strand, counting down.
TTTCCAGCTGTAAAAGATGAATACTTCTTCCGAAACCTCCCACCAATGCGTTTATACGAAGCCGCAAAATAAGAGAAGCATCTTTTGTGCTGTGCAGAATGAAAGGGTAGGTGCTACTTCGGTAGCACCTACCCTTTACCTTGATAAAGCGGAATCCCCACTCACCCATGCGTATCAACTATGCTATAATAGAAATGACATTTTCTACTAAACATGCACGTATTCCGTGCTTTTTCAAATCTATCAATCTAACAAAATATGGAGGTGCATCAAAGTGAATAAACGATCAAAATGGCTCAGTGCCTTCACCGTTTCAGGTATTCTTTTTGCAACGGGAGGCGTTGGGGGTGTCACAGCTAATGACACAATAAAAGACAACTGTGATCTCACCGCTGACATTGAAGACGGGGAAAACCCTGATTACCAAACGACAAACTGCTTGTTAACTGAAGCCGCCTTAAAGCTAGACGTCCCACCAGAAGTCATCAAAGGGATCGCCCAAGTTGAGCAAGGCGAATGGAAACATTTCGACGAGGACGGAGAGACAATCATCTCTGAAGACGGCGGGATCGGCCTTATGCAAATTACGAACACGCAAGATTATGATGTTGAGCGCCTGCATGACGACTTACTATATAACATCGAAGCGGGCGTTGAAATCTTAAAAAATATGAAACAAGAACGCCAAGAGTTGCCGACGATTCATAAAGGTACTGAAGACTATATCGAAAGCTGGTACTTTCCTGTTATGGCTTATAATGGAATCAAGCCAGTGAATAGTCCTGTTTATATGGCAGATGGTACGCAAAACAGCGACGCTTACCAGGAGCGTGTATTTTCAGAGATCGAAAGTTTAAGTCTCTTAGGCGCTAGCCTCTCACTACCAAACTTTACGAGAGACGATTTTGACTACGATTCTGCTTCAAGTGAAAATATTGAATTTTTAACGGCTGAATTTGAATTGACCGACTCATTAACACGTTCAAACTATCAGCTAACGGAAGGTGACCTCGTTTATACAACTGAAAATGCGAGAATTCGTGAACAGGCAACAACGGAAAGTGACAGCATCACGACCGTTGAAGCGGACACACCGTTAACGATCCAAGCTGGTTATGAATATGAGGAAGTTCTCGATCGTCAAAACCATTTTGTCTGGTATCCTATTGAAACCGCTGATGGACAAGAAGGATATATCGCTTCAGCACTCATCGAACAGCGCCCAAAAGCACCTGACAACTTTCAATACCAGCAAGATGAAGGGATTTTGTCAGGGGAAGCAGCATCGAACAAAACGATCAAAGTAGAAAACGACACGAAAGGTACGTTCACAACAACGACGGATGACAGCGGTCAATTCGCCGTAGAGATCGGAGACATCAACATTCCGATGACTTTCTATGTTACAGCGGCAGACGACCATAACGTAGAAAGCGTGCCGACAGAGTGGGAGGCAGCCATCGAAGTCGACACGCCATTCACTGATGTAGCTTCCGACCATTGGGCGGCCCCGCATGTCAGTTATTTGTATGATTTAAACGTCATAAACGGCATCGGTAATGACCTATTTGGCGTTGACGATGAGCTCACACGCGCCCAAGCTGCTGCGATTCTCGTTCGTCACGAGGGAGGCGAATCGAATCCGAACGCCCTTGATGCATTTGAAGATGTTGATAAAGACCACGAATTTGCCGAAGAAATTGACATCGCTCTAAACGAAGGATTTTTCAAAGGTGTATCTGAAGACAGCTTTGCTCCAGATGCAAGCATGACAAGAGCAGAAATGGCTGTTCTGTTAGAAAGAATTTACGATATTCCAACGTCTGAGGCGGCGCATCCATTCACAGACGTTGAAGCAGGGAAATGGTACGCCGAATCGGTCGCTAATGTGTATGCAGCAGGCGTTGCTAAAGGTACCTCCGAGCAGCGATTCGCACCCGAAGAAACGATTACAAGAGGGCAATATAGCGTGTTTCTAACACGTTCAATGGACGAAAACTACCGATTGAAATAAACGATATTCCTTTACTGAAGTAAAGGGTAGGTGCTACCACGGTAGCACCTACCCTTTCACACACTAAAGCCTAAAACGACGATCACTTCTTTTAAAATATATCAAAGGGGAGCGTGTTACATATGGCTATCAAGGAATCCGAATTTTTTCACGGTACCGTACTCTCACGTATTTTACGAAAAAAAGAACCGACCTCATTGGAGAAAATCGAAAGCGAGCTTGGTGACAAATGGTCCAGCTATATCATAAACGACCGCACCATCATCCATATTTCACACCGAAAATCGACCCGCACCGGCCTGTCCAAATACTGGTACTTTTCCTTCACCCCAGACCAACTAAAAGAACTCAAACACTCATTTCCTTACAAACACACCGTCGCACTCGTTTGCCTCGACGCCAACTCACACCTAGACCAAGCAGAAATTTGTTTTCTTAACAAAAAGCAAACCAACCAACTCATCGACCCGAAATCCAAAGCCGACCAACACATCCGCATCACCCTAGAAAACAAACAACACTTCAAAGTATACGGCAGTTTACGCGACTGGCATCACGCCCTCACCATCGACCGTAACCAGATTGATCAAGTTGATATGTAAAACATATGCGGAAAACGTACAGTCCCCGTTTTTTTATACAAAGCTCTCCATGAATCTACACACTTTAGCCAAATAAAGGGTAGGTGCTACCGAAGTAGCACCTACCCTTTCGTACTTTAAAACGTAAAACCGCTATTGTTGTACTCGTTGTAGCGCATCGAATGTCGGTTTCAAAGTTTCATAAATATTGCGGTACACACCGTACAGTTCACGATATCTAGCGCTCGTGTCAGCATGAGGCGTGACTTTTCCTTGCATCGGAATGTATTCTTTAATAGAGGCAAGGTCGCGTACTTCACCGATGGCGAGCATGCTGAACCACGCCGCTCCCCAAGCAGCACTTTGGTGTGAGGATGGGAGATGTACGTCTTGTCCAAACATATCCGCAAGCATTTGCACCCAAAAAGGCGAACGAGCAAAACCACCATTTGCGTACAAGCTTGTCGTTTCCCCAACGAGACGACCGACGGCCTCATGAATGTTATAAAGGTTGAACATAACCCCTTCCATACCTGCTCTTAAAAAATGTTCTTTTCGATGATCCATGGAGAGCCCGATATAGCTGCCGCGTGCATTGGCGTCCCAATGAGGAGCGCGCTCCCCGTTTAAATACGGTAAAAACAATAAACCATTAGACCCTGGGGAAGCTTGTTCGGCTCGAGCAGTCAGTAACGTGAACGCATCGTCGCCATTTTTCGCAGCCTCTTCAACTTCTTTTTCACCGAGTGTGTCTTTCAGCCATTGTAAGACGATCGCTCCGTTGTTGGTCGGTCCACCTAAGATCCATAAATCTTCCGTCACCCCATAACAGAACACGTTTTGTTGTTCATCAGTGTTTGGGCGGTTCGCCATCTGTCGAATCGCACCGCTCGTTCCGATCGTAATCGCGGTCTCCCCAGGATTGATCGCTCCAATTCCTAAGTTAGCAAGCGGTCCGTCGCTTGCACCTGCAACGAACGGGACATCAACACGAAGTCCTGTTCGTTCCGACACGCGCGCATCTAATCCATGAAAAACATAGGTTGGCGCGACAGGTGTCGATAATTGCGAGCGGTCAATGCCAGCAACATTTAACGCTTGTTCGTTCCACGTCATCTCCTTGATATCAAATAGACCAGTCGCAGAGGCGACCGAATAATCGACCGCATCGACGCCAAACCAGCGGGATGTTAAAAACTCTTTGATCGACAAAAATTTACTCGCGCGCTCATATGGACCGTACGCAGTTTCGCGCATCCAAATCAATTTTGCAAGTGGTGACATCGGGTGGATCGGGGTGCCTGATTGTTGATAAATCTCCGTCCCTTCAGTAGACATCTTCAAACGTGTCGCTTGTTCGGCGCTCCGTCTGTCTGCCCATGTGATCACAGATGACAAGGGTTCGTTGTTTTCATCGACACAGATGAGTGAATGCATCGCCGACGATAAACCAACAGAGAGCACCTCATCTCCGCTGATCCCTCCTGTGACGAGCGAACGCCTTATTGCTTCGATGGCCGCGTTCTCAATCGCAAGTGGGTCTTGTTCAGCTTTGGCGGCATCGGTGTCGAGAAACGGGTATGTCTGTTCCGCTTCGGACACAACCGACCCATCCTTTTTAAAGATGACCGCTTTTGCGCTCGTTGTTCCTAAGTCTAAACCGATGACATATCTTTTCTTGTCCAAAAAAATCAACCTCCTCGTTGATGTAACGTTATATGCGTTTGATAGAGACCGCATTACGCATGTTATTAAGTGATTGTTCCATTTGTTCTTTGCGTGCGATGCTGATGTTGACGTATAGGGCGTCGATGATGCTGAGTTGTGCAAGTCGTGATGAGAGTGCTTCGGATCGGTAGTCAGTTTCTTCGGATACGGTGAACAGCGGGATGTCAACGCCTTCGCTTAAAGGTGATTTGGCGAGGGTCGTGATTCCGATTGTTGTTACGTTGTGTTCTTGGGCGACGTCAAGTACGTCTAACATGTCGCGGTTGGCGCCGGTGTGTGAGATGAGCGCAGCGACGTCGTTTTCGGTTAATTGCGAAGCGGACATGACTTGGAAGTGGGAATCGCTATAGGACGCGGTCGCGATCCCTGTCCGTATGAATTTATGGTGTGCGTCGACGGCGATGACGCCTGAGCCACCGCTGCCGTAAAATTCGACACGATCAGCTTCGAGAATCGCTTTGGTGGCTTCTTTCATCGTGTCTTGGTTGAGGACGGACAAGGTTTCTTCTAATGTACGGATGTTCGCTTTAAATACTTTTTCAGTGACTTGTCTTTCGTCGTCTCCTTCTTGAATCGTTTCGTGGATGTCTTGAAACCCTTTGTCGACTTCGGAAGCGAGTGCGATTTTCATCGCTTGGTACCCCTTGAAACCAATTTTCTTACAAAAACGAAACACGGTTGCTTCCGCGACTTGGATGTTTTCTGCTACTTGACTGATCGTTGAATGAACGATGTCTTCAGGATGTTCTAATATATAATCGGCAATCACTTTTTCTTTTTCGCGAAAACCGGTGTAAGCTGCTTTAATGCGGTGTTTAACGTGAGCCGCTTCAATATTTTCCATCGTGATCCCCCCTGATATATGGTTTTGTAAATAGATCAAGACTTGCTCATCAATGAGAACGTTTTACCGCTTAGTCGTTAAATGAACATCTATGTCTAAGAGGTTCTACATGTAGTATAAATGAAAACGCTTCAAATTAAAAAATATTTTTTCATAATTAGGGGTTGAAAAAGAAATAAAATATCATATAATGAAATCAAATAGAAAAATTATTTCAAAATTTGATCACATATTTGAAGGGAGTATCCATATGAAGCTAGGAATGATCGGTCTAGGGAAGATGGGGTATAATCTCGTTTTAAACCTATTGGACCATAAACACGAAGTCGTGGCGAATGATGTAAACAAGGATGCAGTAGATGATATTAAAAATTCAGGCGCAATTCCAGCTTATACAATTGAAGAAGTGGTGCAGAAGTTGGAAGCACCAAGAACCGTTTGGCTGATGGTACCAGCAGGAGAAGTAACAGGTCAGGTGATTGAACAATTATCTGAATTGTTGGATGCTGGAGATACAATCCTCGATGGTGGAAACTCGAATTATAAAGAAACGCTAGAACGTGCTGCATATTTAGAAGAAAAAAATATTCACTTTGTCGATGTTGGTACAAGTGGTGGTGTTGAAGGCGCGAGAGAAGGTGTCTGCTTGATGGCAGGGGGGGCCGAAGAAGTGCTACAAGGTAACTTAAATGAGATGTTTACTGATATCGCTGTTGAAAACGGTTACCTACATGCGGGAGAAGTCGGTAGTGGACACTTTTTAAAGATGATTCACAATGGCATCGAGTATGGTATGATGCAGGCTATTGCTGAAGGCTTTGATATTTTAGAGAAAAGTCCATTCGACTATGATTATGAACAAGTAGCGCGAGTTTGGAACAATGGATCTGTGATTCGTTCATGGCTCATGGAACTCACCGAAAATGCGTTTTCAAAGGATGAAAAGCTTGATGAAATTAAAGGTGTTGCAAATTCATCTGGTGAAGGGAAATGGACTGTTGAAACAGCACTCGACTACCAAGCGGCCGCACCCATCATCGCACTATCACTTATGATGCGCTATCGTACACTTGAGAATGACACTTTTTCAGGAAAAGTGGTAGCAGCACTAAGAAATGAGTTTGGTGGTCATGCAGTTGTAAAAGGTGACTAATTTTTTGTTTGTTCTTCAGCCATTCATTGAGTCTAATTAAGAGCTTTCCAAATATGAATGACTTCAAACGACAAAGTAATAAAATAGAAAACAAAAATCGACAACTTTTTATTGACAAATGGTTGTACACCTATTAATCTAAAATTAAATAAAGCGCTTTCTTCCCAATTAGAGGAACAATGTTCCTTATTAAGGAATGGGGACTAATAATTGTGTAGGTTGATGGAGGGAGCATAATCTAGCTACGTAGTAGAAAGCCGCCCTCGATCGTAAGAAAATTTCATTAGTTTTGAAAGCGCTTATTTAAATCGAATGCTGCTACAAGAGGGTTGTTGATCATACTGCATAGCAATGTTTCAAGAATGCTAGGTTAATGAATGAAACGCTGCTGGTGCTATGGTAGAGCGTCAAGTATTATGAGAAATTCTTTGTTAGGCGCTTACAATATCGTAGAGGAGGAGAGTCATGTATTTACCTGCAGGTATTATTCCACCTGTTCCGACATTTGTCACAGAAGATTTTGCAATTGATTATCGGAGTATGGAAAATGCCATCGATTACCACATCGAAAAAGGCGTTGACGGATTGTTCTTTCTAGGAACCGGTGGAGAATTTGTGCACTTATCGACGGAAGAACGAAAGGAAATTGCAACATATGCAGTTCAATATACGAATGGTCGTGTGCCAGTACTGATCGGTACAGGAACCCCCTCGACACGAGAGACAAAGCAGTTAAACAAACATGCTCACGAGGTTGGGGCTGATGCAGTTGTTGTCATTAACCCATACTATTTCAAACTTGATGAAACGCATTTGTATCAACACTTTGATGACATTTTTAAAGAGTCAAAATTACCGGTGTTGCTTTATAACTTTCCAGCTTTAACAGGCCAGGATATTCCTGCACATATGATCAAGCAACTTGTAGAAAACCACGAAAATTTTGTAGGGATTAAAAATACGGTGGATAGCTTGACTCATACAAAGGATATCATCAGCGCCACAAAACAATATGAAGACCGGTTCAGTGTTTTGGCAGGTTTTGATGATTATGTGCTAGGAGGTTTGAGTTTAGGCTGTAAGGGTGCAATCAATGGTACTGGTAATATCGCTCCTGACTTATCTACTCAATTATATCAAGCTTATCAGACAGGTGATTATCAAGTCGCAGAAGAACACCAACAAAAGATCTCAGAACTGTGCAAAATTTATCATTTAGATCAACCATTTATAGGTGTCATTAAGGAAGCAATGTATCAAGCAGGAATAGAAGTTCAATCGCAAACGTTGCCTCCTGTACAACCAGTAGGTGATGAACAAAAAGAAGAAATAAGTCGAATATTGCGTGAAGCTGGTATCTTCTCATAGAATTATTTAAAATTCTTAATGGCTTTGACGGAAAAGGAATTAGTGGTTCGGGTTAGCGTTTCAATGATTTGGCTAACTCTTCCATAGATAAAATTAATATTAAATTTTAGGGGGACGAGAATCATGAATAAAAAACATTTTCTTACTGGAACTTTGTCGTTAGCGTTAGTGGCTGGACTTACTGCTTGCGGAGGAGAGGAAGAAGCTGGCGGAGATAGTCAAACTGATGACCAAAATGAAAGCGCTTCAGAAGAAAACGTAGATACTGAGTATTCTAGTAGTGATGCAACATATACCATTGAAGCAGGGATTGGATTAAATAGTGAACACCCTCAATATAAAGGGTTACTTGAATTTAAAAATATTGTAGAAGAAGCGACAGACGGAGATATCTATGTTGAAACGTATCACAGTAGTCAATTAGGTGATGACCGTCAAATGATGGAGGCACTTCAACTTGGATCTCAAGAAGTAACGATTCCTTCTACAGCACCGATTACAAACTTTGTTGAGGAATATGCTGTCTTTGATTTTCCATTCTTATTCCCTAATGACGAGGTAGCAATGGAAGTGTTAAACGGTGAGGTCGGTGATCAACTTCTTGATGCATTAGAAGACCAAGAAATGGTTGGACTCGCTTATTGGGAAAATGGTTTCCGTGACCTATCTAACAGTGACCGTCCAGTTGAAACAGCGGAAGATTTTGAAGGTCTAACCGTTCGTACGATGGAAAACGAAATTCACCTTGATGCATTCTCTGAGTTAGGTGCAAACCCAACGCCAATGGCATTTGGTGAACTATTTACAGCGATGCAACAAGGAACCGTTGACGGGCAGGAGAACCCACTTGCAACGATCTACCTTGAATCATTTTACGAAGTTCAAGACTACTACTCTGATACGAACCACGTTTACAGCCCGTTTGTGTTTCTCATGAGTAAGCAATTCTTCGATGGCCTTCCAGACGACTATCAAGAAATTGTGGCAGATGCAGCACAAGAAGCAGGGGAGTATCAAATTGAAGAAAATCGTGCAGCGAATGCAGAACTTCTTGATGCTTTAATTGAAGAGGGAGTAGAGTACTCTGAAGTAACCGATGAAGCGCGTGAAGAAATGGCTGAAATCGTACAACCAGTGATCGATGAGCATGCTGAAGATCTTGGTACAGATTTCGTTGATGAAGTATATGAAGCAATTGAAGAAGCAGAAGCAAGTCTAGAGTAAGTAAAAGTGAAGGAACTGTTTAGCGGTTCCTTCACTCTCTATAAGGGCAATTCGATTGCATCAGGAAGGCAGGTGGAAGTATGGGCGTATTACGATGGTTGGATGAACACATTGAAGAAGTGTTTCTTGTCATTTTTTCATCGATTATGGTCGTCATTATTGCATTGCAAGTATTTATGCGCTATGTCATGGGAGACTCCCTTTCTTGGTCTGAGGAACTAGCGAGGTTTTGCTTCATTTGGCTTGTGTATATTGGGATTAGCTACGGTGTAAAAAAACAACGCCATATCAAAGTCGATGTCGTCCTCATGTTGTTTAAGCGAAAAGGTAAACTGATTTTGACGATGATTTCAAACGTGGTTTTCTTAATCTTTGCTTTAGTCGTTATTTATTATGGTCAAGATATTGCCATGAGAATCCTAGAGTTAGGACAGAGATCTCCAGGTCTACAAATTCCAATGGGCTTCGTTTACATGGCAACGCCTATCGGAATGGGTTTGACTGTTATACGCCTCATTCAACAACTGATACAGCAAACGAAAGCGCTATTAGGTAAATCAGCATTTGATGTTGAATTAGAACATGATAAGGCGCTTGAAGATCAGGAAGATACACTAGGCGATCAAGACCCGAAACCTGAACGTTAGGAGGGATACCCATGACAGAGGCGATATTGTTTATTAGTTTTGCAGTCCTTCTCTTATTAAGTGTACCCGTAGGAATTGCACTAGGCGTGTCTACACTTATCACTGTTTTATATGCTGGCACATTACCGGTAGAATTTTTAGCACAGGCATTAATCACGTCTGTTGACTCTTTTCCATTAATGGCTGTTCCATTCTTTATTCTTGCTGGGGAAATTATGGGAAGGGGCGGTATAACAGACAGGCTGTTTGGCGTCGCCAATTCCCTAGTCGGAAACAAAACAGGTGGCTTTGCGATCGCGACGATCATTACTTGTTTGTTTTTTGCAGCCATCTCTGGTTCTGCACCGGCTACGGTTGCGGCAATTGGAGGAATTATGATCCCAGCAATGGTACGTATGGGGTATGATAAACGGTTTGCAACAGCAACCGTTGCTGCGGCAGGGTCACTAGGTGTAATGATTCCACCAAGTATACCGATGGTTATTTATGGTGTTACCGGTTCGACATCTGTGGGAGATTTGTTTGTTGCAGGTATTATCCCTGGGTTTATTGTGGCTGGTGGATTAATTGTTTATGCTTATTTTCATTCGAAAAAAATGGGATATAAAGCATCGAATGAAAAGTTTTCAATGAAAGAATTTGGAAAGACATCTTGGGATGCTAAATGGGCTCTTTTGATTCCGATTATTATTCTAGGTGGAATTTACGGAGGTATTTTCACACCAACTGAAGCAGCTGTTATTGCTGTTGTATATGGACTATTCATTAGTGTTGTTGTCCATCGTCAATTGCCAATTAAAGAATTACCAAATGTTATCGCTTCAGGTGCATTAACAACAGCTACAGTACTAATTATTGTTGGATCTGCAACTGCATTTGGACAGTTACTTACACGGGAACAAATTCCAAGTAAGGTTGCCGATGCGATGATGTCCATTTCTGAAAGCCCAATTGTGATTATTTTATTAATAACTCTATTACTTTTAATTGTTGGTTGTTTTATGGATACACTTGCGGCAATTATTATCTTAACTCCATTACTTTTACCGATCGCAGTCGAAATTGGTTATGACCCAGTACATTTCGGTATTATTATGGTTGTTAACTTAGCAATTGGTTTCATTACACCACCATTAGGGGTTAATTTGTTCGTCGGCTCAGGTATATCTGGTCTATCGATTGAAGCAATATCGAGGGCAATTATTCCATTTTTCATCGCGATGTTAGTGACTTTGTTTATTATTATCTTTATTCCAGAACTATCTACGTTTTTACCTTCATTCAGAGGTTAGACGTTAATGGTAGAAAGTCTTGATATCGTGGTCGTGCTTAGACGAAATAAAAGGAGGTTAAGCGATGGAGGAGTATAAAAGGGATATCATCATTAACATTGAAGAAAAACAAACGATTGTTGAACTAAGCCAAATGTTAACTCCTTTTAAATCTGAGGTGTATTTAATCAACCGTTCAGGCGGTCATGTTGTTGAGGCAAATGTGAAAAGTTTGCTTGGCTTAATAAGTATGCAAATTCATAATGGTGATCAAGTGACAGTACGTACAGTTGGATCCGATGCGAAAGAAGCATTGAACAAAATCATTCAGTTTCTTACATGAACACAGGTAGCAACTAATGACCAGCTAAAATTTTAAATCAATTTATAATTGAAAACGTGAAAAATGAATCTCAAATAAGGGGAGAAGGCCATGAAAGTTACATCCTTAGAATGTTTTATTGTCCCACCGCGTTGGTGCTTCCTAAAGGTGGAGACGGACCAAGGTGTGACCGGTTGGGGAGAGCCAGTCATTGAAGGACGAGCTTATTCTGTTAAAGCTGCTGTTGAAGAGTTATCAGAGTATGTGATTGGATCCAACCCTCTTGCTATTGAAGATACGTGGAATCTTCTCTACCGTGCAGGTTTTTATCGAGGTGGTCCGATTCATATGAGCGCCATTGCTGGTATCGATCAGGCTCTTTGGGATATCAAAGGAAAGTGGTTAAATGTACCCGTTTATGAATTGTTAGGTGGAGCTTGTCGTGACAAAATGAGGGTTTATTCTTGGATTGGTGGCGATCGTCCAGATGACGTTGGCAAAGAAGCGAAGCGTCAACGGGACTTAGGTTTTACTGCTGTCAAAATGAACGCGACAGAAGAATTGCAGTATATTGATTCTTATAAAAAGGTTGATGCAGCTGTAGACCGGGTTGCAGCGATTCGAGATAAGGTCGGTGATGATATCGATGTAGGTATTGATTTTCACGGACGTGTACACAAGCCGATGGCAAAAGTGCTCGCTAAAGCATTAGAGCCGTACCGCCCGATGTTTTTAGAAGAGCCTGTACTGCCAGAGAATAACGAAGCATTAGCTGAAATAGCCCGTCATACGTCGATCCCTATTGCGACTGGTGAACGAATGTTTTCACGCTGGGATTTTAAACCGTTGTTTGAACAAGGTTACGTAGACATTATCCAACCTGATTTATCTCACGCAGGTGGTATTTCCGAATGTAGGAAGATCGCTTCAATGGCAGAAGCCTATGATATTGCGCTTGCACCCCACTGTCCATTAGGCCCTGTTGCACTTGCTTCTTGTTTACAAGTTGATGCTGTTTCTCATAACGCATTCATTCAAGAACAAAGTCTAGGTATCCACTATAACGTTGGCAGTGACTTACTCGACTATGTGGAAGATCCATCTGTATTCTCATACAGTGACGGGCACGTAGAGCTACCAAAAGGGCCAGGGCTAGGCGTAGAAATTGATGAAGAAAAAATTCGTCAGGCAGCAGAAGTCGGACATAATTGGAAAAACCCTGTGTGGCGACACGCTGATGGAAGTATTGCAGAGTGGTAAGAAACTTGAGGGAAGGTGAAACCTAGGTCGTTTTTTAGTAGCCATATCTAAGCACGGTATGTTGAATATAACCTTTTGTTCAAACAGTGCTCGTCGACATATGGCCTAAGTTCTATATCGGACAATGTACTTTGTCTCTACAATGGTGGCGTTCACTCATTCGTATGATCCTAGTATCTGAGGATAAACTAAATGTTTCGTTGTTTCATGAACATTTCAATTGTATACTTGAAGCATAAAAGAAAGCGCTAACATAAGTTTTAGTAGAGAGGAAGATTCATATCTCACAGTATAAAACGATTCAATCAGTTGAACGAGCGCTTGTTTGTATCGAAATTTTACAAAATAATAAAAACGGGCTCGGTGTGACGGAAATTGCCAACCGCTTAAATGTCGCAAAAAGTACAGCACATCGAATCCTGTCCACCCTTTTGCTGAAAGGTTATGTACAGCAAGATCCACGTACAGAAACGTATTCACTAGGCTTACGCTTTATTGAGTTAGGACATGTTGTACTTGATAACTTAGATTTACGTGACGCTGCACGCCCGGTATTAGAAACCATTGCGCAAGAAACTGGGGAAACGACACACCTTGTAGTGCCTGAGAGAGATGACATTGTTTATATTGACAAAATTGAGAGTGAAGCAACGATTCGAATGTTTTCAAGAGTTGGTAGACGCGCGCCCCTATATTGTACGGGGGTGGGCAAAGCAATTCTTGCTTATCTAGAGAGTGATGAGTTGCAGGAAATTGTGGAAAGGATATCCTTCGAGCCTAAGACGAAATTTACGATTACAACAAAGGAAGAATTTCTTATTGTGCTAGATAAGGTTCGTTTACGAGGGTATTCAATAGATGATGAAGAGCATGAAGAAGGCATTCGCTGTGCTGCAGCTCCCATTTTCAATCATGAGGGAAGAGTAATTGCGGGTGTGAGTATTGCAGGTCCGAGTCAAAGAATGACCGACGAAAAACTAGACAGAGATTCCTTGATTGTACGACAAAGGGCACAAGAAATTTCTGCAAAATTAGGGTATAGAGAAGCGAAAGGGGTTTAACTTTAGGCAGTTCCTTTTGTTGACCCACAGCTCTTTATATTCTTAAAAGCTATCAATTTTTCAATAGACCTATAAATATAAAATATTTTTTACCTATTGAAGGAACAGTGTTCCTTATAAAGGGACGCGTGAGAACGGTAAAATTTAAAGATATAAAGAAGGAGGGAATGTGATGCAATCGCCAGATGTTATTACAGTCGGAGAAACGATGGTGATTTTAAACCCAGACCAATCTATACCACTTGAGTACGCTCATTCATTTTCTAAGCAGGTGGGAGGAGCTGAATCCAACCTCGCAGTGGGTTTAAGTCGCTTAGGGCATAGTGTCGGTTGGATAAGTAGGCTAGGACACGACCCGTTTGGTCGTTATATTCAACAGGTTATTCGTGGTGAAGGTGTTGATGTTTCAAATACGTCATTTGATGATGAAGCACCGACTGGGGTGTTTTTCAAAGAAAGAAAATTTGGTGATGCGGTTAACGTCTATTATTACCGCGCAAACTCAGCTGCAAGCCGGTTACAGAAAGAACATGTAAGCGAGGCGTATATTAGTGGCGCAAAATATGTGGTCATTTCTGGTATCTTACCTGCACTCAGTCAAAGTTGTTATGAAACGACTGAAGAGGTTATTCGTATAGCACAAAAGTATGAAATTCCAATCGTATTCGATCCGAACTTACGATTGAAATTATGGAAAGACAAAGAGGAGGCTGCTTCTGTTCTTAATAGTATCGCAGCTCGTTCTGATTTTATTTTGACAGGACAGTCTGAGGGTTATCAATTGACGGGTACACATGACCCTGAGGAAATTGCCGCTTTTTATAAACAGAAATCTCCACAAGCAACGGTCATTGTTAAGCTAGGTGCGGATGGCGCTTACTATTCTTATGGATCTGAAAATGGTTACGTACCTGGATTCCCTGTATCGAAAGTCGTCGATCCAATTGGTGCGGGAGATAGCTTTTGCGCTGGCTTTATCAGTGCACAGCTAGATGGCTCGGATATTCATGAATCAATTAAAAAAGGAAATGCAGCTGGAGCTGTTACCGTACAAATTTCTGGAGATATGGAAGGGTTTCCACGTCCTTCAGAGTTAGAGCAGATGTTGCAATCTACTGATGAAGAAAATGGTGGTGTCTATGAAGAAGTGAATCGGTAAATGAAGTCCAATAGTTATCCCCCACGAGGGAGAAACACAATAGATTTATGAAAGTAAGAACTTTCTCATTAAAATAAATAAGAGGTGACTGTTCATGGTTGAATCAGGTTTGAAAAAATTAGAGAAATCGCCAATTATTGCTGTTTTACGTAGACCTCCAAAAGATCAAGTGTTTTCTATTGTAGAAGCAATCATTAATGGTGGTATCACAAATTTAGAGCTCACGATGGAAGGACCAGAATCATTAACGGTATTAAAGGAGTTAAACGAACGCTTTTCTGATCGAGCTTGGATTGGGGCAGGTACCGTTCTTGATGAAACAACAGCAATTAATGCAATTCACGCTGGAGCATCATTTATCTTTTCGCCGAACTATAACGAAAATGTTGTTAAGGCGGCAAAGCGTTATGGCGTAACAGCAATTCCTGGCGTTTTAACACCGACTGAAATCGTTAATGCGGTAGAAGCAGGAGCGGACGCGGTGAAAATCTTCCCAGCCTCAACGCTAGGTCCTAAATATATTAAAGAGCTTAAGGGGCCTCTTCCTCATATTCCAATGGTGCCAACAGGTGGCGTAGGTGAGGATAATATCGGTGAGTATATGCAAGCGGGTGTTCTTGCATGTGGCGTCGGTGGTTCATTGTTAGATAAGCAGTTAATTGCAGATGAAAATTATGAAGAGCTAACGAACCGTGCGAAAAGACTGGTCGATGCGACCGGGTTATGATGAATCGAAGTGTCCAATGTAATTAGGCGAGGAAGGGAGGATCAAGGTGCAAAAAAGTGATGTCGGAATTATTGGTTTAGGTGTTATGGGAAAAAACCTAGCACTGAATATTGAAAGTCGTGATTATGCTGTTTCATTATATAATCGTTCTTCTGAAAGGACGGATGATTTTTTGAACGGTGAAGGTCTGAATAAGTCCTTCCATGGAACGTATCGTGTAGAAGAGTTTATCCAATCGCTAGAGAGACCACGGCAAATAATATTGCTTGTGAAGGCTGGAGAAGCGACAGACGAAACGATTCAACAGTTAGTGCCTTACCTTGATGAAGAAGATGTCATCATAGATAGTGGCAACTCCCACTTTAAAGATACAATGCGTCGAAACGAGAAGTTAGCGGGAACAGGTGTACATTTTATGGATATTAGTTTTTCCGGTGGTGCCGAAGGGGCTTTAAATGGTCCGGCGATCATGCCCGGTGGTTCTAAAAAAGCTTTTGAAACCGTGGCCCCCTTACTATCAGCTATTTCAGCCAAAGTAGACGGATCTCCTTGTTTTACACATTTAGGCCCTAGTGGTGCAGGTCATTATGTGAAAATGGTTCATAATGGTATTGAATATAGTGATATGCAGTTAATCTCGGAAGCCTATTTTATTTTAAAGCATATTCTTGGCTTAAGTGCAGAAGAGTTGCATGAAGTGTTTGCTGAGTGGAATAAAGGGGATCTAGAAAGTTATTTAATTGAAATTACGGCGGATATATTGACTAGAGTGGACGAAGAAACAGCGAGTCCGTTGATTGACATGATATTAGATACAGCAGCACAAAAAGGAACCGGAAAGTGGGCAAGTCAGAATGCACTTGATTTAGGTGTGCCGTTATCAATTGGTGCAGAATCTGTGTTTGCTCGAATCATGTCTTCCCTCAAAGACGAGAGAGAAATAGCCAGTCAAAATTTATTGGGACCTGAACAACCACCTCTCGTTGATCAACGAACGTCATTTATAGAACTGGTTCGTAAGGCACTATATATGGCGAAGGTATGTGCATATGCTCAAGGGTTTATGCAAATGAAAGCAGCATCGAAAGAGTATGGTTGGGCATTGCCATATGGTGAGGTTGCGATGACTTTTCGGGGTGGATGTGTTATCCAAGCCCAGTTTTTAGACAAGATCAAAAGTGCGTTTGATCAAGACCCATCTATGACGAACTTACTGCTTGATTCTTACTTCAAAGAGATCGTGGAAAGTTATCAATTTGCATTGCGGAAAGTCATTTCAACTGCAGTTGAGGCAGGAGTTCCTGTTCCTGCTCTATCAAGTGCATTATCCTACTACGATAGTTATCGCACGGATCGATTACCGGCCAACCTTCTTCAAGCACAAAGGGATTACTTTGGTGCACATTCTTATCAACGAATAGATAAAGAAGGAACCTTTCACACCGATTGGTAAGAAGGGTTAGGGTGTGATTATTCCTTTGAAACATCTATTCTATATAAGGTTTCGACAGATTAGACGAGGTGAATCGAATGATGAGTGACGTTGATTTAAAGAAAAAAGCGGTTGGTGAAAAAGCGGTAGAGTACATTCAAGACGGGATGACCATCGGTTTAGGATCAGGATCAACAGTGTATTGGATGATGAAAAAGCTAGGAGCGCTCGTTAGCACCGGATTAAACGTGAGGGGGGTGCCTTCATCGTTAAGGACAGAAAAGTGGGCCAAAGAATTCGGTATCCCTTTAGTCTATTTTTCAGAAGTTAGTCGGTTAGATGTTTCGATTGATGGTGCTGATGAAGTGGATAGAAACTTTAACCTCGTAAAGGGGGGCGGCGGTTCATTACTTCGTGAAAAATTGGTTAACGATGCAGCGGACAAACGAATCATTGTTGTTGACGACAGCAAGAGGGTTCAGCAACTTGGGGCGTTTCCAGTGCCTGTTGAAGTCGTTCAATTTGGTTGGGAAAATACCGCAAAAAAACTAGTTAGTATTGGCTGTGAGCCAGCATTAAGGTTCGTTGATGGAGAACGATTTGTGTCTAACAACGGGAATTATATCCTAGACTGTCAATTCTCTAACATTTCAGATCCGTTTACACTTCATGAACAAATAAAACGTACGCTTGGTGTTGTCGAAACAGGATTATTTTTAAATATGACTGAAACCATCATTGTAGGTGAAGAGGAGGGCATGACAATTTTAAAAAAGTGTGCCCCAGTAGAGAGTGTGAAGTACTAACTAGCGTCGAATGGATGTCATTGAACAAAACCCATTAATGAGGAAAAAACAAATATAAATTGAGGGAGTGAGTAAGGTGAGTAAATTTAAAGTAGTTGTGACAGATTTTGAATATAGTACATTTGTGCCTGAACAAGAAGTTTTAGATGAGTTGGGTATTGAACTTCAGTTTGAACAATGTAAAACAGAAGATGAACTTATTGCAGCTTGCCACGATGCGGATGCTTTATTAAACCAATATGCTCAAATTACAAGAAACGTGATTGAAAACCTACCAAACTGCAAGATTATCTCTAGGTATGGTATTGGTTTTAACAATGTTGATCTGGAAGCGGCAAATGAAAAAGGGATTATTGTTAGCAATGTAACGGATTACTGTTTAGATGAAGTGTCAGACCATGCTATGGCGCTTCTTCTCGATAGTGTTAGAAAAATAACGAAGTTAAATAACGCTGTAAAAAGTGGTACGTGGGACTTTAAAAAAGCAGCTCCTATATACCGTTTAAGAGGAAGTACGCTTGGACTCGTTGGGTTTGGAAATATTCCACAAGTCTTGTCGCAAAAGGCGCAAGCTTTTGGTATCAACGTGGTTGCTTACGATCCGTTCGTGCCTTCTGAAGTTGCTGAAGAACATAGTGTGGAGCTAGTGAGTTTAGACGAGCTTTGTGAAAGATCGGATTATGTGTCGATTCACTTGCCATTGAATAAAAAGACAGAAAAAATCATTAGTCATGATCAGTTTGAGAAAATGAAAGAAGAGGCCTTTATTATTAACACGGCACGTGGGCCTGTTATTGATGAGAAAGCACTGATTGAAGCGTTACAAGAAGGAAAAATTGCAGGCGCAGGTTTAGATGTTGTGGAAAAAGAACCGATTGAACAAACAAATCCACTTTTAGAGATGGATAATGTTGTTCTAAACCCTCATGCGGCCTTTTATTCGGCAGAGGCAGAAGCGGAGCTGAAACGAAAAGCTGCAGAAAATGTTGCTGATGTTTTATCTGGTTATTTCCCAACTTATATTGTGAATAAAGAAGTAAAAGAGAAGCTTGATTTGCAAGAGAAATAATCTGACCAAATAGACGTGTCACTTTACTGAAGTAAAGGGTAGGTGCTACTTCGGTAGCACCTACCCTTTCGCTTGCTAAAGCGTCACCCTAAAAGTCCGAGTGTATCAATAAATATAATCACGATCGTTCCTGGAATCACGTAGCGGATAAGAAACGCCCAGAGGGGATAAAAAGGAAAGACGTTTCCTTCTTTCTCAACTTCTTTTCTTACCTCTAAAGGTTTCCAAATCCAGCCTAGGAAAATGCTCAACACGAGTCCGGCGATCGGGAGCAAGATTTCGGCTGATAGAAAGTCGAACAGCTCGAAAATCGTTCGGTCGAAAATCGTCACGTGTGACAGCGGGCCGAATGATAGTGACGCGAACACACCGATGAAGGTAATTACGACCGCTGTGATGGGTGTTGCGGTTTTGCGTGACAGGCCGAATCGTTCTTTCACGAAAGCGACGACGACTTCGAGAAGCGAGATCGCAGACGTTAAAGCTGATACGAAAATAAAGAAAAAGAACACGACAGCAAATAAGCCACCCATCGCCATGTCGGTAAACATCGCTGGGAATGTGATAAACACAAGTTCAGGGCCGCTGCCGGGATCGATCCCGTAATGAAACACAGCTGGAAAGATGATCAAACCGGCCATGATCGCAACGAGCAAATCGAGTGCGACGATCCCACCTGCGTTGGCGGGGATGCTACTGCGATTTTTGTTGTAGCTTCCGTACGTGACGTACAAGCCAGAAGCAAGCCCTAAGCTAAAGAACGCCTGTCCTAAAGCGGCGAGCACAGCGTCTGAGTCAATCACTGAGAAATCTGGCTGTAAGAAGAATTGCAAACCTTCTCCAGCGTTTTCAAGACTGACGCTTCGAAACACTAAAATCATCAACAAGACGAAAAGGGTCGGCATAAGAATGTTGTTCCACTTTTCGATCCCTTTTTTGACCCCACTCATAACGATGAAGACGACGATCGTCATCAAGATCACTTGCCAAATGATTGGCATAATCGGGTGCTCGGTAAACGCGCCGAACGCTGCGCCGTAATTTTGCTCCGCGCTAATCAGTTGTCCTGTCAGTGCTTGAATCAAATAGTAAAACGCCCAGCCAGCAACGACTGAGTAAAACGACAAGACGAGGAAGTTGACGACGACACCGATCAATCCGTTTAAATACCACTTTGCCTGTCGGTTAGGTTGGATCGCTTGGTAGCTCCCCATCGCATCTGAGCGCCCGCGGCGTCCGATGCTGACTTCCCCGATCAATAACGGAAGGCCAATCATTAGCACGAATCCTAAATATAAGAGCACAAAAGCCGCCCCTCCGCTTTCGCCAACGACGAACGGAAACCGCCAAATGTTGCCCATACCAATCGCAGATCCTGCAGCTGCGAGCATGAAACCGAGTCTCGTTCCCCATTGCTCCCTCGGTTCTAGGGCGTTACTGTTTTTTGTTTTCATGGTACATACTCCTCTCAACTATTCAAACTAAGCTCAGCTTCTCTAAACCCTTTCATATTGACATTGAAGTTTTTGGTTATCTTTCCAGTCCATCAATTCATATAGTCAAACGAAAAGGTGGTTCATATTCTAACACATTTTTTCAGGGACGTGGTCGCTTTAGCATAGTGAAGGGTAGGTGCTACTTCGGTAGCACCTACCGTTCAACACTTTAAACCGCAAAAGCACAAACGCACAAACGCACAAACGCAATCCCTTCTTCCCTTTTCCATACATAGTCAAGTAAAATATGGGTCATGCATAATACCAAGAAACACCACTACAGAAGAAAAAGAGGTCGAAGTATGGATAAAGGGTTTATAGACTACAAATTAAGTAACGACATTCAACAAGCTTTAGCGGATTTAGCGTACGAGCAACCGACAGAAGTACAAAGAAAGGTCATCCCTCGCGCACTCAAACAAGCCGACCTTGTCGTCAAATCACAAACGGGCAGCGGTAAGACGGCTTCATTTGCGATCCCGACCTGCGAACTGATCGATTGGGAAGAAAACCGACCGCAAGCTTTAGTACTCACACCAACGCGCGAGCTAGCCGCGCAAGTGCAAGAAGACTTCGTCAATATAGGCAGATATAAACGAGTAAAAGCGACAGCCATTTTCGGCAAACAATCCTTCGAGCGCCAGAAGCTTACACTCAAGCAGAAAAACCATATCGTCGTCGGTACCCCAGGACGCGTGCTCGATCACATCCAAAAAAACACACTTCCTGTAAACAGAATCAAGTACTTAGTCATTGACGAAGCAGACGAAATGCTCAACATGGGATTCATCGAGCAAGTGGAAGCGATCATCGAAGCCCTTCCCGAAGATCGCGTCACTTCACTCTTTTCCGCGACGATTCCTGAAGATGTCGAGCACCTTTGTCGCAAATATATGAAAGCACCAGAAAACATTGAGGTAGCCAGCACTGGCATAACGACCGATCAAATAACACATTCCTTGATCGAAATCCCACAAGACGATAAAAAAATATCACTATTAAAAGACGTCACAACCGTCGAAAACCCCGATAGCTGTATCGTGTTTTGCAATACGAAAGAAAACGTCGACCAACTTTACCGACAACTAAAACGCACCAACTACTCATGCGAAAAAATCCATGGCGGGATGAGCCAAGAAGAACGCTTCTCCGTCATGAACAAATTCAAACGCGGCAAATTTCGCTATTTAATCGCCACAGACGTCGCAGCCAGAGGCATCGACATCGCAGACATCTCACTTGTCATCAACTACGACATCCCTTACGAAAAAGAAAGCTACGTCCACCGAACAGGCCGAACTGGACGCGCCGGCCATTCAGGCAAAGCAATTACCTTCATGACCCCTAGGGAAAGAAAACAAGTTTCGCAAATTGAACAATATGTTGGTTTTTATATCCCGATCAACAAAGCGCCGTCCAAAGCAAGCGTTGCCAAAAGTACAGCTGCCTTCAAACAAAAAATGAACGCGCAACCTTCCGAAAAAAAGGACAAGAGCGCATCTTTAAACAAAAACATTATGAAGCTCTATTTCAATGGGGGCAAGCAAAAGAAACTTCGCCCCGTCGACTTCGTCGGCACGCTAACGAGCATCCCAGATGTCACCGCCGATGATATCGGCGTCATTAACATCCAAGAACGCGCAACGTATGTGGATATATTAAACGGCAAAGGAGAACACGTCCTCCAAGCGATGAAACAAAAGACGATCAAAGGAAAACAACTAAAAGTCCACCCAGCAAGAGAATAACACGCATCACCGTAGTAAAGCAGTAAATGGTAGGTGCTACCGCGGTAGCACCTACCATTTAACACTGTACACCGTTAAAGACTATTCAGCAGTCGGAAACTCGATAATAAAGCTTGTCCCTTCATTTAACCGACTTTTAACGTTTAGTTTCCCGTTCATAGATTCAATGATCTTCATCGAAGCCATCATACCAAGCCCAGTGCCTTCCGAACCTTTCGTTGTGAAATATGGCTCTCCTAAACGTGAAATTTGTTCTTCGGACATCCCTTTTCCATTATCAGAAATCGTTAATAATACTTTGTCACGTTCAGTTTTCGTATCGATAGAAAGCTGTCCGTTTTCAGGCATCGCTTCAATACAATTTTTCGTCATATTGACCAAACATTGTTGTAAAAATTGATTGCCACCCTTGATCGTCACATCATTAATATTCGTTTTGATTTCCACACCATTCATGTTCGCAAGTGGTGTGATGATTTGAAGTGTTCGCTCAATTTCTTCTTTTAAACTAAGCGTTTCTACTTGATCTGGAGTTGGCTTAGCAAACGTTAAGTAGTCGCAGATGATATCATTTGCACGGTCGATTTCGTCAATCGACGTTTCTAGGAATTGTTTCTTTTTGTCTTCAGATAAATCTGTATGTAACATTAACTGCAAAAATCCTCTTACGGTCGTCATCGGATTTCTCACTTCATGTGAAATCGAGGAGGCAAGGTGGCTAACAGCCTCTTTTTTTTCTGCTTTCAAAACGCGTTTACTCGTTGAAATATGGTCGCTGATGACTTCGTACAAATAAAGGATCATTAAGGAAGTAACCAATGTGAGAGTTAAATGCGTAAAAATAAATAGGTATGAAAGTTGAATATCAAAAAGAAAAACGGAATTCAAAATAGTAACTGTCGCCGTGAAACAGGATAGAGAGGTACCAATAACGATTCTTTTCTTTCTTGATCCTGCATGAAAACGACGAGTGAGTAAAATTAACAGAACGAGCAAGAAGAGGATGACGAAGGTCGACGCAATAACTCCAGCCCCTCCAATGACAAATCGATAAACGATCGCAATGGTAGAAAATGTAATTGCGGCTGGGACGCCACCATACAACCCGCCGTATACTAAAGCGATCGTTCGCAAGTCAAAAATATAGCCATCCATAGTTGGGATCGGAAAGCTCATACAAGCAATGATGGCAAGTGATGTCGTGGTGTATAGGACAAATGTTTTTATTCGCTTCGTCAATGTGTACCCATGTACCTCTAATAGCAATGGTACAAACAAGATGAGAACGATTAAGAATAAGACATTTAAAAACAACTCTTCAAGCCCAAGACCGTACAACGTAAACCACCTCGAATGAACAATAGAATTTTCGCGTTGGTAATCTATGTTAACACTGTGATTTTATTAGAAAATTGTACCAAAACTAGTTATGTTAAATCTAGTAAAAATTTTCACTTTAACGAAGTAAAGGGTAGGTGCTACCGAAGTAGCACCTACCCTTTCACACTGCACATTAATAAAGGAACAGCGCTTTTACGCTGTCTCTTTCGATTATCCATTCTCCTCCACAATAGGCAACTCAATAAGGAACCTCGTCCCTTCATTTAACCGACTCGTGACGTTCAACTTGCCATTCATAGATTCAATGATCTTCATCGACACCATCATCCCAAGCCCGGTTCCTTCCCGTCCTTTCGTCGTAAAATACGGCTCTCCTAAACGTAACAGCTGATCCTCGGTCATTCCTTTTCCGTTATCAGAAATCTTTAATAATACTTTGTCACGTTCAGTTTTCGTAACGATAGATAACTTTCCTTTTTCTGGCATCGCTTCAATACAATTTTTCGTGATATTCACTAAACATTGCTGCAAAAACTGTTCTTCTCCTTTGATGTAAACGTCTTCAAGGTTTGTTTCGACTTTCACACCGTTCATATTTGCTAGTGGTGTAATAATTTGCAGCGTTCGTTCCAATTCTTGTTTTAGATTCAACGTTTCCTCATTTTCAGGAGAAGGCTTTGCGAATGTTAAATAATCGCGAATGATCTCTGTTGCACGATCGACTTCATCGATGGACGTTGTTAAATATTGATTTCTTTTATGTTCTGGTAAGTCCGCATGTAACATCATTTGCATAAATCCTCTAACCGTTGTTAATGGATTACGAACTTCGTGTGATATTGAAGAAGCAAGGTGGCTGACAACTTCCATTTTCTCCGCCCTCATGACTCTTTTACTAACGATAATGTGCTCATGGATGACTTCGTATAAATAGATAATTAAAATAGCAGCGACTGTTGTAATGAATAGGTGAAGGAAAAGTAGCATTGGGTCAAAAGGCGTTTGAAAAATAATAATTGCAACAATCATAGCAAAAGTAGACAAAAACGATAGCGTTGCGCCAATGATTACTTTTTTCTTTCTTGAACCATCATGAAAACGTCGGTTAAATATAAACATCAGTATAATAAGGGTGAAGAGTGCCACTAAAGCAACAGGAACACCAGGTCCACCAAGTAGAACACGGTATAGGGCTGTGACACTTGCTAAAAGTAAGGCTGTTGGAATCCCACCATACAGTCCCCCGATTGTTAGTGCGACGAGACGTAAATCGAATATGTAACCTTCTAGGATCGGAATTGGAAACGATATACAAGCAATAATGGCAAGAACCATAGATATCGTAAAAATGCTTTTTTTGTTTTTTTGAAAAAACGCGTTTGCGTGCACCTCTAATAATAGAGGAACAAACAGTAAGAAAACGATTAAAAAAAGGACATTGAGTAAAAGCTCTTCAAGACCGAACACCATATAACCACCTACAGCAAGAATAGTTTTTGACTCTATTAATAGTTATTCTAAACATAAATGTAAGAAAACGCCACCAAAATTAGCGGATATTTGTCAGAAAATAAATTATTTTCTAGTAAAGAGGGACAGTCCCGCTTCAACTCATTAAAGAGGTGAAGCGGGACTGTCCCTCTTTCGTGCTTTAAAAGGTGAAAAGGTCGTGGGCGATGGTTGTGTTTGCGAAGATGTTTTGTGCTTCTTCTTGCAAGTACAAAATATCTTCATCTTGGTAGCGGGTGCTGATGTGATTTAGAATGAGATTTTTCACGCCGGCACGTGCGGCAATGTCGGCGGCTTGTTTTGTCGTTGAATGGTAAAACTCGTGAGCAAGTTTTTCTTCCGTTTCGGAGAAGGTTGCTTCATGAATGAGCGTATCGCATCCTTCGGCGAGGCGGACGGCTGCTTCGGTGGCTCTTGTGTCACCGAGAATGGCTATGCTTTTTCTTTTTTTCGGTGCGCCGAGAAAGTCTTTGCCATTCACCGTTCGTCCGTCTTTGAGTGTGACGGTTTCTCCGTGTTTGAGCTGCTTTAACACGGGTCCTTCTGGGATACCGGCTTCACGGATTTTTTCCATTAATAGTCGACCCGGTTTGTCTTTTTGTTGGATACGGTAGCCGAAGCACGGGACTCCGTGATCTAGTTTGGCGGTTTGTACGGACCATTCCTCATGGTCTATGGACAAGTCGCGGATTCCTTGTATTTCATCACCCAATTCTTGAATGTTCAAAGGGTATCTTAAATAAGTCCCGCTGATGGCAAGGGAGGTGTCGATAAATGACTTGATCCCTTTTGGGCCGTAGATGGTCAGTGGAGATTCAGCACCTTGAAACGAGCGGCTGCCCAAAAAGCCGGGGAGCCCGAAGATGTGGTCGCCATGAGTATGGGTGATGAACAGTTTGTCGATTTTGCTCAGCTTGACGGCTTTTGTTTGTAAAATTTGCTGTTGGGTGGCTTCGCCGCAGTCGAACATCCATTGTGCGCCTGATTGGTCCATGAGGTGTAAGACGAGTGATGAGACGTTGCGGTGTTTGGCGGGAACGCCTGCGCCAGTGCCTAAAAAAGTAATTTTCATCGTTGTCCTCCTAAACGTTTGCGCTTATTGTTATGTTCTATCGTAAGGAAGATGGCTGCGAGAATCAAATTAGTTTCTTGCGTTAAAGTACTGAAGGGTAGGTGCTACCGAAGTAGCACCTACCCTTCAGTACTGCACACTAGTAAAGCGAAATTCGTCATTCTCGACACAACCCAATAATTTCCGACAAGAAAAATTTAAAAAGCTGTTGCTTTTCGTGTATATACAAGCTACAATAACATTACAACAAACAGCAAATGTATATACAAGTAAATGAAAGCCTTTACCTTGTATGTACAAGTTAACTATAACGCTATAAACTAAATCAACCATTGTGAAAGGGGTTGCTAATAGGGGCAAAATCACCGAAGATCGTTCAATTATTTTTTTCATGAAAGTGAAAGCGTTGCTATTATATCTATTTTTTTATCACTTTGATGAAATCGTTGCCACGAACAAGGGAAGACCATTTTATTTTTCACATTGGTGAAAACGCCTACAGAAAGGGCTTTTATTTTCACTGGATATGTAAATGGCACTTATAAACAGCACGATCTATTTTTTGTCCGGACGATGAAAGCGTCAACATCGATTGTTTGACAAACTTCTTTTCTTTTCAAAAAGAGAGAGATTTTTAGCTGCCGCGTGAAAGCGGTGACAGGGTTTAACTATAACAAGTGAGGAGTAACGCATATGAGTATTCAACAAGAGTCTGTTCAGCAAATTATTGATGCGATAGGCGGAGTGGAAAATATTAATACAGCGAGTCATTGTGTGACGCGCTTGCGACTTTCTTTGAAAGATGAGGCGAAAGTGGATATCGACAAGTTGGAAAGCATTGATCTTGTCAAAGGTTCGTTTTCGGCGAATGGTCAGTTCCAAGTTATTATTGGACAAGGGACGGTTAACAAAGTTTATGACATGATGATTGATATGACGGGGTTAGATCGTGCGTCAAAAGGTGATGTGAAAGAGGAATCGACGAAGAAGCTGAACCCGTTCCAGAAGTTTGTCAAGATTTTAGGGGATATCTTTATTCCGATCTTGCCGGCGATTGTAACGGCTGGTTTGCTTCTTGGACTAAATAACATTTTAGTCGGGGAAGGGATTTTCTTTGAAGGTAAGACGTTAATTGAAGTTTATCCGCAATGGAAAGGGTTCTCGGAGATTGTTAACGTTATTGCCAGTACCGCGTTCGCCTTCTTACCTGGTCTCGTCGGTTGGTCGGCTGTGAAGACGTTTGGCGGAACGCCGCTACTCGGTATTGTTATGGGTCTGATGTTGATTCATCCATCCCTTGACCCGGCAAACCAAGTATTACAGCAAGATGTGATGCCAGCTTGGGATCTATTTGGGCTAGATATTCCGCAGATTGGTTATCAAGGACAAGTTTTACCGGTATTATTGGCAGGTTACATTTTAGCGAATATTGAGAAGTTCTTAAGAAAACGCGTTCATGATTCGATTCAATTGTTAGTTGTCGCACCAACGGCACTATTGGTTACAGGTTTTCTCGTCTTTACGGTGATTGGACCGATTTCTTTAACAATCGGTACAGGGATTACAGATGGTATTTTGGCGATGTTTGACAACGTTGCGCCGGTTGCAGGTTTTATTTACGGTGGTATTAACGCGCTATTAGTTGTAACGGGTATGCACCATACATTTATCGCGCTTGATTTACAAATGATTGCAGCGGTTGGTATGACGTACCTATGGCCAGTACGAGTCATGTCTAACATTGCGCAAGGTTCAGCAACACTTGCGATGATGTTCGCAACAAAGGATAAAAAGCTTAAAGGTACAGCTCTTGCAGCGTCTATTTCGGCTTACCTCGGTGTTACCGAGCCGGCGATGTTCGGTGTTAACATCCGCTTTAAGTTCCCATTCATTGCTGCGATGATCGGTGCTGCATTCGGTGGTATGATCGTTGCGATGAACCAAGTAGAAGCGACAATCGGAATCGGTGGTCTGCCTGGATTCTTAAACGTCTTCCCACAATTCTGGGGTGTCTTCTTCCTAGCGATGGGTATTGCGATCGTGGTACCATTCGCGCTTACACTCGGTTATGCGAAGTATAAAGACGGAAAAGAAAACGCGAAGAACAACGAATCAGCAAAAAGTGAAAACTCCGCAGCATAATCATTTGCAGCAATCGGAGAAGTTCAATGACATGAAGTGCACATGCAAAGGGAACAACCTTTGGTGGAACGGAAAAGTTCGCTTGTTAGAAAGTTTCAATGGTACAACCGACAAGTGCGTCGCCGATGGCCGATATAAGGGAAGAAACATCGAAAACTTCGCTTACGTACGAAACGGTGAAAGGGACAACCCCGCACCCATCAACAACTTTTACGGGGAACGGGGTGCCTCTTCACTTCGCGTTGACTAACCTTTGCTCATCTAGCAGACGACGCGTATGATTGTGACGAACTCATCGCAAGCTATAAACAGTAAGCCAGCACGTGACATATGTGCAATAACGTTACGATGATATGAGTAGGTTGTGCCAACTTGAAAAAGTAAAAGGGATAATAAATGAGGCCTTAAAGACGTTTGTCTTTAAGGCTCCCCGTATATTAGAACAGAGGCTGTGGTGAAAAGAGACACCAGCCATAGATAAGAACAGTTCAATTTCATGACAAAACGCTTGTCACATATAACAAACAAAGGGTGAAAAACATGAATCAACCAAACATTGTATTTATCATTTCTCACGATACAGGAAGATACTTAGGTACTTACGGTCACAAAGTAGAAACACCAGACATCGACGCGATGGCCGAAAACGGTGTTCAATTTAATCAATACTACTGCCCAGCACCGCAATGTAGTCCAAGTCGCGCCAGTGTGCTCACCGGCTTATATCCACATAACAACGGCATGCTCGGCCTTGCCCACAAACACTTTACGATCAAAGAAGGCACGACGACGTTGCCGAAAGAATTACAAAATGCAGGTTATGAAACGAGACTTTTTGGTTTAAGCCATGAAACGATTGGCGAGGAACCACAAGGCGTGACAACTTCCGGAACGAAGCTCGGCTACGACCACTATCAAGAAGTACCAGGCAACCGCGCACCGAAGGTAACCGATTACGTCGAAGATTACTTAGAAGAAAAAGCGCAAAATCAAGACAAGCCATTTTTCATCAACATCGGCTATGAAGAAACGCACCGTCCATTTGATGAGTATGAAGATGAAGCCGACGACCCTGCGGATGTGGAAGTCTTGTCTTATTTACCCGACACAGAAAATGTCCGTAAAGACTTGGCGCTCATGAATGGCTCGACGAAAGTATTTGATCGTGCGGTTGGTCGCGTGCGCCGCAAGTTAGAGGAAACGGGGCTGGCTGAAAACACGATTGTGATTTTGACGACGGACCACGGCTTGGCGTTCCCGCGTGCGAAAGGGTCGCTCAAGGACTCGGGGATTGAAACGTTCTTAATCGTCCACTCACCAGCGATGGTCGACAAAGGGGCGGTTCGTGATCAGTTGCTTTGTAACGTTGACATGATGCCGACGATCTTGGACCTTGCGGGGGCTGAAATTCCTGAAGGCTTAGACGGAAAGAGTTTCGCGCATTTACTAAAAGGCGGCGAAGAAGAGATCCGTGACGAGTTTTTCTGTGAGTTAACTTGGCATGACCGCTTCCACCCGATGCGCGGCGTGCGCACGCACAAATACAAGTACATCCGCAACTTCGAAGACGGCCCAGACGTGTACATGCCGTATGACATCCACAGTAGTTTGAGCGGTCAAGATGTGCGCGAGCAGTTTTACGTGCCAAATAGCGAAGAAGAACTGTACGACGTCGAAAACGACCCGAAAGAAGACAACAACTTGGCGGCTGACCCAGCTTACGCCGAGGTGCTCGAAGACTTGCGTGGGCGCGTCGATCGCTGGATGAAAGAAACGAACGACCCGATTTTACATGGTCCTGTCGAAGGTGTAGAATCAACGAAATGGGCTGAAGAAGCCGCTAAAGGCCAAACGTACGAATCCCGAAACAAGTAAGAAGGTGTAAGCGTGGAAAACGAACCGAAAAAATGCTGCTGCACGCCGACAAGAGGGAGTAGTGGTGCTTCCGAGCATCGTGCTGGCCAGGAGATTTCCGTCTCACGCGGCGGGGACACCTCCGGCATGGCGCACATCGCAGGTGGCACTTTTACAATGGGCACCGACGATGAGGTTGGTTATGAAGCCGACGGCGAAGGCCCGCCCCGCGAAGTTAAAGTCTCACCGTTTTATATTGATATTCATCAAGTATCGAATCGCGAATTTGCCGCCTTTGTAGAAGAAACGAAGTATATGACCGAAGCAGAGCGGTTCGGTTGGTCTTTTGTGTTCTATCAATTTGTTTCCGATGAAGTCAAACGCACCGTCAA
The DNA here is from genome assembly GCF_014202575.1 of Texcoconibacillus texcoconensis. Classification (GTDB taxonomy): domain Bacteria; phylum Bacillota; class Bacilli; order Bacillales; family Salisediminibacteriaceae; genus Texcoconibacillus; species Texcoconibacillus texcoconensis. The sequence goes on along the minus strand of NZ_JACHHB010000008.1, from coordinate 81,916 downwards.
ACAAGTCGTACCACAAACCCCATGGTGGCTCGTCGTCGAAGGGGCCTCCTGGCTCGCGCCAGAGGGCCCCGACTCTTCCATAGAAGACCGGATGGACCACCCAGTTATTCACGTTTCTTGGAATGACGCGCTCGCCTATTGTAAGTGGGCGGGCAAGCGTCTGCCGACAGAAGCAGAGTGGGAGTTTGCCGCCCGTGGTGGTCTGGAGCAGAAGCGGTACGCGTGGGGAGATGAACTAACGCCAGATGGCGAACATCGCTGCAACATTTGGCAAGGGGAGTTTCCGAAGACGAACACGGGTGATGACGGCTATGTTGGTACAGCGCCTGTTGATGCGTATGCGCCGAACGGGTATGGATTGAAGAATGTTGCCGGTAATGTGTGGGAATGGTGTGCCGATTGGTTTAGTCCGACGTATCACCAGCAAGACGTGCGCGTTGATCCGAAAGGTCCTGGCTTTGGCACGTCGCGGGTGATCCGTGGAGGGTCCTATTTGTGCCACGAATCGTATTGCAACCGGTACCGCGTCGCAGCTCGGAGTTCAAATACGCCAGATAGTTCGACAGGAAATACGGGCTTTCGCTGTGTGAAAGATATATAATAAGAGGAATCTATAGACCACACGTTTCGTGTGGTCTATAGATGTTTATGCTTTAAAGCACTGCAGGGTAGGTGCTACCGCGGTAGCACCTACCCTTTAACATACTAAACTGTTTTCTCGAGATCCGCGCCTGAAATGATTAAAAAAGTGTCATTTTCGCCGTTTTCGAAAATGACACTTTTCAGCGTATATGCTTTGTATTATGCTGTAATATGGAAAAAACGTTGTAAAACAAAGGTGCTGTGTCGCTTTAAAGTGATAAATGGTAGGTGCTACCGAAGTAGCACCTACCATTCACTACACTAACACAGTAAAGTATCGAAAAGGGTCTGATAATATTGAATCCAACAACGAAAAATCTATTAAAAATCGATTCCTCGTACAACCGCGACATGCTCATGCGCGATGTTATCGCAGGACTGACGATCGTCGTCTTACTCGTTCCGCAAGCGATGGCGTACGCGATGCTTGCCGGCTTACCGCCTGTTATGGGGCTTTACGCATCGACGATCCCACTGATCATTTATGCACTATTCGCCTCATCAAAACACTTAGCCGTTGGCCCGACGGCGATTACGTCATTACTCGTCTTTTCGGGTGTGTCGGCTTTCGCTGAAGCAGAAACATCACAATACATCGCGATCGCGCTCGTCCTGGCGCTTATGGTCGGAATGATCCAACTCCTCATGGGTGTGTTCAAACTTGGCTTCATCGTGCAATACATATCCGGCGCTGTCATCAACGCATACACGTCAGCCGCCGCGTTTATTATTGGCTTGAGCCAGTTAGGCCACTTGCTCGGTATCGAGCTGGAAAACCATTTGCAACTCCATCACCTCATGTATGACGTGATCACATCCTTTGGTGACCTGAATGTGATAACGGCAGCGATCGGAATGGGGAGTATCATTTCTCTTATTCTCGTAAAAAAATACATGCCACGAATTCCATCGGCGTTATTTATCGTCGTCGTGACGATTGCGGTCGTTTTTGCGTTTGGTTTTGAAGCAGAGGGCGTCGATATTGTCGGAGCTGTGCCATCTGGTCTTCCAGAATTAGGTGTTCCGGAAATTACGTTTGACACGGTGCAAATGTTGATTCCGACGGCGTTTCTCGTTGCGCTCATGGGCTTTATGGAGTCACTTGCGATCGGCAAGACGATTGCGGACCGGGAAAACTACACGCTTGATGCGAACCAAGAGTTGAAGTCGTTAGGCCTTGCGAACATGAGTAGTGCGTTCGTGCAAGCTTATCCGGTGAACGCGAGCTTGTCGCGTAGCGCGATCAATCACCAAGCAGGCGCGGTGTCACAAGTAGCATCGCTCGTTACCGCGGCATTTATTATTTTGACATTGCTCTTTTTCACAAGCTACTTCTATTATTTACCACAAGCCGCTCTAGCAGCGATTATCATGGTCGCGATTTCTAAACTCGTCGACTTTCGCACGTTGAAATATCTTTGGAAAGTCAAGCGGACCGACGGCATCAACTGGCTCGTCACCTTTTTCGTCACGCTTTTCCTAGGCATCCAATGGGGATTCTTCCTCGGCGCGCTATTCTCGTTTGCGATCATCATCAACCGCAGCACGAAGCCGAATATCGTCGAGCTAGGTCTTTTGGGTCAGGAAGGAAATTTCTATGACCGGAACCGTTTTCCAGAAGCGAAAACATTTGAAAACACCGTCATTGCGCGCGTTGATGCTTCGTTGCATTTTGCGAACATTTCCATGCTCAAAAATGCCGTCAACAAAATGATCAACGACCGACAAGACGTCAAATTCATGGTGATCGATTTAGCAGGTGTCAATGACATCGATGTCGGCTCGATCAAGGTGTTAAAAGAAATGGTCGAATCATTAGCGGCAGATCGTGGGATTACGCTTTACTTTACGAACATGAAAGGACCGGTCCGCGACGTCGTTGAGCGTGCGGAAAGTGAGGATGGGACGATTCACAGCAGCATGTACCGAACGATTGAGCAAGCGCTCGAAGCGCACGGCGTAAGCGAGCGCCAATAAGCGGACTGTTCAAAGGGGAAAACTACTGACAAAGGGAGCAAAACAATGGGGAATCCAGACATCGTAAGTGTGATGTGGAAGACCGTGTCCGAATCTTGTAATCTCGCATGCGATTACTGCTATTATAGCGATTGCGCCGGGAATGCAAGTGCGGTCGACCGCATCGACGACCAGCTACTAGAGACGTTTATTGAAAAATACATGGCGATGACACGTGGTGCTGCCGTCTTTTCTTGGCAAGGCGGCGAACCGCTCCTCGCTGGGCGCGATTTTTTCGAAAAAGTCGTCCACCTGCAAGCGAAATACGCACCGAAAAACACCGTCATCAGTAACGCGATCCAAACAAACGGAACGCTCATCGACGACGAGTGGGCGAAGTTTTTCAAGAAGTACAACTTCCTCGTCGGTGTCAGCATCGACGGCCCGAAAGATATCCACGACAAACGGCGCCCGACCGGCTCAGGAGCAGGCTCCTTCGACCGAACGATGGCCGGCGTCGACGCCTTACGTCGCTACGGCGTGCCATTTAACATTTTAACCGTCATTCACGAAGATAACGTAGGACGCGCCGCTGACTTGCTTGAATTTTATAAGCAGGAACGTTTTGCACATATTCAGTTTTTGCCTTGTATGGATTTCAAATCACAGTCCCCGGGTGAACCCGGACAGTATTTAGTCACACCCGACGAGTATGGGGCGTTTTTGTGCGAGGCTTTTGACACGTGGTATAACGACGGACAACCGCTCGTCGATATTCGCTTTTTCGATAACATTTTACGGGCGTATTTAGGGATGGAGATGGAATCGTGCGTACAACGGGAGGCGTGTCCGAAAGTGTTGATTTTAGAGCAAAATGGGGATGCGTTTCCGTGCGACTTTTATATCAGTGATGAGTATAAGCTCGGGAACGTCGGCGTTGATTCGTTGGAGGCGATTTTAAACCACCCGCGCTACGACGAATTTTTGAAGATGAAACCGGACTTGCCAGAAGCGTGCCGCTCGTGCGAGTACTTAGCGCTATGTAACGGAGGCTGCCCACGAAACCGCGTTGGCGGTACCGAGCGGAGCGCGATGGCCGTGGATGACCGCGACTACTTTTGTACCAGTTTTAAACAACTGTTTAAACACGCCGACAGCCGATTAACAAAGCTTGCTGCTTTACTTCGGTAAAGCGGGACTGACCCTCTTTAGTGCTTTACTTAAATGAATGGTAGGTGCTACTTCGGTAGCACCTACCATTCAGTACTTTAAAGCGCTAATTCAAATCAGCAAAGGCATTTTCGATTCTTTCCATCGCTTCTTTGATCAATGGCCTAGGTGATGGAACGCAAATTCTTTGGAAATCGAGCCCTTCTTCGCCAAACATTTTTCCGTCTTCTAATATGACATTCGCCTCGTTGTATATGCGGTCGTGCACTTCATCAGCTGATATGCCATAACCACTAAAGTCCATCCACATCACGTACGTGCCTTCAGGGATGTACGTTTTCACTTTCGGCATTCTCTCATCGAGAAACTGTTTCACAAACGCCAAGTTTTCATCTAAGTAAACTTTCAATTGATCCAACCATTCTTGCCCTTCGTTGTATGCAGCAATTAGTGCCGAGACAGTAAATGGACTCGGTAAAGACATGCCGATTTCCGCTGTGAATAAATCGCGCATTTTCTGATTAGAAATAATCACGTTCGTACAATGCAAGCCCGCGAGGTTGAACGTTTTGTTGATCGCCGTCAAAGTGACGATGTGATCGTCGTTTTCCACGGTTTTGACGATCGGAGTAAACGTTTGACCCGTGCGGATAAGGTCACCGTGAATTTCATCAGCGACGATCGTGACCCCATTTTCCGCACAAATGTCCGACATGCGCCGCAAATCTTCATTACTGAAAATTCGTCCCGTTGGATTATGCGGGTTACACAAAATAAACATCGTCGTGTTCGGATCTTTCGCTTTCGCCTCAAAATCAGCAAAATCAATCACGTAATCACCGTCATCATTTTGAACGAGGGCGTTATTTTGCACGACGCGCTCATGTCTTTCAACCGCATTTGTAAACGGTGGATAAACAGGCCGTTGAATGATGACACCATCCCCTTTTTCAGAAAACGCCTTAATTGCCATGTTTAATGCATGGACTGTACCTGGGGCATAGACGATTTCCTCGACGGCGATTTGCCAATCGTACTTTTCAGCGAACCATTTTTGAATCGCTTCATAGTATTCAGGTGGAATGATCGTATAGCCAAAAATTTGATGGTCAACCGTTCTATGCAAAGCGTCGATCACTGGCTGTGGAACAGGCAAATCCATATCCGCTGTAAATAAAGGGATCGAATCCTCATCATACCTCTCCGTCAAACCAATTTGTTTAATGAGCTCACCGCCATCCCACTTCAAAGAATATGTTCCACGACGGTTAATTTGTTTATCAAAATCGTACTTCATACAAATGTCCCCTTTATCATAAGTTAAAATATTGGAAAATGATGTCGAATGTGGCTATACTTAAAGCATTCAAAAAACAAGGGTTAACCTCATGCGTATCTATGTATTGATGTTATCATACGTGCAAACGTTCAGCTAAACGATCGCTTCATCAGTTAGAAGTGGAAGGGGGTAGTTCATTAGAACTATCTATCAATTACTTTAGTGAAAAAGTTTATCTTGTTGCGTGGCTAGGGATCGCTTTCATATAGAGATATTGTGTGGATTTTATGAAAGTTGTATGGTCAAGTAAGATGTTTTGCTATAATATAGTCGTTTAGTCTCATTTCAATTAATAGTAAAGGTGCAGATCAATGAATTCTATTTTTCAGCTCATTCATAAACGAACTTATTATATTTCAATACTTTTTATTATTTCAATATTGGTTTTAGGTTTGCTCGTTGACAATCCACGTCACGCAGACATTGATGTCATTTTTTTCATTCATACTTTGTTCGTCATTTTTATATCAGTGGGTTTAATCATGTATCCGCGCTTTGAAAAGCCTTGGTTTCGAAATCTCCTGATCACAGTGATGTTTGCTTTTTTTTATTTGTTGTTTTTCATTTATCCTGATGCGACGACAACACCCGTATTAATTTCTTTTATTCCAGCGATTTCAATTCTGTTCTTTGATTCAAAATTGTTTTACATCACACTTATAGCAAACACTGTGCTCGTTTCGCTATTTTTTATGTATATCATTTTTATTGATCAAGGCACACACTTTCCTTACTTGACGATGCATATAGCAGGAAATTTGATCAATATTTTCTTATGCCAAACGTTATTATTTATTATTTTTAAAATGCATCAGGCGAGAATACGGAATCTCCAATCATATTATGCAGAAGTGCAACAATCAGAACGTTTAAGAACAACAGGAGAACTTGCAGCAGGTGTAGCCCACGAAATAAGAAACCCGCTTACTGTCGTCAAAGGGTATTTACAGTTGCACCGATATGACCAATCGCTAACCCCAGCTGTTAAAAGAAGTTATACGTTAATGATCGATGAGCTAAACAGCGCCGAACACGTGATTTCAGATTTCTTAACGATTGCGAAATCAAGTAAAGAGCAAATGCCAGAAACTGTTGATGTGAAGCGAGAACTTAAAAATATTACAGATTTACTATTATCTTACGGCCATTTACATGATAATGATATCAACTTACAAGCAGAAGAAGGCTGTTACATTGCTGCAAACAGTGTTGAATTTAAACAGCTGATTATTAACCTTGTGAAGAATGCCATTGAAGCTTCTGAAACAGGGGCTTCCATTGATGTGCGAGCTGTTAAAAAGAAAGGTAACGTCGAAATCGACATTGCCGACTACGGTTGTGGCATGTCTGAAGAAGAAATGAAGGTACTCGGAACTCCATTTTACACGTTAAAAAGCCAAGGAACCGGGCTCGGTTTAATGATTTGCTATAACATTGTCGATAAATATAACGGAAACCTTGATTTCCAAAGTGAAAACGGACAAGGAACAACCGTGCATATTCGCTTCCCACTCGAAATCTGACGCAACCATGCGTCAGATTTTGTGCTTTATCGAAGTGAAGGGTAGGTGCTACTTCGGTAGCACCTACCCTTCACTGCTTTAAAGTAAACAAGTGTACGTTTAAGCACATTAGCAGGTGACGGAACAGAGTTGATATTTTATCTATTTTTGTGCAACGATTTAGAATGATTGGCGTCTCTTATGTGAGGAGGAATTCATATGGCAAAGAAAACAAGGATCCCATTTGTAACAGCGGTTGTGTTAACAGTGTGTATGATCTACATGCTTGGAGGGTTAACCGCAGCAATCGGTTCTGGGGTGTCAGGTGCAGCCATTCTACTTTTCGGTCACTTAACCCTGCCGGAAATCATGGAAGTATTCAATGTGCTGAGTATGCTAACAGTTGTTGCATGGGTGATTTGGGCTTTTTTGTTTGTGGTAGAGGAAAAGAAGTCGTGAAGTGTAGGTGGGGAAGAAATACACGCGCGGTGACAAGTCATGTATTATTTCATGGTACGGCCAGTGCTCCTTATCTTGAGAGATTCCGGACACGTTAGTTTTTCACTTTATCAAAGTAAAGGGTAGGTGCTACTTCGGTAGCACCTACCCTTTCGTACTTTACAGTGTTGGAGTCACGAATTCCCTATTTTTTTGGACTGAAAAAATGGTAAAATAGATTTTATGAGTCAAACGTGTTTTATTCAAAAAGGGAAGTAGAAGGAGAGGACGATGATGGATCATCAATTATTTCACTGGCTTCACGGTTTCTCGAATCAATACGATTGGTTAGATGCTGTGATGATGGCGATGACAGAACACGGCCCTACGTTTTTTGCGTTGTCACTCGTTGTCGTGTTTATATATCACCTTGTGAAAAATCATTGGCAAAATACGTTCGCGACGTTTACGGTTGCTGGTTTGTCGATGGGGGCGACAGTCGGGATCGGTTTTTTGATCAAGGAGTTGTATTATCGGGATCGTCCGTTTATTACGTATGAATTGGAACTTTTGATTACGCATAACGAAGCGTCGTCGTTTCCGAGTAATCATACGCTCGCGGCGTTTGCGATTGCGTTTGCGATATTTTACGTGTACCGAAAGCTAGGTGTCGCGTATCTCGTGTTGGCGGCACTGATGGGCTTGTCGCGGATTTACCTTGGGCATCACTATCCGGTGGATGTTATTAGTGCGGCAGTGATTGCCGTTGTCGTCGCGAGTGTGCTATTGAAAGTCCGCTACGAAGAGACGATTTTACGCTTTCTTGAGAAAATGAAAGCCAGTCGAGACAGTGCATAAAGAACGGACACTTTAGTTGAATGAAGGGTAGGTGCTACTTCGGTAGCACCTACCCTTCAATGCTTTAACACAAAAAAAGTCAACATCATAACCTTACAAAATGTTGACTTTTATTGAAAACTGTCGAAAAAGCTACACTTTCATGAGGTGAAGTGGTAAGCTTTTAAAAAAGGGAGGGGGACTTCCGTTGGACACTGGGGGATCCATAGATGAATTAAGAATGTCCGATGTAAAAAAGAAAAACCTATTGGCGGTGCTCGTTTTTTCGATATCACTTGCCAGCGCAGGGGTTTTAGCAATTTTTCAACAAAACATAGAGGTAGCGTTTTTATATGGCATTGAATTGTTCTTGTTGTTTGCCATTTATGCAGGTTTGAAATATTGGCTGAAAAAAGAGACGTTTTTCCCGTATGCGCTCGTCATCCTCGTATACATATTTACAATATCGTCTATATTCTTCCTAGGCGGTGGCCTATCGACAGTGGTGATTTTTTTCTTTTTACTATTTTTATCAACCGTACATTTGTATAAAATCGTATTTTTGAGCGGGTTCGTTGCAGGTGGACTAGGCCTTTACCTCAATGCGTTTTACAGTTCGGTTGACACAGCAGTATTGCAAGAGATATTTCCTTTTGTCATGCTCGCGTATGTATTAACGGGTACAGTTGCATGGGTGCTCATTTACTTAAATCAGAAACAAATGGAGACGATCGAACAATTATTGCACCGAAGTGAAGCGGATGGCGCGCGAAAGGAAGAGGAAAAACAATCTCTTGAGACGAACGTTGCAGCGATGAAGGAACAATTCGATAATGTTAACGAACGTGTGCAAACAAATATTGATGCACAAGGCGAAATTTCAGAAGCGATCTCCGAAGTGGCCGCGGGTACGTCAGCACAAACTGAAAAAGTGACGAATATCTCGCAAAGCGCGCACGATACGCTGAATGTTATGGAAACGATGGTGAAGGATATACAATCGCTGAACACTGAATTTCAAGAAGCATCGGCAAACGTCACAAGTGGCAGCGATGACGCACGGAGTTTGAATGGGGATATGACGAAATTCCAGCTCCAAATCACCAAGCTTAGCGAATCATTTAGTGCACTAACTTCCAACATTGACGAGATGCGCAACTTTTCCGAAGATATCATCAATATTAGCGAACAGACGAATTTATTAGCATTGAATGCATCCATAGAAGCGGCCCGTGCCGGTGAAGCAGGAAAAGGGTTCTCTGTTGTCGCGGATGAAATCCGTAAACTCGCCGATATGACGAACCAAACGGCCGCTAAAATGACTGATAACTTACAAGTCGTAAAAGAAACCAATGATTCCGCGCTCGACCATATGCAGAACAGCCGTACAATGGTTGATGAGACATTGAATCAGGCAGAGAGGGTGAGTAGCGCTTTCGAACAGTTGCGTTCTTACATGGACGAGCTTAATGGAAGACTCCGTTCTTTTGAAGAATCAGGAGAAACATCCAAAGACAATGCGGCACAAGCCGAAAAAGCGCTCGGAGATCTCGCAGCAATCATTGAACAATCGTCGGCTAGCATCGAAGAAATGAATGCTTCTGTAGAAAACTTGAACGAACAAAATGAGTCGATCCGCAAAGAAATGAAAGACATCGAAGACCGCGCACAAGCGTTGGTGCTTTAGTTAAGTAAAGGGTAGGTGCTACTTCGGTAGCACCTACCCTTCAATGCTTTAACGAGAAACAGTGAGCGTGTATAATAGAGGAAATGATACACGTTGAGGAGGACTAACCCATTGCCAACGAAAAAGTTATTCTATGAAGATGCATACATACAATCATTTGAAACAAACATCGTGCGACAAGCGCAGGATGAAGAGGGTCACGATTATGTCGTCCTTGAGGAAACGGCGTTTTACCCGACAGCTGGGGGCCAACCGAATGACACGGGAGAAATCAATGGCCAAGCAGTCGTAGACGTTGAAGAAGTTGATGGCGAGCTTCGCCATTATTTGAACGAACCGCTTGATCTCGCGGTTACGGACAGAGAAGTTTCTGCGCAAATCGATTGGCCGCGTCGCTTTGATCATATGCAACAACACACAGGGCAGCATATTTTATCGGCAGCTTTTGCAGAGCTTTTTGAAATAGAAACGGTCAGTTTTCATCTCGGAGAACGGATCTGTACGATCGATTTGGATACAGACGGGTTAACAGAACAGCAAGCAGAGCAGGTGGAAGCGCGTGCCAACGAGATCATCCAAGAAAACCGAGCGATTGAAACGCGCCAAGTCCCTGAAGAAGAATTAGCTAACTACCCACTTCGCAAAACCCCGTCAGTGACAGGGACTGTCCGACTGATCATCATCCCTGATTTTGATTACAACGGTTGCGGTGGGACGCATCCACGTTCGACGGGTGAAGTGACGATGAGCAAAATTTTAAATTGGGAGCGGCAAAAAAAGCGTATCCGTGTGCAGTTTATTTGCGGGGATCGTGTACGGCATCAGTTCAACGAAAAGCAAGCCGTGTTACATAAGTTAAACGATCGTTTAAATGCGCCGGACGATGGGCTTGTCGAGGCGGTTGAACGGTTGTTAGAAAACGAAAAGCAAATGGAGAAATCTTTGCAGGAAACGAAAACGGCTCTTCTTCATCATGAAGCGAAGGAATTGGCATTTGAACGGGAAGAAGCGTTCGTTGGCAAAGTATATGAAGGTCGTGGAATGAAGGAGTTGCAACAGTTGGCGCGGGCTGCGGTCGCGGAGGCGAGTGAGGCGATTGTCGTGCTTGTTGCGGAAAACGATCAGCAGTTACAGTTTGTTTGTGCGCGTGGGCAAGCGGCTGATGCGAACATGAAGGAGCTTGCGGATGTGCTTCTCGCGGAAATTGACGGGAAAGGCGGCGGAAACGAGCAAATCGCCCAAGGTGGTGGAGAAAAGAAAGTACGTGGCTCAGAATTGCTGGAAACAGGACGCGGGGCTTTAGCTAAATAAAGGGTAGGTGCTACTTCGGTAGCACCTACCCTTCAACACACTACAGCACAAAAACAAGGAGGCATCTTCAGCATGACGACGAATCCAGCAAATTTCGCAACGGAATTTTACAATCAACTTACAAATGATTACGACACAAACTTAAGCCATTCAGGTGTTAGCGGCGAACGACTCGCCAGCCGACTCGCTGAACTGAGTAAGATCGGACTTACTGAAGATGGCGGATCTAGCCGCATGGGCTTTTCCGCCGAAGAACGGGAAGCCAAAGAGCTCGTAAAAACGTGGATGCGAGATGCCGGTCTCGCTGTCCATGAAGATGGTGCAGGCAACATCTTCGGTCGCCTAGAAGGCGCAACGTCAGACGCGCCCGCCATTCTCTCAGGTTCGCACGTCGATAGTGTGCCAAACGGTGGCCATTTTGACGGTCCGCTCGGTGTCCTCGCTGCACTTGAAGTCGCCGAAGCGTGGAAGGAAACGGGCTACACACCTGACAATCCTTATGAAGTCGTCATCTTCACCGACGAAGAAGGATCGCGCTTCAAATCCGGTATTAGCGGAAGTGCGGCGATGGTCGGGGATGCCGATCGTGAAGAACACGTAGCGTACACCGATGTCAATGGTGACAGCTTTCAAACGGTCATCGAACGGGACGGGCTCACTGTCGACGGCTACTTCGCCGCCAAACGCAACCTCGATGAAATCGACACTTTCGTCGAAGTCCATATCGAACAAGGTAAGCGCCTCGAAAAAGAGGGTCTTTCCGTCGGTGTTGTCACAGGCATTGCAGGCCCAGCCTGGATGGAAGTGACGATCACAGGTGAAGCTGGTCACGCTGGAAACACGCCGATGGACGACCGTGCGGATGCCTTGATCGCCGCTAGCGAATGCATCCACCAAATCGAGCACCTTCCTGCCAAAGTGAGTGAGAGCGCCGTCGCCACCGTCGGACAAATGTCCGTCGAGCCGAATGGGATCAATGTCATCCCAGGAAACGTCACGTTCACCGTCGACATCCGTGACATCCACATAGAAACCCGTGACCAACTCATCAACGATGTGACAAACCTTGTTCACCGAGTTTCGCGCGAACGTCAAGTCGACGCGCAAGTTAAAGAAAATGTCCGTATTCCGCCAATGCCTATTGCGGATGATTTGCAAAGAAAAGCAGCCGCTGCCGTCGAGAAAGCCCAAGGGTCTTCCTTCTTTTTGCCAAGCGGAGCTGGTCACGACGCAATGATCGTTGGCGCGCATCGTCCCAGCGCGATGCTATTTGTCCGCAGTAAAAACGGTATTAGTCACAACCCGCTCGAATGGTCTTCCTTGAATGATTGCACGCTCAGTGTACATGCACTTAAAGGCACACTCGAGACTTTAGTAAAGTAAAGGGTAGGTGCTACTTCGGTAGCACCTACCCTTTCGTTCGCTAAAGGATCTTATTGTTTGAGTTTTTCTTCTTGGCGGAGTTTTCGAAACTTGTTCGTTTCTCTTACGACGACGCCTGATAGAAGTAAGAGAGCGATCAAGTTTGGAAACGCCATAAGTCCGTTCATGATATCGGCAAAGCCCCAGACAATTTCAGACGAGGCAACTGCACCGACAAAGAGGGCGATCACGAATACGAAGCGGTAATAAATCGATGCTTTTTCGCCGAATAAATACGTGATACATTTTTCCCCGAAGTAAGACCAACCGAGGATCGTCGAAAATACGAAAAACAAGAGTGCAATTGCTACGATAACTCCACCAATGCCAGGCAAGAATTGTTCAAAGGCCGCGGACGTTAGTTGGGCGGCTGAGTCGGACTCCTCCAGGTACATACGACCCATAACAAGGGAGAGCCCTGTAATCGTACATACAATGATCGTATCAATAAAGACTTGCGTCATCGACACGAGCGCTTGACGCGCAGGTACATCGGTTTTCGCAGCAGCTGCGGCAATCCCACCTGTACCGAGACCGGCTTCGTTTGAGAAGATACCACGGGCGACTCCTTGTTGGATGACAGCACCGATGGCACCACCTGCGACAGCTTGGCCAGTGAAGGCGTCGGTGAAAATGAGTGCAAAGGCAGCGCCGACCATATCAATGTTGATGACGACAATGGTGAGGCCAGCAAGAATATAAAAGATGATCATGACAGGTACAATGGCACCGACGACTTTTCCGATACTTTTAATCCCACCAATAATGACTAAACCTATGAGAACACTTAAAATAAGACCTGTTACCCACATCGGAATTCCGAAATTTTGAGCAGCAACACCTGCGGCTTCTTCAGACTGGACCATGTTACCGATCCCGAAGGCAGCAATGGAAGCGAAGAGAGCAAAGATAACAGCGAGCCACTTCATACCGAGCCCTTTTTCGATGTAATACATCGGACCGCCAGCCATTTCCCCTTTGGCGTTTTCCGTACGGTATTTAACCCCGAGGATCGCTTCGCTGTATTTCGTTGCCATCCCGACAAAAGCGGTGATCCACATCCAGAATACAGCACCTGGACCGCCAGCAGCGACAGCCGAGGCGACCCCGGCAATGTTCCCGGTACCGACTGTTGCGGCGAGCGCGGTCATAAGCGCTTGAAAGTGAGAAATGTCCCCTTTCTCGGTGTTGTCACGCTTAGTGAACAATAATTTCAATGAATAGGGTAGCTGTTGAAACGAAAAGAACATTAAGCGGACGGTTAGGTACAAACCTGTCCCGACAAGCAAAATAATGAGCGGTAAACCCCATACAACACCATTAACCGTATCAATCCAATGTTCAATTGCTTCCAATTTTCATCACCCCTTTCGGTAAGTTTATATATATCTTTTAATAATGAAAATATTCTATAAATTTAACAAATACATGTCTATAAATCAATAGGAAAAAAGGTAGGGGGATTTCGTGCTTTAGTGAGTCAAAGGGTAGGTGCTACCGAAGTAGCACCTACCCTTTAACAAGATAAAGTGAAAATGTAGAAGGTTTTTGGCAAATGATGTCGAAATGTAATCTATAGAAAACAGAAAGGAAGTGACGCCATGGCGTATCAAAGAAGAAAATGGGTCCCTCATTATTTTTATCATATTAATACGAGGGGGAATAGTAAGAAAGAAATCTTTCATGAAGAAGCCGATTATTACAAGTTTCTCAAGTTACTCACTCGTGCGCATGAAAAAATCCCTTATGAGTTATGTGCTTATTGTTTGATGAGTAATCACTATCATCTTCTCCTCCGTGCCCCATATAAGGCAATTCCCAAAATTATGTTTCACCTCAACAAAAGATATGCTGATTATTACAATCGAAAATATGATTCAACAGGTCATGTGTTTGAAAAACGTTACCATGATAATGCTGTGAAAACAGCGAAAGGTTTGCTTGTGACGAGTGCTTATATTCATACGAACCCGTACGCAGCGAATCTCGTCAGTGATTTGACATGGTACCCGTGGAGTAGTGTCCACTACTTTTCTCCGCAAACATTGAAACGACCGCCACAATTTCTTGATCCCACACCTGTCTTAACGAATTTTCCTGGAACTGAACGCGAACAAAAATTAGCTTATATGAATTGGTTATCTATGCAAGCAGTGAGCGGAAAACAAAGTACGCATAACCTTTAGCACTGTACAGTAAAAAACGGTAGGTGCTACCGAAGTAGCACCTACCGTTCAATGCATTAAAGCGGAAAAGCGGCATCCAACCTCCACATGAAAACGAAAAGTGGGTGACAGCAACATACGCTTGTCTTATTTTCTTCCAAAGTAAAGAATGCCGAAAAGTAGCCAAAACAAGGTGATGATTGATGTGATCACGAGCATGGCCACGGGTCCGAATTGGAAGATGAGTGGCATAGAGATTGCAGTAACGAGACCACCGCCGACGAATGGTTCAAAAAGGATTTGTTTGTAGCCGAAACCTTCCAGTGCGGGTGTGCGGTTTTCTGGGTCGGCGACTTTCATGAGTAAGAGTCCAGTTGCGGCAATCCCTGTGCCTTGTCCGAAGTCACCGATTCCACGTTCGAACCAGTGGGACGGAATCATTTTCGGTGCAAGGACGATAAATGCAAAGACGTTCCAGACGATACCGATGACAGCGAGTGATACGAATGCGACGATGTTCTCACCGATAACGGAAAGGGAGATGGTCGCAAGTGCGCTGACGATCAGAACGTCTAATGAAAAGCCACTAATTCGGTTGATCGTTTTTCGGTCGATTAATTTGAATTGGTCGTAACGATCAGACAGGCCTTGGGTAATGATACCGCCAACCATCGCGAGTGGGAAGAGTGGGATGTAAGTCATGATTTCTACATCTGTCCAAGCGGCCCAAGTGTATTGTTCGAGTAAAACGAGTCCTTCGAGTAGGATGAAACCAATACCGATTGCGATTCCGACGTATGCTAAATGAAGTGATAGTGGGTCAACGGATTCAGGGCGTGTCGTCATTTCTGACCCTGCATAACGGTTGTCCAACTCAACAATTCCGTTACGGCCTTCACTTGAGAGGGATTCTTCACCACCGACGTGTTTCGCGCGTCCTGAACGTGCGCCCCAGTTAATGAGAATGATCCCGATGATGACACCGCTTAAAATACCGATTGTAGCCAAACCGACGGCGAGGTCGGCACCTTCTGCGAAACCGAGTTGGGCGAAGGTATCACCTAAACCGGCCGCAGTTCCGTGACCACCGACGAAACTAATTTCGATCAATGCGCCTGCAAGAGGGTTTGTCCCAAAGAAAGGCGTCAAAATGAGTATGACAAGTAACAAACCGACAACGTATTGTCCCCAAGAAACCATTTGTCCCATGGCAACTTGAGGGCCACCGACCATCCATACTTTTCGTATGCTGGGGAGTGATGTCCCTAAAAATAAAGACGCAAAAACGACATTAATAAATAGGCCGGGAAGTGTTCCCCAAACTTGTAAGATGTGTTCTGGAATTAATCCTTGTGATAGGACATGCTCTTCTGATGAGAAAAAGGCAACGATACTGCCGAAAATTTCAGGTCCTAATAATAAAGCTAAAATACCAGCGATGATCGATGAAGGTAAAAATAACTTCTGAAATATATGTGTGTAAACACGAAGCCATTTTCCGATTACGAGAAAGAAACCTAGTACAATAAAACTGAAGCCAATTTGTTCTGGGCTCATATTCATTCCCTCCTTGTGAACGTGTTCTTAGTACTCTGTAAAAGAGTGAGTCAAGCGAAAGGATCAACCTTTAGCTATGAGAGCGGAAACATCACATGCGCTGAAAAACCCGCCTCTTATGAAAGTTGCGGGTGGCATTAAGTTAAGAAAAACAAAATCGCTTTTCAAACGGTGGGTAAAATACTTGAATTAACGGGCCGATAGAAAATGCGATGATCAATGTTCCTAAGCCGATAGGGCCGCTAAAGATGAAAGCTGCTGTAAGAGCAATGAATTCAAGTATCGTTTTAGAGACATTCAGACTTTTACCTGTACGGTATTGGAATGCAATCATCAAATTATCGATCGGGTTTTTGGCAAAGCCTGCTTGTAAGTATAAAGAAATTCCAACGGCCATTAACATTACTCCGCTAAAGAGTAAAAAGAGCTGTAATGAAAACGATGAAAGTGTTACGTTACTAAAAACGAACAATAGCCAAAAATCAAGTAACAACCCTAGTAAAAAAATCGTTGCCACTGCTGGGAGATCAGGTTTTCTTTCGAGTAAAAATGCATTAATGATAATAAGCATAATGCCAATGATGAAAATCCAACTACCAGCTGTCAAACCAATTGTTGTAGATAAGCCTACAAATAAAGCGTCCCAAGGACCAACACCTAAGTCTGCGGTAATTAATAAACTGACACCAAATGATAGGATGATCAGACCTGCGGTGTATACAATACTACGTAAGATCCACGTATTCATGCTGTTATTCACCCACTTTTATTCTATTTTCCCAAGTTTTCATTATACTTTATAACAAAAATGTTGTCACTATGTAAAAAAAAGGAATTTACGGAGTGCGTTTTAGTGAAAGGCTTGTGACAAGCAATGGTGTGAAGGTTGCTTTAGTGGAATTTTTATAAGAGAGGGTAAATACTATTTATATAGTGGGAAAGTTTTTTAGAGGGCGGGAAGTTGGTGTGCTTTAGTTTGGTAAAGGGTAGGTGCTACTTCGGTAGCACCTACCCTTTCGTACGCCAACGTAATAAAGCGTCTAATGAACGCCTGTTCAAAGTGAATTTCTTCTATTATATAGTGACTATTTTACTAAGGTGTATTTCTTGCTAAACAAGTTCACTATGCCATAAACTAATGTTAGTTTTGAGCATGCAAATGATAGAGAAAGAAGGATGTTCACGGTGTGGGATTTGTTAAATGTAATTGGAACGATTGCTTTTGCTTTGAGTGGTGTTTTGGTTGCGATGGAGGAGCGGTATGATTTGATGGGGGTGTATATCCTCGGATTTATCACCGCCTTTGGTGGTGGTGCGGTGCGAAACCTTTTAATCGGTGTACCGGTCTCGGCATTATGGGACCAAGGAACATTATTTACAGTTGCTTTTATCGTTATGACGATTGCTTTCGTGTTTCCAAAAATTTTAAGGTGGACGCTCCTTCATCGTGGGGTTTTCTTCGATGCGATTGGTCTTGGCGCATTTTCTGTGCAAGGCGCAATGTATGCCTATTCCATGGGACATCCACTTAGTGCGTGTATAGCAGCAGCTGCGTTAACAGGTACAGGTGGCGGCATGATTCGTGATGTTCTTGCTGGTCGGAAACCGCTTTTTCTGCAAAAAGAAATTTATATCGCTTGGACGTTGATCCCTGGCTTATTCATCGGACTCGGTTGGCTGACAGGAACAATTGAAGTATTACTGATCGTGGTTGTGATTGTCGCACTTCGTCTATGTTCGGTTTATTACGGTTGGCAGCTTCCCAGCCGGTCGATTGAAGAAGAGCACCAGGAACCGTATGAAAAAAGTGCTTTAACAGAGTAAAGGGTAGGTGCTACCGAAGTAGCACCTACCCTTTCGCACTTCACCGCGCAAAATCACGGAAAATCATATCTAAGCGGACAAGCTTAACGTTTCAAAATATGAATTCGGCCTGTTTCGCCTGTCTTTGTTTCGCCAGCTTTATCAATTTGTACGAATTGGTCACTGCTCAAGTTCGTAAAGATCACTGGTGTAATAACAGCTGGGACTTGTTCACGGACGCGATCAAGGTCAACCGTAAGAAGTGGTTGTCCCACTGTTACTTCATCACCTTGCGCAACGTGAGCGGTGAATCCTTCGCCTTTCAAATTGACGGTGTCGATACCGAAGTGGATCAAGATTTCTGTTCCCTCTTCTGTTTGTAAACCGATGGCGTGGTTCGTTGAGAACAAGTTTACGACTTTACCAGCAACAGGAGCGACAACCACACCGTCAGCTGGGTCGATCGCAAAACCATCACCCATCATTTTTTCAGAGAACATTTTATCTGGCACTTCAGAAAGTGGTTTTACTTCACCGTTTAGTGGCATCGCGATTTCTACATCACTTTCAACTGTAGCTGGAGCAGTCGCAGCTACTTCCTCTTCAGGTACAGGCGTTTTTCCTTGGATAATATCTTCCATTTGCCCTTTGATCGTTTCTGAACGTGGGCCGAAAATCGCTTGGATGTTTTTGTCAATTTCCATGACGCCAGAGGCACCAAGTTGCTTAAGGCGCTCTTTGTCGACTTGTGATTTATCTTCAACTGAGATACGAAGACGTGTAATGCACGCGTCTAAATACGTTAAGTTTTCTTTTCCACCAAAAGCTTTCAAAATTTCGTATGGTAATTCAGCGTTTCCATTTTCAGAGCCACTTGCATCGCCATTGCTGTTGTCTTTTTCACGACCTGGCGTCATAAGGTCAAACTTCTGGATCGCAAAGCGGAAACCAAAGTAGTAAATGACAGCAAACACAAGGCCGACTGGAATAACGAGCCACCATTCTGTTCTACCTGGCAAGATGCCGTAAAGGAAGAAGTCGATGACTCCGCCTGAGAACGTCATCCCAATTTGGACATCTAATAGGTGCATCACCATAAATGATAAACCAGCGAAAATCGTGTGAATCGCAAACAATAATGGTGCAACAAACAAGAAACTGAACTCAATCGGTTCTGTAATCCCTGTTAAGAAAGACGTTAACGCCGCAGAACCCATGATACCTGCAACAACAGTTTTCTTTTCAGGGCGTGCGCAATGGTAAATCGCAAGCGCAGCAGCAGGAAGACCGAACATCATAAATGGAAACTTACCAGTCATAAATGCACCCGCTGTAACCTCAGCGCCATCACGAATTTGGTTAAAGAAGATCTGTTGGTCACCACGGATCACTTCGCCAGCAGCGTTTGTATACTGACCGAACTCAAACCAAAACGGCGAGTAGAAAATGTGGTGTAAACCGAATGGTATCAATGCACGTTCAATGACACCGAAAATAAATGTTGCCAATGTACGGTTTGCTTCTGTCATAAAGTACGAGAACGAGTTGAGCCCTTCTTGTGCAAAAGGCCAAAAAATGTTCATCGCAACCCCTAATAAAATCGCAGAAGCTGCTGTGACAATCGGAACAAAACGTTTACCAGCAAAGAATCCAAGGTATGACGGCAATTCAATATTGTAGTATTTATTATACAAATACGAAGCCATCAGACCGACGATAATCCCGCCGAATACGCCTGTTCCTAACGTATCAACGCCAAGAATATTTACATAACCAGGGTTGTCACTAACCATTTCCGGTGTGACCCCACTCATCACATTCATCGTCACATTCATAATTAAATAACCAATGATCGCCGCTAAACCAGCAACCCCATCACCGTTTGATAATCCGATCGCAACCCCAACAGCAAACAAGAGCGCTAAGTTACCAAAGACGATATCACCAGATGCTTGCATAATTTCAGCAATCAGTGTCACAACCGCACTATCCAAAAACGGAAAACGAGCGATCATGTCTGGATTTTGCATCGCGTCACCGAAGGCGAGTAGAATACCCGCTGCCGGAAGCAACGCGACTGGAAGCATTAAGGAACGTCCGATTTTTTGCAGGACCCCAAATGAATTTTTAAACATCGCTTAAAACACCTCTCCTATAAAGTGAATAAGATGAATCCTCCGCAACAACAAACAAAAAAGGCATGAGCAAAAAGAGAGTAGCGAAAATTCCACAAAGCAGAGGGTATACGACACCCCACTTCATGTGTTCACTACAATCTTTTTCACTCATGCCTGCATAACCAGTAACACGGAAAAAGGATTGTTATCATTCCGGTATAAAATTATTCGTTCGATTTCGCCAACCGCTGTAGATGTAACGTTAAATAAACAGCTTCAGCATCCGGTATCGGCGTTTGTAATTGTTGTTGCATCACTTTCATCAATTGCCAAGACAAAGAATAGCACACAGGATATTCAGATTGCAACACCTTTTGTAAATTGTCCTGTTTTTCCATGTACGTTTTCGACTGAATTCGCTCAATCGTGTGGTGCAAATGCCGCACGAGACGCAAGTAATCCATATCCTGCCGGTCCACTTTGATCTTCAAAGAATCCTCAATTAACTCGACAAGCTGACTAATCAACTGCGTATGCTTATTCACCTCAGCAAGATCCCGATTCGTTAACGCACTATGAATGTGAAGCGTTATAAAACCAATTTCCCCTTCAGGTATGAGAACGTCCAATTGTTCGTTCAGCCATTCGGTCAGTTCACGAGCAACAGCGTACTCCTGAGGATAAGCAAGCTCCGTTTCTTTGCAAAAAGGGTTCGAGATACCATGACCTTTTTGTATGCGCTTTATTGCAAAGTACAAGTGGTCCGTCAAACCAACATGAATATGCTCATGAAGTTTCGTGCTAAAACGATTTTCGATCATTTCAACAGATTCATTCATAACCCCGATGAATGACTCATCGACATATTGTAACAAATTCATGTATTGGCGCTGTTCTTCATCATTTTTCAACACGAAAAATTTCTCAGCATGTTCACCAGCAATCTCGTCACCATTTTTCTTCCCGAAACCAATCCCTTTCCCAATGAGGACGACTTCATCATAATTCGGGTGCTCGGCAATCACGACATTGTTATTTAACACTTTTTTTACGGTTAGCATCGCATCACCTCCATTATGAACCGTGCCAGCATTCGAGCATTTTCGACAGTGGTACTTATTATAGAGAAACAGAGCAAATATTTCAAGTAAACGTTTTCTTTAGTGAACTAAAGGGTAGGTGCTACTTCGGTAGCACCTACCCTTTATCACGATAAAGGATCTCGCCGCATACTGACAAAATGTGAACCAGCAATCAGGGTGCGACGGCAACCTTTTATTTCCAATAACCATAAATTCGCTTGAATCGTCGAAACCGCGTTGTAAAGCGACAAAGTCTGTTCATTTCCTAGGAAATGATGTCGAAGTAGGGGGACGACTCCATCAAACATAGCTTAATAAACGCCTTACATCTCATACAGAATGAATAAAGGAGGATTTCCTAGAAGGATGGAATTAGCACGAGTGAGAGAGATGATCAAACCTATGAATGACTGTTCAACATCGCTTCTGTGACCCGACAGACGTACGACAATAAAACATGACGAATCACGACGCACTTGTTGAACGTACACACGTCATGTCTTATTTCTGTGGAAATAATGTCAAAAAATCCCTCGTCAAAGAACCGTCGAAGAACGTTGTCAAATAAATAACAACCAGGTGATACGGCGAAATGTGTTTCTATGTAATTAGAGGAGGTTCAAAGGTTCAATAACATCCTTGAAGTTTAACGAACGCCCATTTCCAATTTCCAAAACTACCATTGAAAAAAGTATTTTAACGACAACGTAATCATTGTGTAAGATAAAACACCGATGGTAAACGTGCTGAAGTGAGATTCGTGGTCTGGTGGCAGTTCGTATTTAAGGACATTTAGAATCATCGCTCCAGAGATGAAAGCAAAAATGATCGATTCAGTTAAAGAAGATAAGTTAAGGGTCAGTCCGGTAGCCCAACCGGCGATAATCCCGAGAGCAAGAATATACCTACCAACACGGTTATAAGCTTCTCCATACTCGATCCATAAATCGTGGGCAACGGCAATAAAGTGAAGGCCAACAGCCAGTCCATAAAAAACAGCCTGAACCCCTAAGACTTCTTGAGAAACAACTGTATAAGCGACAAGCATGTTATAAAAGCCAAAAAAGCTGATTTGAAACCAAAAAAGCATTCCAATATGATTTTCTTGATTGTCGACGTGTGCTTTTCTAACGACTTTTTGAATACCATAAAATATGATCACGCCAAACAAACCAATGAAATATAACTCCGATTCCATCGTGAAAAAATCATGGTGCTCTTTGGTCATAAGTTGTTCTTTATGCAAGGTAGGGAGGACATAGACAAATACGTAGGAAACAGCTAACCCTCCTGAAAATGAGAACCATTTTAATCGATGAATTCTATTAGCAGGTATAAGCTCATTAGCAAACATATGGATCATGATGAAAGTTAGACCCATAATAAAGGCATCAATGGACATACGAATACTCCTTTTTTCATTTTCAAACAAGTTATTGTTAGAATTTTCTGTCATATAAAGACCTTTTAATTCAATGATATGTACATATCGATTTGAACGCTAAGTAACTGAAAGACAGTATAGATGATGATGTCAACAAACAAGGAAATATGTTTGATGCAAGTATTTCTTTTGTTCCCAATAAATGAGAGCATGGTATAATGATGATAACGTACTTTTAAAAAAGATATCAAGGTCAACGCAGTCAAAACATACACAGCCAACTGCGATAGAAGTTCTTCTATAAGGCTCATGTGAAGAGCTTGCCAAAGTTTATAGACACAACGAAGGATTTCTCATAAAAGCCCTCATTTTTCCAAATTGAAGGTTAATAAGGAGGAAGCGTATGATTGATATTCATTGTCACATACTTCCAGAGTTAGATGATGGCGCGAAAAGTTTATCTGAAAGTATAGCGATGGCAAAACGTGCAAAGGAACAAGGCGTTGAAGGCATTGTCGCAACACCACACCACGCTGAACCTGTTTTTTCTAATACCCGCTCAACAATACTACAAAAATCGCAACGCCTAAATCGAGCCCTCGCTAAAGAAGGTATTGACTTGACCATCTTCCCAGGGCAAGAAGCGCGCATTCACCCAAAACTCCCAGAAGCCGTCGACAACCAAGAAGCATTGACGACAAACGACGCCTACAAATACATGCTTGTCGAGCTCCCGTTTCACTATTATCCTGACTATACCGAACAAGTCCTATTACACTTATTAGATCGCGGTGTCACCCCAGTTCTCGCTCACCCAGAACGAAACAGCGAACTCGTCAGAAATCCAAACATACTTTATCGTTTAGTCGAAGGAGGTGTATGCACACAATTAACGACAGCAAGCGTACTCGGCTATTTCGGTGAACAAACGAAAACCGCATGCGAACAATTTATCGACCAAGGTCTCATTCACGTCCTAGCATCCGATGCCCACAACACGAACAAACGCCCATGTCGTTGGCTTGAGACAAAAAAATATATCGATCAAACTTACGACCAGTCAACATGGGCGATGTTTAACGACAATACCCACCGCATCATTCTTGGCAAACCACTCCATAAACGAAAACCGAGAGAAATCACATCGACCGACGGTATAGAGCCATTCAAAACATCTTTTCAATAACATCGTATCAATGGTTTATTCATAACAATAAACAACAATAACTAAAAGTAAGGAGGGACAATGATGAAAAATACAAATTATACGATTCATAAACATTGCCATCACAACGCTTGGGATAACAGCCTCGAACCCGTTCTTTCTGTCGATCCAGGAGAAAGCGTCAACTTTGAAGTCCATGATGCTTCAGGGGGACAATTATCTCCGAAATCCATCGCAGCCGACATTCCAAAACTCGACCTTTCAAAACTGAACCCACTCACAGGTCCCGTTTACGTAAAAGGCGCCCAACCAGGTGACACACTAGAAGTAGAAATCGAAAACTTTGGCACACAAAGCTGGGGATGGACAGCGATTCTCCCCGAATTCGGCTTACTACAAGAAGAGTTTTCCGAACCTTACCTAAAAACATGGGACTTGAAAAACCAACAAACCGCCGAATTCGCCGACGGCATCGAAATCCCAATTCGCCCATTCCCAGGCACAATCGGCACCGCTCTCCCAGAACCAGGCGAACACGATGTCATCCCGCCTCGTAAAAACGGTGGCAACATGGACATCCGCCACCTGACAAAAGGAACAAAACTTTTCTTACCTGTATGGGTCGAAGGCGCCCTATTTTCCGTCGGCGACACCCACGCCGCCCAAGGAGACGGCGAAGTTTGCGGATCAGCCATCGAAGCCCCCATGGAAATCCAATTACGCTTCAAACTTCACAAAGGAAAAACCATACAAGAACCACAATTCATCACACCAGGCCCACTAACACCAGGCTTAGACGAAAAAGGATACTACGTCACCACAGGCTACGGCGAAGACTTAATGAGCGCCGCCAAAAATTCCGTCCGCTACATGATCGAACACCTCGAAAAAACATACGGCCTCACACCCCAAGAAGCCTACGCCCTATCAAGCATCGCCGTCGACCTCAAAATCAGCGAAATCGTCGACGTCCCCCACTACCTCATCTCCGCCTATTTGCCACAAAGCATATTCAAATAAACACATCACAACCGTGGTGTGTTTTTCCTTTTAAGAAGAAGACAAGCCTTTCCGATCGATTGAGACTCGTTTTCACTTTCAGTACAATAAGTACAGACACGCAAAAAACAACGCCGAAAAAGGAGATATTATGAGTACATACATCGTCATCGGCGCCGGGATCCTCGGCGCAACAACCGCTTATCAACTCGCAAAAGCAGGAGAGACCGTCACACTTATCGACCGTTTTGATGACGGACAAGCAACGGAAGCCGCAGCTGGTATCATTTGTCCATGGCTATCGCAACGCCGCAACAAAGCTTGGTACCGACTCGCTAAAGGCGGCGCAAAATACTATCCAGAACTGATTGCTGAACTGGAAGCAGACGGAGAAACGGATACAGGATATCAAAAAGTCGGCGCGATTAGCCTTCATACCGACGAAAAAAAGCTCGATCAAATGGAGGAACGAGCTTACACCCGTCGTGAAGACGCACCAGAAATCGGGACGATCACTCGCTTGTCGCCAGAAGAAACACGCGCACAATTTCCCGCGTTAGCGGAAGAGTATGGCGCTGTTCACGTCAGCGGTGGCGCCCGTGTCAAAGGTGATGCGCTTCGTACATCACTCGTTCGCTCAGTGCAAAAGCATGGCGCCAAAGTCATCGATGGTGACGCCACACTCGCGTTTGAAGGCAACCGCGTAACTGGCGCAAAGGTAAACGGTGAAACGCTCCACGCCGATGAAACGATCGTCACAACAGGCGCTTGGGCGAAACCTTTGTTTAAACCACTCGGCGTCGATTTCAAGATCGAACCGCAAAAAGCGCAAATTGTTCACTTGAACATGCCTGATACGGACACGGGTGCCTGGCCTGTCGTGATGCCACCGACAAATAAATATATCTTAACTTTCGAAGCTGGCCGCGTCGTCGTCGGTGCGACACACGAAGATGACCTCGGGTTCGACGGGCGCATCACAGCAGGTGGGGTGCACGAGATTTTAGATAAAGTACTCGCAGTGGCGCCAGGGCTAGCTGATGCGACGATTGAAGAAACGCGCGTCGGCTTTCGCCCTGTTGCACCTGGGTTTCTCCCTGTTATCGGACGTTTGCCAGAGTTTGAAGGGATTATTGCCGCCAACGGACTCGGTTCTTCTGGTTTAACGGCCGGCCCGTTTCTCGGAAGCGAGCTCGCAAGGCTCGCTCGTGGCAAAGAAACGACACTCGACCTCAACGACTACGACATCTCAGGTGCCGTTGAGATGCTTTAGCGAAGTGAAGGGTAGGTGCTACCGAAGTAGCACCTACCCTTTTTCGTGCTAAAGTGAAAATGTGAAGGAGAGTCGGTCGTTTCGAGTAAATTTGTCTTATTACACAAAAACTAACCGCGAACGCTATGACGAAAGGAGATCGTGTATGGATCAAAGCATTTTGTCAGGGGAGGTTGACGCGCAGTCGAAAGAGTATGTGCTCAGGCGCGTGAAGCATTGCGAGACCCAATCCGTCCTTGATGCCGAGCAATTAGAGCACCTCAATCATCACATTGGGCAAGCGGTCGAAGCAGATGAGGAATACATTTTAACCGTCAATGACCAAATCCCGGTCCGTTTAAACCGAGAAGAAATGCAACAACTGCTTTTAGAAATAAGACAAATCGCCGAACACATCCAGTAATCCGTTGATTGTTCCACACTAAAGTGGTGAAGGGTAGGTGCTACCGAAGTAGCACCTACCCTTTTACCAACTAAAGCAAAGAGTACATAAAAATGCCATTGAACGGAAAATTTTATGTTACAATTAACTTGTTTAGGTTTGGACAAATTTGCTATTTTTAGATGAACGAAACATAGAGGGGGAAGAACGATGAAAACGTACTTATTGACGGCTTTGCTCGCTATCGGTTTGTTTCTGACAGGGTGTGCGCAACAGGATCTTGTCATGGAGGTATACGATAACGATTCGGCTGATGTTGAGATGAACGTTACCTTTGACACATCGTCACTTCCATTTGGCGTTGAAGAGATGCGTGAAGATCTCGAGCGGGAAATGGAAATGGCAGAGGAAGAAGGTGTAGAGGCTGAAATCATTGATGATGAAGAAGCTGAAAGGTTAGGTATCTCAATAAAAAAGCATATTACGGATGTAACGAGAGAAATGGAACCGCTTTTCGAAGATGACGATTTCGTTACAACATATAATGACGATACACTTGTGAGTAGGGTCAGTGATTCAACCCGAGTTATCGACATGCTCGTATCTCCACAGGAAGAGGCCGTCGACATGGGGATGGATATGGATATGATTGATGTTACGTTTACAGGGCATTTTCCGACAGAACCTGTGGACCATAATGCAGATTCCGTTGATGGAAACACGTTGACGTGGGATATCGATTATTCACAAGGTAGTGAAGTGTACGCTGAATATGAAGTTGATGGAGGAAGTGACGCGGTTGTTGCTTACGCGCTCGCGCTCATTATGGTGGCCGTAGTCGGTATATTTATCGCCGTGGTCGTTAGTCGTAAACGTTTAAAAGGTGATAAAGGTTCTGAATAAGCGTAACCTCTCAAAAATAAGCCAGTCGTGATCGCGTTTGCTGTCACGGCTGGCTTTCTTTTCGTTAACGACAAAAAAGAGCAGCTCAACATCGTTGAAGCAGCTCTTTTTAAATGAAGCACGTTAGATATTTTTACTAGATGGCTTGTCTATTTTGATTGCCTATGATTGCTCTACGGCTCGTTTTGCATCATATGAGGGGTGTGAAAGCGGCAACGGCGAAAGGGTACAAGGGGGAGTATATTTTGGTGTCGCGCTTTAGTGAGGTGAAGGGTAGGTGCTACTTCGGTAGCCACTACCCTTCAATACGCTAAAACGACAAAATGTAAAAAACTTCACGATTTACTGTTGAAAACAGTGCAAACGAGCGTTACAATAATTTGAACATATCTAATTTTCAGACAACTAAGGGAGTCAGAAGGGAGTTCATTTTATGCAAGCGTTAGAGAAAGTAAGTCAAGTTTTTAGTAAGTATTTTGCTCTTATCGTTATTCTTGTCTCGTTTGTCGCATTTGCAGCGCCTGAAGGGTTCACGTGGATTGGCGCGTACATCACATTATTGCTCGGGATTATCATGTTTGGCATGGGGACGACGATGAAGCTATCCGATTTTTCTGTTGTTGCAAAAAAGCCAGTCCCAGTGATCATCGGGCTTTTGGCTCAGTTTCTGATCATGCCGCTAGCGGCCTTTGTGATTGCTTATGCGATGGGGTTGCCACCAGAACTTGCAGCTGGTCTCGTTCTCGTCGGTGCGTGCCCAGGTGGAACAGCATCCAACGTGATGGTGTACTTATCGCGTGGTGATGTACCAGTATCGGTTGCGATGACATCGGTATCAACGATGCTCGCACCTATACTCACACCACTTATCGTGCTTTTGCTAGCTGGTCAATGGCTACCTGTCGGTGTTGGTGACATGTTCATGTCGATCGTGCAAGTGATCATTATTCCAATTGCCCTCGGGATTATTGTGAGTAGATTCTTCCCTAAAGCCGTCGAAAAAGGGAAGTCGGCACTCCCACTTGTATCGGTGCTGGCGATTATGTTGATCGTTGCAGCTGTTGTGGCGCTAAATGCTGACAATTTGGCTACAACGGGCGTGGCTGTATTTACCGCTGTCATCTTGCACAACGCATTTGGCCTTGGTCTCGGTTATTTGACAGCTAAATTTGCAGGCCTTGATGAAACCAAGAGACGCGCGATCTCCATGGAAGTCGGCATGCAAAATTCGGGGCTCGGTGCGGCACTAGCAGCCGCTCACTTCGCGCCACTTGCCGCATTACCAAGCGCTGTTTTCTCCGTTTGGCACAATATTTCTGGACCAATTCTCGTTTCAATATGGAACCGAGGTGGAGGAGAAGGAACATCAGCGTCTGAAAACGAATCCTCTTCCAAAGTACCGGTGGAAAACTGAAATGACACTTTAGTCAAGTAAAGGGTAGGTGCTACTTCGGTAGCACCTACCCTTTCGCACTTCACATCACTAAAACCCTCCCGCAAAATTTCATATTCAATTCCCGACACACATACAATGTTTTTAGCGCCTCGAAATGTTGCGAATAAGTGGTGATAAAATGAACGGATTTCAAATCATTCAACCGGTATTGATCATGGCAACGATCGTCGTTTTAGGATACATCATGACGTTTAAAATTCAAGCGACTCATCACGTAAAGGAATTTATCGCATTCGTCGTAATCAACTTAGCGTTACCAGGCGTCGTCGTTTATAGCATTTTTCAAGTTAATTTTGACGCGCAAATGTGGAGACAACTGGCCATCGTATTAGCATGCGCACTAGCGTTAAACGTCATCGGTATGGCTCTCGGCTACGGAACAGGAAAAACACTCAAATATACCGACAACGAAGCGAGACAACTGGCAATCATGTCAGGCATTGGCAACACCGGATTTATCGGCGTGCCGCTCATCATCATGTTATTCGGACCCGCCGCAGGGGTGTTTGCTGCAATTTATGATGCAGGCACCGTACTAACCGTGTTCAGCATCGGCGTCATCCTATTACAACAAGAAAAATTCCGTCTCCGCCAACTAAAAGCAATGATCAACCCACCACTTGTCACGTTAATCGTGAGTATAATGATCGTTTCACTTGGAGGAACAATCCCTACATACATCTTTGAATTGAGTGAAATTTTATCTAGTTTAGCCGCACCAATGGCGATGATTTACATCGGCATGCTCATCAGCGAATGGACCCCCGATCTAGCCGAAAAACTTAAACACGACTACTGGCGCTTTATCACAGCAGCGGTCACGATTAAAGCCATCCTCGCTCCAACGATCGCGTTTACATTCCTACTATTTATCGACCTTCCCTCACAAGTAAAACAGGTCATCGTCATTCAAGCATGTATGCCGACATTCATCACCGCAGCCGTTATCATCGCCCGTTACACCGCAAACGCCAAACTCGCCATGGTCACCATCATCACAACCGCAGCCGCCAGCCTATTCATCATCCCACTCGTCATTTATAGCTCCTTTTTACTTTAAACTTTAGGAAAACGTAAATTTGGACCCTTTACTATAGTAAAGGGTAGGTGCTACTTCGGTAGCACCTACTCTTCGTTACTTTAAAACAACAAAGCGCGAACCTATTGACATAAATGTCACCTCCTGTATAATACAGGAAATCGAAAAAAGAGGGTGAAGCCGGTGAAAGTAGCCTTGTTTCAAATGGACATTGAATTCGGAGACCCGAAAACGAACGTTGAAAAAATGGACCGACAGTTTGAGCAATTAACGAACATGCCAGATGTCGTCGTCCTTCCTGAACTTTGGACAACGGGCTATGACCTATCCCGTTTAGATGAAATTGCAGATAGGAACGCAGATCAAGTCTTTCAAACATTGTCGCAATGGGCGAAAAAGTACCAACTCCATATCATCGCGGGCTCAGTCGCAAAACAAACAGACGCAGGCGTCACAAACACGATGCTCGTCGTTGATGCACACGGTAACCTCGTTAAAGACTATGACAAAGTTCATTTGTTCCGTTTAATGAATGAAGAGAAATACTTGCTTTCTGGAAATAAAACAGGAACTTTTCAACTCGACCAGCAACCGTTATCAGGCGTCATCTGTTACGATATTCGTTTTCCTGAATGGACACGCACACAAATGTTAGATGGCGCGAAAGTATTGTTTGTCGTTGCACAATGGCCGAAGCCACGCATCGACCATTGGCGCGCGCTGCTCATGAGTCGCGCGATCGAAAACCAGTGCTTCGTGATCGCATGTAACCGGGTTGGATCAGACCCAAACAACACATTTGGTGGACAATCAATCATCGTCAATCCGTGGGGCGAAGTCATTTCCGAAGCAGGAGAAGAAGAAACAGTACTTTACGGAGACATAGACCTTTCAGAAGTCGACGATATTCGCAAACAGATCCCCGTTTTCACAGACCGACGGCCTTCATTATATAAATAAGAAAACTTTATCACAGTAAAGGGTAGGTGCTACCGAAGTAGCACCTACCCTTTAATACGGTAAAGCAAGAAATAAAAAGTTGACAGCGAATCAAATGCGATTTACCATATACCCTACACCGTATAAAAGAGAGTGTGTAGCAAGTCATTTTTTTGAACTTTATATACCTGTATACGTAGGAACGTGACGCTCATTTGCAAGTAAACAAAATAAATGTAGTGGAAATGTTGACATCCTACAGCAGTTGATTTATTATATACCTAACAGGGTATACAGACCTTAAATTTTACTTGCTCATAAAACCAATACGAAAACGCGATTATTTTTTTACACCTTTATATACCCCTACTTGTATATGTAACAGAAAAAAACAAAAACCTTTAAGGAGGAGTTCCGATGACGATCAACGTCAATTTGCAAGTTGATGCAAAAGGCCTCGCATGTCCGATGCCAATTGTGAAAACGAAAAAAGCGATCGACCAAATCGAAGCAGGAGAAGTATTAGAGATCGAAGCCACAGACCGTGGTTCACTCGCTGATATGAAAGGGTGGGCTGACAGCACCGGTCACCAATATATCGGCACGAAAGAAGAAGGCGAACTTCTCATTCACTACATTCGCAAAGCGGATCCGAGTGAAACGAAAGAGGTCACAGCATTTGAACCAGAAATCGACAATGACCAATTAAAAGAAGCGCTCAACGATGAGGAAACACTTGTCGTCGATGTACGCGAACCTGCGGAATACGCCTTTGGTCATATACCCGGGGCAGTTTCAATTCCGCTAGAAGATCTGGAAGAACGCATGAAAGAACTTGACGTAGCAAAAACGATCAACGTCGTTTGTCGCACAGGAAACCGAAGTAGCATGGCGGCGCAAAAACTGGCTGACCGCGGGTTTTCAAAAGTGCAAAACGTCGTTCCTGGCATGAGCCAGTGGGACGGAGATATTCAGTCCAAATAACGAAAACTTCACGTTTTCAATAAAAGTTAAAAAAAATAGAGGGGGAAACCAAAAATGGCATTACACATGATGGAAGCTTCAGAAGTTGCGAAAAAAGTGATCAACCAAGAAGAGTTATTCATTCTCGATGTTCGGAATGAAGCAGATTTCAACGACTGGAAAATTGAAGGGGAAACGATTGAAAGCATGAACACACCGTATTTCGATTTGATTGACGGGGTAGATGAGGTTTTACCGCAGTTACCCGAAGACAAAGACATTCTCGTTGTTTGTGCGAAAGAAGGTTCATCCGTATTTGTCGCTGATCAAATCGTGGAAGCGACTGGTCGCGACGTCTCCGCCCTCAAAGGTGGGATGAAGTCGTGGAGTGAGCATCTCGAGCCGGTGAAAATTGCTGACCTTGGTGACAACAGTGCACTGTATCAATTCGTCCGTCTCGGTAAAGGTTGCTTGTCGTACATGATCGTCTCTGGAAATGAAGCGGCGATGATCGATCCACTCCGTATGACTGATCAGTATCAAGCGTTTGCTGACAAAATCGGTGTAAACACGATTCACCTGATTGATACGCACTTGCATGCTGACCACATTTCTGGTGGCCGACGCCTTGCAGCGAACAACGAAGGTACGTACTACTTGCCTTCTAAAGACGCAGGTGAAGTGCAATTCGATTTCACACCCGTTGAAGACGGTCAAGAAATCGTCTTCGGGCAAGATGAAGTGACAATTCGCGCTGTATACAGTCCAGGGCATACGATCGGCAGCACTTCGTTTATTTTAAACGACACGTACTTGTTCACAGGCGACATTTTGTTCCTCGATTCCATCGGGCGCCCAGACTTGGCGGGTCTCGCAGAAGATTGGGTTGCCGATCTGCGCGAAACATTGTACGTGCGCTACAAAAAACTCGACCAAAACTTACAAGTCTTACCCGCGCACTTTGCGAAGTTGCATGAGCTAGCAAACGACGGCCGTGTCGTCGCGCGCCTTGGCGACCTTTACGAACACAACGAAGGGCTCAACGTCGACGACGAAGACGCGTTCCGCAAAATGGTGACTGAAAACCTACCACCACAGCCAAACGCGTACCAAGAAATTCGCGAGACGAACATGGGTAAATTGAACCCAGATCAAGAAGAAGAAACCGAAATGGAAATTGGACCAAACCGTTGTGCTGTCTCGTAAACAAGGTTACAGCACCACATTCATGGAAAGTCTGTTGAAAGAGGAACCATTCATTCATTAATAAAAAAAGGAGAGGTTAAACATGAACAGTGATAAATTATTAGATGCAAAGGGATTAGCTTGTCCGATGCCGGTTGTTAAGACGAAAAAAGAGGTGGATCAATTAGAGAGCGGGCAGGTGCTTGAGATTCACGCGACGGATAAAGGCTCAGAGTCCGATATGGTCGCATGGGCGAAGACTTCTGGCCATGAGCTGTTAGCGCAAGAGCAAGATGGGGAAACATTCAAGTTTTGGATAAGAAAAGCGTAGGTCGTTGACATGTGTTGATGTGAGCCGGCTTTCCGTTGAATGCTAGCTCGTTGAAATGGTGTAAAAGGAGCGAAGATGATGGCGAAAGGGTTAACAGGCTTTGAGGCGATGCGACAGGCGAATAGGCAAGACTTGAAGCAAGATGTGGTTGCGGGTTTAATCGTGGCGATTATGCTCGTGCCACAAGGGATGGCGTATGCGATGCTCGCGGGGATGCCACCTGTTACGGGTTTGTACGCGGCGACGATTCCGTTGTTGATTTATGCGTTGCTCGGGACGTCTCGCCAATTGGCGGTTGGCCCGGTGGCGATCGTCTCGCTCCTTGTATTTAGTGGGGTCTCCGAATTGGCAGAGCCGGGCTCGGCTGAATATGTCGGACTCGTGTTGCTGCTGGCACTGATGGTTGGGGTGATCCAACTCGTGTTAGGTTTTCTGCGCCTTGGTGCGGTGACGCGGTTGATGTCACATGCAGTGATCAGTGGGTTTACGTCAGCGGCGGCGGTGATCATTGCGTTTAGCCAGTTGAAGCACTTGCTAGGGTATGAATTTGTCCATGATGCAAGTCCAGTGTTGATGGCTGGTGAGGCCGTGACGCGTTTGGATGACATTCATGTATTGACGTTGTTATTGGGTGTCGCCGGTGTCGTTTTATTATTGTTGTTTAAACGAATACCGAAAATCCCGGGTCCACTCGTTGCCGTCGTGTTTGGAATTTTAACGGTTGCGAGTTTACAGTTGGCCGACAGTGGCGTGGATATTGTCGGTGATGTGCCGGCGGGTTTACCGCCAATAAGTTTTCCGACGCTTACGATGAGTGCGGTCGTTTCTTTGCTGCCAACAGCGGTAGTGATTGCGATTATCGGTTACGCTGAGTCTTATGCGATGGCAAAAATCATCGCTGCGCGAGAAAAGTATGCACTTGATGCGAACAGAGAATTGATCGGACTCGGTTCTGCAAATTTGGCGACGACGTTTTTTTCTGGATTTCCGGTTACAGGTGGTTTTTCTCGTTCGGCGGTGAATTACGAGTCGGGGGCGAAAACGCCGTTTGCTGGTATCGTCAGTGCTTTGTTTGTTTTGCTCGCGTTGTTGTTTTTCACATCGTGGTTTTATTATTTGCCACAGGCGATATTGGGCGCAATTATTATCGTCGCCGTTGTGAAATTGATCGACGTGAAAGAAGCGGTTCATTTATGGCGCATTCGTCGTAGTGATGCGGTCACACTCATGTTGACGTTTGTGACGACGCTTGTGTTAGGGATTGAGCTGGGGTTAGTGACAGGTATTATTTTTTCATTGTTGTTATTTGTTTGGAGAAATGCGTTTCCGGATATCGTGGAACTCGGTTACCGTGCCGAAGAGGGTGTGTACCGCAATCCAGAGCGATATCCAGATGTAGACATTGACCCGGAAGTGCTCGTTTGTCGCATGGATGCACCGCTATATTTTACGAATGTACCAGAGTTAGAAGAACAGTTGCAGAAACGGTTGGACGCCCGTCGGGAAATTCGTGGAATTGTGCTTGATTTCAGTGGGATCAATGATATGGACGCGGTAGCAGCTGATGAACTTAAGGCGTGGATGAAAGAACGAGTGGAGCAAGGTTATCAGATCGCGATTGCACGTGCGAAGGGACCGGTTCGTGACGTCATGAAGCGAGCGAGCTTTTCCGATGTGATCGGGGATGAGGCGATTGCGCATGTCACCGTCGACAGTGCCAAAGCTGAGCTCAAAGCGAAAGGAGGGGTTTAAGATGGGAGCGAGTCATGATGAAAAGATGAAAGGGCGCCTGCGTCGCGTTGAAGGACAAATTCGCGGTGTCATGAAGATGATGGATGAAGAAAAAGAATGTCGCGACCTGATCTATCAACTTTCCGCTGCGCGCTCGGCTCTAGATAAAACGATGGCACTCATCGTCGCACAAAACTTAGAACAATGCGTCCGCGACCGTATCGTTGACGGCGAAGACACAGATGACGTTATGGAAGAAGCTGTGAAACTACTCGTGAAGAGTCGGTAGAAAGAAGCGGGGCGCTTTAGCTAGGTGAAGGGTAGGTGCTACTTCGGTAGCACCTACCGTGCACCACTTTAAATCGTTAAAGTGGTGATCCGGTAAGAAACTGAACGTATTGAAAGGGTGGAGAGAAGATGACAACAGAAGTAGACAAAAATCAAAAGTTAACGATGATCGTCTTTGACGGTGATTTAGATAAAGCGATGGCTAGCTTCATTATCGCAACAGGAGCGGCTGCGATGGGCAAACAAGTGACGATGTTCTTTACATTTTGGGGACTAAACGTCCTGCGTAAAGACGAATCAGCCAATGTGAAGAAGCCATTTTTAGAAAAAATGTTTGAGCGCATGATGCCGCGCGGACCGAAAAAGCTCGGTCTCTCAAACATGAACATGGCTGGTATGGGGCCGAAAGTGATGAAAAAAATGATGAAGGAAAAGAACGTGTCCAGTTTAGATGAACTCATTGAAATGGCTCAAGACTTGGATGTGAAAATGGTTGCTTGCACGATGTCGATGGACGTTATGGGGCTTACACAAGAGGAATTGATCGATGACCTCGACTATGCTGGTGTGGCGTCGTACTTGTCCGAAGCAGATGAAGCAAATACGAATCTATTTATCTAGGAAAATATGCTTTAGTAAGGTAAAGGGTAGGTGCTACTTCGGTAGCACCTACCCTTCATTACGTTACACCGCAAAAGCAACTAGGTATACGCTCAAAAATTTTCGTAGGTTGTCAGAATGTCTCATGTGCCTATACCGTATACACACCCTTTTTGTCCTTTGCGAATAATTTACATAAGAAGGATAAAAGAAGAGGTGAAAGTTATGAAAGATGAACAGCAGAAGATGATGAGTCTTATGGTAAGAAAGATCCTCCAACGGCATAATGTTGACTCAACTAGTCAACTTGATGATTCGGAAAAAGAACAGTTGCAAGACATTGTGACAAAAATTCAAGGGCAAGTAGAACGTTTTCTTGAAGAACATGAGAAAAAGATAACGGAACAAGACTTCCCAGAGGAAAATCAAAGTTCAAACAATACAACTAGTCGCGGTGTTGAAATTACAGACGGTGATGATGAGGCGGAAGGAGAGAGTCAAGTAAATGTACAACAATCCCCGCCAAATAATGAGATCGTCAATCAACAAACGAGGAGCGGTGGGGCGCGATTTCAAGCACCTAACGACGTGAGCCAAGTGAAAATGTGGAAAGAAAGCAAGAAAAGAAGCAAAAGAAGAAGAAAAAAATAGATTGTTCTTGCTTTATCGTAGTAAAGGGTAGGTGCTACCAAAGTAGCACCTACCCTTTACCACACTAAACCACAAAATCACGCCTTTATTAAAAATAGACTCCTAACTTCAGCACTTTCCTATACGTTGTCCCCCTCATACACATATTGTGATATAGAACGATATGGAAAGGGGGATTCAAGGTGAATCAAGAAATGTATTATTCACCAAAAGATAAAAAGAAGCGTTGGTCAGCACTTGACCCGGATGCATGCCACCCAACAAAAAGAGTTGAAGATACCCAAGAAGCAAACCAACAAAACAAAACAATGCAGCTATCAGAGGAATATATCTATATTAAAGACTCTTGCGATGTAGCGATCAACTCAACGGACACAAAAGCAGCACTTTCATTACAAGCGTCACTTCAAGCAGCGATTGCTGTGATTATTAGCATTGCCGTTGCAGACAGTAATGAAGCTGAAGAAGTAACACAAGAGTTACTTCAAACATCAAAAATTAAACAAAAAACGTTCCAAAAAACTGTTGTTGAAAACTCTCGTAAAGTAGACGTAACAACAACAGACACGCAAGTAGCTGCAAATATCCAAATTCTTTTACAACTATTGGTCGCGCTCGTTGTAGAACTAGAAATTCTTTAATTTCTAGCTAAAAAGGAGGCGAACCTGTAGAAGGAATGCCTTCTACGAGGTAAGCCTCCTCTTTCGCAGACGAGCGTCCTGAAGATATCGACAATGAGGAAATCCTTGATGGAAAACAATTTGTCGGTGATTTATACGACCCAACTGTACGAGTTCGTTTGAAGTAGAAGAAGGGAATGGGAAGCGTTATTACGTTTCCATGATGGATGATGCAGTCTTAGAGGGACAACATGCGAGTATGAACCCTCACACATTAACGGTTGAAGCAAACGAAAACGTCAAGAAAAGTTACGAATCACAGATGCCTCTACGTGAAAACGTAGGGGCTTTTTATATCAGAAAAATTTGTAAAAAAACCGACGCATATCTTTATGCGCCGAGTCTTTGTTGAGTGAAACGAACTGATAGTTCGTGTTGACACTTTGTAATTTGAGTTTTACGATCACGTTCACAAGCGATTTAGTCGATCATTTTAAAACGGTCATCGAGCACTCTAGCAAGGAAGAGGGCAAGTTCACCGCGTGTTACTTCTTGGTTAGGAAAGAAATGTTCTCCAGCCTGTGTCGTGATGGCATTTTTGGATAAAATGTTGATATCCGTGTAAGCCCAATGATCCACCGAAACATCTTCAAAGCTGGCAAAACCATATGCTGGAGCTAGGTCATATGTACGGTTTAGAAGAGCGGCAACTTCACTTCTTGTCATCCCGTCATCTGGGCGCAAAGATTGGTGATCTCCTTGAAGCATATTATTGATGACAAGTGTTGCTAAAGCATTATAAGCCCAGTGCTCTTGATTTAAGTCATTAAAATCGTTTGCTAAATCAATCTCCGCACCTTGCTCGTAAAAGTTATCCCAATTTCTTTCTGTTACAATCATGTGTGCAACTTCTGCACGTGAAACGGGTGTATCTTTTTGAAAGGTGTTATGATCATATCCTTCAATGATTTCTCGTTCATATAGAAATTGAATTTCTTCATAAGCTTCATCATCTCGATTGATGTCTGTAAATGGCAGTTTATCTTCGTCAATTTCTTCTAAATCTTGGCTTGCTTCTTGTTCCTTATCAAGTTCAGTGTCGTTTTCACCATTTACTTCTTCAATTTTATCGCTAATTTCATCAACCTCATCGATTTCATCAATTTCATCAATTTCATCAATTTCATCGACGACTTCAACCTCGTCCTCAGCGTCTTGATCGTTATCCTCGGCGAACACAGGGGGGGTGATGAAGAAAGTCGAAAATAAAATCGTTACGCCTAACGCTATTTTTATTGCCTGCGTGTGCATGTGGAAACGAACCTCCTTAAAAGGGGGGGATAATCAATTTTCTCTTCTTTTACTATATAACATGAAAAGAAAGAATGATAGACGTGCTGACTAATATGTGTAAATGGCCGTTCGTCATAGCCCGAGATTACGAAATAGTACAAAAGTATAGGAAATTTGCAGATTCATATCTAACATTCCAGAAATCCGTCTCATCTTGTATAATAGTTTTGGAGATAAAGAGAGACGGAAAAGGTTCTGAAAAGCGATGAATGAATAAGTGATTCGCTAGAAAAGGAGAGTATCGCTCGTGAAAAAGACAGTATCGTTATTAATCGGAACGGCTTTTGTTATGTTTCCAATACAGACAATAAGTGCGGATACACCTAAGGACATAAAAGGTCATGTTTTGGAAGCGGAATTAGAAGAAGTGATTGATTTAGAGATTATGAAGGGCTATGGAGACGGACGCTTTGGTCCAGATGATGATGTTACTCGTGCACAGTTTGCCACCTTTTTAGCAAGAGGAATGGACCTTCCAGAAGTGACTGACCTTGATGAACGTTTTCCAGATGTCGACAGTCGATACGAGGAAGATAATGAACTTAAGCTGGGGATTTACAGTGCTCACGGGGCCGAGCTCATTCAAGGTTATCCATCAGGCGATTACCGTCCTGAAGAGAATATTTCTCGTCAAGAAATGGCCTTGATGATTGACCGTGCGTTAACGTATGAAGGTGTAGAAAGGGAAACGGCTTCTTTACAATTCATAGACCAAGGAGACATTCAAGAGGACTTTCTAGAAGCGGTCTCAACCAATGCGCATCATGAGATTATTTTAGGGCATGAGCTTAGTGATGGCAGCTTTGAGTTTGCGCCACAAGATGATGCGACACGGTCTCACGCTTCAGCTTTTATCGTCAGGATGCTTGATGTTGTCGAAAAGCATGGCTCAGCGGATGAAGAAGATGTTAAAGATGAGCATGAGTCTGATGAAGATGTTAAAGATGAGCATGAGTCTGATGAAGAGGAACTACATGAAGATGCCGTTTTTCAAATTGCCACTTTGAATGGTGATGGAGAGTATGTAAGAGGCAAAGAAATGTACGACACTTATGATACGGTGATGGAATATTATTCTGGCGATGATGAAGTGATTTACATAGGTTCAAAGATTGTCACAATGCCAGGAGGGTTAGTCACATCCGCGCCTTCGTCTGGAAACTTTATAACCGTCATCTACGGAGATGAACAATTGAATAATCAGCAAACGTACGTATCGTCAGGATCTGAAATGAAGTATTTAGAAGGAAATGATGAATGGATTCGTGTTCAGTATGGAACGGATGATTTCGTCGGCTATGTTCACCCTACAGAAGTAGAGCTCATCCCTGAACCAATCGTAAATGGAGAATCAACTTACGTGGTCGTAGATGGGATGATCCAACATCATGGCTATGACCATCGAGAAAACCGTACATGGCGTTATGAGGTCGGGCCCAAAGCTTCTGAAATGGAAAATGGAGAAACTTATAAAAGTTGGGATGGTTTCCATTTTGTCGGTATAGATAATGATAATGTTATTGACTATCCGTCTTACTTCAATGTCTTGCCTGTTCACGTTCCGACAA
Source organism: Texcoconibacillus texcoconensis (assembly GCF_014202575.1). Lineage (GTDB taxonomy): Bacteria > Bacillota > Bacilli > Bacillales > Salisediminibacteriaceae > Texcoconibacillus > Texcoconibacillus texcoconensis. Next base: position 42,058 of record NZ_JACHHB010000008.1, on the reverse strand, counting down.
ACTATACTGCCGATGACTTAGATCAGTACGTTGCCGAGGAAAAGTCGGAGGACAATCCGTTATATGGTCTTGGGGAAACATTTATTGAGACGCAAGAAAAATACGGCGTCAATGCATTATATATGTTTGCGAAAGCGATACACGAAGCTGATTGGGGAGAAAGTGAAATCGCTCAAGAAAACAATAACTTATTTGGTTTAAATGCCGTTGATAGTGACCCACGTGGGCAAGCAGATGAGTTTGAGAGTTTAGAAGATAACATCGATTACCTTGGAGACTTTATATCATCTCATTACATTGCGCATGGGAATGGTCGCTATAATGGCGCAATGCTCGGTAATAAAGGCGTAGGAATGAACGTTAATTATGCTTCAGACCCTTATTGGGGCAAAAAGATCGCTGGTCATATGTTCCGCGCGGACAAAGCGCTCGGCGAAAAAGATTACGGACAACAGCTCATCGGAATGACGACAGGAAGTAACTTAAATGTTCGTTCTGAGCCAAATGGAACGATCCAATTTCAATATGAACAAGCCGGAAAGTTCGTTGCAATTATTGATGAGGTAGAAGCAGGCGGCGATGTTTGGTATCAAGTGCATTCCGATGATGGAGAAGAAGAAAAAGCTTATATTCATGGAGACTTTGTTGAAACTTTTGAATATTAATCACATGAATGAATTTCATAAAAGATGATGTAAAGATCATTTCCGAACATGGATTGTGATTTTCACTGCAGGCGGACGCTTTCCCAAGGGCTTGTCTTCAGCTAAATTCAGCGCCAAAAACCGTCGCTGAATTGGATCTTTAGACTGCGCTTATCCTTTGGGCGTCGCCGCCTTTCGTTTCAATCACTCTTTTCCAAAACGAACGTTAACCTTTGCGATAACTATTACATTCGTGATGTTTGTTAAAAGCCTTCATTATGAAATTGGTTCACTAGAAAAATAAATAGAACGAAAAAAGATCGTCACTTTCTCATTTGCGTCACATTTGTTCTCGCACAAATTAACGTAAATGGGAAGTGACTTTTTTATTGAAGGAAGTTAGTAAGCGCATGTTTACATTCCTATTTAACATTCAGTACATCACGCTCCTGAGTAGGATCCTATAGGATCAATTTATTGATATATTTCAAATCAATTTCATCATTCAAAATAGGATATTGAAATCGGAACGAATAATGAAAGGGGCCTCCACTTCAGACGTACGCTTTCCCGGGGGCTTGTCTTCAGCTAACTTATGCTCGGTCAGGCCTTGCATAAGTGGATCTTCAGACTGCGCTCTATCCTCTGGGCGTCGCCGTCTTTCGTTTCAGACACCTGTTATGATCCGTATATGAAATGAAAATCAATAGATATTATTCGTTTTATTTCTCATAAATCGGCATGATCAAATTGATTCATTTCGATGAATAATTTCATTTTTCATTCATTTGTTGCATTTTTTCGACCTAAAGCACATGGAATTCTTAAAATATGATATATTTTTTATACGTACAATAACGATAATGGAAGTAGATCCATATTTTAGTTATTTCATAATCGTATATTAAAGGAGGTCTAAGCTTGAGAAAGCTTCGGGTTGTTTTAGCAACAGGAACGCTCACTTTTATTATGTTTTCTTCTTCAATCACCGCGGTTAGCGCACATGAAGAAGGGATGATCACAGGAAACAACGTTAATATTCGGGAAGCACCTTCTCTGGAAAGTCAAGTCATCGGTCAACTCCATGAGGATGACAAACTAGATGTTTATGAGGATGAGGATACTTGGGTTAAAGTTTCTTTTGAAGGCGAAGAAGCCTATGTACACGGGGACTACATAGCCGTTGAGGAAAGCGAAGAAGCAGAGCAAGATTCCAGCGATGAAGCTGACTCTTCGGAATCAGAACGAGAAGATGTTCCGGTTATTGTTAATGACGAACGCTTATCGCTTCAGAGAGAACCGGTATTTGATAACAATCGACTCGTTGTTCCGTTTAGAGCAATCAGTGAAGAACTGGGTGTAGATGTCGGATGGAAAGACGAGGAACGAGAAGTCCATGCCGAAAATGGCGACATGCATGTCGTATTTGATATTGATGAAGAAAAGACGTTCGTTAATGGTGAAGAAGATAAGAGTGTCGACCCACCACCACAGATCATCGATGATTATACGATGATTCCACTTCGCTTCTTTTCAGAAACATTCGGTGCCGATGTTAGTTGGGATGAGGACGAACGAATAGCAGAAATCACTTCTCCTGATTTCATTGATGAAGAAGAGGTGAAGTCGGCTGAAGAATGGGCATACGATGTTGAGGAAATGGTTGGTGAAGTCACGGCTACAGTGTTGAATGTCCGTGAAGGACCGTCACAGTCAGAGGAAGTCGTCGACAAAGTGGAAGAAGGTCAAGAAGTTGATGTATTGGCATTAGAAAATACTTGGGCGAAAGTCGATACTGATGAGGAAATCGGTTATGTACATACGAATTACCTAAATTTAGAAGAAGGTGATGAATCGGTTCGTATGTTAGGTGGCCTTGACATTAAAGAAAATGATGACAGATCCGTCCTTTCCTGGTTCAAAATAGGCGGCTTAGATATCGATGTTGAAGAAAAAGGTCAACAGTTATACATAGAGACAGATGCAACGGACGTACATGAAAGTACTTTCGACGGTGATCATATTAAAGATTTACGTGTTGATGAACATTCAGATGGAACGGACATCGTCGTCGAAGTAGAGGACAATCATTCGTTTGTATATAGAGAAACGTTAGGTGAACTGGTTGTCACCGTATTACCACCAGGTTTAGAAGGCAAACGAATCGTGATTGACGCTGGACACGGTGGCAGTGATCCAGGAGCGATCGCAAATGGCCTAGAGGAAAAAGAAATCGCCAAAGACGTTAGCCTTCGAATTGAAGATTTATTAGAAGATGAAGATGTTGATGTTATTATGACGCGAGATGATGATACGTTTGTCGAATTAAATGAACGGGCAAATATTGCCAACGATGAATTTGCCGATGCATTCGTTAGCATACATGCCAACTCAGCAGCTAATGAAAGTGCCCGAGGGTCGGAAACTTTTTGGAATTCACATTACAGTTCCCTCCAAAGTGAAGCGTTGGCAGCAGGGATTCAGCAACAATTAATCGACACTGTTGGAACAGCTAATCGTGGTGTTTTCGAAAGAAACTTCCACGTGGTTCGCTATTCGATGATGCCTAGTACATTAGTCGAATTAGGTTTTATGACAAACCCAGCTGATGCAGAAAAACTAGCAAGTGATTCTGATCGTCAAAAAATGGCTGAAGCGGTTGTTGAAGGCTTAGAAGAGTATTATGAATAAGTACGGTACGAAAAAAGGTCAGATCTTCCAACCTAGTAAATAGGTGAAGATCTGACCTTTTCTATGAAATGAGTGGTAGCAAACGGACATAGGTTCCGCTATTTGCTATAAAACTTACGAAATGAGAGGCAAAATGAGCGAATAACGGAACATAGGTCCGCTTCGCGCCTTATAATCTACGTTTTGACACAAATAACGGAATGAGTATCCGCACCCGCACCAGAAACCGAACTCTCCGCAAGGCTATGCTTTCTTTTGCGGAGGGTACACTTTCCAAGTACTTAAGTCTGGATCTTGTTTTTGAATTAATTCTGCAGGGAAGACAAATGTCCACGGTTTACTCGTATTCCCTTTAATACTAAATTCCTCAAGCTTGAAACCACCTTTAGCAATAACCTCACCAGATGCGTCTTCAACTAGTAAAGGGACTTGCTCAAGGTTGACGGTTTTCTGACTACCATTTCGAATTAATAGTGTAATATGCAAGGATCCTTCTTCTTGGAACTTTGCTTTTAATCCGAGGAAGTTTAATTCACCAGGCTTTGGTGGTTCCATCCCTTCGACCATCTCTTTCAACTTATCGAGGTCTTTCGTTGCAAGAGACTTTTCCCAACTATCTGCTAAGTCTAGGCTATGTTTACGAGAGGATGGTGTTTTTTGAAAGGCAAGCTTCCATCCTTCAGAAGGAACCTCGGTGCTGAACAATTCATCTTTCTTAAATTCAAATGTCCAAGGACGGCTACTCGTGGGTGGCAATTCACCTAAGTCTGTTAAGTCAAAGTTTTTGCGACCAAGCACTTCATCATTTTCACCAAGTAAAACGATCGTTGCATCCCAAAGCCTGATTGTTTTAGAAAGGCTTTGACGAATAAATACTGTAAACTGAAAGCTATCCTCTGTTTCTTCCGATTGAATCCCTGCAAGTGACAGTTGATTTGGTTTTAGATGGGGGCATTCCAAGTTGAGAAATTGGAATGCGTACACATCTTCTTTCGGCATTTGCCATTCAGGGTGAATGGAAAGATCAGTTTCAACGGCACCATTTTCATCCACGTTTGAATCGCTCTCTTCTACGAAATCCTCAGATGACACGGTGCTTTCTTTTCCCTCAAAGCGATGTTCGTTATCTTTGTTCTTTTTAAAAAATGGTAGCATTATTTTTCCCCCTTATCTGAGTCGAATAAAGGTCGAAGTACTTTCGTTAAGTGCATGCTGACGTCTTTTTCAAGGGACGCATACATTTTCTCAAAAAGCTCGTAACCTTCACGTTGATAAATGCGCATAGGGTCTTCTTGGCTGTAACTTCGTAAGCCGATACCTTCTTTTAGTCGCGTCATATCGTCTAAGTGACCGAGCCAACGCATGTCGATCGTCATGAGTAAGATCTGTTTTGTTTTTGCTTCAACTTTGCTGTTGATGTCCATGGCTTCGATTTGTGAAATATAACGCTCTGCACTTTCTTTTACCGTATTGACAACTTCTTTTCGTTCATCAACTTCTGTTGGCTCGATGTAAAACGACTCGTGAATGAACAAGTGGTTCAAGTCGCTATTTAAAGATGAAAGAGACCATTCTTCTGGGATTTGATAATCTGGGCAATATTGATCAACAATTTGCATTGCAGACGATTCAATCATTGGTTTTGCGATTGATAATGGTTCTTCTGATTCAAGCACTTTATTACGAAGTTCATAGATGACATGTCGTTGTGAGTTTACGATATCATCAAGTTTAAGCGTGTATTCACGAGCTGCGTAGTTCGCGTCCTCACAAAGACGTTGAATTCCCTCGACAAACTCACTTACTTCCTTATCTAAAATGAGGCCATTTTCATCAGACGTAAGTGATTTCTGCCATTCTTCGACTTCGTCGCGAGCGAAACGTTTCATCATATCGTCTTCGATCGATAAGAAAAATTGCGAAGAACCAGGGTCGCCTTGACGTCCAGACCGGCCTCTTAACTGGTTGTCGATCCGTCTGCTTTCATGTTTTTCTGTTCCTAAAACATGAAGTCCGCCGACTTCGCTCACACCTTCGCCAAGCATGATATCTGTACCGCGACCAGCCATGTTTGTCGCGATCGTAATTTGATTTTTTTGCCCAGCTAGTGAGATGAGTTTCACTTCATTTTCGATACTTTTTGCGTTTAAAATTTCATAAGGAAGTCGCATTTCATCAAGATAACGGGCAACAGTTTCCGATTGAATAATCGACGTTGTTCCAACGAGAACAGGTTGTCCGTATTCATGGCGTTTTGCGACTTCCTTGGCAACAGCAAGATACTTTTCGTCGACTGAGCGATAAATTTGGTCAGGGTAATCTTCACGGATTTTTGGTTTGTTCGTTGGAATTTGAATAACGTGCATGTTGTAAAGCATTTGAAACTCTTTTTCTTCCGTTTTCGCAGTACCTGTCATTCCTGAAAGGGCATTGTACATGCGGAAGAAGTTTTGAATCGTGATGGTCGCTTGCGTTTTGTTTTCTTCGGTAATCTCTAATCCTTCTTTTGCCTCAATCGCTTGGTGTAAGCCATCGCTGAGGGTACGACCTTCCATAATTCTACCTGTGTACATATCAACGAGCTTCACTTGTCCTTCATCGACGATGTAATCAACATCACGTTCAAACATCACACGCGCACGTAAACCTTGGAGAACAAAGTGGTAAAGCGTTTGGTGGTCAAGATCGTAAAGGTTATCGATGCCAAATGACCGCTCAATCTTTGTAATCCCTTGGTCCGTAAAGTTCACCGAACGCGCTTCACGGTCGTAAATATAATCCTCGTTTTCTTTGAAAGACTTCGCTACCTTTGCGCAAATATGGTAGAGCTTTGGGTTCACGGTCGTTTTACCAGCGATAATGAGCGGGGTTTTCGCTTCATCGATTAAAACACTGTCGATTTCATCAATAATCGCAAAGTTGTACGGGCGTTGACAGACGCGGTCGCCCAGTTTATAAACCATGTTATCGCGCAAGAAGTCGAACCCGAATTCGCTCCCAATTCCATAAGTAATATCGGCTAGGTAAGCTTGCTTTTTTTGAGCGGGTGAAAGGTTTGGTACATTCAAGCCAACAGTTAAACCGAGAAATTCATGCACTTTTCCGATCAAGTCTCGGTCACGTCGTGCTAAGTATTCGTTAACAGTAATGACGTGGACGCCTTTTTTCTCCAGGGCTCTTAAGTAACTTGGCAATGATGCAACTAGCGTTTTTCCTTCTCCTGTCGCCATTTCAGAGATGTTGTTGTCATTGATGGCAAGTCCACCGATCAGCTGTACATCATAATGGCGCAGACCTAATACACGCTCAGATGCTTCACGGACGACAGCGAAAGCTTCCGTTTTCAAGTCGTCAAGCGTTTCACCATTTTCTAAGCGCTCTTGAAATTGATTTGTTTTATTTTTTAGTTCATCATCAGAAAGCTTTTTCATGCTTGGTTCTAATTGATTAATTTCTTCTACAATACTTCGATATTTTTTTAACTTTCGGTCTTGCTCTTCACCGATGATTTTTTTCATAAAGCTTAGCATGCAAATTCGCTCCTTACTTCCAAATAAAAAGTAAACCTCTAGGCTCGCAGAGATCGTTATCATTTGCCGAATTCATTGACTTCGTTTTATAGATTGTTATTTTATGAATGTTGTCAAAGATATAGAAAGAATGCCGTTTTAAACCGACTCTATTTAATATGATTTCATCTTAATATCGTAATATACCATCGTCTAGTATAGCACGAATAAAAATAGATTTGGATAGGCGGAAAGAAAAGGAAGTGCAAAAATAAAACTCGTTTTGTCGTTTTTCTCTTGTTTCAATGATATTGAGGTATAAAATGGGAGGAGCAGTAGGTTTTTATGATGCCTGGGGTGAAGTAGCAACCCTTTATGTTAAAAAGGGCTGATTCCAATTGAAGTTGAATTTTGATATATTTAAGAAGTGAATGAATTTCATAATAGATGATGTAAAGATCATTTCCGAACATGGATGGTGATTTTCACTGCAGGCGGACGCTTTCCCAAGGGCTTGTCTTCAGCTAAATTCAGCTCCACAAACCGTCGCTGAATTGGATCTTCAGACTGCGCTTATCCTTCGGGAGTCGCCGCCTTTCGTTTCAATCACTCGTTTCAAAAAACGAATGTTAACCTTCATGATAACTGATTCCATTCGTGATGTTTGTTAAAACACTTCATTATGAAATTGGTTCAAGCGTAACAGTTAAAAGTTTGATTAAAAGTTGGTGAAAAGATGACAAAAGATCGCACAGTGTCGATTTTAGGTGTGAACTTTATACATATAAATTTACGTCAAATGATCGATCGATTGATGGAACATGTTAAAAATGAAGAAAAGAAGTTTGTCGTCACTGCAAATCCGGAGATTGTCCTCCATACATTAGAAGATGAAACATATAAGAAGAATGTTGAAAAAGCAGATTATGTTACCGCAGATGGGATCGGCGTTGTCAAAGCAGCACAGATGCTAGGACAACCTCTCCCTGAACGAGTGACGGGATTTGATATGTTTATGGGCATACTCGAAAAAGCTAATGAACAAGGGAGCTCCGTGTATTTGTTAGGGGCAAAAGACGAAGTACTCCAAAAAACGAAACAAAATATGAACAAACAATTCCCGAATGTTGAGATCGCAGGGAGTCACCATGGATTTTTTGATTGGGAAGACGATGCGATCATTCGCGATATTCAAGAAACGAAACCTGATTTCATTTTTGTCGCATTAGGTTTCCCTCGTCAAGAGCAGTGGATTGCCGAAAATATGCCCTATGCAGAAAAAGGGATATTCGTAGGGATTGGTGGAAGTTTTGACGTATTAGCAGGTGAAGTCAAAAGGGCGCCAGAAATTTGGCAAAAATTAAATTTGGAATGGTTTTACCGTCTTTCGAAACAACCAACACGTTGGAAACGAATGTTAGCTTTGCCGAGGTTTGTTGGTAAAGTGATGTACCAGAAAGTAAAGGGGTCAAAATGAGCAAAGGTTTTTTAAATGGTGCGATTATCATTAGTGTTGCAACACTTGTTTCTAAAATACTCGGTAGTGTGTTTCGAATCCCACTGCAAAATATCGCGGGAAATGAAGTATTTGGTATTTTCTCGCTCGTTTACCCTGTCTATATGGCTGTTCTCATTTTGTCTGTGGCAGGGATCCCGCTAGCGATTTCGAAACTCATTTCTGAAGCGCGTGTAAATGGTGATGAGAGGCAAATACGAGACATTTTCGTCACTGCAAGTATTTTAGGTGCTAGTTTCGGTTTGATTAGTTTTATTGTCATTTATGTTTTATCCGAACCGATTGCGGAGCTCCTAGGTGGTTCGTATGCGACACTATCGATCATCGTCGTTTCGGCTACGCTACTTGTTGCACCTTATATGGCCGTATATCGTGGTTTTTTTCAAGGGTACGATGATATGAACCCGACGGCCATTTCGCAAGTTTTAGAACAATTTGTTCGGGTCACCATGATCTTGGTGATTGCTTATGTCCTCGTCGCGCAAGGTTATTCTGAGGAAATCGTAGCAGCGGGTGTCATGATTGGATCGATTCTCGGGGCGTTATGTTCACTCATCTATTTAAGGTGGATTTTCCTTCGTTCAACGATTAAGCCAATCTCAAGCGAACCATACAAATTTCAAACGTTCCGCACGTGGGCAAAGAAGATTCTCGCTCTTTCACTACCCATTTGCGTGGGGGCGCTTGCGATGGCTTTGCTTAATTTCATCGATTCGATTACAGTTCCGCAACAATTGCAAGCGATTGGTTATCGCGAATTAGCGATTGCTGATTTATTCGGTATTTATGGTCGCGGAACGGCACTTGTACAAATTGCCGTTGTTTTCTCTAGTGCACTCATCTTACCGCTAATCCCTTTGATTACAGGTTCATTAGCCAAAGGTGAAATAGATCAGACGAGGTCGATGATCGAAAAAGCACTTAAATTTACGCACATGTTTTCTTGGCCAGCAGCGATGGGGTTATTTGCTTTAACATTACCGATTAACTTCGGCTTTTTCGGTGACTATGAAGGAAATCCCGTGATTGCGATCGTTCATTTTAGTGCCTTATTTACATCCTTTACAGTATTAACAACAGGCATCTTACAAGGAATGAACAAATCAAAACAAGCCGCATGGATTGTGACGATTGGTGCCGCTTTAAAAGTGATTTTAAACATTGTCCTTATACGTAACTTCGGTTTAATAGGCGTTGCGTGGTCTACACTTATTGTCTATGTCCTTGTATCAGTATTGAATATTTCCTGGATGTATAAAGGGATTCCTTTTAAAGTGTGGGCGAGAAGTCACACCGTTTTCGCGGTGTCATCGCTCATCATGGCGCTTGTGATTGTGGCACCGACATTTTTCATGGATCCAATGAATTGGTCCAGAGGTTTTGCGTTAGGATACGTTGTAATCATGGTTATGGTTGGTGCGCTTGTATATGGTGTGCTTATTTTAGCGTTAAAAGGGTTAGGTAAAGAAGAACTTCAATCATTACCTGTTGTCGGTAAATATTTTCGTTCAACAGTAGAGGAACAATAATAAATGAGATCGTCAAGGTTTTCATCTGAAAGGGAGATCAAACATGCTTAAAAAAGGATTATGGGGGATCGTGATCTTTGCCATCCTGATTTCCATTCCCTCTTTGTGGGAAAGGGTTCAAGTCGAATCGGCAAATGATCAGTATGAAGTCAGCATCCCGTATAACGATATTGATTCGATGATCCACGATGCGGGGCAAGATAAGGATCATGTTTATTCGCAGTTGCGATCTTCAGGGGTCGAGTCGATCAGTTTCGAACCATTAAGTTTAAGGGATTTAGAGAATAAATATTTACTACAATTTATTGATAAAAGAGATTTATTAACATCTCCTACAATTACAAACGATGATTTGTCAGACAAGCCTGGAGACTATATTGAGATTTTAGAAGAAGATCATCCATTGATAGCGCCTGTTGAGGACGTGATCAATGAAGAATTAGAAGAATATGATGAAGAGGTTGAGTGGTTAGAAGTAGAGGATCGTGAATTGCTGTTTGTCCCTTACGGTGTGAGTAGCAGATCAACCCCTGTCACTTACGATATGGTCGCGGTTGAACAGGCAATCGAGCATAGATTTTCCCTTGTTCCACGTTTGGAAAACAATTTTAACGATGCGAACGAAGACCACATCCTTTATCAACAGCTAGAAGAAATGAGCCCTTACGCTCATTACATGCTCTTTATTGACGATGAGGTTGTAGGGGTTCCAGGTGATACGCCAGAGAACCGGGTCGCATCCTTTGCCGAGAAGATGAATGACCTCAACCTCAGTGTACTCACGATTGAAGGTGTAGATCAACGTGGATTAACAACGCTAATTGAACATTTAGACAATGATCCTGTTCGTCTGCATAGTATGACTTTAGGTAAAGGTAGTGAAAACGAAGAGGATCTTCGAGCCGTTTTTCAAGGGGCAAGAGCGGTACATGAACGAAACATCGGCGTTTTATATATCAACCTTTTAAATAAGAGGAATAACGAAAATTATGAAAATCCGCTAGAAGCAGGAAATGCTTTAAATGCGTTTGCTGGTGATGATTCATTTATGGAAAGGCTTGAGCGAAGGGTAGGTGGTGAATTAGGTGCTGCCGAGCCATTCGAGCGTTTTGAGCAACCGTTGTGGCTAAAATTAGTTTCATTGGTCGCTGCTGTGTCATTTTTGGGTATTGTCGCGGATCGTTTACACCCGCGTCTTGCAATTCCTGTACTTGTTGTCGCAGGTTTAGGAACAGGAATGATCCTCCTTTCAGGTATCAACCTATTGTATAAGGCCATTGTACTAGGTTTAGCGGTCTTGGCACCGGCTTATGCAGTGTTATCAATAGGATCATTACATTCCCTCAAAGATGGAGCGATTGCACTAGCGAAGTCATTAGGGATTGCCTTAATTGGTGCATGGTTCGTTGTGACATTATTATATGGCTGGGAATTTGTCGTTCATATCGATAGCTTTACAGGTGTAAAGGCGTTAGCCGTTTTACCAATGTTGATTGTTGCAGCATTTATATTTAGCTATCACGTGTTAAAAGAAAAGGTTGCTTTTTGGCATTTAGTTGTTTTAACGGTTATCGCTGCGGTCGTTATGTTTTATGTCGGTCGGACTGGAAATGCGGGTATCGTCATTCCTTATGAATTAGAGGCTCGCCAGTGGCTAGAAAATACATTAGGGGTGCGCCCAAGAACGACAGAGTTTTTAATTGGCTACCCACTATTTACGTTAGGGATCTATTTAACGGCGGTGGGTCATCGTTATGGACGTTATTTATATATTTTCGGCGCGCTGGCATTTAGTTCAATGGTCGGAACGTTCACACACTTGCATACCCCGTTACTCATTTCCATGGAACGTACGGTTTATGGCGCAATGATTGGTGTCACGTTTGGGGTTATGCTTATTGTCGCTTGGTATCTACTGGAGCGTTGGGTGTTTCCGCAAGTGAAAGAGAAGGTGTTACGATGAAGGTCGTATTATCTGGTTATTACGGTTTTGACAATGTAGGCGATGAAGCGATTCTTTTTTCTTTGATCAGTGCGCTAAGAGAAGAAAATCAAGATATTCACATCACCGTGTTATCCAATGACCCTGAAAAGACCGCTCAACAATATGGTGTTGAAGCGGTCAATCGTTGGAAGTTAAAAGACGTAGCCAAAGCTATCCGGCAATCAGATGGGTTGATTAGCGGTGGTGGAAGTTTGCTACAAGATAAGACAGGCAACAAAAGTGTGATTTATTATAGCGGTGTGATGTGGATCGCTAAGCTCCTCGGAAAGCCGTTTGTCATTTATGCTCAAGGGATAGGTCCCATTAATCAACTGAAAAATCAACGAATTGTCAAGCATACGCTCAATCGAGCATCGCTGATTACAGTGCGCGATCGTGATTCCCAGGAGTTTTTAACATCGGTTGGTTTAAAGAAGGAATCTACAATTGTCCCTGATCCCGTTCTTGGAATGAACAAGCCGTCACTCGATGAGAGTCCTTGGCTCGCATCGGAAAATATACCTAGCGATTATATTGCGGTTTCAATGAGAGATTGGTCTGATGGGAGAGAGTACCTAGAAAAGACTGCTGCGGCGTTAGATGAATTACTGAAAAAAGGGGAAAAGATCGTCCTGTTGCCGATGCATGGAGAGCATGATTACAACACTTTAGAACAGCTGTTGTCGCTGATGGAAAAAAGAGACGGGGACATTTGGATGGCTCCATATGATGCGACGATACAGGAAAAAGTGGTGATTGTCGGACAAGCGAAATTGCTGTTAGGAATGAGACTTCATGCATTGATTTTTGCAGCAGTCATGAATGTTCCTTTTCATGCATTATCGTATGATCCTAAAATTGATTCTTTCGCTAACTTGTGTCAGCAACCGGTCGTAGGTCATGTGGAAAAAGATGATTGGTCTGCAGACGATATCGTGACCAAAGTCATCACGGCGGATTTGTCCGAACAAAACGATTACCTTCTTGAATATACGACAGAAGCGACGCAAAAAGCGAAACATACAGCACAGCAAACATTAGACATATTGGCAAAATAACGAAGTTAACAGACGATCATATCGATCGTCTGTTTCAGTTTATAAAGCTTTAGGTGCTCCGAAAACGAAAAAAAAATCCCTTCGACTGTCGATCAATCGAAGGGATTTGTACGATTCGTGATTTAAAAATCTGTTTCTAAAATGTGATCATAATAATGAGCGACAGGGCTTGTATCTTCAATTAAATTGCCTTCAATATACAAGCGTTGCGTCAAGTTCTGTAAATCGCTTAAAGGTTCTAACGTGTCAATTTGGTTATAACGCATGTTTAAATCTCTTAGAAGCGTTAAGTCTGCAAGTGGTGAAATATCTGAAATACTATTTTCACGAATGTTCAATTCACGTATGTTCGTTAATTCAGATAGGACAGAGATATCAGAAATACGGTTTCCGCGAACATTTAAGTCTTCAAGGTGTGTTAAATTTCCTAATGCACTGATATCGGAAATGCGGTTGTCACGTAAATCGAGGACCTCCAAATTTTCTAGTTCACCAATGAGTGTAATATCATCAATTTCATTCCCGCGCAGGTCGAGTTCAACGAGGTTTGTTAGTTTTTCAATCCCTTCGATTTGTTCTATACCTGCATCTCTGATTTCAAGAACGCGAATGTCTGCTAGATCATCCTTATGATATTGTTCGTTTGGAGCTAAATCTAACTCCTCGCGAATTGCATTTTCAAGTGAATGATCGGAAAGTGCTTCTCGTTCAGGTACGTATAAAAACGCCCCAACCCAAAGTAAACCTAATAGGAACAAAAGGATGATAATATTACGAAATTGTTTTGCTTTTTTCATTTAGACCCCTCCTGTGGATTCAGGAAAAAAAGTAACAAGAATATTTTAGATGATAAAACGCTATTTAGCAATCGAAGTTTGTAGTGGTGTAAATCATTTTGTCAAAAATGGGGACAATTGTAGTATACGGCAAAATCGGACAATGAATTCTACCTAAAATTGAGATTGCTTATCGAACAATTTAGGAATATAATGAAAAATGTTGTTATGATCTTTACCTACGATGTTTTTTTATTTTAACATAAACGTTAGACCTTTCTAAAATGAAGGGAAAGGGGGATAAACTGATGTCTAGAGAGATTTTTACACGTCGAGAATTAAAATATTTAATTCCATTTGACACGTACCAAGCGATCGTTGAAGACATGAAACCGTATATGCGCTACGACCGCTTTGGAGATGGCTTTGGGCGTTATAATATTGTTAGTCTGTATTTTGATTCACCAGATTATACCATTTATTATGAAACGAGAAATAAATTAAACTTTAGACAAAAATTACGTTTACGCGTATACGACAATGCTACTCAAGAAAGTACAGCATTTTTTGAAGTGAAACAAAAGTTTAACAATGTTGTCAATAAGAGGCGAACGATGTTGCCGTTAAAAGATGCTTACGAGTATGTGCAGTCAAACAAGATCAAAGAGCATTACAACCTGTCGAATAAACAAATTATGAATGAAGTTGATCATTTTAAGAACTTATATCACTTACACCCGGAAGTGGTTGTAAGTTATGATAGACAAGCCTTTCACGGTGTAGATGATGCTGATTTACGAGTAACATTTGATTATAATTTGCGTTGTCGAAATGATGACCTTTTTATTGAGAATGGACCACATGGGAATCATTTTGTTGATCAAAACTTAGTGGTCATGGAGGTCAAAGTAAACGACAGTGTACCACTGTGGTTAACTCGTTTGTTAAGTAACTATAAGTGTGAAAAGCGCGGTGTGTCCAAATATTGCACAAGTGTAGATACGGCAAATAACGCAAACAAGGCAGATAAACAATCAGTTCTTTTATAAGTATTAAATAATTCAAGGGGAAATGTATGATGCAAGAATTCTTACAGAATTATATGAGTTCGGGTAATGTAACGTCTGACTTCACAGTATTTGAAGCATTTATGGCAATCTTTCTAAGCTTTTTCTTAAGTGTTGTCATTACCCAAGTATATAAATTAACCCACCACGGGGTTCGTTATTCACAATCTTTTGTACAAACCGTGATTATTATGAGTGTGGTCGTTTCCATTATCATGATTGTTATCGGTAATAATATTGCCGTTGCATTCGGTTTGGTTGGTGCATTCTCGATCATTCGTTTTAGAAGTGCGATGGCTGATCCAAAAGATATCGCATTTATCTTTTTTGGTATGGCAGCAGGTATTGCTTCAGGTTTAGGCTTCTACTTATTAGCCGTTCTTTTCACTGCGTCTTTATCCGTTTTGATTTACATTCTTTATGTTGTCGATTATGGAAAGAGCAGTACAAACTATGAGAAGATCCTTAAAATCACAGTTCCTGAGAACATGAATTATGAAGGTATCTTTGATGACATTTTTGAAGAAAACATGAATTATTATAAGTTAACGAATGTTGAAACGACAAATCAGGGAACAATGTATCTTTTAGAGTATCGCGTGAGTACAAAAGAAGGTGTCCAAGATAAAGAAATTATGGACGCGATTCGTACGAAGAACGCTAATTTGAAAGTATCACTGAACTTATCACAAATGACTTATTAAAAATCAAGGCATCGAAGAAGTGATGTTGAAGCATATGATATGAGGACGAATTCGAAACGGGAATTCGTCCTTTTTTTATGATCGTGAACTTGATAGACATACTGTCCGCACACTGCACAAGAGAGCATAGAAAAAGCTACAGAGGGTTGAAGTGCCCCTGTAGCTTTTTTGTGTCTTAATGTGTAATGACGTACTGATTTTCACCTGTTAAAGATGTGTCGATGGTTAACTTGTTCGTGTAAGGATTAATGGTTGAATCTAAAGGCGTTGCTGTGGATCCGTCGTATTCAGCCAAGGTTAAATCCCATTGTTCGCCGATAGCGGTATTTTCCTTATACCAGTTACCGCCTGCAGGCCAACCGAGGTCATTTCGGTAGTAAATCGTTAAGGTCCCCTCGACTTCAGCATCCCCTGCGTTAACGGAGAAGGTTCGGTTCACGCCATCAATCTCTTGATTTTCCTCGACAGAGAAGGTAATGTCTCCTTCATTGACTACATTTGTAGGTTCAAATTTTGAAATCACCCAACCTTGGTCATCAGTAAAGTAAACAGGCCCTTCAGTGTCATCGTCAATCGTTTCTGTAGCTGTGAGCGTGCCTTCCGTGTCTAACGCACCAATTTGTGCTTTAATATACTGGTAACGAAGCTCGATAAAATCGAGGATCGCCTCAGATCGATATTCGTAATCACCTAACTCACCAAAATGGTTTTGTGGATGAAGGTCGAATGCGCCGCGATCACTTGGGTCTACCATGACGCTGTCGTAAATTCGGTCTTGATACGTATGGAACTTTTCTTCGAAGTAATCATAAGTAAACACGTCACCCATTAACTGGACGAGACGTTCGTCAAGTTTTTCTTTTAGTTCAGGTGTTTCTAGAAGTTTCATGAACAAATGGTTGTCCCAAGATCCAACGTCCATCGGGTACTCATAAGCAAAGTAATCATTTAAAACGCCGTAGTCTGAACGAGTATGAGAGCCGAACGTTAAGTTTTTATCCCAAGGGATGACCTCCCATTTCGCATCAGGGTCTTCGTGGTCTAAATAGAGCCAATAATCATCTCCGAAGGCATCAATGTCTCCGATTAAAAAGTGAACGGCGAGCCAATCAATAAAACGGTCGACATTCATTTCCTCTTGAAATTTTTCAGCAAATTCCGGTCCTGCAGGGGTTTGATAGACCCACTCTATTAAGGAAGTTAATTCGCCCCAATGAGGGTTTCCGCGATAACGGAAAATTTCTTCAAGAAAGTGAGGTTGGTCGTCAGCCCTTGTGATGTCAAAGCCGAAGGAAGAATAAACATCTATCGTGTCACCATTATAATGGCCGCGCATATCATCGCGAACTAAGGTTCCTTCCTCATTTAAGTCGTGGTTTGCTAATAAATCTTGATCGATACGCTCAATGTGAACGTAAAGCCCTTCAAAAACGTCATTGATGTATAAGTTAAAATACTCTGCACGCGGGGCAGGATGGTCTAATTCTGCGAACATATCCCAAGAAATTTTTTCGCGCATCATTGAAGGGTCCCGATACATCGCATTTAAATTCATTCGATTACTACCAAATAAAAAGTCTTGATCGTCTTCGAATCGAATATTAAATGATTTTTTATCAAGGCCACGCGCGGTGTTACCACGAAAACGAAGGCCATCTAGTTCAATGATTTCATCATCATCGGGGTCAAGTTTCATATGTCCATCTAATCGATCATCAGAATTGACATCTCTTGAGTAAAGTTCACTAACGTCAGTGTTGTCCATGTAAAGATAAAGATCTTGAACATCTTGTCCTTCAATCGCCTCATCTGATGGTTCTGTCAATTCTTCTTCAGGTTCCTGTTCGTTTTCCTCAACGTCAGGGTCGGCTGGATCTTCGGGTGAGCACGCCGCGGTGAAAACTAAAGCTAGTAAAGAAACTGGCAAAATGAAACGAAACTTCTTCATTTCTGATCCCTCCTATATGTCGAATTTAGCATCGAGGTATTCGAATTTTAATAAAGAGAGGGAGCAGTGTAAATCGTCCCTCTCCTTGATCAATGTTATTGATAATTTTTTAAAATTTGGGCTGCGATGTAATGGCCTTCTTTTCGTACTAATTCATCATCTTCAGGTATTCGATGGTAAACTTCTTCATCAATAAGGTTTAAATCTAACGCTTGTGCCCAAGGTTCGTCATCAATGGACGTATCTTCAAAGATCGAAATGATGTATTCGGCCATCTCATCTCGAGTGAACACGCCTTCGGCAAACTCGCTGTCATTAAATGGTGAACGAATCGCTTCGTGGAATTCGTGATAAGCATCTTCGTTCATTCGAGCAAGACCATTTGATAGTAAGTTAGCAAAGTGAGTGGTTGATAATGGTTCTTCTACTCTTAAATCATTATCATAACCTGCAACAACTAAACCGTAATCAATTAAGAATTGAATGGATTCATCAAACCATTTATTTTCATAAGGATAGGAGATGTCGAAATGTTCAACAAAAGCTCCTTGGTCGGCAAGGCGTTGACGTAATTCTTCAATGAGCTCCTCATCTTGAGAGAGTTCACGGAAGGTCATATCATTTTCAATCGCTAGTTGTGCCGCTAAGCCACCGGCTTCCCCTGCAGCCATTCCCGTCGGAATAATTCTAGCACTTCCGGAAGCTAATGAAGAGTAGCCAGCGGAACGACTGACGACGGAAATGTTTTCTACTTCTAGAGGAACTAATGAACGGAATGGAATCGCAAATTGTTCAGGGTCTGATAGGACATACCCGAAATCATTGACAGAAGTGGCTTGTACATCAACAGGGTATCCACCGTAACCAATGCTATCCCAGTGATCTGCATGCGCCCATACATCTGACATTGGTAACATGTATTCTGAGTATACGTGACGGGTTTCTCGGATGTATAACTCCTCAGGGTAGTCAATCACTTCTGCTTCCTCAAAACCAGGGAATTCCTCTCGCAAGTATTCCACAATGCGATCAGTTTCTCGTATTCCTTTTTCGATGGCTTCTTCAACTTCAGCTTCATCTAAACCGTCAACACCAAACAGTTGCAAAGCGTTAATGAAGAACTCTTCCTCTTGTCCTTCTTCGGCAATTCGAACAAGGTTTAAACCACGAAGGCGTGTATCTTCTTCGACAGTTTCGTATTCATAATGAAGATCGTTGAATCCCCAAGCAACGGTTTCGGTGACGCCTGCTTTATCAAAAATCTCTTCTTCTGCTGTTTGTCGGACACCATCCCAATCAACATTACGTAAGTGAATCATTAGTGTGACAGCTTGACGGCGGTCTTCTAAGTTTATATCGGCTCCTCCTACGAAGTATGGAGCGCCAGCCATGACAGCGAAGTCGGCATCTTGTGTTGCATCAACAAAACGTTGACCATATATGGTTTGTTCGCCGTCTTCATTTTCTAACGTCACACCAGTAACGGTTTGCTCATCTTCCACAACTGCATCGTTAATGTCTGTTTCTAATAAAAGCGTTAAGTTTTCTTCTTCTTCAACGAGCTCTAAAAAGGCTTGTTTTCCTACATCGATATCAAACGCATCATCTCGTCCGACCATATGATGCCATTCTTCAAAGATTCCACCAATCGCATGTTCGCCATCGATACCATAGACCATATCGATATAGTTTAGCATCCCGTATGTCATTAACCCACCGAGGCCATCTCGGCGTTCGACGAGTAGTGTTTCTGCACCATTACGAGCAGCGGAAACAGCGGCACTAACGCCTTCAGGTTCTCCGCCTAAAACAATGACGTCGTATTCCTGTTCTATATCGGGATTCTCTTCAGGTGGTTGATATGTGTCTGATGTTTCTTCCTCATTTTGTGTGATTTCATCATCGCCAGAAAAAAAGAAAACATTCACGGCCATGACAATCAGTACTAAAGGTACTAACACCATGAATAACTTTTTGTTCATCTTTTCAGCCCCTTTATCTTTTCATGATGCAAGTGATTTGCATAACTTATATTGTGACATAGAATGACAGACCAGGAAAGTGCGACGTGGTCTCATCTTGAGGGGGGAGTGATTTTTTTACAATTTTTCAATGAAATATGTGAAATCGTCAAATGTTCATATGCATTTTACAATTAAGGACTTCCTGGAATTTGTCTCCTTTTTAGCATTTCATTAACATTGTATGCCGATACGTAACACTTGGCGTTCATAATAACCCCCCTTAAAAAACGTATAACAGCCCATTTAACTCAAAGGTTCAGCAATGTCGAATCAATTAAAGATAGAAAACTGTTAGAGGTAACTATAAACAGTCGTAGATCGACTAACTTTTAATGAAGAGAAAGGAAACAATTACTGTCTATTTTTGGAGAAATATACGCATGATGAATCTATTTATTATCGACAAAATATATTATAATCATTTATGTGTATTTAATATTGTTTAGAGAATCAAAATATATGAAACGAGGAAACTGTTAAGGAGGAAAGTTTGTGGTTAGTGATATGTTCAGGAAAAGATCATTTTTTATGTCTATCAGTTTACTTTTGTTTTCAAGCTTGTTTTTTGTCCAAGGAAATACATATGCGAGTTTTGGTGAAACGACATATCAAGAAGATTATTCGATTGTGCCCGGAGTCACATTAACGAAAGAAAATTATACAAGTAATGGCGTGGACAGAGCTTTCAACCAAATGATGGTCGATTTAGACGCCTCGGATATATCTGTGCAGGTTGGCCATGCCGGTCCAACACACCAGCAGATGACGGTGACAGATTTAGCAGAGTATCATACGAATCCTGCAGCGAGTGAATATGTTGTTGGATCGATTAATGCATCGTTTTTCTATGCTGGTTCACCTGTAAATCTTGTTGTTCAAAATAATGAGATCGTGAACTTAGGGAGATATTCAGCCAACGCCAATAATCCGATCTATTATTCTTACGCTTTTGGTATCACGGAAGATGGACAGCCATTAATAGATTCTTACGATAAGAATGTTCAGCTTCGATTTAACGGGGACAGCGCCACAGCGCACGATTTTAACACAGGTAGAAGTGAGGGAGAAACGACCCTTTTTACACGTGGTTACGGTTGGAGCGTCCCATCAATTGACAGTGAGTCAACAGAAATTGTCGTGAAAGATGCTTCACCGACGCCGGAAACATTGATTTTTGGAGAAACCGTCACAGGCGTTGTAAGTGAAGTGAACAAAAGTGACGAAGGTGGAGACTCCTCGATTCCAGAGGGTGGCTTTGTGATCGCAGCGAGTGGTGAAGAGCAAGGAGAACAATTTGCTGATATTGATGTTGGCGATGAAATCTCTTATGAACTACAAATTGATGATCAGTGGATGGATAGTGAAACGATGATTACAACAGGACCGCTTCTTGTAGAAGGTGGTCAAGTTTCCGTTAGTATGAATGAGCGTAGCTCGTTTGCTAGTAGGCGAGAGCCACGTTCAGCGGTAGGAATTACAGCAGATGATGAACTTTTTATGGTTACGGTAGATGGAAGACAATCAGGATACAGCGATGGGATTTCGCTGACGGACTTAGCTGAACATATGATATCTTTAGGCGCAGAATCAGCCATTAATTTAGATGGTGGCGGCTCAACAACAATGGCGGCAACACTGCGTGGCCATCAATTGCCGAGTGTTGTTAACGCCCCGTCAGATGGCAGGGAACGAAGCATGCCAAATGCGATTCAAATTGTGAGTAACTCTTTGCCTAAAGACGTGTCTGAAAGTTTCATAGAGTTAGAGCGTTTTGCGAACTTGAAAAACTGGAATAGCACTTTTGCAAGAGCGGTAGGTGATCATTCTTTAAGTGGTTCGAATAGTGAAGGCGATGACGGTCAGTCTGCAAAGCTTACATATGACTTTTCTTCTGACCGACAAGAAGGAACGTCTGCAGCTTATTTAGAGCCGAAACAACCTCTTTTAATGGAAGGGACCCCTAAAAAAATCGGGATGTGGGTTCATGGAGATGGAAGAGAAAACTGGTTAAGGTTACAAATCACCGATCGTGATATGAACACACATTATGTGGATGTCACAGGTGAAAACGAAATGGATTGGTCTGGCTGGAATTATGTCACAGCTGAGATTCCGAGTGGCATTTCTTCACCTTATTCGCTTTCAAGAATCTACATCGCGCAAACAGATAAAAGCAAAAAATCGACAGGGACCGTTTACGTGAACAATGTCGAAGCGATCTACGACGCCGAACATCACGATACGCCAGAAAATGAACCGAGCCACAATCCATTGCGAGGGAAATTTACGGATGTGGGTGATGACCACTGGTCTGTAGAAGAAACATCTTATTTAGTTGATCAGCAAGTCATAAAAGGCTTTCCAGGTGGTGAATTTAAACCTAATGGTCAAGTCACAAGAGAACAAGTTTCAGCAATGCTTGTACGTCAGTTAAACATTGATAAATCAGATCGTGAAGAAGTGCCATTTGATGATGTAAGTGAAGATCGTTACTCATATGATTCGATTGCTGCAGCAACCGAAGAAGGATTATTTACTGGGCGACAGGAAGATCAGTTTGCACCAGAAGAACCGCTAACAAGAGCGGAAGCCGCTGCGGTATTAAAACGAGCATACGAATTATCTGGAGAGTCAGGTGTATCCTTTTCCGATGTAGATGAGTCCCACTGGGCGTATTCTTACATTGATATCCTTGAAAACAACCAAATTGCTGACGGTTTTCCAGACGGAACATTTGCCCCGGAGCAATCGGTAACGAGAGCAGAATTTGCGGCTTTCTTATATAATGCTTCAACCCGTGACTAATATTCGCTTTCAATGAACATCATTGTGGACGAGCTACTTGTCTTTCTTACCGAATTGTTAAAAACAGTGAATTTGTGAATTTCCTTATGTTTTTATACAAGCCTATATGGTATAATGCTTGTGATTGCCCATAAGGTGTATGGTGTAGTTTCATTTTAGGATTGAGTTAAAGAAGCATTATTCAATATATAATGGGAAAGGTAAGAAGAAGGGGTGACTTCATGTATATCGCAGTTTTGCTAATTAGTTTCTTAGCAGCACTCTCTCTCACACCACTTGTTAAACGATTCGCAATAAAAATTGGAGCGACAGATCAACCAAATAATCGAAAAGTACACCAAAAAGTCATGCCCCGGCTCGGAGGATTAGCGATCTATGCTAGTTTTATGATCGGGCTTCTGATACTACAGCCGGATAGCCCATACGTGTGGCCGATCGTGATTGGTGCAACGATCATTGTGGTGACAGGCGTACTTGATGATATGTATGAATTATCGGCAAAGTGGAAGCTTGTCGGTCAAATATTAGCAGCAGTATCAGTTATTGCTGGTGGGGTGCATGTCGACTTTATTAACATGCCATTTGACGGTCGCATAGACCTTGGGATCTTTGCAATTCCGATTACGCTACTTTGGATCATTGGGGTTACAAATGCGATTAACCTCATCGATGGTTTGGACGGATTAGCTGCTGGTGTGTCAGCGATCGTTTTACTCACAATTACGACGATGGCTGCAATGAACGGAGATATTTTTATCGTCGCGATTGCGAGCATCTTGCTTGTTAGTACGGTCGGATTTTTATTTTACAACTTCCACCCAGCAAAGATTTTCATGGGTGATACCGGTGCGTTATTTTTAGGGTTCATGCTTTCAGTCATTTCCTTATTAGGATTTAAAAATGTAACCCTGTTTTCTTTAATCATACCAGTTGTGATTTTAGCCGTACCGATTTCAGATACGTTTTTTGCGATCATTCGACGTTTTCTTAACAAAACACCGCTATCATCACCGGATAAATCACACCTTCACCACTGTTTGCTACGCTTAGGGTTTTCCCATAAGCAGACGGTGCTGTTGATCTACTTGATGAGTGGATTTTTCGGTACAGCGGCAATTTTATTGACGCAATCAACGCTTTGGGGTGCACTGATTATTATTACGCTCCTCATGATTGCTATCGAATTGATCGTTGAACTCGTCGGGCTCGTAGGAGACAAATATAGACCGCTTATGAACTTGTTTAGACGCGAATCCAATCCGAAGCGCCAATAATAGTATGTGGTGTGAATATAAAGTAAGCTGAATTCCGAATTGATGGAATTCAGCTTTTTTGTTTGTGCCCGGCGAGTGGCGAAATTTGTTTAATTATGTCGAATGTGGGGAGGAGGCGTTTTTTCGATGAAGTGGAGTAGGGGGTTATTCGTTCAGGTAAGTGAGAATTCGATTAGGTGGAGTGATAATTGCATCAGGAGACGTGATAATTGCATCAGGTGAACCGATTATTCGGTCAGGTGGAGTGACTATTCCATCAGGTGAATGGATAATTCGATCAGGTGGAGTGATTATTCCATCAGGTGAATGGATAATTCGATCAGGTGGACTAATTATTCCGTCAGGTGAATGGATAATTGCATCAGGTAGACGGATAATTCGATCAGGTGACACTATTTTTCCATCAGGTGGAGCAATTATTCCATCAGGTGAATGGATAATTCGATCAGGTGGAGTGATTATTCCATCAGGAGAACCAATTATTCCATCAGGTGGACTAATTATTCCGTCAGGTGAATGGATGATTCGATCAGGTGGAGCAATTATTCAGTCAGGTGAACCGATAATTCGATCAGGTGGAGTGATTATTCCATCAGGAGACGTGATAATTGCATCAGGTGGAGTGATTATTCCATCAGGAGAACCGATTATTCAGTCAGGAGAATGGATAATTCAATCAGGTAGACTAATTATTCCGTCAGGTGAACCGATAATTCCGTCAGGAGAATGGATAATTCAATCAGGTAGACTAATTATTCCATCAGGAGAACCAATTATTCCATCAGGTGAACCGATAATTGCATCAGGAGGAGCAATTATTCCGTCAGATGAGACGATAATTCGATCAGGTGAACGGATAATTCCATCAGGTAAGCTGATTATTCCGTCAGGAGAACTGATTTTTCCATCAGGTAAACCGATGATTCCATCAGCTAGAACATTTTCTGCACCACCACAACTAATAAAAAAGCTGATCCCATTAAGAGATCAGCTTCAAACTCATTCATATACTTATTCCTCATCTTCCAACATCACATTACGTCCAGCTTCATCTTCTAATCCTAGATGAATTCGTAATCGGTGTGACGTTTCATTTAAGGACTCTTCATCTAATTGGTAATACCAACGATTAGTCCTCAAACCATGTCCATCAAGCGACAAGGATGTAATCTCATCAAAATTACGCGCATAGCCGTGTAATGAGACAATATTGTTAAACGTTAAATTCGTCTTCATATGGTTCTCTAAACTTTCCATGACTGAACCAAAACTTGTAATCGATGATAATGAAGCAGATTCGCGAATTAAGGACTCGAGCACTTCCTTTTGGCGCTCCCCACGACCGATATCGCCTTGGGGGTCGCCTTGTCTATGGCGCACATATGCAAGCGCCTCTTCACCGTTTAACGTCTGCTCACCCTCAGGAATCCAAATCGCACCAGGATTATCGTAACTGTCCATTTCACTGATCTCAAATGGCGAGTCAACCTCAACACCACCGAGCTCATCAACAACTTCCATAAAGGCCATGAAATTCAACGTCATAAAATAATCAACCGGAATATCGAGCACATCTTCAACCGTTTCAATCGCTAAATCAATCCCGCCAAACGCATGCGCATGATTAATCTTATCCTGACCCCTACCAGGGATATTCACAAGCGAATCACGCGGAATATTTAACATCTTCACAGACTGATCCTCCGCATTGAACGTCGCCAATACAATCGCATCAGTCCGTCCCCGCAAGTTCCCGGTACGATCATCGACACCTAAAAACAAAATCGAGATACTATCCTGGCTTGGATTTACAGCCTCCTCACGCATATCAGAACGATCACCACGATCTAACTCCTGCTGCGCACCAGAAGTCACCTCTTCAAACTGCTGCCACATATAACCGAACCCAACACCAAGCACAAGCAGGAACACAAACAATGCAATCCCACCGCGGACGGCCCATTTCTTAAAACCCTTACGCCGCCGCTGCTGGCGCTTTTTATATTCTCGACGAGAGTAACTCATTTAAAGGCATCTCCTTTATTTATCCATATATAACCCGTGTCATCATTTGTCAATTTCACTCAACACATACTTCTTTATTATTTTACCGAACAACCCCCATTCCGTAAATGAATTTTTACAGGAATGAGAAAAAAGATATGGAAAAAACGCCAGCCCGAAAGACTCTTTCAAGAGAACGTACAGCTGTACGTTCATTAAAAAAAGCAATCGTTGATGCTGCCACATCGCAGATTGCTTTGCAGAGGTTACGTTTCGGTTACGTCGATTTCGAGGTAACTGTGTTCGCCGTCTTCGATGGTGGCTTGTCCGTTGGTGAGGTTGGTGATCCATTCGCGGAAGGCGTCTTCGTCGCCGTCTTCGATGTAGGAGTGGAAGATGACTTGTTCGGCGTAGTCGATGTTTTTCAAACGGAAGCGGGAGTTGCGCAGTTCGTTTTCGAGTTTGCCGAGCCAGCCGTAGTCGACTTTGACGGATAGGGTTTGGACGAGTCGTCTTTCGACGACGCCGGTTGCGTTGATGCCTTCGGTTGTTGAGCTTCCGTATGCGCGGATGAGTCCGCCTGCGCCTAGTTTGATGCCGCCGAAGTAGCGGGTGATGACGACGGCGGTGTCTTTGAGTTGTCGTTTTTTGAGTACCTCTAGGATTGGGACGCCTGCGGTGCCGCTCGGTTCGCCGTCGTCGTTGGCTTTTTGGATGTGGTCTTGTTCGCCGATCATGTAGGCGGAGCAGTTGTGTGTGGCGTTCCAATGTTTTTTCTTAATGTCGTTAATGAATGCTTGGGCGTCTTCTTCTGTTGTGACGCGTTGGACGTAGGCGATAAAGCGTGATTTTTGGATGACAATTTCGTGCTCGCCGTAGCCTTTTACAGTATAATAGGAAGAAAGCATAAATGACTGACTCCTTTCGTGAGTATATGAACATGTTGTGGATTGTTGTTTTATAGTGCCGCTCATTATGGACTGTGATCCGGGAATGGGGAGCGGGTTGAACGCAACGGACATTGATTCCGCTATTTCTCGAAAAATGGCCTTTTTTTGAGCCTTCGCGGACATAGGTTCCGTTATTTGGATAAAATCAAGGGAAATGTAGGGTTTATAAGCGCATTAACGGAACGTATGTCCGTTTCCAAGCGATTAAACGCCTTTTTGGCAGTAATAACGGAATGAATGTCCGCACAGCCTATATCGCCGATGTTCAAGCGCCTTCCACTTTTCTGTCGTCTAGCTTCAACGCCTACGAGCTCGAGGTTGCTTCAGGCCTTTTCTGAAGCCAAAAAGCGGCTTCAGTCAAAGTCCTTCCAGCACTTGTCGCTCGTAAGCAAGGCGTTTCAGCTTTTGTGTTAGCGTACGTGTTTCGTTGGGTGCTGTCAACTGATAAGCATTTGTGAGGGTTTTTGAATAGGGAGAAAGTATTAAAGAAATCGTATAAATAAACTTGTTAATAGACCGCAATGAAATTGTAAAGAATGTCATACTTTGTCGAAAAAACGCTGAAACCTTTTAAACTCAAGGTCGACGGGTGTAATGGGGACAAAAGTTTTAGGTCGTTTGGTGCTAGTGCAATGTATGTACGTTAGATACCGTAACTTGGGGGAATCAATCATGTCTAAACCAAATCTCGACGAAATTCTAGATAAAATGCTTGAAACTGTAGGTGATAGTAAAGAGCAAGTATATGACATTCACGAAGAAACCGAACGTGAATACAAGCAATTGCAACAAGAGTTGAAACAGGTTCAAGCCCAAGTCGTCGAGGTGATTGACGATGCAGAAAAAATGGAGGTGCATTCCCGATTCGCTCGCAACCGGCTTGCCGAAGTTAGTAAACAATTTTCAAATTACAGCGATGAAGATGTCAAAGATGCGTACGAACAAGCGAATGACTACCAAGTTCGTCTTGCCGTACTTCGGCAAAAAGAACAACAACTTCGCGAGCGGCGTGATTATATTGAAAGACGCTTGAAAAAGTTAAAAGAAACGGTAGAACGTGCCGAAGCGCTGATGAGCCAAATGACCATCGTCATGAATTATTTAACAGGTGACTTGCAAAATATTCAGGAAATGGTTGAAGACGCAAAAGAAATGCAAGGGTTCGGTCTGAAAATTATCGAAGCCCAAGAAGAAGAACGCAAACGATTGTCCCGTGACATTCACGACGGGCCAGCGCAAATGATGGCCAACGTCATGCTTCGCTCAGAGCTGGTCGAACGAATTTTTGAAGAAAAAAGTCCTGAGGAAGCGATGAATGAAGTGCGCGAGCTCCGTGAAATGGTGAAGAATTCGCTCACCGAAGTTCGTCGGATTATCTACGATTTACGTCCGATGGCCCTTGATGACCTCGGTCTCGTGCCAACATTAGCGAAATACTTGAAAAACATTGAAGAACGCGGGGACGTAACCGTCTCGTTCCAACACGTCGGTCGAGATCGCCGCCTGCCTACGAAAATGGAAGTGGCCCTCTTTCGCTTTGTTCAAGAAGCGGTGACCAACGCACTGAAACATGGCGAACCCAAAAAGGTCATCGTGAAAATAGAGTTAAAAGCGACAAAGGTGATCGTGGCGATTAAAGACGATGGAAACGGCTTCGACCCAGAAGATAAAAAAGAAGGGTCATTCGGATTAGTTGGCATGAAAGAACGGGTCAATATGCTCGACGGCGAATTTAGTATCGACTCCAAACTTAATAAAGGAACATTGATCGTTGTACAATTGCCGATTAAAAATGATTGATGTCAAGCAAAAATATGTCGATTCGCTTGCAAATGAGGTAGACGAGCATCGGTCGTGGCGTTAATATATAAGTAACGAATCATAATCTAGAAACACAAAACACTTAAAACGCAGTGAGCTGATATACATGACTGTCATAGTGAAAAGGCCTTAGTAAAGAGGGGTCATAAAGAACAGTTTAGGACGTGTATTAGAGGAGGAAACGAAAATGACAGATCAAATGGAAAATGTACGCATTATATTAATTGATGATCACCAACTTTTTCGCGAAGGGGTCAAACGAATTTTAGCGATGGAATCGTCGTTCTCAATTGTCGCCGAAGGAAACGATGGAGAACAGGCGATCGAACTCGTGAGGGAGCACCAGCCTGACGTCGTATTAATGGACATCAACATGCCCGGCATTAACGGCGTAGAAGCAACGAAAAACCTCGTCGACACGTTCCCGGAAGTGAAAGTGCTCATCCTGTCCATTCACGACGACGAATCATACGTTACCCATTCACTAAAAACAGGCGCCGCCGGTTACCTGCTAAAAGAAATGGACACAGCCGCACTCATCGACGCCGTCAAAGTTGTCTCATCAGGTGGGTCCTACATCCACCCGAAAGTCACACACAACTTAATCAACGAATATCGCCGCCTCGCTAACGAAGGAAGTGACAGCGCAGAAGTCGGATTCCGAGAAGTCGAATACCGCCGCCCACTCCACCTTCTCACCCGACGCGAATGCGAAGTACTACAACTGATGACCGATGGATACAGCAACCGCGCCATCGGCGAAGAACTGTACATCAGCGAAAAAACCGTCAAAAACCACGTCAGCAACATCCTACAAAAAATGAACATGAACGACCGCACCCAAGCCGTCGTCGAAGCCATCAAACAAGGCTGGGTCAAAGTCTACCAATCATAACGAGAAGCGCCATCACTCAACCACGAGCGGTGGCGTTTTTTCTTATCGGATGCTTTGCGTAAAAATGAGGGGTGTTTGCGTAAAAAATGGACGCCTTTGCGTAAAAATTAGCCCACATTGCGTAAAACGGATAAAACTTCCTTTTTTCATAAAAGAAAACAAATCGCGCACCCCAATCCGACCCTCCATGCCACGTCCACGAAACAAAACCTTGCCACCTCCTCACCCGACTAGACATCCCTACCTACTATTGATACGATATACGATAAGAATCCATCGCGCATTATGAACACCACTAGACAGAGAATGGAAGTGATCAACATGCGAAAAACCGCCTTCATCACAGACAGCACCGCATACATATCCGAAGAAACACGCCAACAAAAAGGCATCACAATGGTCCCATTAAACGTCACGTTCGGAAACGAAACCTACCAAGAACTCACCGAGCTCACAACCGACGACTTTTACGAAAAAATCAAACACGCCGACGAACTACCAACAACATCACAACCAGCCATCGGCATCTTCGTCGAACAACTCGAACAACTAGCCAAAGACAACGACGACATCATCATCGTCACCTTATCAAGCGGCATCAGCGGCACCTACCAAAGCGCCCACACCGCCGCCGACATGGTCGAAGACGCCAACGTCCACGTCTTTGACTCCGAAGTCAGTTGCATGCCACAAGGCTTTTACGCACTCAAAGCCGCCGACATGGCCCAACAAGGCAGCTCAGCCGAAGACATCATGCAAGCACTAGAAACGATGCGCGCAAACACCCGCGCCTACTTCATGGTCGACGACTTGAATCACTTACACCGAGGAGGACGACTTAACGGCGCCCAGAAAATCGTCGGAAGCCTCCTACAAATCAAACCCATCCTCCACTTCGAGGACAAAGTCATCGTCCCATACGAAAAAGTACGCACCGAGAAAAAAGCACTCGCCCGCATCTTCGACCTACTCGCCGAAGACGCACAAGACGACAGCGCACTCGACATCGTCGTCATCCACGCCAACCGCGAACAAAAAGCCGACGAACTCATCGACAAGCTCAAAAACCAATACCCAAACGCACACGTCCACAAGAGCTACTTCGGCCCCGTCATTGGCACCCACCTCGGCGAAGGCAGCCTCGGCATCGGCTGGGTCAAATCCTCTTAGAGAACGTACCATTGCCGTTTTCTCCACACAGCACGCCCTACTTTCTGCCACACCCCACGGCCGCCTCTTACGAGCGGCCTGGGTAAATCCATACAAAGGAGCACACCCCCTATGTTATTTGTCCTTGAACAAAACTGGCTTGTGCCAGTCACAGAAAACGACCCACCCGCCAATGCCCAACCACTTAGCGCCTTCACAAACCACACGATCCAATGGCCACAACCTGATCGGAACTTCTCCTTTAACACTGAGTTACAACAAATCCTCACGATGCGCAGACTCACCACCGACGAAATCAACCACTCCATTTCAACACTCTATGACCACGCCCGAAACGGCTACGTCCGTTTTGAAGCGGGTATCACATTTTCTGCAAGTGGTCGTCCGCACTGTGTGAGATGCGATAACACCGATCCAACGCGGTTCGCTTCCTTTTCATGCGCGCGATGTGGACAAGAATGCACCTATTGTCGGCGTTGTATCACGATGGGGCGCGTGTCCGCATGCACACCGCTTTGGACGTGGCACGGACCAGAAACTCAACCCGACTCAGCAAACCCGCACACCCTCGCTTGGGAAGGGACCTTGTCACCCTTTCAACAACAAGCATCGGATAAACTCGTCGCCCGTTTACACGAAGCCACCGCAGGAGAATTTCTACTCTGGGCGGTGTGTGGAGCGGGGAAGACGGAGATGCTTTTTCCTGCCATTGAACGCGCCCTCGCACTTGGAAAACGCGTCCTGATCGCGACACCACGGACAGACGTCGTCCTTGAACTTGCACCTCGGTTAAACGAAGCATTCCCTGAAGCGGAAGTCATCGCCCTTTACGGCGGCAGTGAAGACCGTTTCAAGCAAGGTCAGCTCGTCGTTAGTACAACCCACCAATTGCTTCGTTACAAAGATGCGTTCTCGTTTGTGATCATTGATGAAGTTGATGCGTTTCCGTATTCCGCAGATGCGATGTTGCATTTTGCAGTTCAAGAAGCGCGCACGCCTGACGCCGAGACAGTTTATTTAACCGCCACCCCGAGCCCTGACATGAAAACTCGCGCTCGCACAGGTCGCCTTCCATACGTTACCGTTCCGCGCCGCTATCACGGGTTTGATCTTCCTGTCCCATCATTTCGCTGGTGTGGAAACTGGCGCACCTCCCTCCAACGAGCGCAGATTCCAACCACCGTATCTACGTGGCTTCGTCCGTATGTAGACCAAGACGTACCCGTATTTTTATTTCTCCCATCGATTGTCCTATTAGAACAAATCCTGCCCACCTTTCAACAACAATACCCGTCCGTCGACGGTGTGCACGCCGAAGACGCTGAGCGTAAAGAAAAGGTGCAAGCGTTTCGCGATGGAACGACGAAAGTGCTTCTCACAACGACGATCCTCGAACGAGGCGTCACCGTCCCAGGTAGTCAAGTCGCTGTCGTCGGCGCAGACGCCCCGGTTTTCACCGAAGCCGCCCTCGTACAAATCGCTGGTCGTGCAGGGAGAAAAGCATCAGATCCAAACGCTGATGTCATTTATTTTCATTACGGCATCACCCGTGAAATGGCCGCAGCGAAACGTCACATTGAAGCGATGAATGAAAGTAAAATGTAAAGACTGTTTAGGATTTAGTTCGCACTCGGATACGCTACAGGTGGACATTGGTGATTTAGACCTCAGGTGAATGTGGCTCGCGGACATACGTTCCGTTATTTCAGCTAAATACGCCATTTTTTGGGGGTGAACGGACATATGTTCCGTTATCACTCACTTTTGTAGGCAATAAAGGGCGTTTTTTCACAAATAACGGAACTCATGTCCGAAAAACACTCAAAATTAGCTTCTTTTAAGTAAATAACGGAATCAATGTCCGCCACCCGAAAACGAAACAGTGAACGTGACCGCATTGAGCTAACCTGGTGTCGCACCTATCACTTCTCCAAGTTCATCAGAAACAACAAAGTATACGAAAAGAGCCAATTTAAAAGAGAGGAGCAAAATTGTATGCGCCAAGTCCGTTCTTTGATTGAAACGACGTCCCGTTGTTTGTATTGTCAAAACACGTTTTCAGAAAGGCCCGGTTGGAATTGGGTGTTTTCTTTTCACAAGCAAGAGCCGTTATGTCAACGCTGTCGGGACATGTTCGTTCGCATCGAAGGGGATGTGTGTCGTGATTGCGGTCGCCCGTCTGAGGAAAGCGCAGAAACTGACACGTGTCAAGATTGCCGCCAGTGGCAAACTGATTCCTTTTGGGAAAGCAATTCGTTTCAACATCGCGCTTTATATGCTTATAATGATTTTATGAAAGACGTGATCAAAACGTTGAAGTACACGGGAGACGTTGCACTCGTTGATTTGTTTGCCGAAGACTTACGAAAGCTCGTTGACAAACACGTTCGTCATACAGTCGCGATCCCGATCCCAATTACGAAAAAACGCGCCTTTGAGCGTGGGTTTAATCAAGCGGAACAACTAGGCCGCGCCTTCACGCTCACGCACGCCCTTGAGCGTGTTGATAGCGGAGAGCAACAAAGTAAGCGAACGCGCAAAGAGCGAATCGACGCGCTGGATGGTGCTTTTCAAGTGACGTCAACTTTAGACCCGAGTCAACTGAACAATCAATCCGTCGTGATCATCGATGACGTGTACACAACTGGTGCAACATTAAGAGCAGCTGCAAAACCGTTATTAGAAGCGGGAGCTGCACGCGTGTTCGCCGTCACCGTCGCCCGTAGTTAAGTTCGCCTGGCACCGTCGTTTGCGCTTCGTCTCGCTGTCATTCCGCTTAAGTCGCCGGGAATTCGTAATTTTTCGCTCAAAAACGTAAACAATCCCGTCTGATTAACCGATACTAAAAGTAGAAGATTAGAGGAGGAATTCAATATGGGGGAATTAGCTAATTGCCCGCGTTGTGGAGAAGTATTTGTGAAAGCACTTCGTAGTGTTTGCAGTAACTGTTATCAAGAAGTTGAAGAGATGTTTCGCACAGTCTTTAACTATATACGCAAGCGCGAAAATCGGACGGCGACGATGCGTCAAGTAGTGGAAGGTACCGGTGTGTCAGAAGATCAAATCATTCGTTTCATCAAAGAAGGCCGTTTAAAACTAAGCCAATTCCCGAACTTGACATATCCGTGTGAATCTTGCGGTAGCGAAATCCGCGAAGGACGAATTTGCGAATCGTGCCGCACTGGAATCAAATCAGATTTAAAACATGAAGAAGACTTAAAAGCCGTCGAAGAACGCCAAAAACAAGAAGAGCGAGACCGTAATAGGACGTACCATTCTTTAAACGGAAAAATTAACAGACCGAAGTACTAAACGTTTTCGTTATCACAACCGATAACAAAGACAACCAAAGAACGGCTCACATAGAAGAAAGCGAGGTGACTTGCAGATGAAAATTAATCCATTTCATAATGTGAACCAGATCTACCAAAAGC
This sequence comes from Texcoconibacillus texcoconensis, assembly GCF_014202575.1. Lineage (GTDB taxonomy): Bacteria > Bacillota > Bacilli > Bacillales > Salisediminibacteriaceae > Texcoconibacillus > Texcoconibacillus texcoconensis. The sequence continues at coordinate 8,255 of NZ_JACHHB010000008.1, read as the reverse complement.
AAACTCAACAAAACAAGGTCGAGCAAAACGAACGCCCGAAGCAGCGCGACCAAATTGAAATCTCGTCAGAAGCGAAGCGAATGCAAGTCGACGCAAAGCGAGACCCAGAACGCCAAGAGAAGATTGATCAATTGAAACAAAAGATCAATGACGGAACATACGACGTGCCAAGTCAAGACGTCGCGAAGAAAGTCGCTCAGTTTTGGTCCGATGCCTAAATAGTAAACACATACCAACCCTAGGAGGGAAAGAACCATGTCTATTTATGAATTAAAGTCAACACTGACAAGTATGGTGACTGTTCACGAATCGTTATTAACGATTGCTAAGGAAAAACAAACGGTGGTGACTAATGGAGATATGCCCTCCTTAGAAGCGTTGATGAAAAAAGAGACGACGCACATTCATGGGCTTCGAAAACTGGAAGAAAAGCGGCAACAGGCGACCTATGCGATTCTGGCGGAGGAGGGACTTGTCAAAGAGAACGTAACGCTCACTGAATTGATGACGATCTTGCCTCCTGACGAGCAAGACGAGCTGCATGCGTTACAAAAGCAACTCACAGACATCATCACACCGTTACAGCAACAAAATGAACTGAACCAGCAGCTCATTGAAGAGTCGTTGCGTTTTGTCAACTTGTCCCTAGACATGGTGCGCCCAGAAACGGACCCAGGTAACTACAGCCGGCCAAACGCGCAAACACCACACCAAGACGAACCACCAGAACCAGGTCGCTCGCTCTTTGACTCGAAAGCATAACAGCCATAGACCTAACAAACAATCAAAGAACGTAGAGAAGCAGGGAGGACTTATGAGATGACATCAACTTTTCACGGTCTCGAGACCGCGCGCCGATCGATCGCCACGCAACAAGCGGCGCTCCATACAACCGGCCACAACATTGCCAATGCGAATACAGAAGGCTACTCACGCCAACGTGTGAACATGAGCCCAACCGATGCGATGTACGCGCCATCCTTTAACAAACCAGGTGGTGGCGCAGGTCAAATCGGAACCGGGGTTCAAGCCGGCGAAATCGAGCGTGTACGAGAATCATTTCTTGATGCGCAATATCGCAATGAAAATACGAAACATGGCTATTGGGCCGCACGTCACGACTCGCTAGAAAAAATGGAAGACATTATGAACGAACCGACTGACGATGGCATCGCCAACACGATGGACCAATTTTGGTCTGCCCTACAAGACCTATCCGTCAACCCTGAAGACTCAGGCGCACGCTCTGTCGTCAGGCAACGAGGTGAGGCAGTTGCGGAATCATTCAACTATACGGTCAGTTCTTTAGAAGCCATTCAATCAGATCTGCAAAGTCAAATTAATACAAATGTGGAAAATATCAACTCTCTTTCGCGGCAAATTAACGATATGAACCGCCAAATCGCAAGTGTCGAACCACACGGGGACTTACCCAATGACTTGTACGACGAAAGAGATCAACTCGTCGATGAACTCTCCGAATACGTCGACGTCCAAGTTGAAACGGTCTCAAGCGGCGGTGAAGCGAAAGAGAACGCCCTCGGCCAATATACGATCAAACTCTCCGATGAAGACGGTCGCGCCATCGGTGGCACACTCGTTGATGCCCAACGCCAAGAAGCGAACGAAATCGTCGTTGGTTACGATGATGATCATGGGCTTGTCGACCAACTCGCCATCGCGACACCGAAAGCATTACAACAAGCAGATGACATTGAGGACCTAGAAAATATCGGTGCTGTGACGACCTTTGAACCAGAATCATTCAAGAGTCTCGGAAAACTAAAAGCCGACATTGAAGCACACGGCTTCATCGATCGAGACGGTGACCAACAAGGCGATTTCCCAGATATGATCCACAACCTAGATGTCATGGTGCACAACTTTGTTGACGAATTCAATGATGTGCACAGCTCAGGTTGGAGTCTATCAGAAATTGAAAACGGCGAACACGTCGGTTACGACTTTTTCGACTATGACGGCGTCGAACCAAGTGAAGATGACCCGTCCGGAGCCGCAGTGAACTTAAAGGTTTCAAATGACATTCAAAATGAACTAGATCACATCGCAGCTTCTGCAGATGCAGAAAGCAACTACTTCTTAATGGACGCAGAAACGGACAACATCCCAAATGACGCGTCTCCACAAGTACGCGGCCAATATGAAGGCGATGACGAATACTTATATATTCGCCACGAAAATGGTGAGTGGCAATATGCCGAGACGGGTGAAGGCGACCCCGAAGAAGACGACTGGACAACCGTCGAAGAAGACGACATCGATGACGGTGAATTCGCAATCGAAGGTCAAAACATGACGATCAACATCAACGGTCTCGCCGACCAACTTGACCTCGACGACGACGAAAACGCCGATTGGTCGATCGACCTCCCACTCGACGAAACCGAAGCCTACGCCGGAGACGGATCCAACGCGCTTGCACTTGCGAACGTGAAAGACACCGAACTGAACTTCGACGGAACAACCGGCGACGTACAAAGCTTCTACCAAGGCGTCATCGGAGATATGGCTGTAGACACAAACGAAGCCGAACGACTGAAAAATAACTCAGATAGCTTACGAGAATCCGTCGACCAACGCCGCCAATCCGTGAGCGCCGTCAGTCTCGACGAAGAAATGACGAACATGATGCAATTTCAACACGCCTACAACGCAGCAGCCCGCAACATGACGATGATCGACGAAATGCTCGACACCATCATCAACCGCATGGGCGTTGTCGGCAGATAGGGCGCATAGGAAGTGGGACAGTTCGGCGTCGCGACCTTAGCCGAACATCCTTAAAGGGGTCTGACCCCATAAAAGTCCGAACAACGAATAACGATAGAAGGTGAAACCGATGCGCGTAACTCAATCCATGCTCACAAACAACTCACTGAACCACCTGAGCAACAGCAACCAAAAAATGAGCCAAATCCAAGACCAACTATCCACCGGCAAAAAAATCACACGGGCATCCCAAGACCCCGTCGTCGCCATGAACGGCATGCGCTACCGAACCGAGGTAGCTGAAGCCGGACAATTCAAGCGCAACGTCTCCGAAGTCTACAACTGGATGGACAACAGCGACGACGCCCTAGACGAAGCCACCAACGCCATGCACCGCGTCCGCGAACTCGGCGTCCAAGCAGCCAATGACTCTTATGAAGAAGGGCAGCGTGCCAACATCGCAAAGGAAGTTCGTCAATTGCGCGAACATCTCCAGTCAGTGGCCAACACGCAAGCGAACGGAAAGTATATCTTTAATGGCGCCGACACCACCACCGCCCCTGTCGATGAATCGCTACTAGATGTCGGGCTTGATGCGGACGGTTTTCAAAACCAACTAGAAGAAATGGCTGATGAAGAGCGCGATGCCGGTGACTTTCGTTACAACATCACGTACGACGGTGGGAAATACGAAATGGTCGAGCAAAACGGTGACAATGAATTCACATTTGCTCGAACAGACTTACCAGATGGTAAGCAAAAAGAATTGATTTTCAACAAAGAAGAGGGCACAGTGACGTATGAACATACGTACCTAGATGAAGAAGGCGAAGAAGTGACCGACAGAGAGGAACTGCCGGCCCGTCAAGTCGTCGTCTCCCATGAAGATGCCGTTTCTAATAACGATACGAACGTGGAAATCGAACTATTAAAAGGCGTCAACATGCCCGTCAACGTCGATGCGACAAACGTCTTTTCCAGTGACTTCTTCGGTGATATTAAACGTTTAGAAAACATTTTAGAAGACGAAAATGCCGAGACGAGTGAGATTAGTGCCGTCCTCGATAACTTAGACGGACAAATCGACAAAATCGTCGACGAACGCGCCGAACTCGGCGCCCGTTACAACCGTGTTGAAATGATGGACGAGCGTGTGCAAGACCAAGAGATTATCGCCAAACGAATCATGTCTGACAACGAAGACGCGGACATCGCCGAAGTCATCACCAACTTGCAAGAACAAGAAAACGTCCACCGCGCCGCGCTTTCGTCAAGCTCAAGAATCATTCAACCGACGTTAATGGACTTTCTGAATTAGAGGTTGTTTTTGAAATTTTTTTGGATGAAATCGGAGAAGCGAAAGGTGGCGACTCCCGCGGGAAAAGCAATAGCTGAAGACCCCGCAGTGAGCTTCTGCTCACGAGGAGGCTGAAGCATTGCCCGTGGAAAGCGTCCACCTGTAGCGAATCTGAGGAATAACTTATCCAAAGGCTAATCCTACTAGAACAAAGTCTAATTAAAACATAGGTGTTACGTGATGACTGCTAGGAGTGAACGAGATGCAAGTGCCGCAAATTCAAATGAATAGCCAAACTGCACAAATCGGGATGCAGTCACAACGCCCACAAATGCAGGTTCAACAACCAGAAGCGGACTTGTCGATCCAACAACAGCACGGCGGGATGACGATTCACAAACAAGACGGGCAATTGTCGATTGACCAATCACAAGCCTTTGCTGAAGCGAACTTAATCGGCCCACTCCGATCGAGCGATGAATTTGCCGCGCAAGCAAGTCAAGCCGCTTTCCAATACGCCGCCAAGGTCGCTCAACAAGGAGAAATGCTCAAGCAAATTGAAAGCGGTCAGCCCGCCATCCCAGAAATCGCTAGGCAAGACGGCATTTTAGATCCACCACCCCAAGTCACCCACGGGTGGATGCCATCAAGCGCATTCAGCGTCCAATTTGATTACAACGCCGGTGACATCAACGTCGACGCCCAACCAGATAACCTGGACATTCACGTAAACAAAAATGATCCCATGATCGACATCCCCCGCTGGCAACGCGACGTCTACCTTGAGCAGAAAAATAACTTGACGATAGACGTTGTTGGAACGAATGTGAATCGTCATTTGTAAAGGATGTTTTGTTATCGCTCGAATCCGTTGCAGGCGGACGCTTTCCGCGGGCAACGCCTCAGCCTCCTCGGGAAAAACGCCCTGCGGGGTCTTCATCTGTTGCTTATCCCGCAGGAGTCGCCGCCTTCCACTCCTTCAAGCTGATTTGTAATATAAACGTATTCCACAACTTACAAAGGCTGACTTGGTTAACTAAATTGATTTTGAAAAGACGGTGTTGTTCTGTTAAATGAGCGGAAATCAACGACACTCCAGCGGAAGAACGAGCCAAACGAGACCCCACAGGCGAGCGATACCGCCCTGATGGACTTCGGGTGAGGAGGCTCGTGGGCTCGTCCGCGGAAAGGGAGTTGATTGTAGCGAATGAATAGTACCAAAAGAGAAGCACCGTAGCTTCCCGGCGCTATTGTTATCAGCAATCATACAAGCTACAATAGGTATATATTATAAAAGCGTGGTGAACAACGTGAATATAGAAACGAAATACAATGGACAAGTTACCATCAACGAATCGCAAATCATCCAATTTCCACAAGGCTTACCGAGCTTTGAAGAAGAAAAGCAATTTGTCTTATTATCGTTAAAAGGGGAGGAGGGTCCCTTTTTCGCTTTACAATCTGTTAACACGCCTAATTTAGCATTCGTCGTCATTAACCCGTTTTCGTTCTTCCCGAATTACGAAGCGAAATTAACAGACGCGACCGTCGAACAACTTGAAATAGAATCAGGCGAAGACGTCGCCCTATTCGTGATTTTAACGGTTAAAGATCCATTCGAAGAAACGACAGCAAACTTACGTGGTCCAATCGTCATCAACCGTAAAAACCAACAAGCAAAACAAATCGCCTTAACGGAAAGCGACTATCATACAAGGCACCAAATCATTCAACCTCAAGCGGCGGCAACGGAAAAGGAGGGGTAAGCGATGCTTGTTCTCACCCGGAAAGCAAATGAATCAATCCAAATCGGTGATGATATCGAAGTGAAAATTCTCGCCATCGAAGGCGAGCAAATCAAACTCGGCATCAATGCCCCTAAAAATGTGGATATTCATCGTAAAGAAGTGTACCTCGCCATCCAAGAAGAAAATAACGTCGCCGCACAAGATGCTTCTCTTGACGCATTGACGAAACTTACTTTGCAACTAGAGACAAAACAAAATGATAAAGAATAGCCATCCGAAAGGGTGGTTTTTTTGTGGAACTATTTTTATAAATTTTTTCAAGGTAACTATTAAACATTGATGACTTTCGTCCGATATAAGATATGTAGCTGATGATCAGTGGGAGGGCGGCCGACTTTCGACTGACATCGCTTGAACGAACTTCTAACTACAAGGACGTGGGCAGAAGTAAAACACATATCTCAAGGAGGAATAGTATTATGATTATTAACAACAACATGATGGCGCAAAATGCGCACCGTCAAATGGGTATCAACCAAACAAACCAACAATCTGCAATGGAGAAACTTTCTTCTGGTCAGCAAATCAATCGTGCTGGTGATGATGCAGCAGGACTTTCCATCTCCGAAAAAATGCGTGGACAAATTCGTGGTTTAGAGCAAGCAAGTCAAAACTCGCAAGATGGTATTTCATTAATTCAAACAGCTGAAGGCGCATTGGATGAAACTCATAATATCTTACAGCGTATGCGTGAATTAACTGTACAAGCAGGTAATGAAGGTACGAACCAAGAAGAAGATTTAGAAGCGATTCAAGATGAAATTGAGGCATTGGTTGATGAAATTGATGGAATTTCAGATCGTACTCAATTTAATGGAAAAGATTTATTAGATGGTGACTTTGATGAAGATAGTGACAATCCTCTTATTTTCCAAATTGGAGCAAATGAGGACCAAAATTTGGAATTGCATATTGAAGATATGAGTGCGGATGCATTGGGAACAACAGGTGATGATGGAGCTACTGATATCCAAATGGATGATATTGATGTTAGGAAATTTGCTGACAATTCACCAGATGAGGACAATGATGGGTTTGATGATCAGTTAGAAGCTATCGATGCAGCAATTCAACAAGTATCGGATCAACGTTCTGAACTTGGTGCAACACAAAACCGCTTAGAACACACAATCTCTAACCTAGACAATGCAGCTGAAAACCTACAAGCAGCAGAATCTCGTATCCGTGATACGGACATGGCTGCGGAAATGATGGAGCAAACGCAAGCTAACATTTTAAATCAAGCTTCTCAATCGATGATGGCACAAGCAAATCAAGAGCCACAAAACGTTTTACAACTACTTCAATAAAATAAAGTAGAACTCTAACCACAAGGAAGTGGATAGAAAACATAATTTTTCAAGGAGGAATAGTATTATGATTATTAATAACAACATGATGGCGCAAAACGCACATCGTCAAATGGGTATCAACCAAACAAACCAACAATCCGCGATGGAGAAACTATCTTCAGGTCAACAAATTAACCGTGCAGGTGACGACGCAGCAGGACTTTCAATCTCCGAAAAAATGCGTGGACAAATCCGAGGTCTTGAACAAGCTAGCCAAAACTCACAAGATGGAATTTCTTTGATTCAAACGGCTGAAGGTGCGTTGGATGAAACTCATAATATCTTACAGCGTATGCGTGAATTAACTGTACAAGCAGGGAACGAAGGAACGAACCAAGAAGAAGATTTAGAAGCGATTCAAGATGAAATTGAGGCATTGGTTGACGAAATTGATGGAATTTCAGATCGTACTCAATTTAATGGAAAAGACCTGTTAGATGGTGACTTTGAGGATGATGATGGAAATGGAGACGCCTTAGTTTTCCAAATTGGAGCAAATGAGGATCAAAATTTAGAGTTGCATATTGAAGATATGAGTGCTGATGCTTTGGGATCAGATGATATAAAGATGGATGATATTGATGTTACTGACTTCGCCGGTACTGACCCAAGTGACACTGACGGTTTTGATAACCAGTTAGAAGCTATCGATGATGCAATTCAGCAAGTATCGGATCAACGTTCAGAGCTTGGTGCAACACAAAACCGCTTAGAGCACACGATCTCTAACCTAGACAATGCAGCGGAAAACCTACAAGCGGCAGAATCTAGAATCCGTGATACAGACATGGCTGCGGAAATGATGGAGCAAACGCAAGCTAACATTTTAAATCAAGCTTCCCAATCGATGATGGCGCAAGCAAATCAAGAGCCACAAAACGTTCTTCAGTTGCTTCAATAAAATTCTAACTACAGTATTTCAAAGAGGTTTGCTATTTTGCGAACCTCTTTTATTGTGTGCCCGGCATGTCTAACAGCTAGGTGGTGAAAGTCCACTACAGGCTTGGCAGTGGGAACTGTTAGCGAATGGCAAGGGTATCCACCGTGAGGTGGAATCTGAAGGAAGCC
>NZ_JACHHB010000007.1 GCF_014202575.1 Texcoconibacillus texcoconensis | reverse complement strand
CTCACGGTGGACACCCTTGCCATTCACTAACAGTTCCCACTGCCAAGCCTGTAGTGGACTTTCACCACCTAGCTGTCAGACATGCCGGGCACACCTAAAAAAACCGGTGACTAATTAATAGTCAACCGGTCTAGTTTTAATAGTATGGAGAAATCATCAAGTAAACTAATACCCCTGTCAAACTTACATATAACCATATCGGCATCGTCCAGCGCGCAATTTTACGGTGTCTTTCGTTCTCCATGTTCCATGCTCTAGCAACAGATGTTAAAGCTAACGGAACAATAACAGCCGCTAATATAATATGTGTGATCAAAATGAAATAATAAATATAAGCGAGAACACCCGTTCCTCCATATGGTGTTGATTCAGCTAAAAAGTGATGGGCTACATACGTAACTAAAAACATACTCGTTGTAATAAAAGCTGCGTAAATAAACTTTTTATGCAAATCTACTTTTCTTTTTACAATAGCGATCAATGCAGCTAATAAAAACAAAAATGTGAATGAATTAAATATTGCATTAAACATAGGAAGGATATGTACATCGAATGCGTCAAATCCTTCTACACCTGGCAGACCAGCTAATAATACGACTAAACCATTAACAATGATCGTAACAGCAATAATGAGTGGTTTATAATTTCTCTTCGTTACATTTTCTTCTTGCATAACGCTCATAAAAATGTCCCCTTCAAAAGTTATTTTCTAAAACGATTATACAATAAAAAACGACAATATGTGATTAATTTGCATATAATATTAGATGACAACTATACTTCTATTATAATAACTAAAAAAGACTGATGATCGAAGGCGTTATTGGCTGTTCAATGACTGAACTGGGGATACCTTTCCATCCCCCATAAAAAAAAAGCTGGTATTTCACCAGCTAAAATAAAGGTAACATGTTTGTTTTAAGGATGATTACACTTGCACAGACACAAAAGTCTACAAAACTAACAAATTAAATGGGACTACCCTAATCCCTATCTTCTCTTTATAGCAAGCGCTGTTCTTACGGGTTATTTTGATAATTGGTCCATAATGAACTTACGAGCTTCCTCAGGGTTTCCAAGAATCTTTTCTTCTCTTTCCTCGTCTTTTTCTAATTTCTCGAGCGACTTTTCTAAGATCGTTTCTTCGTCTTCTTGTGGCACAACGACAACCCCGTCTGCATCACCAACAATAATATCTCCAGGATTAATCGCCGTATCACCGCAAGAAATAACACCATTTACTTCTCCAGTTCCATGTTTATCGCTGGCTGCTGTTGTCGTACCTTTGCAAAACACAGGATAATTCATATCTCTAATACCTTGAATATCGCGAACAGCGCCATCGATAACGACACCTTTTAACCCTAATGTTTCTGCTAAACCGATAACAAAGTCTCCACATGATGCATTTTGCATATATCCCTTTGCATCAATAACAAGAACATCTTCTGGGTTTGCTTCTGCGATCGCTTTTAAAACCAACTTGTTGTCAGCTGCTCTCAGCTTAACTGTTGTAGCTCGTCCAGCAACAGTTAAGTCATCTTTTACCGGTTTAATTGTTTGATCGAGATTATTTAATCCTTTCAAAGCATCTGATACAGCTGTTGTTGGAACTTCCTCAAACTTTTTTACGATTGCCATAAATATTCATCCTCTCGTTACATTTTTGAAACTTCTAATGATTCTGTTAATTTAAGCCCTTTTTGTCTTTTCAACGCCTCTTCAAAACCTCAAGAACTAAAAAAATCTAACACGGTACTAACTGATATACCCGCTCCTTCCTACTTTCATTTGATCAAACACCCTCGACTGACCTTAGCATTAAACTGGTTAGTAAACCGCTTTCCACCTTTTACTAATTCAATACACACATGAATAATTCCTTTCATTTCTGATCAAAAAAATAGTTATGTTTCACCCTTACGATTGAGTAAAACATAACTACTTTTTTCGTGCGTCTAATATCAACGTGATTTTCGCTAGAAGTCTCCTTCAAATTGCGTAGCCATTAATTGGAGGGGTCACACACTTTTCGTATACCTATTCGCATAACCTGAAGCGACCAAGGATTCTGGCTTTATTTTTGCTTCCAATCCTGTCGATTGAATTCTGCTCATCATCTCCCATACGAGAAAACGTGTGCGATTCTGTTTTTCGCTCCCGATATCAATATGACCTTCCATAGTAAATGAAGCGCCATGATAAATATACGGAAGAATGATATCAATCAATTGACTTTTCTTTTCTTCAGTAAATAAATAAGCAATTTGTTCCGTTAACAACGTTTCTGTTGAGATTTTTTCTTTTAAACTTAAAAATGCTCGTGGTTCAATAAATTTGTGTATACAGGCCCAGGCACCTTTACCACGTCTTTGAATGACGATCCCGGTAACAAATACAGTCTTATTTCTAAACACTTGTGAATCTGATCCTAACATCAGTCGATAATCTGCCGTTGGTTCTTGTTTCATAAATTGTACGATTTCTTCGAAGACCTGCTCAAAATTCATTCGTCTGTTTGAAAGGTTTTGAAAAACCATTTTTTCAGGATTAACCTCTATCATTCAGCTCACCTCATGTGAGGGTTTATTGGGTTAATTTTATTATTATGATTTTTCTGTATTATATGTAACAAACATGAAAAAGAACACTTGTTATGTTGATTTAGGCAGCATGTTTCAAAACAATTTTAAGAAAAATAAACGTAAGAAAATCACGCATCTCACATAAAAACCGCTTCCTCATTTAAAAACAATAAAGAGGCATTGCCAAAATGACAACCCCTCTTTCCCTTTAGCACTTAGCCAACCACAGTACGTTCAGTGTATTGATTAATGATGCAATCAATGATTTGTTTTACTGGAAGTATTTCTTTAATTTCATGTACTCTTGAACCTGCAAATACAATGCCATTATCGATATCACCATCAACGGTTTTTTCTAATGAATCCAAAGTACAAAATTGATGGGAACAATCTTTAAGACACAAAGTACACTTTTCAATTTTCACCTTTTCATTTGCAATAATTTTATCTGTAAATTGGTTACGTATTGCCCTTCCTGGTAAACCGACCGTTGTGTTAACGAGTACTGTATCATCTTTCTCGCTGTCAATATATTTTTGTTTAAATGCAGGGTCTGCATCACATTCTTCACTCGCGACAAAACGGCTCCCGATTTGTACACCATCTGCGCCCAAATTCATCGCTTTTGTCATATCATCGCCTGTGAGAATTCCTCCTGCAGCTATGACGGGAATATCTACCGCTTCTGTGACTTCTGGTAAAATATCAAGCAATGGTCGGTCTGTTCCTAAGTGACCACCTGCTTCTGCCCCTTCAACGACAATCGCTGATGCGCCGAGCTTTTGTGAAAGTTTTGCGAGCTTTGCAGATGAGACAATAGAAATAACAGGAACACCGTATTGTTTTCCCCAAGTGTACATATCTCTAGAGATGCCTGCTCCAGAAATAATAAAATCAACTTTTTCTTCCATAGCCGCTTTAATTTTATCTGAGAAATCAGTCATTGCATATAAAACATTTACCCCGATATACCCTACGCCTTTTGTTAACTCCCTCGCTTTTCGGATTTGCTTTTTCATTTCTTCAATTGAAATCCCAGTGCCAGAAATCGTTCCAATTCCCCCTGTATTAGCAACAGCTGAAGCTAGACCACTAAGTGATACTCTTACGCCCATTCCGCCTTGAATAATAGGTACGCTAGGTTTCATGTGAGCGATTTGTAATTTTGAAATAGTCAATGAAAGTCCCCCTCATTATTGTTCAACAATTCAATCCCAACTAATACCTCATTATATCACGTGGTCTCAAAATAAAAATGTGACAACTGTCATAATCATTTTGAAAATGAACACATACAAATGAATTTCTACATAATATAACAAGAATCCACTCCCGAAATTTCATATTAAAGACGACAGATTGCATTACTAAAGTGAATTTATGGGAAATATAAAGGAGAGGTCAGATATGTTTTCTTCATTTGGTAGTATGATTGCCCCTGCGATCGTAGGCGGGCTCATGAGTGGACAACGACCTTGGTGGATTCCTGGTCCACCTCAACAGCAAGCTATGCAGCAACAGCCCGGTGTACAGCCACCGATGCAACAACCTCCCCAACAACAAGTAGGTTCCCTACCTGTCCAAGCACAACAACCAATGTATCCACCTGTTCAACCAGCACAGCAACCATGGGGTTACCCCGCTTATCCGCCACTCAGGCAACAACAATATGGTCAACAGGTAAATCCTCCATTCCCCCAACAGACTAGAATGTTTTAAATCAGTAAGCCCGAATAAAATTTATGCCACTGCTAACGTCTCAATGATTGTTGGCGTGGCTTTTTTAGTTAAAAAGGATATGTTGAAGGCCGATGTGGAATGTTAAGCACATCATTTCAATGGAGTGATTCGATGGATCAAAAAAAGAGGTATTTTATTACTTTGAACCCTGCAGAAATGGAAATCACAAATGTGCGCGATGATTCACAATTGGTTCAATATGAAGTTGAAGCGACTGAAGACGAAATTCAACAAATAAAAAAAGCCCTCGAGCGTACCGATTTCCAATTAGATCAAGTATCTAATGTTATGTATCGACATTTCGATGAAGGAAATGCTATGGAAGATGGACACGAATTTCAGCATAATATCAAAGGGATCTTTGATTTGATTTATCAATATGGTACGGAAACGACGAAAGAAGGTTTAGAAAGTTTAGGTTTAATCCAAACACTTGAAGAAGAAGATAAGCGTAATTATCATCCTGAAAGGTATACTTAAAAGGTGTCCCATTAGAAAGAGGGACACCTTTACCTTTTGTTGCTAGGTTATTTACTTTTTAAAAACGTCTTCCCTCCGCGCTGTTCAATTTTCCCTTCTTTCATGAGTTTTCCTAACGCTCGTTTAAAAGCTGCTTTACTTAGTTTGAAGGTATCTCGAATCGAGTCAGGGTCACTTTTATCACTGAAAGGCATTTCTCCTTGGTGCTCTTCTAAATATTCAAGGATGGCCTCTGCGTCTTCTTTCATTCCTTCTTGTTTTAATGGACGAAGGGAAACATTTAAGGTACCATTTTCTTTCACTTCAATAACGCGACCTTCTACCCACTGACCTAAACGAGGTTCTTCTTTGCGCTCTGATTGATGAATAAACCCACGATACCCTTCTTCTGTTAATATAAATGTACCTATTTTCGTCGTACGGTAAACTTGTCCACCAATGGTTTCATTCTTTAGCGTATCAGGAGCTTTATCACTTTCATCTACAACAATATCTTCTGTCACCGGCTTAGCTAATAAACGTCCTTTTTTATCTAATGTAAGCGTCACGAAAAGTTCATCACCTTGATCAGGCCAAACCTTCTCTAATAAAGGTAATTCGTCTTTTGATACAAGGATATGTTTTTGAATACCAATATCCACGAAGACACCTAGATTTTTTACCTTATCAACAACTTTCACCCAATCATATGTCCCAATTTCCAGCTCTGGCAACGCCATTGTTGCGACGAGCTGTCCTTTCTTATCTTGGTAAAGAAAAACATCAACCGCTTCTTGATCAGCAAGTTCCTTACTCGCCTCGTTCATATGTAAGAGCACTTCCTGTTTTCCGTCTGTTAATACATAGCCTGTTTCGATTTTACGTGCGACAGTTAGATTTTCAATATAGCCTGCTTTTAAATAACTCATGATTCATCCTACTTTCTTCAGTAAATTACATCATTCTATTTGTTAATTTTTCGTTGTTCATTATACCTTATTCCTCTAATGAATGAAAAAGTTAACACGAATGAACTCATCAAAATTGTTCGTTTACAGTAATTTACTGCAAACATTTAAACGTTTGTTTAAATCATGAATATTCTGTCTTTTTGTCGGAATATGCGCTTACCAGGGAAATAATAGAAAAAATAAAACATGCATTCCGCTGTAATCAACGAAACACATGTTACGTGTTAAAGTGGCTTTCATTATCGTTTGTTGACTTCAAAATTATCTTTCAAAAGAAGCCAGTTTTGGGGAAATTCCCATCCTAATACCCAATAATAAAATCCACGAAGGTCTAGTTCTTTAACGAGATCAAATTTTGCTTGAATACTTCTAGCATCCTCAAACCAAACTTTGTGTTCATTTCCTTCATTATCGTAATAATTAAAATGTGGCGACTGTGCTTCTTCATCATATTGTATCTCTGCTTGATATTGTGCAGCTAATTCAATCGCTTCTTGATGATCGATTGCTTTCGCTTGTGTTTCTCCTTCTACAAATGGAAGCGTCCAGTCATACCCGTAAAGAGGAATGCCCATCATGATTTTATCATTTGGCATCTCTGAAGCTGCGTATTCAATCACACGTCTCACTTCATTTAACGGAGCTACAGCCCTAGGTGGTCCACCAGTCCATCCCCATTCATAAGTCATGATAAAGATAAAGTCCGCAATCTCTCCGTGTGCTGCAAAGTCATGTCCTTCGTAAAGAACCCCTTCCATTCCTGGCTCTGTTTGTGGAGCTAACGCGCTTGAGAGATAATATCCTTTTTCATCGAGTCTCTGTCTTGCTTTTCTCATTAATTGATTATACTGCTCACGATTTTCGGCACCGAGGTATTCTAAATCAAAATCCAATCCTTTATACCCTTTTTGGTCCATAATCGAAATGGCCTCATCTAACATCCGGTTTTGCAAATCTTCATTTTGTAAGACCGTTGTTGCCAATTCTGTGCTAAATCCACCTTCTTCAATATTCGTAATGACCATTAAAGGAACAACATTATGATCGTTTGCTGTATTAATAACCGGTTCATCTTCTATTGGATTGAGTGTACCATCTTCATTTAATTCATAGCTGAAAATTTGAATGTACGTTAGAAATTGCGCGACTTCTTGAACAACTTGAGGAGAATCTTCAGCGGTAATTTGCAAATCAACATAAGCTCCAACATCTACTGCTGGTTTTTGACGATGTTGATCGGGGACATACAGTTTTGAACCAAATGGCATATGGTGTCGATAAGGGGTTCGGTTTAATGGGATGATATGTTCTGGAGGTGTTTGATACCTGTCACTGATTGTTTGTACACTCTCCCCTGGTTGTAGCCAGTGAAAGCGTCCTTCAATCGGAATCACAAGCGCTTGACCGTTTACAAGTTGATCGGGATTTGGTAATTGGTTTGCTTCAGCAATCGTTTCATGAGATATATTGTAGTTTTGTGCAATCCCCCATAATGACTCACCAGGAGAAACAACATGAATTTGCACGTTCTCGCCCTCCCCATTATTTAATTTCCTCTAGCAACGTATTCAATGGACAATAGATGAATGACCAATAACACGATATATGGTAAGCCCAATTTCTGTGTCACAATTTCTATCACCAATAATTCACTAACATATTGATTTTTTCACCGTAAAAAATAATCACGAAAGGAGCTGATATGATGGGACGAGCAAGAAAGCAAAAAACACGCGACCGAAATAAACAAGACCTTCCGCAAACACCAAGAAAAGATATTGTCACAGATGATCAAGATCTAGAATTAGCTAAAGAATTAGATAAACAATATGATCTTAAATCTAAACCGGGATTTTCCCCAACGGAGGCGATGAAGGAAAAGGATGATTAAAAGAACTGTTCATTAGAAAGTATTACCTGTCTACGCCGTCCAAAATGTCTCATAAAATATGCCCAGTACAGAAACGAACATTTGTTTCTACCTGGGCATTACATGCCATTTATTAATGAAACATTCTACTTACATAAACCCAATATACGGTTTACGCACAAGTGTTGAATGAACATAGTTGATCATCGTAATGTAATCAAATACAGGTAATCCTACAGCATCTTGAATCGATCCGGCATATGGTGGGAGGCTACTACACTCTAATAAAATCATTTTTACTTCCGGGTTTTCTTTAACCATTTTCTGTACTACTGAAACGACTTCATTTTCAATCTGTTTAGGATCTAATTGCCCTTTCTCTTCATGGGCCGCTTGACTGAAGTGTACTTGATCTTCCATCCCTTCGATACAAAGAGAAACAGACGGTTTAATTCCTAAATTTTTTAGCAAATCCTCTTCGAAATAATCAGCGTGGCTGCAAACAATACCGATCTTTTCATTTTTACGAAGCATTGAAGACATAAATGGAAGTTGTAAGAGGCTAGACATAAATACGGGGACGTTAAGTTCATCAGCAATCTGATCCTGATACATAGCTAAGTACCCACAATCGCCTGTAATGGCTTTGACTCCTTCTTTTACGAGTTGATGTCCTGCCTCTAAAATCGGATCGATCATTTTTGGATCTTTTTGTAATAATTTATCGAAAGTAAAGCCTTCGATCCGTTGAAACCTTACAGGGAATTGATAAGTTGTCGCGTTTCCGACATCACCAGGAATAAAAGGCGTAAACGTTTCTAATAGTAAAATACCGACCGACTCTCCATAACTGACCTGCCCTTTATTCGCTTTCAACATCACCTAAACGTCCTCCCAAGTTAGGTACCTCTTTTTTAAACAACGTGCCAAGTCCATCTTGTGGCTTTAATCCATCGGCCAACCTTAATGCTTCCCAAAAACTGACTTGGTTAGCCGTTAACACAGGTTTTTGAATGTTGGTTTCAATGTCTTCAATCCAAGCTGCTGAGTGTAAGGCTGTATCAGGGATGAATAATGCATCAGCATCCTTACAATCGTTGTCAACGGCCCACTGTAGGACTTCTTGTTTATTCAAAGTTCCAACTTCGGCTGCAGTAATAATTCCTCTACTCGCATATTGAATGACCTCAATATCAAATTGTTCTAAAAACCTCCTGAACAACATCGCAACATCTTTCGGGTACGTAGCTGCGATTGCGACACGTTCGGCTCCGATCGCTCTAGCTGCACGTATAAATGCGAGCGCTGTTGTTGATGCTGGAACATTTAATTGATTCTCGAGGGTCGTGATTTGCTTTTTTATCCCTTCCAAACCAAGGACAAAACTAGCACTCGTTGATGTCCAAAGCACTGAATGAACGCCTTCACCAGGTAATTGTTTTGTTCCTTCGATGATGCGTGGTGTACTCCCCATTTCTGATAGCGCCTCAACCGTGTGCGCATCCTCATCAAATGTTGTATGAACAAGTTTAACGTCTACAGGTTGATCTACCATTTGACCGAGTCGTGGATAGTCATCTTCTGCAGCATAGCCGGGATATAAAAATCCGACTTTCACCGGGTCAGCATTTCGATCCATTTTCAGCCCCCATTTCTATAAATGAATCATAGCCATTTACATAGATTTTATTAAAAAAGATTAATTTTCATAACTAGATGACATAAAATGTGCACAAATGTTGATGAGAAATTTTACTTTTCCAAGAATTGCTGTCAACATAAGTGTATCGCTTAGTAACCATCGCCTCTAAACCCAAAAGAAAGTGTTGTGTTTGATGTATGAAAACGATAAAAACTGGCATTTTGGTGATAGGTTCAGGGGCTGCGGGGCTTTCAGCAAGCGTATATGCAGCTCAATATACCCATGAAAACATTCTGGTGATTGATAAAGGTGCTGTTGGTAAAAGTGGATCAACAGTAGGAGCTGTTCAGATTGCTAGTTTAGGGTCTTGGTCTCACCAAGATGATCATGAAGAAGCGTTTTTACAAGACATTGAAAAAAGCGGTCGTGGTCTGAGTGATCCTTCGCTTACAAAATCAATCGCTGATGACATTAGACAAAGGTTAAAAGAGATCACCGATTGGGGACTTAAACTTGATAAAAATGAAGAACAAGAAGTTGCTGTTTATGAAACATCAGGCCACTCTTTCTCTAGATCTGTCAGTGCACGTAAAGGTAAAGCAGGACTCGGGATTTTACAAACATTGATAAGAAAAGCAAACGCAATGAATCACATTGACATGTGGAGTGACGTCATCACCTTACAACTAGTAAAATCAGCAGGTCGCATCATAGGAGCGGTCGTATTAGATCAACGAACAAATGAACCTTACTTGATTCAAAGTCAGGCTGTGATCCTTGCAACAGGTGGAATCGGTCAGTTGTATCCGATCACTAGCAACCCTGTTCAATCAACAGGAGATGGTTTTTCTTTAAGTTTACAAGCGGGTGCTCAGCTTATTGATATGGAGCAGATTCAATTCTACCCTGTTAGTATGATCGCACCTCAATCAATTGCCGGATTATGTATTAGCTTTTATCACTTCTCTAAACTTTACAACCGTGATGGCGAGAGATTTATGAAACGTTATCAACCTGATTATTTAGAAAACACAACAAGAGATCAACTCTCAATCGCCATTGGAAAGGAAGTTGCTGCTGGCAGAGAAACTGACCATGGTGGGGTATGGCTTGATGCTTCCGAAGTCATTGAAAATGTGAAACGTCAATTCCCTCATGAATATGATTTATGTAAAGACAGAGGGATCGACCTATCAAAACAACATGCCGAAGTAGGTCCTGCTGCGCATTTTATGATGGGTGGGGTTAAGATCAATTCAAATGCCTCCTCATCTATTCCCCGTTTATTCATCGCAGGTGAAACTTCTGGTGGTCTACATGGTGCGAACCGCCTTGGTAATAACGCCTTGTCAGAATGTCTCGTGTTTGGTGCAAGAGCAGGGATTGAAGCAGCACGTATCCTAGAGGAAGAAACGCCCGTCGACCACCAATCTTTTGCTGATTATGAATTGGGTTGGGCAAAGCGCCTCTTAACTTACATTCATCAACCTCATTCAAGTAAATCTATAAAAAGACGACCTTACGTCATAAAAGAGAAGATTCAAAGTGTATTAGGAAATTACGTTGGCGTCATTAGAACCAAGGATGGACTTTGTAAAGCACAACAAGACTTAAAAGAGATACAAGAACAATTGTTCGAAACGCGGGTCGCAAATCCTGATGCTTATTCAAGGGATATCCTCGATTTTATAGAAGCGAGCCACATGCTTCAAACATCATTAGCGATTGTGAGATCTGCGCAAATGAGAACGGAGAGTCGCGGTGCTCATTATCATGTAGATTACCCTGAACAAGAGATAGACACTTATCATACGTGCATTCAGGTGGAAAATGAAAACATGAAACTTTCTAAGAAGCCTGTAAAAGGAGTTTAAAATGAAAAAACTACTTGTAAACATTCAACGGTCGGGTGATCAACAAGAAGTGTTTGAGGTTGAATATCAGCCAGGAATGACGGTCTTAGATGTTTTAGAACGCATTTACCAAAAGCATGATCCTAGCATTGCTTACCGTTTTTCTTGTCGCACTGGTTTATGTACGACATGTATGATGATGATTAATGGAAAGCCCGGACTTAGCTGCCTCAAAATGGCGTCTCCTGATGATGGCATCCTTCATTTAGCGCCTCTGCCAAAAGGAGAAACTGTGAAAGACTTAGTGAAAAAAATGTGAGAAATTAAAGATTCTATGACGCTAAAAACAAGTGAAAAGCTGCCTACGATGAGATGCTACTCATTAAGGCAGCTTTGATTTTCACACGAACGTGTACTAATAACCACGCGCATTTTTCATCGCATCAGAAATACCATCTTTATCAAGAGATAACTCCATAAGTCCGATTTGTTCTTCATAAACCTCTTCTTTTACTTCGCTTTTGATTTGATCTTCTAAAATATGATACACAGGAACACCTAATGAAACACCTGCTAAGGGACCTGCGTAAGTTGGATCACCAACGGTAACTGTTTCCGCAAAGATTTCTGCACTTTCAGGGTCTGGCGATCCTAAAATGACCACAACATTTTCAGTACCATACGCCTCTACTGCTTTTTTTATTTCTCCTTGGACCACCTGGTCCATCGCTCCTGCTGCAGTTCAAACAAAACAAGCAGTATCTTTATATATGATTTGTGTATCTAAATTTTTCAAACATTCCTCAATAGCAGGAGCGGGTACACCATCTCTTTCCCCAAGAATAAATACTTTTTTACCAGCTAACATGAATCAACACCCCTTTCAAAGATTTGTTCAACCTTTACATACCTTCTTTTATCAAGTTTTCTACATCTTCTTTTGTCAACTCATTTCCTGAGATCCTTTTTACTTCAGTTCCGTCTTTAAATAACAGAAAAGCAGGTAACCCCATTACACGTAAATCAATACATAAACGGCGATTTTCTGCACTATTTAACTTGACAACTTTGACAGCATTTTCATAATCCTTTGCTAACTCCTCGACATCAGGAAAAAGGTTCAGACATGGTTGACAGTTAGGCCCCCAAACATCGACGACAACAGGCCTATTTGAATTCAACACTTCTTGATCAAAGTTTTCTTTATTAACTTCCATCATCGTCATGACCCCCTTCATTTTTCTCAATTAGAAATGACATCCCATCTGACAGTGTCGTCATTTTTCCTAGAAATAGGCTGCCTTTACCTATAAACATGGCATTATTTATTTCACCATTCATAATCATATCTCTTGCATGACCAAGAAACGGAATAGCTGAAGCGATATGACCTTGTGTTGGTGAAAACCCTAGCATTCCGTATTTGTCTTCAAAAAAGGGGACGTCTTTTTTATCAATTTCTCCTTTTAAAGCTGCCATAGCTCCGATAATTCGATAATTTCCTTTCGGTACATTGCCATTACCATTTGGTTCAGTTACATCTGGATTGTGCATCTCAACGGCATATTTATCGATATCAGTAATTTTTTTATTCAGTTGTTGTAGCGGCTGACTCACGAGCGCTTGATAAATCGCTTGAGTAGATGAACCGGCAGAAATATCATGCTTTCCAAACGCATCCGTCCTAATCTTAGGACTTTCACCATCATCTTGACCAACTAATATTGCGATTGCTCCCATTTGATCTTCGATAATCGGCATATCTTTTGCTAAATTCCCCGCAAACTTCATTCCTAATTTTGCTAAACTTCCTCCCCCTACAATTAAAACCTCTTTAGAAAAACCTGACTTCACAAAACTTGATGCGATGGCAACTGCATGAGCAGGCGCACAACAAAAAGATTTAATATCTGAACCTGAAGCATTGGTGCAATCTGTATGGGAAGCGATCGCCTTGGCCATATTTCCTCCCCCTCGTTGGTACCGATCACCAACCGCTTCTTCATCACAACCAAGTACATAACCAACATCTTCAGGACAAACCTTGAATGATTGAAGGGCATGTCGCATAGCGATAATACCAGATGCTTTGTTACTTAAATTTTCGAGCATTGTGTGTGCTGATAGTACGTGATCTTCATCATGACCATCTTCAACGAGCCCGATTAACTTTTCTGTTCCATCTTCTTGAACATATAAAGGGAGTGCTGATGAATTTTCAAGCTTTTCCTTGATTTGAGAATGAGCTACACCGTCCCCTAGCGACGCTAAATCACTTTCTTTAATGAGAGGATGTTGAGCTAACATCGGTTTGACATCATTGGTTAAAAAGTTTTCATCTAAAGATATGAGTTGAAATTCATCAGCGATTTTCAGCCAACCATAAAACTCGACTTCTGGTGTAATTTCACCAGATTGACTAAATCGGTTAGCATTTGAAAGATGCGTGTTCGTCCATGGGCGTTCGTAAGTTTTTAGCGAATCAGGCCTTTCATTACCGATAAACACTTGATTTGGAAGGTAAGCAACTGCATCATGAAAACTTCTTAACCCTTTTTGAATGTGCTCAATGTTCTCTTTGTTTTTGTTAATCTCGCGTGTCGGTTTTGAACCGTAACGTACTAAACTTGGTGTATGGGTAATGACAAACGAAGCCCCTTTAACTACAGGTGTTGTCATACTCTAACCTCCTTTCTTTATTTGTTCATTTAAATTTTCGACGTAATGCTGTGCAGACTGGGCAGCAATACTTCCGTCTCCTGTTGCAGTAATAATTTGCCGTAATGATTTCTCGCGTACATCTCCTGCTGCAAAGATGCCTTCTAACTTTGTCTGCATTTCTTCATCGGTTTCGATATACTTGTTTTTATTTGTGATACCTAAGTTTTCAACACATTCTGTTAAGGGATCCATGCCAATGTAAATGAATACACCGTGACATGGGAAAGTACTTGTTTCACCCGTTTTCGTATTTTTGATAAGCACACTTGAAACCATCCCATCGCCTTGAATCTCTTCTACGGTATGGTTCCAAATAAAATCTATTTTTTCGTGATTAAATGCTTTTTCTTGTAATATTTTCTGCGCTCGTAATTGATCTCGCCGGTGAACGATCGTCACTTTACGAGCAAATCTCGTCAAGTAGAGGGCCTCTTCTACTGCTGAATCTCCTCCCCCTACAACGACAAGTTCAAGGTCTTGAAAAAATGCGCCGTCACAAACTGCACAGTAAGAAACACCCGCTCCAGATAACGCTTTTTCCCCAGGTACACCAAGCATTCGATGTTTTGCACCTGTTGTTACGATCACTGATTTTGCATGATAAACCTGATCGTTAATTGTGACTGATTTATACGGAAATCCATCTTCAATTTTTTTAATATCTCCGCGAACATAATCTGTTCCAAACTTTTTCGCGTGATCAAACATTTTCTGCGAAAGGTCAGGTCCAAGAATATGATCGTATCCAGGATAATTTTCAATATCCTCAGTTTTAGCCATTTGGCCACCAGGTAGCTCTTTTTCAACCATTAATGTCGTCATATTTGCTCGTGAGGTATAGACAGAAGCGGTCATTCCCGCTGGACCAGCACCAGCGATCAACACATCATAGACTTTTCCCCATTCTTTACTCACAACCTCCTCCCCCCTTCTCGGGTTTTAAAAAGACTCGCTTACTCTTTCACTTCAAATATTGTCGTTTCTTCAATGTTTGTCTTTAAACTATCCAAAGCAATTCCTACGCGGTGATGACGTAGTTTTCTTTGCTCAGTCTCTGATAGCAATGGATCACCTAACGGGTGGGGAATCGCAACAGTAGGAACAATGCGATTAGCTCCAATTGTCTTTGCAATCGACACGATATTAGCCATTTGAACAACGGGTATCCCCATTCTTTCAATTTCCTTTGTGATCGTTGCCCCGCAACGAGTACATGTTCCTCAGGTGGAAGTGAGTATAACTGCATCTACTCCTGATTTTTTTAAATCTTCTGAAATTTCTCCACCCATTCTTGTTGCTTCTGCTTCTGTTGTCCCAGTTCCAACCGTTGTATAGATATCATTGTGAATCTCACCGATCTTACCTTCGCGATCATATTCACGCAATACGTCCAAAGGAACGATAACATTCGGATTTTCGTTTGCAGCAGATGGGTCAAATCCACCATGAATCGTCTGCCATTCACCCTGCATGAGTTCATTTAAACCAGAAATGTCATATTGCCCCCATTTTGTTGCTGAAGCGGATTGGATTCCGTCAGGATTGCCGTCAGGAACAATCCCCCCTGATGTCACGATCGCAATTTTACTTTGACTTAAGTCGGAGATTGGCTCAGCAGGTGGAACACCTTTCAGTGAAGGCATGGGAATTTCCGTTTCATATTCATCACCATTAAGCTTTTTGAGCAACATATCAACGGCACGTTCTGCTGAAATGACAGGTGGCTTATGAAACGTTTCTAGGCGAACACCACGCGGAAAATACCCTTCTTCTTTCGCGGATAGATGTTCTTCACCGTTCATGGTTCTTTTCATGAAATTGGCGACGACTGGCAAATCTTTACGCATATGAGCGGCACTATTCCCACCTGAAAAAATATATATTTGATCCCGGTAGATAGGCACTGCAGGGTTTTCTTCATACATGCTCGTGATCGCCGGTACACCGAACCTTTCTTGAACCGCTTGACAAATTGCACCACATGCAAATCCATACCGACCTGCATTAAAAGCAGGACCAGCCACAAATACATCAAAGTAATGATCTTCTAAGTCGTGCAAAATCTTATCAATTGCTTTTTCTTCATTTGAAGCAAAATAGTTATCACCACAAATAATCGTATGCGTAACCTCAATGTCAGGGTCTAATAAATTACTTAATAAAAGACCAGGTCCAAGGACTCCTTCTCGTATTTCTGGTTCATAGTCAGCACTGGCTTCGCCACCAATTTGACCAAAGAATTGATTAATATAATAAATCGCTTTTTTCATTCTATTCACCCCCTAAAACTCAACAACGGTTTTATAATGATTACCAGCGTTCGCATCTGCACCGAATATGCCGTTATTTTCCATGACGATCGATCCATCTTCTTTCACACTGCCGTCCCAACCACCAGAATTTCCATCTCTCGCTAAAGATTCAAGGTCACCAATTACCGTTTCCATTGGTTCTAAATGAAGGACTTGCGAAACATTCCCAGTCGATACGAGGGCTGTAGCTTTCGTGGATAAGTCAACGAAAGGTTGCGAGCGACCGTCTCTCCCTGTACATTCATTTGTCATCCCGACTGTTTGAATTTCAGCATCTTCTAATTCTTCAATTACTTTGATGAAATCTGTATCAGGATTTCCGTACCCTTCTTCACAAATAATCGCCCCATCTGCGCCTAATGATTTCGCTAGTTGGCGGACCAGTTTCGCTGAACGTTTTTTGTGTGCCATTTTTACATTTAAATTTGAAACAATCACCCCTAAAAAATTGATTGTTTCCCCGTGTTCTCTCATTAATGCTTTCACAGTCGCATTATTTGCATGGTGATACGTAGATATTTTTGACGAAGATGGCATAAAACTACCCGAAACAATCGCGCCATCTAAAAGTTCATTCGGGTGAAGTAAAGTAGGTAACAAGTGACTCGTATCCCAACCATACAAAAGACTGTTGTATCCATCTTCGATCATTTGCGATTGCACCTGAAGTACATAAACAACACTTGGTAGTTTTTGTACTTCTTCATTTCTCTTCGTCACCGGTTGTGAGTGGTATTCTTCAATATCTTCTGGGGTCATATTTTTCACGCTTTTTCCTAAATATTCAGCTAGACGCATGCAAGCAAATCGCAACGCTTTGTTTTTCTTCTGTTGTTGATCTTGTTCAAAGGTTTCGTTGGTTTCAGCTACAAGGCAGATATTTAACGTTTGTGAAAATACTGTTTGTTCCGCGCCGAGGCCACTCATATCAATTAAACCATCTTGAAAACCGCCCCATTTATTTCCGACAGCTAAAACACAACTTCCTCGTAACGCATGCGTACGCCCCTCTCCTAATGTACCGATAGGATGAATCGTACCAGGGTATAATGAACCGTTCGAGACTTTACACCTTGGTTCAACAGCCTCTTTGACAGGAACAATTCTTTTTGACTCTCCAGGTCTTGCAATAACGAGATCAGCATACGTGATCTTTTCATCTTCATAAATCTCACTTAATGCTTCTCGTTTATTAATCGATAGTATCCCGTGTTCGTAAAACGTTTGCTCACCAAAAACGATATCCTGAACGTGAAAATTTCCAATTTCGAGTTTCATTTTCCTCCCCCCCCTTTTTCCACAAAACGAAATTGGTCATCAAGATTATTAATTAATCATGATGAATCGCTTTTCTGATTCCATTTTATGCAGTGAGTAATTAAAAATTGATTTATAAAATCATCATGATGATGTCCTTTTTAAAAAAAATGGGCGAGACGCCAACAAAAAGACTGACACACGTAAAAGTCACATGTGTCAGTCTTTTAAAATGGAAGGTGTCTTAAATTGAAAATGCTGAGCATTTAATACGATATCACGTATGTATTTCATTGTGACATTTGTAGCTTCATCTACTGTATAAGATCTTCTGTTATTAAGCATCATGATATGCATACCTTGCCAAATTAAGATACAAAACTCATTAATGTCTTCAGCATGTTGCTCTTTAATATGGCCCGAGACAATACATTCTTCTAGTGCGATAATGCCCCGCTTTGATAAACTAGACTCTAAAAACATCGATTTTAATTCAAGCGGTAAATTCACTAATTCGGTTGGAAATGTATCGTAGTATTCATCAATTAACTTTTTTGGCGTTTCTCCCCCTAAATCGGATGTAAATATTGCGTGATAAATCTTCGGTTCTTCAAATGAATATTTACAAAAGCATTCCCATACAAGCAAAAATCTTTCAAAAGCATTCTCACCTACTTCGATAAATTTAGGAAGAGCTTCAACATACCTTTTTAAATATTTCATTGCAGCAAAGAAAATAAGATGAGAAACTTCTTTGAAGTAGTTATAAATCGTTGCACTATTATAACCTGCTATATCTGCAACCCTACGTATCGTTACATGTTCTATTCCTTCTTCTTCGATAATTTGGACGGTTGCATCTATGAAATAACTTCTCATACGAATAATTTGAATCTCGCGCTTCTCCATAGTACGATTCCTCACTTTCCATTAATTGACGAGATTGACCGGACTTTGTTTCAAATATAAAAAATGCATACCCATTTATTTGGACATGCATTGTTCATCGTTTATTCATATGATGTTTATATATATTATATGTTCTATTGATACTTACGTGCCTCAGTGGTTATCAAATCGTTCTTACAACAAGTAACACACCGGCTAAAACGACCATTATGAACAAACTTGCAGTATCTATCCTTTTCCAACTTAATTGACGAAAAGTCGACCGCTTCGTACCGGATTGATAGCCTCTTACCTCCATGGCATTCGCCATATCTTCAGCCCTGTTTAACGAACTTGCAAAAAGCGGAAGGAAGATCGGGACCAATGTTTTCATTTGCTGTATAAGAGACCCTTCACCAAATTGCGTACCTCTTGCTCGTTGCGCATCCATTATTCGCTGTGTTTCATCCATTAGATTCGGAATAAAACGTAACGATATCGAGAGCATTAAGGCCAATTCATCAACGGGAACTTTTAGTTTTCGCAACGGACGTAATAAAGAACCTATGCCGTCGGTTAAGTCAATCGGTTTCGTTGTGAGGGTTACAACTGTTGAAAAAAATATAATGAGGACAAAGCGGCAAAAAACATAAAAACCATTAATGATGCCGTATTCGGAAATCGTAATCGGTCCCCAGTCAACAAAAGTTGCTCCACCTGTTCGAAAGAGCATCTGCATAAGTGTAGCAAACAATATCAACCAAATGAGCGGTCGGACCCCACGCACATAAGTGCGAAAGCCTACCCCAGATAGACGCATCACAAACAGTGTAAACACCCATAGTAGTGCAAATGCTTGTAGACTATCAGCTAAAAAAATAATGAAAATAAATGCGACCCCTGCTATCAACTTTGACCTTGGATCTAATCGATGAAGCCAGGAGTCACCAGGAAAATAGCGGCCTAGTATTAATTTATTCACGCAAGACCCACCTTGATTAACGCTTCTACTAGTTCGTTTTTTGTTAAGCATATATTGGGAAGCTTAACCCCTGTATCTTGTTCGACCTTTAATTGAAATCGCCGTGCATTCGGAAGTTCCAAGCTCCATTTCTCTAGACGTTGATCATCGCTAAAGAAATCGCGTACCTCTTCATGCATGACAACACTTCCATTTTCCATGACAATGACTTCATCAGCGTAATGAGCGACATCTTCCATGTCGTGCGTGACTAATAATGTAGTCATTTCCTTTTTGCGGTGCCAGTTCAAGATAAGTGACATGATTTCTGCTTTTCCTTTTGGGTCAAGACCAGCTCCTGGTTCATCTAGAACAAGAATATCTGGGTTCATCGCTAAAATACCTGCTATTGCTACGCGCCTTTTTTGACCACCAGAAAGAGAAAACGGCGATTTCGTTAATATATCTTGCTCTAAACCGACTTGCTCAATGACATCACTTGCTAATTTTTTTGCTTCTTCAAACGGTACACCGAAATTGATCGGTCCAAAACATATATCTTGTAATACCGTTTCTGCAAACAACTGTGATTCGGGAAATTGAAAAACCATACCTACACGTTTACGTACTTCCTTATAAACATGTTTATCATTTTCCTTTTCAATCACTTGATCACCAATATGAGCTTGTCCTTGTTTAGGAACAAGTAACCCATTCAATACTTTCAGTAAACTTGATTTCCCTGATCCTGTAGGGCCAATCACTGCTGAAAAAGTACCTGATGAAATCGCGAGGTTGACAGATTGTAATACAAACGATTGACGAATTGGCCCCAGTTTATAATCAGCGGCCACATTATGAAACTTTACTTGCATAGCCATCCCAACATTTCTCGTTCTGTCATATATGTTTCTGGAACAGAGCGCCCCTTCGCCATTAAATCTCGTCTCAATTGTTCAGCAAACGGTGGATCGATCGCTTGCTCCGCTAAAAATATCTCCTCTGGGGAACCGCTATTTACTACTTCCCCAGATTCCATCACTAAAACGCGGTCTGAAACAGCTGTCTCATTTACATCATGTGTAATCGAAATAATCGTTAAATCTTCCGTTATTTTAAGATTTTCTAATGTTTCTAATAGATCTTTGCGACTTAACGGGTCTAACATGACGAATGCTTCATCCAATAATAAAATACTAGGTTTCAAAGCAAGGGCACCTGCAATCGCAACTCTTTGCATTTGTCCCCCCGATAAATTGGTCGGTTCATGAAATCGAAACCTCGTCATATTGACCATCTCAAGTGCTTCATCCACTCTTATTTTCATTTCATTGTACGACATATTCAAGTTTTCTAATCCAAAAGCGACGTCATCTTGCACGGTAGAACCTATAAATTGGTTCTCTGGATTTTGAAAAACTAAACCGATTTTACGTCTAATTTCCCACTTTGTGTCCTCCGTCATAATCAATCCATCAGCGGAAATTTGACCATTCTCAGGTACTAGCAATCCGACTAATAATTGAGCTAATGTTGATTTACCAGAACCATTATGCCCAATTATTGCTAACCACTCCCCTTTTTGAACAGTGAAAGAAACATTGGACAACGTTTTTGAATTTAGTCGTTGATCGTGTTGAAAAGTGAGGTTTTCTACTTCGAGCTGTTGTACCACCTAAGATGCTCCTTCCTTTTCTAAATAAGTACCGCAACAATGAGTAATGAAACACTAGACCCATTAACAATGACTAAATTTTTGACTGCCACTTCAAAAGTTTCTTCTTTTGTTTGTTTCCGATTAAATAATCGAACGTGTTTATATACCGGATATATCACGATAAAAGTAAACAACATAGCTAAAGGTAGGATGTTTAGAAATACTGCAGTAACAATCGATAAAAAGGAAGCGATATAAAGAATGTTAAAAAGGGTGATTGACCTCTTTTTTCCTAAATAGAATGGCAATGTGTAACGGTGGTTTGAAATATCCTCCTCTAAATCACATATATTATTGGCTAACATTAAATTTGCGATCGTGAACACGCAAGGTAATGAAATTAAGAGGATTTCAAACATTAAGAAGAGATCTACTTGAAAATGGACCATTTGTGATGCCCAAGTAATTTGGGCAATCCCTTGGTCGAAAGCATTTACATAAATAATCAAAAAGATTATGCCAAACCCCATTGCTCCCCCAGAGAAAACTTCTCCAAGCGGCATTCGTGATAAAGGAATCGGCCCAAACGTATAAAAAATACCAATAGCAAAACAGACTAAACCGATCAATAAAACTAACAAGTCGGTTCTAACAGTAAGCCATATCCCTAACAATGCAGCTGAGGTTAAAAGAGTATAAATCGTCGTGACAACTACACGCTCTGGGATTGCTTTCTGTCCAATAATATTACGTTTCGTTTTATATTCAGCGTTTGTAGCTTTTCGGTAGTCCATATAATTGTTAATAGCTGTCGTTGTTAAATCAAACAAAAACATCGACATAAAGAAAATCAATGTATTTACAGGTTGAAATGCTTCAAATCGATAGATAACAAATAACAACCCTATTAAAAACGGAAATAGACTAGCGATTTTTGTTTTTATTTCTACAAGTTTCAAAAATGTACTGATGGTCATCGTTACATTCCCCTCCTCTGCTAAAAAGCAAGTCAGTCTATAAGCTCGTAATCTTTATGTCGCAACTGAAAATCATCTACTGCTCCTGACGTTGTATAAACTTCTTTATCACGAGTAACGAAGATGCCATCGATTTCATTCATTTCCTCAATAAACTCCAATCCATCATACAACCCTTGGGCAAATGCCATTGTTGATAGAGCATCTCCATCAATCGATTCATCTGAAATGACCGTGACACCTGCGAGTTCATTCATAAAAGGATATCCGTCAGTCGGACTGAGGAGATGGTGATAATTCTCTCCGTCTTCTTCTAGCACCCGTTCATAAATCCCTGATGTGACGACAGATTTATCTTTGACATCGATCGTACCAATAGATTGCCCGCGGATAGCTAGAGGGTCTTGAATCCCTACTGACCACGCTTCTCCATCATATTTGTCTCCCATAACAACAATGTTTCCACCTAAATCTATGATTGCTTTTTCTACACCATTTTCCTCAAATAACTCAGCAACTAAATCAGCAAAATACCCTTTTGCAATACCACCTAGATCTAACATCATCCCTTCTTCTTCTAAATAGACCGTTTGTTCTTCGTTATCCGTTTGGATTTTTGTATGGTCTATCAGTGGTAAGACGTCATCGATCTCCGATTGTTCTGGTTTTCGGGCATCTTCAAAGCCAATATTCCAGAGCGATGTCAAAGGTCCAATAGAGATATCAAACAATCCTTCTGTTGTTTCAGCATGCTTAATCCCTTCTTCAACAAGGGTAAATACTTCATCAGAAACTTCTACTGGTTTTTTACCTGCATTTTGATTAATTAAATCAACTTCTGAGTTTTTCTCATTCATTGCTGTGATATCTGAATATTCCTCCATTTGCTCAAAGGCGATATCTAAAAATTCTTCTTTTCCTTCATCAAAAATCTGCACGCTCACATTTGTTCCCATTACAATTTGCGATTTTTGATACGGTTCTCCAAGCTGTCCATCAGCTTCATTAGCTGTGGACTCACTACATCCTGTAGCGATAATAAGAGTACCAACTAACCATGACCAATGT
This sequence comes from Texcoconibacillus texcoconensis, assembly GCF_014202575.1. Classification (GTDB taxonomy): domain Bacteria; phylum Bacillota; class Bacilli; order Bacillales; family Salisediminibacteriaceae; genus Texcoconibacillus; species Texcoconibacillus texcoconensis. The sequence continues at coordinate 163,937 of NZ_JACHHB010000007.1, read as the reverse complement.
GATTTTTTTCTCATAGATGCAAAACCTACCTTTAAAATATAAAATTTTTTAATTGTACTAACTACTCGTAATTTTTAAAATATAATAAATTATACACTTTCTACATGTGACAAACCTCACATTTTCGTTCAGTATATCACTCATAAAATTATCTGTCTATGTGCTTATATCAAGGTGAAATATGTACTAAACCCCTTCATAGCCTAGTTTATAAGCCCTCTTTTTCTTCTACTTAATAATCATGACAAAATCATGAACCTCTATGTACATTACGTTGTTACCATTTAGTGAAAATTGTAGACAATATTTTTCATAATAACTTGTTACTATTTGGTGAAAAAGGTAGACAATTTTTTTTCACATCTGTACAATTTCAATTGTTCGTTGATTCACAAGAATTTTTAACTTCAAGATCAAAAAGGGGAGTGAAAATATGGCAGGTAAGAACATTGTCATCGTTGGTGCTGGTTATGCTGGTGTTTCTGCAGCAAAAAAATTAGCCAAGAAATACAAAAAAGATGATTCCGTTTCTATTACGCTAATAGATCGTAATTCATACCACACAATGTTGACAGAACTACACGAAGTTGCCGCGCATCGAGTAGAACCAGATGCCGTTCAACTTGATTTACGGAAACTTTTTAACAGGACAAAAGTGAATTTAGTCACAGACAACGTCACCCATGTAGACTATGAAAGCCAGAAGGTGATGACTGAACATGGTTCGTTTGAATTCGACCATTTAATCTTAGGGATGGGTGCTGAACCAAATGATTTTGGCACACCAGGTGTAGAAAAACACGCATTTACCCTCTGGTCTTGGGAAGATGCCGTTCAACTACGCGAACATATCGAATCAACTGTCCAAAAAGCTGCAACGATTCGAGATGAAAAAACGCGACGAGCAATGCTAACTTTCTCAGTTTGCGGTTCCGGGTTTACGGGAATTGAAATGGTTGGGGAGTTGGTCGAATGGAAAAAGCGTTTAGCTAAAGATAACAAAATTGATGAAGATGAGTTCACATTACAAGTGATCGAAGCTGCTCCAACGATTTTAAACATGCTCGAGCGAAAAGATGCAAATAAAGCTGAAGCATACTTACAAAAACATGGTGTGCAAATTATAAAAGATTCCCCAATCGTTCAAGTAAATGCTGAATCATTTGAATTAAAATCCGGGGAAACGATCCCAACACATACTTTAATTTGGACAGCCGGTGTACAAGCAAACTCAGATACAAAGGATTATGGTTTATCAAAAGGAAGAGCAGGACGTTTAAATGTTAATGGGTATATGGAAGCTGAAGGCCTCGATAATGTTTATGTTGTCGGTGATTTAGCTTACTATGAAGAAAATCCAGGAGAACCGATCCCGCAAATTGTTGAAGCTGCAGAACAAACAGCTCACACCGCTGCAGAAAACATCATTGCTGACATTAACGGCGGTGAGAAAGTTGAATTTAAAGGAAACTACCACGGTGTCATGGTTTCCATTGGTAGTCGTTACGGCGTAGCTGACTTAAATGGTATTCATTTAAGTGGTTGGTTTGCTAATTTTGTTAAGCATCTTGTTAATTTGTTTTACTTCTTCACGTTGAGAAGTGGCTATTATATGGTTCAATATGTAAAACATGAATTTTTCCATACAAAAGATAAAAGAAATATTTTCAGAGATATGCCGTCTCGCTATGGTAACGCACTCTGGAGTGTTCCTTTACGATTGTTTGTCGGTGGATTCTGGCTTTATGAAGGCGCAGCAAAAGCTTTTGGAGAAGATTCGTGGATTACAAATAACGTAGTAAACATGCCATTTGATTGGTTACATTCAGATGCGACAAGTGGCGCATCTGAATGGGACGAAGGTGATGCGGCAGCCACTATAATCAGTGAAATGCCTGGTTGGTTTGAAGGAATTATGAAAATAATGATACCAACGCCTGAAATTGCTGTCATGATGCAAAAGATCGTCGTTATTGCTGAATTAGCTATTGGTTTAGCACTCATTTTTGGTATCTTTACATGGATAGCAAGTTTTATAAGTGCCAAGTTTATTGCAATGTTTGTATTAACAGCAATGCTCGGCTGGGATCAACTTTGGGTATTACCTGCATCTATTGCTTTACTAAACGGCTCAGGACGTACATTAGGCTTAGATTATTGGGTCATCCCTGGCCTTCGAAACAAATTAGGCAACTGGTGGTATGGGAAAGAACGTGCAATATATACCGATAAAACCAGTATTAAAAAATAACTGATATTGAAAAAAATCACAACTGCTCGTTGGTTCTTCTAATACACTAACGAGCAGTTTTTGAAACTATTAAATTAAAAATGAAGGGGCGTATCAACATGAAAGTTTTCCATATGTTTAAGTTTTGGGATTGGATCATCATCCCCTTAATCATTCTTCTTTCATTCCTCCCTTCTGTTGTTTTCACTTATCAACAAGGTAGTGTTTCTGCTGATTCAAATCTTGAAGCTGTCGTTTCTGTTGACAACGAAGAAATCGAACGTATTCCCCTTACAGGTCATGAAGGAAATGAAATATTGGATATTCCTGAAGTTCCTTGCGATACAAATACAGTACAACTTCAAGATGAACAAATACGTATACAAAGTTCTGATTGTCCTGATCAAGTTTGTGTTTTAACCGGATTTATTTCAACACCTGGTGAGACAATCGTGTGCTTGCATCACCGCGTTGTCATCGAAATCGAAGCTGAGGATGGTCATGTAGAAAATGAAATTCTAAGTTACTAGCATAAGATTGGAAGTAGAGAAGTATGACAAAAAATCAACGACTCGTCTACATTGCTTTATTAGCGTCTCAAGCAGTCATTATTGGCTTAATTGAACGGTCGATCCCTTCCCCATTTGCCATTGCACCAGGAGCAAAACTAGGTTTTGCCAACATTATCACAGTAATGGCCATTTACACTTTATCAACAGCTGATGCAGGCAAAGTGGTTGGGACTCGCCTCGTTCTCACAGCTCTACTTGGAGGAACAATATCTACATTTATGTACAGTGCATCTGGTGCGATATTAAGTTTCATAGGTATGTCCATCGTTCATAAGCTAGGTCCATCTAGAGTAAGTATCATCGGCGTTAGTATCACTGGTGCGTTTTTGCACAATGTAGGCCAATTACTGATTGCTAGTTGGATTGCTCAGACGTGGTCGATCCTTCTCTATTTACCTGTGTTAACTTTTGTCGCGATATTATCGGGAATTGCTGTAGGCGTTGCTGCAAATTATCTACTAACTTATGTCGAAAAACTCCATTACTATAAATATTTACGTGAATCTAGCTAAACAATCACCCTTTAACACTATAGTTATCGTGGTAATAATTTAAAGATATTCATCTTCACAAAAAGGACAAAAAAAATTAAAATAATATATTTGTATACCTTCATTTATTTGGTAGAATCAATTGTGAACCTAATCACGTGATGATTTCATGTGAAATTTCAAAACATCAGGGGGAAAAATTTATGAAACTAAAAACATTACTTGCTTTAGGCGCATCTTTGACTTTGTTCACAGCGGCATGTTCTGTTGATGAGCCTGCAGAAACAGAAGAAGCAGGTGGAGATGAAGATGCAGTAACTGGTGCTACTCAAGTTATGGTTGAAGACGAAGACTCCCTTCTCCAAGGGATCAGTGAAGACGGAGCATGGATTGTTCATTTTGAAGATGACTTCTCTACTGAGGAGGACCTTGTTTTAGCAGGAGATCATTACAACAATGACGAGCTTGATCGTAAGTTAGCTTTATACAATCAAGATGACGATCGTAACATTACTGACTCTTTCACATTAACTGCTCCTCAATTAACAGTCCAAAGTGAAAACACACGTGTTCAAGGCGGAACTTTCGAAGGCGATGTCTTTGTTGAATCAAACGGCTTCGAACTTCGAGAAGCAACTATTGATGGTGACATCATTTTCACTAGTGAAGAGTACGAAGACTCTGCTGAAATTGGAGAGGATAGCGAAGTAACTGGCGCTATTTCTGTCGACGAATCAGCAGAAAGCGAAGCAGACGCAGTTACTGGTGCTACTCAGACGGTTGTAGTAGATGAGGATTCCCTTCTTGAAGGTGTTAGCGAAAACGGTGGATGGATTGTTATTTTTGAAGATGACTTCTCTACAGAGGAATCACTTGTATTAGAAGGCGAGCAAACAAACAGAGGCGAGTTAGCACGTAAGTTAGCTTTATATGATCAAGATGAAGATAGAAATGTAACGGATCGCTACACATTAACAACACCAGAATTAACGGTTCGTAGTGAAAACACAAGAGTTCAAGGTGGTATTGTTGAAGGCGATGTATACGTAGAAGCAAACGACTTCACCCTTCAAGATGCGACAGTTGATGGAAACATTTACTTTGCAAGTGAAGAGTATGAAGAATCTTCTGAGATCGATGCTGACAGTGAAGTAACTGGAGATATCTCAGTTGAATAATTAAGTAGCAACAAAAAGCTATCTCAACAACCAATCTGGTTTATGAGATAGCTTTTTTTATTATTGATTGTCCTTTTCTAACGCAATCACTTCTACTTCTACCAATGCATCTTTTGGTAACCTACTCACTTCAATTGCACTTCTTGAAGGGTACGGTTTTTCGAAATAGCTAGCATATACTTCATTGACTTGTGAAAAGTCATTCATATCATTTAAGAAGATCGTCGCCTTCACCACTTCATTTAAGTCACTTCCCGCTTCCTTTAATACAGCTTGGACATTTTTTAAGACTTGATGCGTTTGGTTTACAACACCGTCAGCCATCTCGACAGTATTAGGATCTAGTCCAAGTTGCCCAGAAGTGTATACAACACCATTTACAACAACCGCTTGAGAATACGGCCCAATCGCTTCAGGTGCTTCTTTTGTATATACAGACTTTTTATTCATTTTAAAATCCTCCTCATTTTATACTTATCTATTATTTATAGCCTAGATGCATATTAAACTTCTATTATACCGATTATTGATGATAGATTACTGACCTTGTCCTAATGAATAACCCAGTTCATCATTAAATGTATATAAATTCTCAATTTTAATCCATTCCAACCCTGCCTCACTAATTCGGTGTAACAATTGTTGAATGTCAGCGTTCGTCAATTCAGTTTGGCCACCTGCAATTTGGAAACGACAACGCCAATGGTCTGTCAAAAACGTTTCAGGAAAGCCTCCAGGATAAACTTTCACTCCTCGATTACTAATCATTGATAATTGAAAGCGTGATCCTGTTAGACCCTCTAGCTTCTGCCCGATTTCATCAGGAGAGAGATCGTTATTGAATAAAAAAACATCGGCACCATCAAGCTGACGCGCTACGTCTGGCTTCTCCCTGTCTTTCACGAAAGGCGCGATTACTTGATCATCGTCTTCTTTTGCTATTTCTTTATTATAACGAACCGGCTCCATTGTTGAAGGTTTCTCTCCTAGTCTTTCTATGACAGCTTCTGCAAACTCTTGTGTATTAACAGATGCTCCGCCTTTAGCAACATCTCCTGTATAAATGCCATCTTCTAACGTTTTTAACCACGCGTTATGTATCTTTTCTGCTACTTCAGGCTGCCCTATGTGTACGAGCATCATAAGTGCACCCTGGATTAAACCAGATGGATTTGCGATACCTTGACCTGCAATATCCGGAGCACTTCCATGAATCGCTTCAAACATTGCACATTGGTCCCCGATATTTGCTGAACCTGCCATACCTACGCTTCCTGAAATTTGCGATGCGACATCAGAAGCAATATCTCCATATAAATTCGGCATGACAATGACATCAAAATGTTCAGGCGTATCCGCAATTTTGGCAATCCCTATATCGATAATCCAGTGCTCTGTTTCAATATCGGGATATTCTTCTGCAACTTCATCAAATACTTTATGAAAAAGGCCATCTGTGATTTTCATAATATTATCTTTTGAAAAACAAGTGACTTTTTTGCGGTTATTTTTTCTTGCGTATTCAAATGCATGGCGAATAATTTTTTCACTGCCAGGACGCGTAATTAACTTTAAACTTTGTGTTACCTCATTTGTTTGTTGATGCTCTATCCCTGTATACAAGTCTTCTTCATTTTCTCGAATAATCACTAGATCCATGTTAGGGTGTTTCGTTTGAATAAACTGCTCGTAAGAAATGTTTGGTCTTACGTTTGCGTATAGACCTAATGTTGTTCGAATGGTTACGTTTAAGCTTTTAAAACCACCACCCTGTGGTGTAGTGATCGGTGCCTTAAGGAACACTTTCGTTCTTCTAAGTGACTCCCAGGCTTCATCTGTAATTCCTGAGGTGTACCCTTGCAAGTATACTTGTTCACCAATGTCAATAAATTCAGGGTCAATCCTTGCTCCAGCTTGATCTAAAATCTTCAATGTTGCGTCCATAATTTCAGGGCCAATTCCATCACCTTTTGCGACTGTAATTGCGCGTTTTTTTGTCATCACTATCTCTCCAATCCTTATAATCTAACTGATTTTTTATCAGTTGGCTTGGGCGTGATTTACTTTACTTGCTAACTTTTCTAGGGTTATTTCACTTGTGTTTTTCACATGCCAATTTGCTTTTTTCAATGCAGTATGATCCCCAATCCCTACTGAAAACATTGAGGTTTGTTTAATGGCTTGCATACCCGCTTCTCCGTCTTCAATCGCCACACACTTCTCACCTGACACTTCTAATTCATCTGCTGCTTTTATGAAAATTTCAGGATCAGGTTTCATGTTCTGAACAGATCTTGGGTCAATAATGACATCAAAAAAATCAATAATTTCAAGGTTTGTAAGTGTCAATTTTGCATTTGAACTCGAAGAAGCAATGGCTAATTTTATATTATGTTGTTTTAACTGTATTAAAAATGAGTGCATACCAGGTAATAGGTCTTCTTTTGAAAGACCAGCTATTCGTTCTTTGTAATACTGGTTTTTCCTTTCACCGAGTTTTTCCTTCTCAACATCTGAATATTTATATTGGCTATTTTTCACAAGTTGTTCAATTAGAAAACGCCGACTCATCCCTTGTACTTTTTGGTTCATCTCACGGTTGAAATGTAATCCCTCTTCATCGGCAACGCGCTTGGTAGCTAAATAATGGTCACCAACTGTATCAGCAAGTACCCCATCTAAATCAAAAATAACTGCTTCAAATAGTAAGTTCAAAACGAAAGCTCCTTATCTTACAGTGCTCTTCTAGGAGAATTTTAACGACTTGTATCACATTTGTCATGTTCATCTAGAAACACATATGTTCAAATTTTCTGTTACTTTAAAACCTGAGAATCACATAGAATCTAGCAGATTTTATCCTATTGATATCATTTTTATCATAACGTATTCTTCATCTTTTGTCCTCTATTATCACTTATATTCATTCGACAAAGCTTCATATTATCCTTTTTAACGCAAAATCGTTAGAACAATATGACGTTTTCAAGACATGTTAACTGCCATTAATCATTCCACCATTAACGTGCACAATTTGTCCAGTTACATACCTCGAGTCTTCTGATGCTAAATAAACATATGCTGGTGCTAGTTCATACGGCTGTCCTGCGCGTTTCATTGGTGTACCGTAGCCGAATGTCATCATATCTTCTGCAGGGAAACTAGACGGTATTAAAGGAGTCCAAATTGGACCTGGCGCAACGCCATTGACGCGAATCCCTTGGTCAACCAAGTCAAGGGAGAGCGACCGTGTGAAAGTGACATTAGCGCCTTTTGTCGTTGAGTAATCGAGATTCCCTCTGTGTCCATCATAGGCTCCCTCTGATGCGGTGTTAATGATCGAACTTCCTTTCTTTAAAAACGGCAGGGCAGCTTTTGTGAGGAAAAAGTACGAAAAAACGTTTGATTGAAAAACTCGATACAGCTGTTCTGCTGTGATTTCCCTAATACTATCCTTTGGATAAGATGCTGCACAATTATTAACGACAACATCAATTTGCCCGAACCTTTCCATCGTTTGATTCACGACGTAAAAACTTGTTTCTTCAAATCCAAGATCTCCTGAAATCAATAAACATTGTTTACCAAGTTGACGGATCCGTTTTTTCGTTTCCATCGCATCGTCGTGTTCATTTAAATACACGACCACAATATGAGCACCTTCTTTTGCAAATGCAATCGCAACAGCTTTACCGATTCCACTGTCTCCACCAGAGATGACTGCGACTTTCCCCTCCAACTTTCCGCTTCCTTGATAATGAACACTTTCTGCAATCGGACGCGGTTCCATCATCCATTCAACCCCTGGTTGAAACGGCTGATGTTGCGGTGGGAATTGCACAGGAATTTTTTCTGTTTTTACAATAAAATGATTCGCGTTACTCATTATCCTTTCTCCCCTAATATCATTTGTTCATTTCAATGTATGCCCACATGCTAAGAGAGGTTCAATATGACAATAAATTTGGTATTTCAGTACATAGACGCCCACTTAATACGAAGGGTATTTAAATCGCCAACACAAGAATTCGTGCTTCGAATATACTACATGAGGATGTTGATTGGATTGGTGGTACAGATGATGAACATCAACCAATTTATAGATCTTATTGGAAACTGGATATCAGCGATCGGTGTTACCACTGCTGCAATTGGGACGGGTGGTAGGTTAACAAGTGATCACGTTATTAATTTTCAATTGGTTGTCGTAGGTAAGGCTCTCCAAGCCTTCGGAAATGCGCTTCAAGCAACCTCTGGAATACACCCGATCGCGATCGTGGGAAACTGGATCCAAGCAGTTGGTGCATCAACAGTATCAGTGACAACGTACCGAGAATTAACAGGAAGAGATGGTGAAATCAATAAACAAATTGAAATCATCGGTGCCTCTTTCCAATCGATTGGTGCATACATGGTCGCTTTACGAAGGGTTCAATACGACCCAAAAAGAGAAATCGGGAATGTCATCTTTTCTATAGGTGCAATATTCGAAGCAGCCGGTGGACTTTTCCAATTAGCTAATAAAGAAAAACAAGGTAGAGCAGTGAAAGCCGTAGGAGGTGTAATACAAACAATTGGGGCCAACCTACAAGCGATTGGAACTACGCGTGATTATTTGTATGACGATGATCCAAATATTTGGCCGCCTTCAGAATAAGTAAGATACGAAAAGAGCACCGAACATCGATGAGTTGGTGCTCTATTTTTTATCTATGAAAATTAGATTGATAATATTGAGATAATTCAACCACCATTGCGCCCATTTTTTCATTTTCAGGCGTTAGTACTTCCTTGACTCCCTCTTCTTTAAGTGCATCCTTTGTCACTTTGCCAACACCAACTGCTAATGTTTGACTATCAAATATGTCTAATACATGGCTTAGATTAGCTTTGTCTTTGACATGCTGAAACAAATAACGAACTTGCGTGGCGGTTGTAAAGCATACAGCACCTAATTCTCCTCGTAAGAGTTCCTCAACCATCATTTGAAGCGTTTCTTCTTCTGGTGGAATATGCTCATAAGGAAGGAGCTCTATAACCGTTGCCCCCTTCGCTTCAAGCGTGTTGATAAGTTCGGGAGCTGATTCACCATGTAGTTGTACAACTACTTTTTGATTGGCAAACGGATAATCATTTAATTCATCAATCAATCCTTTGATTGTTCCATCTTCACTTACAATATCTGTTTTAATATCAAACTTCCTCATTAAAGTATTCGTTTTATATCCCCTTACTGCGATGCTTGCATCATGAATGGTGTGTAAAAAGTTGTTTTTAACTCCTAGTTGTTCAGATAAATGAATCAACGCTTCTGTTCCCATTCCTGTAGTAAATACAAACAAATCGATTTTCTCATTTGATATATTTAAAATGTCTTCTTTCACTTTGTGATCTGCAAAAAACGTCGTTCCTTGAAGAGGTCTACTAACAGGGACTCCATTTTGTTTTTCTATTAATGTGGATAATTCGTTTGTTCGTCGCGAGCTCGTGAAAGCGATTCTTTTACCTGTTAATCCGTTAATCATCATTCCACCTCTTTTTATCATGGTCAACTTTAAAACAATTTTTCAATTATTTATTCAATAAATCCATCCCTATATCCTTCAAAAAAAAACATGTATTTCACTAAGCGAAATACATGTTTTTTATGTTAATCTAATTTTATAATTTAGCCAAAAGTTTCCATGAGGCTCTTTTAAGCCTTAGTTAATTTTTACGTTTTTTCTTGAAATCGACTGGACCGCGCTGTTTTCCTCGTTCATTATTTCGTTCATTATTTCGTCGTGGTCCACGTCCTCCTCCTTTTCCCCCTCGATGTTTGTGGTCTTTTTTCTTATGGTCATTCTTTTGATTTTTTCGTACCCTTACTGGTGCTTCACCGGTAAGGTTTACTGGAGTCGTATCTGGCTCTTTTGTTAATGACTTTAAGGCAGCTGAAACAAGGGTCACCGAATCCGTATCATCTAATAATTGCTCTGCCATTACACGATACTCCTGATGGTTTTCATGTTCAACGATATGAAGGAGTTTTTCAACAGCAATACGTTGCTGACCTTCTATTGCTTCTGAAAATGTCGGAATTGCACGACGGGGGATATTTCTCTTTGTCACTTCTTCAATCGTTTTTAAGTGCGTGATTTCTCGAGGTGTGACGAATGTTATTGCCATACCTGTTTTACCAGCGCGCCCTGTTCGACCAATGCGGTGAACGTAGCTTTCAGGATCTTGTGGAATATCGAAGTTAAAAACGTGCGTTACACCACTAATATCTAACCCACGTGCAGCTACATCTGTTGCAACGAGAACATCGATTGTTTTGTTTTTAAACTTTCTCAAAACAGCGTCACGTTTTGCTTGTGTAAGGTCACCATGTGTCCCTTCTGCACTATATCCACGTCTGTTTAATCCCTCTGCTAATTCGTCCACACGTCGTTTTGTACGCCCGAAGACAATCGCTAACTCTGGAGAATGGATGTCTATTAAACGATTGAGGACGTCAAATTTCTTTTTTTCTTGAACTTCAATGTATTCTTGTTCAATATTATTAATCGCCAATTCTTTTGGTTTGATAGCAATTGTTTGAGGGTCATTCATAAACTTTTGCGCTAAATGCTGGATTTTTTTCGGCATTGTCGCAGAAAAGAGCAATGTTTGTCTTTGATCTGGAATTTCCCCTAAAATCAATTCAATGTCTTCAACAAAACCCATATTTAACATTTCATCTGCTTCGTCTAGAACGACCATATTGATGGAATGCAAACGAATCGTTTTTCTTCTCATGTGGTCCATAAAACGGCCAGGGGTTGCAACAACGATTTGCGGTTTTCTTTTTAGTGCTTTAATTTGTTGTTGAATATCTTGCCCACCATAAACAGGTAAAGCTTGTACACCTTTAAATTCTCCAATTCGGTTCAGTTCTTCAGCGACTTGAACTGCCAACTCTCTCGTCGGCGCTAGAACAAGACCTTGAATATCACCGCTTTCGGTGTCAACATGTTCCACTAGAGGTACACCAAATGCAGCTGTTTTCCCTGTTCCAGTCTGTGCCTGACCAATTAAATCCTTCCGTTCAAGACTGACCTTTATCGTTTGCTCTTGAATCGGTGTTGCTTCTTCAAATCCCATATTGCTCAATGCTTTTGTTACATCATGAGTGAGACCAAATTCAAAAAATGTAGTCAATTTGTCATTTCTCCTTTATTCTTTTCTTCTTTTATTTTAACCATCCCCGACTGTAAACAAGCTTATTCAACTGAGAAAATCATTGCCATTCTCAAAATTCCAACATGAAAAAGCGCTTCGTCTGTTCCGAAACGCACAATCTTTTATACGGCCGAAAAATGATTATTTGATAAAGAATGTATAGTCAAGTGGTAAACAAAACCAATTGCATAGAATATTAATTATACCACAAATAATGAAAATGTCATTAACTTTCGATATAATTAACTTTATTATGATCATTAAAGGAGGTTTTTAGCATGAATTCAAAAAATGTTGAAGATCAAATCGTAGAAAATTACCAAAAAGATGAAAAAATGATGGTTCTCGTCTTTACTCAATGGTGTGTTAATAACAACCTTGATCCAGAGGATTTGTATACACGCGCTTATCCAACACAAACTAAAAATCATACGTTAAAAGAAGCCATTGACTTAACTGTACCTAAAGAAGAAGCAGGGGACATTGCCGATGAGACGTTATTAGGCGTTTTATCATTATTCGGTAATGACGATTTAGCGTTTGTCGTAACGGAAGAAATCGATAAACTGAAAAAACGACGTGCAGAAACAAAATAAATCTATTCGATGATGGTTTTCACACGTCCTACTTGTCCATCTGTTAAACGTACTTTAATGCCATGTGGGTGATTTGCTGATTTTGTTAAGATGTCTTTAACCGTCCCAGATGTCGTGCGACCTGTTCTTTGGTCTTTCTTTAAAACAATCTCTACCTTCGATCCAATGGATATATGATTTCGTGTTTGTCCTTGTTTCATTTCATTCTTCCCTCCTATTCTAAATCGAGGTTATCTGTACTCTCGCTATCATCAGTTTCATTTTTACGGAATCATTGTATACCAATTGCTAAAGGGGATCAACGATGAAATGATTCATAAATTCAGTATTTATCAATAAAACGAACTTAGATATTCCCTAACCTAAAGCAACCATAGAAGAGAGAATACACAAGGCTATTGATGTATTTACGAATACTGCTTCATTTAATATCATAGGGCACCCTGCGATTACCGTCCCTATTTCAAAAAACAACCAATCGGTATGATGATCATTGGTCGTTACGGTGAAGATGAAACGCTATTACGTGTTGCTCATGCATTTGAACAGTTAAATGGCTTAGTTAAAAGGTCGTCACCTTCTTGGGACGATCTTTTTCATGATGAAAACTTAAACTTACACCTCTTCCCTGATACCGTTTAAATTGTTTGTCAGGGTGTAAGTTATTCTGCATTCATTTTTAGTGTTTATCGATATTTCGTTTTTATCCGTTTCACCAAAAAATAAAAAGCCGAGCATATATGCTCAGCTTTTTACATTTATTGATTTTAGTAATCACTGTCACTCGTTCCACCTTGGACGATGGCCACACTTGCACTTGCTCCAATACGGGACGCACCCGCTTCAATGATTGCATCTGCTGTCTCGCGATCTCGCATACCACCTGAAGCTTTCACACCGATATCAGGACCGACTGTCTCACGCATTAAGCGAATGTCCTCGACTGTTGCACCACCAGTAGAAAAGCCTGTTGATGTTTTTACATAGTCTGTTCCTGCTTCAACAGCTAACTCACATGCTTTTCTTTTCTCATCGTCTGTTAGAAGACTCGTTTCGATAATTACTTTTACGAGAGCTTGACCATTCGCAGCATCAACGACAGCTTGGATATCACGCTTTACCGCGTCATACTGACCATCTTTTAATTGGCCAATATTAATAACCATGTCAACCTCGTCTGCACCTTTTTCAATCGCATCTTTCGTTTCAAATGCTTTTGTTTCAGGCGTTGTTGCGCCTAAAGGGAAACCGATAACCGTACAAACTTTTACATCAGATTCCGCAAGTTGATTTGCAACTTCTTCAATCCACGTAGGGTTGATACAAACAGAGAAGAACCCGTGCTCTTTCGCTTCTTGGCAAACTTTATCAATTTGTTCTTTCTTCGTATCTGCTTTAAGCATTGTATGGTCGATCATTTTTGCAATATTTTCATTCATTATTATCACCTATAATTAATTTTATTTGTTTAGATCCGCTGGAGAAAAAGCACCTGGTAAAAGGTCTTTCACTGTTGTTTTATTGACGTCATTTTGCAAGTTCGTTAACCAAATCTCCATGTCCGGTTCGCACAACTCAGAAATCACTTGCCTACAAGCTCCACATGGAGGGACAGGGCGATCCGTGTCGGCAACGACTACGAGTAAATCAAAGGAAGTGACACCTTCTGAATACGCTTTAAATAAAGCTGTTCTTTCTGCGCAGTTACACATCGGGTAAGCCGCATTTTCAATATTACATCCGTGATATACATCCCCGTTTTTTGTTCTTAGTGCAGCTCCTACTTTAAAAGTAGAATAAGGAACATAAGCATATTCACGTGCTTTTTTCGCTTCTTCTATCATGGCATGATTATCCAAGAGCTTCCCCTCCTTATCTTAACGTGTTTAGTTTATCAAGTTTGTATTTTAATTAAAAGAACATTCCTGCAATAGAAGCACTTAACAATGACGCAAGAGTACCTGCGATAACAGCTTTAATACCAAGTTTTGCGATGTCAGCACGACGGTTTGGCGCCATGCCACCGATTCCACCAATTAAAATGGCTAATGAGCTGAAGTTTGCGAACCCACAAAGCGCAAAACTTAACACAAGGATACTCTTGTCAGATAATTCACCTACGTCCATTGCCTCTGAGAAAGATGCAAAGGCAACGAATTCATTAATGGTAATCTTTTGTCCAATGAAAGAACCAGCTTGCATGGCTTCTTCCCACGGTACACCGATTGCAAATGCAAATGGTGCAAACAGAACTCCTAGAATTCCTTCAATTGTAACCCCTTCGAAACCAAAGATTCCACCAACACCGTTTAAAATACCATTAAGAAGAGCGATTAACGCTACGAATGCAATAAGCATCGCACCGACGTTTAGAGCTAGTTTCAAACCTTCACTCGCACCTCTTGCTGCTGCATCAATAACATTACTTGTTTCTGTATCTTTTTCCATTTCTAACTTATCTGCTGTCTCTGATTTTTCCGTTTCAGGAATGATCATTTTTGCCATAATCAGTCCACCAGGTGCCGCCATAAATGCTGCTGCTAATAGATAGTCAAGCGGTACACCCATTAAGTGATAACCAACCAATACGGAACCTGCAACAGAAGCAAGTCCACCTGTCATAACCGCAAATAATTCCGATTGTGTCATTTTTGGTAAAAACGGACGAACTACTAACGGAGCTTCAGTTTGTCCAACAAAGATGTTTGCTGCTGCAGACATCGATTCTGCTTTACTCGTTCCTAACAACTTGGAAAGAGCGCCACCAATTAATTTAATCAACCACTGCATAATTCCAAGGTAATACAATACAGAAATTAATGATGAAAAGAAAATAATAATCGGTAATACGTGAAAAGCAAAAATATTTCCGAATTCGTCACCATCTGCTAATGCACCAAATAAAAACCCAATACCTTCATTGGCAAAATCAATAACGTCTTGAACCCTAAATGTGATCCATTGTAAAGCTTCTGCACCAACATTCCACTGTAATGCGATGAAAGCAAAAGTGACTTGAATCGCTAAACCACCTAAAATCGTACGCCATTTAACGGATCGTTTATTATTTGATAATAGGAAGCCGATACCTAATACTGTTACTATCCCCATAATACCCCATAAAAATGCATAACTTACACTCCTTTTCACTTTTGTTCTTTCTTGTTGGTTTAAACCAATAGAAAAAAATAATAATAATAATATCTGTCAGGTGCACTTAAAAAGTATATACTTTTGATGACTTAGAGTTATTGTGTTTTTCTAATTCAACTAATTTTGCATTAAATGTGTTGACAACAAACTTCTAAGCGCATCACATTGTAACCCTTTTCAGTTCCCTGCAAAAAAAACAAGTTGTTTTAAGCGTCTCGCCTGTCCAACTGTTCTTCTTTAGTATAAACGTAAGATGTCTAACATCTCAACCCCTTTTCGACATTTTTTTTGGTTTTTTTTATTTTATCTCTGTCTCTTTGAATTTATGTGCTTAGCAATTAAAAACGTTTACTGCTATAGCAGTAAACGTTTTACAATAATTATTTAATATTTCCAGGCACAGACTTTACAAGTTGGCCTTTTTTAGCTGATTCCTTCGGAGAAACCCCCGGACGAATGACACGCATCTTTTCACCTCCCTGTTCAAGTTAAATATTGATGATGCTTTCATCAAATGATCAGGTAAGTGTATGACTTTTCCAAATAAGTTGTAATACTTTTTTTATATTTTGCTTTTCAAATGAACAAGGGCGAAATCCTGTTGTTCGTCGATAAAACGGACAATGGTTCCCTTGACATGCAGGTCGGAAAAAACAAGCTTGGCAATGTTCATCTTGATTTTCACCTGACATTGTCCATTCAGCGATTTTATCGTAATCCAGTGTCACGGTTCCATTTCGGTGTAATTGACCTAATTGATTAAAAGGCTCATCGAAAGCTAATGTACATTTGTAGATGTGACCATCTGCACCAATAACGAGGGAATTGGGCTTAGCTGCATAACAAACAGAACCTGTTGGCATTAATGCTTGTTCTATTTGTGAACTCACTTTTAAGTTATTGTCAATACTAAAGTCCGTAAATGACCATGTTTGTTGGTGAGCTGTTGAACCATCACAAACAGGTATATTTTCATCATTTTCTCCTCCCCAGCGAGCGACTGGGCGAACTAACACTTGAAAACGATCATCATCAGCAAAAAGTTCACTCAAATAAGTGATGAGCGCCCGAACATCTTGACGATTATGTTCATCAAAGTTGATTCGTAAAAATATCTCAAAATCTCCAGGAATCAATTTGATTTTCTTCAAGTTATCAATAATCGTTGAAAATGTTCCACCACCTTGTGCCAATCCTCTCCTTTGATTATGTACGTCTTCTAATCCATCGATGGTAATCATAAATTGCCTTATTTCTAATTGTAAAAGTTTACGGAATGTTTCTTCTGTTAAATAATAACCATTTGTGGACATCTCTGCTTGATAAGCGATGTCATGACGTTCTGCTGTTTCAAGAAAAGACTCAGAAACTTCGATGATTTCATCCAAAGCAAGCAGAGGTTCACCCCCAAACCAACTTACCATCAAGTTTGATAATTGGTTTGCTTTTTGATTCATATAAGCTTTTAAACCTTCTCGAACGTCTTCATTCATATTTCCACGTTGAAATGTTTCATAGCAATAAGTACAACGGAAATTACACGCTTCTGTCGGTAGTAGTACGAGGTGCATACTATCGGTGTGCTGCACCGATTCGTGTAAGTCTTGCGCTCGTTTTTTTTCATCAATAGAAGATTTGACAAGGAAGCCTTGTTCTTTAAACACCCTTATAAGTTCAGATGAGTGGTGATCGGCAACTGGATTTTTTAAAATCTGTAAAGCTTCTTGTTTTTCAGGAGGGTCAATCGTAGCAATAGCCCCCGTATAACTGTTGTAAATGAGTAATTCATCAGATTCTGTTTCAGTCGTAACATTAAACCTTGACTTTTTCCATTCATTCATAAAATTAACCAACCTCATCTTCTGTGCAAATGCTTTTAACTTACAGTATAGCAAGTTCATCTATCACTTTCTGTGATGTTTCTCACAATAAAGACGAAAGCTTGGCTAAGCCAAACTTTATTTAGAAGAATATCCGGTTATGAAATGTAAATCCGGCATGAATGAAATCTTGGAAAAGTGAATCTTGATTAGAAGATCCAAAGCGATTCGGTTTTTGACCAAGAAATTTCTCGGTTTGATTTCGTTTAAATCCGGCATCTTGCCACCTTTTTTTAATCGTAGCTTTTATTACTTCTAGTGGGAGTGCCTCCCTTTCTAATATCTCTTTTACTTCTTCTTCACTAATACGCGCATATCGACTTGTGACAAACATGGCTGGGTTGAAACTAGCTTGATTGATTTGCATTTCGAACTCGACAATTTCTTTTAATTCATAAATTTGTTCCGTTGTTTTTTCGATGCGATCATCTAACTCATCGATCTTCTCCTCGTTGATATCTTCCTCTGATTGTTCGAGTTGTTCTACTTCTTCTTCCATAGTAAATTTCTCCATAACTAAACTGCGGATTTCTTCGGTCTTTTCGTCAGGAGAAAGGTGAAAAAATCGTAACTTCTCTTTATCTAAATATAATTTTGTTATGCCAATGCCACCGTTATCAATATCATACATGACTTTTTGTACCCAAATAGGAAGATCGTACTGCTTTCGGAAATCGATATAATCATAAAACACTTGCTTCGTTGTATTTGATAATGGAATCGTTCTATCTTCTAATACAAGTTCTCCATCATCGTTAACTGATTCTACATTCAAATGGACAATTTCAGAAACGTACAATCCCGTTTCGATCGCCAATCGAAAAAGCAAGTAATTTCTAAATTCATCACGAAAGTTACCGTAAGGGTTTAATGTGACATCTTGTAAAGTTGGCTTTTTATCTATATAAACACCTTCGTTTTGTGCGATTACTTTTTCATATTGTTGTTTTTCGATTTGGTAAATATCTTCCTCTTCTTCAACTGTAGGTACTTCGCCTGTGCTGTCTTCCGGTATTGTTACTTCTTCTTTATTAACCGGCTGGTTAATATGTTCAGAAAAAGATATGATCGCTTCAGTGATTTTTCTTACTTGTGCACCACTTTTACCACTGTCTAACAAGTGCACCATATATTCGTTTACGGAGTGAGTTCCCCATTTAAAATGCTCTTCTTGGGCTTGTTGGTTATTTGAAACGTACATTAAAAAACGATCAATTGAAAACGCGCAAGACCAGTCAATATCGACATTTTGTCTATAGATCATTTTCTTAATAAATGGATCAATTTCTTGACGTACCGATTGCAAAGATTCCCCTTGTGGCATTTCCTTCCCCCTCCTTTTACTTCCCTTAAAAATCTTTCGATATGTTATCTCAAAAACCTTTAATTTTCTTTTAAGCGGTCCATATTGCTTACAGCTTCTTGCAATTCTTGATTTGTAAGGTGCGTATAAACCATCGTTGTTTGTACGGAGGAATGACCGAGTTGTCGACGCAACTTCGGAATATCATTATTTTCTAATTGATATTTAGTTGCAAAAGAATGGCGTAATTTATGTACAGAAAGTCCTGGTTTCCCGAAAGCTGTCGCATATTTTTCGATCATCTTTTCAACAGACCTTGGTGTTAAACGGCTAGCTGTTCCTTTTGGTCCAATTGGGTAAGAAATAAATAGGGCTTTTTCACTTCGATTAACAGGATAATTCGTGTCGCGAATCGCAAGATAATCTTGTAAATGTGTCATCGCTTGCTCACTAAAGTATACATATTGCTCTTTTTTCCCTTTTCGGACTACACGAGCCGTATTTTTTTTGAAATCAATATCGGTGACGTTTAATCCTACCACTTCTGAAAGGCGCATTCCTGAACCTAAAATAAGAGAAATGATCGCCACATCGCGAACGCAATTTTTCTCATAAAAGCGAAGCGCTTTTTTGTTCGATTGGTTAAGGATACCATATTCATAGGCAACGAAATGGCGGAATTGTTCGTATTCATCTCCGCGTAAAATGTTCGTTTCAATCCGATTGGCGACCGTTTCTTGGTCTTCTTTAATGGGGTTTAATTCAATTTTTGCCATGACGTTTCGGTATAAGTACGGTTCTAAATCACGGGTCTCTGCGATATTTTGCAAATAATGAAACAATGATTTAAGCGCGGATAACTTACGGTTAACGGTCCGTTCCGAATTATCGAGCTCAAAATCTAAAAATGAAAGGAAGTCCTCAATTTCTTGACGCGTTAACTTTTCTAATACATCCAGTGGAACCTCGTGTCTTTCCCCTTCATAAATCCCTTCTTCAACGATCCAATCAAAAAAGATGAAATAGTCATGGCAATAATTAAGTAAAGTGGCTTGCGATAGTTTTCTGCGCCTTTTATCAATAAATTCCCTAGCATACCATGGTAATTTTTCTGATTGTTGTTTAATTCGTTTTTGAATTTTCTGCCTCATTTCTTTACTCATTTTAATCCTCCCCTCGGACAGATATGTAACTAAAAATGTTATTCATTTATCCTTAGCCCGTGTATTTTTGTTTATAAAATGACGGTGTATTTATCCATTTTACTACGTTATTTTTATTTCGTCTAATTGCTATTTTACGTAATAAAATTTAAGGACATAAAGTGAAATCCCTTGATACCAAGGGTTTAAAAGGATTTTCTATGGTTTGAATCGATGAACACATGAATTCATTTTCAGAGCCAAATATAAAAGCGTAGTGCTGTCCTATTCAGACATCCTACGCTTTTATTTATCCCAAATTGACCATCGCAACTTGTTTAATTCACCTAAAGCCTTGTACATTTTATGTCACTTCTTGTTTATTTTCATATGATAAAACAGGGACTTCTTATGGAAAGAAGGGATCATATGAAACCAACCTTTACTTATACAGCTATTGGGGATTCTTTGACTCATGGTAGTGGTACATTGTTCGGAAGAGGATTCACTAAACCTTATGCCCAACAGTTAGAAAAAATATATCGAAAGCCTGTGATCACACGCGTTCATGCCAAACCAGGAATCACCTCTGGCGAATTATTGCATCTCATACAAAATCCTAATGTTCAAAAGGACCTTTACCATGCCGATTTGATTACAGTTACTATTGGAGGAAATGATGCATTACAAGCACATCGGCATTTTTTAACGAACTATGATCCTCAAATATATAAACAAGCGTTGAACCAATTGCGTAAGAACCTTGATTACCTTCTATCACAGATTCGTTCACTAAAGATCAGCCAACCCTTTTATATTATTCAATTAGTCGGTCTTTACAATCCTTACCCTCACCTACCCTATAGCGATAAACTCGTCAATGATTTCAATCTTGTTATTCGCTCTTTTACCTACCAAAACATGATATATATTGATTTGCATACGCCATTTTCGCACATGAATAGCCGCAATTTATTAATCGGGGTTCATCCGAACCGTAAAGGATACCGTGTCATTTCAAGCCACTTAGTCCAATCTCTTTACCAATTATCATAAAAGAGACTCCTCTAAACGAAAAGCTGTGTATAGTTTCACGTTCAGTCTCGCAAAATATAAAAAAAGAGATAAGAGATAGGAGTTAGGTATATGAATGACTTTCTCATCTTAGTTGCACCAATATTTGTTGTGCTATTTGCACTAGCTATTTTTTTTATTTGGTCTGGAAATACGAAGGAACCATATCGTGACGAGACTGAATTAAAGGAGTCGCGCCCAAATGATTGAAGATCCAGTAATAATGAGTCGTTGGTTAACGTTTATTACATTAGCTTTTCATATCATATTAGCAACCTTAGGTGTAGGCATACCGATCTTCTTTTCTATAGCCGAATATATCGGAATTAAGAGAAAAGACCCTCATTATTTGTTATTAGCAAAAAGGTGGACAAGGGGTTATACGATATTAGTTGCAGTTGGTGTTGTAACAGGGACAATTATCGGCTTGCAGCTATCTTTGTTGTGGCCTAGTTTCATGAATGCTTCAGGTCATGTTATAAGTCTTCCACTCTTTATGGAGACGTTCGCCTTCTTTTTTGAAGCGGTTTTTTTAGGCATTTACTTATATACATGGGATCGCTTTAAAAACCGAATTTATCACTGGTTGCTTTCAATTCCGATCGTTATTGGATCAACTGGATCCGCCTTTTTTATTACTTCGGTTAACGCTTTTATGAATACACCCTTAGGCTTTGATGTTGATAACGGTGAGTTAACGAATGTACAACCTCTCGTTGCGATGTTTAACCCTGCTTTTCCTTCAAAGTTTTCTCACGTTTTAACATCAGCATATTTAACCGGTGCGTTTATATTAGCATCCATTGCCGCTTTTCAATTATTACGGGGACGCACACATGTTTATTATAAAAAAGCTCTCCACCTTGCGATGATCGGTTGTTTTGTTTTTTCAATAGCTACTGTTATTAACGGGGATTTTAGCGGAAAGTTTTTAGCATCGTATCAACCAGAAAAATTAGCAGCTGCTGAATGGCATTTTGAAACTGAAGACCGAGCTAAGCTCGTGTTAGGAGGTATATTAGACCCTGATGAACAAGAAGTGAAATATGGCATTGAAATTCCGCTTGCATTAAGTATTATTGCATTTAACTCACCCGATGCCGAGGTGATTGGATTAAATGAGTTTCCCGAAGAGTTATGGCCACCTCTTATGATCCATTATTTCTTTAATTTTATGGTCAGTGCAGGGATGTTTCTTGCTGGTATATCTTTTATTTATATCATCTTCTATTACGTAAATCGCTTTAACGCACTTAGTCCATGGCTATTAAGAGCGATCGCCATCAGTGGTCCTTTGTCCATATTAACGATGGAAAGTGGTTGGATTATGACCGAAGTCGGTAGACAGCCTTGGATATTAAGAGGTTTTTTAAAAGTTTCGGAAGCTGCGACAACGTCTGAACATGTGTTTGAAATGATGGTCGTATATGTCGTCTTATATTTCACACTAGGTATTTTACTGCCGATTATTTTGATTCGTGTATTTTCCAAAAAGAGTGTTGAAACTGAGCTCGAAAAACAACAAGTTATTCTATAAAATATAAAACTTCGTGAGGTGGCCGAAGATGATTGAATACATCGGTATTACAGTGCTATGGATTTTCCTATATGGGTACTTAATCATTGCATCCATCGATTTTGGTGCCGGTTTTTACTCTTTTTATGCGAAAATGACAGATAAGAAACATACGATTCGCCAAGTGATCGATCGATACTTATCCCCCGTTTGGGAAGTGACGAATGTATTTTTAGTCTTTTTTTTCGTCGGATTGATTGGATTTTTCCCTGCAACTGCTTACTATTACGGAACAGCACTGCTCGTCCCTGGTACTGTTGCTTTAATCTTACTGGCTATCAGAGGGTCGTTTTACGCATTTGCCAATTACGGTGCACGAGAAAATAACTTTTACTTATTTCTATATGGATTGACGGGTTTGTTTATCCCCGCCTCATTATCAACGGTTTTAACGATTTCCGAAGGTGGATTTATTTCAGTTGAAGGTGGGGATGTTAAACTTCTCATGGGCGAACTATTTACAAGTCCTTACTCTTGGACAGTCGTATTACTCGCAATTACTAGTGTGTTATTTATAAGCGCATCTTTTTTAACATTTTATGCTAAGCGAGCGGGTGATCGAGATGCACATGAACTAATGAGGAAATTCACGCTCATATGGAGCGGGCCGACGATATTGTTTAGCTTTCTCATTTTTGTTACTTTGAGAAATCATAATGCTGAACATTTTAATGCGATGCTTGAAATTCGATGGATTTTCCTATTCTCACTACTTTCTTTTCTAACTGCAGTCTCTCTCATTTACAAGCGAAAAAGAACAGGCATTGCTTTCATTTTCGTTTGTTTTCAATTTGCATTTGCTTTTTTTGGCTACGGGTATACGCATTTACCTTATTTACTATATCCACATTTAACGATTTATGAAAATGTGACGAGTCCAGAAATGGGAATTGCTCTGATTATGGCTTTCATAGCAGGTCTCATGTTACTCATTCCTTCACTCTTTTTACTGCTTCGCTTATTTATTTTTAATGTTGAATACGCACGAGGAGAAAAAAAGACATATTAATACTAAAGGGTCTGAACATGATATGTTCAGACCCTTTGATAAACACCTATTGATCCAGTTGTAACAACTCTTCAATTTCCTCTTTTCCTAATGAAGAAAGCATCGTTTCTCCTGGCTGTATGACTTGCTCTAATAACTGCCGCTTGTTTTCTTGCAATTGATGAATCTTTTCTTCAATCGTCCCAGTGGTGATTAACCTGAGTACTTGCACGACATTTTTTTGTCCGAAACGATACACACGGTCTGTCGCTTGTTCTTCAACAGCTGGATTCCACCAAGAATCAAATAAAATGACCGTGTCTCCACCGATTAAGTTTAATCCTGTTCCCCCTGCTTTAAGTGAGACTAAAAACAACTCTTTTTCACCTTCATTAAACCTCTCGGCCATTTCTACACGTTTCCATGAAGGAGTACTACCATCTAAATAATGATACTCCCATTCATGCTGCTTACATTGTTCCTCAATGAGCGAAAGCATTTGAGTGAATTGTGAAAAAATAACGACCTTTTGCCCGGCCTGAATGGCTTCTTGTAAATATTCTAATAACCGCTCAAACTTGCCTGACTTTCCTTGATAATCATCAAGAAACAAATTAGGATGACAACAGATTTGCCGCAAACGAGTGATTCCGGCTAAAATCTTCATGCGATTTTCTTGGAATGTTTCGGTCTCAATCGCCGATTTAACTTCGCTTTGGATCAATCGCAATTGGCCGAGGTACAGTTGCTTCTGTTCATCTGTCAATTCTACATATTGAACAGACTCTAACTTATCTGGAAGTTCTTGTAACACTTCAGTCTTCATACGGCGCAATACAAATGGTCGTACCCTTTTAGCAATTTCTTCATGCGATAAGGATTTAAACATCGCTTTGTCAGGAAATAAACCTGGTAGTACAACATCAAATATCGCATATAATTCATCTAGAGAATTTTCAATCGGCGTTCCACTAAGTGCAAATACACGCTTTGTACGTATGTTTTGTACAGATTTTGCCGTTTTTGTCCAATCATTTTTCACATATTGTGCTTCATCTAGAATGAATGTATCAAATACTTCTTCAAGATACCAATCAATATCGCGACGTAACAACGGATAAGAAGTAATGATGACATCTTTCGAATCGAGCGCTTGTAATGCATCTCTACGTGTATTGGCATGCCCAGATATAACAACCGTCTCTAGCATAGGGGCAAAACGCTCAATTTCTTTCTCCCAATTATAGACGAGGCTAGATGGACATACGATTAACGATTTACCTGTACGTCCTTCTTGTTTTTCAGAGGCTAAAAATGCAATGGTTTGCAAGGTTTTTCCGAGCCCCATATCATCTGCTAATACACCGCCAAAACCGTAATAAGATAACGTTTTTAACCATTGAAATCCTGTACGTTGATAATCTCGTAATACTGTTTCCATGGAATCTGGTACGTTTGCTTCAATTTCTTGAGGATTCCTAACCTGTTCTATTAATTTTCTGAAATTCCTTCCTTTTTCAAACGAAGAAGACTTGTTGTCAGTTATATCATCTAGTTGAAATGCTTGTAGCATAGGTAATGACGTTTCCTTAGCTACTTCTGAGGCCGATTTTTCCACGACCCCGAGCACGTCTCTCCACTTGTCGAATGCGGGATCTTGTAAGTTTAAAAAGGCACCCGAATTTAATTGATAATATGTCTTCGAAGCTTGTAATTGCTTCAATATTGAAGACATTTCACCTTCATCGAAATCATCAATGTGAAAAGTAACATCTAATAAATTGACTTCATCATTGGCTTCAATTTGAACCTTAGGTGTCTCTATCGGTTCGTAGACGAGGTTCTTTACATTTGATGTCGTATAAACGTCCATTTGTTCAGATAAAATAGGCAGTTTGTTCAGTACGAATTCGATCACTTCATCAATGTCATCAAGGTATAAATCTTGCCCATTGTATTTAAACGGTATGTCTTCAATAAATGATAGAAGATACATTTCTTGTTCTATATCTCGAACAATAAACTGATCGCTTTCAATTTCCGATTCCGCTAGCGGATAAAATTCATTTTCACCATAATGGAAAGATAGTTTAGCCGTTAAACGATCAGCTAATTTATCAACGTATAACTTTGCACGTAAAGGAAGCACCGTAACAAGATCGCGAACATCGGATTCAATCTCAACTTCTCCGACACTAGAAAGTTTCGGGAGAACGACTGATGAAAAGTCTTCCATTTCTTCTTTCGATAACCATACTTGAGACCGACCAACTCTTAAAAATTGTTGGTTCATCAGTGATAATACTTGCTTTTCTTCTTCTTTTAAATCATAAAAGTCACCATTGTGAAATAAGACCCCATAATTTGATCCTAAGTATGTTATGTCAAACACGTTTTCCCAATCGAAAAGAAAGTATTCCTGATTTTGTGATCTTGACAATGAAAACGCTAAAGGAAGTTGATCAGATGATGGGGTAGATATTTGTTGAAATGTACGATCATGATCATGATCTTGAATCGTAACATTTTGATTTTCTAACTTTTCTAACACTGACCATAAAAAGAATGACGGTATTGTCAAATGTCGTTTTGAATCATTAGACGAAATGATATTATAAGATGATTGTTCAAATTCTAAACGTAAAATGTCATAAAGTAATTCAATGATTTGTTGATCCTCATTCGTAAATGCAAAATCTGTTGGATGGTACGTAAACAGTTTCGTAAATTTTAACGGTTTCTCCTCTTTCACAGATTCTAAAAAGGTGGCAATATTTTTTACAACATAAGTTCTTTTCGGGCCTACTTTCATTTCTAGTTCAACAAATCCATCATCATTGAACGACTGAGTACCAGTAAGGTGTAAAATGTATTCGACATTAAGAATTTGTCTTTCGTGGAATGTTTGTTTTTTCGTCTCATATAAATCTTGAAATGCTTCAATTAACTGTGCCGTTCGACGCTCTTTTTGTAAGTGTGATGGACGCGGAAAAACATCAAGTGTATTTTCTTGTTTTTTCTTTAAATGAGTAAGTAAAGCAACAATGTGTTTACAAGCGCCAGGGTATTGATCAAATGCTTTACACTCACATTCATAGGAATAGATATCATTATTCTTATCAAAATCAACTCGTACACGGTAAACATCATTTCCTACAATCCAAGCTGAGTAACCATTTCTCTGTTCATGATAAATCACGTTTCTAACGGATCCTTGGTCATAGTAAGCTAGCCCACGATCAAAAACATGATATGTTGTACATTGTGATTGAATATCTGCATTGGTTATTGGTGTAACCATAAATTCCTCCGTCAATTAACAGTATACTTGTGTCATTATTTTATCATGATTGTTAGTAAAAAACATTCAAATTACAAAGGGTTTATTAGTTCCTACGTGTGCTTTCAAAAAAGGTTGTCCCCAAATGTGAATCAATTGCATCATACCGTTTTTATGAGCAATAAAACGAATAATATCTATAGATTTTTATTTCATACACGGATCATAAAGACGGCGACTCCCAGAGGGTTGAGCGCAATCTGAACCCTGAAGATCCACTTATGCGACAAAGTTAGCTGAAGACAAGCCCTCGGGAAAGCGTCCGTCTGAAGTGGAGGCCCCATTCATTATTCGGATTTCAATATCTTATTTTGAATGAAATTGATTCCTGTACAAAAAAATTATGTAAAAAAGGGGCAGAACTGCCCCTTTTTTTATTAATAGCCTCCGCCTACATATGCCGTTCCAATAATGACGAGCAGAATAAACAAGACAACGACTAATGCAAATCCTGCCCCTGCTCCACCTGTAGTGTGTCCGTATCCTGACATTTGCACATCACTCCTAATGCGAATTTGTAAGTGATCTGCACTTACACTATTACTGTATGTAAAATGTTCTATAACGTCTGGGCATGTATGCGAACTTTGGAAAATTTATAATAAAAAAGCAGGTTTTTGAAATGACCTGCTTTTTCACTATATAGATTATTGAATTTAACGACTAATAAACATTTGTGTCCAATGGTGTCCATTTTCATCATAACCAACACCGATATGAGTAAAGTCGCCATTTAAGATGTTTTCACGGTGACCTTGGCTATCCATCCAAGATTGAACAACTTGTTCTGGCGAGTCCTGTCCCTGTGCAATATTCTCTGCAGCACCGTTGTATGAAATGTCGTGGTCACGAATCATATCGAATGGCGAACCATAAGTCGGACTTGTATGAGAGAAATAATTGTTTTCCTGCATATCCGTTGACTTTTTGTTAGCTACTTGATTTAGTTCTTCGTCAATTTGCAACTCATCTAAACCTTGTTCGCGTCGTTCCGCGTTAGTCAGCTCTACTACTTGTTGCTCTGCCTCACTAACCCCTGAAGGCTGATCTTGTTGTTCTTGTTGTTCATCTTGTTGCTGTTGTTCCTTTTGTTGTTGTTCTTTATGTTGCTGCTTCTGTTCTTGACGTTTTGCTTCTTTTTGTTGTTGCTGGTCAGTGTCTTCTTGCTTTTGTTGACCTCCGCGTTGAACATCAAATTCTACATCGAATTCGTATAATTTTTCATCATGAACGATCTCTTTATCAATTACGTAATCAAACTTCGCTTCTTGTACTTGTTGGGCTTTTGTATGTGGGAAGTCATCACTAGACATGGATGTACTTTCACTGGATATGTCTCCTAGCGGCCCCCAATCGTCCATTTCTGGTAGTGGATCCCAATCATCTCGATCAGGTATAACACCTCGGTCACGGTTTTCATTTCCTTCTAACGTTTGCTGTTCGTACCTTGCTTGACCTGCCTCATCTGTATCTGCATTACAACCTACAACAGTAGTTCCTAACAATACTGCCATGCTCATTAGCATGATCTTCTTTTTCACTTTAAAAAACCTCCCTTTTTGTTCTTTTTCACTTTTTATTCTTGATAAAAATACCGAAAGTATAGGTGGTAATAAAAGTGAAAAAGCTGATAAACAAAGGGAACTAATAAAAAACATGGCAACAAAAAAGGTAACTTCGAAAAGAGCTACCTTTTTATTACTGATACTTATTAAAATGTATGCGCAGCATCTTTAGCACGAGCAATCGCATTTTCTTTGATTTCATCAGCCTTCTCTGGCATTGCACTATGTCCTTCGATGATCAGTCCCTCAAATGATGGTACACCAAAAAATTTCATAATGTTTGAAAGGTGACGGTGGCCAATTTCCATCTCTGCAGCTGGGCCTTCTGAATAAAAACCGCCACTTGCTTGAATGTGAATCGCTTTTTTATTCGTCAATAACCCAACTGGTCCCTCTTCTGTAAATTTAAATGTTTTCCCTGCAACAGCGACAGCGTCGATATAAGCTTTCATAACTGGAGGGAAAGAAAAATTCCAAAGTGGTGTAACAAATACATATTTATCTGCCTCGATAAATTGTTCATTTAACTCGTTTAAACGTGCCAATTTTTTTTGCTCTTTCTCTGAAAGTGTATTAAATTCAGAACCTGCATCTAGTTTACCCCAAGCTGAAAAAACATCTTCATCAATTTGAGGAACATACTCTTTGAACAAATCTAAATAAATGACTTCATCGTTCGGTTGAATTTCTTTGTATGTGTTAATAAATGCATTTCCTGCTGCCTTGCTAAATGAGTCCTCTTCTGTTTTTGGGTTGGCTGTGATGTATAGAACTTTTTCCATTTTGTATTCCCCTCTCGATGTTTTACGAAATGTCTTAGTGTAGAATACTTTTACTTAAAGAATTTCTTTTTGTTTACCTATCAAGTTCAATTCTCGCATAAATAAGCCTCCATTCTCCAATCATTTATTTATTGAAATGAATTTTGATTATTTTTTGTAACTGCCAAGCCATATTACAAGGGCTAAAAATGAAAGTCAATTCATGCGATTACCGCTGTGTCTTAAGGGTAATTTTTGCTATGGTTGAACAAGTTAACCGTGTCTATAGTTCAAAAAAGAGGTTTTGAATTGACTGAAAATTCATCATTCTCCGTGAAGAATACTGGACTGGATGAAGAAATGGAGATGAACTAAAAAAAAACGGCAAGCAACATTTTCATTGCTTACCGTTTCATAAATATCTTTTATTTTCAAATTAAGAGGTTGAATAAGTCTTGATCTTTGTTTATTTCAATGTACGAAAAACCCTTTTTATCCATTCTTTTAATAAGTGGTCCATAATCTTCTTTTCTTTCTAATTCAATACCCACCAACACAGGCCCTTCATCACGGTTGTTCTTCTTTGTATACTCAAAACGGGTAATGTCATCCGTTTCACCGAGCACTTCATGCATAAACTCACGTAATGCTCCTGCACGTTGTGGAAAGTTTACAATAAAATAATGTTTAACTCCTTCATAAATGAGCGACCGCTCTTTGATTTCCTGCATACGATCAATGTCATTGTTTCCGCCACTAACGATGCATACAACATTTTTTCCTTTAATTTCATCGCGATATTGATCCAATGCTGCAATCGGCATCGCACCAGCTGGCTCTGCAACAATCGCATTTTCATTGTACAATTGCAACATCGTCGTACATACATTTCCTTCATCAACGAGCGCGATTTCATCGAGCACTTCTTTACAAACTTCGAACGTATGATGCCCCACTTGCTTGACTGAAGCACCATCAACAAATTTATCCACCTCTTTTAATGGCGTCACTTCATTTGCTTCAATGGATGTTTTCATCCCTGGAGCACCTAAAGGCTCGACACCTACAAGTTTGGTGTCAGGACTGATGTTTTTCATGTAAGAACCAACACCAGACATAAGTCCACCACCACCAACGCTTGCAAATAAATGAGAGATCGGTTCCTCCATCTCATCTAAAATCTCAATCCCTACCGTTCCTTGGCCTGCAATCGTTTTCGGATCATCAAATGGATGTATAAAGGTCATCTCATGAAGATCGCGAAAATTCATCGCTTCTTTATAAGCATCATCAAATGTATCACCAGTTAAGACAACTTCCACAAATGGTTCACCGAAAAATTCAACACGGGATACTTTTTGCTTTGGTGTTGTATTTGGCATGAATACGTGCCCTTTGACACCTAGCGCTTTACATGAATACGCAAAACCCTGAGCGTGATTTCCTGCACTGGCACAAACGACACCTTTTTGTAATTCCTCTGTTGAAAGACTATGCATTAAATGGTACGCCCCTCTTAATTTAAAGGAGCGAACAACTTGGAGATCTTCTCGCTTTAATAACACGTTACAATCATATCGTTCTGATAAGATTGGATCTTTTTGTAAAGGCGTTCTGACAACAACATCTTTTAATATTTGGTTGGCAATGATGATATCTTTGACAGGGATACTTTGCGCTGTTTTTGTCATACTTTTATCCTTTCCATCATTTTTTTTCATGTATCAATCATCTTTCCTTGTTTATAGTGAAGGTGAAGTATTCATTGTTTTGCTTGCAGCTTCAACAGTCCAACCATAACGATCTTTTACCTTGCCAGTCTGAATGCCTGTAATTGTATCGTACAATTTTTTGGCTACTTCACCTATTTGTCCTTCGTTAATGACAAGCTTTTCGTTTTCCCAGATGAGTTCACCTATTGGAGAGATAACTGCTGCTGTTCCTGTGCCGAATGCTTCTTCTAATTTCCCATTATGATAATAGGCATGGAGTTCAGCCATAGAAATTTTCTGTTCTTTAACAGGGATTCCCCAATGATTTAACAACTCGATCGTCGATTTTCTCGTTATGCCTTCTAAAATACTTCCGTTTAGTTCAGGTGTAATTACCTCACCATCAATTTTGAAAAAGACATTCATACTGCCGACTTCTTCAATATATTTTTTCTCAATACCATCGAGCCAAAGAACTTGTGAAAGCCCTTGTTCAGTTGCTTTTTCTTGTGCTTTATATGCACCTGAATAATTCGCTGCTGTTTTTGCTGTTCCTGTACCACCTTTTACCGCTCGTGTATATTGTTGTTCCACACGAATTGATACTGGTTTGATCCCTTGAGGGTAATACGAACCAACAGGAGATAAAATGATCATGAACGTATAAGTTTTCGAAGGTTCTACAGATAAATTTGGATCTGTAGCAATTACGACAGGCCTAATATATAGGGATGTACCCTCTGCTGATGGAACCCAATCTTGTTCAATCGCGATGAGCTGTTGTAAATAATGAAGAACCTCTTCTTCATCGATTTCTGGTATGCTCATTCTCTTACTGGATTGATTTAAACGTTTCATATTATTCTCTGGTCGAAATAGTAAAATTTGATCATCTTCTGTTCGATAGGCTTTTAACCCTTCAAATACCGTTTGGCCATAATGAAAAATCATTGCAGATGGATCGACAGAAATCGATTGATACGGAACAATCCTTGGATTGTGCCAGTCTTTTTGCTCATCGTAATCCATTAAGAACATATGATCGGTGAAGTATTTCCCAAACCCTAATTGATCTGAGTTAGGCTTTTGTTTGAGTTGCTCCCGTTTTTCGAAGGCTATCGTTTGCAATGTCATAAAAACTCTCCTTACTGTCATAACCGATATTATCTAATAATTTTAAATTTTTTGATCGGTAATTACAAGGATGAAGTTTTAAGTAAGCGCTTTCTTAGGTGTCTTTTTTCTTTCGCACAGTTTTTGCATAAGCTATCCTTGTCATAACCTCTCGGAATTTCACAAATTCAGTAATTGTTTTGTCTAAAAATGCACGTCCACTAGAAAATAATGAACCACTTATTGTATAAGTATGGTTTTCTTGGAGCACCAGTCAGCAAGTGACTCTCAGTTTATCCCCGCTTAATTACACCATATCTAAATTGTTTTACTATTGAACCAATTTCATAATGAAGGCTTTTAACAAACATCACGAATGTAATTAGTTATCAAGAAGGTTAACGTTCGTGATAACTGATTGAAACGAAAGGCGGCGACGCCCAAAGGATAAGCGCAGTATGAAGATCCTATTTAGCGACGGTTTGTGGAGCTGAATTTAGCGAATTTAGCTGAAGACAAGCCCTTGGGAAAGCGTCCGCCTGCAGTGAAAATCACAATCCATGTTCGGAAATGATCTTTACATCATCTATTATGAAATTCATTCTATTGCGAAGCAATTTGCTTTTACCCTTGTCATACTTTTACACAAACTAACAACTTCAATAACATTAAAATATTCCTCCCTTTACTAATAAGAAAATTGACGACCATTATAGAAGGTGGTAAGATTCTTGTAATAACTTTATACGTTGCGATGAAAGCTATGGGTAACACTATAGTTGGAGCAACTTCTGGAGAGTCCGTCAAGAGCGGCGCCGAAGGGTTCACAATCTCAGGCACATGGACAGAAGTATGGTAGCGCCACACTTGTGGACTGTCGTTCTTTTGTGTACAGAGATTGGATAGAATCCAATCTTTTTTTATTTGCAACCCGTTTTTACTAAACAACAATATGACATGAATTTATGAGGTGATGAACATGACACAAACACGTGCCGTCGTGAGTGTAGTCGGAAAAGATCAAGTAGGTATTATTGCAAAAGTTACTGGCGTTTTAGCTGAACACAAATTTAACGTATTAGATATTAATCAAACCATCTTGCAAGATTTCTTTACGATGATGATGCTCATTGATGTAAAGGACTCGAATAAAATAACTGAGCTAGAAAAAGATTTAAACAAAGTAAGCGAAGAGCTCGCACTTGAAATTAATATTCAACGAGAAGAAATATTCCAGGCGATGCATCGTATTTAAAGGAGCGGTACAACAAATGAACAATATGAATATTGCGTTTTCAGAAATGCAAGAAACCATTCGAATGGTTCAAATGGAAAGTCTTGATATTCGAACGGTCACAATGGGGATCAATCTTCGTGATTGTATTGACCGTGACGCAAAAACAATGATGGATAATGTCTACCAAAAAATTACAAGTTATGCCGAACAATTAACAACTGTTGCTGAAGAAACAGCAAATTCCTATGGTATTCCAATCATCAATAAACGAATTTCAATCACTCCAGCAGCCGAATTGTTAGGCAACGCTACCACTGAAGAAGCTGTGCAGTTTGCAAAAACATTAGATAAAGCTGCAGAAGACCTAGGTGTCGACTTTATCGGTGGGTATTCTGCCCTCGTACATAAAGGCATTTCAAAAGGGGATCAAACGTTATTGGATGCGTTACCTGAAGCCCTAAGTACCACTGATCGGGTATGCGGATCGATTTCTGTTGCCACAACCCGAACTGGGATCAACATGGATGCTGTAAAACAAATGGGTGAAATCATCAAAAAATCAGCTGAGCTAACGAGTGAACAAAATGGCATCGCTTGTGCAAAACTTGTTGTCTTTAGTAATCCAGTAGAGGACAACCCTTTCATGGCTGGGGCGTTTCATGGTGCTGGAGAAAGTGAAGCAGTGATCAACGTCGGCGTTAGTGGCCCAGGTGTTGTACTTAACGCATTAAAGAAACATCCAGACGCTGATCTTGGAGAAGTTGCCGACGTAATTAAAAAAACAGCATTTAAAATTACTCGAGCTGGTGAGTTACTCGGACGAGTCGTAGCTGACCGACTCAATCTACCATTTGGAATTATGGATTTATCGTTAGCACCAACGAATGCAATGAATGATAGCGTAGCTGAAATCCTTGAGGAAATTGGACTAGAACGCGTTGGTACACACGGAACAATCGCTGCACTTGCACTCATGAATGATGCTGTTAAAAAAGGTGGAGCTATGGCTAGTTCTTATGTAGGTGGACTTAGTGGTGCGTTTATTCCAGTAAGTGAAGACAATGGGATGATTCGTGGCATCATGGATGACAGCTTGTCTTTGGACAAGTTGGAAGCAATGACGTGTGTCTGTTCAGTTGGATTAGACATGATTGCCGTTACCGGTGATGTTACACCATCTGCCCTTTCTGCGATGATTGCTGATGAAGCTGCAATCGGTATGATTAACAAGAAAACGACTGCAGTCCGCGTCATTCCTGTTCCTGGTAAAAACGAAGGAGATGTCGTTGAATTTGGAGGCTTACTCGGACGTGCACCAGTCATGGGCGTTAACGCCTATTCGTCGGATAAACTCGTAAATCGTGGTGGAAGAATTCCAGCACCGCTACAATCACTTATTAATTAATTTCATCTTTAACCATAAAGAAACTCCCCTATAAATGGGGAGTTCTTGTTTTAAAAGACACTTTGATAAATGGCCTTTCCTTTTTCTTCATACTTAGAAATGTTAGACTCATACATTTCTGTCAAACCGATATCATCTAACCCTTCTAATAGCATCTTCCTCCTGTAAGGGTCAGTTTCAAACGTATAACTGTTCCCTTTCTCATCTAAGACGGTTTGCTTCTCAAGGTCAACTGTTAATGTTAATTCCGAAGAATCGGCTTGTTGGAATAATGAATCGACTTCATCTTCCGTTAATTTCACTGGTAGAATCCCATTCTTAAAACAATTATTGTAAAAAATATCAGCAAATGAAGGTGCGATAATCACTTTAAAACCATAGTCAAGAAGTGCCCATGGCGCATGTTCACGTGACGATCCACAGCCGAAATTATTTCTTGCAAGTAAAATTGTCGCTGATTGGTACGCCGGTTGATTTAAAACAAAATCTGGATTCGGCTCTTCATCCTCTTGATATCGCCAATCGTAGAATAAAAATCGACCAAATCCCGTTCGTTCTACACGCTTTAAAAATTGCTTTGGAATAATTTGATCCGTGTCGACATTGACCTTGTCTAAGGGAGCGACTTTCCCTGAATGTTTAACGAGTGGTTCCATTTATTATCAACTCCTTACTGTTGATCGTTCACGTACATCTGTAAAATGACCGTTAATCGCTGCTGCTACAGCCATTTGCGGACTAACAAGATGTGTTCTTGCCGCTCGCCCCTGGCGCCCTTCAAAGTTACGGTTTGAAGTTGATGCACAACGTTTCCCTGGTGGTACTACGTCTGGATTCATACTTAGACACATGCTACATCCTGCAGAACGCCAGTCAAAACCAGCCTCTATAAAAATTTGATCTAGCCCTTCTTGCTCAGCTTGTTCTTTTACTCGTTTAGAACCAGGAACAACCATAGCAGTTACACCAGGTGCAACAGTTTGCCCTTTGGCAATTTCAGCGGCTGCTCGAAGGTCCTCGATTCGCGAATTTGTACAAGAACCGAGAAATACATAATCAATTTCAATATCCGTCATTTTTGTACCTGGTTTTAAGTCCATATATTCTAATGCTTGCTTTGTAGAGGACTGGTCTACAGGGTTAGTAAAGCTTTCAGGGTCAGGTACGACATCATTGACACCGACGCCCATTGAAGGGTTCGTACCCCAAGTTACTTGAGGTTCTAATTCATTGACATCAAAGGTGATCACTTCATCAAATTCTGCACCTTCATCGGTTTTTAAAGCTTCCCATTCCAAAATTGCTTTTTCAAAGTCTTCACCTTTAGGTGCATATTCACGATCACGGAGGTATTCATACGTTGTCTCATCTGGTGCTATTAAACCTGCTTTGGCACCAGCTTCAATAGACATATTACAAACGGTCATTCGTTCCTCCATCGTCATTTCTTGAACAGCTTGACCCGTGTATTCGATCACATATCCTGTTCCAAAAGCAATCCCATACTTAGCAATTAAACCTAAAATCACATCTTTTGCTGCCACTCCCGACGCTCTTGAACCTTGAATATCAACCTTTAGTGTTTTCGGCTTCTCTTGCCATAAGGTTTGTGTTGCTAAAACATGTTCAACTTCACTCGTTCCAATCCCAAAAGCAATTGCGCCAAATGCACCGTGCGTTGACGTGTGGCTATCTCCGCATACGATGGTCTTACCAGGAAGGGTTAATCCGAGCTCAGGCCCAATAACATGTACAATCCCTTGGTCTGAACTTTCTAAATCTGCAAGTTGAATACCAAATTCTTGACAGTTTTTCTCTAATGTTTGAATTTGTTTCGATGCAATATCGTCATGAATTTGAAATGGATTTTTTGTCGGTACATTGTGGTCCATCGTAGCAAAAGTTAATTCCGGTCGTCTCACACTACGGTTAGATAACCTAAGGCCTTCAAAAGCCTGAGGTGAAGTTACTTCATGAACCATATGCAAGTCGACATAAAGAAGATGAGGTTTTCCTTCTTCTTCTACGACGACGTGTTGATCCCAAATTTTTTCGAACAACGTCTTCGGTTTCATCACTGACACCTTCTTTCTGATCGTT
This sequence comes from Texcoconibacillus texcoconensis, assembly GCF_014202575.1. Classification (GTDB taxonomy): domain Bacteria; phylum Bacillota; class Bacilli; order Bacillales; family Salisediminibacteriaceae; genus Texcoconibacillus; species Texcoconibacillus texcoconensis. The sequence goes on along the minus strand of NZ_JACHHB010000007.1, from coordinate 127,318 downwards.
TCCCGCACTGCAATGTTACTAATATAAAATAAGTTTTCATTGCTTAGTAAAAAATAGGCTTTACGTTAGTTATTGAGATTGTTTGATTGAAGCAGATAAAATTTGTTGACAAACGATATCTCCCATCTCACTTGTTGAAACCGTAGCTTCGCCTATAGCTGCAATATCCCCTGTACGATAACCTTCACGCAACGTTTTTAATATCGCTTCCTCAACAGCGTCAGCCTCTTCTTTCAGGTGAAGAGAGTAGCGGAGGAGCATCGCACAGGATGCAAGTGTAGCTAATGGATTAGCGATGTTTTGTCCAGCAATATCAGGTGCTGAACCATGAACAGGTTCATATAGCCCAGGGCCATCAGCACTTAAACTCGCTGAAGGCAACATACCAAGAGAACCTGTAATCATCGATGCGATATCACTTAAAATATCTCCAAACATATTTTCCGTAACAATCGTATCAAACTGTTTTGGGTCATTGACAAGCTGCATCGCTGCATTATCAACGAGCATATGACTTAACTCGACATCTGGATAATCAGCTGCTACACGATTAGCAACTTCCCGCCATAGACGAGAATTTTCCAAGACGTTCGCTTTATCAACTGAGGTTAGTTGTTTATTTCTTAATCGCGCTAAATCGAACGCTTTTCGAATGATTCTCTCTATTTCTGCTTCTGTATAATGAAGTGTGTCAATGACTTCAAGACCGTGCTCGCCCTCACGTCTTTCACGAGGTTTTCCGAAATACAATCCCCCGGTTAGTTCACGAACGATGAGTAAATCAGCTCCATCTAGTACATCGCGTTTTAATGAGGATGCATCAAGCAATGAATCATACACGATCGCTGGTCGTAAGTTTGCAAATAGATTTAGTTGCTTTCTTATACCAAGAAGTCCCGTTTCAGGCTTACGGTCTGGTGTTTCATCATCCCATTTCGGGCCACCTACTGCCCCTAACAGGATCGCATCACAACTTTCACAGTGTTGAACAGTTTGTTCAGGTAAAGGGGTGCCTTGTTTATCTACGGCAACCCCTCCAATATCAGCATATTGAAACTCAAAATTGTGACCGTACGTTTCACCGACCGCATCAAGTAATTTGACAGCTTCTTTAGTAATTTCTGGACCTATCCCGTCTCCTGGTAAAACTGTGATTTTATAACTCAAATGGCTCCGACTCCTTTCTCATTTTGCGAGAACCATTCTTTTAAATGAACTCGGTTGATCGCATCAAGGTAAGCTTTTGCAGATGCTTCTAATACATCATTCTCAACGCCTCTACCACTAGAGACTTGATCATGAAATTCAACGGTTACATATACTTCAGCTAATGAGTCACTTCCATCGGTTGTTGATTGGATTCTGTAATCAGAAAGTGACACTTCTTCTGGAATAATTTTTTCAATCGTATTATATAAAGATTGAACGCTACCTTGCCCAGTTGCTGATTCTTCTGCAATACTTCCGTCCGGCATTCGAATTTGAACAGTTGTCGTTGGAATCACATTCGATCCGTATGAAACTTGCAATAACTCTAATTTATAAGCTGGACTCGATCCTTTTAATGACGTTTCGATCATTAAGGCAAATATATCATTCTCTGTCACTTCTTTTTTCTTCGCCGTTAAGTCTTTAAATGCGTCAAACAAACGATTTTCCTCTTCTTCTGTTAAATCAAGACCCATCTGTTTATATTTATCTCTGAAAGCATGACGTCCTGAATGTTTACCGAGAACCATTTTATTAGACGTAACGCCGACCATTTCTGGATCGATAATTTCATACGTTTCTTTATTTTTGAGTACACCGTCTTGGTGAATACCTGACTCATGAGCGAAAGCATTTGCCCCGACAACAGCTTTATTTTGCGGAATCATCATACCTGTTAATTTACTTACAAGTTGACTTGTACGCATTGTTTGCGTTAACTCAACATCTGTTTCAGCTTGATAAAAATCCTTTCTTACTTTTAAAGCAACGACCGCTTCTTCAAGTGATGCATTTCCAGCTCTTTCTCCGATCCCATTGATCGTTCCCTCAATTTGATCAACACCACCTTGAACAGCTGCAAGGGTATTACAAACAGCCAAACCTAGATCATCATGACAATGTGCTGATAGTTTGGCTTTTTCGATGTTCGAAACGTTTGAACGAATATATTTAAATAGTTCACTATACTCTTCAGGTGTCGTATAACCTACCGTGTCAGGTAAATTAATCACTGTTGCTCCAGCATCGATCACTTTCTCAATAATTTCAGCTAAGAACGTCCAATCACTACGGGTTGCATCTTCAGCGGACCACTGAATGTGTGAAAAGAATTGAGCGGCATATTTAACAGATGAAACAGAGAGGTCGATAACTTCCTGTGAAGTTTTTTTCAATTTATATTTCATATGAATTGGTGATGTTCCTACAAAAATATGAATACCTGGATACGCTGCATCTTGTACAGCGCTACGGACAGCATCAATATCGCTTTGAATCGTACGTGCCAAACCTACTACTGTACAATTCTTGACCTTTTTTGCAATTTCGCGAACGGATTGAAAATCGCCGTCAGAAGAAGCAGGAAAACCTGCTTCCATGACGTCGACACCGAACTTTTCCAATTGGAGTGCAATTTCTAATTTTTCGTGGGCGTGCAAATTGACTCCAGCAGACTGTTCACCATCTCTCAAAGTCGTATCAAAGACTTGGATTTTACGCATTACCGACCATCCCTTTGTTTTTTTGTTTGACAAATGGCATCTTTTCACGGAGTTTACGTCCTACCTCTTCAATTTGATGGTCATTTTCTTTTTGATTTAAAGCGTTAAACATTGGGCGATTTGTTTGGTTCTCTAGCACCCATCCTTTAGCAAACTGTCCGCTTTGAATCTCTTCTAAAATCTTCTTCATTTCCTGTTTCGTATCTTCAGTAATGATTCTAGGTCCAGCAGTGAAATCTCCCCATTGTGCTGTATCAGAGATAGAATAACGCATACCTTCAATTCCCTCTTCGTAGAGAAGATCTACGATTAGTTTCAACTCATGTAAACATTCAAAGTAAGCAACTTCTGGTTGATAACCAGCTTCAGTCAATGTTTCAAAGCCTGCTTTAATGAGTGAAGTTGTACCTCCGCAAAGGACAGCCTGTTCTCCGAATAGGTCTGTTTCCGTTTCTTCTTGGAAGGACGTTTCCATGATTGCTGCACGACCTGCACCGATCCCTTTACTATAAGCTAGTGCGATATCTCGTGCATTCCCACTCGCATCTTGGTATACAGCGAAAAGAGACGGAACGCCACCACCATCTGCAAATACACGACGCACTAGGTGACCTGGACCTTTTGGCGCAACAAGAAACACGTCTACATCTTCTGGAGGGACAATTTGACTGAAGTGAATATTGAAACCGTGCGCAAATGCAATTGCCTTCCCTGGTGCTAAATTAGGCTTAATTTGTTGAGTATAAACATTTGGTTGGCTCTCGTCCGGAAGCAAAATCATGATCACATCAGCTTCTTGTGTTGCCTCTTCTGGTGTAGTAACGCGAAACCCATCATTTTCAGCTTTACTCCATGACTTTCCTGGACGAAGACCAATTCGAACATCGCATCCATTTTCTTTCAAGTTTTGTGCATGTGCGTGGCCTTGAGAACCATAACCAACAACTGCTACTTTTTTGTCTGTAATTGCTTGTAAAGAAATGTCTTGATCATAATAAATGTTTACCATGTTTAATCGCTCCCTTATTGTTTTTCGTAAGTTTTAGAAAAGAATAATGATTTCGAAGATGTTTCAGTAATGCTGATCACATCAACTTGTTTTTCCAATTGGTTTTTCATTTCTTCCATTACCTGATCTTCCTCTAAATTGATAACTACGGTTAACATCGATACATTTGAATCATCATCGACAGGGCCTACTGTTAGGTATTCAATATTAAGACTCTTTCGTAAAAATAAATTTGTCATACGGTTTAAGACACCGAGTTTGTTGTTGACGAGTAAATTTACAGTTCTTCTCACGGCTTAACACCTACCATCTCTTGAATCCCTTTACCTGGACCCACCATTGGATATACATTCTCTTCAGGTGTTACACTACAATCGATAAGAAACGGGCCATCCGTTTGCAATGCTTCTTTCATTACTTGTTGAAAATCTTCTTCACAATTTACAGATTTCCCTTTTATGCCAAAAGATTCGGATAATTTAACATAATCAGGTTGGTTTGGAATTAACGATTCAGAATATCTTTCGTTATAATAAAGCTCTTGCCATTGGCGAACCATGCCCATCGATTGATTATTAACGATGACAATTTTCAGTGGCAATTGATACTCATTAAGAATCGCTAGTTCTTGCATTGTCATTTGAAATCCAGCATCACCGATCAATGCCACAACTGGTTCTTTCGGAGCACCGACTTGAGCACCGATTGCTGCTGGAAGGCCGAATCCCATCGTTCCAAGTCCACCTGATGTTACCCAACGATTTGGGCGTTGGAATTTGTAATACTGCGCTGCCCACATTTGATGCTGTCCGACATCTGTTGTGACAATCGCATCTCCCTTCGTCATCTCATGAACAATTTCAAATAAACGTTGTGGTTTGAAAGAATCGTCGTCCTGGTGATACCAAAGTGGATAATCATTTTGTAACGTATCTAATTGACGTCTCCATGTTCGACAATCCGCTTCTGGAAGTTCTTCATCTAAAAGTTGTGTGAGTACTTCCTTTGCATCCCCTAGAACTGGAATATCTGTTGGAATATTTTTACCGATCTCTGCTGGATCAATGTCAACATGAACGACTTTCGCAAACTGAGCAAAATGTTTTAAGTTTCCTGTTAAGCGATCATCAAACCTTGCACCGATGTTGATAATCAAATCTGATTCATACAATGCCATGTTTGCAGCATACGTCCCATGCATTCCACCCATACCGAGGTATAATTTATGATCTGCCGGCATAGTCCCTAGACCGAGAAGGGTATTCACAACAGGGATGTTCGTTTTTTCAGCAAATTTCGTTAACTCCTCGTGCCCTTCACTGTGAATGACACCAGCACCTGATAATATGACTGGTTTTTTTGCTTCTTTAATCGCCTCGATCACACCTTGAATCGCTGATGATTCAGGGTCGTGCGCTGGATTATAACCAGGCAAATCAATTGTATCAGGATATTCAAAAACAGCTTCTGCTGCCGAAACATCTTTCGGAATATCAACGAGTACAGGCCCTGGTCTCCCAGTTGTTGCAACGTGAAAAGCCTCTTTCATGATCCTTGGTAGATCGTTTACGTCCAACACTTGATAGTTGTGCTTAGTAATCGACATTGAGACACCTAATATCGGTGCTTCTTGGAAAGCATCTGAACCGAGTGCAGATGACTGTACTTGCCCAGTAATAATGACAAGTGGCAGTGAGTCCATCATCGCATCTGCGATTCCTGTGATAATATTTGTTGCCCCAGGACCTGATGTGGCAATACAGACGCCTGGCTTCCCTGTTACTCTTGCGTAACCTTCAGCAGCATGAATCGCTCCTTGTTCGTGACGTGGTAACAGGTGGGGAATCCCTCCATCATAAAGCGCATCGTAAATTTTTAATACTGCCCCTCCAGGGTAACCGAATACGACGTCAACCTGTTCTTTCTTTAGCGATTCAATAACCATTTCGGCCCCTGAAAGTTTTTGACCAGTTTTTACAGGTTGATCTTTCTCAACAGTAATCATCTGTTTCATTCCCCTCCCGTTATATCACTTAATTAATCTTTGAGGACGCCTCCTGTGTTTGCCGAGGTAACAAGTTTTGCATAGCGACGTAAATAACCAGAACTAATTTTCGGTTCCGGAGCCGTCCAGTTTTCTTTCCGTCGAGCCATCTCTTCATCTGAAACATCAACATGAATCGTTCGCTCAGTTAAGTCAATCTGAATGAAATCACCATTTTCAATATAAGCAATCGGACCTCCTTCAGCTGCTTCAGGGGAAATATGTCCAATTGAAATCCCCCTCGTTGCGCCAGAAAACCTCCCGTCAGTAATGAGGGCCACTTTTGTCGATAAACCACGCCCAACGATTGATGAAGTTGGGGCGAGCATCTCTGGCATGCCAGGACCTCCTTTGGGCCCTTCATGACGAATGACAACAACGTGACCTTCCTTGACTGTCCCATTATCAATTCCTTCCTGTGCATCATCTTGGGACTCAAAGGTGATCGCTTCTCCTTCAAATGTTTTAATTGAAGGATCGATGGCACCAACTTTTACGATCGCACCATCTGGGGCTAAGTTGCCAAATAAGGCTGATAGCCCCCCTACAGAGCTGTATGGGTTTTCTTTACGACGAATCACATCATCGTTAATAATTTCTGCATTTTGGACCGTTTCTCTAATCGTTTTTCCTGATATTGTTATTCTCTCAGGGTGAATGGCTCCCTCAATGTTACACAGTTCTTTCATGATCGCATTGACGCCACCTGCTTCATGAACATCTTGCATAGAATAGTCTGATGCAGGGCTGATTTTACATAAATACGGTACACGCTCAGCAACTTTATTGATATCTTCCATTTCGTATTCAATACCTGCCTCGCGTGCGATAGCCAGTGTATGAAGAACAGTGTTCGTTGAACCACCCATGGCCATATCAAGAGCAAACGCATCATCAATCGCATCTTTTGTAATAATGTCTCTCGGCCGAGTATCTTCCTCTACTTGGCGGACAAGGTGTTTGGCCGCTTCTTTTATAAGCTCGTGCCGCTCATCTGATGTTGCAACAATTGTTCCGTTTCCTGGCAACGTTACACCGAGCATTTCCATTAACGTATTCATCGAATTTGCAGTAAACATCCCAGAACAAGAACCACAAGTTGGGCAAGCGCTCGATTCTAACTCGAGTAACTCTTCACGGCTCATCTTGCCGGATAAATAACTACCGACTCCTTCAAAGACCGATACAAGAGACAAAGATTCTCCGTCTTTACTTCGCCCCGCTTCCATTGGTCCTCCAGAAACAAATACCGAAGGGACATTTGTTCGAACCGATGCCATTAGCATTCCGGGTGTAATTTTGTCACAATTGGGAATATAGAAAACACCGTCAAAACAATGAGCATTAATCACCGTTTCTGCTGAATCAGCGATCAGCTCTCGACTTGGAAGTGAATATCGCATACCTAGATGTCCCATTGCGATTCCGTCATCAACACCAATTGTGTTAAATTCGAATGGTACACCACCTGCCTCGCGAATGGCATCTTTGACGACTTCTGCAAATTTATTTAAGTGCATATGGCCAGGGATAATGTCGACGTATGAATTGCACACGCCAATAAATGGTTTATCCATGTCTTCTGGCTTTACACCTGCTGCATATAGCAAGCTCCGATGTGGTGCACGGTTAACGCCTTTTTTAATTGTATTACTTCTCATGACTTTCCACTCCTAGCGCCTACAATTATCCAACTTGAATATGATCGTGATTCGTAATGTTTACGCCATCTTTTACGACGATTGATCTAAATGCATGTAATAATTCATGTGTTTTTTCACCAGGCACACCATCGGAAATTACTCGCCCATCAACTTTTACGACAGGTACAACTTCAGCTGCCGTACCTGTTAAAAAGACTTCGTCTGCAACATAAACATCATGACGTGTAAAAGGTTGTTCACGAACAACGTATCCTTGATCCTCTGCAATTTCGATAATCGCATTTCGCGTTACCCCTTCGAGTGCTCCAATGTACGTTGGTGGCGTGAACATTTCTCCATTTTTTATAAGGAAGATATTTTCTCCAGACCCTTCCGCAACATAACCTTCTGTATTTAAAGTGAGTGCCTCATTTGCACCTGCCTGATATGCCTCAAGTTTTAATAAAATGTTGTTTAAATAATTGAGGGATTTTACTTGTGGACTTAAAATATCCGGCCTATTCCTGCGTGTAGGTACTGTTACCATTTCGATACCTGTTTCGTATAATTCTTTAGGAAACATTGTCAATTGTTCAGCGATTACAACGATGCTTGGTTCAGGGCACTTGAACGGATCTAATCCGAGGTCTCCTTTACCTCTGGAAACGACAAGGCGAATATATGCACTTTCATGTAATTGATTTCTTTTTAACGTTTCGACAACAATCGATTCCAACTCTTCGAGCGTATGTGGAATATCTAACATTATTGATTTCGCAGAATCGTAGAGACGTTCTAAATGTTCTCGTAATCGAAAAATATTCCCTGAATACATTCGAATCCCTTCAAAAACACCATCACCATAAAGAAATCCGTGGTCATAAACTGAAACTTTGGCGTTCTCCTTTTCAACAAATTCACCATCTAGGTACAACCAACCGCTCATACTCCCCCTCCTCTTATTTAAACCCCTTGTTTAGAATGATCAAAAATTTCAGATAATAATAGTTCTACATTTTTGATATATATTTTCCATGACAATTTTATTGCCATTCCTACATTTGCAACTCGACACCTTACACCAAAAAATGAGATTTATTTCAAAGTTTAAAATCTTAGCTTGGCGTCTTTTCTAAAGTCATATAAAGTGTTGAAGTTGATTGTTATTGTAATATTTGCTAACACAGGCGTCAACAGTAGTTTTCAGATAATTTCGACTTATGAAACAAGTGTGTAAGCGTTACCACCGTTGATTCGACACATTGTAAGCGTTTACATTTTTATTTACAAAAAAATTATTTCACGCACTTACCTAATGATAAACCCCCTTTCGAACACCCTTATTTTCAAATATCGACAACGTGGTAACAGGAAAATCCCGTGTAGAAACATCGAATAAACAATGCCAAGATTACTATAGTTCCATAATGTTGAAATCATTAAAGCCATCCCACGAAGGTAGTGGAATGGCTCTGAAAATATCGTTAATCTAAACTTCGTTCTCCTGTGTCGTTCTAAAGTCGAAGAGTTTCAGTTTCCCTTTTTCAATTTGTATAACAAGATGAGGAATATGAGGTTCTACAGATGGTTGGTAATGAAAAGAGAGGCCATTTATATGTAAAAGAGAATCATCAGCCTTTAACTCATCCAGAGTTATTTTAAATCCAGATCCCCCTCAACGACTACTTGCGTTATAACCAATACGAAAACTCTTTTGATTTTGTTTGTTAAGTAACTTTACAAGAAATTGCTGAGCTTCATTTGTTACTTTAATTATAATCACCACCAGCTCCATAATTTGTAACCATATTGAACATCTCATCATTAAGCAAAGGATCTTGATCTAATGGTAATGAAGGGTAATGATTCGGGTGTAAAAGTGATGCAATCCTTATTAAACCTATGAGCAAACGTGGAGATGGACGGCAAAAGAATGGCTCTTCTAAAATATACAGTTGATTGTTTACAATTGCTCTCATATCTGCCCATCCAGGACGTTGCTTTATCAATTTCGGTTTAATATGATCTTGTCTTACCCCTACCCATATCGCAGCGATGACATCAGGTTGTTTTTCTAAAACATTCGCCCAGTCCGTTTGAACACTTGCTTTCTTTTCTTGTGCGAATACGTTATACCCACCAGCAAGTTCACTCATCTCCGTCAACCAACTATCTTGTCCCGGTGTAAATACTGGTTTGGGCCACCACTCCCAATAGATCGACTTTTTCTCTTCGACATTCATAGAAAGAGTTCGATATATTTTGAGAATCTGATGAAAACGGTCAGTTATATGTTCAGCAACTTCTTTTCTCCCAACGTCATTTCCGAGGTTTCGTAAAACTTCCGCAACTTCTGTTAGACTTTTAGGGTTTGATACGATGATATGAGGGATGTTTCGATCTTCTAATTGTTCGATGTTTTTCTCCATACCTGGAACAGACAGGGAGGCGAGAACAAGGTCTGGCTTCATCTTTTCCACAACATCCATATCAATGGAAAGGTCAGGACCGACTCTTGGGAGTTGTTCAACCTCTTTTGGCCAGTCCGAATAATCATCAACGGCAACAAGCGAAGAAGTTAAGCCTAAGTAAGTGACAAATTCAGTATTACTAGGACATAGTGAAATCAATCTCACGGCGAGGCCTCCTCTATGTTTGGGACACGTACAGCTTTACGCGCCTCCTATTATCTTTTTAAAACATTTTCGCGAACGATTTGCCACTCCTCTACCTTCTCTTCAAATGTTTTTACATTCTTTCCTGGTATAGGGCTTGTTGAAGGGAGCTTCTTTACTTCCACCATCCCCTCAACTTCTTTATACAAATAACGAATAAATGACTCATATGCTTTATTACCGTTACATGCTACAAGACGAATATTTGGATACTGTTCTAACAATGAAACGACATCATTCACTTGGGCATTTCTAATATTTGAGTCAAGGCTCCCTTCACGTTCACACATACGGAAGACATCCCAAAGTGCAATATGATGACGATGTAAGAAAAAGACCCTCTGTTCATATTCGGTGCCTACATCTTCTTCAAAGATGTTCGATAAGATCGGCCAGAAATGGTTTCGTGGATGACCATAATATTGTTGCTTTTTTAGAGATTGTTCACTCGGCATCGAACCTAACACTAACACGCGAGCCTCTTCAGTAATGATTGGAGGCATAGACTTGACTACCGACATCAATGTCACCTCCTTGGCATGCTGTGACGACGGTTTCTACTCAAAGGCTGGTAAAATATATCGAACAAACCACTGGTAAGGTTTTAAACTTTCTTTTGCATTGAATTCACCAGTAAACGCAGCCACAAGACTTTTATCGGGGACGACGAATAGAAAATTACCACCTCGTCCAGCCGCATAATAAAAGTTGTTATTATCACCACGGACATTGTTATTTATCCACCAATGGTATCCGTATTTTTGTTGGCGAATATCCGTTTCAACTTGTGACTTCGTTGCCTCTTCAATCCAGTCGTTAGACAACAAAACTTCATTTTTCCATTTCCCTTTTTGAAGCATAAAGTTTCCAATCCGTAGCAAATCATATGGGTTCAACTTTAAACCAAAGCCGCCAATCGCCGTCCCTTGTCGGTCTTTTTTCCATGCGTACTCTTCGATCTCCAATGCTTCAAAAAGGACCGAATGGGCATATTCATCTGTATTCATTCCTGTGACTTCCCTTATAATTGCGCTTAAAACATGAGAATCATGGTTGTTATAAGTCATTTTTTCCCCAGGGCTATATGCTAATGGTTGATCAAAAATCGTTCCTAACAAGTTATCATTAATTTGTATATCACTTCTTTCAGGACCTTGTAAACCAGAAGTCATCGTTAATAGATGTTCTATCGTGATGTCTTTTTTCTCATCACGTAATGAATGTTGTGGAAAGATTTCTTGCAATGGTACTTGAATGCTAGAAATGTATCTTTGTTCAACCGCCTTACCGATAAGAATAGAAAGGATACTTTTTGTGATTGAATTTAGTGTGTGAAGTTCTTTTCTTTCACTTAGTGTCTGATCATTTGTGATATTTTTTCCATTTTTAGAAATCAACCAACTTTTCACAGGCTCATTAGCGAACGCTTCTTTAAACGCTGATAATTTATGTTCATCCATCCCGACATCATGAGGATGTACAACTTCATCTCCGCTTGTCATTTTACGTTTCCTCCTAGATATCATTTATCATCAGATTACAGAACAGGATTTTCACTGACAAATCATACGATTTAACGAGTCATTGAACGTTCACGGAATAACAGCCATAACAAAAGAAACAAAACGAGTGCAACAATTTCCAGTGAAATGATATACCAAGGGTGAGGACCAAGGAAATCTAGCAAGTTAGGTGATTCTGGCTTTGTTTGCAAAAACATGTAATTTCCACCTGCCCACGAATTTGTGAACCAAACGATAGGTAAAAGAATGTTTAAAAAAATGAGACTTTTAAATACCGAACGAATCGTAGGACGATACCCTACAACCCATGTGAAATAAAGTGCTACCCAAATGACCATCATATGTGTATAGAAAAAATGAACATATCGAAAATGAGGAAATCCATACGTTAATACTGGTGTTAGTAAAGCTTGTAAAGCCCCTGCAATCCCGACAAAAAAGAGCAATTCATAAATGATTCTTTTTCTAAACAACAATAATAAAACGGCCAAAATTACGCTTATACTACTCAGTTCTAAAGGTAGAGAATAACGTAGATCCCATGAACCAATAAAAAAAAGCCAGAGATGATACAATCCTTCCATACCTATTAGAGAAAGAGCGACAACAATTTCGACTTTCCGTAAATCCTTTGACCTCATCCAATGACGATAAATATACAAAACACTTACTATGAGTATAAAAATAACCCATGCAAACCAATGCTCCCACCCATAAAATGAAAAAGGGATCTCATTTGGGCGGCCATGGAACCAACTCACAATCAGCCTCCTTGTACCTTGTCGTTAGTATTTATTCTCTCTACTTCAGTTTCTCATTTATTCTCAGAATGTTATTATTCCCTTTTTGTCGAATGTAAAACCGTTAAATGCTTAATTATGAGCTAAAAGTAGCATAACGCATCAATATAATGCGCTATGTTTTTGAGCGTTCAGCTACCTCTGTTTCGAAAGAATCCATATTTTCGTTCTAATACAACATGGAGTGCCCATTAAAACTTGGACACTCCATGATTTCAACTTATATGACTTGGCGTTGATATCTCAATTACTACTTCCGTTTGCCATTACTTCCAAAATGTCGAAATAAAGTCATCTCGCCCTGAAACTTTCCGTTCTTCTTTATAGGCTTGTGGATTTTTTTGGTAGAATTTTTGATGTTTCTCTTCTGCTGGATAAAATGTGGCTGCTGGTAAGATTTTTGTAACAATCGGGGCTTTAAAACGACCATTTTGTTCAATCTGCTCTTTACTACGTTCAGCTAGTATTCGTTGTTCTTCATTATGATAAAAAATCGCTGTACAATATTGACTTCCCCTATCAAAAAATTGCCCTCCATCATCAGTTGGGTCAATTTGTGGCCAATATAAATCGAGTAAACGTTGGTATGAAAATAGATTTGGATCATAGGTTATTTGTACAGCTTCTAAGTGCCCGGTTTCACCTGTTTTCACTTGTTCATAGCTTGGGTTGTCAACGTGCCCACCAGTATAGCCAGAGGCAACTTCAATAATGCCTGGTAGTTCATCGAAAGGTTTTACCATACACCAAAAACACCCTCCAGCGAACGTGGCATATTCAAATTCTTGCTTTTCCACAGGTATCCTCTCCTCTTCATAACATGTATATTAGCACACATCATTTATTGATAAAAAGAATAGATTTCTTTCCGATTGTGTCAACCATTTGTGGGAGGTTTTTTAATGGGGAATCCTCTTTTATCTTTTTTACTATTTTCTAAATGGTTTTTGATTTGGAATAAAGTATATGCGAATCCGTTACAGGCGGACGCTTTCCGCGGGCAACGCTTCAGCTTCCTCGGGAAACCCACCCTGCGGGATCTTCAGCTGTTGCTGTTCCCGCAGGAGTCGCCGCCTTTCACTCCTTCGCACGACGAACAAAACAAGGAATACGTTTTTAACGCATTATGATATCGCCTTCCTTTATTCAAAGCCTTTTTTCTTTCGAGTCAACGCATTTCTTAAAAGCCTTTGAGTCCTTTTAACGCTCCCACTACTGGCTTTCCAATGGCATGTTGTAAATAGCCAATATTGTTCCGAATAGATTCTGATGCACTGTCTTTGAGCTTCTATACAAAGTATTTTGGGGGCTTGGCCACTTGTTCATTTTCCGTTTTTTCTTGGGGCTTCTCTGACTGTTTTAGATTCCCTTGAAGGGTTTTAATCTCCAAATAATCTTTTAAAACCACCATGACATCAATAAATTTATCAAGGCCTCTTGTACTCCAACTGCGCCCATTCTTCAAACGTTTTGCAAAGACACTCATTGTGCCTTCGGCACTCCCCATAGGGCGGAACCCCTCTGTATTCATCCCTTTTTCTTTTAGCTTCCCACGGTAATCATCAAGTGCTTCGGGGTATTGAGAGAGTTTTTCTCCCACAAACATTTCACTCATACTTTCTTCCCTTCCAAAAGAAAAGGCTGATCTTTAAAAGACCAGCCAATTGCTTTTTAACAATCAGAATGATTATTCTTCATCTAGAATGCTATCTAATCGACTTGTATCAACAAATCCATCAAGATCTGGTTCTTCTTCAAGGAAGTTTAGTTCGTACGAGGCTGTTGCCCAGTCTTGAAGTGCATCAGCATGTGTTTCTGTTGTTACTTCTAAACGATCCCAAGCTTTAACTAACACTTCTTCTGGTAGTTCATTTTGCGTTAAATCATAAATGAGGTTGTTCACGGTTGCTAGTGTTTCATCAGTATTTTCTTGGGTAAATTCAACTGATTTCTTGTGTGCTCGTAACACATTGTCAACTTCTTCTGGGTTTTCCTCAAGATATTCTGGCGTGGTAACAAGTACTACGCTAGCTAACTCTTCACCTAGAAATACTTCATCCCACTCACTAATAACATTTGCGTTGTGTTCTTGTTCAAGAAGCGTCCCCCATGGTTCGGGAGCTGCATAAGCGTCAAGTTCCCCTTGTTCAAACATCCCAACAGAGGATGCTGGAGCGACATGAGACTGGTGATCAACTGTCCCACCGATTCGGCTTGATTCCAACCCTTCTTCTTTCATCATAATTTCTAACTGCACATTATGCGTACAACCATTTCCCGGTGTCCCAAATGCATGCCCATCTAAATCTTCGATGTTATGAATATCTGTATCTTCTTGAGAAACCAAAAGCGTTGCACCATTTGCTGCCGCGCCAATGACAACAATCTCTCCACCACTTAGGTAGTAGTTAATTGCTGGTCCTGGTCCTACATAACCAATGTCAATTGACCCTCCATCTAAGGCATCAATAAAATCGTTACCATTCGGGAAGTTTTGGAACTCTACAGGGCGGTCACCCATTTCGTCTTCAAAATAGCCTTTCTCTTTCCCTACAATTCCAGCTGCATGGTCTAAGTTAGGAAAGTAGCCAATATTAACATCTTCCCCTGATGCAGAACCTTCTCCACAAGCCGTCAATGCAGTTAATGCTACTAAGCTACCTAAAAATCCAATTGTTTTCTTCACTTTAATTCCCCCTAATTAATTTCTTATTATCTGTTATCATTCAAACCCCATCGTGAAAGGACATTTTTCTCAATTTTATTAAACACTAAATATTCAACAATCAACCCGATCACTGCAATAATCACCATAATAGCAATCACTAAATCCATATTGTAAAAGTCTCGCGCGTCCATCAATGTACGACCTAATCCTCCGCGACCAATCAATTCAGCAGCCATTAAGGCACGCCATCCAAATGCCCAAGCTAAGCGCATCCCTGTTAAAGCTGAAGGAATAGAAGCAGGAATCATCACTCGCCAAACTAACTCTTTTCCTTGGTAACCCATGGTTTTTGCCGCTCGAATCAAAATTGGTTCCACGTTTTTTATCCCCATTCGCATATTCAACGTCATCGCCCATGTTCCGCCTAGTGTAACAACAAAGATAATCGCCGTATTGCCTACGCCAAATAAAACAAAGGCAATCGGTAACCAAACGATACTCGGTACAGATTGTAAAGCGATGACTAAAGAACCTAACGTCTCGTCAGCGATTTTAGATATACCTAATACAATCCCTAACAAAGCCCCGATAATAACGGCTAGCGTAAAGCCAACTGCAATTCGCTGTAAACTTTGTGATAAAGCTTCTGTCAATATACCTGTTTCGAAAAAGCCAATATATAATTGCTCTACCGCACCTATTGGAGAAGGAAATAGCGTTGTTGACCTTACTTCATAGACTTGGTTTAACCGATATAATATCTCCCATATTGTAAAAAGTGTTGCAAAGAATATGATCCTTCTAACGGCTATAACCATCCCCAATTTCCTCCTTCATGACTTTATCTATCTCTTTAGCTAATACACTGTTAATCTCCTTTTCTAATTGAATAAATCCAGTCGATGATGTATCTCGAGGACGGTCAAGCGAAACAGGGTAAACTTCTCTTATACCACCAGGTCTTGTTCCCATTAAAACGATTCGATCAGATAATAGAATCGATTCACGTATGTTGTGTGTTACAAAAATGATTGTTTTCTGTGTCTTCTCCCAAATATCATGTAATTCTTTGTGTAGCATCGATCTTGTTTGCTCGTCGAGAGCACCGAATGGTTCATCCATTAAAAGAATGTCAGGGTCCATCGCTAATGCTCTTGCAATCGATACGCGTTGTTTCATTCCACCTGATAATTCGTAAGGATAAGAATCTAGAAACCGACTTAAATGAACAAGTTTTAAATATTCTTCTGCTCTCTTTTTAGCTTCTTGTTTTGGTAACTTCTTTTTTAAAGCAAAGGTGACATTATCCAAGACGGTTAACCATGGCATGAGAGCTGCTTCTTGGAAAACAACGCCACGATCTGAACCCGGACCATTGACTAGATGATCACCGACATAGATCGTACCCTTTGTTGCTTTATCTAGACCAGCAATAATATTCAATAGCGTAGATTTCCCGCAACCTGATGGGCCTAATAGGGAAACGAATTCACCTTCTTGGATGTTTAATGAAATATCATCAAAAACGGTAAACGATCCTAATTCTTTTGTATTTGAAAATGTTTTTTCTACGTTTTTTATCGATACAGATTGCATAGATGCAATCACCTACCTCATTATATAGTATGTTTGTAAATCTTATGTGTTTAATCGGGATTATGTGTTAAAAAGAAGAACGGAAAAACGAAATTAATGGTGTCGTTTTTTCCATCCTTGATTAAAAAGTTTATCATATGATTTATAAATATCAAGAGGGTTTTCAGAAAAAATATACTTCTTTCCCCATCAATATATCCGTCCCTTCTCCTTTTGTATGATTAATGCACTATTTGTTCAAAATAAACGTATTAAACGAACCTTACTTGTATATTTCGACAAATTTCTATACATTCTCGAAAAAATGTTGCCTACATGGGGGATTTACGTTAATCTTTACGTTGTGTAAAAAATCTTTACATACTACAGGAACTTATTCTATCTATTAAACGAGAAAGGGAAGATTTATGGACATCGTTGAACAAATTACTCACTTACAGCTATTGAATCAATTTTGGATCGTTTTATTATTCATTATTCCTATGGTACTCATTTCACGTACTGTAGTAGCGGGAACACGTTACTCCCCTATTTTAATTGTCGTTATATTCGGTTTATTGATGGGGTTCATCCTTGTCTATACTGGGGTGGCTTCTCCTGGCCTAGAAGAATTTCCATTTGTTAACTTAATTGCTGCTACGACCATCATTGCTTTAACTGTTACATTTTTTGTCGGTGGTCAAGAACTACGCAAAATGTTTGGTAACAAACCTATAGAAACTGAAGATATGTTAATACCATCAGAAGAAGAAACTGTACTTGGTACTAGTCGAACACAACTTGTTTTTATCGTTCGCGCCTTTTTCTTGCTTCTTGGTATCGAAGGGGTAGCTCGGTTGGTTCTAGGAACCGAAGGATCCGGAGGACTTAGTCGTTATTATCCATTAATTGCTTATATTGGTTTAGTCGGTTCGATTATTCTCATCGACAACAAAGCCACAATCTCAAATAAACATTTATATATTCGTAAAGGGATTATTGAAATTGTAATGATTATCGGGGTACTTATACTATCCTTTTATTTTGCCACACTCATTGAACCCATCATCGCATTACCGCAAATCTTCTTTGCAATGATGATTTCAGCTGCAATCGGGGCAATCTTTTATAAATGGACATTTGGACCAACAATTCGCGCCCTACTATTTGCAGGGATCCCACTCGTTTTAGCGGGTAACTTTATGGTTGGAGGTTCTAGAATCTCAGATGCATTTACAATTCCAGGGGTCGATTCTGTCATCGTATATGGATTTTTTGGTCAGCTTTTATGGATGTTTGGTGGTATTGCGCTCATCATGTTCTTTTCAAAAACAGGACATGTTCGCAATCTCGGCCCCGGAATGTCTGGCGCATTATCCCACTCTGGACTAACAGGTGCGTGTACAGCAGGAGACTTAGGGGAACAAGCAGCTAAACGAGCGCCAATTATGATTAATGTTCCATTTTTTGGCCATATCTTCGTCTTTTCTGTTTTGGCCGTTAGTGCCCAACAAGAAAGTATATGGTTTATCCCTACGCTACTTATCGTACTTACAGGTGTTGGTTTAACCATTTATTCATTGCGCAATTTACGGAAAGCAAGTGAAGAGCGACATGAAATTAACGCCTTAATGCAGTTTTCATTCGGTTGGCAATTATGTGCGGTATTCGGTGGTCTATTCCTTCTCAGCTTAAGTAGCTTATCAATGGACTACTCTGCGATGGCACAAACGTCAGCTATTTCACACTTTGGTTTATTCGCAGCTGTTCAAGAAGGAATGTTCGGAGCGGAAGCGGCACAATTGATTCCATTTATTTTCTCCATGCCATTCCTTGTTCATCCATTCGTCTTTTTCATGTTTGGTAAAGCGATGGAAAATGATGGTGAAATGCCTAAAAAACCAGTTTATATCCTCACTTTTATTGGTGTTATCGGAATTTTATATTCGCTCTTTTTCCTTTAAGTGCGATCATGGATCAGGTTCTCTCTATGGGAGCCTGATCTTTTTTATCACTGTAGATACTCGTCCATAGCACACATACCATAGAGGCATAAGATAAATCATCAGCTATCAAACGCGCGAGTGTTAATTGATAAATCCGAGGGGGTTACTATGGATTACGATCAACGAATTTACACGCTCGTTAAAATATGCGATGCAGTCATAAACAACGAAGATCATGAAAATGATGAATTAGAAAACAGTCGTGACGATGGCAGAGACCCTGCTGATATGGTGATTCCAACGATTAACATTTTGATTTTATATTTATTGCGATACGATGTTCTTAAAGGTATGACAGTTATTTTCTTAATCCGTTTAATTACATCCAATAAAGTCATCCGCATCTTTTTACCTTTAACAGTTCTGACGATTTTTTTAACAGATGCGGACCAAAGTATGTCAGAAGACCTCTTATTATAACCGTTTGCGTAACATAGCGTTCTGCGTTCTCTTATACCCTCTTCTGAAAAACAATGGATTTCGGTGATCAATAAGTCGCGTAAATTCAAATCAAAAAAAATCAAACCACTTTAAATTACAATTTTCACGCACGATAAGTAGAAAAATTAATTAATGTCCCTTATAATGAAGAGAATGGAGTTTTCACTCTAGCAACAGACCTTGAACGTTAGGATGATGAATTAGATGATTTCAGTTAATAATGTCAGTTTACGCTTCGGCGACCAGAAGTTGTTTGAAGAGGTAAATATCAAATTTACACCTGGGAATTGTTACGGGTTAATCGGTGCAAATGGTGCCGGAAAATCCACTTTCCTAAAAATTCTCTCTGGAGAGTTAGAATCGCAAACTGGCGATGTACACATGAAACCTGGCCAACGACTAGCGATGTTAAAACAGAACCACTTTGAATACGAAGAATACAACGTCCTTGACACAGTTATCATGGGTCATACACGTTTACATGAAGTTATGCAAGAAAAAGATGCGATCTATATGAAAGCTGATTTTACTGAAGAAGACGGCATGAAAGCAGCCGAACTCGAAGGTGAGTTTGCTGAATTAAATGGATGGGAAGCTGAATCTGATGCCGCTGTGTTATTGAAAGGACTCGGCATTGATGAAGATCTTCACGATAAAACAATGGCTGAATTAACAGGTTCTCAAAAGGTTAAAGTCCTTCTTGCACAAGCATTGTTTGGTAACCCTGACGTATTACTTCTTGACGAGCCGACAAACGGTCTTGATTACAAAGCGATCAAATGGTTAGAAGATTTTTTAATTAACTTTGAAAACACGGTCATTGTCGTATCCCACGACCGTCACTTCTTAAACAATGTATGTACGCATATCGCTGATTTAGACTATGCAAAAATCCAAATTTACGTAGGTAACTATGATTTCTGGTATGAGTCAAGTCAGTTAGCGAAAAAAATGGCCGAAGAACAAAACAAGAAAAAAGAAGAAAAAGTGAAAGAATTAAAGTCATTTATTGAGCGATTTAGCGCCAACAAATCGAAGTCAAAACAAGCAACCTCACGTAAGAAGATGCTTGATAAAATTGATCTAGATGACATTCAACCGTCCTCCCGACGCTATCCTTATATTAACTTTAAGCCAAATCGTGAAATCGGAAATGACTTATTAACGGTAGATGGCCTCACAAAAACGATTGATGGCGAAAAGGTCTTAGACAATGTTAGCTTTACGTTAAATAAAGATGACAAAGTCGCACTCGTTGGTGAAAACGAGATTGCCAAAACAACGCTTATGAACATCTTAATGGGCGAAACAGAACCGGATAGCGGAACTTTCAAATGGGGAATTACAACATCACAATCCTATTTCCCTAAAGACAACTCCCGCTATTTTGAAGGGCAAGACTTAAATCTTATTGATTGGCTTCGTCAATATTCACCAGAAGATGAAACAGAAACATTTATTCGTGGATTCTTAGGTCGTATGTTATTCTCTGGTGAAGAAGCGAAGAAAAAAGCAAGTGTTTTGAGTGGTGGAGAAAAAGTTCGTTGCATGCTTTCAAAAATGATGCTTAGTGGCGCTAATGTTCTCTTGTTCGATGAACCAACAAACCACCTTGATTTAGAAGGAATTACTGCCTTAAACAAAGGGCTCATCAATTTCCAAGGCTCAATGATCTTTGCTTCTCATGACCATGAGTTTAACCAATCGATTGCCAATCGTATCATCGACCTTCGTAAAGACGGCATCGTTGATAAAGAAATTTCCTACAACGAATACCTTGAACAATACGCATAACAGAAATCGTAAAGATCTATCCCAAAATATTGGGATAGATCTTTTTTCACAAAATCAACATTTTTATAGTATTCGACTTCTACTTAAATACGTATACACGTCAGAAAGGTTTAGAAGCCCTTGGTCTAACACATCGCGTAGACTAGCGCTCCATAGCCTCGCAGCAAGAAAAGCATCACTAAGTGCGTGGTGTCGGCCTTCAACGGGAATCCTATAATAGTTACAGCATTCCTCTAACGTTTTTTTCGATGTATGGTGACAAGCTGCCCGATAGAGAAATGATGTATCAAGTAATCTATGCCTCATAGAATGACCAAAAACACGGTGCGACGCTTGTTGTAGAAAAGCTTTTTCATGTCCCGAGTGGTGGGCAACAAGAAGATCAGTACCAACAAATTGATAAAATGCTCGAAGTGTTGTTTTAAGTGGCTTCCCTTCAGCTAAGTCTGCAGCTGATAAGCCTGTCAATGACGCTATGTCATCTGTTAAAAGCTCTGGGGTTTGTATTGTTTCATAAAATGTCTCATCATATTTCACATCTCCATTACGTATTTTTACAGCTCCGATCGATAAAATTTCATCTCCTCCAGTTGGGTAAAAACCACTTGTTTCGAAATCTATCACTGTTATCTTTAATGATTGGAGAGGCGTATTCATAGGCTTTTGTGCTTTTAAATCCTTTTGCAACTGACGCATGAAGGAATGGTGTTCGAAACTATTAGGGTTTAACGACGTCACAAGTGGAATTGAAAATTTTTCTGACATTTGCTTCACCCAATGAATCATTCTCACCTCCCCCTTTTTTCTTCGTTTGACCAAAGTGTGGATTTCGCGTGATGTAGGAGTTCTTTCCCTTCTTTTACCGCCTCTTTCACGCGCTTCCTTTCTCCTTTTGAGAGTTGACTAATCGGCACATAATGAACGTCTTGATAAGAATGCTGTTGTTTTGAAAACGAAGAGCGAAGTTCAAGCATATCGATAAATAGCTTTCTTTTATGAGCTAGAAAAGAATAATCATTGGACAACAAACGCATTCTTTCGATCGTTTCAGTTTCGTAAATGGATCGTTTAAAAGAAAGTAATTTTAGAGCATGAACATACGGAAAAAGAACAGCATTTTTTATAGGGATCGCACCTGTAAACTGACCTGTGCGCTCATAGATCAATTGCCCGAAAAGGTTTGTTCCAGGCTGAAACATTTTCGCGTTTTCTGCCAATCGTTTTAATAAATATATGGATTGCTTTCCTTTTATAAAAGCATGTTTTTTCACTTTTTTTAACAAATCTTCACTCCCAATGACAACTCGAGCATCCATCAAAGTCAGTAAATGTCGTAAAGTAGACCACTTATCATCTTTAATCCAACGATCAACTTGCTCAATCCACTCGTTTATACCGTGACACCAACGCGGCGACGATGCCATCACCTTTCCTTCACAACGCGGATAACCTAGTCGAGACATGACACCTTCAATTTTTATCCCAAGCGTTAAAAAGTAGTCTTGCTCATGTCTATCACTCCCCTGAAACACAATCCCGTGGTCTTGATCGCTCCATAGTGCCTGTTCGTTTCGTCCGGCGCTTCCCATAACGAAAAATGCGAAAGGAGAAGGGGGTGTCCCCCACTCCTCTCGTGTATGTTCAATAGCTAATTGGACTGCTTCTGTAATTACCTTTTCGTGAATGACATTTTGTTTTCGGTAATCACCAGCTGCTTCCAGCAAATATTTTTCATATTTTTGACGAATATTTTCATAACTTCGCAGTTCCTTTTCTCCATTATCTAATGACGAACTCACGTTGAAACACCAGGTTTTGGATCATAGTCGTCTTTTGAAATGCTCGGCGCTACTTCTTCTTTTGATTCAGATAAAGCGGCTTCTGGATATCCATAGCTTCCGTGCTCGCTCATATCAAGGCCTGTAATTTCTTCTTCTTCTGAAACGCGTAAGTCGCCCACGATCGCCTTAATCACCCAAAGAACAATAAAAGAAGCAACGAAAGCGAAAGCACCACTTACTACAACACTGACCGTTTGTATACCTAGTTGTTCAAAACCACCGCCATAAAATAAACCTGCATTTCCACCGTTCATCGCTGCTAAATCTGGTGTAGCGAAAAATCCTGTAGAAATTGTTCCCCAAATACCTGCGACACCGTGTACAGAAAGAGCGAAGATCGGATCATCAATACCTAGTTTTTCGAAGAACTGCATACTATAGTAAACGAGAACACCTGCAACAAGACCGATAACAACAGCTGCCCATGATGCAACAAAGGCGGTCGATGCTGTAATTGCTACTAGACCAGCTAGCGCACCGTTTAACATCGTAGGGACATCAGCTTTCCCTAGCACTGCCCAAGCAACCCCTAGTGCTGCGACTGCCCCTGCTGCTGCTCCTAGTTGGGTTGTGAGACCTACGTAACCGAAGAAGGCGCCATCAACTTCCAATGTACTTCCAGCATTAAACCCGAACCAACCAACCCATAGTAGTAATACACCTAAAGCTGTGTACACTTGGTTGTGACCAGGTAGGTCGTTTGGTGAACCATCTTTGTTATATTTTCCAATTCTTGGTTTCAAAAGCAGTGTTGCTGCTAATGCGCCCATCGCCCCTGTTAAGTGAACAACGGTTGACCCTGCAAAATCTTGCTTTCCTAGTTCTCCAATCCAACCAGCACCCCAGATCCAATGAGCGACGACTGGATAAACAAGCGCTGAAAATAAGACGGCGAAAAGAATATAAACAGATAATTTCGCCCGTTCAGCAAACCCACCGAAAGCGATCGTTAAGGCAATCGCTGCAAATGCAAGTTGGAAAATGAAATCGACCGACCCTGCTACACCATCAAACATCGTTTGGTAATCTCCGAAGAAAAAGTCAGACGTTCCGATAAAACCTCCTGCACTCTCACCATAAATGAGTCCGTAACCGACAGCCCAAAAAACAAGTGAAGCAATCCCTAATGTAAAAATCGTTTTCCCTGCAATATGCCCAGCATTTTTCATGCGTGTAGACCCTGCTTCTAAAAGAATAAATCCACCCTGCATTAAAATGACGAGAATAAAAGCAATCATGATCCAAAGATTGTTCATTAAAAACATTGCATCCATTGCAAAATCCCCTTTCTTGTTTTTTGTTTTTCTATATTTTCCATTTTACTGATATTACTTTTACAATCTACAAAGTTGTCAGATAACTTAACGAGGTTTTTGCTATGGGTTTCAATCTATTTTGTTAAACATTGCAAATAAATGCACATTTACAAATCAACATAACCTACGTAAACTAGCTTTAGAAATATTTCGAGAATCGAGGGATTATCATGAATGAAAACTTAAAAAAGGATCAATTGTCAGGGGTATTGGCTAGCTTAGGAGCCTATTGTTTGTGGGGGTTTTTACCGCTCTACTGGGCTATCGTCGAATTGGTACCTCCAATAGAAGTACTTGCTCACCGAATCCTATGGTCAATGGTTTTTATGCTTCTCCTCTTGGCTGCTTTACGTAAAATGGGTGCCTTAAAACAAGACACAATGACTGTTATTCAACAACCTAAGCGTATGTTGGCTCTTTTTTTGGCTTCAGTCACAATTACATTAAATTGGTATACATACATCTGGGCGGTCGGCAATGAACACGTTATCGAAGCGAGCCTCGGCTATTACATTAACCCGCTCGTTAGTGTTCTTTTTGGCGTCATTATTTTAAAAGAGCGATTACGTTTTTGGCAAGCCATCGCTGTAGGTGTCGCTGCATGTAGTGTCGCTTTTTTAACAGCCACGCTTGCTTCTTTTCCTACCGTTGCTTTCGCTCTCGCATTTAGCTTTGCTTTTTACGGTCTGTTTAAAAAGATTGCAAATATCTCAGCCGTATCTAGTTTAACTTTAGAAACACTGATGATGACTCCGATCGCGCTCATATTTTTGCAAATGACTCACCCCTCCCTCAGCAATATGCTGTATATCGATGCTGGGTGGACAAGTTTATTTTTAGTTGGAGCAGGTGTTGTAACAGCGGTTCCTCTCCTACTGTTCGGAATTGGCGCAAGAAGAATTTCTTTGTCACTCATCGGATTCCTTCAATATATCGCACCAACGATCATGCTATTTCTCGGTGTATTCCAATTCGAAGAGCAATTTTCCACGGCACATATGATTTCATTTGCTGCGATTTGGCTATCGCTTGGCCTCTTTTCATTTTCAAATACGAAATGGCTAAAGCGTCTTGAACCAAGACATTTTCATCAAAAGCAAACATATGAAAAAGTGTCGTAAACGAATTTCGAAAAAGCTGAGGTTTCTTGGTATCGTACCTCAGCTTTTTCCCTAAGGAAATATACGTTTCATGAAACGAAAAGGAGCCGAACAGTCTCATGTTCAGCTCATCCTCGATATGTTCATCCGAATCAAATAGTGGAAGACAAATTTTACGTCTTAAAGAAAATAAGAAATCAATACTCCAGCTCCTACCAGGAGCCACACCCAAACGCCCGGTCATATCGGCGGATAGCTTTTCTGCTTTTGCCGAGACGTATTGGATTGAATGCCTCACTGGTTAGATTGACATTGCTTCTCATTCATGAGAACACCCCCCTGAACACTTATACCCCCTAGTGTATTACAACAAAATGAAAAAAGCGAGTATGTTGTTTATGGAAAATAAAAGCGATATTTCCGATAAACGCAATATGTCAAACAACCAATAAATCCAAAAGAGATAACATACAAACGCAATCATTTTTTCGCCCCATCCATTCGTTTTATATGTTATCGGCGCTGCAAAACGCTTTTTCGACAACGGCGCAAGTAATGCAACCCCTCTCCTACTAAAAAAATCACCGAGTACATGGAACAGGTATCCGTACGCAAGTCCACTTATAATCGTTGAATCAAACTGCTCACTGACCATAAAAATGATCGCTGTTATCAAGGCGGAATGAGTCAACCCTCGATGACCAAATACGCGTTTTAAAAAATTCGAAACAAATGGACATTTACGACCGATAAACGACTTCGGCTCATCGATATCCGGCAATAAACTGCCAATCGCGATCCCGATTGCAAATGACCATGAAAAATCCAGACCTACATCATAAAATGTCACAACTGCCCCTAATGTTAACGATGTTACCACATGCGAATGTCCTGTCATGTTTTCCCTTCCTTCTTTGCTGCTAACTCTAAGCTGTAAATGATCTAAAAACGTTCAATGATATCAAAATACTGGCTAGGACTGTACACACTTCGTCGTTCCCAAAACTTTTTAGCATTATGACGAATGCCTTTATTAAAATCAAGGGTGCGAGGCGCGTTCCATTCTTCAATATTTTTAATAAAACTTTCCTGTTCTACTTGCTGCACTGAACCTTCTTCATTTGCTTTCATTTTTTCTTTTATATCTTCAATCAGCATGTCTTTCAACGTATCATCAAAATGAT
Organism: Texcoconibacillus texcoconensis; assembly: GCF_014202575.1. Taxonomy (GTDB): domain Bacteria; phylum Bacillota; class Bacilli; order Bacillales; family Salisediminibacteriaceae; genus Texcoconibacillus; species Texcoconibacillus texcoconensis. The sequence goes on along the minus strand of NZ_JACHHB010000007.1, from coordinate 100,988 downwards.
GTGAGTAAAACAAAGCTTGATACGCTTTTGTTCGCCCACTATTTACCATCCAATAAATTGGGCGTTTCTTAAAAGAACGTACGTGCTCGCGGTAAAAATCATGTTGAAAATAATGAATAATCGTTTCACGTGCCTTCCCTATAGACGTAGGAAGATATGATGCAATCGAATCTAACAAAATATTAACGTCACAAGCAGGAAAGCTTCTTTTCAACCAACGTTCCAAAAGTGTGATGACACCATTTACTTTATCATAAGGGTGCGACAACCCGATAAATCGCGAACATTCATTAAGACTTCCGTCGTTTGGTTGGAAACGACCGAACGTACAACCGACAAAATAGGAAAGCAACGCCTTGACCATTTCCGCTGTAGGTGTTTGCCACAACGTGAAATCTTTCTCACCTACTTCTGGACTACATTCTTTATGTAATTGAAAACACTCAATCATCATTTCATTGTTTTTTTGTTCGTTTGCTAAACATGCATCTCGTTCATTTTCTTGATCGGCTTCCCACTTTTTAATAACTGATTGCAAACAATCCCCTTCATTGGCTAACATCATAAAAGGGTGTTCCTTAAAATTCCACGACTGTTCAAACTGATCCCAATAATCTTTCGCTGATTGTACGATTGTTGAAACAAGTCTTTTCAATTCATCCGTATCATCAGGCCAAGGAGGAGTAGGTAGTTGAGAAATATTCCCTACTTGAACATTCATCGTCGGATTGATCATATTTAAAAAATAAGTAGCTACCGTACTATTTAAATAGCCTAATAAGAGGTACATATCCTCTTCATTCGGAAACATCGTCGAGCCGCCGACATCGAATATAAACCCTTTAGGTGTATAACGCACCGATGGCCCATCTGAGCTAACAAATGACCATGTTAACCCTGGCTGAAAGTAATACGATCGATTTTGTGGACGTGAGCGAAGTTTCCCATGTTGGTTTCGAAACGATTGAATGTCCTCCCCATCATTAAGCCAATTGACAACGTACCATTGGTTTCCATACCATTTTCGGAAACCGCCTCCTTTATTATAAGGAAACCATTGTTTTTCTGATTGCACCGCTTCTTCTCTTGTTGAACAAGAAAAAGCGATTTGTGACCAATCCACTTCAAACCAGTAGCGAATAAAACGTTGGTTATCTCCTGTAGCCAATCCTTGCCGCGGTTTAGCAACTTGCTCAATTCTTGGATAAGTTTGAAAAATGTACTTCACATTTTCAGATATCCAATAAGCAAGCGGCGTGTTAGGTATAGAAAAGAAATTTCTCATCGGTTGCACATACCAGTTGTCTTTCTTATGTAAATGCTTGAATTTTTCTAGTGAGTTCGGATAGTCAACAAGGCGAACGAACACACCTTTATGACTTGGTTGGTGATGATGCTGTAATAAAAATGCTGTCGTCTGTACAACTTCTCCACCTATTTCGTCAAAAGCACGTGTACCAAGATGTAACATTGAGCAAACCGAAGTTTCTCGCAAAACTTTTTTCCTTAAATTTTCAAAACTGGATAAAAACATCCACGAATGTTGATTAACAATCGCAGTAATCCCATACCTTTTTGTAAATGATAAACACCGTTCAATATACGCTGCCGATAAGTCACCTTTAGAGCGAACGTAATGCTCATTTAAATACGCTCTCACTTTAGACGGCATTCTTTTCTTCCCCATATATGGTGGGTTCGTCACAACGACATCATAATTTGCGTTGATGAGTTGCATCTGTTGTAGGTAAAAAAATTTGGTATCTAATACCCATTTATCGTTATCATCGCTTACATCTTGAAAACAATCCCGTAATAATTTTAGTAAATGAGAAACGTTACACGCCTCCCCATTTGTAAGAGAACCGAACGCCCCTTCTCTTTCCTTCCATTCAACAACACGATGTAATGCCGACCATTGCGAAGAGTTCAACTCATTATGATAGCGACGATAAAATGATTGCCATTGTTCCTTGAATGATTCATCTGGGCGTGATAACGTCAGCAATCTTTGTTCTAACGAAGTCATGTCTGCATCAGGAGCCTTATCCTTTGCAAGAACCAAAATAGCAAAACGTGATAACTCAACCATTCTAGCATCTATATCCAAACCTACGAGCTGGTGCTGAATGATATATTCAACAATCTCTTTGGGTGATTTTTCTAATAAAGAATCATGTAATTCATATAAACGCTGAAAGGTATGTAAAAGGATATGACCTGTCCCAACACAAGGATCAAGTACGTTTATGTGCGTAATACAATTTGGCTGCGACTTTCTATCTTTTTCGTTAAACTGTTCGTGATTAATGAAACAGCGGGACTGCTTTTTGAAATCGCTTTGCGTTTGATCATCAAGGAAGTGGGCAAGGGAATTATCAACCATATATTCAATAATCCATTGCGGAGTAAACCACTGTGTGGACGCTCCCATTTCCCCGTCTGTTAAATGATTTCGGTTAACTAAAGACGATACAATCTCTTTTCTCGTTTCTTTCAGCAGTGTTTGGTAAAGCGTTCCAATAAACCAAGGCCATTTTGATTCAGATTCCAAAAACAATGCCGTTGTTAAGCTGTCAATGATCCCTCCTTCTCTCTCTAAATGATTGATGATTGTAGATGACCACATATCACTCTCAGTTTTAAAAGGATCTATGACATAAGGTAGACGTTCTTTTAAACGTACGATATTTCCTATAATCAATTTTTTATATTTGATCGGGACAGCCTTTACTAACTGACCGTTCTCCCTCTCGGAGGTTGTTACAGCACATGTACTTCCTAGCATTTGCTGCCACTCTTTCAAGTTGTTCATCTGCTTATATGTATATACAGTACCGATAAGGATCCGTGTCACCCAGAAACTTTTCACTATTGAAAGATCTTCTTGATTCATATGATAAATCTGATCACAATTGCTGTTTTCCACATAGAGCGTTTCTAATTGTTGGCGAAGCACGCTTGTTAGCATTGATTGTTGGGGTGACATGTCTCTAACCTCCTATGCCTAGATCCTACTCCGATGAAATGAAGAAAAACGAACATTTTCTAAGTTAACAACATTATACCAAACAAAATGAACAAGCCCTACATTCGTTACTGAATATAGGGCTTGTTGCTTATTGTTATTAAGTTTCTACCCTTCTAATAAAAGGGATTCTGGGTCCTCGATTAATTCTTTAATTCGAACGAGGAAGCCTACTGCATCTTTACCATCGATAATGCGATGGTCATAGGACAGTGCAATATACATCATCGGACGATTTTCAAACCTATGTTCATCTATAGCTACAGGTCTGTTTTGGATCGTATGCATACCGAGAATACCGACTTGAGGTGAATTTAAGATTGGCGTTGACCACAATGATCCGAACACACCACCATTTGTAATCGTAAATGATCCACCTTGTAAGTCAGATAATGATAATTGATTGTCACGTGCTTTTAATGACAATTCATTGATATTACTTTCAATCTCAGCAAAGCTTAAACGGTCCGCATCACGTACAACAGGAACGACGAGCCCGTCATCCGTAGAAACTGCAACACCGATATCGTAAAACTTTTTCAGTAGAATTTCATCTCCTTGGATTTCCGCATTAACATACGGGTAATCTTTCAAGGCGCGTACGACCGCTTTTGTAAAGAAGCTCATCATACCGAGTTTCACACCGTGTTTATCATAAAATGCATCTTTTCGTCTTTTTCGTAGTTTCATAACATGCGACATATCAACTTCATTGAAGGTTGTTAACATCGCTGCCGTTTGTTGTGCATCTACGAGACGTTTAGCAATTGTTTGACGTCGACGCGACATGCGCTGGCGTTCAACAGGCTTTTCAATCGCATTTACATCTGTTGTTGCAGCTGATTGAGCCGCCGCTTTTGACGGCTTTGATTCTTCAGTTTTTTGTTTTGTTGCAGCTGTAGAATGTCTTTCAACATCTTCTTTACGAACACGTCCGAGTGGGTCTTGCGCGTTAATATCTGCAAGGTCAATTCCTTTTTCACGAGCATACCTTCTCGCTGCAGGTGTAGCGACCGGACGTTCTTGGTTACTACTGGATTCTTTTTCTATACTTGACGCATCAGTATTGTCAGCTTGGTCTGATTGTTGCTTTTCTTCTGGTGAAGGGTCTTCAGAAGAACTGTCACCTGCTGACTTGGTTTCATCGATTTTTGCAATGACATCTCCAACTTCAACCGTGTCTCCTGGTTCGCTTAGCACTTCAACAAGAACACCAGAATCCTCAGCGGTAATTTCTACATTCACTTTATCTGTTTCTAATTCAACAATGTTTTGACCTTTCTCAATAAAACTCCCTTTATCTTGTAGCCACTCTGCAACCGTTCCTTCTGTCACTGATTCTGCTAATTCTGGTACGACGACATCTTTCATCACATTTCTCTCCCCTCTTCATCGTTTAACGCTTCAGAAATGATTCGTTGCTGCTCCTTTTTATGGACATTAGGATCCCCTTCTGCTGGACTTGATCGTCTTTTACGACCTACATATTGTAGGGAACAACGATTCGGCGTTAGTGATTTCAATTGCGGATAAATATAATTCCATGCTCCCATATTGTTTGGCTCTTCTTGTAACCAAACAATCTCTGAAAGGTTTTTCATCTCATTTACAACTTCCTTTAACAAGCTCTCTGGAAAAGGATATAATTCTTCAACACGTACAATGTGTACATCTTTTCGTTTTTGATCATCCATTTGTTCAATATGTTCTGCTGCATCAATCGCTACTTTTCCAGAACATAGGACAAGGCGACTTGCCTCCTGTTTGTGGGCAATCGTTCTTTCCTCTTCAACAATCGGTTGGAAATGTCCTTGTGTAAATTCTTGTGCTTGTGACGTTGTTAATCGATGACGCAACAAACTCTTTGGCGTCATAACAACAAGCGGTCGAACTTCTGGCTTTTCTAGTAAAGATGCTTGCCGACGTAGCAGATGGAAGTATTGTGCAGCACTTGTTGCATTGGCGACGTGCCAATTATTTTCTGCAGCCAATTGTAAAAACCGTTCTATACGACCACTTGAGTGCTCAGGACCTTGCCCTTCATAACCGTGAGGAAGTAACAGGACTAAACCGGACTTTTGATCCCACTTCGCTCGCCCTGCGGCTATAAACTGATCAAACATCACTTGCGCGGCGTTTGAGAAGTCCCCATATTGTGCTTCCCAAATTGTTAATGTTTCTGGGGCCTGAACATTATACCCATATTCAAAACCAACAACAGCAGCTTCTGACAATGGGCTATTGTGAATGGCAAAAGAAGCTCGTGCCTGAGAAATCGTGTGCAATGGTGAAAAAGTTTTGCTCGTATTTGGATCATGTAATACGAGGTGTCTCTGTGAGAATGTTCCTCGTTGGGAATCTTGACCCGTTAAGCGAATCGGTGTGCCGTCATTTAATATTGTTGCGAAGGCTAGGGTTTCTCCGTGCGCCCAATCTACTTTTCCTTCATCACCTAATGCATCTTCCCTACGTTTTAAAATCTTCTCTAGTTTAGGGAAAACTGTGAAATTTTCCGGCCATTGTAATAGATCTCGGTTCATTTCCTGTAACGTATTGTACGCAACACCTGTGTCAATCGTATTCAATGGTTCGGAGACCGGTGCTGGAGGTTCAGGGTTCTCTTTTGTAGAACGTTTTTTCTGTTTCACTTTTTCAACTTGTGTTGTTAACCGATCCTGTATATCACTTTTCCAGCTTTCCAACTCACTCTCTTGAACGACGTTACGTTCTTGTAATTGTCGACCATATAACTCACATACTGTAGGATGATTTCGTATGTTTTGATATAACTTTGGTTGAGTTGCAGCTGGTTCATCCATTTCGTTATGACCGAAACGTCGATAGCCGATCAAATCTATTAACACATCTTTTTTGAATGCCTTACGATATCGGTACGCAAAATCGATCGCTGAAAGACATGCTTCAGGATCATCAGCGTTGACATGAATAATTGGCATTTCAAAGCCTTTAGCCAGATCACTAGAATACATCGTTGAACGCGAATCTTGACTAACTGTCGTAAAACCAATTTGGTTATTTGCGATAACATGGATGGTTCCACCAACGGAATAACCTTGCAGCTGTCCTAGATTCAACGTTTCAGAGACAACGCCTTGGCCTGGAAATGAGGCATCCCCATGAACCATAATTGGAAATGAGCTAGAAGGATTCCGTTCGGGAGTCCCCGCACTACTGCGGTCTTCTTGTGCAGCTCGTGCGAATCCATTCACAACCGGGTTGACATATTCTAAGTGACTTGGGTTATTTGCAAGCGTAATTGTAGCTGTTTTAGCACTTTCTTTTATTTCACGATCAGCTCCGAGGTGGTATTTCACATCTCCTGTCCAACCGTAATTAATCCCTATAGACCCTTCCGATGGGACGAGCTCTTTGTTAGGTGCATCATGAAATTCAGAAAGAATTAATTCATAAGGTTTACCTAACACATGTGCAAGAACATTTAAACGTCCACGGTGAGCCATACCTATGAAAATATTTGTCGTACCATCCTCAACGGATCGTTTGACAACTTCATCTAGCATTGGTACTAAAGCATCTAATCCCTCAACCGAAAAACGCTTCTGTCCTACAAATGTTTTATGTAGGAAGTTTTCGAAGCCTTCCACTTTCGTTAAGCGCCCAAGTAAATCACGTTGCTCTTCTTCAGAAAGAGAGCGCTTAAATTGCTCGGATTCGACTTGTTGGTAAAGCCATTGTTTTTCTTCTGTATCATTTACATGATGTAATTCAAAGGCGATTGTTCCAATATATACTTTCTTTAGGTGTTCGATCGCTTCCCAGCCATTTTTAACATGGCTCGGTGCACTTTCACATAAGTAATAGGCTGGCAACTGTTCTAAATCACTTTTAGATAGCCCATAATTTTGCAAAGAAAAATCGATGGATTCTTCACGCTCTTTAACATATGATAATTGAGCATGTTGATGACCGTAGATACGAATGTCATCTACAAGTTTTATTGCTTTTTTCAATATATCAGCCAATGTAAAGAGGTTTGTTTCGTTTGACCTTTGAGTCGTCCCAAAGTGACTGCGCCCTTCATCAGGTGCTCCATACTGGTCAAAATACTGTTGAAGATCCTTTGGTACACTTTCACGGTCATTTTCATACCGTTCATACATTTCCAATAAGTAGCCGACATTCGGACCATGAAAAAATTGTGAAGAAGGATGTTCTGCATTTTCCATAGACAATTACCTCCATTGTTCTGTAAGAACTTCGCTACATGAAGAAGTTTAACTCACTTCAATTTGGCAAGAAGTGACGTTCATTTGTAAGCGTTTTAACACTACACAAATAGTATAAAACGCTTACAGAGTCATTCTATCATTTCCTTCCTTTTTCTGAAAGTAAAAAGCACAATCTTGTGTATTTTCTTACTTTTTTTCAATATAACTTTCATACTCGGTATTTACCTTATGCTTGTAAAAAAGAAAACTGGCTTTGAAAAGGGCATACCTCCCCTATTCAAAGCCAGTAAATGAAATTTACATAACACTACCACCAGAAATTTTCACTGATTCTCCAACAATGTTTTTCGCGGCGTGACTTAGTAAAAATATAATTGTATTTGCGACTTCACCTGGTTCTGTGATACGGCCTGACGGCAACCCTTCATTCGCTTTTTTCCATTGCTCTTGAAAATCGACATCTGCTAGGTGTGCACGTCTTTGTATCGCTTTAGTACCCATCTCAGTATTCACATATCCTGGACAGACATTGTTGACACGGATCCCACGTTCAATCGCTTCAAGTGCTAATGATTGCATAAAACCATTAAGAGCAAACTTCGATGCACTATAAACGCTATTGCCATAAGTACCTCGTAACCCTGATAAAGATGAAACATTCACAATCGAACCTTCTATGTTTTCTGAAAGCATTTTTTGATAAATTTGTTGTGTTAATAAAACCGTTGACGTAAAGTTTACCTCCATGATGTGACGCAGGTCATCTTCAATTAAGGTTTCTACTTTGTCCCCGCCAAGAATCCCGGCGTTATTAACAAGACAAGTAACTGGGCCAATCATTTTTTCTGCTTGAGATGTTATCTGCTTTCGTCCTTCATCCGTCGAAATATCTGCTTGAATCGCACAAACTTCATGCCCCTCTTTAAGATTAAGCATTTCCGTCTTTATCGTTTGGAGCTTTTCTTCATTTCTCCCTGTTATCGTTACTGAAGCACCTGCTTTCACAGCTGCAAGAGTTGTCTCATAACCGATACCACCTGTTGCACCTGTGATTAACACATGCTCATTCGCTAAAGTTTTTTCAGAATAAAGTGTCACGATGAACCACTCCTTTCATTGATCATGAGAAGAAACGCTTCACGTACCTTTCTAGACGATCTAAGCCTTCTTTTAATGTATCCCAATCATATACATAAGAAATCCGAATGTAGTCATCACCATAGTCAGAAAATGCATTGCCTGGTACAACCGCAACTCGTTCCTTTTCTAATAAGTCAACTGCAAAAGAAAATGAGTCCATTTTAAGTTTTTTAATCGATGGTAAAATATAAAACGCACCTTCTGGCTTTTCTACCTCTAACCCCATATCTCGTAAACGTTGATATGTATAGTCACGGCGCTCGCGGTACGTATTTCTCATTTCAACCGGATCATTTCGTCCGTCTCTCAATGCTTGTAAGGCTGCTTTTTGCGATATAGAAGTCGCACAACTTACATTATACTGGTGAACTTTAAGCATATGTTGTTGGATTTCAGCAGGTGCTAATAAAAAGCCAATCCGCCAACCTGTCATTGAATGTGATTTTGAAACACCATTAATAACAATCGTTTTGTCTTTTAACTCAGGAAACGAAGCAATTGATTCGTGCGTCGTGTCATAGACCAGTTCAGAATAAATTTCATCTGAAAGGATAAAGATATCTTCTTCTTTTAAAACCTCAACAATAGCTTTCAATTCTTCCTTTGATAAAACGACGCCCGTTGGATTCGAAGGATAAGGTATGATCACGCAACGAGTCCGCTCCGTAATTGCACCTCGCAACTGTTCAGCTGTCATTTTAAAGCCTGAATCACGTGTGTCCACATAAACCGGAGTCGCTCCAGCTAGTCTCACAGCGGAGGCATATGCCGGATATACAGGTGCAGGCATGATCACTTCTACACCTGGTTCGAGAATCGTTCGCAATGCGACGTCGATCGCTTGTGAAGCACCCACCGTTGTAATAATTTCAGATTCAGGATCGTAAAAGAGACCATACTTCTCTTCCATAAAAGAAGAGATTTCACGTAAAAGCTCGGGGTCTCCTGCATTTTTTGTATAAACTGTTTCATTATTTTGTATTGCATCGATTCCAGCTTGTTTCACGTGATCTGGTGTAGGGAAATTCGGCTGACCGATCGTTAATTGAACGGCATCAGGGTAATGACTCACTCGGTTAAAAAATTGACGAATACCGGAAATTTGCAGTTCTTTTACGTTCGGATTAATATATTGCTGCATTTAATGGTCATCCTCTCTCGCTAAATTGCTCATTATATACACCCTCCATTGTAATACATCTATTAACAAAGTGCATTGTCTCATTGATTTTGAACCATCAAAAAATGATTTACTTTTCTTTTATTCTATAGTAAAATATTCAAAGTTATAATTCCGATTAACTTTATAGACTTTAGGGGTGTTTTAACAATGAGTACACAACATGCGAATACGTCAATGTCTCAACAATCGCTTGGGGCCCCGTCATTAGCAAAAATGCAAACGAAACATTATATTGGTGGATTCGTTGTATTTTTCCTTCTTGCATTGATCTCATATCAAACAGCGGGATGGCAAATGGCGATATTATCCGGCGTCGGGCTTTTACTAGGGTATACACTCTTCCATGCTCGTTTCGGCTTTACATCAGCATTTCGTAGATTAGTTGCCGTTGGTAACGGTGAAGCTTTACGTGCGCATATGTTAATGCTTGCAGTGGCAACAACTCTTTTTGCACCGATCTTATATTTCGGTGCGGGCCTTTTCGGCACAGATCCAACTGGTTATGTTTCACCTGTCGGTATATCTGTCATTATCGGTTCACTTATTTTCGGAATCGGTATGCAGCTAGGTAACGGATGTGCATCAGGTACACTATATGCTGTTGGTGGCGGCCGATCCTCAATGATTATTACATTAATAGGTTTCATTATCGGCTCAGTTGTCGGGGCATATCACTTTGAATTTTGGATGGAAGATATGCCAGCAGGACCTGCAATTTCATTAGCGACAGATACAGGTTTAGGATATTTTGGAGCTTGGATTTTACAAATGGTAATTTTCGCTGCCGTCGTTGTAGCAACGATCGTGATTGCTAAAAAAAGAAAACCACCAAAAATGGCAATCCTACCAACGACAACAGGAATTAAACGTATGATTCGAGGCTCATGGCCTCTTTGGGTCGCTGCGTTATTACTAGCCGGTTTAAATGCTTTAACACTTGTCCTTCGTGGCCAACCGTGGGGTATCACTTCCGCATTTGCACTATGGGGATCTCAAATCGTGGAAGCTTTCGGATTCGATGTTTCCCAATGGTATTACTGGAGTGAAGCTCAAGGTACTGAGGCACTTAATCAGTCCGTATTTAACGACACGACATCGGTTATGAACTTCGGTATTATGATTGGTGCATTTTTAGCTTCAGCTGCTGGCGGGGTATTTGCATTGAAAAAAATCCCTTTTAAAATTGGTCTTGCTGCACTCATCGGTGGACTTATGATGGGATATGGTGCCCGCCTTGCATTCGGATGTAACATCGGTGCGTATTTCGGTGGTATCGCATCATTTAGTGTTCACGGTTGGGTATGGATGATTTTTGCGATGCTCGGTACTTATATTGCATTATTTATCCGACCATTATTTGGTATATCTAACCCGAAACCAAACGATTCTGTATGTTAAAAATTTCTGTACAAAGGAAAGGTCAGATATCCTCAAACGGAGTCTGACCTTTCTCTTTTTTATTATGTTTTTTACAAACGAATTAACTCATTCTTTGTTTTGCTCATCCCAAAAGAAATTCCATGACACCGATTGTCATTACAGCAAAATAAACAATATATAAAAAGATTGAAATGGCAATAGTACGTCCTAAAAGCGTTGAAAAACGCTTCTTGTGCGGAAATTGTTTGCGTATTGAATGAAGGAAAAACATAACGACAATTCCGATGTATACGAACATTTCGATGATATCAATAAGGATCGACTCGGCACCAAACGGTTCAGGATTCAAACCAAAAGCATTCATGAACCAAATACTTAAAAAAGTCATCCCTTTTGCAAAAATTAATTGAACATAAATGACTACCGTCATCCACCAACCCCAAACTTTCCTGTTCCAAAGTCCGTAACTGGCCGGGATGAGAAAAAGAAAAATACTATCGGAAATCACATTTAATACAAGGGGTTCGTTCCACCCCCAAAACACGCCAATGTAAAACAAATACAAAAAATAGACGATTATAATTAGAAATTGTAATATAGAAAATCCTTTAATCATTTTTAGCGCCTTCATTTATCCACCTCTTTAAATAGGTTTATCGCCGAAAAATGTCAACTCCAGTACGGCCTAATAAATAAGCGGCAATTGCAAAAGCTTCAGCTTGTTCGCGCGCTCTATCCATGCCTTGTGGCGGTTGTCTGACTTGTAACTGATACGGCATTTGTTCAATTTCACCTTCTTGTGCTTGCCGTAAAAAAGCTGAAGCTTCTTGAAGACCGTAACGTCCGCTTTGCATAATTTCATAAAGAGAAATGAAACCGTGCATCACACCACGATACCTTGTTGCCTGCACCGGTACTTCATCGTCTGCCAACTTTTGCGCATATTTTTCTCCTTCATCACGTAAAGGATCAAATTCAGCAGTAATTACTAGGGCTGGGGGCAATCCAGATAGGTCGTCGGCATGTAATGGTGATGTATATGGATTCGATCGCATCATTTCATTTGGTGTATATAAATCGCGTGCAAGATACATGACTTGTCTAGATAAAAAATAATAACCACTATCGTAAATTTCACGTGATTCTAATTCAATATCACGAAAAGTCGTTAAAGGATAAAATAATACTTGCGCTGTTAAGTCTGGTCCATTGCGGTCCCTAGACATCATTGCAGTAACCGTTGCTAAATTTCCGCCTGCACTATCCCCAGCTACAGCAATTGAACTGGGATCTCCTTGAAAATCTTCAGCGTGTTCTTTCGCCCAAAGAAGTGCCGCATAACTGTCCTCTACAGCAGTAGGAAACACGTAATCAGGCGCCAAGCGATACCCAACAGAAATAACAACACTTTGTGTACGAGCAGCTAGTGAACGAACAATATTATCATGAGTCTCAATATTTCCGTATCCTTCCATAAACGCACCGCCATGATAATATAAAATGACAGGAAATGGTCCTTCCCCTTGAGGGCGATACATTCTCACTGGAATTTGACCATCATCCTTGACTGGAACGTAACGTTCTTCAACCAATAGAGGGTTTCCTCCTCCACTACTTCTTGAAAGAAATTGAGGAGGTTGGATATCGATATCAAGAGAAACGAGGTTGTTATTGACAGCGTGCAAAATGACAGCTGTTTTAGCTGGTAATTTCCCTTCATCGGTCGTTTGCCATATATGTACAGCCAGAGCAATCACGATAAACATCGCTGCTACTAATAATGAGCCGACAAAAAAGAATTTGTTAAATATGAATTTGGCCCATTCCATCTGTTTTTCCCCTCCTCTTTGCTGCATTAAAGGTGATGAATGGTGATCCATTACGTTCATATCATAAATGATAACATTTTGATAATGATATGTCTGAGTGTCTAGAAAAATAAAAAAGCTGGCTTGATGAGTAATGCCTCAAGCCAGCTTTTTTATTTTATCACGATCTATATTTCCCTATACGATTTAACACTATTGTTTGCCACCACTGAGGTCTTAGGTCCAGCCATGATTCAATCGATAAGTCCTCACCATATAGACCTGGGAGAATTAAAGGTTTATTTTCATTAAATTTCGCTACATCTTTGATTTGCTTATCCACATCCCTTACGATAAGCGTGCCATTGTCTTTTAAATGTGCAGTCAATTCTTCCTCAACATGCTTAGTGACTGGATAAGCATCTGGCATATCATATTCTAACCTTAATGGATGAGGAAATGACGGTAGCTGAATCCATTCAGTTTTAAAACGATCAAAGCTTTCATCCAAAAGTTGCTTTGTATCTTGATTTGAATGTGCCTTTGATGGTGAATTTAATGTCACAACCACCACTTCTGTCCCGTCTTTTTCAGCTGTTGTGACAAGCGTATACCCTGATTTCCGTACATAACCATTTTTCACACCATTAACCCCATCATAACGCCACAATAGCTGTTGGCTATTATATAGCGTTGTTTCCCAGCCTTCTGCATTCCATTCTAATGTCTTTGTCGAGACAACATCTCTAAACGTATCATCTTCCATTGCATATGCAGTAATTTTCGCCATATCGCGAGCTGTTGTTACGTGATCTTCCTCAAACAGACCGTGTGGATTTGTAAAATGTGTATCTTCTAAACCAAGGTTGAACTCAACAAAATTATTCATTCTGTCCGCAAATGATTCGACAGATCCATCGATGTGTTCTGCAATAGCTATCGCCGCATCATTTCCTGAGTTAATCATTAAGCCTTGTATAAGCTGTTTTAACGGAAGCTCTTCTCCTTCTTCTAAGTAAACACGACTTCCATTAACATGAACAGCATCTCGACTTACCGTTACTTTTTCGTTCAGATTAGCTTGTTCAATAGCAATGATCGCTGTCACGATTTTTGTAATACTTGCAGGATACATTGACTTTTGATCATTTTGCTTATAAACGATTTCCCCAGTTGCTTGGTCCATTACAATTGCTGCTTCACTATGTAATTCTCCGTTTTTAGCTTGGCCATACGTTTGTTGATGATCGATATAGAAAGCTACAATGAAGGTCATAGCAAAAAGAATCCATTTCTGCATTTTAGTTGTCATAATTATCACCTTTTTTATTTTCGCTACTATTTAGTTTTATCGTAAATGTTTTATGTTAGCAAGCTTATTTTTTTTACAATATGATTACAATGCTGCTCATTAAATGATTCAAAAATAAACCGAGATGAGTCAAACACTCACCTCGGAGTTTTAGAAGTTCTTTATGTGGGTCATTGTTGGTCAAAGGACGCTCTTGTGAAAGTGGGGTAATCAGTCATTTTCATTATCTCTATCCTTTTTCATTAAATCCCTTGCATAAATAATTTCCCCATCGGGTGTCATATATTTTTTGTTTATATTTCGTGTAGTTGGATCAAACAAGCTGTAAATAACAGGAATCACAAACAAAGTTAGTAAAGTACTACTAATTAAACCACCAATAATCACGATACCAATTGGCTGTTGAATTTCAGTACCTTCACCCATTCCTATCGCAAGAGGAACAACACCCAAAATCGTCGTTAAAGCTGTGATGATAATTGGACGCGTTCGATCCTTGACTCCATCGATAATCGCTTCATAACTGTGCATACCGGCTTCTTTTTTCTTGTTTATATAATCGACTAACACGATCGCATTGTTGACGACAATACCTGCTAAAACAATCACACCCATAAAAGACATGATACTGACGGGAGTTTGTGTCATAACTAAAGATAACATCACACCAATGACAAAGAATGGAACTGTGAACATGATGACAAAAGGAAACTTGAATGATTCAAACTGAGCAGTCATCACGAGGTAAATAATCACAATACCTAGACCTAAAGCCATTATTAAATTTTCCATTGCTTCTTCCATCATTTCTTGATCGCCGCCAAATACAAACTCTGCTTCATCTGCTAACTCGATGTCATCAATCACTTCCTCGATGAGCGTTGAAACTTCACCTAAATGACTCGAGGATGTATAAGTTACCTCAAATTCTATAGATTCCACCATGTCTGATCGGTTAATTGTAATTGGTCCTTCTCCTTCTTCAATCTTTGCCACATCAGATAGCACGATGTATTCCCCATCTTGGTTTTGGATGCTTACCCTTTCAAAATTCTCTTGACTTTCTAACGTTTCATCGTGATAACGGACAATCACTTCATATATTTCTTGATCTTCTGTTTGGATGGTCGTAGCCGTTTGTCCGTTCGTAATTTGATTTACGGTTTCTGCGATCTGCGCTGGCACCAATCCTTCCTGTTGGGCAGCACCTTTATCGATAACGACTTGTAGCTCAGTGCTTGTCTCTTCAATGCTTGCTTGTACATCACGAATTATATTTTCCTCTTCGAGTTTTTCAACAATTTCTTCACTCGTCTCTTCTAGGCGTTTTTTATTCGGATCGTTAATATTAAACACAACAGTATTTGCCTCACCGCCAATTCCCGCTTGTGCAGATTGGCTAATTTGAATGTCCGCTTCACTTGCTGTATTGGTAATATCTCGTTCTATCGATTCGGAAAATTCACTTGTAGATATATTTCGCTCCGCTCCCGGGACTAAATTCACCATGATTTCAGCTGTGTTGCTCGTCGCACCAGCTCCCATAAAGGCTTGTGCTCCTGAGCCAACCGTACTCAAGTAGTTTTCAATTTCATCGTACTCGTCAAGAATATCTTCAATTTTCGTTACAGTTTCATCTGTTCTACGTAAGTTCATTCCCTCTTCCAACTCAACATCAATCATAAATGTTCCTTCATCTGTATCTGGCAAAAAATCGACCCCGACCGTTGTGAGTCCTACACCTCCAGCAATAAGAAAAGCGAGTGTCACCCCAATGACCAGATTGTTCCATAAACTGAATAAATCGAGATTCTTGACGAATTTCTTCTCTATTTTCTCTTGGCATTTTTAACAACCTGCTTGCGACCATTGGCACAACAGTAAGCGCAACAAATAAAGACGCAAATAAACTAAATGTGACCGCTAAAGAAAGAGGGACAAATAAGTCTCCAACCATTCCAGTAACAAAAACCATCGGCAAAAATACAGAAGCTGTCGTTAACGTCGATGCTGTTATTGCACCTGCCACTTCTTTCGTTCCCTCGCTAGCTGCCTGTTTCGGTTCCTTTTTCATTGAAAGGTGACGGAAAATGTTTTCAACAACAACAATCGAATTATCAACGATCATCCCGATCCCGAGAGCAAGACCACCTAATGTCAGCATATTTAAGCTGATATCGGTAAAGAAAAATAACGCAAAGGTCACGATGATTGAAAATGGGATCGCAATACCAATAATAAGCGGTGTTTTTAAGTTTCTAAGAAATGCAAATAAAACGACCATCGCTAATACACCACCGGAGGTGATCGCAAGCAAAACATTATCCACCGCTTCTTGAATAAACTCACCTTCATCATATAAAGTGGCGACATACAGATCTGCATATTGCTCTTCGGCTAATAGTTCATTAAGGCGATCATTTAAAGCATTAGAAACTTGGGTCGTGTTTGCATCTGACTCTTGTGACATGCTTAATTGTAAAGCTGGCTCCTGGTTCAGACGAGTAATCACTTCCTGTGCTTCTGTTTCTAAAGATACAGTTGCGATGTCCCCTATGACAATTTGCTCACCGCTTTCCCGGTCAATACCGATAACCAATTCTTCGATATCCTCAGCCGAAGTGAGTTCGCTCATCACACGAGTTGTTATATTCCTCTCACCGTTTCGGATGATCCCCCCTGGCATTGTTATGTTATGACTTTGAATCGTTTGTACAACTTGATCCTGCGTTGTTCCTGCATCTTCAAGGCTTTCTTGATCAAGGGTCACTTCATAATTTTCAATGAGAGATCCTGATTCAGAAATATCAGCAACTCCTTGAACTCTCGTTAGTTCCCTTTGAAGGTCAAAAACTAAGTCTTGAAATGCTGTCACATCATCTTCATCTGAAGAGACAGCCAATTGAACATTCGGCATCATTGACGGGTCAAAGCGTAAAAATGCTGGCGTATTCGCTCCGTCAGGAAGATTTGTTTGGTTAATCGTAGTGACAATTTCATTTTCTATATCTCTGATGGACATATCCCATGAAAACTCTAAAATAATCATCGATGAGCCTTCAATCGATTGTGACGATATATTATTAAGACCCGATATCGTTGATAAATCTCGTTCTAAAGGATCCGTAATATCATTTAATACTTCCTCTGGGCCAGCACCTGGGTAACTTGTTGCTACTGCCGCTACAGGTGCTTCAATATCAGGAAACAGCTGAAGTGGCAACCTTGTAAATGAAACTGTCCCTAACAAAATCAATAAAATCATGATAACGACTGTAAATTTAGGCCGTTGAATTGAAAAATCAGATACATTCATCGTTCATTCACCTGCTCATTTGTAAGATGATATTTTAGTGTCTGCGATTCGCGATCCACGAGCCATATTCGAATTGATTACCTCCGTAGCGTTCCCTTTTTAGTCAATTTCATGATTAAAATGTCCTAGCTAAGAAAGAGCGTGTGTAAATGAAATCACACAACGAAATTGTGAGAATCTGAGACTAGATCAAAATAACGGTTATTTTCGTTTCTAATGATTTTATAATATACTTTTAACGGATGAATTTTAGAAAGAGGTGAACGGACCAATGCAACAATTAAAAAAACAATTGCAACAATTAGATGGAAAAGGATACAAAGCTTATAAAGACATTCATGGTACTTACAATCATAAAGATTTCACTTTACATATTGATTATGTACAAGGAGACCCTTTCGCTGCGCCGTCACGCATTCGCCTCATCATTGACCATCATATAAGTGGACTTAAAAAGGAATGGTTTTCAAAAAAACACCAACTCATTGCTACTGAGGATTTCTTTGCGCGTGAAGTCGCTCATGCTATTCACTCTGAGAACCACCGCAAAAAAGGGACTGGTAA
Source organism: Texcoconibacillus texcoconensis (assembly GCF_014202575.1). Classification (GTDB taxonomy): domain Bacteria; phylum Bacillota; class Bacilli; order Bacillales; family Salisediminibacteriaceae; genus Texcoconibacillus; species Texcoconibacillus texcoconensis. The sequence goes on along the minus strand of NZ_JACHHB010000007.1, from coordinate 83,046 downwards.
AAGTGGATTAATAAAAAATGACTCTCCTGGTCAAGAAATACTAGAACGATCCGCCGTTAAGATCGATGAACAACAAATGGATATTCGTCTTTCTATTGGCCTACCTGCACAAGGTCGGAAAATTCTCGGTAGTGAAGCGGCAAGGTTATTGTGTGAAGCCATTCCTACGATCATCCGTCAAGCAACACAATCCTACTCAAAAGAACGTTTACACGAACACATCACATTAATGGATGAACAAATGGAGATCCGCACTTATTTAAAAAAGCATGGTTATGTCGCTTTCGTTGCTAACCAGTCGCTCTTACCACGAGAAAGTGGTGTGAGCAACAAACCATTAAAAGGAGATCACGTGATCCGCTTTCAATCACCGAAAAACTTTGAAGTGACGATCCCACTATCAACTGGAACTTCACTAACCGGTATGGCGATTCCAAAGGGCGTATCTTTAATTATAGGTGGAGGTTATCACGGGAAAAGTACATTGCTGCAAGCAATAGAAAGAGGTGTATACAATCATATCGCAGAAGATGGGCGCGAATATGTCATCACCGATGATTCGGCCTTTAAAGTGCGTTCAGAAGATGGGCGATCAGTGAGAAATGTTAATATTTCTCCTTTTATTGCAAATTTACCGTTTCAAAAATCAACATCTGATTTTGATAGTGAAGATGCCAGTGGCAGTACATCACAAGCAGCTAACATTCTCGAAGCATTAGAAATTGGATCAAAGACACTGCTTATTGATGAAGACACGAGTGCAACCAACTTCATGATTCGTGACGGACGGATGCAAAAACTTGTAAGTAAAGATAAAGAGCCGATCACACCATTTATCGATAACGTTCGTGCTTTATATGAAGAGTTAGACGTATCTACAATTCTCGTCATCGGTGGATCAGGTGATTATTTTAACGTTGCTGATCACGTTATTATGCTTGATGAATATAAACCTTACGATGTAACTGAAAAAGCGAAAGTCATCGCTAGTGAAGAAAAAGATCATCGTAATGTCGAATCTAGCTCATTTTCCAGTATTGAGCAAAATCGTTCCCTTCCTATGCATCGATTCAAAAAACAACTTGGCAACAAAGAGAAAGTGGATGCTAAAGGACTTCACCACATTCGTTTTGGCTACTCTGATATTAATCTTTCGATGGTTGAACAACTTATTGATTCAAGTCAGACTCAGGCTATCGCTTTAATACTTAAAAAAATCGCCAAAACAAAGAAGTTTTCATCCATGTCACTCAACGATACGCTTGATGAATTATATGAACGAATAGGAGATCATCGCTTAGATGACATATCACCATTTCGTGACCAACACCCAGGTGACCTCGCACTTCCTCGAAAGTTAGAGGTAGCTGCTGCAATCAATCGCTTTAGTTAAAAAATGAGCTGTGCAGAATGAAGGATTTGCCTTCAATCACTGCACAGCCTTTTTTTTGCTTTAAAAATGGGACAAGTATTCTCCATATCCTTCCTCTTGCAACCGATCCTTTGAAATGAAATGAAGAGCTGCAGAATTGATGCAATATCTTAAGCCGGTCGGTTTCGGGCCGTCATTAAACACATGTCCTAAATGGGCATCACTTGATACACTTCGAACTTCCGTACGTATCATAAAATGTGAGAAGTCTTCGTGTTCACTCACAAGGCCTTCAGAAAGTGGCTTTGTGAAACTCGGCCAACCACAAGAAGATTCAAATTTATCTTTTGAGTGAAATAACGGAACGCCTGATAAAACATCTACATATAAACCATCCTCAAAAAAGTTCCAATACTCATTTTTAAATGGTGCTTCCGTTCCATTATTTTGTGTCACTTCGTACTGTATCTCTGTCAATTCATCAACGTTTTTCTTTTCCATTTTCGTTCCCCCAATAGGTTTGAATAAATGTTTCTCTTCCTGATCCTTTTTTAAAAAGCATATAGTGAAAAGGATTTTTTTTATGGTAATCTTGATGGTACTCTTCAGCTGGATAAAATTCTTTCGCTGGTAATATTTCGGTAACGATTGGTTTTTGAAAGCGACCACTCTTGTCCAATTGTTTTTTTGACTCGATTGCTTTTTGCTGCTGTTCATCCGTATGATAAAAAATAGCCGTCTTGTATGATTCTCCCCGATCATTAAATTGACCACCTGGATCAGTTGGGTCGATTTGCCGCCAAAATAGGTCTAAGAGTGCTTCGTATGAAAAAACATCCGGATTGTATGTAATTTGAACAGCTTCAACATGGCCTGTTTCATTTGTACAAACTTCTTCATATGTTGGGTTTTCTTTATCACCTCCGGTATATCCGGAAATAACTGATTGAATCCCTGGTTGTTCTTCAAAGGGAGATACCATACACCAAAAACAACCTCCTGCAAAAGTTGCTTTTTCAAACCGTTCGGAATACTCGTTCGTCATTATGTTCCCTCCTTAAAGCGATGTCACTCACAATTTTACCACAGACATAGTGTTAAAGTTTACAACAAAGCTTGTTGTTCCACTCCGTACTCACTTCTTCACATGAATATAGGCGAACGAACCAACTTTTTGTACGTATGATGGGAAATATAACACCTATTGAACCGAGGGGGTTTTTTATTTATGCAACCACAGTGGAATACGTATCGTGGTCAGCAACCAAACAACGCTACCCAGCAAATGGCTGGCGCTGGTCAAACACAAAACTTAGAACAAAGAATTGCCAATATCGAAAATCAATTAAATATGCTCATTCGCATGATTGAATACAACAATCAAATGTTACGGCACATGTATCATAGTCAAAATAATATTAATATGTCTGGTGGTGGTAGCGGTGGAGGGTCCGTGATCGTTCGTATGTAAAAAATTATCACAAGGGGGATATAACATGTATCCATATGGACAGACACCTTATTACTATAACCAACCGCCTAACCCTCACTCATATCATTTATCTGAAAGAATTGCCTATTTAGAAAGTCAACTAGCCAATTTAATTCAAATCGCTGAAACGAATCAGCAATGGATGATGACGATGCAGCAACATTTACAACGAGAACATAATGGGCCTCAAGAACCTATGACACAACCGCAAGACGACAATTTCGCTCAAATTCAACAAGGAAACAATAACAATCAAACCGTGGATTTATTCGAACAACCTGCACCACCACACCCGGCTGAACAAAATACAGAACTACAAGCAGAACCTGAACAAGGTACCGAACAACAACAAGAAGAGCCTTTAGATAACAATGATCAAGAAGAACAACCTGAAGCACCAGAACCTGGTGTACCTCCAGCAGAAGAAAAGTTACCAGAAGTATATCGGGAGGTTTTTATTCCACCTGGAGCTAATGGTATTGTTAGAATGTAAACGAAAGGGGCTCAAAAGTGTTATGCCCCCTTTGAGCCCCAAACATGAAAGTGTTTTGTGTTATTGTTGTTGATTTTGTTCTTGCATTCCGTTTTGCACTTGACTCACTAAACCTTGGCACTGTAATAACTCTTGTGAAGCCTGTTTTAAAGCTTCTTCGGCTCTTGTTGGGTCAGCTGCTGATTGTTCGATTGCTTGTGTAAGTGCATCCTTTGCCACTGCTGAAGCTGCTTCTGCTTTTTTCAAACTATTCGTATCAACTTGTTGAGTCATGATTTTTCCTCCTATTTTGATTTTCTTTGGTGAACCAACAGTACATATTATCGGCTGCGAACGAAGAAATAATCATGGAAAAATCGTGTACTCTTCCTTCCCTTTTCTTTCCTCCAAGTCTTTTTCACTCAAAACAAAAAGTAGTTACTCATCAGACCTCAAATTGATCCGATGAATAACTACTTAACCTGTAAATCCTAGAACATGTGTAATGTGTAAAGGAACGAATGTCATTATTTTCGATATGTAACCGTAACCCATTCGTTCGTCTGCATTTGTTGGTCGATGGAATAGCCGGCATCCTTGAAAAATGAATGAATGTACTCAACGTTCCATTCAACAACACCTGAGATTAAGAAATTTTTCACCTGTAGCAACTGTGGATGGTTATTTAACAATGTGACTGCTTCTTCAGCACCAATGTTAATAAAAACCCAGTCAAACTCCCCATCCCATAGGTTTTTCTCGTTTACAGCATCCCTTTGTAAAACCTTTACATTTTCTACATGATTCAACTGGGCATGCCTTTTGACCTCTCGTTCAACTGGTTGAATATCCACTGCTTCAACATATTCTGCCTCTTTCAATAAAGCTGCAACACTTAAAATCCCTGAACCACACCCTAGGTCAAGGACTGTTTGCTTCGTAAAGTCGTCTGATAAAATTGTGTTCACACAATCTTGTGTCGTTTCATGGAGCCCTGTTCCAAAAGCACCTTGTGAATCAAGAATAATTATTTTATCTCTTTCAACATTTTGTTCGGTATCAAAAGAAATAACCCAACCCCCATCTAATTGAACATCGGGGAAAGGTTCTTGCCACATATGGTCTTGGTTAAATTCATTCATTTGAATATGAGTCGGAGAAACATTCAATGTTTCGCTCAACTTCTTGACATGGTCAAAATCTGACTTTTCTTGAATGACGACATGAATAAAAGCATTTTCCTGCGGAAGTGTTCTTGTTTTATAACCATTTTCTATGCGTTCATTCTCTACTGGAATGTCATAATACCAATTTTCATACCCAACTGCGGTAAGTACTTCAAGGCTTTCATTTAGAGCCTCGTACGTTACAGGGATCTGGTATATTTCCATACTTTCACCAGTCCTTTTTCTCATTCTTCTCGTTCTCAGATGAAAGCAACTCATCTAAAAGTAAGATCGCTTCTTTAGCATTTCGTTTAATGGCGACATCAAAATTATCTTGCATGTCGACACGTTCTTGGTTAATCAACATTGTTTTCCCATTTGTAAGTAATGGTAGTTGGTTAACTGGATACACTTGTAGGCTAGTGCCAATCACAATGACAAGATCTGCTTTTTCAATCGCTTTTAATGTTCGCGTCCAAGGTTTTTCTGGTAAAACTTCACCAAACAGCACGATACCTGGACGTAAGCGACCTCCGCAATGTTGACACGGTTCTTCATTTAAAAACTTGCTCATTTCATCATCTTTATTACAATCGTAACAGTAAATTTTCTCGATTGATCCGTGCAACTCATCTATTTTCTGAAAACCTGACTTTTGATGTAAACGATCCACATTTTGCGTAGCTAAATGTGTGACAATTCCTTGCTTGTGCCACTTCGTTAAAATCTCATGACCTTCATGAGGTTTTATATCTTGTAATTGTAATATTCGGTCTCGGTAGAAGTTGCAAAACCGTTGGTAATTTTGTTCAATTGCTTCTGGCGATGCGATTGTTTGCGGATCTACCCCCGCCCATAACCCACCGGAAGATCTAAAGTCTGGAACACCGCTGTCTGTTGACATACCTGCGCCAGTCAAAACGATGATACGCTTCTCCTCCTGCAACCAGCGTTTTGCTTTCAGCAATTGTTGATGATCAGTAAAGCAACTTTTCACCCAATTCTCAACGTTTGCAGTGGCCACATGCTGCTTTTGAAATTCATTCCAAAAATAAGAGCCAAAACCTTGATCGATAAACATTGGATATGCTTGAAACCAATCATGGTCCTGCAACCAATCAATAAGGGATTGCCACGAATCCACTTGTTGCTGATTTTGGTCATTTTCCGAACCAATCATATATATCCAGTTACTGTGGTTTTTCTTTCCATATACAGTTAGAGTTTCTCCTTGGTACCCTAGTTTTATAATCACTTGCCACGATGAACCAGTCATGTAACCCCTCCAGGTACATAGTATAACTCCTAACAAAACACCCTTTTTAAATCTTTATGTTGTATAACAGGATTCAGTATGATGATAACATATACTAAAGCAATGTTCTTTGTTTCCTGTAGATATGCAGGGTCATTTCTTTCCGACATAACGATCTAATAAACGATCAACTTGCTTTCCGTACATTTCCCCGAAGACATTTAAGTGGACAAGAAGATAAAATAGTTGATATATCCCTTTCTTATCTTCATATCCTTTACTCAGAGGATGATAATCACGATACACGTCATAAAACCTCTGTGGAAATCCGCCGAAAAGTTCTGTAAAAGCCAATTCAAATTCACGATCTCCATAAAACACAGAAGGGTCAATCAAATATACTTGTCCATCTGAACCATTAAGCCAATTTCCTGACCAAAGGTCTCCGTGTAATAAAACAGCGTCAGGTTTTCTGGGTATATAATTGTCCATATTTTCGATAAGTGCCTCTAACTTTTGCTGTCTGTTTTTTGGCATTTTGCCTTTTTCAATCGCTATGTCTAATTGCCTTTGATAACGACATTGATTTAAGTACTCAACCCAGTCATCCCATAAGCCATTTTCTTGACGTATTTCCCCGATGAATGTATCTGTTGGATAACCGTATTGAGAGCTTTTTTCGCTATGTAATGATGCTACGCTATTTGCTAATTGATCAACCGTATTGCTAAGAAGTTCTCCTTGTATCCATTCCATGACAAATGATTGAATACTGGTTGTCTCATCAACCCAAATTCCGTATGGTTTTGGCGTATTGACGTTATCTACTTGAGATAAACGCTCTAAGCCTTCTTGCTCTATTTGAAAAAAATCTTCCGAAACACCTTGGTTTAATTTAATAAAGTATTCTTGTTTTTCTGATTTCACAAAATAGGCATCGTTAATATCACCACCACTGATATTTTTTATGCTTTGTAGTTCGCTATAATCTCCCATCACTCTTAGTGATTCTTTCATATGTTCAAACATACAAAATCCTCCCCTTTGCTTAGGGTATTCTTAACAATTGCACCTTTTTCTCTCGGTCGTTAAAATGTAATAAGTAATTTGTTATAAAAGGAGTTGTTACGATGAAAAACATAGATCGCCAATGCCCTGAATGTGGAGGACAACTTGTTATTGATGCTTGGGAAACTGTAAATACAAACGATGACGGAACTTTTCATATGGAATCTTCCCTCGTTTACAAGTGTATCCAACGATGCGGATATATGAAAGAGGTTGAAGATGACGATTCATGAAACGATTCTTTACCCTCTTGGAAGTCGGTTTAACATATTTAAATGAGCAAACTTACGCACCCGATCTTCAGAATATCTCTTTAATAATTCATTAATAAAATGATCATACATCCCCGCATGTTCTAATTGATCAACATGATATGAGATACCATCAAAATCGGATCCGAATGCTAGGTGATTTTCTCCTCCGATTGTACAAATATGTTCGATATGCTTTAATATTTCATCAATCGATGCAGTCGTTTGTCCGTTAATAAATGGAGGATTAAATACGATCCCAATAAAACCACCTTTTTCGAACAATGCACGCAACTGATCATCGTACAAATTGCGCCGATGTTCACAAACCGCTCGCGCATTGGAATGAGTAGCTACTGGATAGTCTGCTGATTCAATGACATTCCAAAAGGATGCCTCACTCAGGTGTGAAACATCGGTTAAGCGATGAAATTGATTATTTAAGTTTACAACCTCATACCCAAGGTTTGTTAACCCACCGCCACGGGGTTCACCAACACCGTCAGCACAAAGGTTGGCGTTATTCCACGTCAAACCTACGCTGAGAACCCCTTGTTCATATAACATCCGCAATTTCATTAAGTCATTACCGATTGCCTCAGCCCCTTCTAACGTCAGAACAGCACCAATTTCTCCTTCTTCTAAATCATTAATTTCATTCCAAGCACGAATATGCTTTATCTCTGGGTTATTAGCTAAGACGTCTTGGTAAAAACGATCAATTTGTGACAGTGCAACATGAAATGTCTGGTCACTTGGAACTGTAGGTTCTATAAAAATCGCAAAAAACTGGATACGAACACCACCAGTTTGTAAACGAATAAGGTTCGTTTCAATGTCTGGATGATCTCTAAAAGAGCGCGTTTCATCTTCCCAAAGCTTAAGTAGTGCATCACAATGTAAGTCGATGATTGGTAGCACAAAACGACCTCCTTCATACGCTAATAAACTCAATTATAGCATATGGAAGAGGTCGCTTGGTTCATGTGATTGTTTTTTAATATGCGTTTTAACTCGCCGTCTAGGAAGGATCAGACGGAGAAACCATCTTATCAGGTTGGACGATTTCATTAAATTCATTTTCACTAAGGTAACCGCTACTCATTGCGGCCTCTTTAAGTGTCGTGCCTTCTGCAAATGCTTTTTTCGCAATCGCTGCTGCTTTTTCATAACCGATGTGTGGGTTCAATGCCGTAACTAACATAAGAGATTGTTCAACATGCTCAGAAATCTTCTCCTCATTGGCTTCCAATCCTTTTAAACACTTATCATTAAACGATTTTAATGCATCAGTTAAAAGCGTAATTGATTGCAAGAAATTGTAAATGATGACAGGTTTATAAACGTTTAATTCAAAATTTCCTTGACTTGCAGCAAATCCAATTGAAGCGTCATTACCGAATACTTGCGAGACAACCATTGTCAAGGCTTCACTTTGTGTAGGGTTTACCTTCCCTGGCATAATTGAACTACCTGGTTCATTCGCTGGAATCGCTAATTCCCCTATACCAGAGCGAGGTCCACTCGCTAACCAGCGAACGTCGTTAGCCATTTTCATCGTATCTGCAGCTAATGCCTTTACAGCTCCATGGACGTACACAATGTGGTCATGACTTGTTAAAGCCTGAAATTTATTACTAGCAGATACAAACGGGTATCCCGTTTCGACACTCAGTTGGTGCGCGACAACACTTCCAAAGTCTTTTGGGGCATTGATTCCCGTTCCGACTGCTGTTCCTCCAATTGCAAGTTCAGTCAACGACTTACTACTTTCTTCTATCATTTTACGGCTTTTTTCAAGCATTGAACGCCAGCCGCTTACTTCTTGCGCTAGGGTCAAAGGTGTTGCATCTTGCAAATGCGTCCGTCCAATTTTAATAATATTTTCAAATGACTTTTCTTTTTCTTGAAGGGTCGAAATCATCGCCTCGATTTCTGGAAGAAGCCGTTCATGAACTGCTTTGTAAGCGGCTATGTGCATGGCAGTTGGAAATGTATCATTTGAACTTTGCGAACGATTGACGTCGTCGTTTGGATGGAGCGATTCATTTTCCCCTTTTTCACGTAACCTTTCATTTCCTCGAAAAGCAATGACCTCATTTGCATTCATATTCGTTTGCGTTCCACTTCCTGTTTGCCACACAACAAGCGGGAAATGTTCATACTTTTGTTCACTGATGATTTCGTTACACGTTTGGGTAATTGCTTCAGATTTTGTGTTATTTAACTGTCCTAATTTCAAATTCGCAGTAGCTGCTGCTTTTTTTAATAAGAGAAAAGCTTCAATAAGTTCTTGGGGCATCGTTTCAGTTCCGATCTTGAAATTCTCTCTACTACGTTGGGTTTGTGCTCCCCACCATTTTTCTGCAGGGACTTCCATTTCACCAAGTGTATCTCTTTCCTTACGAACAGACATGTTTAACCAGCCTCCTAATTAAACTTCATCCAATCATTCTCTTCCCTTACCGGTTAAAAGTTAAACAACGGGAAACAATGAAGCTGAGAATATTTGTCCTCCGTCTGTTAATTCCACAAATAAATAAATCAAAAAAACAGCAATACCAACCGTTATAATGACACGTAATATCTTTCCAACAATTCGTAACAATATCAAACCTATAATGATTGCAATGATCCATGTTAATGCATCCATCAAACATTCTCCCCTTAAACATTATTCGTTCTCATTTCCATCTTAACTTATTTTCACACTGATCGTGCTCAAAATTTTAATGATTGAAACGCTCGATTGATTTCAATATTCAAAGATGTTTTTCGTAAACTTTGTTGTTTTTGATAAACGCGGATAAACGAAAAGTTGCGACTCCAGGTTCGCTAAATGCGGTCACATCCACTGAGTCGCTCGCTCTGGACATTGATTCCGTTATTTGCTTGAAAAAGACTGTTTTTGAGCTTGTCAGTCGAGTAAGGAAGGTCCTCTATTTTCCAAAAACAGTCTTTATTGCACGCAAAAGAGAGGATTAACGGAACGTATGTCCGTCCGATCTTAAAAATGACGTATATGCCCGCAATAACAGAACGTATGTTTGCGATCCGCAAGTCACTTGCACCTTACTAGATTCAGCTCAACTCAAACATCATGTGATCGTAGTTTCTTCAGTGAACAACACCCTGTTCCCTCTTTTTCGTTAATGCTGTTCTCACTTATTTTTATTTTGGAAAACCACTCAACATACATGATTTCGCGAGTTGAGGAGGAATAGCTGTAGGACTGTCCGAACACTGGCATTCTTCGGACTCTTTGAGGAGAAAAAACGGTAGGACTGTCCGAACCTTGGCATTCTTCGGACTCTTTGAGGAGAAAAAACGATAGAACTGTCCGAACACTGGCATTCTTCGGACTCTTTGAGGAGACAAAACGGTAGAACTGTCCGAACCTTGGCATTCTTCGGACTCTTTGAGGAGACAAAACGGCTGAACTGTCCGAACACTGGCATTCTTCGGACTCTTTGAGGAGAAAAAACGGTAGAACTGTCCGAACCTTGCCATTCTTCGGACTCTTTGAGGAGAAAAAACGATAGAACTGTCCGAACACTGGCATTCTTCGGACTCTTTGAGGAGACAAAACGGCAGAACTGTCCGAACACTGGCATTCTTCGGACTCTTTGAGGAGGAAAAGCTGTAAAGTAAACTCGTCCCTTCATTCATAAGAGCTTGTACTCGGTTTCCATCCGCATCAGTTTCCTGTAATTATATTATGTAAACCGAACACTAAACCGAATTAAAAATCCTCCTCATCTCCATACATGAAAAACGCTAATTTCGTGAAAAATATTTACTAAGATCCATCGTGTACACTCAATCAATATCGCTTCGTCGTTGAAAGGAGTGTAAAAATGAAAAAAAAGTCGAAAAACCTTAAACTAAAAAGACAAACTAATACAGATAAAAAGCCTAAAATTCATTATCAAGTATACTTGCCTGAAGATCGAGAACCACACCCTAAAGATATTGATGAAATCGAATATTAATATTTCCCCTTGGGTTACCTCCCTTCCTTTAACGCACTTTTTATCGTTGCCCGACAGAAGACCCCCTCTTCCACCGTCGGGTTAAAAATCACCCACTTCAAACAGCTCGTAAAACGAATTCACCCTTACACGTCCAATAATGAAAAAGTCGAGTTATGTAGAAATGTCAAACATCCTCGAGATGTTTGACATTTTTAGACGAAACGGTTTTCAAGCTATATTTTTTTCGTCATAATAGAACATAATCACTTTATTGGAGTGTTGAAAATGAAAGAAGAGTTGATCGAGAAAAAACGAAACGAAATGGTCGCTGTCGCTGCTGCACTAGGACTTACATCTAATTTGGTACTACAATGTTCACAAGAATTAGACGAGCTATTAGTCGAATACCAAAACAACCAGTTACAACAGGAAACCAGCAATTAATTTAAGAAGATTAATCTGTTTTTTCTAAGCGCTCTAATGCATTTTTAATATTTATTTTTCCATATCCATAATAAGGGTCTCTTCCTACCCTTCCTAGGTCATCTGATGATTCTCGAATGATGTCGTAAATTTCTTCGTTATTTAGGGAGGAATCCTTTATTCGAATAACCCCTGCTAATCCAGCAACATGCGGTGACGCCATTGACGTACCAGACATCATCATATATTGCTTATTGAGGAAAGTACTTGGGATATGTTCACCTGGAGCTGTGACATCTACATGGTTTCCATAGTTAGAGAAAATCGCTTTTTTATCATTGATATCGACAGCGGAAACGGCCAAGACTTCCTCATAAGCAGCTGGGTACATTGGTGTCGACACATTTTCATTACCTGTGGCTGCGATTAATACGACATCATTGTCATATGCATAACGGATAGCATCATGCAACACTTCTGAATCGTGGTGATCTCCAAGGCTTAAATTAATCACTTCTGCTCCTTCATCTACAGCCCAACGAATCCCGTCAGCAATCGACATCGCATCTCCTTCTGCTTGTTCATCCAATACTTTGACTGCTAATAAAGGATTCTCCCAACCAACTCCTGCAATTCCTTCAACATTGTTTGTGATCGCTGTGGCAACCCCTGCTACATGAGTACCATGCCCATTTTCATCATGGAAAGTTGAATCATGGGTGAAAGCATTATAACCTGCCGTTAACTTCTCCTCTAAATCTGGGTGGTCAGGGTCGACACCGCTGTCAATAATCGCAATCGATACATCATTCATTTCCTCTTCGTCAAGTTCCCAACCTTGTTCTTCCATATCAATTTGATGTAAATTCCATTGATAAGGGGCATAAAACTCATCATTTGGCAATGAGAATTGATCTCGGAACGTCTCATTATCATTTTGTTGTTTATGGTAAAGGTAGTTCGGTTCCGCCCACTCGATTTCTTCGTCTTGTTGTAAAGACTTAACGAAAGAATCGGTAGGTTGTGATTCATCTCGAACGACAATATATGGATCATGATCGTCAACTTTCTTCACATTTTGCTGCTTTAGCCACTCCATTTCATTCGCAATTTCTGTTAATTTCACTACTGCTTCATGTTCTATGAAATGAGTTGCTTCTTCTTGGTTTTCGTGTTGATCAATGATTACTTCCCAATTTAATTCTGGAACATTACCGTAAGCCATCGAACCAACACGTTCATCCTCAGTCAATGTTTTTACATCGACATCATCTCCTCCTGCAACAAACTGCTGTTGTTGATCCATAACATGACCTAAATCCTGTGCGAAATGCTCTACAAATGATAAATCAAGTTCTCCAACAATCACTTCCTCTTCTTTTTGACGACCAACTAACAAATGATCTTTACCATTTCTTTCATAAGGATCTGAAAGAAACAGATATTCATCAAATGGTTCGATTTGATCTTTTGCATCTGATTCGATCGTTCCATATTCCCAAACCACTTGATCATCGCTGAATAAGGCCATTCCTTCTATAAATGGATGATCAGCCAACCAGGACGTTAACTCTTCTTCTTCTCCCTCTTCTAACCATGGCTCCAAATCTGAAGCTACTTGATGTAAAAACATCGAAATTGATAATGACACATCTTCTGCCAGAATTTGATTCATGGCTTCAATACCTACACCTGTTTCTTCATCATCTTGAGCAATTTCATGAGATGAAGTAAACCATATTGCCAGTACTGCGAACAATGATACTGCATAAAAAATAGATAACTTGATCAATCGTTCCATGGTCCGTACTACCTCCTGATGGAATGTCTGAAATTAGGATGCTTCATTATTTTGTATTCATGTAAACAAACAAATTCAACATAAACCTTCAACAGACATTAAAAAAGGTTGCCTATTTACTCCACGTAAATAGGCAACCTGAACACTTTCTATTTTTACATTCAAGCTTGATTTTCCTTACAGCTTTGATGACTTGACTTCATTCATCTTTTCATTCCGTTGACTTTGTTCTATTTTTTCAATTAACTCCTCAATCAATTGTGGATCTTCTTGTGAACCAAACCACTTTTTTCGTTTTTCTTTTTTTAAGACCCGAATGAGTAATTGTTTCTCCCGCTTTGTAAGAAGCATGCTTCCCCAACACCTCACACGTAAAATTATTAACTATTGTAACACGGAGTAAAGTACATAGGTATTAATTATGCCCCTCTAACTGAAGGCCTCTCCACATTCCTATTCTTTTCTTTTTGCTCGTATTTCACTGCAATCCATAATAAGAGTGCTCCACTAGCAAATAATCCAGAAGCGACGAAAAATACGGATGAAATGGTCCAAATTCCTGAAGCCACACCGCCTATCACCGGCCCGATGACATTTCCTAAAAACCGAAAACTTTGATTATACCCTAGCACTTCACCTTGAATTTCCAGAGGAGCTTCACGTCGAATATACGCAGTAATACAAGGAATCATACCACCAATCTGAAGACCGTATAAAAATCGAAGCAATATCAATTGCCAAATATTTGTGACAAAAGCTTGAGGTAAAAAGAAAACGACAGCTAATATTGAGCAAATAATTAAAACTTTTTCATGACCAATTCGGTCTCCTAACTTCCCCCATGAACGTGTGGATAATAAATTTCCTAATCCAGTAATCGAAAAGGCCAATCCCGCCAGGAAAGCGACATTTTCTACGGTCAATAATTCGTCGACATATAATGCTAGCAAAGGCTGCACGCTAAAGTTGGCTGTTTGAATGATCATAGAAATAAACATAATGACGAGCAATACGCGATTTGTGATTAACTCTCGAAAAACATCCTTCATTGAATATTTTCCTTCTGAAGGATCACCTTGATCTGTACGTACCTTCACTTCTTTAATCCCTACAGCAACTAGCGTTGTCGCAATGGTGATTGTAATAGCTGTCAAAATGAAGGTATAAATAAAACCAACGGCATCAGCAAGAGCTCCGCCAAGCAAAGGACCTAATAAACCACCAGAAACTGTCCCCATTTGCAAAGTTCCTAATACCCTTCCAGCAATTTCCTTGCGTGTTTGTGATGATATAAGCGCTAAAGATGTCGGGATAAACCCTGTGACAATCCCCATTAAAAGTCGTAGGAAAAATAATTCTTCAACGGAAGAAACGTACCCCATGAAAAAGATTGACAAAGCGATACCGTAACCAGTGATCAATAATATTCTCTTTCGACCAAACCGATCACCAAATCTGCCCCATAAAGGCGAGACAAAAAAAGCGACTAAAAACGTAATGCCAAAAATAAACCCAGCCCATCGTTGAACATATGCATCTGAATAGTCACCAAAAGTTTCGATGTACAACGAAAGAAAAGGTAAAATCATCGTTGCACTTGCAGCGACAAGGAAGTTTGCGATCCACATAATGAGTAGATTGCGTTTTTCCGTAGAGATATGAAACACCTTCTTCTTTTCCATTTAATATTTCGTCTTCCTAAGTATTATAGAGAACAAATTCAATTCTGAAAAGAGATATGATTTAAAAAAAGTTGACAAACGATAACTGTTCTTCCTTCACCGACAATGATCAAGAAAATACAGTTAATGTTCGCCAACTTACCTAAACCCTTCAACAACTAAACCTGTCTCTTAAACAAAATGAATTAATTGGGACCGCGCAAATATGTTTTGAGTCCAAAAAAAAGGCCGTATAACGTTATAGCAATACCAAATAATGCTGATCCAGCATAAAAAATCGGCACACCTACTTCCATACCCATTTCCTCAAAAAAAGTATCAATACCAAAGTAACCAGTAATGCCATAAATTGTTAAAACAATACCCCCAACGACAACAACAACAAATCGAAGTGGGAATGGTTCAGAGGAATTGCTTTTATGATTAGGCTTTTTCACTTGTTCTGATTTCGTTTTGTAACGATGTTTTTTATCTTGACTCAACAAGTAAACAACCATCGCTGCAACGATTAGTGCAATGGTCAAGTAAATAATTGACCGAGAAATTAGACTGATAAATGCTAAAAACAATGTAAAAATGAGGACCCGGTACCCTTTCATTCGATTCATTCTTTCACCTCAATTATTAATCAGCTATGACAACTAATGAAAATGTTTTGCAAGTTGCTCTTTTGTTTATAAAAATCAACCTATCAAGCTTCGTCTTAACTCGTCGGGTATATCCTAGCTATTTTATAGGTTCACGATTACACTCGTGATTTTAACTTCTTTTACCCATTACTTCACAGGGAGAAACTCAGGATGATTCACATCATCAAGAGTTTTTTCGTTATCTCCCTTATTGCTTAGATCCAACGACGCTCTGCATTGCATGCCCCTCTGCTCATCGCCTCCCCATTTGAAAATGCACCTCTTGTATTAGAATCATCACCTGTAAAAACACTTCGAATGCTGCCACATCCTAATACAAGTCCATAACTTTCCGTCATATCCATCCTCTCTTTACGAAAGGCACATCTTATATTTTACCGCACCTGTGAAAACTTTCTCAAATATTCTTACATATGCTCTTCATAAACGGAAATTTTTGCTACAATAAATATGGAAACTGTTTCAATTTTTTGAGGGGAGTTGTTCTATTGATGGGGGAAACAAAAAAGGTTAAAACGATATGCGGTTATTGCGGTACTGGGTGTGGCTTAATTTTAGAAGTCAAAGATAATCAAATTACACGTGTACGTGGAGATAAAGATGCACCTGTTAACCAAGGGCAAACATGTATCAAGGGCGCACTCGGCTACCACTATATGCACGCTGAAGAGCGCTTAACTGAGCCACATGTACGCAAAGGTGGTAAACTCGTACCGACAAGTTGGGAAGAAGCACTTTCACTTGTCGCCAATAAATTCCACGACATTAAAACATCATTTGGCTCTGATGCCCTTTCGATCTTTGCCTGCGCACGAGCAACGAATGAGACAAATTTTGTCACCCAAAAGTTTGCTCGAGCAGTGCTTGGGACAAATAATATTGATGGATGTAACCGTACTTGACACGCTCCAAGTGTCGCCGGTCTGGCGACGGTATTAGGTTCTGGATTTCCAACGAATTCCGTTACTGACATTGATGAAGCTGAAGTATTACTTCTCATGGGCTCAAACACGAGCGAAGCACATCCAATTATCGCAAATCGAATGAAGAAAGCAGCCAAAAAAGGGCTAAAAATTTATGTCATAGACCCTCGGCAAATTGATATGACGAAGTTTGCTACGAAACATTTACCTTTATATGTCGGTTCTGATATTGCACTGATGAACGCAATGATTCACACCATTTTAAAAAATGGGTGGTTTGACAAAACTTTCTTGGAAAATAACACAACAGATATTGAAACTTTGCGTGAACAAGTATCTTTATATACTCCTGCTTACGCTTCATCAGTCACTGGTCTTTCTGAAGATGACATCATTGAAGTTGCTGAGGCATTCGCAAAAGCGGATAAAGGAATGATCGCGTATACACTCGGTATCACCGAACACCATTGCGGGGTTAACAATGTTTTCGATATCGCTAATCTCTCTCTGATCACTGGTAACATCGGAAAACGAGGTACCGGCATCATGCCTTTACGAGGACAAAACAATGTTCAAGGTGCTGGCGATATGGGCTGTTTGCCAAACATGCTAACTGGTGCTGTGCCAATTAGTGATGATCAACACCGAAATCGCTTTGAGAAAGCCTGGGCCGTTTCATTAAATAAACATGTTGGACAAACGCAAACAGTGATGTTAGAAAAAATGAATGAAGGAAGAATGAAGGGGCTATATATTATTGGGGAAAACCCTGTCCTTGCTGACGTACACATGTCTTATACAAAGGAAGCACTAGAAAATGTTGACTTTATGGTCGTTCAAGATCTATTTATGACCGAAACTGCAAAAATGGCTGATGTTGTCTTACCTGCAAAAGGTTGGGCTGAAGTTGAAGGAACATATACGAACACTGACCGTCGAGTCCAGCGTGTTCGAGCAGCATTAGATGCACATGAAAACCTTAAAGATGATTGGGAAATTCTCACTGACATCGCAAATCTCATGGGCTACCCAATGTCCTATGAAAGTAGCGAAGAAATTTGGCATGAAGTTCGCGAACTCGCTCAAACAATGTATGGCGGCATGTCTTACGAACGGCTTAGTGAAACCAATGGGTTACAATACCCATGCCCTGATAACGATCATCCAGGTACAGAAATTTTACACACGAGGTTTCAAGAAAATAAAAAACTCGATCATCCTTCACCATTTATCGGTGTTTCTTATACCCCACCAGTAGAACAACCAGATGAAAACTATCCATTTACTTTAACAACGGGACGGCGCTATGAACAATACAATACACACACGCAGACGAAGTATTACCCAGATCAAGTAAAACAGAAACAAACAGAAGAAACTGTTGACATGCACCCAGAAGATGCAAAAGAATTAGAGATAACTGATGGCGAATACGTACAAGTTCGTTCGCGACGTGGAAAGGTGACAGTAAAAGCGAAAGTGACCGAACAAGTTCAACCGAAACTTGTATTTATGAGCTTCCATTGGGCAGATGTCCCTACCAATAAGCTAACAATTGATGAATTTGATCCGATATCTGGTACAGCAGAATTTAAAGCTTGTGCTGTTGCAATTGAAAAAATTGACTAATGGTCAATTTTTTTAATAAAAGAATGCGCCTATCATAAGTCAGATAGGCGCTTCATTTTTTAAACAGCTTCAGCTTCTACTAATGTGCTTTCTTTTTCTTTTTGTAGAGCTTGGATATTTTTATACATGAAGATTGATGTGACAAATGCGACACCTAATAAAACAGCAAATAAATAGAATGTCGGTGTATACACACCAAAAGTTTCATAAATAAACGAAACAGTCATTGGTCCGACAACCCCAGCCATTGACCAAGACGTCAGTAAGAGACCATGGATTGCTCCTAATTGCTTTGTCCCAAATAAGTCACCTATGAACGCAGGTAGAACTGCAAACCCTCCACCATAAATGGAAATGACGATAAAAATTAGAAGTTGAAAGATTATCGCCTGATGGACAGCAGGTAAAATTAAAAATGCGGTGAACTGGATCGCAAAAAATATGATCAGTAGTCGGGAGCGGCCAATATAATCAGACGCAGAAGACCATACGATCCGCCCTCCTCCGTTAAATAAGCCCATGATACCGACCATGCTGGCTGCTGCAATCGCAGACATCCCTACAGTTTCCTGTGCCATTGGGGATGCAACAGATATAAGCATAATACCTACAGAAATGTTGATAAACATCATTACCCAAAGCATCCAAAACCTTCTTGTTTTAATGGCTTCTTTCGCTGTTAATTGCGCCAAATCAGATTGACTCGTTGATTTCTCCTCTTTTTCTGCACTCTTCATTCCATCAGGAAGCCAGCCCTCAGGTGGTCGGGCAATATAAAGAGCTCCTAAGGTCATTAAGGTTAAATAAACAGATCCTAAAATATAAAATGTCGCCTCGATCCCAACGATATCAATAAGATTAGCTGCTACCGGGCTGGCTATTAAAGCCCCTGCCCCAAACCCGAACACTGCCATTCCTGTTGCTAGTCCACGACGGTCTGGAAACCATTTCACTAATGTCGAAACAGGTGAAATATACCCTAATCCTAATCCGATCCCACCAATCGCTCCATAAAATAATAAAAACAATGGCAGTGACTCAAAAGCAACGGCTACACCGGATCCAATCGTTCCTGTTGAGAATAAAGTCGCAGCTAAGAGTGCTGATTTCCTCGGACCATTTTTTTCTACAAACGGGCCGAAGAATGCAGCAGATAAACCTAGAAAAAAGATCGCGATCGTAAAAGCCAATGATATCTGCGTTGATTCCCACCCCACCTGTTGAGAAATCGGATTTTGAAATACACTGTAGGCGTAAGCAGATCCGATCGATAAGTGAATCGATATCGCAGATAATGCAATCAGCCAACGATTTTTCGTTTTCATTCTTTTAAATCCTCCTATTCATCATATAAATATAAAAACCAATTCTCATAATCACTCCCTTTATATCGTAACGGAAACCACGGTCTGCAAAAATAGCTGTGTTAAATTTTTCACAAAAACCACATAAATATGTCACAATTTGTTGAACTTTACATCTTATCGTTGCCAAAATTAAACATAATGTATTGAATTAGTACATATGTGCTGTTAAATAAGAAGGAGGATAAAACATGAAGAACAATATCATTTTACTTACATCTGAACATCTTGGGAGTGGAGAAGAAGAGCTGGGTAGGTCTCTGTTAGAAAACTACTTTACGTTATTAAAACAAGAAGACGATAAACCTGCAGCAATATTCACAATCAACAAAGGCGTCTATACCTTAACTGATCGTCATTTCGCATCCTTACATTTGAAAGAAATGGAGGAAAATGGTGTTCCTATTCTTGGTTGTAAAACATGCATTGACTATTATCAATTATCAAATGAACTCGTCGTTGGCGAAGTTTCATCGATGAAAGCATTCATTGATTTATCAAAGGAGTACTCGGTTATCACATTATAAACGTAAACAAAACGAGGGACTGAGTCATCCCTCGTTTTTGTTTACGTTTCCGTATAGTACATGAGCGCGATCGCTCCTGGACCAGCATGTGTACTAATGATAGGTGTTGTTTCAATAATTGAAATATCATTATAACCTGTTGCACCTTTTATAGACGATTTTAACTTTTCAGCTAGTTCATTGGCTTCCGCATGAGCAATCCCGATACCAGCGATCTTCTTCCCTTCAGTTTCCTCCAATAACGTCTTCCGAAACTGATTAATCATTTGTACGTATGTTCGTACCTTTGATACCGGTGTGTATACCCCATCAGCTAATGAAGCAATTGGTTTAATTTTTAACAATGAGCCAACCAGTCCTTTACCTCGACCAATACGCCCACCTTTAACTAAGTACTCTAATGTATCCACCATAATGTATAACGAAGTATGCTCTTTCACTTCTTCTATTTTCGCTAAAATATCGTCTTTTGTTGCTCCTTGTTTCGCCAAATTCACTGCTTCCTTTACTTGAAAACTTAATGCAACAGAAATAAAGGAAGAATCAATAACAGAGACATCGGTATCTGTCATCTCAGCTGCAGTTTGAGCTGAAGTATATGTACCACTCATGCCACTTGTCATGTGAATAGATATGACTGAACTCCCATCCTCACCTAGACGATCATATACATCTTTAAACACACCAGGAGAAGGTTGTGAGCTTTGTGGAATTTTTTCTGCAGTTTTCAGTTTTGCTATAAATTCATTCGGTTTAATATCAACACCATCGATATACGATTGCCCATCAATCGTGACGGTAAGAGGGACCACGGTAACACCTAAAGCTTCCAATTCCTCTCTTGGCAAATCAACAGTGGAGTCAGTTACAATTTTTACGCTTTTACTCACACAAGCACCCCATTTTTCTCTAGCAATCTATCTTTTTCATCATACTACATGTATATAGGGTTGTTAAGATTTTCTTTTTGACACTTTTTCATCAATCATCATTTTCACTTTTCACACCCCTGTTAAGGGTTAATTTCCCCGACAAGCTTAAAAAAATACACATAAAGGAACCAAATTAGGTGTATAACCATATGATGACATTATACTTAAGAGGTAATTAAAGGAGGAAAATATATGTCATTACCAAACATCCCTGATATTTCACCTAACATTGACTTAACGAGGGAAGAAGTCATCAATTTATTATTGACGTCTATTGCCATGGAAGAAATTGGGTTATCTCATATTATCAATGCAGAAGGGGAAAAACTTCAAGCCGGGTTATGTAAAGCGGAAACAATCGAGGACTTATTAGATATGAATAAAAGTACTGAAAAAATGTTACAAAGTACGATAAAAAAAGAGATGTTATTACAATATAAACTCGAAAATGTCATTGAAATGCTTAATGAGGATGATAAGAAAAAGAAAGACAGATGCTCTGACGATGATAAAAAACATGATGATAAAGGCCCTAAAGATAAGAAAGAAGATTTTCCTAGAAAGCCGTGGTAACGAAAATAAAAGCCGTAGTTGTGGATTTTACCGAAACAGCTACGGCATCGCTTTCCATTAAAAAAGTACCTATAAAATTATAAAGGTAGCCGCTTTCTAAATGTCCTTGTATTAATAAAATACCCATTTGAAAACCAAGGAGGTAACGGCTGAACAGGGATTCTGTTTATATACACTGGTTTGCTTGTCCGATAATAAACCCCAAGATTACCTACCAAAGGATCTTCCCGATGTGAAGGAACAATCCGTCGATTAATTAGAGAGTCCAACATGTCATTTATATTTTCGGGCGTAGATGAACGCGCATCATGAAAGTACAAGCCTTCTTTCTCCTTTAAAAATGATTCAAGGTGAGTGAGCGTTTCTACAGATCTATATAAATACATTTTTGAAATAATTAATGGGTTAGACTCATGAGAATGTTCTTCTGGCCCTTCAACTCCTTCCTTTTTTTGAATAGCATCATGAAGATTTGCTATCCTATTCGAATAGTTATTTAGCGCATTCGTTAGATGTTCTAATGATTCTTGTAAAGAATGGTGTGTATTCTTCATCACAATGACTCCTTTCTTAAGAAATCATTCTTCTTCTTCACCCTTCATGAAAAATAAATCTTCATCTAAACCTGCTTCCACGAACTTATCTTCTATTTGGGTACTATCCATGTTCATCTGCAAATCTACAACCATTTCGACTTTTTTAAACAAAATCCATTGTTTGATTAAGACAGAATCAATGAGTTTATTGATTGATTTATTGAAATCTAATATCTCTTGGTTAGATGGTTCTGTAGGGAAGTTCAAGTGGTCCCCAATAAAAGCATCAATATTATCAGCTTCTGATTCAATAAGCTTGGCTAATGCTTTTTCTTCTTTGGCAATGGAATCAAGCAAACTTGTAATATTTCCTTCTAAAGACTGTTTATGTTTTTCAATCAACTTCTGATTGATGTCCATCCTTTTTGATTCCTTTCTTCATATATTTAAGCCTCATGGCAATAGATAGTATAGTGTATGTCCAAAATGATATTGTATGATTTTTTATTCTTAAAGACGGGAGGGTTTACTTTACAATTGCCACTTTTTAAAACTCAAACGAAGTTAAGTGTAGGTAGTTCACTAAACACAAAAACTTCAATTTCTCTTGGGAACATTGATTACTTTAAACAAGTAAAGCCACTCTCATTTACTAAGAGAGTGGCTTTGTTAAAAACCGGTTCATTTCAACTACATATCCCTATATATGACATATGTGTCAAAATAGGATGCCTTTACCTGTAATTAATGATAAAAACCACTAAGTCTGCGTATTTCTTTTTAAGTCCCGTTATTTTCACCGTTATTCAAAAGGTCCATCGTATCCTCTAACTTGAATTGTAGTAACATTTCCTTTTTCGTTATCCCGCGTAAGCTTTTTTCTACACTTCGATTCACTTCTAAGAGGTTTTCTAATGTCGCATTTTCATCATCGATAAAACGTTGTAACTTTTCACCTTCAGCATTAATTAGATGTGAAAGGCCGATCTCTTCTAATGCAATTGAAGCTAGTAAGAGATTGACAACGTCATCTCGATCAACATCAATATTTGGTGTGATATCTGGAATATTAGGCATTCCCATGTTTATACTCCTCCTTATTTTTGAAGTCAATATATAATATGAATTTGAGAGGAAAGCGAGAGTATCATTGCCTAACTATAAGGATATTTATCAATAAGTTTAACTCATATCCCCTATTAGAATGATTTATTTACTTCATCATTGTTCTTATATTCACACATCTTTCTGTTAGCATTTTTTACCGTTTTCATCATTAAAAAGCTCCATAGTATCTTCCAATTTAAATTGTAATAACATTTCTTTTTTTGTTACCCCTCGTAAACTTTTTTCAACATTTCGGTTCACTTCTAATAACTGATCCACTGTTGCGTTTTCATCATCTATCACTCGTTGTAGTTTTTCTCCCTCTGCATTAATAAGGTGTGAAAGACCGATTTCTTCTAATGCAATTGAAGCTAATAATAAGTTCACTACATCCTCGCGATTAATATCAATATTAGGTTGAATGTCAGGAATGTTAGGCATACCCATTTTTTGAACTCCTCCTTTTGTTTAATCATTATAGAATATGAACTTAGATTATTGCTGACAATACATCCGCCTAATGATATTCGAATTTTTTAATTACAGTCCTTTTATGATGATTAAGACATACGTACTCTCCTGTACTATTCTTATTTTTCGATAATTCAAGTTTATAGCACTTTGGAGTTTGCGTATTTTGCTCAAGATTTTATTAAGCCCCCAACAAATAAAAAGAGAACAAACCGTGATGACTACTTATCACGATTTGTTCTCTTTTGTTTAAAAATCAGCCCCGAAAGTGCGAGATTCAAGCGGTTCTGGTAATTCACATGTGTTAAGTGTTTCTTCCATAACTGTTCTCTGTTTATCAATGCTAAGGAGAAGCAATAAATGTCTGTGATTCTCCTGGTTGAAGGACTGGAATCACCCCAACTATACCTAACTCACTATCCTCTATAGTAATATTAGTAATTGGAACGGGGCCAGTGTTTGTTACGATAAATTGAAATTGAACTGTCACTCCTTCAGGAAGTGTAGGTCCAGGTGATGACGGTGCTGGTTCAAAGGTTTCCCCTCCATCAACTGATACAAGCTTTTCCACTTCCAAAGAAGGAACAACACCTACATAATGAGCTGGATCTTCATCACTTACCGTTATATCTTCATACTCACCTGTTACTGTTGCAGTATTAACTTGTTGGCCTTCAGCCCAAGTACCAGTTACATCTACTGTAAAGGATTCTCCCGGATCTAGCGTAGTAGTTGGTATGGTGATTGGTCCTAATACGTCGTCTGTTAAGGTGGTATTCTCTAGTGGAACATTACCAGTGTTCGTTACAATAAATCTAAAGACAGGATCTGTTCCTTCTGGAATATTCGGTCCTGGTGGAGTGTCCGCATCAAAGAATGTTGTACCTCCATCTGGTGATACAAACTTTTCAAGATCAATTGCTGGCGCTGGTTCAACTACCCCAACATAATGAGCCGGATCCTCATCGGTGACAGTAATATCTTCATACTCACCTGTTACTGTTGCAGTATTAACTTGTTGACCTTCAGCCCAAGTACCAGTTACATCTACTGTAAAGGATTCTCCCGGATCTAGCGTAGTAGTTGGTATGGTGATTGGCCCTAATACATCGTCTGTTAAGGTGATGTTCTCTAGTGGAACATTACCAGTGTTCGTTACAATAAACCTAAAGACTGGATCTGTTCCCACAGGAATATCTGGTCCTGGTGGGGTATCTGCATCAAAGAATGTTGTACCTCCATCTGGTGATACAAACTTTTCAAGATCAATTGCTGGTGCTGGTTCAACTACCCCAACATAATGAGCCGGATCCTCATCGGTGACAGTAATATCTTCATAATCACCTGTTACTATTGCAATATTAACTTGTTGGCCTTCAGCCCAAGTACCTGTTATCTCAACTGCAAAAGATTCCCCTGGATCTAATGTTGTTGATGGAATTGTTATCGGGCCTAGCACATCATCTGTTAATGTGATATTTTCTAGCGGCACATTTCCTGTATTTGTCACAACATATCTAAAGACTGGGTCTATTCCTTCTGGGATATTCGGTCCTGGTGGAGTATCCGCATCAAAGAATGTTGTACCTCCATCTGGTGATACAAACTTTTCTAGATCAATTGCTGGATCTTCTACAACTTCTGGACATGGTGCACAGCGGATAAACCTGACATTTTGCATTTCTACAAACGGACTAATGAACTGTCCGCAACCTTGGGCATTACTAATAGAGATTTCAGTATAATTATCTTGTTGATTTCTATCCACGAAATCTGTTGTTGGAAAGTCAACGTTAATATAAACGTCGGGGTCTGTAGGAGGTCCGAAATCTTCATCTGTTTCTGCATCACCAATTGTATTTAGGTCCCAAAAGCCGATACCATTTATAACTAAATTATTGGCATCAAAAACTTGATCTGAGCTACCACTTAAGCTAGTAAACTCTTCTTCTGGATGTGCTTTAACAAACATTACACTTAATCCGTCTGGGCACTCTAATCCATCTCCAACCATAATAGAAGAGTTGCTCATATTCATATTGGCTTCTCCCCGAATACGGAAAATAACTAACTTCTCTTCCTCCTCGGGATCACTGTTTGTGATAATCCAATCAGAATTATTAACCTCAAAATCTGTTCCATCATATTGAATGTCGATTACTACAAACCCATCATTATTTATATCCATACCTGCTACGTCATATATGAGTTTTCCTCCAGCAACCGTAGCAATAGAATTACGATTGATTACATCACGAGGATTTGCAGGATCTCCAGAATCGAAAAATGCATCTCTTGGCAAGTTTCGAATAAATTCTCTCCAGTCACGCAAATCACTTAATAATTGGGTATGATCGAATGGTGCCACCCAACCTCTAGCTGGATCTGGTGAAGCATCTGACATTAAAACGCCTGATAAAGAATTTTCATCAAAATAATATGAATTCTCTACATCATCTGCAGCTTGATTCCACGTGGTAGCAAATCCTATATCTGCAAATACATTTATATCTTGAAGTGAATAGGTGCCTGTTGGACTTGTTACAGCTACATTACCAGTCCAATCTACCCCTCGAAACAGCAAGTTAGCATCAGGCAGAAAATGAGCTTGTTCATTAGAGTCCCACAGCCACCGGTTTACATTAGGGTTTGTTGGATCACTTGGATCAGGAAAAAATACACTTCGAAGGTTAGGACTTGATGGTGCAGGATACGGTGGATTAATATTTGGAGTAATTGGTGAAACAAAGGGGTCTCCTGGGTTTCCACCTGATAGGGTCTGTCGGTTAGCTCCAATCTCTTGACTACTGCCGATAGTCACGGCTTCGCCTGCCTCAGATGGTCTCATACCAATGACCAAATAATCATTGATCTCATTTACATTTGGCCTATTAACCACTTTTTTACCTCCCTTTAAACAATATTTTTCAATAATGTCTTTTGCCACTTAATTTACAACTACATGATAGAAAGCTTCATCGGTGTCTTCCACCTGTACATCATTGACAAAGCCCGTTACTGTTACTGTATTCTGAAAAACCTCAATATCTGGTGGTGTTGGTTCAATTGGTAACTCTAATATATCTTCAAGTTTAAACTGCAATAGCATTTCCTTTTTCACAACAGTTTTTAATGTTTTGTTGACACTTTCATTCACTTCCATTAACTCTGATAATGTGGCTTCTTCTAGGTTAGTATTTGGAAGTGTACCTAATGCAGCTTGAATTTTTTCAGCCTCGGCATTGATAATATGAGCTAACCCTAGTTCTTCAAGTGCCACAGAAGCGAGTAGCAAGTTAATAACGTCTTCTCTTTCAAGGTTAATCGTCGGATCAATGTCAGGGATATTTGGCATACTCATAGCATTTCACCTCTTTTCATGTGTTTGCTAGCATGCTATGAGACAAGGCTTTGTTTTGAAAGGTACTGAAGTCTATGAACCATTAGTCCTTTGGCTTTTTTTAACAAAACAAGTTGGAACTCGTATAAAGATATCTAGATTGCTGACATAGTCAATAAGGCAAACTTCACATATATTACAAGTGAAACATTGTTCAGGGGGATGAAATTTTTTGACTTTAACGTCCCGGTTAAGCTAATAATCCTTTTTTAAATACCAAAATTAAAGAAATGGCCTACTAACATATAGAGAAATCCCACCATAAACTGAAACTATAAATACCAAGTCGAACCTTTAAGTTAATCAGAGGTTGTGACAACTTAGAGGAGGAAAGGGGTGAGAAAGATTTTAATTGAAGTAAAACAGATAAAACATGAAATTTCCACCGAAGTGTCTATACCTGAAGACTATTTTTATGGATTAGGTTTGCGTAAAGACACTTATTATAAAATTTATTTCGGTCAACGAAGTGCACAAGTATATTTTAAAACGCATAATGACGGAAGTGAAAATATCTACGTTCCTCAAAATACTTTTGAAGCTTTGTTACTGTTTGATGACATTCGTTTAAATATATGGAAAAGTGAAGAAGGTATCCGATTAGGACCTCTTGTTGGCGTATTTACTAATACTAGTTTTATTAAAAAGTTTGAAAAAGGAGAAACAACATATCTTTCTGAAAATCACACAAGAGCCAGCCGAAAAGCTTGCTGTTTGACATACTTTTTCTCTATAAATGACATTGATTGGATCAATAAAAAAATATTGGGCTATGTCCTAGATCTCGATCGTCATTCTTGGACTTCATCTTGGTATCCCATGCCTGATGTGATTTATGATCGGGCAACTGCTTTTTCAAAAAAACAAAAGCCTTTAGTTCGATTTATCAGGCAGCAATTTAGACAGCATCCTAGCATTCATTTTATTAATCAAGTGGATACCATCGGTAAATGGGATTTGTATAAAGAGTTATCCAATGATACCCACATCAAAAGACACTTACCCCATACGGTCATATCTCGCAGTATTAAAGATATTAAACAAATGGTATCTAATCATTCCTTTGTCTTTATTAAGAGTAACTATGGTAGTGGATCTCGGGAAGTTATGTCTATAGAAAAAATAAAGGCTGGATATATTGTAAATTATTACGAAAGAGGATTGAAACGCGAAGTGATCAATCAATGGTCAAAAGTTGATGAGCTGATTAAAACATTTATGGGCAACAAACAATTCCTCATTCAAGAAGGTGTCAAAAGCTTAGGATATAAAGGGAAAACTTTTGATACAAGGGTGCTCGTACAAAAAGATCACTGGGGTAACTGGCAAGTGACATATAACTACGTTAGAGTAGCATCTGAAAATTATTCAATCACAACAATTGATCGGGACGTTCATGATTATCAAGATATTTATGCAGCTGTTCACGAAGAAAATCCTCTAATACCAACAGATAAAGAAGTTAGAGACATTGCAATTAAAATCGTCAAAGCTATTGAAGAAAAGTACGGTTCATTAGGTGAAATTGGTTTAGATATAGCCATTGATCAATTAGGTTACATTTATTTATTGGAAGCCAATTCAAAACCAGAAAAATTCTCCTCCCCTGGTCAAACAAAGAGTGATGAAGTTTTACCTCAATATTTATATATCCTCGAATACGCAAAATTTATAGCTAAGCAAGAATGTTCCCATAAGGTAGTTCCAAACGACAACAATAACTTTTCTAAGAACAATCTATTTTTAGGTACGTTTATAAGTATTGGAAATCTAAAAAGATTATTAGATCAAGAACCAAAATTTCGTCACCTAGAACTAATGAAGGCAAACCAGGAAGCTAACACAAACCTTTATTTCTTTTCAATTCGTGATATTCATTTCCTAAATCAAAAAATTAACGGAACCTATTTCAACCAAGAGACAGGTCTTTGGGAACAAAAAAATTTCCCATTCCCTGATGTTTTTTATGACCGAGGTGGAGCTGTCTTAGAACATCAAAAAGTAGTATCCGACTACATCCGAGAACAATTAGAACTTTTGCCTTCCTTAAAAAAAGTTAACCCGGTTTATACTTTTGACAAATGGGATCTTTATCGTAAGTTGTATCAATATGATGAAGTACGTCAGTATCTTCCATTAACAAAATTATATAAAAAAACAAGTGATCTTAAAGACATGTTTCATGAAACCAATACGTTGTATCTCAAAAAATGTGACGGAAATAATGGAGAAACCATTATTAAAGTGGTCTATGATCAAGATGATCAATATACAATCAGTTATTTAAAAGGCAGTCAGTTAACTCAAAAAACTGTTCACCTTTTTGAAAATCTTATAAAAGAAATCCGCTTTTTACTTTGCAAAAATGATGTGATTATCCAAAGTGCAATCAATGTCCTTGAAATTAACAATTGTAACGTGGATATGCGAGCTACACTTCAACGAAATGGACATGGTGAGTTAGAGATCGTCGCTTACCCGGTGCGTAAAGGGGTTCCTAACTATCCCATTACAAGTACTAGAACAGGAGCCACTGTTTATCGATTTGACGATTTCTTCACTAAATATATGTCTTATTCAAGTAAAGACATCGAGCACCTAAAACAAAAAGTTGAAACATTTTTAATTAATTGCTACCACTGTGTTGAAGAAAGCTACGGTCAATTTGGCGAGTTAGGCATTGACTTTGCGATTGATCGATATGAGAACTTGTGGTTTATCGAATGCAATGCCAAACCAGGTAACGATTCATTATATATGTCATATGATGAATCTACGATAAAAAAAGGGTTTACAAACCCCCTTGAATATGCAAAATTTATTCATTCAAAAGGTATAAACAAAAATGAGTAATCATGTTAACTAGATAAGAGTATACTTTTTTGTTTTCGATCACTTTTTTCCGCAACGATTGTTCAATCACCTTATCTATTGGCCTTTTCCTCTGAAACCAACCTTTATCATTTTTTATGATTAATGATAGGACTTCTTTAGATAAAAGGCTTTTTAAAGTTTGACCGAATTTTGTAGGTCAATTGTATGACACAATAAAACAAGTTGTTCATATATTAGTATTAAAGAAAAGGATGTATGAAAAAAGTGAGGGAAAAAACATGTCTATACCAACGAAAATGGGAAATTTTAATATAATGAACAATAGAAAAGACCTCCACCCATATTTACCAGCTACCGTCCCCTTTAGTATTGAAACAATGTGGGACTTTATATCTCAGTATGGCGAAGTAATTATTAAACCTTCTGTCAGTAGGTGGGGAAAAAATATTTATAGGCTATCTCATGTAGAAAACGAAAAATATGAAGTCCAAATTGAAAATTCAACGATTACGATTGATGGCAAGGATGAAACGACGAAATACTTTTCGACGAAAATAGGAAATATTGCTTATATGATTCAACGCCATATACCTCTTGCCAAAATTAATGGACGTCCGTTTGACATCCGCGTTATGGTACAAAGAAGAAAAGAATCTTATTTATGGGTCGTTACAGCTATGATTGCTAAAGTTGCAGGTGACGGTTACATTGTGACGAATTTACGAGAAGGTAGAACGTTACTACATGTTTATGATGCCATTCAACAGTCCACATTGAATATCGATGATATTGATGCATTAATATCTGAAATGAATAGTGTTGTTATTATGGGTGCAGAGCAACTTGCAAAAACCTACCCTTTACCACGTATTTATGGATTTGATATGGCTATTGATATACATGGACGTATAGGGATCATTGAAGGAAATTTAGAACCCGCTTTATCACACTTCTCCAAATTAGCAGACAAAAAAATGTATAATACGATTGTAAAATTTCTGAATGAATAACTTCTTATTTAGCCTACCCTCTAAAGAGAACCTTTCATCCATGGAGTTTTATAGGTATCACCCTTTTTTCTAATTTCAAAAAATCTGTAGGTTATCTGTATTAAACAATAAAACCAATTATTCATACCTTAAATTAAAATTATTCAGTACGAAAGGTAGGGAAATAATCATGGGATACCCAAGTAAAATGGGTAATTTTAGCCTCATGAATAATAGAAAGAGTTTACAACCGTATTTACCAACCACAGCCTCATTTAACAAAAATACAATGTGGAACTTAATGGACCAATATTCTGAATTAATCATAAAACCATCTTTCAGCAGGTGGGGAGAAAATATTTATAAGCTATCTCATGTAAGCGATGAAAAGTATGAAATACAAAACGAAGATATTGTTAAGACGATTGAGGGCAAGGAAGAAACGATTGAATACTTTAGAAAAAAAATAAGATATGTTCCTTACATCATTCAACAGCATATACCTCTTGCCAAAATTAATGGACGTCCGTTTGACATCCGCGTTATGGTTCAAAGACGAAAAAACTCTCATCTATGGGTCGTTACAGCAATGATTGCTAAAGTTGCAGGTGACGGATACATTGTAACGAACTTAAGAGAAGGAAGAACGCTACTAAATGTTGACGATGCTATTCAACAGTCAAGCATAAACATCGAGAATATCAATGTATTAATATCTGAAATGAATAGCGTTGTTTTGATGGGAGCGGAACAACTTTCTAAGTCCTTTTCTTTACCACGTATATTTGGATTTGATATAGGAATTGATTTGCATGGGCATATATGGATCATAGAAGGAAATTTCGGTCCTGCCTTATCTCACTTTTCTAAGCTAGAAAACAAAAAAATGTATCATACAATTATCAAATTTCTAAATGAATAGTATTCTCCTTCAACTATAAACTAAACTCATCTCACTCCCCCTTTCACCTTCATTATGCATATGATTTTCTTAAATTAACCTGAAGTTATAAAAAATGGGAAAACAGAGACAAGTCACAACATATCAATTTTTTGTAACTTGCCTCTGTTTTCATTAACGTAGAGCTACTTTTTTCTGTAATTTGAAGTGTAGTGTCACCTTTGTTAAAGATAAGAATGTTCTAAATGATAATAAGTTCATACCTATCACCATTTCATTAAATCGATTTCCCTGTTAAATAAAAACGAATCATGTCGAATCGTCGCTTTTTTATGGTACAATAGACAACGTTCTTTTTATCTAAAACGATATATGGTTATTGTCGGAAGGGGGATCAAGCGATGAACACACCTCCATTCATCTCTGTTGAAGGACCGATCGGAGTCGGTAAAACATCGCTAGCGACGAAAATTTCGGAACGATTAAATATTTATTTATTAAAGGAAATTGTAGAAGAAAACCCATTTTTAGGGAAGTTTTATGAAGATATCGATGAATGGAGTTTCCAAACAGAAATGTTTTTTCTTTGTAATCGATACAAACAATTAGAAGACATTGAACGATACGTCTTACAACAAGGTAAAATGGTTGTGAGCGATTACCATGTTTTTAAAAACCTTATTTTTGCAGAACAAACGTTGCAACAAAAACATGCTGAAAAGTATCGGCAAATTTATAATATTATCACTGGGGATTTACCAAGACCGAACGTGATCATATATCTAAACGCAAGCTTATCGACACTTCTTGAACGCATTGAGCAACGTGGGCGTGCAATTGAAAAACCAATGGATCCAAATTATTTAAAGCAGCTAAGTGATGATTATGAAACGTTTATGAACGTCTTTCGCCAAAAACATCCACATATTCCAGTTTTATCCTATGATGGTGATCAGCTAGATTTTATTGCCCGTCAAAATGATTTAGAAACAATTCTAGATGACCTCATTCAAGTATTAAAAAAACAATTTCCGGGATTCGATTTACCTAAACAAAATGGAGTGAACTTCTCATGAATCAAATAAAAAACAACATTCCTAGTAACGCGTTGATCACGTTAGCTGGTACTGTTGGTGTAGGCAAATCAACGTTAACACAGCAATTAGCAAATAGACTTCAGTTTGAATCTTCTTTTGAAAAAGTAGACGGAAATCCATACTTAGAAGATTATTATAACGACTTTAAAGCTTGGTCTTTCCATTTACAGATCTACTTTTTAGCAGAACGATTTAAACAACAAAAACAGATGTCTGAAACAGGACTTGGTTATGTACAAGACCGTAGTATTTATGAGGATGTTGGGATTTTCGCGCAAATGCAATACGAGAATGGCAACATGAGCGAACGTGATTTTAATACGTATCATTCCTTATTCGAAGCTATGGTGATGAATCCATACTTCCCGAAACCAAATGTACTCATCTACATTGATGGTCAATTTGAAAGCATCATGCAACGAATTCACGATCGTGGTAGAGATATGGAAATTAACACCCCACGTGCTTTTTGGGAAGATTTATACCAGCGTTATTCAAACTGGATTAGACATTTCAATGTCTGCCCTGTCTTACACCTTGATATTGACGAATACGACTGTTACGACCCTTCTTCTCTAAATGAAATTGTTGAAGGAGTTGAGACGCTCATCCATACAGACCAAAATTACCTCGCCCTCCATTCATCTTCAGTAAAATAAATAGCACCCGAAAAGCAACAAAATATATGTTGCCTTCGGGTGCTATTTTTTCCTATATTAAGTTGAACAGTTCTTTATTAATAAGTCCATTCATCTACATTTGTAGATCGTTTTCCATTTTCAATGGGGACATAGAAAAACTGTACTAAAATAATCGATTGCATAAAAACAACGGCAGTTATTTCAATGAATATTGTAAATCGAAAACCAAACGGAACAATTTCGGCCATTTCAAAAAACGGTACAACAGCAAGCAGTACAAACAAAGGAAAACCAATCCAAAAAAGAATCGCAGATTTTGACCCTCTCCATAATGCAAATATCGGTGCCGTTACAAGCAAGAGAAAAAGAGATTGCAATAACATGAATTGGCTTCTTCCCCATTCACTTAGTGACTCGACAAATACATCATGATCGTTCGACGATGTATAAAAAGTCTCAATAAACGGGCGTACTAATAAATCAATTGCATAAAAAGTTAAAAACATAAAAATTAAAGTTGCAATCGAACGAATACCCCAAGATTTAAACGACCTTGTACGAAAATAATTCATCATTCTTCTCTTTAACAAACCATCATGTTGATCCACCGACCGATTAAAATAAGCAACACCGATTGCGATAATAAAGGAAATTGGCAACTGACGTAAAAACAGTATCAATAAGTTCAAATCTATTTGAAAGACGGAAGCAAACAATGCATGAATCAGTGAAGTGCTCAATAAATAGTAAATAAATACACTAAAAAACAGTTCACTAAATCGCAAGTTGATTTGGGCGAACAATTCCCCTAAAATCAAAGTTGAAATAAAGAGCGCAAAAAAGAACATGAACGATTGTTCCAATTGGCTAGGAAACAATCCATCAAGATTGACAAGATCCACCTCAACAAAAATCGCTGTCAATAATAAACCGCAAAAAGAAAAGCATGAGATTAGCAACGCTTTCCAGATTGAACGTATTCTTTTTATAAACCCCTTTTGTTTCAAAGACATTGAAAAGCCACCTTTAATCAATATACTTTTTAATTTTAAACTAATTATAAATATAATGTTTAATTTTAACCAATTTTATCAAAATAGCAATGAATATATTGTGACAATCCTTATGATTCGCATCTAATTTCATACTAACCCTTGAACTACTAGTGACCGAAATAACCAGATTCCTAAGTACAGAAACGTATCACTTCTAAAAAAATAAGAGCCACGCTTCGTACATTCATTAAAAAGTCGTCATGCACGAGGTGGCTTCTTTTTTATCTTTGGTTATAGAACGTTGTTTTCGTTAACATAGAAGCGCTTGTCTATTACAAAGAAGCAATCAAATGATGTTTATTATGACATGTCATACACATATCCTGACTGCTTTCCTTGGGAACGAAATTCGTTTTACATTTATTACATGTTTTTAATGGTGACGTGTAAAGGGTCGTTTTTAATACATCTCCCTCATTCATTGCACCCTTTGGACATACATCAATACAT
Organism: Texcoconibacillus texcoconensis; assembly: GCF_014202575.1. Classification (GTDB taxonomy): domain Bacteria; phylum Bacillota; class Bacilli; order Bacillales; family Salisediminibacteriaceae; genus Texcoconibacillus; species Texcoconibacillus texcoconensis. Next base: position 48,010 of record NZ_JACHHB010000007.1, on the reverse strand, counting down.
ACAGTACAACTTAAACAATAATTTGGAGAAAAGGTTATCTTATAATATTTATCTTTCTCAGCGCCATGAAGTGCACCTGTTGGACAAGCATGAATACATACTTCACATGCGTCACAAGTACTATCAATCGCTTTCGATGTCGACAAACCACTTATTGGCTCTTGCACATCTACACCAATGGATTTTAAACGCTCTAAAAATTCATACCTTCTTCTCGTTACTTTTTTTTGCATATGAAAGTGTAAATCGTTTTTATCCGCTTCGTTCGCACTTTTATGCTTTTCATCTACCCAAAGGTCTTCAACTGTTTTCACTTGTTCTACGAATTCATCTACCTTTTTAGAGGCTTCTTTTTTAGATTGGTTTTCAAACCATTTAAAACCTTTGAATAAAAGATCTCGTCGATTTAATTTTGATTCATTCCCTGCATCTAATGTCTGCGTATAAAGGTAATCAAGTTGAATATTCACCTGTAAATCAATTTGTTCCGCTATTTTTTGTACTTGCTGAATACGCTTTTCTAACAATTCGATCCCAACATTCCATTGACAATCGTGACAATTACCAGCCCATAGTTGAATATCAGGGCCATGTTCCAAAACATGAGTAATAAATTCTGTCTCATCTAGCATACCAAGACAAGGGATCCTTCGAATATTTTCCATTATCTCAACAGACATGCAAGAATATCCCTTTTGACCTTTTTTTAAAGTTGGATAATAAAAGATGTATGTGTCATCTACTAGTGCACCTTGCTCGCAAATTGTCACACATAAACCGCATTCACGACACGACTCACTATCAATATTTACCTCTCCATCCGTAAATTGAAGAGCTTCATGTGGACAGTTAACCATACAAGCATCACATTTTGAATCGACAAACAAACTCCTTACACAATTGTCACGAATGTAACTTAACATTTCCAACACTCTTTATGGAAAAACATATGGATTAACTGAATCCACAAATAATAAAATCCAGACCACTGCTTTTTCGTACATTCAGCAACTAGATCTTCGGTCCAATCAAGGTGTTCTTTTATAAATTCATTGACGAATTCTTCGTTTCCGTTTTCTTCTAATAAAGATAAAAGTTCCAATTGGAGAATTAAATGGTCTGGCATAAAACTAAACTCTTCAGGAATTTCTATATCTAATTCCTTAAAAATATTATTCATATGCTCAGCCGAGTCTCCCATTAAAAAACCTTTAGATAACGCAAAAGCTGAATTCCTAACTGTCCATTGTTTATAAATGGATTCTGCTGGGACCACACGTTGTGGTCCCGGCAAAATAAAGTAAGAACGATATAAATGATCCACTTCTTTAAAGTCTAACTGTTTAGGTAAACAATTAGAAACTTCTTGTTCATCAAGTATAGGAAAACTAATCAAAAGACTTTTTAATTTTTCTCTTCCTATATCATTATACCAACTCACCCAATCTTCAGTTGGAGTTTTTAAACCTTCTGCAAGTATAGAATATATTTCACTTTTGTTTTGCATGGTTGTTGTTTGAGTCATGGCGCACTCCTTTCTTTACAGCATTACATTGATTGGGATAGCGGCAGAAATGATGATCAACCTTAAACAAAATCCACCGAATATGGTTGCTCCTTCAACGAAGTAAAGCTTCATAACTTCCCCTTTTCCTGCAGAAAAATGCTGTAAGTTGAGGTCTAGAGGTGGTTCAACTTGCTTATGCTTTATCAATTCAATACTTTCTGACGTTATAGGAATAACAAGTCCAATGAAAACGAGGCCTCCCCAGAACCATAGAGCCAATTCTCCTGTTAGAATCATTGAGACGGATTGAGCGGCTGTCACATCCCGTGACGCTGCAACGTATAACAATGAGAATAGTAGAAATGCTTCGAATACTAATAATCCAAGATGGACCTTTTTTAAAGGGATAATGAACTCAATAATGGATTTATCCCACATGACACCTGCAATAAAGGCCGCTGCAATACCTGCAGAAACACCAGATACAGAAAATAGTATTGGGAGCATAGGTGTATTCCAGAATGGTACTTGTGCTAAACCAATCAATAAACCTGTGTAAGCGGCTGTCCCAAGGGCAAGAACAAGACCTGTAACTTTGACCCAATTGGGTACAAATTTATTCTTAAATTCGAGCCATCCGTGCCATACAAGTAGGAAAAAGAATAATGTAATAATTAAAGTTCCGGTACTCATCATTGAAAATGGTAAATTATTAAATAAGAAAGCCATTCTCCAAGGGTTAAATAACCCCGCTTCAGCATCGAAAATTAGAATACCCAATCCTAAACCAAGAACTGGTGTTGCTAACCAAATCGCTGCTTTTCTTAATTTTATTAGACGCTCATCCTTCACATACCAATCACATAATATGCCTGTGATATAAGAACCTGCAGAAATACCCGCTAAAAATAAATAGATTGCAATTAACATGCCCCACATCGTCATCATTGATCACCTCACGTAATAGATTTTAGGTTTTGTTCCTAAATCAGCTCGAAGTGGCTTCGCTTTTTTCTCAACTATCGCTTTAGAAAGTTCACTTTCTGGATCATCTAAATCACCAAATATTCTAGCATTACTTATACAAGTTGTAACACATGCCGGCTGTTCGCCATTGTCAACCAACTCTTTACAAAATCGACATTTCTCAACCGTATAATTATATTCTCTTCCCGCATCTTCATACGTTCCCTTTTTATACATGGAATCGTGAAGTTGAACACGTGCTGAATATGGACAAGCTACACCACAATATTTACATCCAATACATTTGGAATTATCCAAAACGACAATTCCATCTTCATCCTTGTACGTTGCACCCGTTGGACATACCTCTTCACATGCTGGCTCATCACAATGTTGACATTGAACAGGTAAAAAATCCCTTTTCACATTAGGGAAAGTCCCCTCTTCTTTTTCTAAAAAATATATGAAATTTTCATCATCTGGCAAACCATTCTGGGTTTGGCAGGCTAATGAACAAGCATAGCAGTTTACACACTTTATCGTATCAATTAACATACCGTATCTTGCCATGATTAAGCACCATCCTTTTTAATCTGTACAGATGTTTCCATCATGTTTGGCGCCCCAGACATTGCTTCGTATTGATGAGGCGTGTAATCATTAATACTCAAACCATTATCGTCATTGTAGGTTAAACTGGCTCTTGAACCATAATGTGATGGGTAAAATGCTGCTTCAGGATGAATTGCTTCTGTTACTTTTGCTGTTGTTTTTCCTGTATGCATCTCATTTTCAATAATGACCGGGTCGCCATCTTTAATGCCTAGTTCATCAGCACGTTTCTTATTGATCCATACACTATCAAGGTTATATTCCTTAGAGATTTGAGCTAATTTAGGGATGTTTGTCGAATACGTATGAGAATGAATATTTTGTTTACCATGGATTAAACGGAATTCCCCTTCAGGAATCGTAACCTTCGGCTCAACCCATTTCGGCACCGCCGTAAATCCTGCATCTTCAAATGCTTGGCATGCAAATTCTACTTTCCCACTTTCTGTATTTGATCCTTGGTAACCAGGCTCCCAAGTACTCTCTAATTGAATTGTCCCCTGCTCCAATAACTCATCATAAGAAATGCCTAGTTTTTCACAAGCAGTTCTATTTTCCGTCTCTAAATCCGTAAAGTAATCACTTAGCCCCATTTCATCTGCTAGTTCACTCATGATTTCAGAGAAGTTTTTCGTTTTTGGATGAATCTTGTCAATAGCTTGAACACGTAGGTTTACTGTTGGTGTTTTCCCACCTAGACCTTCGACTGCCTCTGTCCGCTCTAACCAAGATGATTCAGGAAGAACATAATCTGCCACTTCCGCTGTTTCACTCATCCAAATATCTACAACAACTAATAAATCTAGTCCCTCATAACCTTCTTTCATCACTTCATAGTCTGGATGATTACGTACTGGGTTATGGTGTTGGCAAAATGCTGCTTTTAATTTACCTTCTTTCACAAAGTCAGGAACTGCATTGCCGACCCCTTTCGCTGTATCGGCCAAGTACCACTTTTCACCTTTTATACCAGCGCCATCTACTCTTGGCTTGAGTTCTCCTGGTTCTTTAAGGTTATCAGGACTCTCTAAACTAGGGCCACTAGTAAAGAGCATTCCTCCATCCACATTTATGTTACCTAATAATGCGTTGACTAGCCCTACCATTCTCGCTGTTTCTGTACTATTTTCATAGTTACAGCCAAAGGCACCTTTCCAAGATTGCTCAACAATCGCTTTAGGTCTGTTTTCGCCAAGGTCACGAGCAACTTGTTTGATGACATCTACAGACAAATCAGTCTTGTCACTAGCCCATTCAGGTGTGTATTGTTTCATCTCTCTCTCAAAATCCTCAAATCTATTGCCATGTTCTTCACAGAATTCTTTGTCATATAAATTCTCTTCAATGAGAACATTTGCAATTGCAAGTAATAATGCGAGGTCCGTGCCTGGTTTTATCGGTAACCATTCGTCTGCTAAATTCGATGTACTATTTAAACGTGGATCAACAATATAGATTTTTGATCCGTTATCTTTTGCTGTCACCAAGTTTTGTAGCTGTGATGGTCTAATCCCATCTCCATAACTTCGACCGATAAACAAAGTGACTTTCGCATTTGCAACATCCCCTGAAGGGACACCACCTAAAACATGTTTAAAACCAGTGTCTCTAGAAAGGTTACATGAAGCATTATGTGAGAAAATATTTGCTGAACCTAGTGCCTCAACAAATCGGTCTCCGTATAACCTTTGTACCCGCTTCGGGTTCTGAAAATATGCGAATGAGTCTGGCCCATGTTCGTTAATAATGGTTTGAAGTTTTTCACCAATTTCCTTGTAAGCTTGCTCCCATGAAATAGGCTCAAATTCGCCGTTCTCATTTTTCTTTAACGGTTCTGTTAACCTATCTGGATGATACGCTAATAAAGCAGCTCCGTGAGCTCTACCACAGAGTGTTCCTCGACTGCGGGAATGTAAGGGGTTACCATCTACTCGCACAACTCTTCCATCACTTACTGTGACCGTCATACCGCAACGACTGGAGCAACCATTGCACAGGTTTGGAATTTTTTCAGCATCTTGAATACTAGATGCATCAGAAATATTCCCTCTACCAACATAGGAAGCTGATGCAGCAACGACCCCTGTTATTGCCGATGCTTTTAAAAAAGTTCTTCTTGTCATTTTTGATTTTAACATTGGATCCTCTCCTCCTTCTTTCACTAAAAACAACTTCCGTATAAATCTATTCTCACTTACTTTAGCTCAACAAACAATGAACAGATTGTGTACAATAAAGGAATGATTTGTGTCAAATATCTCATTCTATTTTTGTGAAAATCTCCCCTCAAAACATGATCACACCGCTTTATAAATACTTCATACTGGATATTGACTATTAATTTTTATTCAATGTGAAATTTAAATTTTTGTGAACTTAATAGAAGCATCACTCATTTTTCTACAAATCGATAAGCATTATTAAAAAAAGGATGTTCCCAAAGCAGTAGCGCTGCTTTAAAGAACATCCTTTTTTATCTAACGATCATCAGTATCTATACGCTCTCGTTTCCTAAACACTAATGCTGATAAGCGTATGCTAATTTCATAAAGAATATACAGTGGGATGATAACAAGAACATCCGATACAAAATCAGGTGGTGAAACAAGAACAGAAATGACAACCAGTCCAAAGAACGCATATTTCCGGTTTCGTTTTAACCCTTCTGGTGTAACGACTCCAATGTTTGTTAAAAACATAATGACAAGTGGCATTTCAAACAGAATACTAAACGGTACTGTCATTCGAATCACAAACTTAAAATATTCTTTCGTCGTAAACATCATTTGGAAGTCGCCTTCACCAAGCCCGATTAAAAAATTTAACACGAGTGGTCTCACGATAAAATATCCAAATGTAAGGCCCAGAATAAATAATAATAATGAGAACGGTATATATAAGAGAGAGACTTTCTGTTCTTTTTTAGTAAGCGCCGGACGTATAAAAGACCATATTTGCCAAAGCAAAATAGGAATACTAACCATGATGGCAATAACACCAGCTAAATATAAGTAAACCCATATAATGTCAAACGGCCCTAAAACTGTTAGTGTCATACCTATTGCTTCTAAATCTTTAACAAACCAATCATAAATATCTCCAACAAAAATAAAAGCAATAATAAAAATAAGAATAAAAGTGGTCAAAACGACCATAATACGTTTTCGTAATTCATCAAGATGGTCAAGAATATTCATGTTTTCTTCGGTCATGGATCGCAACTCCTTAGACGTAAAAAGATGCAAGATGGAATACATCCCACATCCCTATCAGTCGCCTCATTTTAACGTTTCATTTTTATTGTCTTTTTCTTCTTTATCCTGATGGTTTTCATGCTTAGTAGATTGATCATCATCTTTCGTTAATTCGCGAGTTGATGATTTAAATTCCTTCAATGTTTCACCAACAGCTCGGCCAATTTCTGGCAACTTTTTCGGTCCAAAAATAACAAGCGCAATGACAAGAATTAAAATAAGACCTGGAACACCAATGTTTGAGAGCATTTGACTCCCCTCCTTTTGAAAAATAAATATTGATTGTATGGGTATGTCCAAAATAAACAAAATTAACAGAGAAGTCATGAAAAAATTGTCTGTTAGCCATTTAAATCTGAAAATATTTGTTGGAGTGGGACACCTTCCTCACCAATTCCTAACCCTGGTTCATTTGTATCAAAAAAATCAAATTCTTCATCGCTATCTGGACTGATACTTAAACCTTCATTTTTCGAATCTTCTGCGACAATGTCACTTTCGGATTCGGCTTTAACAGCGACAAATTTGTCTTCAAGTTCAGCAACTGGCTTGTGACGGTCATCCCTATGCTCGATCATGATTGCTTCATTCCCCCATAGCCGATCGCTACTTGAAGAAACGAACCATTGCCAAAATACAAGAGACCAAACAGTTATGCAAGCCAACGTCACAATAATAAACAGTGCAACGTTTTTCACTTTTATAAACCCCTTACTTCGTAGCTTATATTACTCATGTTATCGTTGAATCATAAGGGTTCTACGATTTACTTTTATCATTGTATCATATTTTATCGAAGTACGGCGATTCATACATTTAACAGATTTCCGAAATTCATCCCCCCACTTCAAGTGACCCGAGGGTACTAAGTCGTGGCTAGTTAACTGCAACCGTACATTTCCATTATTCAAGATCGTCCATAAGTATTGCCCCAACTTGCTAGTAAAGAAACCCCCATTATATAATCATAGTATATGAAGAACATGTATATTGATCATATGCCTATTCATACAGAATACACCGTGAAAGGCTAACTTATAGGAGGGATCTTAATGAAAGACGAAAACCAATCCCCAGAAACAAACGACACCTCCGAGCAACAAGCTCAAGAATATGTCGAAAAACTCCGAGATCAACAAACTCTTGATGATATATTAGAAACAATTGGAGAAATCGGTACTCATGAGCAAGAAAAAGCGGGTGAATCATTAGAAGCTCTAAAACGCCCTGTTAACGAAATGATGAATGACAAAAATGGGGACTTACCAGAGCAGTTATCAAAACTTCGAAAAACCGTTAACGATTTAGAGCCTGATTATTTAAAAGAAGGTAAATGGAAAAGCTTCCTAAATAAATTGTTACGCAAAAGCCCAATGGATAAGTACGCGCAAAAGTATCGAAACGTAGAGACAGAAGTAGAAGAAATCATCGAAGCACTCTTAAAGGGAAGAGACCGTCTTCAAGAAGACAACGTCATGCTCATCCAATTAAAAGAGGTAGCTCATGAACGAATTATCAATTTAAACGAACAAATCGAAATCGGAAAACAATTAAACGAATTGTTAGAGCAAGAGAAGGAAAAAGACACGCTAGACAACGATTCAACTGCTATCCAAAAAGGACAACAAAAAGTACTAACACGTATTAAAAATATGACACAAGCAGTTCATGTACTGCAACAATCACTCGCCTCTGTCGATATGATCATTGAAAACAATGACAAATTAGAAGAAGCAATATTTAACGCAATCACAATGACTAAAAACATTATTACCGTTACTGCTTCGATTCAGCTTGCGCTCGGAAATCAAAAACAGGTCATTAATGCTGTAAATGACGTAAATGATGCAACAGAATCAATGTTACTATCAAATGCTGAAATGCTTAAAAGCAATACTGAAGAAACACTAAAAACCTTGGAAGAGCCTGCGATTGCCCTTGAGTCTTTTAAAAAAGCTTATCAAGATGTCCATGACGCAATCGCACTAACCGAACAATCTAACGAACGTATCATACAATCGAGCAAGCAATTTGTCCAAGATTTAGACGAACTCAATCAAGAAATGGGAAAAAAACTTTTAAAGGAGTAACCAAATAGGTAGGTGAAGTTATGTGTCTTGGCAAGACCGTCTTATGCAGCAAGAGTGGTTTTATCGTTGGTTACCCGATTATTTAAAGCCATTAAATGATGAGACCATAGAAGACTTTCATACGAAGGAAATGATTTCGGAAGTTGTAGAATTACTAACAGACCTATCATCTCTCACTGAACTCGCTCGTATGGATAAAACATTTAAAAGAACGATTGATGGTACAAAAGTAAAAGTAAGAATTAAAATGCGAAAAATTTCTATTGAAATAAACGACACCAAGCAGTCTCCAAGCAAGATAAAAAAGAAAATCCACCTTACAGTTTTTCGAAAACGGTTCAAATCAAAAAATGGTCGTGGTAAATGTAGTGAAGCAACCATTTATTATCGGAAAGATACAAAATCTGTCGTGCGCAGCATCAGACGTTCTCCCCTTTTTAAACCGATCTTTGATGCAATTGATATGCTTGATGATGCGCTTGACGGTCGCCAAAATATCGATGTGTCTGTCCCACCACCGCGAGATCGTTTGGGGACTGAGGGTAAAGAGGCGGATACTGTCATTGAGCAAGAACTTAAAAGATTACCTGCTCAATTTCAAGATCTTGATGACTCATTAAATTATCGCTTCCAATCATTAATGGAAAGCATTGAAAATATCATACCTGAACACAACCTTCTTGATATTGAAGAAAAACATGAGCTTAACAGGATGGTTAATGAGGAAATCCCTCAATTAATCGAGGCATACCAATCGGTTAGTAACAGAGAACAAACTGAAAAAAGGCATGATGTCTTTACAGCTATATACCGTATGGAACAGCATGTGAAAAGGATAAATGAGCAATTGATGTCAACTAGATCAGACCGGCTCGATCAACTTTTACGATTAAATGAAGTTCGTTACCATGACACGTCCACGAAGCAAATGAGGAAAAACGAAAATAACTCTGTTGAAAAGTCATAGATATGAACAAAGCCCTTTGAACGTTAAAACCCTTCCTACGTTTTCTACGCTTATGGTTTAGCTTTGTGAAAATTTATACTATAATATTAAACCATAGACAATAAATTACGCATTGGGAACTTTCAAATGAAGTGGGGATAAATATGAATCGAAAAGAAGCGCAAGCATACCTCAATCAGCTCGTTCTGATTGATAAAGGTGATCATGGACGCTACTATGGGACGCTTGAAGACCTGATCGCTGAAGAACGAAAACCTTGGCGTGGTAAAGTTCGAATTACGGGTGTTGAACGCTATCCAAAAATCTCATCAGAATTATCTCAATTACCAAAACCAGTTTTTGCTGAAAATGACCTTGTCGAGGAACCAGGTGTGAATATTTTTCCGTGTAACGACAACTCTTTATCATATAATCATTCACTTGCTGATGCGTTGAAAGAGCGTTGGGATCAATTGCAAGAAACATATACAAATTCAGAGCATTTACTAACGCAAATTCAACAATACATGAAGCAATTGAAAAGTGAAAAGTTATTAACAGAGGATACTTATATTTATTATCAAGTTTTCGAAAAAAACGGCGAAATGTTTATGTATGATGAAGAAAAAGGTGACAAGTTAGCAATTGAAGGATGCCCGTTTGAATTTGAAATCAAGACAAATGGTCGTTGGGAGCCCGCACATTACGATGACCATGGACACTTCATCACCTTTGATGAAAAATTAATAAAGTTAAAACCTAGTGATGATGTTCGTTTAAATAAAAAGCAATTTGACCCTTACTATATTCTTAAAAATGAATTAGAAGAACCAGCCTTAGATGCATTGGAAAGTGGAATGCAAAGATTAGGCATCAATCACGAACACTGTATGTATTGCCATAACTCGTTACTAATTCAACTACTCAGTTCAATAGAAGAACAAGAATTTTCTGGTGTAAATTTCATTTCTTATGCCAATGAAAATCAACAATTCATCGTTCAACACCATTATGAGCGCACAATTCAAGATGAAGAAGATGATATTACCTTTGACCGTTTTGAGTTCACATCAGATTCTGGAGAACGATTGATTACAACTTATGCAACCCAAGTTTCTAATGAGTAGTCACAGAAAAGCCCGATTAAGAGAAACACACTTCTCTTAATCGGGCTTTCTTTAATTATTTCTCTGGTATTGATATGAGTACCAACCAAGACATTCCCACCCTTTTTGTTTTGAAGTATCATGTAGAGCAAATGATTTGCCTGAAAGGGTTGATAACACAGACACCTCTACCGTTGATAAACCGCGCCACCGTTGAATGGGCGACCTACGTACATCAAATGCTTGTATTCGACGTTTAGCAACCAATACTTCTGATACAGCCAATTGCCTAGAACGTAGCCAAAGTTGCGTCTCAGAATAGCCGATACCTGCATCTTTATACTGCATGTAAGCCCAAAAAAGTAAAATGGGGATAACAAAAAGTGTTAACCAACCAAATGGAACGATCCATGTGAACACACCTGCAACAATCGTATACGGTAGAGCTAAACGAATCGCATAGCGAAAGTAACTCCGTGCAGGAATGGATTCATATGTTGGATCGACAGCATATTCGGGTATTAACATACCGAGAACAGCAGGCAATTCGTCTTTTTTACAAATCGGAATTAATAACGTAGACAAATCCTCATCCTTCGATCCGCCACCTGCACTTTCTACGTAAACGGACACATAACCAAATGGTGCACGAAGTAATGGGTGGATGATGCGAACAGCAGTAATCCGATCTGTTGAGAGTGTTAAGTGACGTGTTTCAATGACTCCCCGCCTAATATTTAAATCTCGACCACTTTTAATCACATGAAAATAGCCATATTTCAGTGAAAATCGTAAGATCGATATTGCCCATGCAAACAAAAGCACACTTAAAACGAGCGAAACTAGAAACATGAAACCTGACTGGATAATAAAGTCAAAGGTTTCTAGAACCCATGCTTCAGGTAAAAATTCAGGAATTTGAGAAACGATGACAGCTAATAAAAGGGCAATGAATCCAATACTGCTTGAAGTCATCGCAGCCACTATTAACCTTCCCCACCCTAAGTCCCAACGTTTTTCATCGAGATCTTCTTCACTTCTTTCCTCTTCAACACCCTCCTCTGCCGTTTCAGGCGTTGAAACTTCTTCACTGCTTTGCTCTGTTTCTTCGGTTTCAACGTTTATTGAGCTCGTTTCAGGTACTAGAAGTTCATTTCGAATCCGCTGTGCTTCCTCTTTTGTGAGCGCAATTAGACGAAATTCCGGTTCACCACCACCACCAGCTGTTTCTATTCGTAACTCAACTAATCCGAATATGCGTTGTACGAGCTTAGCATTGACATCAATACTTTGGACACGTTCTTGACGTATGTAACGATTTTTTTTAATGATGATTCCACGGCGAATTTGTAATTCTTTTCCGACAAGCTCATAGCGTAGTGTGAACCACCGATACCAACCAGAAAATAGCGAAACGACTAAAATAAGCGTGATCACAATCCAAGTAAATGGTATGCCACCTATTTCCATTGTCGTTTGCCCAAAGATGAAGACGGCAATAAATGTGATAATTAACTCTTTTAAATTCGACAAAAAGGAAATAAAGATTGCTGCTGGGTGTTGCCGTTTCCCGTTATTCATTTTGATCAGCTTCCCTTGCTAATTGAGAGATGTAATCTCTTAATTCATCAGCTTTTTCATGTGTGAGAGCCGGAATCTCATGAACGGTCGCCGCAGTTGATATCGTCACACTTGCGAGACCATACCTTCTTAAAATCGGCCCTTGCTTTGTGTCAACATGCTGTACACGGGCCATCGGAATTAAAATCCGCCGTACAATAATCACACCAAACATGAGTTCAGTTTCGTGTTGTAACACTTCATACCGCCATTTTTTCCATTGCAATTTTGGCCAGATTACGACATAAACAATAAAACCAACGAAATAAACGAACGCAACGGCAACATAGATCCATGTTGGGATTTCCCATTGCGTTGTCGTAGAAAACCAAGCGAGAGCAATGAGAATAAGAAGAACGATTATAGCCTCAAGACTGGAGACAATCCGCCAAACAGGCAATGCTTTTTCTGATAAAGACCTTTGAGGAAAAGGACGCAAGCTGACCACCACCTTTTTAAACGCCTTCTATTCCTCTTCTTTGGAAATATAAATAATTTCAACGCCTTGTTCTTTTAAGTAATTGATGACAGCATCATTTAACGTTTCATCACGAAGAAGTCCTAAAGAATCAACAAGTTCCAATTCTTCAATGTCTCCGGCCTCCGCTTCTTCAATAAGTTCAACCACTTCATCAAATTTTTGATCTTGTAATGTTTGTACTAATGTGTCTCGATTCACAAAATCTCCTCCTAATTTTTATGTATGAATGCCTCTCTTATATATTCATTATATGAAGGCGGTTATATTGTACTATATATCCTTACGATGAAAAAGTCAGCTATACGTTTTCGTACCATTACTCATTTTTCACTTGAAAACCCAATATATTCATAAAGAAAAGGTGGATAAGGCCACCTTTTCTTTGAATGGTTATTCCGTTTTATCAATTGTATCTGTCATCTGTTTCCATACAGAGCCTTTTGCCTCTTCTCCACCTTCAATACGCGCAAGTGCCATCTTCACTTGCATACTCACCTCAAACTCAGGGTCATCTTGGGCTTCTTTAAGTGCTTCTATTGCAGAATCATCACCAACTTCGTATAAAAACATTGCGGCGCGCCAACGAACAAGCTTGTTTTTGTCCTTAAGTGCTTCAATAGCTGCGGGTATGGCTTCCTGACTGCCGATATCTGATAAGCAATCTCCCGCTGTTCGACGAACGGTAACTGATGAATCTTTTAATGCTTTGTACAAATAAGGAAGCACCTCTTCTGTTTCGATCATCCCTAAGTACACCGTCGCTAAACGACGAATCGATGCTTTTTCATCTTTGAGTGCTTTTTCTAACACAGGAATGTCCTCTGTCGTTGGGTCCATTTGTTCTAAATGACGAAAGCGTTCGCGCCAATCATCGTAATCTAACATTTCCAACGTCACTTTGTTCTTTTGTGTTGGCTTTTCTTGAACTTGCTCTGTTTCATTTTGCTGTGCAGATGAAACGAGTTCTTCGATACGGTCTTTTGGATATGTTGCCTCTATCTCCTCTGCCACTTCCTCAGCAACCGTTTGTAATTCACCGTAACGCGGTTTTTGTTCGACCCATTTTCTTTGCATAACAAGGTTATCATCATCATTTTGTGCATCCATGGCTGCTTGTTTATACATTGGATCAAGCCCTACACGTGATTCTTCCTCTCCATCTGTTGCTTTAATTTGCATAGGAATGCCTTTAAAAAAGTGCACGAACACTTGTACTTCACCATATGTATCCTCTGTCGTTGTTTCTTGTGAGACACCTTCTGCGCTTGTATCAGCTTCACCAAAAACCATTCGTACTGAAGGAAGAATTTTCTTCCAATCAACTTTCGGGTGACGTTCTACAGCAATGAAATCAGCCACGTGATAGACACCTTTAACCCCTTCAACCTTGAAAAGTTCTTGAATAAAGGACGGCGCATCTTCAATATTTTTTGGTGTATAATTATGACTTGTACCTGTAGGTAACTCCTGATCTAGTGTTAATTTCATTGTATTTGGACTCGGTGTTGGCTCAATCGAAATGATTTTCATCATCTTTCCCCTTTCCACTACACTGGTGTGTTTATCTACTGTAATCGTAACACAGGCGCTTCTTTGCTCCAATCAATCCGTTTTTCAAATACTGTTCACCAAAAACGAATATGTTACAATAATGTGGAAATGTTCACAATAGACACCTTAAGTTTGCTGACTTTTGAAAAGGAAGTAAGGAGGACTTCTAACATGAAACGAGCATTATTATCAGATATTCACGGCAATGCAACGGCCTTAGAAGCAGTCGTTCGTGATCTTGAAAATGAAAAAGTTGATGAAATCGCCGTCCTTGGTGACATTTGTTTTCGAGGTCCTCAACCGAAAGAAGCCCTTGACTTCGTTCAGTCACTTCAGGCAAAGGTGATTAAAGGCAATGCTGACGAATGGATCGTTCGTGGAATCGAGCAAGGTGAAGTACCTGATGCCGCGTTAAAAACCATGAATGAAGAACGAGACTGGGCTGTAACACAATTAGACGAGCAAGATGTTGAAGACCTAAAAAACCTTCCCGAAACGATGCAGTTGCCTCTAACAGGTGGCGAACACCTTTTTGCTTTTCACGCAACACCAAACAATTTGTTTACAAATGTATTTCCCGATTCAAGTGATGATACATTACACAATTTAACTGAAGCAGATCCTGACGCATCAATTTATGCTTACGGACACATTCATCTTCCTTACTTAAGATCAATGAATGGGAAACAATTGATTAACCTTGGTAGTATTGGGTTACCTTTTGACGGAATACCGAAAGCTTCTTACGTTACCGTTGATTCAAAAGATGGTGACCATAGCATCCAATTTCACCGTGTTCGTTATGATGTAAATAAAGTCATCAAAGAGCTTCACGACAAAAATTACCCTGCACCTGATGCTGTTACTTCAATTTTGACAAATGCTAAACGACCTTAAATAGGACCGGCACTAAACCACTTTCGTCAAGGCTTGCAAAATTTCTTGAAAGGATGAACGGTCATTGAAGTGTCCAACAATTTGATGATCTTTATCTAGAACAATTGTTGTTGGGACCGACATACAACGATAAGCATCATACGTTTTCGTTCCTTCATCCGATAAAATAGGAAAGCTCCACTCATTTTTATCAATGTAGTCGGCGAGTTCATCACGACGATGTTCTCGCCCTGTTACGTTTATCGTAAGAAAACCTAAAGATTCTTTATTCATCGAACGGTACAGTTGCTCTTTATGTTTGAGATCTATGTGACTATCAGGACACCACGAAGCCCAAAATGTTAGCAAAACTGGCTTTTCTAAAAAGTCCTCTAATTTTATGTATTGTTCGGATTGTAGATCGTATAAACCAAAATTTTGGTTGTCAGCACTCACAGTACATACTCCTTTCAAGCCATTATTACTTCTTGTAATTGATCGTAAATGTCGGACACCGACGAAAAACGATATGTTTTTAAGCGCAACTCCCCTTCATAAAAAACAAGCAGGCAAGGTACGCTTTCAATTTGATACGTTTGCACGAACTGAGGCACAAAATGAATATCTACATTAAGCCATATCATTTCATTATCCATCGTTTGTTCGACAATTTGGACAAATTGTTCTGCTAACTTGCAAGTCCCACAAAGGGGCGTTTGCATAAACACGATGGTTATTTTATTTTGTGCGAGGTGGTATTGCAACTGCTGTTCTCCTACAATCATGGTCTAGCGCACCTCCTTTTTCAATTAGCAAGTATAACACACGATATTTTTTTAAACGATTAATTGCTTTTTCACCCTAAAACAAAAGGCCGTGCCCTAAAAGATCGTATACCCTTCTCAAAGTATATGAATCTTTTAATGACACAGCAAAAATATATCAACCTATAAAAATGAGTAAAACTGTAATGCTTATAACACTCAATAACGTTGAAACAAGTGTAATACTCGATACAAGCTTAGGTTCAGCATCAAATTGTACAGCATACATCGTCGTCGTAGCCGCTGCAGGCATCGCCGTTGCAATGATGAGCACTTGCTGCATCATCGTCGAGATCGGCATGAACGATGTCAAGATAAACGCAATGATTGGTGAAACCACCAACCTTAATAAAACGGCATACGTAATATGAGACCAAGGTGCTTCATTCAATTTAATATTTGCTAACTGCATGCCTAATAATACCATTACAACTGGGATTGCAGCTTCGCTTATTAATTCAATAGGCTGATATAAACTACTTGGAATCTTTATATTAAGGATATTTAATAAGATAGCTATCATTGTTGCATACGTTGCTGGCATTTTTAGTAACGTATAAAGAGCAGTCCGTATTCCCGTTGAACCTTTGGCAGCATAATAAATTCCTAAAACACTCATCATCAATGTTTGGATAACCATAAAAATAACTGCATATGCAAACCCGGTATTCCCAAAGGCAAACAAAATGACAGGCACACCGTAATTTCCACTATTCATAAATGCAGTTGCTAAGATCAATCCACTTTCTGTATTTGGGGGTAACTTGCGGATACGTGCATACCCTTTATTAATTAACAATAAAACAAGAAAAAAGACGATTGAAAATATAACCATGTATAAAAGGTCCATGTTCATTTCTGTTTCTTGAAAAGTTGTCAAAATGAGACAAGGGACGAGCACGTAAATAGCAAGAGAAGAAATCGAACGCAGCTCCATTTGTCGCCATCTCTGAATGACATAACCAATAACGAATACGAAAATAACCGGTAAAACAACTTCAATAAGTACACTCATGATCAAAGCTCCATTCTTTAGCCATAAAAAAATTTCATTTTCTGCTGATTTTTATAGGATCGTGTATTGTTTTCATATTTCATTCGTGATTATGGGTGTATATCTACCCCTCTTTCAATCACTCTTGCACCTAATGTATCAGAAAAATGCTTAAGTGCCCATTCATGCCCAGTAGCGTCAAAGCTTTGAACTGCATCACGATGAATGACGATAGAAAAACCTTTATTATAAGCATCTATTGCGGTATGCAAAACACATATATCTGTACACACACCTACAAGGTGAATTTCATTGATGTTGCGTTCACGAAGTTTGATTTCTAAATTAGTACCTGCAAATGCACTATAACGTGTTTTATCCAACCATAACGTCGACAGTGGGTGTGAACGTTGTAAAAACGCATAGGTATCAGTTAATCCCCTATACAACTGACGTCCTTTTGTTCCACGAATATTATGTGGTGGGAATAAATCACTCTCTGGATGGTACGGATCATTCTCATCGTGAACATCGATAGCAAAAACAATATAATCATCTGTTTCAGCAAATAAACGGCAAAGCTCATCTATTCGTTTTTCAATTGATTGGCCCGCTTCTTTAGTGGTTAGCTTTCCGTCATTACTAACAAAATCGTTCGTATAATCAATCACTATGAGCGCTTTCACTTTGTATCCTCCTCCCTTTTCAATAAACTTCACTCTTTCCTCTTTTCATGTTTATTTCGACAAATTGAACGGTATTCCTGCAATATCACTACCTCCCTAGTCCATACACTAAAAAAACAGACTCTCGATTTTTGTTGAGAGCCTGAAATAAAATGTGTATATTCTGTATTTAACTTCCCAAGATCATACGATTTTGCATTTGCTGTACTTGTTGTTGCATTCTCACAAGTGGGTCACGCATTTCAGGTCGCGTGCTAGTGATCATTTTTTCCAACTCTTCATTCGCTTGTTCAAGTTCGATTTGCATTTCATAATACTCGATATTGTCATTAGATTGAAGCTGATTTGCCTGATCTAGTTGAGTATGCGCTTGTTCAAGGACTTGTTCAATGGAATCAAGTCTTTGTTCAACTTGCTGGTCATTTGTCATATGAGCTCACCTTCTTTCACTGCTTGATCTTTTTCTTTTAAGATAAGCAAAAAAGGCGACGTATATTCGTCGCCTTACATCATGATAATAATTCCCTATTTGTCATCACTAATCGTTTGTTATTTTGTTTAATCGTATAACGAACTTTACGTTTTTCAGTTGTTTCATTCGTTTCCACGCGTTTCTCTAATGATAAACGCCAAAATGTTTCATCTTGTGTCTCGACACTTGTTGTCTCAAGGATTTCATAATTTTCTCTTACACCTTGAGACAAATAATTTTGATATTCCCGACGTAACATATGGTAGTAATGGTGGTTAGGAACAGTAAAATCCTCCATATGTGAAAATGGTTTCCCTTGTAGAATATTGGCCCACTGTTCCAAGTAAAGAGACGTAAATTCTTCCAATTCTTGTATCTCTTCTTCATATATCGTCGCGTCTACTTCTGTCCAATTCTGTTCATCATTTGTACATGCAAATAACAATATGACAAAGGGCATTATCCAACCCCATCTCTTCACCATTTCGTTCGCATCCTTTCTCAATTAACTGATGCTAGTATAGCGAACAAATGATGAATGAGCAATCAAGTTGTCATTTTCGTGATATCTTTTAGAAATTGATCAAAAATTAACTGATTCGCCTTAACAGTTTCGATAAAACGCTTTTTTTTCGTTTTGGGTTGAAAACAAGTAACCGATATAGCATTTATATTTTCATGTGTATTTTCCACTTGCTCTCGGTGTAAATATGCAGGTTTCACCTCGTCGACAAACTGAAGCGCCTCATTTCTCCAATGATCACTAACCATTTTCACTTGATCTGCGAAGGGTTTGATTGTATCAAAAAACGGTGCTGGTTCTTCGCCTCGATTCACAAAATGATCATATATTTGATCATTTAATTTTTGCATATCCTGTGTTTTTTTTGTTAACGATTCCCATTTCTTTGATTGCTCGTCCAAGCCAATCACCTCCACCACTCATATTAGCAAAGGTTATGGCTGGTTTAAAATGAAAACAAACTAGCTAACCGCTTTTTCGGTGCTTGTTTTTTCAACTTTGGCTCTTCTATAGATACAACATTTTTCGGACGCTCAGTTAATGCCTCTTCTATTCTATCCATTCGTTCTTCAAGTTTTGTTAACACTTCACTCATATGATCCATTTCTTGGCGGTGATTTAATACTTGATACTCGACGACTTCATCTGCTTTTTGGTTCACCTTTTTTTCAAGTTGGTCAACCGTTGCCATTACTTGGGCAAAACGTTCTTCAAATACACTCGTCTCAATCATTGTAGGTGTTTCCTTACTAATAGTATCCTCTCCCGCTTTATTTTTGTTTTCTTGTTCAGTTGGTAATACGACCTCTTTTTTAGTAAATCCTTGTTGCAATTGACGTTGAATTTCTTCTAATGCATGGAACACCGACGCTGAAATTAAATAATGGCCTTTTTCATTAACATCACAATGTAAATCAAATTCTCTGATCCAACGTTGTACTGTTGTTGGATTAACACCCAGTTTGTCCGACGCCACCTTTGTTTTCATATTGGTTTCCATGAAACATTCCCTCCCGAAGATTTCGTTTGCTTAATACATTCTTTTTTTCTTCCCCTTCTCCTCCCCTCTTGACAAAACTAGAAGTACTTCGGCAAAGAACGTAGCAAACAGCCAAAAGCTGCGTTTCCATGTATATTGTCGAAGGTTTAACAAATGATAAAAACGAACACTTCAGTGTTCTTAAAAAAACGAGGGGGTGCTAAAATGGCAAAACAAAGAGCTCAACGTCAAAACGAACAACAAAAACAAGGAAAACAACAACGCCACGGGTCTGTTGACAAAAAATTACAAGGGCCTAATCGTCCATCCACTAACTAATATACACTGATTGCCAGCTTTGGAGAATTCGCTATAACAAAGCGAATGACAAAGCTGGCTTTATTATTTCGGTGTAAATTTCTTTTCAAGCGAACTAATAAATCTGATCTGCTCCTGTTTTTCTATATACCACGTTGTTAGTTGATAACGTTGCAATGGTGTCGGTGATTTCAATTGCTTCTTTAATCTCTTCTTCGATATTCCTTCCGACCAATCAGTTTGTTGACTACTGCGATAATGTCTAATTTTCGGATAAACCACCCTAAGGATAGGCGTTTTAGGAAACGTTGCACTCATATACATTTGATAATCTCTTCTTGATCCGGTATGAGTGATGTTTTCACTAAAATCTGCGATCTCGTCTTTTTCTGGGGATGAAAATAATATCCACATAAGCCGCTTCCCTAATTCGATTCTCGCCTGTACATTTGTAAAATCATAGACCGATGCTCCGTACACTTCTCCTGATATTGTCGGAAAAAGAACCGTACTAAAATGCATGGCATCTTGGAGTTTAAACGGAATCGAACGGAAAACATGCTTGTTATAAAATGATTGTTGGATAACTGGTTTTTCAATAACATGTTGTTCATTAATGATAAGTGCAATGCAAAGCCTTTCTTCATCTCCTTCTACCCAAAAACGTTCCCATTCTGCAATCATCCATTCTGAAACACCAAAAGCTCTCATTTCATCAAATAAAGGTGAACCAAATTTTTTTGATTGTTCGTACAACAATAATTGAGGATAAGCATCCGCAAAAATTGTCCAGTTGGCTCGTTCATATGTCGCAAATAACAACTTTCGGTATGATTGGTCCATGATTACTTTGAATGGTTCACTACAAAGGTCTGTCATTGACCAACCTGCATTTCGTGATACACAACTAGCTAAAAATGCCCACCGTATTTCGGGGTGTTTTTTGTAATAATTTAAATAAAATACAGTACGTGAAATATTATCGACGTTTCCTCTTTCGGTTTTTTTTTGGATTTGTTTGTAACGTTGTAAGGCTTTGCGTTTTTCTCGACTTTTGAACCACGTTCGTTGCATTCGACCACCTCAAATTTACTTTGTGCAGTCAGCCACAAAATTAGTCATTAAGTCTATGTTCAAAGTAATAAAATGTGATAATATGATATGATGAATTGATTGCCTATAGGGAAGGATGATACTGTGGCCTTTCGTTATCCAAACGGAAAAAAATACGTGAACAATACGCAAAATACGCCTAAGAAGCGAAGTCAAAATATCAGTTATTCCAACCGAGGAATGTCCCTTGAAAAAGATCTAAATGAAACAAATGAATACTATCGAAGTCGTGGTGTTGCTGTCATCCATAAAAAACCTACACCATTGCAGATCGTCGATGTTGATTATCCTCGTAGAAGTGCTGCAGTCGTGACTGAAGCATACTTTAAAAAACCATCGACAACTGACTACAATGGGGTTTACCGCGGTTACCATATTGATTTTGAAGCGAAAGAAACGAAAAATAAACAATCATTTCCGTTAAAAAACTTTCATGAGCACCAAATTGAGCACATGCAACGAGTGTTACAACAAGGTGGCATTGCTTTTGCGATCTTACGCTTCACTGCGGTGGATGAAACGTACTTTCTGTCTGCGGAGCATTTATGTTCGTTTTATATGCACAGACAAAATGAACGAAAATCAATTCCAAAATCAGAAATTGAAGAAAAAGGCCATCTAATCCCTGTTGGGCTTCATCCAAGGATTAATTATTTAAAAATCCTTGATCAAATTATTTCAAACGAGTGACCCTCTCTATAAGGGTGTGAAAGGAAGATGACGTATGTCAGACGATATTCGATCTCGTCAACAGCGAAAAAAACAACAACGAGAACAAGCAACAAATAAAAAGAACAAAAAAGGAAATCATTCTCTCCTAAAAAAAATCATCAAATATATGGCTATCGCACTCGGTGCACTCTCTGTAGCTGGTGCGATCGTGTTATTTTCTATTATTTTAAGTGCTCCTGACTTAGATGAAGAATCTTTAACACTTGCGCAAAACCCTGAGATATATGATCGTAATGACGAACTCATATCAACATTAAATACAGCAGAAAACCGACGATCAGCAAATATTGATGAAGTGCCTGAACTTGTTCAAGACGCTTTTGTTGTGACTGAAGATATTCGCTTTTACGACCACTTCGGTTTAGATATGCGACGTATTGGTGGTGCGATTGTTTCGAACGTAACAGGAGGCTTTGGCTCAGAAGGTGCAAGTACGATTACGCAACAAGTTGTAAGGAATTTATTTCTCTCAGCAGATAAAACCATGACACGGAAAATCCAAGAACAATATTTAGCTGTGCGCCTTGAACAACAGTATTCAAAAGAGCAAATACTGGAAATGTATTTAAATGCGATTTATTTTTCTGATGGTCGCTATGGCATTGTTGAAGCAGCAGACTATTACTTCAATAAAACGTTAGATGAACTTGAAATTGAAGATGCTGCACTACTTGCTGGTATGCCTCAGCGCCCTAATGCTTATAACCCAATGAAAAACCCTGACCTTGCAGAACAACGTAGAAACACGGTGATTAGTTTAATGGCTAATCACGAACGAATTTCTGAAGAAGAAGCAGAACAAGCACGAAATGTTTTAGTTGAAGATCAAATTCACGAAGGTGAACGAGAAACATCTGACTACCAAGCGTTCATTGATGAAGTTTTAGATGAGGTCGAAGCACTCGAAGAAGTCGATGCACAAGATATCTATTCTGGTGGTCTCGAAATTTATACGACGATGGACCGTGACGTTCAATCACATGTTGAATATTTAATGCAGTCAGGAGAAGTCATCCAATTTCCTGATGATGAGTATCAAGCTGGTATTACGCTGATGGATACAAATTCAGGAGCGATTCGTGCGCTTGGTGGACATCGCGAAACAGCTAAAGGAGCGCGCAGTTGGAACTGGGCAACAAGCCCCAAAAGACAACCTGGCTCAACGATCAAACCGGTTTTAGATTACGGACCGGCCATCGATGAACTTCAATGGTCAACCTTTTATCAAATTACAGATGAACCTTTTCAATTTCCTAGTGGCCATGAAGTTCGTAACTTTGATCGCCAGTATCGCGGTGACGTTTCTATGCGTGAGGCATTGCGAGACTCTTTAAACGTTCCTGCTGCTAAAACATTTCAAGAAGTTGGCGCTACAAACGCCCAAGCGTTTGCTGAGCGACTCGGGATTCCTTTCGACCAAGCCGCTACCCCTAGTTATAGCCTCGGTGGTTTTAGCACTGGTTTCTCATCAAGAGAATTAGCGGGAGCTTACGCGGCATTTGGAAATGAAGGGGTCTATAACGAACCGTACACCGTACGTAAAGTTGTTTTACAAGATGGAACTGAGATTGATATGCAACCGGAACCAGAAGTAGCAATGAATGACTACACAGCGTTTATGATTACCGATATGTTAAAAACTGTTGTAACAAGTGGAACAGGAACTCGAGCAAATGTATCTGGCGTTCCAATTGCTGGTAAAACAGGATCGACAAACTTTAGTGATGAAGAACGAAACCAATATGGTATTACAAGTGGAATTCGCGACTCATGGTTTGCTGGATATTCAACCGACCTTACTGCTGCAGTCTGGACTGGTTACAACAGCCTTGATGAAGGGTACATCCAATATGACGGACACCAACAACATATTGCACGTGACCTTTTCCGTGAAGCAATGACATTTGCACACCAAGGTCTTGAGACAAGCAACTTCACGCGTCCCGATTCTGTTACTCGTGTCGCTGTCGAACGTTCAACAGGAAAACTGCCTAGTGAGTTCACACCAGAAAGCGAAATTGTTCACGAGTACTTCGTAAGAGGAACAGAACCAACCGAAGTTTCAGATGAATTCGAATCACTCAATCCAGTTAGCGACCTTGAAGCCGTTTATGACGAAGAAATCCATGAAGTCATCATTTCCTGGGATTATGATGAAGAATTCATCGACCAAGTTTCCTTTATGGTTGAAGCTCGCCGCGATGACAAGGATGAATTTGATTTATTGGATATCACTTCAAGTACTTCCTTTGGAATCACGAATCCAGAATTAGGAGACGTTTATGAAATTCAAATTACAGCAATATCTAACGAAGATGAAGACTTGCAAAGTGATGCTTCAACAACAAGTGTGACGATCCCTGAAGCAGACGAATTAGATGAAGAAAACATGGATGAGGACCTTCTAGACGAGTTCTTCGATGACCTATTTGGCGATGATGATGATAACCAAGGTAATGGACCACCCGCTAACCGTCCTGGTAATGGTCATGGTAATGGTAATGGTAATGGTCATGATCAGGATCCTGAAGATGTTGACGAACAAGAAGACAGTGATGATGATACAGAAAATGAAGAAGGTCTCGACGACGATGAAACAGATGAAGAAGATGACAGTAATGAAGATGACATCCTCAATCTAACGTAAAGGTAGGAGCTAAAACTCCTACCTTTTTTTCTTGAATAATCATTCATCATATTTGAAATCGACTCTTTTTATCCAAATACATCATTACACATAAAAAGGTCAGCCCCATTTACTGGATCTGACCTTTTATTATTTATCCATTTTATTAAACTTCCTACACGGTACCATCACTTTTTGGCTAGTTCTATCGCTATCTTTTTCTCTGCTTCTCGATACAGCTCAGTCAATGTTGTAAATGCATGATGGTGATTCGGCATTTGTAATATGAAGCCAAGTCGATCAGTTACGTTAAGAGGCGCAACCTTGTTATTTGCTAGCATTTTTTCTATCTGAATAAGTGATCTAACTGGTGTAGCTTGACTCCAATGTAATAATTGAATGAACAACGCCGTGTACTTCACCATATAAGGTTCGGCACCTTTTCGATCACGTTCTGAAAAACGTTCAGTAATGAGTGGATAACCTATTTCTTTCCATTGATTTTGTATATATTTAAAAGTTGGGTAAGGATTAGACCATGGTTGTTCAACAGATACTTGTTGCACATAGGCGATATCATGAGCAAAGTAGGGACCTTGCTTTGATAATTCTGTATCTAAGGGACCCTTTGGTGTTTCGACCGTTGTGACGGACGAATAAAAGGGCGCTCTGACAAATGATTCTGGAATCGTGATCATACTAACTTCCCTTCTTTTGAGCGCATTCGTTTTTTCCCTTCACGACAGACATCTAATAATGGGCATTCGCCACATTGGGGTGATTGAGCTTTACAATGATAACGCCCAAAGAAGATCAACCTATGGTGGGTTTCTGACCACTTCTCTTTCGGAATTTTTGTCATTAAGGTTTTCTCCACTTCAAGTACTGAATCTTTCCACCGACAAATCCCAAGTCGTTTACTCACTCGTTCAACGTGTGTATCAACAGCGATCGCTGGCTCATCAAATGCAACTGAAGCAACAACATTCGCAGTCTTTCTTCCTACTCCAGCTAATTTCATCAATTCATCTCGTTCTTGCGGTATTTCTCCATTATAGTTTTCAATCAGTGACTGACAGAGCTTTTTTATATTTTTAGCTTTACTTCTGTACAATCCGATCGTCCGGATATCTTGTTCAAGTTCTTCGAGGGACACAGCCAAATAGTCTTCTGGCTCTTTATATTTTTCAAATAGCTTAGGCGTTAATTTATTTACAGATGCATCAGTTGCTTGTGCTGAAAGTAAAACAGCGATTGTTAGTTCAAACGGATTAGAATGAACTAATTCACACTCTGCGTCTGGATACATATTAGCAATCTCATCTAAAACAAATGCAATGTCCTTTTTGTTAAGCATCCCTAGATCCTCCCCTAGTGCCATTAATTACCGCGTTGTTCAAGCCAATTAAAGTTTGGGACAACTTGAGGTTGTTGTGAATGTTTTGTTTCATTCTGACGTTGCGTAACATGATGTTGACGGACCGACTCTCCGTGAGACCTTGCTTGTGAAAGTGTTCGGACACCATTTTTCTTCCACTCAAACAAAATACGATCGATGTATCGAAAGTTCAATTTCCCAGACACGACAGCTTCTCTTAAAGCAGCACGAATAATATCTGGGCTATGACCATCATCATCAATCCACATAGAGAGCATTTCCAACTCCATTGGTGACAATGGGCGAGAAAATTCTTGTTCAAACGTTTGAAAGATCTCGCCTTCTTCTGTACTTTCTGCTGTTTCTTTTTCTACTTCTGCTTCTTGTAACATATGTTGTGCCATCTTTTCATATAAAGGATCTAAAGAATACGCCTCTTCAATAATCCCTTCTGAGTTATTTTCTTTGATTTCAAGTACGCCTTTTTGCACGAGTGAACGTAGTAGACTCGAGCAAGTCATTGCATCTACTGTCATTCGTTCCGATAATACATCTGGCGTTGGAAACGTTACTCCCTCATCTAAAAAAGAATAAATATGAATGATTAATACGAGTTCTCTTTCATCAATACCTAATGTACGATACGTTTTTAATAAACGCGCCGGAAGCGAAACGGTGCCTTCTTGGATCCAATTGATTAAAAGTTGTTTATTCATCGGTTTCTCCACCTCGCCTCATATTATAACATGCTTAACTCAAGCCTGGTTGACCTAAGTCTAGATGGTCGTTTTTCATTGTCGTTCACATTTCAAATAGACAAATCATACATTTGCGCATAACTATTAAAATAACACATTCTCGACAATGAGACGATGATAAAATGTTTCCTTTTCAACCGTTAAAAAAGGATGGACCTTGATAGAAAGGCCCATCCTTGACTGTTCTCATTTTTATGGATAGAGACGGTTTAAAAGTCGTGGGAATGGAATCGTCTCACGTACGTGTTCTACACCAGCAATCCAAGCAACAGTTCGTTCTAAACCAAGACCGAAGCCTGAATGAGGTACTGATCCATATGTACGTAAATCCATGTACCACTTGTAAGCTTCTTCAGATAGGTTATGTTCATCGTAGCGTTGTTTTAAAAGTTCCTCATCATCAATTCTCTCACTTCCACCGATAATTTCACCATAACCTTCTGGGGCAATCAAATCAGCACATAACACAACTTCTTCACGTTCTGGATCTGGCTTCATGTAAAAGGCCTTAATGTCCGTTGGGTAATGTGTAATGAATACAGGTTTATCGTATTTCTCGGCGATCGCCGTTTCATGTGGTGCACCAAAATCTTCGCCCCACTCGATATCATCAAAACCTTCCTTATGAAGAAGTTCAACGGCTTCATCATAAGTAATACGTGGAAACGGCGCTTGAATGTTTTCTAATTTCGAGCGGTCTCGTTCTAAAACATCAAGTTCTTGCGTACAATTGTTCAATACGCTTTGTACCACGTGGCTAACGTATTCTTCTTGAACTTTTAAGCTATCTTCATGGTCCATAAAGGCCATCTCTGGTTCGATCATCCAAAATTCGATCAGATGACGACGTGTTTTTGATTTTTCAGCACGGAAGGTCGGACCAAATGAGAATACTTTTCCTAATGCCATGGCAGCAGCCTCCATGTATAACTGACCACTTTGTGAAAGGAAAGCATCTTCATCAAAGTATGTTGTATGGAACAAGTTAGTCGTTCCTTCTGCCGAGTTTGCTGTTAAAATTGGTGGATCAACCTTCACGTAACCTTCGTTATTGAAAAATTCGTATGTTGCACGAATAATTTCATTACGAATTTTCATGATTGCATGTTGCTTACGAGAACGTAACCATAAATGACGGTGATCCATCAAAAATTCCGTACCATGTTCTTTTGGTGTAATCGGGTAATCGACCGCTTCATGGATCAACTCTAATTTCGACACAGTCAATTCGTAACCGGACGGTGAACGTTCGTCCTCACGTACTACACCTGTCACGTATAATGAGCTTTCTTGTGTGACATCTTTTGCTAGTTGAAACGTTTCCTCTTCTACGTCATTTTTCGGAACGACACCTTGGATAAAGCCCGTTCCATCGCGTAACTGCAAAAATGCAATTTTTCCGCTTGAGCGTTTATTTGCCAGCCAAGCACCAACTGTGACTTCTTGACCGACATGTTTTCCTACTTCTGCAATTGTCGTTTTCACGCTGTTCCCTCCATCACTTACCGCAATTTCTAGCACAAATTATCGTTGGCTTCTATGATGACACCTGTTTTATTATAATGCTTGCTTCATTTTGAAGTCAAACTTCGACAAGAAGGTGCACAACGATTACTTTTTATGCTTTTGGATAAACCGTTCGATTCGGTCTAGTGCTGCTTCTACCTGTTCTAAAGATGTTGCATACGAAAGTCGAACATTATCAGGCGCACCAAAACCGGAACCTGGTACAACGGCTACTTTTTCTTCCTCTAATAATGTTTTTGCCCATTCATCAACATCTGTAAACCCACCAGATTCAACAGCTTTTCGTACATTTGGGAAAAGGTAGAAAGCTCCTTGTGGTTTGACACATTCGACTCCATCAATTTGTTGTAATCGTTCAAATGACTTTTCTAAACGTCCTTCAAACGACTGTCTCATTTCTTCTACAGCATCGTCATTTTCTTGGTAGGCTGCTAAGGCGCCATATTGTGCCATCACTGCAGGATTTGAAGTTGTGTGACTCGCCAAATTAGACATACCCTTAATTAATGCTTGATTTCCAGCAGCAAACCCAATTCTCCACCCTGTCATTGAGTGGGATTTTGACACACCGTTTATAATGACGGTTTGGTTTCGTACTTGCTCACTCAGTTGGGCCGGTGATACATGGACCGTTGATTGATACATTAATTTTTCGTAAATTTCATCAGAAACAATCACAATATCATGTTTCAAACAAATTTCAGCTAGCGCTTTGATCTCTTCTTTAGAATACACTACACCTGTCGGATTAGATGGTGAATTTAAAATAAAAGCTTTTGTTCGTTCATCTATTGAAGCTTCTAACTGCTCAGGCGTCACCTTAAATTCGTTTTCTTCTTTACTTTCAACGATCACAGGTACACCGCCTGCAACTTTAACTTGTTCAGGATAACTGACCCAATAAGGAGCAGGAATCACCACTTTGTCGCCTTCATTCAGTAATGCTTGGAATAGTAGCGAAAGTGCATGTTTTGCTCCTGCAGTTACAATTAGTTCATCTGTTGAATAGCTCAATTGTTGATCATTTTGGAGTTTTTGTTGTATCGCTTCCTTTAAAGATTGCATACCGCCAGCAGGTGTATACTTTGTGTGACCTTCAAGCATCGACTTATATGCTGCTTCAATAATATATGATGGCGTATTAAAATCAGGTTCCCCTGCACCAAGGCCGATCACGTCATGTCCTTCTTGTTTTAGTTGCTTGGCTTTAGCAGTAATTGCTAATGTGGAAGATGGGGTGATTTGCTCAACTCTTTTTGAAATGTTCATCAATGATCCTCTCCTTATGATTTTCTATATTTTCACATTACGTGTTGCGAATGTGATATTGCCGAATGTATTGTCCGTCAGAAAAGCGGAGATAATAATAAGAAAAACGGCCTTGATCATCAATATATATGACCTCATAAACTGGGGTCGTCTGAATCATTCCGAGACGAATGTCTTTTAGTTCTTGAACAGCAAGTTCACTTTCTACATGCTCTTGAACCTCTGCCTTACTCCAACCATCAGCTTCTCGTCTTTGCACAATTTGAGTGTCTTTATCCTCATCTTCCGACTCTTTCACCCATACAATTTGCTCTTCACCGTTATCATCATAACCATAAAAGACATCGAATGCTTTTTCGCCGTGATAACGTTCTCGCTCTGTAATGGACGTAACAGTCGTCTCATCATAGACCAGTTGCTTGGCTCCTTCGACTTGTGGTACCGAGCCGGTTACATCATTATATAGCCAGTAACCCGAAGCTGCGAAAATTGTTAAAAAACTTACAGCTATGGTTATGAGCCATTTTTTCATCATTTCACCTACTTATGTTTCATCAAAAATGAACAAAAACAGACATTTTCCATACTCAATTAGCGTGTGGGGCAGCTTTTTTATCGTCGTAGCTACACTCTTTTAACGAACGCCTACGCCCTGTTTCTCTCCACGACGTTTTCAGTCAAGTTCCTCACCTTTATGTACATTTTTACAGATGCGAATTTGCTGTGATAATGAAATACAAATTGAGACAAACTACAAATATCGCGGAGAAGAAAATGTACTCGATGCCTACTGTATCACTACAAAATATAAAACGAAGGCATCTATTTGCGATAAAAATACAAAACCTACCTACACCTCTATGCACCTGATATCAATCAGGTGTTTTTTCTTTCATTGCATGAATTGCTTTCAAAACAGCTTCCTCATCAATTGTCAATAGCTTTCGATCACGCATGAGAGGCTCCCCTGCTACATACGTATCAAGAATATCTGCACTTTGACTCGAATAGACAATGTGCGAAATGAGTCGCTCAGAAAATGCAGGTGCATGGCGCGTTGTATTCGTCGACATCGTGATAAAATCTGCCTTCATCCCAGGCTGTAATCGGCCAACATTCCATTGCAAAGCCTTCCCGCCATTTTCTGTCGCCATTGCTAAGGCTTCACCCGCCGTCAATTCCGTTGCCTTCTCATGATAAGCCTTTTGTAGTAAATTAGCAAAACGTAATTCCTCCAACATATCGAGGTTATTATTAGAAGCAACTGAATCAGTGCCTAGAGAAACGATAACACCTGCATCCATAAGCTTACGAATAGGTGCAATCCCTGATCCTAGCTTAGCATTACTTACCGGATTGTGCGAGAGTGAAACTTGACGATCTGCTAATAATTGTTGTTCACTGTCTGTCAAATGTACACCATGAGCTGCAAGTGTCGGTTGTTCAAAAAAGCCTAATTCATCAAGGTGCATAGCGGGTGTTTGACCATATTTTTCGACATGCTCAGTAACTTCAGCTCGCGTTTCACTTAAATGTGTATGGAGCATGATCCCACGTTTACGTGCCTCTTCAACAATTCGTTTCAAAAACTCAGGAGGACATGTATAAGGGGAATGGGGCATAAGTAAAATACGAATCCGATCGTCGTCCTTTTTATGCCACCTCTCATACAATTCAATCGCTGCTTGTAACTTCATTTCTTGCTCCTCTTTGGAACAAAGCCCGATCATCCCTCGCCCCAATGCTGCACGAATCCCTGTTTTTTCAACGATACCGCAAACATCATGCATATGTAAGTGGTACATATCGACAAAAGTCGTCGTACCCGATTTAATCATTTCAGCAATAGCCACTTTTGCACCAAGCTGAATATCTTCTTGTGTTAATCGTGCCTCATTAGGCCACATTTTCGTCTCAAGCCACTCTTTTAATGGGAGATCATCTCCTACCCCACGTAGAAGACTCCCTCCTAAATGCCCATGGGTATTAACAAACCCCGGCAACACCAATTTTCCTTCTAGGTCCACTTCTTTATCGCACAACGATTGCTCATTATGATTAAACTTGTCCATTGATTGAAATGAGGTAATGACACCATCCTCAACAATCATATCACCTCGGAAGAATTCCCCTTCTGAAGGAGAAGTTAAGAACTGTCCATTTCGAAACCGTGTTTTCATCCTCTCCCCCCTTAATACTTGCCAAATTGATAAGCGATTTTACGATTTCTTCATCACCTACACGTCGCCCCCTCGAACTGTTACTACTTCATAATCGCTATAATTACACTTAAGTGAAACAGAACCAAGTCGACTCGTTTGAAAAATGTCGATCCATGTTTCATGAAGACGCTCTAAAACACTCGCACTAGGTGGGCGATTTCGATTGCTAAAAATGACAGCGATTTGCGGGTCAACTTCTTCCACAAACGCCTCTGACGTCGCTTTATCACTTGCAAAGTCCGCCACTTTGAGCACTTCAGACTTTAAATTTCTTTTTTCAACGAGCATTTCTTCTACAGTTTCGTCACTGACAACAGAATAAAGAAATTCGTGTTCACCGTAATGAATCATAAAAGCGACACCATCAGCTCCATCTTCGCCTTGATCAAATGAATAAAGCACTTCCGCACGAACTTCTGGTAGCATTTCGAACGTATTTCCTTCTTCGACAATCGACACATTCGTTCCTTCTTCAATGATTAATTCTTCTACGTCTTGATAAACTTTATCTGTAAGGTAAACATTGTCAATATCATAATGATCAAAGAGCCACTCAAGGTTCCCAGAATGATAATGAGACGAACTCGTTAACAAAAGTTCATCAATTTTATCGACGTGATACATGTCAAGGCGGTCAGAAAAGGCCGCCTCCGTATCTTTATCACCTGTATCGATTAGGAGCGTTTGTCCTTCGCTATTTTGTACAATTGTCGATTCACCAGATGGGAGATCCATAAAAGTAAATGCGCATTCACCATTGTTTAGATTTAGGTCAACTTCCACTTCCTCACCACTTACATATGAGGAAAATAAAAATAGCCCAAGCATGAATAGACATAAAAATTTTTTCACAATCATCAAGCTCCTTTGAGGGAATACGCTAAATCTGACATTACCTTTTTAGTATAACCAACCCTCAAGTAGCATTTCCAAATCATCATCGTTTTTTTCTTCAATATCAACATCTGGTAGTGATTGAACAAATTTCCTCCCATATCGCGTTGAAACGACACGTCGATCTAACACAATAACAACACCACGATCATCTTTATGACGAATCAGACGACCAAACCCTTGTTTAAAACGTAAAACAGCTTCTGGAACCGCTAAGTCGAAAAACGGTTTGCCACCATTTTGTTCAATTTCTTTTGCCTTGGCTGCAAAAAGCGGATTTTGTGGCGGTGTAAAAGGAAGACGAACGATCACAAGACAACGTAAATCATCACCAGGAAGGTCTAATCCTTCCCAGAAACTGTTCGTTCCTAATAAAATCGCTTGTTCAAATTGCAAAAAGTTTTTCGTCAGTTTCGTGCGACTATTACCATGGACACCTTGAGCCACGAGGTGGATATGTTCATCAATCACTTCTTTTAGCAAATGATACGTACGCTTTAACATATCATACGAAGTAAACAAAACGAGCACTCTTCCAATCGACCTTTGCGATAACTGGAAAAGTTGATACACGACAGAATCGATATATTCTTGGTCACCGACATCTTTTATGTTAGGCATTGATTTTGGCACAACGAGACGTACTTGTTGATCATAGGAAAATGGAGATTCGATCATGGTTGTCTTTACTGGAAAATCTTCGAGTCCTAATCGATCGCTCATATATGCAAACGACCCATCAACTGCCAACGTGGCCGATGTTAAAATTACGCTATCTTTCTTCGTAAATAATTCATCAGCCAGAAGTTCCCGAACGGTATAAGGTTGACGGTACAAGGTCACGTCATGATCATGTCCTTTTTCCTCGGCTTCTAACCAATACACTGCGTCTTCATCTTGTTCAAGGAGAATATGAACGAGAGAATGATGCACTTCTTCTAGACGGCGATATTCACTTTGTAACATCGAACGCATACGATTCAATTCTCGTTCTTCAATGGTTTGGTCATTTTCCAACTCAGCAATGAACGAATGGAGCGTTGTTAATAAATCATATAAATTAGCTTCAACACGATGAGCGACTTCTACAACTGGACCGGATTCCTGTAGAGTATCGATATCATTTTGCCGGAATGTGTATGAAGCCTTACCGGTTTGGTTCAGATAAGAAAATTTACTCGCAGCAAATTGTGATAGTTGCTGAAACAAATGCAATCCATCTTCTTTTATTTGTTGGATCAGCTTTGAAAACGATGATGTGTTCATCTTTAAGAGACGTTCAGCGTTCGTTAATTTTTGCCACGGTGCGTGCTTGTGATTTAATTGATTTAAAGGCTGACTAAACATATGGTAGTCAAGTTTGTAACCAAATTGCTTCGTTGCTACCTCTTCAAGGTGGTGTCCTTCGTCCAAAATCGCGACATCATAAGCAGGCAATAACGATTTGTTCTTCGCAAGATCTGTTAGTAATACCGCATGATTCGTAATAATTAAATCTGCATGTCTTGCACGCTTTTTAGCTCGAAAATAAAAGTCACGGTAAAACCATCCACCTTGCTGTTCACTCATCGACCTTTCATCTCCACGAATCATCGTAAGAAACGAGGAAGAATGAGAGACAAGATTGACTTCTTCTAAGTCTCCGTGATCAGTCTCTGTCAACCAAACGAGAATTTGAGCTAAAGACATCGCAACTTCATACGTAAGATCAATACTAGATGTTTCCACGAGATTGGCAAACTTCTTTAGGCAAATAAAATGTTCGCGACCTTTTAGCAATGTGGCTGTCAGCGGCGTTTTTAGCAATTTCTTTAGAACTGAAATTTCTTTGTCCATGATTTGTTCTTGCAATTGAACGGTATGTGTACTGATCACAACTGGACGATCAGTTTCTAGAGCTGTTAATGCCGCTGGAACGAGATAACCTAATGTCTTTCCAGTGCCTGTTCCTACTTCAAATAGGCCGTGCGCACGAGATTGAATCGCATCATACACATCATTCATCATCCGCTTTTGCCCACTTCGTTGTTCAAAACCTTCTACATTTTGTTGCAATGGCCCGCTTTCTTCATACAATTGATCAATGAAAGCAGACGGATGATTAATGGCTTGCTTATCTTTCAATTCTGGATCCGGTTCTCTTTTTAAAGCAATTCCATTAAAAATTTCTATATCTGAGCGAACTTCACGTGATGCCTGGCTTTTATCCTCAACCCATGTATCAAGTAACGGACGGAGGTGACTTTTTAGCATCGGTTCGTAAACGAGCAATTGTTTTAATGTAACTAGCGGAAGGGAACGCAACTTTTCGAGTAATTTAACGAGCAACATCCCTGTTACATTTGCATCATCATCAGCGCGATGTGGCTGAACGAATTCTAGGTCATAACGTTCAGCTAAGTCAGATAATTTATAACCTGAAGCTGTAGGGTCGACAAGGCGGGCTAACTCCACAGTATCAAGCGTACGACCTTCAAACGTCGAGTACCCATGATCTTCAAGGGCTTCATTTAAAAACGGTAAATCAAAATCGACATTATGGGCTACGAAATAGGCACCATCCAAATAGCGTAAAAGCGTAGGTGCAATCGCTGAAAATGATGGTGCGTCATCTACCATCTCGTCGTCAATATTCGTTAACGACTCAACCATTGGTGGGATCGAAACCTCTGGTTTAACATACGTAGAATATGTATCAACAACCTCACTACCTTCTACGATGACAAGACCAATTTGAATCATTCGATCACCTTGTCGATAAGACATCCCCGTCGTTTCAATATCGACGACGGCAAAGCGGTTCATGTTGATTCCTCCTCGAGGTCAAATCATTACCATTGTCCCGCTACGATTAAAACGTAGCGAGACTGACAGTTTTAAAACACTATCGTATATTATACACGACGATTAGCACGAAAGTAAGATTTGATCGGTCAAGGAACATAGAATCAAATTCAGGCTTTGTTTAATACATTGAAAATGAAGGTTCCGTGCCGATCATTTCTGTAATTTTGTTTTTTTCATTTAAAATCGCCACTTTTGGTTGATGCTCGTGGGCTTTAGATTGTTCAACCATCACATAGGATATAATAATGACGACATCACCAGGTTGAACGAGTCGTGCAGCCGCACCATTTAAACAAATCGTACCACTCCCACGCTCACCTGGAATGATATACGTTTCAAAACGTTCTCCATTATTATTATTGACAATTTGTACTTTTTCATTGGCATACATATCAACAGATTCTAACAATTCTTCATCAATCGTAATACTTCCTACATAATTCAAATCTGCTTCTGTTACACGCGCTCGATGTAACTTACTATTCATCATTTCACGATACATGGCACTCACCTCTATTTTTCTCATTCTCATTCGGAACATGAACGATGATATTATCTATTAACCTGGCTGATGGGTACGAAACAGCTGCAGCAACGATCGTTTCTCCTTGTAAAGTTTCCTTAGTTTGAAGTTCTGGAAACGAACGAATATCGACGTAATCAACCGTACCTGAAAGACTTTCTGACAAATCACGATGAACAACATCGATTAATCGGTCTCGATTTACTTCTCCTTCTTCAACCCACTTTTTCACACGTTGTAAAGAGCGTAAAATTCCCGCTGCTTCGTCCCTTTCTTTTTCCGACAAATATCGATTTCTCGAGCTCATGGCTAGACCATTTTGCTCACGAACAGTTTCTACTCTCCGAACCGTTTGTGGTAAATGAAAGTCATTTACTAGCCCTTCAATGACAGCAACTTGTTGGGCGTCTTTTAACCCAAAGTAGACAAAATCGCATTCTGTCAGTTGTAGCAACTTGAGTACAACGGTTGCCACGCCATCAAAATGACCAGGTCGATCTTTTCCACATAGACAATCAACACGGCGCTTTACATGAATATTAACAGTCATAGGTTCGGGGTACATTTCGCTTACAGTTGGACAAAATAGTAAATCCACCCCTTCGCGACTTGCGATATGTTTGTCAGCGTCGAGTGTTCGTGGATAGCGATCATAATCTTCTCCAGGAGCAAATTGAAGAGGGTTGACAAACAAACTACAAACGACGATATCAGCTTCTTGTCGAGCTGCTTTCACAAGCGCGATATGGCCCTCGTGGAATGCCCCCATTGTAGGCACAAACCCGATCGTTTTTCCTTCTCTTTTCCACGTATGAATCGCTTCTTTTAATTCTTTAATCGTTTGTATTGTTTTCATCTTCAGCCCCTCCTTCAACATAAGCTAAAAATTGTTTCATCATGTGATCGTCTGTTGAAAATGTATGTTCAGAAGCCGGGAAAGCTTTTTCTTTCACATCTTGAACATAAGATGTGATCCCTTTTTCTATTTCCGCGCCTACATTTGCATATTGTCGTACAAACTTCGGTATGTGACCATCATTAAATCCGATCACATCATGAAACACGAGCACTTGACCGTCTGTATCTTCACCTGCACCAATACCGATCACAGGAATCGAAAGTTCTTTAGCAATCATCGCAGCAATTTTATCTGGGACACACTCTAAAACAAGCATACAAGCCCCAGCACTTTCTATAGCACGTGCGTCATCATATAAAGATTTTGCATCTTCTAATTGCTTTCCTTGTACACGATAACCTCCAAGTACTGCAACGGATTGAGGTGTCAAACCTAAATGGCCAACAACGGGTACACCAGCATTCGTAAGACGGCGAATTGATTCAACAACGTCATCAGCACCTTCAACTTTTATCGCATCAGCCCCAGCTTCTTGCATAAAACGAGCTGCATATTCCATTGTTTTTTCAGAAGAGATGTGATAGCTCATAAACGGTAAATCTGCAACGATGAATGTATCTTGTGCCCCGCGCCGAACCGCTTTCGAATGCATGATCATATCATCGACAGTTACTGGTAAAGTTGAGTCATAGCCATGCATAACCATCCCTACTGAATCCCCAACGAGTATTAAATCGACGCCTACTCGTTCTGCAATTCTTGCACTCGGCGCATCGTAAGCCGTTAACATGGCAATCTTTTCTCCATTCTGTTTCATTTGTCTAAATTTTCCGATTTTTCTCATTGTTAGCCACCTCTACTTTTAATTTCAGAGGGGTGTATAAGTACGAGGATGGACTGAAATACAAAAAAGCTGACTCTTAAACAAAGGGACAGCTCTCATTGGTTTCACCTTCATGAGGAGGGAGCTAGACCCTTTTCGAGTCAACTTACATTCATCAACAACGTGGTCGCTATCGATTGTTATATCCTTTACGGTCATCCAGTACTTCTCCCTCTGTCCCCGTCCATTAATGTGGATCAAGGCAGAATTTTTCAAATGTCAATGATTTCCAAACGGTACAGTTCCACTAAAAGGATACTGCCCTAAATCAAGTATAACAAACATTTATCTGTCTGTGTGAAAGAAATCTAGGTCTCCAGAATAAACCTCTCTCTCATTGCCTTTATCATCAAGAATTCTTAATACACCTTGATCGGTGATTCCAAGCGCTGTACCCGTTACAGTCTCATTGACTCCTCGAGCGGTTATTCTCTCACCCATTCCACGAGCGTGCGCTTCCCACATCGGTTTAATAAATTGTAAACCTGACTGTAAAAATGTATCGTAAAACCATTCTAGTTCTTTTAATATCTCAGCTAACAATGCCGTACGATCCACTTGGACGCCTTTTTCTTTCCAGAGAGATGTTGCGATCTCTTCTAATTCTTCAGGAACTTCTTCTTGTAAAACATTCATGCCTATACCAAGGATGATTGATTGAATTCGATCAGGGTCTGCTTGCATTTCCGTTAATATCCCAGCAACTTTTCGATCATTGATTAAAAGATCATTCGGCCATTTTATCGATGCCTCAATACCTGTGACGTTTTTTATCGCTCGAACAACCGCTACAGCTGCAACTAATGTTAATTGCGGTGCTTCTTGAATAGCTAGAGATGGCCTGAGAATGATACTCATCCAAATACCCGTCCCTTTTGGTGAGTACCACTTACGTCCAAGACGACCTTTCCCCGCTGTTTGTTGTTCAGCGACAATTATTGTCCCTTCTTCATTACCTTCTTGCGCAAATTGGTGTGCTAATTCTTGCGTCGAAGTCACTTCATCTCTTACGATCACCTTTTTGCCGAAACGTTCTGTTGCAAGTGTCGCTTGAATAGAGTGATCTGTCAGTAGGTTAGGGGTAAAAACGAGACGATATCCTTTATTTTGAACAGCCTCAATTTTATACCCTTCTTTTCTTAGCGCATCGATATGCTTCCAAATCGCCGTTCGCGAACACCCTAGTTGCTCACTAATCGCCTGTCCTGAAATATACGAATCGCTCATTGTTAATAATAACTGCAACAATTTCGCTTTCAAATCATTTCCCTCCTTTCAACCATTCATAGATCGCTTCTTTTTGGTTAACAACTTCACCGCTTACGACAGCCTTTTCAATCCGACGCAACCCATCGCCAATTTCTGAGCGATGATCTATCGACAACTTTTCAATTAACATCTTTCCGTTGACCGCAAGTTCTTTCTTATTCTGAATCGGTAACTTACAAAAGCGGTCATGTAATAGAGCGACATTTGGTTGGTTGTGATCTATAAGCGCTCGAATGACCTCACTTGCTTCCAGACGCTCTTTACCTAACTGATAAAGCAACCAACTGGACCAACCTTCCCTTCTCGTTTGTAGCGCTATGTCATGGATCTCACGCACATCTTTACGCAAAGCTTTAGATCGTTTAAACGTCCCTAAAACTTCTCGTGCCGAAGTCTCATTGTTCCAATCAAAACTAAGAAGTGACCATAGCAGTAACGAAGAATCAACAACGAAATGGACGCGGTTTTGTTTCAACTTTTCGTACAGTTCCTTCACTTTCAATCCTTCGAGCGCTTGCATGACTGGAGATGATAACAGGGCCATCATAGATTGATAAGTCAAAGAAGATTGGGTCATTTTTTCAAGTTCATTTGCGATTCTTTCTACAGCTACCTCTTGGATGTTTTCCGAATATGTATATACAGCACGTTCTGTGTCCTGATCAATCGATAGCTGATATTGATGCGCAAAGCGCAATGCTCGTAAAAGTCTTAACGGATCTTCTTCAAATCGGTCACTTGGATTTTCAACCGCACGTAACACTCGCCTCTGTAAATCATCCTTACCACCAAATGGGTCAATGATCTCCCCTGACTTCGTTAAAGCCATCGCATTCAATGTGAAATCTCTTCGTGCCAAATCTTCCCGCAATGATCTATCGACATCGTTGAGGTTTACTTCCCCTCGAAATTGGGTCACCTCAATCACATCACTTGTCGTAGGCACAAGTACTGTTCCGTGGTCGACACCGACATCTACGACATGAGGGAAGATATGTTGTACATCTTCTACCCTCGCCGTAGTCGCAATATCAATATCTCCTGGAGGCTTATCTAACACGTAATCCCGAACCGCTCCCCCAACGATAAAGCTCGAAAAGCCATGGTTTTCTAACTCGACGATGATATCCCACGCCGCTTTCCAATCAGCAGGCATTTTTACACTCCCTTTATTGCAAGAAAAATTCCACATCAAATTTCCTGTCTGGTGAGGCACCCAAAAGCAACCGCAAGATGAAGCGCCTTTCACAGAGCAAAACATTTGTTTTATAATGTAATATCGCTCAGTGTTGAGTC
This sequence comes from Texcoconibacillus texcoconensis, assembly GCF_014202575.1. Classification (GTDB taxonomy): domain Bacteria; phylum Bacillota; class Bacilli; order Bacillales; family Salisediminibacteriaceae; genus Texcoconibacillus; species Texcoconibacillus texcoconensis. The sequence goes on along the minus strand of NZ_JACHHB010000007.1, from coordinate 8,009 downwards.
GTTCATGTTTCAGATAGCGCTTGATGATAAACGCGCTCATATTGAGCGACAATTTCCTCTTGAGCAAAAACTGTTGCTGTGCGAAGTTCAGCTTTTCTCCCCATCTCTTGTCGCTTTTCTTCATCTTGAAAAAGAGATAACGTTTTTTCGGCCACTTGCCGCGTATCACCTAACGGAACAATGTACCCATTTTCATCATCTTCAATGACTTCTGGTATGCCGCCGATATCTGTTCCTATCACTGGTAAACGACACGCCATCGCTTCAAGAATGGTCAGACCAAAGCTTTCTTTTTCTGAAAGCAACCATTTCACATCACTCATGGAGAGTAATTCATTGATCCGCTTTTGGTTCCCGAGAAAATAAACAACGTCCTCAAGCCCATACTGTTTTACTTTTTCATCAACGACAGGTAAATCAGGACCTTCTCCAATCAGTAATAAAACAGCATCCTCTTTTTCTCTAACTAGGCGAAAAGCATCAATAACGTCCGTAACTCGTTTTACACGGCGAAAATTAGAAACATGCACGACGACACGTTGATGTTCTGAAATACCGTACTCTGCTTTCAAACCGTCCACTTGTTTTGGATAATAAAGCCGCTGATCGACAAAATTATAAACCGTTTCAATCGGTTTGCTCGTTTGTAATAGTTCCTGAGTCTGGTGCACGAGATCTTGAGATACAGCTGTAACGTAATCTGATTTATTAATACCAAAACGGATCATATCTTTTAACGAAGGGTCATAACCAAGGACCGTAATATCTGTGCCGTGTAAAGTCGTGACAATTTTTAAATGATCACCGACCATCTCTTTGGCAAGGTGCGCACTAATCGCATGAGGCACGGCATAATGGACGTGAAGAATATCAAGTGACTCTCTCTTAGCAACTTCGGCCATTTTACTTGCTAATGCTAAATCATAAGGAGGATAGCGAAACACAGAATATTGATTGACTTCAACTTCGTGAAAATAAATATTCGCTACATTTTCTTCAAGACGAAATGGTAAGCTTGACGTTATAAAGTGCACGTTATGACCGCGTTCTGCTAACACTTTTCCAAGTTCGGTCGCAACGACACCAGAACCTCCTACAGTTGGATAGCACGTAATCCCAATGTTTAACGTCATGTCTTATCTCCTAACAAATCTTTTATTTTTCGAGGTCCATTTTGTACAAATCCTTCACCGTAAGTTGTTCCAATTTGTTGGCCGAAGAGCCGATCTCGAGCCGATACTGATTGTAAGTAACCATTGTTTAAAGGTGTTTTGACTGATTCACCTTCTGCGAAAAACTGACTTTCATATGCTTCGAGCGCGCGTTGTTTAGTGTTAACGACATCTGATATATCAACAACGACATCTGGCTCGAATGTACCATTGATCGGATAAAACCAGAGCGCTTCTGGGCGAAACGGTTGTAAACCTAAGTCTTGATAACATTTGCGCACACCTGCTGAAAAAAAGGCTTCTTTAACCAATGCATGACAAGCTGTATGGTCTGGGTGCCGATCTTTGTCAAAAGGAGCAAAAATCATTTGCGGTTGGTATCGGCGAATCACTTCCACAACCGCTCGTACTTGTGAATCGTCATAAGGATGAATATGCCGATCAGGGATTTCTAGTTGGATCCTCTTGTCCACTTCTAAATGATTCGCTGCTTTCTCCGCTTCTTCCTGTCTCTTCTCAACAGTACCATTTGAAGACATCTCCCCAAGCGTAAGCGAACAAATCCCTGTTTTATATCCTTTCTGTTTTTGCAAAAAAAGGGTGGCCCCCATCCCAATTTCTACATCATCAGGATGAGCGCCAAACGCTAGTAAATTAATTGTTTCCGTCGCCTTCATTTCCTGAATTTCCCCCTGTCTGTCGCCGCAATTCCCGAAAAGCAAAATCTCCTTTTTTCAAGCCATGAATTAACACTTCTGCTGTTGCCATATTCGTCGCAATGGGTATACCGTAAACATCGCATAAGCGCCCAAGTGCGGAAATATCAGGCTCGTGTGGTTGCGCTGTTAGCGGGTCTTTAAAGAATAAGACGAGGTCCATGTTATTTTCCGCAATCATTGCACCAATTTGCTGGTCTCCGCCTAATGGACCGGAACGAAAACGATGTAAAGATAGACCTGTGGCTTCAGAAATTCGTTTACCCGTTGTACCAGTAGAAAACAATTCATGATCTTTTAGTACATTCAGATATGCTGTAGAAAATTGAACGATATCATCTTTTTTTTCGTCGTGTGCAATCATCGCAATATTCACAGGAATTCCCCCTTATTATCTCTCAAAAATTATTCAATAATATGCTCTAAACCGTAAACTAACGTTTCTAAGTTCATGACGGTTTCACAAGCTAATTTCACCCCAGGCATAAATGATGTGCGATTCATTGAATCATGGCGAATTGAAAGCGTCTGTCCTTCACCTCCAAGGATCACTTCCTGATGTGCAACGCGACCTGGTAAACGGACACTATGGATGTGCATACCATCAATGTTAGCACCTCGGGAGCCCGAGAGCTCTTCAGTTTCTTCAGGATGCCCTTGTACTTTTGGGTCACGTACTTCTTGGATTAACTGTGCCGTCTTGATCGCCGTTCCAGAAGGCGCGTCCAACTTTCGATCGTGGTGTTGCTCGATAATCTCTACATCTTGCATATATTTTGCAGCCATTTGTGAAAACTTCATCATCAATACAGCACCAATGGCAAAATTAGGAACAATCATCGCACCTAATCTTTTTGATTCCGCCTTTTCGCGTAATCGTTTAACATCTTCATCGGTAAAACCAGTCGTACCAATCACTGGGCGAACGCCATTGTCAAGCGCTAACTCCATATGTTTTTTCCCGATGTCTGGACGCGTTAAATCAACGAGTACATCTACGTCTACATCATGAAAACAAGTTTCCAGATTTTCAAAAATCGGAACATCTAATGAAGGCATCCCTTCCACATCTTTCATCGTCCAACCACCATTTTTGTGGTCAACGACCGCTGTTAATTGAAAATCTTCAGTTTCAGTTACCATTTTTACCGCTTCTTTCCCCATGTTTCCTCTCGGTCCAGCTACAACAATATTGATCATTGTTGATCTCCTCCTTCTTCAATACGTGTCCAACGATTTTCATCGCGCGTTTCAAATTTATCAAGTACGATATGTAAAGCTTCATCTAAATCAATATCCAGTGAGTTGGCAAGGCAGATTAAGACGAAAAAGATATCGCCGAGCTCTGCTTCTATTGTTTTTGCTTCTTCACTTTCTTTTTTCGGTTTCTCACCATAATAATGGTTCACTTCTCGAGCAAGTTCACCCATCTCTTCGGTTAAACGGGCCATCATCGCAAGTGGGCTAAAATAGCCTTCCTTAAACTGTGATATGTAATCATCGACACGTTTTTGTGCGTCTTGAATACTCATTTCATCCTTTTCGTTGACCATTTGTTTCACCTCTCTTATCTAACACTCACGTTCAATGGTAGCCAATCGGACACGTTTTGACAAATCATTTTTAATATGAATTGAATTCAAATTCCTTTTCGATTATAATAATTTGACAATCCATGCAAAGGATGGTCATATGACAACACCAATCAAAGTTCGCCATATTTTCTTCATTATAATTGGGGCCGCCATCATGTCATTTGGTCTCGTCTATTTTAACATGGAAAATAATCTTGCTGACGGCGGATTTACTGGGATCACATTAATTCTTTACTTCACATTAAATGTCGATCCTGCGATCTCTAACTTAGTATTAAACATTCCGCTATTTTTCATCGGTTGGAAAATTCTCGGTCGAAACGTTTTCATCTATACGTTAATAGGAACCGTCGCATTATCATTTTTCTTATGGTTTTTCCAAACTTACCAAATAGTATCAATTCCACTTAATGATGATATGACACTTGCCGCCCTCTTCGCTGGTGCTTTTCTCGGTGCTGGATTAGGGATTGTCTTTCGCTATGGTGGTACAACAGGTGGGGTTGATATTATTGCAAAACTCGCTTTTCGTTACCTTGGTTGGAGCATGGGCAAGACGTTGTTTCTTTTCGATGCAGTTGTGATTACTTCTTCCTTAATTTATTTGAACTATCGTGAAGCGATGTATACATTATTGGCTGTTTTTGTCGCTGCTAAAGTGATTGATTTTATGCAGCAAGGAGCTTATTCTGGAAAAGCTGCGATGATCATATCTGATAAAGGACCTGAGATTGCCGCAAAAATTTTATCAGACATGGAACGTGGCGCAACGATTTTAAAAGGGCAAGGAAGTTTTACAGGGGCTGATCGCGAAGTGTTGTATTGCGTTGTCGGACGACACGAAATGACCCGCTTAAAAACGTTGATCGACCGCGTTGACCCTCATGCTTTCGTCACGTTTACTGATGTACAAGATGTATTAGGTGAAGGATTCACACTAGATGAATATAAACAACCGCTCAGGGAATGAGACGTTCATTCTGTCTACACCTTAGCTTGTTGTTTATTTCCTCTTCTACCATTCAGTCACTATGTACGAACAAGACCATACATAGTAATATATATATAGATCGCAATAGCCGGGGAGGTAGCGGTGCCTTATTACCTGCAATCCGCTATAGCAGGGGCGAATGCCTATAGAAGGTCTTATCATGTGTGGTCAGCACTTTTGATTTGATGTTGAGGAAAAAGTCTTTTACGAAGAAAAACCACCGAACGGGTCAGATCCGGAAGGAAGCAGCCATAAGGCGGACACTTTTCTTGTGTAAGAGGTTCCTTTTTCTGAGTCAAAGAGAAAGCAAGCGCATGGATGATTAGATCGTATATAGGTTTGTGATTTACATATTGAATGAACCGTTGGCTACTTCTTCATGATGGGAAGTAGCTTTTTCGTGCTTTTGGAGAAATTTAAGTTTCTCCTCTACGGGGGCCATGTCAGGTTTTATTATGGGATGTAATTTGTTTAAGTTGTTATAATACGGTACGTGAAATATTGAGTTACTTTTTATCGCTTACCTATCAAAACCACCTCACAACATCCCAAGCTTCTATGTTACGATAAGCACTCGAGTACTCCTAGAAGGAGAATCATATGTTCAACAAACAGACTTACCTATGGATCATCGTTTTACTATTGATCGGCTTAGGGACGGCTTCCTACTTCCTTTTCGAAGCGAATGAAAAGCTGCAAAAACATGAAGAAGAGACATTTACTCGGTTATCTGAAAGCATCTTTCAGCACAGCTCTTATTCAGCACAAATTGAACAGCAGTTAGCAGAAATGTCTTCTGCGACCACACATGAAGACCGTTTTGCGCACATGCTAGATGCGTATTCCAATCTCTCTTCTCTATTAAAATCACAATATGAAAGCCCCTTTTTATTAGAAGATCAATTGCAGTTGCATAGTTATTGGGATCGCTATATTGTCGCTGGAAAACAGTATTTATCCTATTTATTACAGCAAGATGATTTAAGTGAGCTATCTGGCGTTGAACGGGACAATATCGAACGAATAAGAGAAGCTGCGCACACAACCGACGAGCATGTACAACAAATGAGAGCGTACGTTACTGATGAGCAAAACAATTGGGGTGACGAACAAGCCCAGAAATTGAATGCCATGGTGAAAGAGCTTCTCGACGAAACCGACACGTACACCCCCATCGGTGAAGATGATGCTGCATTTCTCGATGATCAAGATGATGACACATCACTTGGCCCCCTAGCATTCGAGGATGAAGAACCTTTGTCTGAGGAAGCGTTAGCTGAGGAAGCCTTCCTGTTTATGGACGATCTATGGTCGATTGACGATGTCAATGATGTTGAGAAAGACTTTGAAGGAAGTTCGTCTGTTGCTGGCGATTTGATCGGATTTCGTGCAGCAGAACGTGAGGAAAGCGAATATATCGTTGAAGTTAGTGTCCGCGGAGGGCATATCATCCAAGTTCAGCACCATGATCAAACAGCCAAAGACGCAGATCACGCCAAAGGGAATATAAACAAAGAAGAAGCACAAGCGTTTAGCGAACAAATTCTCACACGGTGGGACGAGGAAGAACAGATGGTACTGGATGATTTCGAAGAATTAGATGATCAGCTCACCTTTACTTTTTATCCAAAACGAGACGGTATTGCCTATGAAAATCGCCCTGTAAGAATCGAGATTGACCACCATGCAGGTGTGTTGTTAAGTTTTCAGCCCCTTCCTTACTATCACGTTTTCGATGAACAAGGAGAAACACAGCCACAACTAACAGAAGACGAAATCAGCCGTATCACTCATGATCATGAAATGATTGATGCAGATGGCGAACCTACATTGTCTGTCATCAATGGGCACTCCCATAGCAATGTCCTCACCTACCGTATTCCCGTAGATGGCATTGCGAGAGTTTCCCATATTTATATCAATGCTACGAATGGACAACATGAAGGTGTTCGTTTTGTAGATTAATATGAAAACTGACCATTTACAGTCTGGCACGCACGCGTGTCAGGCTTTTTTTGGGGTGAAGGTTTTCATGGTGGAGTTCAAACTGCAATACGGTATGTGAAATATTATGAACTCACGTAAAAAGTGAAGAACACGTATTTAAAAAACGTTCTTCACCGCGGGATCCTCCCCCTCCTTAAATTTAGACCGAATGAATGCCAATGTCCTCTACATCGATTTGTAATGCATGAAGTTTTTTATCAAAACAGCCAAACATTAATTTGTATAACGACAGATGACCATTTAAATTTCTAAAAAGAGATTATAATAGGAATTTCTCTAAATGATATATTAAACCAAGCCTGAGAAAACTCTCCATCAGACTCTGTTTGTGTTATATAAATGCACATTTGGGAAATTGTATTACTCAAAGTCATTCATCTCAATATCAAATTCTACGTTATATTCTTCGATTAGACCATCCATTTCATTATGAAATTCCCTTATTTTCGCCCTCCCTTCAGACAACATTTGATTTGATTGACTAACCATACCATGATCTTGATAATCAATAGCACCTAATAATTTAACCATAGCATTATATTGGGTGTTAACAGCACTAATGTAAATTTCATGTAATTCTCTAATTTCTGATGTCTCAGGATTTATTGCTTCAAGTTGTTCTATGAAATCTAAATACATTGGTAGAACAACCTCTTCTAAATGAATATACAAATCCTTATCATTGGTATAATTACTTCCTACGACGCTTTCATATTCCATTATAACCCCTTCTTCCAGGTCAATAATTGATGCAAGTTCTTCATTAATGTAATGATCTAAATCTTCACCAACAGGATCCCCACAAGCTGATAATAAAACAATTGAAAAAAATAGCAACCCTAATACATTATTTTTCATTTTCCACTCTCCCTTATTTATCATTAAAGAATGAAACAATAAGATTTTTACTTCTAGCAGCTCGTATAAGCGTAAGCATAGCTAGTTTAAAAGGTTTGGAATTTAGAAAGGTTCAAGAATTTTGGGGATGATCGTTTCCTTCTTTTCTTTTGAGGTTCATGTTATGAAGGGTATTGTAAGGTGTAGGTTTTAGATATTCTCTGCCATTAACTAAATCGTCTTACATACAAAATAATCCATATGCTTCTTGATAATGCTTTATTCGTTTTTCTTTTCTTCTTCCCACTTCATCGCTTTTGCAGCGCACTTTCATATGTGACCCTTACGAGTCTCGTTCGCTTGCTTCCTAGAACTTCTTGTTCTCGGATTCCTCGCTGTTTTATTTTTCTATAAACCTTTTTCACCTTACGGTGATCAGTTCTTGAAAACATAAAAAAGCACATCGCTTCTGCGACATGCTCTCAAATGCCTGGCGGCGTCCTACTCTCACAGAGGACACCCCCAACTACCTTCGGCGAGCTGCGGAATCCGATTAACCGCGAATTTCTTCGTCAGCTGCTCTCTCATAAGAAAAGTACAAGGCGCCCGCCTATCGGCGACTAGCACTGGAGGTACGGCAAGCAGAAGCGCTTTCAGCTTCAATTGCCGGACCGAAGTGACCTCGAGCCGA
>NZ_JACHHB010000006.1 GCF_014202575.1 Texcoconibacillus texcoconensis | reverse complement strand
ATGTCACTCCGAAGAGATCTATTAATTTCCCGCGCTCGACTTGCATGTATTAGGCACGCCGCCAGCGTTCGTCCTGAGCCAGGATCAAACTCTCCATTAAAGAATGAGTTTGATGTCACTGACATCTTCATTGTTTCATTGACAGAATCTTAAATAAGATCCCGCTGGTCGCTTAGCTTTTTGTTTAGTTTTCAAAGGTCAGTGTTTCAGTCGCTCTCTTAAAGCGACAATTAATATAATAACACTTTACGAAATCGAAGTCAACAACTTTTAAAACTTTTTATTTGTTTCTGTTTTTATTTGTTTTCGGAAATAATGTGGTTTTGCTGACAACGTTTTATACTATATCACTATAGAGAAATATTCGCAAGGGGTTCTTAAAATATTTTTTAATTAGTTCAATCAGTTTCCCTTTCGAAAATGCGTTAAAAAGAACCCCTCATTTTTTTCTCTACAACTAGAAAAGGAGGTTCTTTTACTAACATACCTTTCAACTTTTTTGACTTAGTTATTCTTTTAGTGAATCAGAAAACACAAATGACATAATAAGAAACACAATAAAGCTAATTAATAACACCGTGCCACCTATAATATAGAAGAAAAGTAGAAAAAGATTTAAGGTTGGGTGATCAATAACATTGTGTAGATACATACCTAAAGACAGCCCAACAGTTCCAATAATCGCTGACCAAACATGTACTAATGACAACTTAGAATCTGTAGGGATTTGAAATATTCGATAAAAGATAGAAAAACCAAATAAGGAGAGCCAGCCAACAACTAGAATATGAGCATGTAATGGACGTAACTCATAGGAAGTACCTGACCCAGCCATATGCGAACCTATCATAGAACCGATAACCGCAAAAATTGCAGATACTCGCAATAATAACCTTGTACGGTTTCTCATTATGTTCCCTCCAATAATTTAATAGGTTAAGTTAACAAAACGACATAATCTAATAATACTATAATCATAGTGTTTATTCATATAATAAAGTCAGATGCTTTAAAAGTGATAATTGTCAACCTATAAAACACAGGTGTTGACAACCCCACCCGCTGTTTATTAAGATATTGTTAACTAAAAACATAACGAGGTGAACAAATTGCAAAAAACTTCTTTGCGCCCAATCGACATTACACTTGTAGCACTTTTTGCAGCAATGATGGCAATCGGTGCCAACGTAACATCAATGATTACAATCGGAACTGTTCCTCTAACCTTACAAACTCTAATAGCTACACTAGCTGGAATTTTACTAGGTAGTAGATTAGGCGCTCTTTCAATGATTGTTTATACAGCACTAGGTTTAATGGGGCCACCCATATTTGCACAAATGTCAGGTGGACTTCAGACCTTAGCTTCCCCAACATTTGGTTTCATTCTTTCTTTTATAATCATGGCATTTGTGGCCGGGAAAATAACCGAAAAATCAGACAACCCATCTTATCGTACATTTGCGCTTGCAGGAACAGTTGCTTTACTCATTAATTATTTGCTTGGCGTTCATTATTTCCACTACTTTCAAGTTTTTGTTTTAGGACTAGAAGACATGAGGTTGGCCGTTTCTTGGAGTGTGATGCTACCATTATTAATAAAAGATGCAATCCTCACAGCAACTTCTGTATCTGTACTACCTAGAATTTATTATGCAGTCCAAAGATCAAACAAAGCGACATACTCTCATAAGCAAACTTCTACTTAAACTGTAGAAAAGCTCACCTAACAAAAACAACATTCAAAACAATGGATACTTTTCTTCCATTGGCATAATGGAACCTATGTCCTCTATTAAGTACCTTTACCCACACACTACCCTTATTACGAACAAAATGCCGCATGTCATTTCTCAGGAAATTTCATGCGGCTTGTTTGTTATTCGAATCTTTTAAGTTTTATTTACAAAATCATTGCTGCTAACCAACCAAATGCGATAAGTGGAATATTAAAGTGAATAAATGTAGGAACACAAGTATCCCAAATGTGATGGTGTTGTCCATCAGCATTCAAACCTGATGTCGTCCCTAATGTACTATCCGATGCTGGTGACCCCGCATCCCCTAGTGCTGAAGCTGTGCCGATTAGGGCAATCGTTGCCATTGGGCTAAACCCAAGAGAAGCGGCAAGTGGCACAAATAGCGTTGCGATAATAGGAACAGTTGAAAACGATGAACCAATTCCCATTGTTATAATTAAGCCTACAATTAACATTAATAGTGCTGCTAGTGCTTGACTCCCATCAACCCATTCAACAACCGTTTGTACAAGTGGCTCTACATGACCTGTTTCCTGAATAACGGCTGCAAAACCTCCAGCTGCAATCATAACAAAACCGATAAATGCCATCATTTTGATCCCTTCATTCATCAGCCCCTCAGAGTGGCTTATATGAAGCGAACGACTCGCATATAAAATAATAAGACCTATTAATGCACTTAAAATCATTGAACCAGTAACAAATTGTGCAATAAGTACAGCAATAATAGCGATCAATGAAAAGGTGACACTTTTCAAATCATATGAAAAATGACTTTGATCTTTTTCTGTTACATCTGTAATTTCCTTGTTTTCATAAGTTCTAGGTTTTCGGTAAGTAACAAAAAGGGCAACCCCAAGACCGAACACCATCCCCGCTACCGGTAAAAGCATCGCAATAGGAATCATATCCATCTCAATTGGCAATCCACTTTCCGCCATACTCTCTTGAACAATTTCGTGAAACATAAACCCGAACCCTGCTGGAATTAAAATATACGGTGCTTTTAATCCAAAAGTAAGAACGGTCGCCATAGCCCGACGGTCAATGAACAATTCATTAAATACCTTTAACAACGGGGGAATGAGTATTGGTACGATAGCGATGTGGACGGGGATCACGTTTTGTGAAAAGCTCGCTAAAATCAGTACAACGAGTATAATAAATACTTTAGATAGTGACTTTCGTTTCGTTTCCCCATTCTTACCTACGATTTTCAAAGCTGCTTTCACCATCAAGTCTGGAAGACCTGTTCGGCTAATCGCTACAGCAAAAGCACCCAGCATCGCATAACTTAATGCAACCTCAGCATTTGCTCCTAGTCCGTCTGCAAATATGTCGATCGCTTCAGTTATACCCATACCAGCGCTAAGACCACCTACAAGTGCGCCAATGAGAAGTGCGAGTACAACGTGAACTTTCGATAAGCTTAGTATAAGCATAGTAATAACGGCAATGATAACTGCATTCATTTATTTTCACGTCCTTCGTAACTTTAGTTTGCTAAATCGCTAAATCATTAATACCTTAAAGACTTTAACACTATGAAATCAAACTGTCAACAGGAAGCGAGCACTTTGCGATATTGATGAATTCCACTGTCTCAATCATCCACTGACTCCTTTTTTGCAACATCATTTTTCATAAAAAAAGAGACCGACATGACGTCAGCCTCTTCCCTTGTTATGATCAATTATTTTCTACAGTCTCTTCAATTTCTTCTTCTAATGTATCTAGAATCTGTTCCGCTTCTTCACTAATACCACGGTAGCTATCGCGCACTGGTATCGCTAATTCACGGAATGCTTCACGTTCTTCTTCAGAAAGTTCATAAACCTCAGTTGGATGCTCTTCATTTTCTTTAATCTCTGTTAATAACTCTTCATTCATTTCTTCCTGTATTTCAAAAGCGATTGGTCTCATTTCTTCAATTGTTTCTTCTACCATTTCACGTACTTCATCATCAAGATTGTTATAGAATTCTGTATTCATTGTTGTCATGGCAACGTAAGAATTGTGATTAGAAACAGTCATATGATCTTGTACTTCGTGGAAATTTGCATCTTCAATAAAAAATATCGGGTTTTCTTGACCATCTACAGTACCTTGTTGTAAAGCTGTGTACAATTCACCCCAACTAAGCGGTGTCGGCTCAGCTCCATAAGCTTTATAAGATTCACCAATCAACTGCGATTGTTGTGTGCGCATTTGAAAGCCATCAAAGTCATCTGGCGTTCTTAGTGGTTCACTTCCTGTCCATTGCATAAAACCTTCTGTCCAGTATGAAAGCGGCGTAATATTCACCTCTTCAAATAAACCTGTTAATTGATCATTTAATGCTTCACTTCCATTTAGAACTTGTTGCGTTAAATCTTGGTCATCCGGGAAAAGGAATTGTAATGCGAACACTTGCCCTTCATGAACAGTTGTCCCTGTAAAACCTGGAGATGTAATTGCTAATTCTACTTCCCCTTGTTGTAATAATTCAACTTGGTCCACTTCACTTCCTAATGCACCAAATTCTCGCGGTGTAACCTCTATTTGACCATCGGATTTTTCATACATAATATCTGCAAATTCCTGAGCATACTCATATTGAACTTGACCTTCATATTCTTCAGTGACAAAATCCCACTGTTGCGCTTCAACGCCACCGTCTCCATTATCAGCATCATCTCCGTTTGTATCCGTTCCCGCTTGTTCATCCCCACACGCCGCTAGTGCAACACTTAATGATAAAACTGTTCCTGTAAGTAACTTTTTACGTTTTAACATCGTTTTGACCCCTCCAAAATGTTTTTATATTTTTATATGAAACATCCATCTTCCTTATCAAACAATCCATTAAAAGATATTGATAAGGAAGAGAGAAATTTCTTCAAACAAAATGACAAGTACACCGATAATAAGTAGCATGGCTATATAAGGGGGAGTGCCTCGAATAACATCTAAATACGAGCGGTTAAATACAGCACTCGCGGTGAAAATATCCACTCCAAAGGGCGGTGTCGCTGAACCTAGTGCTGCTTGATAGGTAATAACAACCCCTAAGTGTATTGGGTCTACCCCTGCTTGCATTGCAACAGGATAGAAAATCGGTGTTAAAATTAAAATAACAACGATCGGATCGACAAACATACACCCAACAAAGAAAAAAAGTGCAACGATCATTAACACATACAATGCTGAAGGATCTGTACCGAGGACAGCATCCGTTAACATTTGTGGAATATTCGCAAATGAAATGACCCATGAAAATGCCTGACCAAAAGCGACAAGTACAAACACCGCTGAGGTTACAACCCCTGTAGAAAGAGCCGTATCTGGCAGTTGTTTAATATGAATCGAACGAAAAACAAGCAACTCTAAAATGAGTGCATAAAAAACTGAAATACCAGCTGCTTCTGTTGGCGTAAAATGACCTGAATAAATCCCACCTACAATAATTACTGGGAAACCAAGTGGGAATAACGCCTTTAAAGTTACTCTCCCTCGCTCTTTCCATTTCATTTTTTCGCCTAACGGTATATCGTATATTTTAGCGTGGATCACTGCATAAACTGCGAAAAATAGAAAGATAAGAATACCTGGCCCAATACCAGCAACGAACAAGTCACCAACTGATTCACCTGTAACCAATGCGTAAATAATCATCCCGATACTCGGCGGAATCAAAAGAGCCACGTCACTTGAATTAATAATTAAAGCAATTGCACTTGAATCTTTATAACCGACTCTTAACAAGCGTTCTCTCATCGGTTTCCCAATTGCAACCACCGTTGCCTGTGTAGAACCTGAAATCGAACCAAAAAGCGTACATGCTGCAGCGGTTGTGATTGCATACCCACCCCTTACGTGAGATACAAATGCTCCGACGAAATCCAGTAAACGTTTCGATGTTTTTCCTGTTGACATAATATCTGCCGCAAAAATAAATAAAGGAACCGCTAATAATGTCGTTGATGAAATGCCTTCAATAAACTGTTGAGCCATCAGCATGGGGTTGGTATCCATAAAAAACCATATCAAAATTAATGGTCCAAGAATTAAAGGAATCATCATCGGAAATCCTAAAAATAAAAACACAAACATAACGCCAAAGAGTGTCCAAAGCATGTTTGATTCCTCGCTTAGTTTGAATTATGTCTCTTGATTTTCGTAATCCTTTTTATCTTCAGCTAGGTAAACTTCTTCGTTTACAATATTAACCCAAGCATTTCGCAAAAATTGAATACCACCTAACGCAAGTCCTATAGGAACAAATAAAACCATAATCCAAAATGGAAATTGCAATTGTGATGTCGTTCTTCCCATGTCATAAACCCACATCATGTAATCGTAAGCGTAGTAAGCGAGAATAAATAAAATAATCGCTGTAATGATTGGATTCGATATCGCTAAAACTTTCTTTACTTTTTTAGGAGCGAGGTCAAATAATGCCGACATCGTAATGTGACGACCTTTTCTCGCTGCATAACTGATCCCAAAGAAGGTTACAATGATTAGCGCTAGACGACTAATTTCAAATGTCCCTTGCCAACTAGACCCTGTCAATTCACGACTAAGTACATTGCCGATGATTATAAATGAAATAATTAAAATGGACCAACTTAAAATCCATTTTTCTAAAGTATGTAACCATTGATCCAGTTTTTTTAATACGCTCACTATTTTTCCTCCAGTCTGTTACTGCACAAACCAACTTTTCATGTGTTTTTAATCGGTTTTCATTATTAAATTTAAACCATTGGAACAATACGCGACGGTATAGCGCTTCTACTGAATCGAGTTATTGTAGTAACTTTCTAAATGATAGTGCATTTTTAAACCTGTCACAATATATCTATATTTACAAATATTACATTGTATTCCTGTATATTGTAGTCAATACAGATCGTTAGGAAAAGATGTACAATTCCTTGTTAATTCTTCCTATCAGTCGTTTATGCTTCCTGTTTTATAAATAAAATTCGTAAAATTACAAAACGACACACCCTCTTTGTTGATAGAAAATCCAGTTTATATGTTATAATAGATAAACTCTGTATCCATTTGGGTATACGAACTACTCCACTTACCAAGTACTAACTAGTACCTAAACATTTGTTATCAACGATATAGCAAAACATTTACCATTATTGAATAATAATCCTTAGATAAAATAATGACTAATCAACTAGAAAGGTTTCGATAGTAAATGGATATTTTCTCCAATTTCCCGCTGTGGGCAGCATTGATTTCAATAGGCCTTGCCCAGTTCATTAAAATTCCTCTTCACTTCTTCGCAACAAAAAGGTTTGACTGGTCGCTGTTAACAAGTACTGGCGGAATGCCCAGCTCACATTCTGGTGCTGTAACAGCTTTAGCAACGGCAATCGGACTAGAACAAGGTTTTGAAACGCCTTATTTTGCGATTGCAGCTATTTTCGGCGTCATCGTTATGTTTGATGCTTCAGGAGTTAGAAGACACGCAGGAGAACAAGCCACTGTTATCAACAGATTAGTTGAAGACTTTAATAAAATTGTTAAAGAAGCCAAAAACTGGCCTGAAAAAAAAGAGCAAGAAAAGCGTCAAGAATTAAAGGAGTTACTCGGTCACGAACCAATTGAAGTTTTTTTTGGTGGCCTACTAGGAATAATTATCGCACTTATCCTTCATACCGTTTTCTAAACGTAAAAATCCGATGCTCCAGGTAAAAAAATGATTCTACTCATTTTTCCTGTAGCATCGGATTTTATTAATGAAGCATTATGATGCGCCTGCATAATATTTCTCATCACGGAATACTTGCATCGCTTCATCCTCATTTAGTTCATAAATATGTTCGTCTGTTAAATGACCGTCTCCTTCTTCTACTACAAACACTTCAACTTCTTGTTTACCCCATTTGTCAAAGACATCTTCAACAGTCTCGTAATAAAGGTCAATTTTATTTCCTTGAATAGCTGAACCTGTATCTGCAACAACACCATATCCATATCCTGGTATGAACATGATCGTTCCTATAGGAAAAACATCCGTATCAGCTGCGATTGTAGAATATAAGTCACGCTTAACTTCTACACCAGAAAAAGTGATACCATACAATGGGTCACCCTCTGTTTTCCCTGTGGATTCGACCCCTGCAGTATATCCAGTCGCTACAACTGTTGTTGAAGGGTATTCATCCCAATTTTTCGCTTCTTCTAACGAGACTGGTCCTTGTCTAACAACAGTATGCGACAATACTTTTTGATCTCTCCAACCTTCTGGAATTTCTCTTTTATTTAAGTTTGTGTCCTTTTTCTTTAAAGATTGCGCTTCTTGCACCACCTCAGGTTTCTCTACCCAAGTTTCCGCATTTATTAACGTCGTCATTTGTTTTGCGCTCACATTTGATAAACCTGCGAATGTTGAGAATATCGCTGCAAATACTAGCGCAACAAGCGTCAGTTTTTCACAACACATTTTTAGCACTTTCACTTTCTTCACTCCTCTCATCTAGCATGATTGCCAAATAAAAGGAGCGTTATACAAAAGAAAAGTGTGATATTTTCAAACGGCAGTTTGTATACATCGGTCAATGTAATTGTGTAATAGAAGAAGCCACCAAAATCACGGTGGCTTCTTCTATGCGCTTATTTTAAAACATTTGATATCCACGGTTTCGAAGCATTTTGATTGTAATCCCGGACAAAATCGCCCCAACAAGGCCTGAAGACAATATGATGATATCAGCAGTTTTCAAATTGACTACCACTCCCCAAAGTACCGGAAAAGACTGGAAAGGCGAAAATACGTACGACCACATACTAATATCATTAGTTGAGGAAATAATTCCAATTACTACCACAGGATATAAAAACGCCATCACCCACGTGGCACGTAATAACATATTAAGGATAAAACCAATACCGAAGAATAAAACGATGAAAAGTAAAATGGATATCAATAATTGAGGAATCGATAACACGACGGACACCTCCTATGAAATCAAACTCAAGTTTACTCAATAGGAGCGCATCCGTCAATTAATCAACACTAACATCGTCATTACAGTATTTTTCACCTTTTGAATCGCTTCGCTCTAAAGGTAATTAGAAGGTTGGTCCCTTTTGTCTAAATGTGCTTTCAATAATAATGATATCCCCACTAGAAAAAATAGTGTTCCAATGAAAAGCGACACAGTCCCCATCAATTCATGATCCTGATTATGCATCATTCCTCCCCCCTCTAACACACATTTTTTTCTTTATTATATGCCTTGTTTCTCTTTTTGACTTTTTTATTCTTATTAATCACCATCTGTTTAGCTAGAGAGACAAAAGTCGTTACCCTAACTCTTAATTCTCATTTATTCATTATCACCATTTACAAAGTTATTGTAGTCGCCAAACAATACCATCGCTGAGCCGGTGAAGAACAATATAGACCCAATGAAGAAGATCGTGCTCGCTATCATCCGAGTTTTAGGTTTCATGCACACTCCCTCCTCTAAGCATACCCTTTCCCTCCATAATATGATTAGCGATTGATTTCTGTTTGTATGAATACTGATATTAAAAAAAAGGCCCTTCCCTTTGAAATCCATTCGAAGAGAAAGACCTTTCGTCCATTCGTTATACGGCGAATTATTAACTAAAGAAGTTTAACTTCCCTTTCTTAAATACAAGCGGAACGCCACCTAAAATATAAAGGTAACGGTTATCAATGACTTTTTTCATTGCAGATGCTTGTGTTCCGAAAAGTTTTTTCGATCCAACAACCCCAATGGCTTCTTTACCTCCTAATGAAGCAACTGTCCCCTTAATGTCAGGTTCTAATGATTTTAATTCATCTTTACCTGACAGGATCGCTTGAAGGTTTTCCGCTAAGACATTTGCTTGTTGGATCGCAATTTGTGCAGTTGGTGGGTAAGGACGATTTGTTTCTTCATTAATGATTAAAGCACAATCACCAATAATAAACACGTCATCATGCCCAGGAGCACGCAGGTCGTCTTCTACTTTCACACGGCCGCGCATCGTTTCAAATCCTGCTTCCTCAACAATCGGATTACCTCGCACACCTGTCGTCCAAACGACAGTTTGTGACTTGATCTCTTCACCATTATCAAGTAAGACACCATCTTCTCGAACCTCTTTAATCGGTGTGCTAATTTTAAATTCGACACCACGACTTTCTAATAAGCTGACGCCGTATTCTACAAGTTCATCATCAAAACCAGGAAGTGCTGTAGGAGCCGCTTCAATACTATAGACCTTTACTTTTTCACGGTCGATATCATATTCTTGGCACAACGCTGGAATGCGTTCAGTTAATTCACCAAGAAACTCCATACCAGTAAAACCTGCTCCTGCAACAACAAAAGTTAAGTAATCTTCTGTTTTTTCTTCTTCATTATTATAATTAGCAAACATGTATTCAATATGTTCACGGATCAGACGAACAGAGTTCACACTTCGAATACTAAAGGCATGCTCGTACACACCCGGGATACCGAAAGTTTCAGGGATCGATCCTAATCCAATAACTAAGTAATCATACTCTAACTCACGATTTGCTAATTGAACCTTTTTTTGCTCACGATCGATTGAAGTTACATCATCTTTAATGAAATTAATTTTGTTTGTATCGATCACACTATCAATAAGCATTCGTGTTCGATCATGGTGCAAAGTTCCCGCAGCCGGTTCGTGAAGCCAAGTTGTTTGATAATGATAATTATGTTTGTTAACGAGTGTTATTTCCGCGTTGCGGTGAGCATTTGCTTTCTGTAATCTTGAAGCTGTCACCATACCTCCATAACCTGCGCCTAGAATGACAATCCTCGGTTTTCTTTCCAATTCTCTCACTCCAATTCTCGATCATCTTACTTTTATTTTCCCCTGCAAATAACGATAAAAAGCATGCGTTTTTTTCCAACTCCGTTTTTGTGATATTGTTCACGTACAAAGCCGTAAAAAGTTATATATGAATACAAATCTTTATTAAACGCATGAATTGAAATCCCCTCTCTAATATTATGTATTTTCCATTGTTTTTTCAACCGTTTTTGACGATTTTTTGAACTTTCCTTGACAAAAAGGTTAAAACTACCTTTAACTTAAATACTACTTACAACGTTGTCACGTTCTCTATTGTAAAAACACCAAGCAGATGTTAGAATATTTAGATTTGTTAGATGGATTTTCTTCACACGCTTTCCTTTCTTTTCATTTCAGCTTATAATATGTCTAGGGTTAATGGTATTCAAATTTATAGGAGGTGCTGACTTTGACCCACGAAAAGGATATTTATGATATTACAATCATCGGCGGGGGGCCTACCGGAATATTTACAGCCTTTTACGCTGGCATGCGCCAATCTAAGGTGAAAGTAATTGAAAGTATGCCACAACTTGGTGGACAACTATCTGCACTATATCCCGAAAAGTACATATATGATATTGCTGGATTTCCAAAAGTTCGTGCACAAGAACTCATTGACAACCTAGTTGAACAAGCGAACTTTTTTGATCCAACGATTGTTCTTGAACAGTCTGTTGAAAATGTCGAAAAAGACGATGATCAAATCTTCAAATTAACAACAGATAAAGAAGTACATTACTCAAAGACAATCATCATTACCGCAGGTGTCGGCGCGTTCAAACCACGTCGATTAGAGATCGAAGGTGCTGAGCAATACGAAGGGAAAAACATGCATTACTTTGTGAACGACCTTAACAAATTTGCAGGCGATCGTGTGATGATTGCTGGTGGCGGAGACTCTGCTGTCGATTGGGCACTCATGCTCGAAGACATCGCAAAGGAAGTGACAATTGTACACCGTCGCGACAAATTTAGAGCGCATGAACATAGTGTTGAGCAACTACAAAACTCAAGCGTTAACATTAAAACACCTTTTGTTGTTAATAATGTAATTGGTGACGGCGAGCGTGTGTCTTCCGTAGAAATTAAGGAATCAAAAGGTGAGGCAACAGAAACTTTAGACGTTGATACATTCATCGTTAACTATGGTTTCATCTCTTCACTCGGCCCAATTAAAGAGTGGGATTTAAACATTGAGAAAAACTCTATTGTCGTCAACTCGAAAATGGAAACGAATATCCCTGGTATTTATGCTGCCGGAGATGTGTCAACATACGATGGAAAAGTAAAACTCATTGCTTGTGGATTTGGAGAAGCACCCATTGCTGTCAATAATGCTAAAGCATACATTGATCCAACAGCTAAAGTACAGCCTGGACATAGTTCTAGCATGTTTTAACTTTAATGAGGTTATGATTATAACCTTCTCCAGACGAAAAAAAGCTGGCGGTCGTTACAACCGTCAGCTTTTTCATTAGATTAACAATCTTCAGGTGTTCCTTCATTTGTCGCTGTTTTAAATGATGAGCCACAACCACAGCTTGCGATGGCGTTCGGGTTATCGATTGTAAACCCGCCCCCCATCATGTTTTGCTTATAATCAATGGTGACACCTTCTAGCATTTTCGAACTTTCATTATCAACAACAACGTTGATGCCATGTTGTTCTTGCTTTTGATCTGTATCTTCAACTTCTGTATCAAAACCCATACCATAAGAGAGTCCGCTACAGCCGCCACCTTTTACTCCGACACGTAACATCAAACCTTCTTGCTCTTCTTCTTCCATCATTTTTTTCACTTGTTCAGCGGCTGCTTCCGTTAAGGTAATCATGTTGCCCCTCCTTTGAAAATAAACACCATTTCAACCTTTATTACATTATAACGTTTCACAAGATATCTCACAAGTAAACTAGTGCAGTCTCAAATCATACAACAATAATTACCAAGCCAATTTTTCCTATTGTTTTACATCCAGTTAAAAAAAATGATAATATAGATTAAGAGTTTCGTCTGTCGAATGGACGACTAAGCGCTACCGTCTGTCTGCCATCAATTTACTCCATTCTTTACTAAACGTGATTTTTCGCGCACGAGATATGATGAGATAGCGCCATTTGTAGGTTTTAAAAATGGGGGATGAACATAATGACCACTTTAGTGATGGATCAAAGTTTACAGCCAATTCAAGAAAAGATTAATCGTGGTGAACGATTAACAATTGAAGATGGCTTAAAGCTTTACGAAACATCTGACCTCCTCACCGTGGCTCAGATGGCCAACCAAGTGAACGAACAAAAAAACGGTGATAACGTTTATTTTATTGAAAATATGTATATCAATCCAACGAACGTTTGTGAAGCGAGTTGCGGATTTTGCGGTTTTAAACGTAAGCCAGGTGAAGAAGGCGCTTATACGATGGATAGCGACGAATTATTAAAATATGTTGAAGATCGCTGGAACGATAACATCCGTGAATTTCACATTGTTGGCGGCCATAATCCTGAAGTGCCATTTCAATATTACTTGGATACCGTTCGCGTTTTGAAAGAAAACTATCCACAATGTTCGGTGAAAGCTTATACAGGCGCAGAAATTGAATTTTTTGCACGGATGACAGGTATGACAATGAAGGAAGTACTTCAACAATTAGTTGACGCTGGACTTGATACCCTTCCAGGAGGCGGAGCTGAGATCCTCACTGAACGTTATCGTGCAAAAATGAGTCCAGAAAAAGCCTCGACTGATCAATGGTTAGAAGCACATGAGATTGCGCACAACCTTGGTTTAAAAACGCATGCGACAATGCTTTATGGATCTATTGAAACACTCGAAGAACGGCTCATTCATATGGACCGTTTGAGACAACTTCAAGATCAAACGAACGGATTTATGGTATTTATTCCTTTAGCGATGCAACCAAAAAGCGTGAACGCAGGACTTAAACGCCGTACGACTGCTTACGATGACTTGCGTACCATCGCTATTAGCCGTTTAATGTTGGACAACTTCGATCACATAAAAGCTTATTGGATTAATATCGGTCCACAACTTACACAAATGGCTCTTACATTTGGGTCCAGTGATATTCATGGTACCTTAATTGAAGAGCGCATTTCTCATTCAGCAGGCGCTCTTACATCTCAAGGGATCACTCGTGACGAATTGCAATACTTGATCAAAGGTGCTCATAAAACACCTGTCGAACGAGATACGTTTTACAACGTCATTAAGAAATACTAAAAAAATGCAGGGCACTCTCCCCTGCATTTTTTTAGTATGATGTTTTAACGGTTTTCAGACACTTGTTCCGTTATTCATTGGAAATCAGTCCATTTTTCCCCTTGTATCAGTAAGAAACGGAACCCATGTCCGTTTCTTACTAATCATGAGTTTCACACTTAAATAACGGAATGTGCCCTTCCGCGCGTGATCAATGTCATCCACGACGACCGCGTACTCAGTGTTCTCCACCTCATCTCGAACATCATCAATCACGTATATAAAAACCGGTACAAATATCTTCAGCAGGTCCTGTCATTAATACCGTCCCCTCTTCGGTCCACGTAATCGTTAAATCACCGCCAAGGAGGTGGACGAGGACTGGTTCGCCTTGTTTACAATGACCATTTAATACAGATGCAACAACAGCCGCACAGGCACCAGTTCCGCAAGCTTGCGTAATTCCTGATCCTCTTTCCCAAACTCGAAAATGAACCTCAGTCGAAGAGACGACCTCCACAAATTCAACATTGACAGATTCCGGAAAACGTTCATCTTTTTCAATTTGCGGTCCCCATGATTCAACAGGAGCACTCGCTATATCATCTACAAAGAAAACCGCGTGTGGGTTCCCCATCGAAACAGCTGTTAATGTACCACTATCTTTTCCATTTTCAAGTGTATAGGGTTCTGCAATGACTCTCTCTTCCCCTTTTCCTTGCATCGGAATATTCTTACGGAGAAGGTGAGGATTTCCCATATCAACCGTTACATTAGATATGACCTTCGAATGCTCCTCAACACGGCAAGACACAGGACCAGATTTCGTTTCAATCGTAAAAGAAGGTTCAGAGACGAGGCCATGTTCATATGCATAACGAGCCACACAGCGCAAACCATTACCACAGTTTTTTGCTTCTGAACCGTCCTTGTTAAAAATACGCATTCTTACGTCACATGAAGTAGATGGACCTATTAAAATCAAGCCGTCTGACCCGATACCTGTGTTGGTATCAGATACTGCAACGGCTAACGGAGAAAGTTCTTCTTCATTAAATGAATAGTTATACTCATTCACATATATGTAACTATTTCCCAACCCGTGCATTTTTGTAAATTCCACATCTCATCCTTCTTTCATTCAATTATTCCTGTGACCTTAACTGCTCATCTGTCCAAAAGTAATCTTCATCCGCTTCAAGAACGACCATTGTCTTTAAACAACATGGCATGTTGACACGCGTTTTAATTTGCTCCATTGCCTCTTGTAATTGGCGAGACGTTAGTGAAGTCAGCACATTTTCACTTTTGCAATACGGACACAAGGCGATATAAATATCCTCACCCATCTTTTCATAAGGCCATGTATGTGAAAATGGAATCAGCTCCATTTTTCGACTCCCTTCCCTTTTAAACGAACTTAGTATTGGATTAATTTTAGCATACATAACAATTTTCGCAACTCACCTGGCCAGCTGATTATATTCTAATACTATTAAAAAGGTTTCTCAATTAAAAAAGCAACCACATTTAAGAGAGAACACACCTTTCAACATGTTCTCCCTCAAAAGCGCTTGCCTTTTAAAACATAGGATTTTCCTCTAAAAACTGGTATATATGATCAACTAACTCATCATTTGTTTCACCGCTAACCATTTCGCCATTGACAAGCGCATATTTGGAAGCTGCGCATTGTCCACAAAAACTAAGGCAACCGTATTCGATCACATCCAAATTTGGATCTTTTTCGAGTCGTTCCTTCGCTCTTTGTGTTCCACTGGCGAGGTTACTTATACAAAATTCAATAATTGGTTTCATATTTATCACCTCGCAATTTATCAACAATATCCTAACGCGTTTTGTATCCTAACGTCAACAAATAACAATTATTATAATAAAATAACATTCACAAAATTATTGTTATTTTAGTAGAAAATTGTTAAAATTTAATCAATGGAAAGGGTTGCATTTTTTTGAATATTTTATCATCGGACATTGATTTCGTCCTGTCCAAGTAAAGGAGGCAGGTTTTATGAGGCAGATTGTGATATTAGGTGGCGGCTACGGTGGTTTAAGGGTTATTCACCGGCTACTCAATATGACCGAATTACAAGATACGACAATTACATTAATAGAGAAAGAGCCCTACCATAGTTTAAAAACTGAGTTTTATGCGCTTGCTGCAGGTACAGTTGCAGATCAAGAGTTGCGGTTATCCTTTCCAAATGATGTACGCTTAGAGTTACACTTTGAAGCGGTTAAAGACATTGATATAGACACACAAACCCTTCATTTAAAAAGTGGGAATACAAAAAGTTATGATGATCTTGTTATTGGTCTTGGCTGTGAAGATCGTTATCACGGTGTTCCTGGAGCACAGGAGAACACACTTAGTATTCAAACTCTTCCAAAGGCTAGGCGTACATATCAAGCTGTTCAAGAAATTGAAGCAAATGGGTCTGTGGCAATCGTCGGTGGTGGATTAAGTGGTGTCGAATTAGCAAGTGAATTAAGAGAAAGTCGGCCTGATTTGTTAATTGCCCTTTATGACCGTGGTGAAACGATCCTTTCGATGTTTCCAGAACGCCTTTATCAATATGTTGAAAACTGGATGAATGAACATGGGATCGAGATTATAAACCGTGCCAACATTACAAAAGTAGAGCCTAACATCCTATATAATCATGATGAACCGAATCCTTTTGATGTGATTATCTGGACTGCTGGTATTCAAGCTAATCAAGTTGTACGAAACTTAGATGTAGAACAAGACGGTATTGGACGTATTAAGTTAACGAAATATCATCACATTCCTGGCTACGATAATGTATTTGTTGTTGGGGACTGCGCTGCTCTTGATCATGCCCCTAGTGCTCAATTAGCTGAATCCCAAGCTGATCAGATTGCTATGCTTTTAATGCACAAAGGGTTAGGTGAACCTTACCCTGAAGAAATGCCTAAAATCAAGTTAAAAGGTGTCTTAGGTTCATTAGGGAAGAAACATGGGTTCGGTTATATGAAAGATAAAACACTTACAGGTCGAGTACCTCGCGTTTTAAAGTCTGGTGTTCTTTGGATGTATAAGTACCATACGGGGTCTTAAGTGCATAACAAAGGCTGATGCTGTCGTAACTAGCTCAGCCTTTTTTTCATCTGTTCAAATCAATGAATGAGACTTTCGATTTTTTCAAATATTTTTTTTAGTCTTGGATTCCCTTCAGCAATTGGATCGCTGTTAATGACAACAAGTGGATACAAAAACTCTTCATCTAAAATTTTTTTTGAAAACTGGCGTTGTTCCTCTGTTTGCGGAGACGTAATATCACAATAAATAAATGATATGGATATATTAGGGAATTTCCGTGTAACAGCTGCCTCTAACCATTCTTGCGTTTCTTTCGCACTTGGTAAGTGTACACAACTTGCACACTTCATCTCTGCGCCATATACAGTCACTTCGATCGGCAGCAACTTGATCCCTCCTCATCATGTCTTTCCTCTAGTTTAGCATACGTTTCTAGGGAAATGGCACGTTTCTAACTCATACAACTTAGAAAAATTGACAAGAGTTACAACCTAAAAAGTGAGCTTACTCATGGATTTTTTTCATTTAGAATACTATAATAGAGATTAAAGAAAGGAGTGTTAATGTATGGCAACTACAATGGAAGAACAAGTACAAGAAGTTCTTGATAAACTTCGTCCATTTCTACTCCGTGACGGCGGGGATGTTGAGCTTGTAGGTATTGAAGATGGCGTTGTAAAAGTACGCCTTATGGGAGCTTGCGGTTCTTGCCCAAGTTCTACAATCACATTAAAAGCAGGTATCGAACGTGCCCTACTTGAAGAAGTTCCTGGAGTAAAAGAATTGGAACAAGTATTTTAATAAACACAATCGATATTTATAAAGGGTCAGCCATTTTTTGGCTGACCCTTTTGCGATTTTAAGATGTTAAGACAGAATCATTTACAATGGCTTCAGGTGTTCTCCCTGATAATACAGCTGCGATGTTTCGGCTCGCCAAATTTGCCATGCCATATCTCGTTTCTAAGCTCGCACTACCAATATGCGGTAACGCAACAACATTATCCAAGCCAAGCAATGGATGATCACTGGCTATTGGCTCTTCTCTAAATACATCGAGCCCGGCAGCTGCGATGACTTGGTTGGAGAGTGCTTCATATAACGCTGTCTCATCGACAACTTGTCCACGTGAGGCATTAATGAAAATCGCTGATGATTTCATTTTTGAAAATGTCTCTTGGTTAAACATATCACGTGTTTCATCCGTTAATGGTGCTAAACATACAACGTAGTCAGATTTTTGTATAAGCTGATCGAACGAAGCATATGTAGCACCTAATTGATCCTCTACTTCCCGTTTGCGAGAACGATTATGATATAAGATTTCCATATCAAATCCAGTAGCTCTTTTCGCCACAGCGGAACCAATCCGCCCCATACCAACGATTCCAATCGTCTTATGATGAATATCAGTTCCTGCCATCAGGAGCGGAGACCAATTTTTCCATTGATCGTTCTTAATATACTGTGCCGCTTCGACAATTCGACGAGCTGTCGCCATTAAAAGAGAAAATGTTAAATCAGCAGTCGTATCAGATAAAATGTCAGGTGTGTTACAGACTGCGATCCCTCTTTTCGTGGCAGCGCTGATATCAATATTATCATAGCCTACAGCTAAATTGGCAATGACTTTCAAGTTATCCGCTTGTTCGAGCAAAGAATCATCTATACGCTCGGAAAGCATCGTATAGAGCGCATCTGCATGTTTCGCTTCTTCTAGTAGGACATCAGGAGGTACTGGCTCTTCTTCTGATGACCACATATGAACTGTAGCAATATCTTCGAGCGGTTTGACCGTCTCTTCTGGTACCTTCCTTGTTATAAAAACATACGGTTTTTCCATTTTATCTCCTCCTATGCCCTAGATGTCATTATTATTATACCCTCCTATTATGATGTTGATCAATTTCATCTAAACAATGAAGTTTGATTCAATGATGTTTTCACCCAATACGGAAACGACAATGGAAAGTTAACAAATTGTTCACCCATTTGTAAAAGTTCTCCTATTCGATTTTCTCTTTCTTTTGAAGTGGTAATCCAATGAAGAAGCCTCTTTTTCATTAACTCTCTTTTACCTTCATCTTTACTTTCGTAATATGTTTCAACGCACTGAAAAAACGAGACCGGAAACATTAACCGTGCCAGTAATAATTTCCAATCCAACATTGCTAATGGCTGAATTTGTTGATAGTCACTTAAAAAAGATTGAACAACATTCCATTTATCTTTTTCCCAAGCATTTTTTTCCCAATGATCTCGAATCCATTCAGAAAGATCCCGAGTAAAGTGATCGACTGAAAAATCCGTTGTTAACTTATAAAACATCCAATGTTGTTGAACTATAAACCAAGTTTGTTCATGAAAACGCCAATGCGTTGTTGTCATCCCTTGATTGATACTCTCTTTACCGTGATCTAACAAACAGTCTTGAATACACTGAATCGCATTTTCTGAGACCCCCATAACATATGGGTATGTGAGGAGGACAAGTTGGTCCATTTCCGAAGGGTTCGATTGCTCGCGTAAATGGAGATACCAATTTTCCATTTGCTCTAAACGCCGAATCCAATATGACTTCCAAGGTAAGTCAAAAGGCTGTTCATGATTTTGAACATACAATTTCCCACCTTGATGGAAAAATGCTAATTCATTGGCGACCTTTAAGTTGGGCAGTTGCGCGCCTTTTGTTTCACCATTTCCTTTTAAAGAAGGCATGACTAATAAACAAAACTCTTCCTCTTCTGAACGAACTGTCAAATCGCCATCATTTGTTGGTTGTACATGAGCAATCCCGTTCACCCCTTGCGCTGTCAAAAACGTAGCAATCTCTTGCTTTTTAGGCAGACCGTTGCCGTGTACATCCTTCATCGGTATCAAAATATAGATACGTCCCTGAAATTGAAATGCACGATATCCCCCTAAATGAAACCATACCTCTGGATATAGATGATAGCGGTCCATCAACAGCCGTTCAGCCATCATTTTCACCTCATTTTTTCATGATTTCCACTATAGCCTATGATAAAGATAC
Source organism: Texcoconibacillus texcoconensis (assembly GCF_014202575.1). GTDB lineage: Bacteria > Bacillota > Bacilli > Bacillales > Salisediminibacteriaceae > Texcoconibacillus > Texcoconibacillus texcoconensis. The sequence goes on along the minus strand of NZ_JACHHB010000006.1, from coordinate 213,328 downwards.
ACTTCTGTGCATTTTCAAGTGATAAAACCGAATATTTGATAATCAGTTCACACATAATATTTATAAGTTCACATAAATCAAGTCATTCACATATCATTAACAAAAGTCCAAAAATAGGTGATTACTCATGAATGAAAAGACAAAAACGATTAAGAACACCGCTCTAAACTGGTTAACTGACCGAGGCGTTTCCACAAAAGATATCGCTGAGCTTGTCTACTATTTGCAAGTGGACTATGTTCCTGAGTTAACCATCGAGACATGTATTGAACATGTAGAAGGTGTCCTTAATAAACGCGAAGTTCAAAATGCTATTATGACAGGAATCCAGGTAGACCGACTTGCTGAAGACGGAAAGCTCGACCCACCATTACAGGGTATTATTGAACGTGATGAAGGTTTATATGGTATTGATGAAATTATTGCCCTTTCTATCGTTAATGTTTATGGGTCTATCGGCTTTACAAATTATGGTTTCATCGACAAGCAAAAGCCCGGCATTTTAAAGGATCTAAATGACAAATCAAAGGGTTGTCACACATTTTTAGATGATATCGTCGGAGCTATTGCCGCATCAGCCTCAAGTCGCCTTGCTCACAGTGCCGAAGATACCGAATAAACGAAATAAAGGCTGTGCAAAGTGTAAGGGTTCGAACCTTCACACTGAAGCACAGCCTTTTGTCATTGGGGTTAAAGTTTTGTATCCCAGTCATCTAATGAGTCAATAGAAGCAATCGGCTGACGTTCCTTCGTCACTAATTGTTCTTTTGTCGTCACACCGGTGTGTACGATGACTGTATCAAGTCCTGCATTGATTCCAGCTAAAATATCGGTATCATAGTTGTCCCCAACCATTACCGTGTGTTCTTTAGATGTCCCAAGTACATCTAAAGCTTGGTCAACAATGATTGATTCAGGTTTACCGATAAAAGTCGGCTCTACGCCAGTTGATACTGTAACAACTGATGTAATCGATCCATTCCCTGGTAACAACCCTCGCTCTGTTGGAATCGCAATATCACCATTCGTTGACAAAAACGTCGCACCATTTCGCACAGCTAAACAAGCGGTTGCAAGCTTCTCATAATTAATCGAACGATCAAGCCCAACGACAACATAATCTGCATCTTCCTCTGCTAATGTGAAACCTTTTCCTTCTAATGCGACACGCAACCCTTCTTCACCAATCATATTAACAGAGGCCTGTTTCATTTTCTTTTGTATGTATTCAGCCGTTGCCATACTTGTTGTAAACACGTGGTCCTTCGTAGCTGGAATATCCATCTCTTTGAGTTTCTTTGCTACTTGTTCCGGGGTTTTCGTTGAATTGTTGGTAACGAATAAATACGGTTTCTCTGCCTCCACCAAACGTTTTACAAACCGGGAAGCTGCTTCAATTCTCTCTTCACCTCTGTACATCGTACCGTCTAAGTCGAGTAAATAACCATCATATGCTTTCATACTAAGTCCTCCTTCGAAAAAAAAACTGATCCAAAAAGGATCAGGAAACCTTAAGCGATGAAATGAATATCATCTAAAAGTATTTGTATCATCGACCTATTTCATCCATCATTTTTCAATCTTATAACAACAATAGCCATCTTGTCCATTCGAAGCACACATCATGCACGAAACGTGCTCAGCTTCTAATATTTCTTGAAGCATCGATTGCTCATATTGACAAATAGAAGTGAAATGTTGGGAAACTCGTGAAATCGGACAATTATATTGTTTAAACCAGTAGCGGCCGTCTTCATCGAGATCATACTCAGCCATGTAACCTAGTTCATTTTGAATATTCATAAACTCTTCTATACGCTCTTCAAATGACAAGTGATGAAGTCGCTTCATATAACGTTTGCTTAAGCGCTCTTTTCTTCTTTGAAATAATTCCTCAAGCATGTCCTCTCCATACATCGTTTGAATATCATTTAAAATATCTAAAGCTAATGGCGCATAGTCCCTAGGAAACGTTTCTTGGCCTGATTTAGTAAGTTGATAGATGTTGGTTGGGCGCCCCATTGCCTGCCTTAATAGCGTTGTCTCAACAATTTGATCACGCTCTAACGTATTCAAGTGTCTCCGTACAGCCATTTCTGTAATTTGTAATTCTTCTGCAAATTCTGCAACTGTTAATTTGCCTTTCTTTTTTAATAAGCGCAAAATGAGTTCACGTGTCGAGGTGGTTTTTGTCGTCGTCATCATCTTCACCGTCCTTAATCACATTGTAGAAGATGATGCCAGTGACGTAAATTTAAAATAGAAAAGTTTAAAAAATTGCCTTATATTTTGACACATTTTTATTCACTTTGTGGCAAAAAAGCATTGACCGTGCCTATTTCACGTTCTACATACGCTCGGACTCGTCCACAAAATCGTAACAAAATGTTCATTTCCTGCTTAAAACCATCATATAATTGGACGTGATCGATCGTCATATATTGTTGCATTAACGGTTTACGCCAATTAATTAAACGTTTCAACCCTTCTCCATCTTCATGATTAATCACTTTCTCATCTACAAGAATATCAACGACATCATGATAGCTGCCTGGATCACGCATAATAAACCCATCTATTAACTGGTTGCCAACATCAATGGTCGCTTCGATATACATCTGAACGATACGCTCTAAGGCTATTTTATTTATCTCTCCTTCGCATTTTCCTTGTTCAGAAAAAGTTTTCAATAGGTATTCCAGATATTGAAGCCTTTTTTGTAATTGCTCACCATCAACGAAATACATCATAGATCGCTCCCTTTTATAAAAATATTAGTGTAACACATTGAAACCGCAAACATTTTATTTTGTCTCATTTTGAAGAAAAAACGATTTCCAATCTATCTTTTTTTTGATATGATTAATAGCAGTTTAACACATTGTCCTTATTATGATTCATATTTCAATAGGTTTCCTACTAGGAGGTTTTTACATTGGATCGAGAATTAGCTTTGGAAATTGTACGCGCCACAGAAGCTGCTGCTCTCGCTAGTTCACAATGGATGGGAAGAGGCTTAAAAAATGAAGCCGACGATGCTGCAACATCTGCTATGCGCAAAATGTTTGACTCTGTAAATATGAATGGAACCGTCGTAATCGGTGAAGGCGAATTAGACGAAGCGCCTATGCTATATATCGGTGAACCGCTCGGTAATAAAAATGGTCCCGCTGTTGATATTGCCGTTGACCCGCTAGAAGGGACTAGTATTTTATCCAAAGGATATCCCAATGCACTTTCAATTATTGCCGTCGCTGATCGTGGAACACTCCTTCATGCACCAGATATGTATATGGATAAAATCGTCGTTGGGCCTGAAGCAGCTGGGTTAATCCGCCTTGACGATCCAATTGAAAAGTCGATCGATATCATTGCCAAGATGGCAAATAAACGAGTTCGTGATGTCAATGTCATCATCCAAGAACGACCACGCCACGAAGAGCTAATCGAACGCATCCGTGCGACAGGCGCACGTGTAAAATTGTTTGGTGACGGTGATGTCGCCACTTCTATTGCCACTGTTCTCCCACGGACAGGGATCGATTTGTTTATCGGTACTGGTGGTGCGCCAGAAGGTGTCATTGCTGCTGCAGCCATTAAAGCTTTAGGTGGAGATATGCAAGCAAGACTCGCACCTTCAAATGACGATGAAAGACAACGTTGTGTTAAAATGGGACTCGAAGATCCAACACAACTTTTACAGTTGGACGACTTGGTTCGAGGTGATGATGCGATTTTTGCTGCTACCGGTGTTACGTCTGGTGAACTTCTCGACGGTGTCCGATTTATCGGTGGTGATCAAGTCGAAACCGATTCGATTATCATGCGAGCAAAAACAGGAACCGTTCGTTATGTCAAAGCACAACACCGTTTAAACCAAAAACCACACCTCGTCATGTCTGAATAATATAACGAAAAGAGGGTGACAAGGTGAACGAACGTTTTTTTCTCTATGATGAACAAGAAGACACAGCTACACGTTTTGTAAGTTTTATGGGTGAAAATGATCGCTTTGATTTAGCGATCGTGTCAACATCACGTTACTACGGTAAAAAACTTGTCCTTGATATGCAGAAAAACCGTTTAGCGATTATTGGCCAAGATGACCTGGAAGAACCTGGCTATTTAGAACACGCTTTCAACCTAAGTGAAGAGGAAGGTGCCGAAGTGCGCGATTTCCTTTACGAAGTCATTTAATTTATTGATATGTCATAACCACCTCTTTTTCGGTTATTCTACTGATTAAGAGGTGGTTTTTTATGTCTGCACATAACGATCAAGAATTAAAAAACATTGAAGATGAAAGAAAATCCAAGCAAGCAGAAGAATTTCCTGATGGTCCTTATGGCTCTACGATTTTCCGTGAAGAACAACTACAAAACAGTAGTGAAAAACGTTCAGTCAGTGCATATACGTATGAAAATCGACAATTACATGCAGGAACCAAAAGGAAATTCGAACAAGCTCATCCTCCACACGATGAAAGATAATTTTGTTAATGACCACCTTATAATAGGTGGTCTACGTTGAGTTCTTATCAGATTTCACTTTTTTTATAACAAAGTAAGCACACCCAAAATTACAGTATTCATACAAATATTCAGGTAAAGAACTAATTCTCGTCTCATGAGAAGAACGGCGACTTTCGTTGTCAAAAAAGCCTTTTAATCGTAGCTGGCTATAGCCCCAATCGCCAACAATGTAATCATACTTTTTTAAAACTTCTGTAAAGCGCGCACGGAATGCTTCTTCATCCCAACCTTCCTTTTGATCATCAATAAGTTCATATTCATTTCCTTGAATTTGGATCAATCACGTTCACCTCTCTTCCCATACATTTCTATCTTGCATCATTTTGACAGTGAAATCAATATCATCAATTTGATCATTTTTATCATGAATTTCCATTCCTTTGGTCATCCTAATGGCAGGAGGTGTATTATGAAAAAACGTCTTTCGATGGTTTTACTCGGTTTACTTATGCTTACTTCCGCTTGTGCTGAGGGAGGGATAGAAGGCAACTACGGTCCGTATGCAAAAGGAACAAAGCAGGCGCAGCAATTTAACCCCAATGACAACGACCGGTTTCAATCATTCAATGTCGATGAAATTGAACAATCTGCTGGACAACGTTACGGATTCGTTAGACATAGCGAAAGATCAGCAGCTCAATCTTTACAAGATGAAGGAACAGCGAGTTACGACAAGGAATTAATGGCTGATAGCATCAGCAAAATCGCTGCATCCTTACAAGACGTAGAAGAAGCTGCTACTCTTGTCACAGATGAATATGTGTTAATTGCTTACGACACGTTTTCTGGAGAACGAGAAGAAGTGGCCGATCAAGTGAAAAAGGGTGCGCTGTCATTCGTTCCTGCACATTTCAATATCGTTGTTGCAGACAACCCTGCGTTCATGCCCGATATCCAACGTTTCGCAAGTTTATCAACGCCACCAGAGGAGCATGAAGAGACAATCGAACAAACCGTAAAAGAAATGATGACCTACCCACAAGGTGAACCCGTCGATTTAGATCATGATGGAGAACCTGACTATGATCCTCTCAAAAAATCAGAAAATGAATTAAACGATCGAGAAGTCGAAAATAATTGACTACATCATTCAAAAAAGCTGACCCTGTGAAGCGAATCACTACGCATAAACTTTTATAAAAGTTTAATGCAGTAGCTGATTTGTCACTCACAATCGGGTCAGCTTTTTATATGTGCAATAAATCCCTTATTGATTTGCTGAAGATTCTGCCGCATTGACTTGTTCATCTGCATGGTAAGAAGAGCGAACAAGTGGACCTGATTCACAATGTTTGAACCCTTTTTCCAATGCAATCTCTTTAAGCTCACGGAATTCTTCAGGACGCCAATATTTCTCGATTTTCAAATGTTTCTTCGTCGGTTGTAAATATTGACCGATTGTCAAAATATCTACATCTACAGCGCGAAGGTCATCCATCGTCTGAATGATTTCCTCTTTCGTTTCCCCTAAACCAATCATTAAACTCGATTTGGTTGGGATTTTTGGTTGCATTTCCTTTGCTCGACGGAGAAATTCAATTGAACGCTCGTAAGTTGCACGCGCTCGAACACGCGGCGTAAGACTTTCGACGGTCTCTATATTATGGTTGAGAATATCTGGTTTCGCATCCATGAGAATACGAAGATTTTCTTCTTTGCCCATCATATCTGATGGTAATACTTCTATTGAACAAAACGGATTCTTTTCTCGAATTTCACGTACAGTTTCAGCAAATACTCTTGCACCGCCGTCCTTCAAATCATCACGAGCAACCGCAGTAATAACAACGTGTTTTAAGCCCATCATCTTAACCGATTCCGCCACACGTTCAGGCTCTTGCCAATCCAATTCGTTAGGTAAACCTGTGTTCACCGCACAAAAACGACAAGCACGTGTACATACATCACCTAATATCATGAATGTTGCCGTTTTTCTTTCCGCCCAACATTCATGAATATTTGGACAGCGTGCCTCTTCACACACAGTATGTAATTTTTTCTCGCGCATCATTTTTTTCAAACCTGTATACGAATCGTTCGTATTTAACTTTATTTTCAGCCATTCGGGTTTTCTTACGTGTTCTTCTTGTTTTGCCATATCCACTTCACCTCAACGATCAACTTTTCTTGACTAATCTTTACGATGATCTTCTACTCTTTAGTATACCGAAAACTATAATAAATCATTAGTAACTTTAACACGTTTATCTTTAAATCTCAAAGCTTGCGCCTAATGGAAAAAGTTCACTGCTTGGATTTTTATAAATTGCACAAACTACTTGTACGCATTGTTGACAGAAAGGAGCTTTCATCGTGAAACGATTAGCAACCACATGCTTAATCATTCCATTGTTATTTATGTTTTTCCATACGTCGGTGATGGCAGAAGAATCAACAACTGACATACTTAAAGAACGCAAAGCCTTGTATGAAAAAATGGAAGCAGTGACTCAAATCCCGTGGAATATATTTGCTGGTGCTGATAGCTATGAACGCGGCATACGAAAAGGACGCAATGATCGTCCACAAGAAGATGGAGCGATTGCGATATACTTTTCTCCAGAAGAATGGGCAGGGGAAATTAACCCTAATAAAGAAGATACCGACCCACTTTCTATCCAACTTTTTGGCGGGAAAGGAGTTGATGGCAACGGAGATGGTATTAGTGATCGGAAAAATGATGAAGACATATTAATGACCTTTGCAAGCCACCTTCAAAAATACGGAACGGAAGATGAGGATTTGAAAATTGGTTTATGGGAGTATTATCAACGTGATAAAGCCGTTGATTTCATTTTAGGACATGCTAAAATTTATAAGACACTCGATTCTTTAGACACCGACAAGTACGCTTTTCCTGTTCCCACCAATCGAAATTATAGCTATAAAAACACTTGGGGAGACTCTCGGGGATGGGGTGGCCGAAGAATTCATGAAGGTACTGACATCTTTGCGGACCAAGGAACTCCGGTTTACGCTACCACATATGGTATCGTTGAATTGGTTGGGTGGAATAAGTACGGCGGTTGGCGAATTGGTATAAGAGATACGAATAACGTCTATCATTATTTTGCACACTTAAGCCGTTATGAAGAAGACATGGATCGTGGAAAAATGGTTGAACCAGGAGAAGTCATTGGCTACGTCGGCAGTACTGGGTACGGACCAAAAGGGACGCAAGGAAAATTCCCATCCCACCTCCATTACGGGATGTATAGAGACAACGGCTATATAGAATGGTCCTTCGATCCTTTCCCTAACCTAAAAAGATGGGAAAAACAATCCTAAGTAACAATTAGGTTCAAAAAAGAAGGTTGAGTCACTTTAAAATGCTCAACCTTCTTTTAATGAATTATCGATTTGCCTTCTTTTGTTTCGATACTTTCGCTGCGTGTCTTAAGCTTAGTGCTAAACCACCCCAAATGACACTCATTCCAATAATCATCATGACAATCGCACTTACATCCATTATTGGCTCACCTCTTTCGAATCTTCGTCTTTCGATTCATTGCTATTTCCTGACTTCCACTTTTTCAAGGAGAGAAGGAAACCAATGACGAGAGCTCCGACCGCAACGAGCCAACCCCATTGAACGATTAAAGAAGTAGGATACCCTTCGTAGTTTTCTTGGATGTTGGTCATCAAGTTTTGTAAAAACATCCATCCTAAAACGACTGGTGTAATGATGCCAAGACAAACTCTCCACCAAGCTCCAATCTTAATATCTGATACCTCGTTCGCATAGCTTTGCAAACTCGGAAGCAACTTCAAAAACCAAGCAACTGCAACAACAGATACAAGCCCCGCTAAAGCTACTCCGAATTCATTAATAAAGTAGTCTGCAGTATCCAAGAAAAAGAGACCACCTTGTGTTGCATAAACCAATGACACTAGTGCTGATAAGCCCCCACCAAACGCAACCGCTTTTTTGCGCGAAATATTAAATTTCTCTTGTGCAGCTGCAACATAAGTCTCCACAATTGATATTAACGATGATAAACCCGCTAATACAAGCGAACCAAAAAACAAAACCCCGAAAGTGGTATTTAATCCAGGGAACGTATTAATTATTTCAGGGAACACAACAAAAGCTAAGCCAACGCCACTAGCAACAACTTCATCAATCGGTACATTCATTTGCGCCGCCATAAAACCTAACGCTGCAAATACCCCAATACCTGCAAGTAATTCAAAACTTGAGTTACTGAAACCGGCAATAAACGCATTATTATTGATATCTGATTTTTTCGATAAGTAGCTAGAATACGTAATCATAATTGCAAATCCAATCGACAAACTGAAAAAGATTTGTCCATACGCTGCCACCCAAACACCTGGTTCGAAAATAGCTCCCCAATCTGGTTTAAAGAATGCGTTGACCCCATCTATTGCGCCATCAAGTGTGACTGCACGAATGACAATTAAAATAAACATGACAACTAACGTCGGAATAAAAATTCTGTTCGCTAGTTCAATACCTCGTTTTACTCCTTTAAACAAGACGCCGAGAGTAATGACCCAAACCAGAATAAGAGGAATTAAAATAGCAGGAACAAACCCACCAAAACTGCCAATACTTCCATTTTCGGCAACTAAATCAACACGCTGCAAAAATCCTTCCATGAAAAAGCCTTCCGTGTCACCACCCCACTGAAGCCCGAATGAATATACGGAATAAGACATTGCCCAAGCAATAATCACTGCGTAATAAGTAGAAATCACAAAGGAAATGAGCACTTGCCACCAACCGATCCATTCGGCTTTTTTGTTGATACGTGAATATGAAAGGGGAGATGAACCACGGTACTTATGACCGATTGTAAATTCCATAATTAAAAGCGGAATCCCCGCTGTTAAAAGTGCAAATAAATAAGGTAGAAAGAAAGCACCCCCGCCACCTTCATATGCTACGTAAGGAAAACGCCAAATATTACCTAGACCTACCGCGGACCCTACCGCTGCTAAAATAAAACCAGCGCGCGTCCCCCATTGTTCTCGAGCATTCATAAAAACGACTCTCCTTTCTGCAACCGTCTAACTTTTGAGATTTTATTAAAAATTCAGATAATTAACCGTGTACCTCTCCTCCTTTTTGTAAATAGAAGATTATGTTGAATCATTATAATGACCTTTGACTCATTTGTCAAAGTTATTCTCAAAATATTCTTTAAATTTTCAAATATGTATTAAATATGTTTTCATTCGTAGTTTTTTTTATCTTTAATCTGAATTTTGTTATTTTAAAATATAATTGATTTTATACAACAAAGAGGTCGTGCTACATGGCACGACCCTTTGTTTGACTTTACAGCTATACACTTCGAAACTTCATTAAAGTAAAGATTAACATGACAAATAAAACAGAAATTGCTAGGAAAGCCAATAGTAAGTTTCCAGTAAATCCAAGAACTAAGAAACCAGCCGTTGTTAATCCACCGACCATCAACGCGTAAGGAAGCTGCGTCATGACGTGATCAATGTGATGACTTCCTGCACCTGTTGAGGAAAGAATCGTTGTATCCGAAATTGGTGAACAGTGGTCACCAAAGATGGATCCTGCTAGAACAGCTGCTAGGGCTGGTAAGATCAATGAAATGTCCGTTGCTGCAGCCATATCGCCAGCGATTGGTAACATCACGCCAAATGTTCCCCAAGAAGTACCTGTTGATAAAGCAACAAAACCAGCGACAATAAATAATAATGCAGGGATAAATCCAATATTCATACTACCTGAAATTAAGTCTGCTAAATACTCGCCTGTCCCTAGCGCTCCGATGATTTCTACAATCGTCCAAGCGAACAGTAAAATGTAAATCGCCGGGAGCATAGATTGGATCCCACTCCACAATCCTTTTCCTATATCTTGACTGGATACTTTACGACGAACTGACAGTGCTAGTACAACAAGGAGACTGACGATTCCACCATATAAAAGCGATGCTGCGACATCTGTGTTTTCAAATGCATCGAGGATACCTGCTTGTCCTTCCGTAGCTTGGACACCTGTAACAATCATGAAAAACACCGTAGCGATCACGAGTGTAATAATAGGCCAAACGAGGTCACCAACTTTGCCTTGAACAACAGGCTCTAGATTTTGGTTATCTCCTGGCACTTCCCCTTTACTAGGGTCAACAAGTTGATTATTTTCCTGAGCACGACGCTCATGCATTTTCATAGGTCCAATGTCTAATTTAAAGACAACAACCGCAATAACAAGTAAAATTGCTAGCCAAGCATAAAAGTTCATCGGTGCGATTAATAAAAATGCTTGTAGTGGTTCGTACGTTGCCACTGCATGCGTACTAAGTACCCCACCGATGATCGTGATAATGTATGCACCCCAACTTGAAATTGGTGTGACAACACAAATCGGTGCTGCTGTTGAATCAACAACGTAAGCGAGTTTTGCACGAGAGATTTGATGGCGGTCTGTTAATGGTCGACTCACATTTCCGACAGTCAAACTGTTAAAATAGTCATCGATAAAGATAAGTACACCCAAAACAGCCGTCACAAGTTGTGCGCCAACACGCGTTTTCACACGAGCTAATGCCCACTCACCAAACGCACGCGTCCCTCCTAATAATGTAATAATCGCTGCAATCATTCCAAGTAGGACTAAGAAAAATAAAATGTATAATTCCCATGTATTTATACCATCCTGAGTCCAAAAAATCCCACTGACAATGGAGATAATTTCCGATCCTCCAGCTAAAATTGTATTTTCGGCTTCATGGTGTAATACCCATGCACCAACGATAATCCCTGCCCCTAGTGACAAAAGAACGCGGCGCGTTAGTAAAACCATGACAAGCGCGAATACTGGAGGGATGACAGATAAAAAGCCAAATTCCATCGTGTTCTTCCTCCCTCATTCTGTTCGTTTAATGGTTGACAATGTGTCCTTCATAAATACAAAAAAGACGGCAACAGGAAGAGAACCCATCGCCGTCTATCATTATTAAGACGCCAAACTGTTCCTCATCACTTGTTCAAAGTAGTCCTCCACTGCATCAGATACAGTGACAGTGTTGTATTTATTCAATACAACCCCAGCAGATGATCTTTGACGTGATCAATTCTACTTCGGCAATACCCCCTTTCCGTCAACATTCTTTGCTGTCGGGCTCCTGTTACGTACTAATGGATATTGCACCTCTACCTCATCATCGCGATGAGGTGTTGCGAATTTATTCGTTTTTTGTCGAACCTGAGTCATTGTAGCAAACTTTCGTTCTTATGACAAGTATCAAAATGGATTTACTTCTTCTGCTTCAAACACATCAATATCATACTCTTCTGTAAATGTTTCGGGGTCGACTTGCTCATTAAGCTGTCCCGTTGTTTCCTCCTCTGGCTGAACACCCATCTCCTCCTCATCCTCATCATCTTCACTAGGCATAATTGCAGGAGAGATACCATCTGTACCTCCGAAAAATTCGGGAACCTCTCCTGGTACAAGCACCATTCCTACTGGGACCGTTGTTTCAATTATGGCTGTATCGGTAGCAAACGGGATAATCACCCTCGCATCTACTTCAAAATCAATCGATATACTAATATACGTGTTATTAATTCCCACATGCTGAATGTTCTCATTCAAATTTGTTTGAACATCCCCTATGACTGATAACCTCACTGGTACTCTCGGACCAAGGTGTGCTAATAGCGCATTGTTCGTTGCTTGACCTAATGGAATCATATGTATGATACCGTCTTCTGCAAAGGTTGCCCCTTCCATTTCAATATCGACTCCTTCGGGAACGTCGATATTTCGAACCCGTCCATGCTCAATGTCATTTAAATAAGACTGAACACGTTGGGTAGACTCTTGTAACACTCGGTTGTATATATGGGAATTAAATTCAACCGAAACAATTTCCCCACTGTTATCGGTTTGATATTCAATAAGATGCTCCATATCGGTATTCTCTAAAATTTTTTTCGAGATGGCATCGTTAATAGCTAACGTACCAATACGCTGCGTTTCAGTTCTAGCAATTTCAATCAATGTCGGACGAATGCCTTTTTCTACAATGAATAACCCTTGAACGGTTAATATACAAAAAATAATAAAAGATATTAAAAAGACGTACCGAAAAGGTAATGGACCTTTTCGCTTACGGGGACCAATACCTTTCATGCGTTTCATCGTTGAATCACCCCTTTGTGTACCATGTCTATGCGGAGAAAGGACAGGGGTTTCATATCTTTTCAATAAATCTTGGCTTTTGGGTTTAAAAAACCCGTGATTAAGTCAAATCGAGATTTTGTTCCTTTAGAAAACATCAAAATAAAAGAACTCCTCAAACTGTCTGAACATGCACGAGGTTCGGACAGGTTTACTGCTTTTGCTACTCTTACTGTCCGAAGATTCACGGGGTTCGGACAGGTTTACTGCTTTTGCTACTCTTACTGTCCGAAGATCCCTTAGGTTCGGACAGGTTTACTGCTTTTGCTACTCTTACTGTCCGAAGATCCCTTGGGTTCGGACAGGTTTACAGTTTTTGCTACTCTTACTGTCCGAAGATTCCTTGGGTTCGGACAGGTTTACAGTTTTTGCTACTCTTACTGTCCGAAGATCCCTTAGGTTCGGACAGGTTTACTGCTTTTGCTACTCTTACTGTCCGAAGATCCCTTAGGTTCGGACAGGTTTACAGTTTTTGCTACTCTTACTGTCCGAACATGCACGGGGTTCGGACACTTATACTGCTTTTTCTCCTCAAACTGTCCGAACATGCACGGGGTTCGGACAGGTTTACTACTTTTGCTACTCTTACTGTCCGAAGATTCCTTGGGTTCGGACAGGTTTACTGCTTTTGCTACTCTTACTGTCCGAAGATCCCTTGGGTTCGGACAGGTTTACTGCTTTTGCTACTCTTGCTGTCCGAAGATTCCTTAGGTTCGGACAGGTTTACTGCTTTTGCTACTCTTACTGTCCGAAGATCCCTTGGGTTCGGACAGGTTTACAGTTTTTGCTACTCTTACTGTCCGAACATGCACGAGGTTCGGACAGGTTTACTGCTTTTGCTACTCTTACTGTCCGAAGATTCCTTAGGTTCGGACAGGTTTACTGCTTTTGCTACTCTTACTGTCCGAACATGCCCAAGGTTCGGACTCTTATACTGCTTTTTCTCCTCAAACTGTCCGAACATGCCCAAGGTTCGGACACTTATACTTCTTTTTCTTCTCAAACTAAAAACGCATGAGATTTCTTGTCTGAAACCCCATGCGCCCCTTTGTCATTTGATCGTTTACACCTCTGAGATAAATCCGTTATTTATACACACTCAGGATTATTTTTTTCGTTCGTACGTTAAAAACGTGTGCTCATGAACATTTTTCTCGTCTATAATCCCTTTTTGTTCATCAACGACGACCCAATCATCCAATACATCAGGAAAATAAGTATCACCTTTAAATGTTTCATGAATCACAGTGATATACATTCGCTCCACATAGGGGAGGAATTGTTGAAATATTTCTGCCCCACCTATGACAAAAAATTCTTCTTCCGATTGTTGCCACTCATCTACATGATCAAAATCCGTGAGAACCTCAATTCCCTCAGCCTGAAATGTAGGATTACGGGTGATGACAATATTACGTCTTCCTGGTAGTGGACGGCCGATTGATTCGTACGTTTTTCGGCCCATAACAATCGGAGCCCCCATCGTCGTCTTTTTAAAGTGCGCCAAGTCGTTTGGAAGGCGCCAAGGCAAATCGCCTGCAGCTCCAATTAAACGATTTTCATCCATTGCAACAACAAAAGAAATCATACAGAGACGACTCCTTTAATATGAGGATGAGGATCATATCCTTCTAATGTAAAGTCATCAAACTCAAAATCAAAAACAGAAGTCCGTTCAGGATTAAGCTTCATTTGCGGTAACGACTGTGGATCGCGACTTAACTGCAATTTGATCTGCTCAATATGGTTGTTATAAATATGGACATCACCAAAAGTATGAACGAATTCACCAAGCTCTAACCCACACTCTTGCGCGACCATCATCGTTAATAACGAATAAGAAGCAATATTAAATGGAACGCCAAGAAAGAGGTCGGCACTACGCTGATATAACTGACAGGAAAGTTTTCCATCCGCTACGTAAAATTGAAATAAACAATGGCATGGCGCTAACGCCATGTCATCTAAATCGGCGACATTCCAAGCGCTCACGACAAGCCTACGTGAATCAGGATTTTGTTTAATCTCGTCAATAATTTTTGCAAGTTGATCAATATCTTCTCCATTAGGATTGAACCAAGAGCGCCATTGCTTCCCGTATACTGGGCCTAAATCTCCACTTTCATCTGCCCATTCGTTCCAAATCCTAACATTGTTATCTTGTAAATATTTAATATTTGTATCACCTTTTAAAAACCATAACAATTCATGAATGATTGGACGTAAAGGTAATTTTTTTGTCGTTAAAAGAGGGAACCCTTGATTTAAATCCATGCGCATTTGATAACCAAAAGCACTAATGGTTCCTGTCCCTGTTCGGTCTTCCTTCGGTGTACCGTTTTCTAGAACATGACGACATAAATCTAAATATTGTTTCACCTTTTATCTCTCCTATTCTCTTCACTCGTGAAGTCTTACATTTCATCAGCTAACGTTTCTTGACAATGAACAATTGTCACATCCAATTCCTCTAACAAATCTAAGTCATACGGTGCTAATGTTTCGCCATCTTTTTTCAACACCCGTACAATTGGACGAGTCGTATAATGTTCATTTTGTTGAGCGACGACTCCTTCTAATCCATTACTTAACGTCACTTCTAGTCCATTTGGATATACAGCAATCGTCTTAGCAAATGTTTGAACCAACTCTTTGGAAAACTGAGTATCAACACTAGAATATAGCAATTCTAAACCTTCATTTGGAAGCATAGCTTTTCGGTAAACTCGGTGGGACGTAACAGCATCAAATACATCAGCTACGCCAATAATTTGCGCGTAAGGATGAATATCATTGCCTTTCAGACGACGCGGATAACCCGTCCCATTCAAGCGCTCATGATGTTGATATGCGCAATGAGCTGTAAGTAATGAAAAACGATGACTTTTCCTTAAAAATTCAAAACCTGCCTCAGCATGATATTTAATTGCGTCGAATTCTTCATCACTTAATTTCCCTGGTTTTTGCAGAATCTCTGAAGGGACCGCCATTTTTCCGACATCATGTAAAATCGCACCCAAACCTATCTCTTCCAACTGTCGTCCATTATAACCAAGACGTTTGGCTAAAGCTACTGAATAAACTGTCACATTAAGTGAATGATGGAACACATAAGAATCATAGCAATACACATCAGACAATATTGAGATTGCATGTTGATTGCTTTGAATATCGTTCAGAATTTGTGTGATGACATCCGTAAACGCATCTGCCATTTCGTCCACGTTAATCGATTTTTTCAACACGGTTTCCTTTTCAATAAATGTAAAGCAATCCTTAATCGTTTTTACCGCTTTCGTCCGTGTTTTCTCACGTATCGGTTGCTCTGGTACAATATCATCTGTTAGGTCATCTTCTATGTAAATGTAAGATACCCCTCTTGCTTTGATACGAGTAGCCATGTTTTTCGTTAAGGTGACCCCCGCTTGAAGTAAAGCTTGTCCCTCATCATTTATGATAGCACGACCTAAGACATCACCATCGGACACTGCATCAATTGATTTTATGCGCATCTTGTCATAACTCCTTCAATTCATTTCCCTAAGTACTTTTCTGGCGGTGACTCCAAAAAAGGAAGGTAGTCACCGCTTGAAAGGTCCTATATCATTTTTAACAAAGCGTCTCTCCCTTTCATACCTTTCTCGATACCAAGTTCCTCTGCGGCAAGCGTCACTGACTCGAGTGGCGCATCAAGTAAATCATCCAATGAGCGAACGCCTACTGCTCTGCCGGCAACAATTTTACGATCTGCTAATTTTTCATTTAATAATTGAACATCTAGTGCACCACACATAATATATCCTCTTTCATTACTAATCGATAAAAAATTTGTTTTCGGTAATTTCAATGATACACCGGTAAACGAATGCCCATCAACTGTTATCGGAACTTGATTATACACTTTATTCACCCTTTCACCGTTTTCATCTACAATCGTATATTATGCGTATAACGATGAAAGGTGCTTTTCCTTTTTTTATTATTCAATTGAAAGAGCTTAATTTCCATGCGATAATATCTCGTAAAAATTCAGGCATAAGGTATCGGATTGATGAATGATCACTAATTGGAGGGTATAACTTGCCGAACGTAAACATATCGACCGTTGCCAATGTATATGTCTTTTCAAAATTCAACGGTTCTCCATGAATATAAAATCCTTCATGATCATCTCGTGAAGAAGGAAATGTTAAACCATCATAAATCATCGCACCAATTTGTTTCCCACGAAAACCGAAACCCTTCACTTGTTTTTCAATCAACTGACGATTTTGTCCGTATTTAATAATTTCCAATAACTGCTGCCCTGACACAGTTAAAATGGCTGGGTTGATTGGATGAGGACAAACTTCATGCAATCCTGCTTTTGTTACTTCCCCTTTTGACAATGGTTGTAAAAGAACACCAGCATTAATCATTGCAATATCTGTATTACTCCATTCCCTCATTGCTTCTGCTAATAAAGAAGCAAATGGAGACTCAGTTTGCCAATCAATGAGTAAGGGGTCACTTAAGTATGCAACTGCTTCGCTCATTTTTTGTGCAGCTTGCTTTCTCAAGAGTTGAATTTTTTGTTGGGCTTGTTCATCGGGAGGCTGAGTGGCTGGAATTGCATCAGTTTGAGCTGATGATGAAAGCACTTGTTTTGATGTTGAACAAACTGTCAACGTCACTTCTCCGACATGAGAGCCGGAACGCCCAGCTTGATTAATCAAAACCCCGTTTACACACACCCCTTGTTCCAAAACATGGTGGGTATGAGCACCCAGAACCACATCTAATTCAGGAATTTCCTCAGCCAACACCTCATCTTTATGAAGACCTAAATGCGATAAGCAGATCAATACATCTGCCTCATCCTTCACTTGATCTACAATTGTTCGCAAGTTTTCAATTGGCGGTAATACTTTCCATCCCAGTGGCTCATAAAAAGCAGGATAAGCAACGGTTACTCCTAGTACCGCCACTTTAATGCCTCCATTTAATTCGAACCACTTAACAGACTCACACCATTCTGGCTTTTCACCATTAAGGTGTTTTAAATTACTCAATACAACGGGAAAGTTTGCTCCCTTATATAACGATTCAAGTGCTGTTTTTGGTAACGTCATTCCTTCATTATTCCCTATTGTCACTGCGTCGTACTCAACATCGTTAAGAAGTTGTACATTCCCTTTTCCTAAGAGGGCTTCTGTAATCGGGTGTGAACGATCACAGTGGTCACCAATGTCAAAGACTAAAGAATCTTCACCATTTTTAATTGCTTCATGACGTTTTTCACGAACCGCATGGACAAGTGCAGGCCAACGGTCAAATTGACTATGTAAATCGTTCGTATGTATGATTCTTATCCGTTGTGTCACTCTTTATCACCGCCACCTCATCGAAGTTATTAGAGGCTTGTTCCCCCTTGGTATATTAAGCGAATGCCAATAATAATTAAAAAGATCCGGAAAACAAATACTAAATGATCGCTAGAGAGCCGCTGATTGATAGCTGCACCTAATTTGCCTCCAATCCATGCACCTGGCACTAACAACATCGCGTAAACCCAGTTTACATTCCCCAGCTGTATATGAGAGAACGTGCTAACTATCGATGATAAAAATATCATAAACATTGATGTTGCCACTGCAATATGGGGAGGAAAGCGGAAAATGAGGACCATAGCCGGCACCATAAGAGCCCCTCCACCAATTCCGAAAAGTCCTGAAACCATTCCAACAATAAAAGAAATCATAATAGCAAGAGTACGCGGATATCCGTAATGATAAGTTGCGCCCGCATCGTCTGTGTAACTTCTCTGGATGCCACGTACACTCAGCTTTAATGGTTTTAAACGTTGACGTATAAGCATGAAAAAAGACATCAAAATCATAAATGCACCAAATAAAAGGAGAAACGGGTCGGTTGTAAGATGTTGATTTAACCACACACCAAATAGCGCACCAGGGCCACTACCTATAAAGAACAGAAGGCCACTTTTATAATCTACTTTCCTTTGTTTGACATATGCTAATGTCGAAGAAAGTGCTGTGAAGATCATCATGAGTAACGATGTACCGACCGCGACTTGCGGTGTCATCGAAGAAAAACTCGTGAAATAATCGCTAAACATAAGTAGTGCCGGGACAATTAATATGCCTCCACCTAGCCCCATTAAACTACCTAATGTCCCTGCCATAAGCCCTAAAATGACAAGCAAAATCCATTCCATCGTAAAACAACTTCCTTCTTTTAATTTTAGAAAAGTGCCAACATTTACGTTCCATTATCTATGAAATACGAGCCCTAATCAATCAAAAAGTTGAAGTTGTCTAGGTGCTAAGCCTTCATATTTAAGTTTCATTTCTTCTATCAATTTTAATGCGTTTTGTGCTGCATGGCCACCTGAATTGTTATTAAACACGATGTAAATATCTTGTGATTGCTCAGCAACTTTTTGTATCTGTTCGATAAATTCTTGACGTTCCCGAATGCTGTAATCATATAAATATCGTACATCGCGCCAAGATTTATTATCTGCTCCCTCTGGCTTTTTCCAGCCTGACACATTTCTGCCATGGAAGCGAAATAACGTTTTTTGAGGATGCGTTGGGTGAACAACCATCGGAATCGAACCTTCTCCTGCTTGGGGTTCATCGCATATACTATGAACCCATTGTTCTTCCTCCATAAACGAAAGGGTTCGTTGTTTGTAAGTTGATGAAAACCAGGAATAGTGACGAAATTCAAGTGCAACATCTATGTCAGTTAGCTGCGCACGGCAGTACCGTAAATAATCGACATGTTCTCTCCTACAATCAAACCAAGGCGGAAATTGACAGAGCACCATCGCTAATTTCCCAGCTTCACGTAATGGTTCAATCGAGGCGCGGAAGTCAGAAAACATGTCTTGTTTTGATCCATATGAATTTTCCCCACGATCATGCCCGGTAATCCCTTGATAGGCTTTTACGACAAATTGGAATGTATCTGGTGTTTCACGAATCCACTTCAACATATTTCTTTCTGGTTGATTGGCATAAAAAGAAGCATCCAATTCAACAATAGGGAAATAGCTCCCATAAGTTGCTAATTTATGAGCACTTCCCTGATTCTCATATAAAGAGTCATGATCTCCCCACCCAGTCAATCCTATACGTATCAACGAACTTTCTTCCTTTCTTTGCCACTGACATCGTTTTTGTTTATAAACAAAAAGAGGCTGACGTTGCGCCAGCCCCTTTTTTCCTTCTTATTGATTAACCGATAGAACCTTCCATCTCGAACTTAATGAGGCGGTTCATTTCTACCGCATACTCCATCGGTAGTTCTTTTGTGAATGGTTCGATAAAGCCCATCACGATCATTTCTGTCGCTTCTTGTTCAGAAACACCACGGCTCATCAAGTAGAAGAGTTGTTCTTCAGAAACCTTCGACACTGTCGCTTCGTGTTCAAGCGCAATATCATTGTTGAAAATCTCATTGTATGGAATCGTATCAGAAGTTGATTGATTATCCATGATGAGCGTATCACATTCAATTTTCGATTTCGAACCTTGAGATTTGCGCCCGAATTGACAGATGCCTCGGTACGTAACTTTTCCACCGTGCTTTGAGATCGATTTCGATACGATCGTCGATGAACAGTTCGGTGCTAAGTGTAAAGCTTTCGCACCTGCGTCTTGGTGTTGACCTTTACCTGCAATCGCAATCGATAACACGTTACCGCGAGCACCCTCACCTTTCATGATGATCGCTGGGTACTTCATCGTTAATTTTGATCCAATGTTACCGTCGACCCATTCCATCGTTGCATTTTGTTCTGCCACCGCACGTTTTGTAACAAGGTTAAATACGTTCGGTGCCCAGTTTTGGATGGTTGTGTAACGGCAATATGCATCCTTCTTCACGATGATCTCAACAACTGCACTGTGAAGAGAGTTTGTCGTATAAACAGGTGCTGTACACCCTTCTACATAGTGAACCGAGCTGTCTTCATCCGCGATAATTAACGTACGTTCGAATTGACCCATGTTCTCCGAGTTAATACGGAAGTAAGCTTGAAGAGGTGTATCTGTTTTGACACCTTTTGGTATATAAATGAATGATCCACCAGACCATACAGCAGAGTTTAATGCTGCAAATTTGTTGTCAGCAGGAGGGATGACCTTACCAAAGTGCTCACGGAAGATTTCCTCATCCTCTTTTAACGCTGTATCAGTATCTTTAAAGATAATCCCTTGCTCTTCAAGGTCTTCTTGCATATTATGATAAACAACTTCAGATTCATATTGTGCTGATACACCAGCTAAATACTTTTGTTCAGCTTCTGGAATCCCAAGTTTATCAAAAGTGTTCTTAATTTCTTCTGGTACTTCATCCCATGAACGCTCAGACTTCTCAGACGGCTTTACGTAATACGTAATTTCATCAAAGTCCAATTCATTTAAGTCGCCACCCCATTGTGGCATTGGCATTTTATAAAATTGTTCGAGCGACTTAAGACGAAAATCAAGCATCCATTGTGGCTCTTCTTTCATTTTTGAAATTTCTTTGACGATATCTTCTGTAAGTCCTCGTTCAGAACGGAAAATAGATACGTCTTTATCGGAAAAACCATATTGATATTCCTCAATTTCAGGTATTTCCTTAGCCATTTGAAACCCTCCTCTGAGTGATCAGTCAAAACGTGCCTTACTACCGATCAATAACGTGATTCTTTTTATACATACTAACCACGTAGTATCTCTATTTTAACACCACACCTATATTGTTAACAAATACTTATTATTCAGTCGTTTCCTCTTTCTCCTCATTCAAACCTTTTTCAAGGGCTTTCCAAGCTAATGTCGCACACTTGATTCGAGCAGGAAACTTAGAAACACCTTGGAGTGCTTCGATGTCTCCGAAATCTAGGTCCTCATCATCAATGTCATTCCCTTGAACCAATTTTGAAAATTGCTCAGAAAGAGAAAGAGCTTTTTCTATCGGCAACCCTTTGACCGCTTGCGTCATCATTGAAGCTGAAGAAAGACTGATCGAACAACCTTCCCCCGAAAATTTGGCATCGGAGACGTTGCCACCTTCGACTTTTAATTGCAATTGAATACGATCACCACAAGTCGGGTTATTCATATTCACGGTCAATGATCCGTCTGTAATTTCACCACGGTTACGCGGGTTTTTGTAATGATCCATTATTACCTGACGATACAAAGTATCAAGATTATTATCTAAAGACATGACCGAAGTACTCCTTTGCCTTTAATAATGCTTCTACAAATGCGTCTACATCTTCTTCTGTATTATAGAGGTAGAAACTTGCGCGCGCCGTTGCAGTGACATCAAGCCAACGCATAAGTGGCTGAGCACAATGATGGCCTGCACGAACAGCAACCCCTTCAGAATCGAGAACCGTTGCAACATCGTGAGGATGGACATCATGACAGTTAAACGTTACAAGACCAGCTCTCTCTCTTGGACCGTACACGTCTACACCATCAACTTCATCCAATCTTTGTAGCGCATAATTCGCAATCGCTTTTTCATGCTCTTCAATACGATCTAAACCGATGTCTTCGAGAAAATCGATCGCAGCACCAAGACCGATTGCACCTGCAATAATCGGTGTACCCCCTTCGAATTTCCAAGGGAGCTCTTTCCATGTTGATTCATAATCTCCAACGAAATCAATCATCTCGCCACCGAACTCTACTGGTTCCATTTTTTCAAGTAAGGACTTTTTCCCGTAAAGTGCGCCAATCCCAGTAGGTGCACACATTTTATGGCCCGAAAAGGCAAAAAAGTCACAATCTAAATCTTGGACATCTACCTTCATGTGTGGGGAACTTTGTGCACCGTCCACGAGAATAACTGCGCCATGTCGATGAGCAATTTCAGCGATTTCTTTCACTGGGTTTACAGAGCCAAGGACATTGGATACTTGCATCACAGCGACAATTTTCGTTTTGTCTGTAATGGTTTGTTCCACATCTGTAAGTTCGATGCGACCATCCGCTGTCAATGGAATGTATTTTAGCGTTGCGCCCGTCGCTTTTGCGACTTGCTGCCAAGGAATAATGTTACTATGGTGTTCCATCGGGGTGATAACAATTTCATCACCTGGTCCGAGGTTCGCACGACCATAACTTGATGCAACAAGGTTAATTGCCGTTGTTGTTCCACGAGTAAAGACAATTTCCTCTGTCGATTTCGCACCAATAAATGAACGGATTTTTTCGCGTGCACCTTCATACCCATCTGTTGCCAACGTCCCGAGGGTATGAACCCCTCGGTGAACATTGGAATTGTATCGTTTATAATAGTCCTCTATGACATCGATGACCTGCTTAGGTTTTTGGGAAGTCGCCGCACTGTCTAAATAAACAAGAGGGTGGCCGTTTACCTCCTGATTCAGCACTGGAAATAGTTCACGAATTTCCTTTGCATTCATTAGTAAACTTTCCTTTCAATAACTTCTGTAAGTTGTTCTTTCACGGCTTCAACTGGAAGTTCGCCTACAACCGGTGCTAAGAAACCGTGGATGACCAAACGCTCTGCTTCTTGTTCGGAAATACCTCGACTCATGAGATAGAACTTTTGAAGTGGATCGATTCGACCTACTGACGCCGCGTGCCCAGCTGTCACATCGTCCTCATCTATAAGCAAGATTGGGTTCGCATCTCCACGTGCTTTTTCACTGAGCATAAGAACACGTTCAGTCTGCTCTCCGTTGGCTTTTGTTGCGCCTTTTTCAATCTTGGAGATCCCGTTAAAGATAGAGCTTGCTCGATCTTTCATAACCCCATGAGATAAAATCTGACCATCAGAATTCTTCCCATAATGAACGATATTGGTTGTGAAGTTCTGACTCTGTTCACCGCGACCGATAGATACTGCTTTCGAGTCTGCATATGACCCTTGCCCCATCAGATATGTCGTATTTTCAGATACAGTATTTCCGTCATTCATTTGACCAAGGGCCCAATAAATCTCCGCATCTCGTCCTACATGTCCCCGACGATTAACATAAGTCGTCACTTGTTCTGAGAATGTATCAACAGCACCGAAGTTCACTTTTGCGCCATCAGCCGCATAAACTTCTGCGATAATATTGGCTACCGCATCGTTTGCATCTTGTGTCGTTACATAGTTTTCGATGTACGTAAGCGAGCTATTCTGCTCGGCAACAATCAAGATGTGGTTGAACAAGCCAAAGTTTTCACTCACAGAATAAACCGTTTGAAGCGGTAGTTCTACGTGTGTATCTTTCGGTACATAAATGAATGTACCTCCATTAACAAGCGCTGCGTGCAAAGCAGTCAGTTTGTTTTCATTCGTAGAAATCGCTTCTTTCATATATGCTTTTTCAACAAGGTTGCTATGTTCACGGATCGCTGTTTCAATATCCGTAAATATCACACCTTGATTTTTAAGGTCAGCTTCGACTTTTTCATAAGTCACTTTACCATTTTCTTGTACAATCACATTTTTTGCTTGCTCTTTTTCTCCAAGCAAAACGCGAATATCTTCATCTAGATCATCAAACGAATTGACGACTTTCGTCTCTGTTGTATGTGCAAAGGACGTAAAGTTCCAATCCGTGATTTTTGTTTTTTCAGGCTTTGGTAATTCGATCGCATCAGCCTGCTCTAAAGAGGATAGACGTAAGTTTGTAAACCACTCGGGTTCTTGGCGGTCTTTAGAGAAGTTGCTGATATAAGTACGATCATATGAACCTTTTACATCTACTGACATTTCATATCCTCCTTCTTGGAACCGCGCTTATTCTTGGCCTACAGTTTCATCTTCAATGCCTAGCTCATTTTTAATCCAGTCATACCCTTCTGCCTCAAGACGCTCAGCAAGTTCAGGGCCACCTGATTTTACAATGCGACCTTGCATCATAACGTGAACCTTATCTGGTGTCACATAGTTAAGTAGTCGTTGATAGTGAGTAATGATAAGACAACCAAAGTCATCACTACGCATATCATTTACGCCCTGTGCAACAACTTTTAGTGCGTCAATATCAAGACCGGAGTCAATTTCGTCCAAGATCGCAATCTTTGGTTCGAGCATAAGCATTTGTAGAATTTCGTTGCGCTTTTTCTCACCACCAGAAAAACCTTCATTTAGGTAACGGTGTTGGAAAGAACTATCAATTTCTAATTTACCCATTTTATCATCCATGTGACGAATGAATTTCATAAGAGAAATTTCATCGCCTTCTTCACGTCCTGAATTAATCGCAGAACGAATAAAGTCAGCGTTTGTTACACCACTTACTTCACTTGGGTATTGCATTGCAAGAAACAACCCTGCTTGCGCACGTTCATCTACTTCCATCTCAAGCAAGTCTTCTCCATTAAATGTTGCATTACCCTTTGTGATTTCATAATTTGGGTGCCCCATTAGTGCAGAGGCAAGTGTTGATTTCCCTGTTCCGTTTGGACCCATAATTGCATGGATTTCTCCACCGTTGATTTCAATGCCGAATCCTTTTAAGATTTCTTTATCCTCGATTGAGACATGTAGATCGTCGACTTTCAAATTTGGTGTTGTCATGCCCGATACCTCCATCCATTTATTATACATGATTAAAGGAAAGTGAACGTTTGATATCTCACTTACCATTCTCAGTTTATTCTCATTATAATCTTAAAACATCTTCTCTTTTTCTTCAAGGAAAACACTACACAAATTTTGTTTTTTATACATTTTTATTTAATATATCCCCTAATGCGTCTGAACCTATTTTTGTTAGTATGTGATGTATGGTTTTCATCATACTTGCTATCCAAATTTTTCTCAAGTACATTGTTTGAATCCATAAAGTTATGTACAAAATCGTCCAGTTTCACCATTGATTCTACGCTCTTTTCACAAATTTATCTAGGTTAAACATATCAAAATACCTGTGCTGATTATCAAATAGTGATATCAATTCTCAATTAACCTCCTGTTTAAACACAGAAAAACAGACCAGCATGATGATCATGCTGGTCTCCCTTGATTCTCTTCTAATATCAAGTATAAAGCGATTATTTGTCTTTTCCAGTTACGGGCGCACCTGATTTTGGTGACTTGCCACGATCTCAACACTTCGGCGATAGTTCCGCTCACGTTCAGCTTCTACTTTCATACGGTTATTGAGGTTTCGGTTGTATTCTTCATAGCCAAAACCGTATGACTGGTACATTGCTTTCTCCATTTCGCCGGTATAGTTGGTTTCGATCTGGTTAATAATAAACCAATCCTTTCTGGAATTCATTTTGACCTTTCATGCGTGGGTTCAACAGCTGTTTTACCCGGTACCAGAACCCTTGGGATAGCATTCGGTCAGCTTTTACATCCATTATCGTAACATTTACTCACAATCTTACCAACAAGGATTGATTCTTATATTTCCTAACAAATACGGGTGAGATATTGTGAGGTTCCCTTACCCCACGTATTGCAAAAATCTCCTCTAATCTCTAGAGATTACGCTTTGTATGACGTACGAAATGTATTAATGAACTTGTCCTCCAAATTCATCGACGCATTCATGGACGAGTGTGAACGCTTGACTGAGTGCTGCGCCTCCACCAAAGGCACCTGTAACTGATACTAACTCTAAAATTTCTTCACGGTCGCACCCTTCATCAAGACATCCTTTCGTATGATAAATAATACAATATTCATCCTGAGCGTAAATACTAATACCTAAGGCAATCAATTGTTTGTCCTTTTTCGATAATTTCCCTTCAGCAAAGCATGCTTCTGTAAAGTCTACATACTTATGCGCAATTTCAGGCATTTCCTCTCGAAAGTGACCCAATCCTTCTTTATAGTCGTGTAAAGCTTGTTGAATGGTTGACCGATGCTCGTTTGATTGCGAATGTTCCATGTAACCCCTCCGTTCTTAATATGTATCATTCTCTTTTAGTATGGCGAATCGACCATTGAATATACGACAAAAACAAATATAAAACGACATAGAAAAACCAGTCCTTCCTAATAAAGAACTGGCCTCACATTTTTGTCGATTCATTTATTATTTATTCTTCTACAGGAACAACAGCCCCATCGTATTCTTCAATAATAAATTCTTGCACTTCTTCTGAACGAAGAACATCGATGAGTGTAGCAATGTCTTCTGACCCTTCATCTTCACCTCTTACTGCGATAATATTCACGTATGGGTTATCTTCATCCGCTGGTTCAATAGAAATCGAATCCTCCAGTGGGTTTAGACCTGCATCAAGGGCGAAGTTTGAGTTGATGACAACCAGGTCTCCTTCATTGTTTTCATAAGCTTGTGGGAGCATGTCTGCTGAAACATTATCTTGGAACTGAAGGTCCAATGGGTTTTCCTCGATATCTTCAATTGTCGCATCAATCCCTGCACCTTCAGCTAGTGTAAGGAGTCCCTCTTCTTCAAGTAACATTAAAATACGGCCTTGATCCGCAACTGAATCACTCATAATCACGTCCGCACCTTCTGGTAAGTCATCTAAGCTATCATGGTCTTGGGAATAAAGACCGATTGGTTCAAGGTGAATTCCACCTTCATTGACAATGTCATAACCTTCTGATTCAATTTCAGACTCGAAAAACGGAATATGTTGGAAGTAGTTTGCATCAATTTCTTCTTCTACTAAAGCCATATTCGGTAATGCGTAATCATTGAACGTTTGAATGTTTAAGCGAATCCCTTCTTCTTCAAGAATCGGCTCAGCAAACTCCAAAACTTCTGCGTGAGGGACGTTTGTAGCACCGACACTTAATACATCCTCATCTGCTCCACCACATGCGACTAATCCTGACACTGCTACCGTACTGACAACACCTAAAGCTAATTTTTTCATCATAATACCCCCCTGTTTTTTTATGCTTATCGCTTGTCTAATTTATGTGAAATACGATCGCCAAGATACTGAAAAGCAAAGACGATCAGTAAGATCACAATCGTTGCAATTAACGTAACATCATCATCACGGCGTTGGAACCCAACCCGGTACGCTAAGTCTCCAAGCCCACCAGCACCGATAACCCCTGCCATTGCCGTATAACTCACTAAAGCAATCGATGTAACGGTAATACCCGAAACGAGTGCAGGCATGGATTCTGGCAACAATACTTTGAAAATAATTTCACGATTGGAAGCACCCATTGAACGAGCTGCTTCGATTACGCCTTTATCAATCTCACGTAAAGCGATCTCCACCATTCGTGCGTAGAATGGTGCAGCACCGATAATTAGTGCGGGTAATGCTGCAGATGGACCTAAAAATGATCCGACAATCAACTGGGTAAACGGAATTAATAACACGATTAATATAATAAATGGAATAGACCGAAACGTATTGACAAATGCTGCTGTAATTGCCTTTAATATTCGATTGTCCCAAAGATTATCTTTGTCTGTTAAAAACAAAACAAGTCCTAACATAATGCCGAACAAAAATGTAAATGCTACAGCGACAACAGACATATAAATTGTTTCTAATGTCGCATACAATACAGACTCCCAATTCACATTTGGAAACAAGAAATCAATCATTGTAGATCACCTCCACTTCTACCCCTTGCTCACGAGTAAAGGTGATCGCCTTTGAAACTTCATTGTCTTCGCCTTCCATTGCAACAAATAATGACCCATATGGTCCGTGCTGCGTGTGTGATATTTTCCCTTGTAAAATATTCACTGTTACATCAAAGGTTTTAACGACATCGTTGATGAGTGGTTTTTTCGCATCTCCACCGACAAAAGTGAGTTGATAAACAATATGGTTGTCCGTATCGGTAAACAACTCTCCAGCCGCTTCTTGTGTTTCCTCAGGCTCTGTCACTTGTTTAACAAACTCTTTCGTCATCGCTTCTTTCGGACGGCGGAAGACTTCAAGAACCTCCCCTTCTTCAACAATCTTTCCTTCTTCCATGACAGCAACACGATGGCAAATTTTTCGAATCACATGCATTTCGTGCGTGATCAAAATGATCGTTAGACCTAACTTTTTATTAATATCAACGAGTAATTCAAGAATAGAATCAGTCGTTTTCGGATCAAGAGCAGATGTTGCTTCATCACAAAGCAATACTTTCGGATTGTTCGCTAGCGCACGTGCAATCCCAACACGTTGCTTTTGCCCCCCACTCAATTGGGAAGGGTAAGAATCACCACGCCCACTTAAACCTACAAGGTCAATCAGCTCGTCCACTCGTTCCATTCGCTCTTCTTTTGGAACGCCTGCAATTTCCAGTGGAAATGCAATATTTTCGCGAACGGTCCGAGACCAAAGTAAATTAAAATGTTGAAAGATCATGCTTATTTCTTGACGTGCTTGTCGCAGCTCTTTTTCCGATAGTTGATCCATTTTCCAATCGGCAATTTGTATATTTCCACCTGATGGGTCTTCAAGGCGGTTTAATAAACGAATTAATGTACTTTTCCCTGCGCCACTATAACCAATGATCCCATAAATTTGCCCTTCGGCAACTTGTAAGTCGATATGATCAACAGCTGTCACTGGTCCATCTTTCGTGGTGAAAACCTTCTTAAGCTGATTAAGTGAAATCATAATGAGTACGTCCTTTCTCTCTATATTAAACCAGTGCTTCTTTGCCTTTTATTTTTGCTAAACAATAATGGTCATTTCTTTGCGTTCAAAGCATTTTTATACAAAAAACCTTTCTACCATATGAGTAGAAAGGTTTAATTTAATGATTTAAATCGCCTTCCTCTCATCTTTCAAAGCCATTATAGCTTTGCAGGATTTGGCACCTTCCCTCATACATTAAGTATGCGAGTGGTTGCCGGGCTTCATAGGGCCAGTCCCTCCACCTCTCTAAATAAGAGTTTCAATGTTTATTGTTTTATGAGTTAAATTGAATAATAGCATGAGGAAAAAAACGTGTCAACAAAAAGTCGACAACTTAACACTAAATTCACGATGCCGGTATGTATAATAATGCCTCAACCTTTAATTGCTGCCGTAACGCCCCTGTTACAGTGACCTCTTTTGTACGCCGTTGTTTCGATAGCCAAGATTCACCATTAATCAGTTCGAGTAATGATTCCCGATCACCGATAATCTCGACACCTGCTTCCGTTTCTCTTTGGTCATGATCTTTCACTTGTATACTATAAGAATCCACCTTCACTGTATACACTTCCTGCGCTTGCTCATCTCTTAAAACAAATTCCACTTCATCTACCAATTTCAATTCATCAAGTTGATCAGCTCTTTGCACCCTTTCTTGCCATAAAGATAGCGCACGTTTCACGATTGGCCCTCCCTGGATCTAACAAGTCAGTTATTATTTACTTATTTCGACACCTTAAGGAGAGATCCTTTTTATACAGTGAAATTGCTATCAGTTTCCAATCAAACATCCCCACCTTCTCACAGGTGGGAATGTCAATAATCATTCGTATTTTAGCACCAACCCATATCGCATCCATCAACATAACTTTTCGGATGTTCACGGCGAGCCTGTTTGCCTTCAACTTTTTCACCATCAACCTCAAATTCCTCAGCCATCTCATACATCTTTTCTTCGTTTGTCACTTCAATGTTATCAACTTTTTGCTCTTTCTTTTCATTTCGTTCACTTTTGAGCATTTGTTGATCCTGCTTGAAACCATCCATAGAAATCCCCCTCCTTTCCCCTTTAAATTCTGCCGTTTCCACTCCTTTGATTCATCATCTTAAAAGGGCATTTCTGGAATGGTTACCATAAAAAAAGTCAAACGCTTAAGCAGGGAAATGACGCCATCATTCCCACAACCTACTCAGCGTTTGACTCATCACGTTATGTTATTAGTCTTCTTGAATCATTTTTTCGTAATCATCTGCAGACATTAACTTGTCGATCTCACTAGCATCGGAAGGCTCAACAACCACCATCCACGCCTTTTCGTAAGGGGATTCATTGACAAATTCAGGTGAATCCTCAAGCTCATCATTCACTTCAACAACTTTTCCACTAACTGGCGCATACAATTCGGAAACCGTCTTAACAGATTCCACACTGCCAAATGACTCATCTGCCTCAATCGTGTCGCCAACTTCTGGCAATTCTACAAATACAATATCACCTAGCTCAGATTGAGCGAAAGCAGTAATCCCGATGCGAACTTTGCCATCCTCTTGCTTCACCCATTCGTGTTCTTTAGAATACTTTAAGTCTTTTGGTAAACTCATCCATAACCCTCCATTTTCTTATTAACTTATACGTCGTTTAGGAAGAAAAACTTGTCCCTGACTATAACCATTGTTGTCCATTTGAAGTAGATATGAAACATCTTCCATTCAACCTTATTACAACTCAGGTCGGAAAAACAAGGCTCACTTCCACTTTTTTTCGAACGTTTCTTCATTAAAACCTACCGTCACTTGATCACCATCTGTCACAATCGGACGTTTTATCAGCATCCCATCAGACGCAAGCAAATCAAGAAGTTCTTCTTCTGAATCCGTCTTCACACGATCTTTCATACCAAGTTCACGATATTTTTTGCCACTCGTATTAAAAAACTTGCGCACTTCTAAGCCACTTTTTTCTAAAAGTTCTTCTAATGTTTCCTTTGCTGGTGGCTCTTCAACAATATGTATGAGATTGACATCGACCTCGTTATCTTCAAACCATTTCTTCGCCTTTCGGCACGTCCCGCATTTAGGGTAGTGATACATTGTTAAAGCCATAATCATTATCTCCTTTCTCCCATAGCCTACTACATCCTTATCATACAATACATTCTTGGCGTAATGCTGATCTCCTGCTTTTCATTCGACATTTTTTTACCATCATCATTGCTTTTACGCACGAATGTAAAAGAGTCCTGATCACGAAGACCAGGACCCTTTCAACTTTGAGGAGAATGCTTTCCCGAAAGGAAGGAGGGTATTTGATATTGAGGTGTGACCTCAAATTTAAAAACAAGCTCTACACTACATACTTTTCTTGCTCAATCAATTGAGCGGCAATACGACGACGCTTACTTACAACATCAATCGGCGTATGGCGAGTTAACTTTTTCAATATTGATAACATCGTTCGTAAGTTGTCACCATCCTCCATGGTAACGAGCGCTTCTTTAGCCGCGCGTTCAATTCGATGAAATGCTCCTTGAGTAAACACTTCAGTCATTAACAACTTTTGACGGGCCTTTTCTACACCTTCTTTTGCGATCGCTTTTTCCGTTCGTAAAATGACCGATTCAACCGCGTAAATATCAGAAACGATATCAGCAACATGCGCCAAAATCTCTTGTTCGTTTTCTAGCTTCTCTCCATATTTTTGAGCTGCCGACCCTGCAACCATCATGAAAATTTTCTTGGCGTTTTCTAACAAATACTTTTCTTGCTCCAGGGGTTCATCGCCAACTTCTTGAGGCATCATCATCATGAGCTCTTCTTGAATCGTGTTTGCTTGTTCCAAGAGAGGGAGATCGCCTTTCATCGCTTTCCGCATAATCGTCGCAGGAACGAGTAAACGGTTAATTTCATTTGTTCCTTCAAAGATTCGATTGATTCTAGAGTTGCGATACATCGTCTCGACTTCATATTCAGACATAAAACCGTAACCACCATGAATTTGCACCGCTTCATCAACGACATCATCTAGCACTTCAGAACCAAAAACTTTATTTAACGAACATTCAATCGCGTAATCGGCGATCGCTTTACCAACGCGCTTGCCATCTTTTTGGTCTTCTTCAGATAACGAATGAAATGCGTCTTCGATTAAACCTCCTGTACGGTATATGCTACTTTCAGCTGCATACGTCTCGCTTGCCATATGGGCAAGTTTACTTTGGATCAGAGTAAATTGTGAGATCGGTAATTTAAATTGTTTCCGCTCATTGGCATAGGCTGCCGACACTTCAATCGCTCGTTTTGCCGCTCCTATACAACCAACACCTAATTTATAGCGCCCAATATTTAATATGTTAAACGCGATCACGTGTCCTCGGCCTACTTCGCCTAAGACTTGTTCTTTTGGTACCTTTACATCTTGTAAAATCAACGTCCGTGTAGACGAACCTTTTATCCCCATTTTCTTTTCTTCAGGACCTGTCGACACGCCTTCTGTATCTGCGTCAACGATAAATGCCGTGAATTGCTCTCCATCTACTTTCGCGTAAACGATAAATACATCTGCAAATCCAGCATTTGTAATCCACTGCTTTTCACCGTTTAAAACATAATGAGTCCCTTCTTCATTTAAGGTCGCTGTCGTTTTCGCACCAAGCGCATCTGATCCTGAGCCTGGCTCTGTTAAAGCATAGGCTGCGATCTTTTCACCTGTCGCTAAAGCTGGTAAGTACTTGTGTTTTTGTTCTTCAGTGCCAAAGTAGACAATCGGAAGGGTCCCAATCCCTACGTGAGCCCCATGGGATAACGAAAACGAACTGGCTAATGCGAACTTTTCGGTAATGAGTGTTGAGCTAATGGTATCTAGGCCAATGCCACCATATTCTTCAGGTACATCAGCACCGAGAAGACCTAATTCCCCTGCTTGCTTTAATAAACGGACGGAAATATCAAATTGATGATCCTCGATTTTTTCGATTTCTGGAACGACTTGCTCTAAAACAAAATCTTCGGTTGTTTTTGCAATCATGTCATGTTCGTCTGTAAAATCTTCAGGTGTTAACAATTGATTAGGCGAAATGTCTTCAAGTAAAAAAGCGCCACCTTTCTTTCCCTTATCAAATGTTGTCATATTCGATTCCCCCTTCTTCAACATGTGTGAGGACCCTGCATTTCACATTTTCGTTAGACAAGTTCAAACACGCCCGCAGCGCCCATACCACCACCGATGCACATTGTCACCACACCAAATTGCTCACCACGACGTTTCATTTCATATATAAGTGAGAGCGTTAGTTTCGTTCCAGTACACCCAAGAGGATGCCCAAGTGCAATCGCTCCTCCATTTACGTTCACTTTTTCAGGGTCTAAGTTCAATTCACGAATCACTTGTAAAGACTGAGATGCAAATGCTTCATTTAACTCATATAAACCAACATCTTGCTCTGAAATACCAGCTAATTTCAATGCTTTAGGTACTGCTTCAACAGGACCAATCCCCATGACTTCAGGTGCAACCCCACCTACAGCAAACGAACGAAATTTGGCTAGCGGAGCGAGTCCTTCCGATTTAGCAACGTCACGGTCCATGACAAGTACAGAAGCTGCTCCATCGCTCATTTGCGAAGCATTCCCCGCGGTGACACTACCATCAATTTGATTAAAAGCTGGCTTTAACTTTGCGAGCTTTTCTTTCGTCGTATTAGGACGCACACCTTCATCTTTTGTAAAGTCATAGGTTTCTTCGACGAGTTTGTTATTTTGATCTACATAGCGATTTGTGACCGGTACAGGAACAATTTCATCAGCAAACTTACCTTCTTCAAGCGCTTTCGCTGCTCGGTTATGACTTGCAACTGCGAAAGCATCTTGATCTTCTCGACTTACACCGTAACGTTTGGCCACTTCTTCAGCAGTGTGCCCCATGTTCATGTAGTATTCAGGGGCATTTTCTACAAGCGTTGGGTTAGGTGCGATCACGTGTCCGCCCATCGGAATGAGACTCATCGATTCGGCTCCACCAGCTATAATCGCTTCATCATGCCCGAGCATAATCCGCTCCGCTCCATAAGCAATCGATTGTAACCCTGATGAGCAATAACGGTTTATAGTAATGGCTGGCACTTGTTCTGGTAACCCCGCTAAAGCAGAGATATTACGAGCCATGTTCATCCCTTGCTCCGCTTCTGGCATCGCACAACCGATAATGACATCGTCAATTCGTGCTGAATCGAAGTCACCTGCTCTTTTTAACGTTTCCTTTACTGCCACCGCCCCATAATCTTCTGGGCGGACGTGGGCTAAACTGCCTTTTTTTGCTTTTCCGACAGGTGTACGTGCACCTGCAACAATCACCGCTTCTTTCAAGGAACATCCCCTCCTTTTTAATGACTTAGTTGCGTAGTGGTTTTCCTTTCGAAAGCATATGTTGCATACGTTGTTGTGTTTTCGGTTCACCTACTAAACTTAGAAAAGCTTCTCGTTCGATATCTAATAAATACTGTTCATCTACTTCCGTCCCTTTTGGTACACGCCCACCAGCAAGCACGAAAGCCAATTTATCAGCAATCTTCACATCATGGTCACTTGCAAGTCCGCTTTTCTGCATTGATTTGGCACCAAGGCTCATTGTCGCATACCCAGATTCTCCGACAACTGGAATCTTTCGCCGCTTCGGTGGCTGATACCCTTGTTTATCAAGATAGATTACCGTCTGTTTTGCATCATATAAGAGGTGGTCACCATTGATACTGATTTGGTCTTGTGGTCGTAAGAACCCGAGCTGTTCTGCCTCTTGCGCACTCGTGGCAACCTTTGCCATTGCAATGGTTTCAAATACTTTATTAGCAACAGGCTGTAGGTCAATATCAACGCCCGCAGGTATACGTTCAATTTCTCTTAAGTACAGCTCCTTATTTCCACCCCCACCAGGAATGAGGCCAACGCCTGCTTCAACCAGACCTATATACGTTTCATGCGCTGCTTGTAATCGTGCAGCTGGCAAACAAACTTCAGCTCCACCACCTAATGTCATTGCAAATGGTGCTGCGACAACTGGCTTTGCGGAATAACGTATTTTGGCCATCGTTTGTTGGAATTGACGGACGACAAGATCTAACTCCGGGAAATTCATATCTTGGGCTTCCATTAATATCAACATTAAATTGGCCCCAACCGAGAAATTTTTCCCTTGATTATTAATAACAAGTCCTCGGTAATTTCTCTCCACTTCATCAATGGACTTATTAATCATCTGTAGGATATCTAACGCTATCGAATTATTTTGTGAATGAAACGCTAAACAAGCGACATCATCACCAAGATCTACGAGTGACGCACCATTGTTTTTCATAATCACACGACCGGCATCTTTTAATGAAGGAAGATGAATCACTTTCTCATTCACATTTGCTTGCACATACGATCCGTTATGATAATACGAATCATAAGTTTGATAAAATCGCTCAAACCCTTTTCTGAGCATATCTTTGACCCATAAAGGAACTTTGTCTCCATCTGCTTCCATCTTCTTAACTCCTGCTTCAACACCAATTGCATCCCACGTTTCAAATGGACCTAATTCCCAACCAAATCCCCATTTCATCGCTTGATCGATATCATAAATCGAATCGGCAACTTCACTACATTTTTCCGCTGCGTAAATGAGTGTTGGCTTCAATACATTCCATACCAATTCTCCAGCTCGATCATCTGCATATACGAGCGCTTTCAATTGATCCTGTTTTGACTTCGCTTGCTTGCTTTGTTGAACAGATGGTGCTTTCAACTTTTTTCGAGGAACATATTCCATTGCTTCGTAATCCAACTCGAGAATCTCACTGCCATTTTCACCTTTTATTTTTTTGAAAAAACCTTGCCCTGTTTTACTACCGAGCCATCCTTTATCTCCCATGTCTTTCATGAATTTTGGGACATCAAATACTTCCTTTTCTTCACCTTCTACTTGATCAAATACATTTTTAGCAACATGTAGAAACGTATCAAGACCAACGACATCTAACGTTCGGAACGTTGCGCTTTTAGGACGACCGATGGCTGGACCAGTAACCGAGTCGACCTCTCCAATCGAGTAACCTCGTTCAATCATTTCTCGAACCGTTACTAACAAGCCGTACGTACCTATTCTGTTTGCGATAAAATTCGGGGTATCCTTAGCAACGACGACGCCTTTACCGAGTGTGTTTTCGCCGAAGTGTTTCATAAAAGTTACAACATCACCATCTGTATCTTTAGTTGGAATGATTTCTAACAGTTTTAAATAGCGAGGCGGATTAAAGAAATGTGTACCGAGAAAATGTTTACGGAAGTCTTCTGAACGCCCTTCTGCCATTGCTTCGATGGATATCCCTGATGTATTAGAACTAATGATCGTTCCCGGTTTACGATATCGGTCCACTTTTTCCAGTACTTGTTGCTTAACTTCTAACTTTTCAACAACAACTTCAATGATCCAATCGACTTCATTAAGACGATGGAGGTCATCTTCCATGTTTCCCTCTTCAATAAGGTCAGCGTTTTCTTTGATAGCTAATGGCGCAGGCTTTTGTTTCTTTAATTGCTTTTTTGCTTCAATGGCCAATCGGTTGCGAACACTTTTGTCATTAAGTGTCAAACCTCTTTTCTTTTCATCAGCTGTTGGTTCGTTTGGAACAATATCTAAAAGAAGTGATGGAATACCGATGTTGGCTAAATGTGCAGCAATGCCTGAGCCCATAACTCCTGAGCCTAAAACGGCAACTTTTCCTATTCTAAAGGCCATACCGTCCCTCCATTTCTATTTTTGTAAGATGATTTTGAATGAATACTCATTCATTTGTAGGTGGTGTTACTTGAGATTTAGGATCGTTTTCATTTGTCTTTAACCTTGACTATAATCAATCCCCTAAAAAGATGCAATGATTATTAACTGAAAATTCTAACTCCTCCCCGCACTCATTTACCTTCACTTTCCACTACAAAATCAGGATAGAATAGTTTTATTTGCGTGAACACATGCTAAAAACGCAATTGATTTTATCGCGAAAAAAGGAGGGTTTTTGATGCAACAACAAACACAAGGAAATCAACAAATTTCCCCGCAACCACCGAATGTCGTGACGGAAAAAGACCATCAATACCTCACAGACATGCTTGCTTGGAACTTACTGGCGATGAAAAAAGCTCGTATGTTTGCTAGTCAATGCCAAGATCAAGAAGTGGCTCAAGCAATCGATCGTGTTGGTAATATGCATTACCAACATTACCATCAACTTTTACAGCATTTAAATCAAAACCAGCAACCTGGTGTAGGACAACAACAACAACAACAACAACCTATTCAATAAAGGAGGTTAGACGAAATGAATCAATCGCAAAAAATTGGAAACCCAAAAACTCAAGTTCCTGAAACACCACAAATGAATGACCGTGACTATATTAATGATATGCTCGCGACAGAAAAATATATGACTGATTCTTATTCAACAGCGATGAACGAAGCAAGTCACCAAACCCTGTATGAAGATATTTTAGGAATCAGTACAGAAACACAAGATAGTCAACGTGAATTATTTAATTTAATGTTTAAAAAAGGTTGGTATTCATTTAACGCTGTCGATAGTCAAACATTAGATCAATCTTACCAACAGTACTCTGGATATCAAACGCAATTCCCATATAATCAAGGTAACCCTATTTCCTAATTAAATTGAACAAAGCTCGAAAGAAGTGTCTTCCAGCGGTAAAACACGTTCTTTCGAGCTTTTTTGTTTTGTCATGCGTTTAGATTTTACACCAAGTTCCTAAATTGAAAATCGATTCAACTATGAATATTTTTCTTTATATGTCGCACATTAATCATATGAATTACGATCAAGGGTTATTTATGTTATTCATTTCATTATGGTTCAGTGAATTAGCTGTCTTCAAAGATCAACCGATCATACAAAAAGGGGGATGGATGAATAAGTTAATGTACAACCGCGGTTTGGTCGCCATGTTCTCCATCTCGTTATTTTGTAGTATTTTTTTACTACATAATGACGCTGAACTGATAGGGTGGCCGAAATTCATCGGTTTGGTCTTTTTGGGCACAGGGACCTTTATTCGCTATTGGACCTATTTTCTTACACGGCCTTACTTTTCAAAAGACACAAAACAGCAAAAGTTGCCTTTGTTGAGTCACGGACCATATCGTTTCACTCGTCACCCATTCCATTTTGGATTCTTTCTACTTTCTTCTGGATTATGCTTATATATTAGCGGACATTGGTTTTCACTGTTTTTAGCCTTTGCCCTAATCGGTAGTGCACTTCACTCACGCATGAGTCTTGAAGAAAGTCAATTTCAACAACACTACGGAGATATTTACCAATATTGGTGTCGTCACCGGTTTCGTCTCCTTCCGTTTATCTATTAACCGAAAAGCGAAAACGCCTTAAGGGATCTTTATCTCTTTTTTCTTATCATTAAAAATAACCGTGGCTCATGCTTATATGCACGAGCCACGGTCAAATATGAATCAATTTATCCCTATTAGTAGTCTCTTAACTCATCGACATCTTCGACAAATGTCGGAATTAGGGAGTTTTCATACAGTTCAATCATGACGTCTTCAGTTTCTTCAGTATGATAGATCTCTGCAATTCTTTGTAAAGTTTCGTCATCTTTATCATCTTCATGAACAGCGAGAATATTAATGTATGGTGCTGCGCCATCTGCATCTTCAATGAAGATCGCATCGTCGACTGGAATGAACCCTGCTTCTACGGCTACACCATTATTAATCACGGAACCATCTACGTCGGGTAATACACGTGGTGTTTGCGCTGCATCTACTTCTTCAATTTCAATGTCATGTGGGTTTGCCTGAATATCTCTTGCATCCCCTACACCATCAAAGTCTTCTGGAAGTTCAATAAATCCTGCTTCTTCTAGTAAAAGAAGCGCTCGACCTTGGTTCGTGTCTTCCTCTGGTACTGCAATTGTTGCCCCTTCTGGAATCTCCTCATGCGATTCATACTCTTCCGAATATAAACCCATCGGTGCGATATATGTTCCTGCAATTGGTTCTAAGTCCATACCGTGATCTTCGATAAAGTTATCGAAATAGGAAATTGTCTGAAACGCGTTGAAATCAATTTCCTTATTGTTTAGTGCTTCATTAGGCAAAACATAATCGGAAAACTCTTGAACTTCAATATTAATTCCTTCTTCAGCAGCTTGATCTGCAATGTCCTCCCATAACGGAATCCCAGAACCATTCACGCCAACGGTTACTGTGTCTTCGGCATCTGCCCCTCCACAAGCTGCAAGCGTTAGTGACAATGCAAAGATTGAACTTACGGTTGTTAATGTTTTTTTCATGATTTTTAACCCCTTTTTTTGATATTAATGTTTTCTATTTATCTACGTCGAAGCGCCTTAGAAAGACGATTCCCCGACATTTGAACCAATTGTACAAGTACGATGAGTAAGATCACCGTCACCAACATCACATCTGAATGAAAACGTTGGTAACCATAGGAGATCGCTAAATCACCGAGTCCACCACCACCAACGGCTCCAGCCATCGCTGATGCGCCTACTAAACCAATCGTTGCGATTGTAAGGTTTAAGACGAGTGAACTGAGCGCTTCTGGGACTAAAAAGCGGAAAATAATTTGCCAAGGTGTAGCACCCATTGATTTGGCTGCCTCAACTACACCCGGGTCGACCTCTAGTAAACTACTTTCAACTAACCTTGCAATAAAAGGTGCAGCAAAAATGACAAGTGGAACCATCGCTGCAGTCGTTCCAATTGACGTTCCTACAATTAAGCGAGTAAATGGAATAATGGCTACCATCAAAACAATAAATGGAACGGACCGAACAATGTTAACGACCACATTTAGAACTTGAAATACGATTTTATTCTCAAATAAGTTCCCTTCACGTGTGACAACTAATGCTATCCCTAGTGGAATCCCTAGTAAACTAGCAAAGATCAAAGAAAAACCCGTCATGACTAATGTTTCAAGGGTCGCTTCCCAAACATCGACCCAAAACACACTCCAATCAATCTCTCTCATTAATGTTCACCTCACTAACTGTCAAACGATTCCCAATATGTTCAACCGCTTGCTGAATATTATTTTCTTCGCCTATAAACTCAACGATTAAGTTTCCGAATGGTTGATCTTGAAGTTCTGTAATCTGTCCGTGCAAAATATTAAAGTCCAAATGGTATTGTTTAGAAACTTGCGATAACACGGGTTGCCCCGCTTCATCTCCTTCAAATAAAATTCGGTACAATCGGTTGGACTTTCCCTCTTTATGAATCATATTGATGACAGACGCTGGTAATTGATCTTGCATGACAGCATTAACGAAATTTCGGGTTGTCTTTGCTTTCGGTCGTGAAAATAAGTCAAACACAGATCCCGACTCTATCATTTCCCCGTTTTCCATCACTGTGACATAATCACATATATCGCGAATGACTTGCATTTCATGCGTTATAATCAAGATTGTAATGTTAAATTCACGGTTTACTCTTTTCAACAGATCCAAAATTGATTGTGTGGTATCTGGATCCAAAGCTGACGTCGCTTCGTCACAAAGAAGGATTTCAGGTGATGTTGCCAGCGCCCTCGCAATACCTACCCGCTGCTTTTGTCCTCCTGAAAGTTGATCAGGGTAATGGTCTGACTTATCTCCTAACCCGACAAATTGTAAAAGCTCTTTCACCCTTGGTTGGATATCCTTTTTAGACGTCTTGCTTAAACGTAAAGGGATCGCAACATTTTCAAAAACTGTTTTTGATTCACAAAGGTTAAAATGTTGAAATACCATACCGATTTTCTTTCGCTCTTTTCGCAATTCATCAGCTGATAAGGTCATCATATCTCTACCGTTGACGTACACCTTCCCTGAAGACGGTTCCTCCAATAAATTCACAGTACGAATCAATGTACTTTTCCCTGCGCCACTAAAACCTATGACCCCATATATATCTCCTTTTTGAACTTCAAAAGAAACATCTTTTACTGCCGTAAACGTTCCTTCACTACCCGTAAATTGTTTTGAAACATTCTCAAATGTGATCATACGGATTTCGCACTCCCTTTCACCTCAATAAAAAAACTCTCTCCTTAAAATAAGAAGAGAGGTTTTACGATCAGAACCACTCTTCTTATCTCTCAAATCGGAATACTCGGATTTGGTGGAATTGGCACAGTACCCTATAACTAGGGCCCGCTGCCGAGGTGTCATCAGGCCATTTCCCTCAACCTCTCTGAATAAGAAGATGTTTTTATATTTTCATAATTTTTAATTTAAAAAGTGATAGGACAAATAATACAAGTTCATTTATTCGTTGTCAATTGTTTTAGAATATTTTGATTTGACCTACACATCATTTTTCAATATACGTGCATTTCACGATCATGATCTAACTTATACTCAAAGTATTCCATAGGGAAAGGTTTACTTCTGTCTACGAATCTGCCGCACTTATTGATTTACCCACCGAATCAAAAACGGCAACAACAAAAATAATATGATCACACGTATGATATGCAAGCTCGTCACAAGGGTTGGTTCTAGACCAATCGCAAACGCTGTTGCGGACATTTCCGCTGCTCCTGCTGGAACCGTACTTAGTAAACTAAGCGATAGTGTCGCATCTGTTAACAACCAAAATACAGCGGCGATCAATATCGCGAACAAAAAATACGTAGCCAATATTTTCAAACTGACAAACCCTAGTGATTTTAATTGTTGGAAAGTTGCACGATCAAATCGAACACCGACAATGGCTCCTAGTAGAACTTGACCTATGCCTGGGACATAATTAGGTAACGAATCAATTGGAACGATAAACTCCCCAATAATAAACGCAATTAAAAGCGCATATAAAATCGCTCCCGCAGGAATAGGCCAACGCTTGTGCAATAAAATCGACAAAACCATAACAGTGAGTAATACGGTTATCTGTTCGAATGTGATCAGATGAAAACCTTCTTTCGCTAAAGCTTGTTCTGAAACATGATTTCCCCCCTCCCAATAAACGACGAGAAGAGGAACAAATAAAACAAATAACGTGACGCGAGCAGTATGAAATGCAGCCACGATTCGATCATCCGCTCCATACTCTCCACTTACGCTAATCACCTCAGACATCCCACCTGGAATACAACTAAAAAACGCTGTCCTTTTATCGAGTGTCGACCAACGTAACAAAAGCCACCCTAGAACAAAACTACTGATGAGTGTAAGAGAGAGTGTCACAATGAGTGGGAACAAATATTGTCCTACTAATAAAAATAGGTCCCTCTCCATCATTAAACCAATATTACTACCGACAAGTACTAAAACGACCATATACCATCGCCTAGGAAAAACTAGCTTCCCCTTTATCATCCCCCAACAGATTCCCGTAATA
This sequence comes from Texcoconibacillus texcoconensis, assembly GCF_014202575.1. Classification (GTDB taxonomy): domain Bacteria; phylum Bacillota; class Bacilli; order Bacillales; family Salisediminibacteriaceae; genus Texcoconibacillus; species Texcoconibacillus texcoconensis. The sequence continues at coordinate 170,611 of NZ_JACHHB010000006.1, read as the reverse complement.
ATACCACCAAGTAACCAACCAGCAGGTATTTGAAGCGCATTAAACGTTATACCAATGAGCAAAGCGACAATTAAAAAGAACACGCGTTGTATCATGTAAAAACTCCTATTTTCATCCTCTTCAGATATTACAAATTTATGCGAACCCCACTGGCTTAAGCCGTGGGAGTATCAACATGGTTATTTTCCCACACTTAACTAAATCATTCTAATAATTACTCATTTTGGTAAAATGGCTATTTTCTATCCATAGATCATTCGAACCCATTTCATAATGAAGGGTTTTAACAAACATCACGAATGTAATTAGTTATCACGAAGGTCAACGTTCGTTTTGGAAATAAGTGATTGAAACGAAAGGCGGGGACTCTCAAAGGATAAGCAGAGTCTGAAGAGCCAATTCAGCGACGGTGTGTGGAGCTGAATTTAGCTGAAGACAAGCCTTTTGGAAAGCATCCGCCTGCAGTGAAAATCACAACCCATGTTCGGAAATGATCTTTACATCATCTATTATGAAATTCATTCATTTAAACTTTCACAAAATCTAAAAAATAACCTAAGAAATAACGAAACTTTTTCATCTTTATTTCATTTGTACTGTGTATGATTTAAGCTTGTGCACGTGCCAATAATTAAGCTAAGGGTGATATGATAATGAAACGTGCACTGTTCACATTCGGGTTTGTATCTTTAATTGTTCTTTCTGCTTGTGGGGGAGAAGAACCTACTGATCCTGAAAATGATGTAAATGAAAACAACGATATCGACGCTGATACAGATCAAAAAGAAGACACTAACGATTCTGATGAAATTGATGAAAAATCTAGTGAAAAAGACAGAGAAACAGATGAAAATGCTACTTCGGACATTTATGGTGCTGGAAATATCATTAATGAATTTAAAGCCGACAGTGTAAAATCGTCAGCTAACGTTGAATTTTCCATCAATGACATGACCATCAGCGAGAGCGATGAAGGTGGAGCAACCATAGCTGCTCAGATGTCTGCTGAAAACACGACAGCTGAAAACAGAATGTTCTACGCAAATCACGCAAGTTTAGAAATCGATGGTGAATTATACGAATCTGATCCTCTAGTCTCAGACTCTATCGGCGGAGAACTTACCGGTGAAAGCAAAGAAACAGGTGAAGCCGTCTATTACGTAGATGTAGAACCTGAAGATATTAAACAATTGACATTCATTTCTGATGCTCCAACAGATTCAAATGGCGACACAATCGGTGATGATATTGAATTATCGGTAAATGTTGAATAGAAACTAAATTTCCCCACTTTTCAAGGTGGGGATTTAATTGTTAGTTGTAACTCGAACTATTTCTATCCTGCACTTCCAACCCAACTTCTCATAGAGCCATCATGTTGTACTGACGCGCTGCATATTTTTAGCCAAGGGCTGTACCCTTGGCTATGATTGTGCCTTTATTTGTTTTAGAAATTGTTCCGCTACGCTTTGCGGTTCATCTTCCGCAGCAAGTGCAGATATCACCGATACACCATCAGCTCCGGCTTTTATAACGTCGTTTGCATTCGAAATATTTATTCCTCCGATCCCGACAATCGGGACAAGAATTCCTGCTTCTCTTAACGTTCTAATAAACTCAGGCCCTCGCACACTTTCAGCATCATCTTTTGATGTCGTTGGATACATAGGGCCAACGCCTAAATAATCAGCTCCAGCTTGAACAGCTTCCTTGGCTTCATTAACAGTGTGTGCAGAAACACCAAGAAGCCCGTCTCCAATGGCTTGTCGTGCTTGTTCAGTTGCCGCATCATCTTGTCCAACATGCAATCCATCCGCATTTAGTTTTACTGCTAGTTCCACATCATCATTAACGATAAACGGAATGCCAACACCACGACAAAGCTTTTGTAACCGTCTTGCTAATTGTTCTTTTTGATCAGTTTTTAATGCACCTTCACCTTTTTCACGAAATTGAAAGATTGTCGCTCCCCCGTTGATCACTTCGTGTAAAACGTTATCGAGCGGTCGGGTCACATTGACACTACCTGCGATAAAATAGAGGGATAACACTCGCCTTATTTCTTCTTCATTCCAACGTGCCACGAGAACACCTCCTTTTTCCTATTTTCCTTGAAAACGCCAAGCTGCGTGATTTGTCGGCCCATGACCGTGTCCAACATCTAAAGCATGTTCAATCGCTGTATGAATAAATGCTTTTCCTTCTTCTACAGCTTGGAAGATTTCTTTTCCTTGTGCTAAATTCGCGGCAATTGCAGAGGCAAACGTACATCCTGTCCCGTGTGTATTCGTCGTTTCTACACGCGGGCGCTCGAATGTATGGTATGACTCTCCGTCATAGAAAACATCAATGACATGTTCGCCTTCTGCTTGGTGCCCTCCTTTAATAATGACAGATTTCGCGCCCATATCGACAAGCTGCCGAGCTGCTTCCTTGCGATCATCTAGTGTCTCGATTTTACGATCTGTTAACACTTCTGCCTCTGGAATATTAGGCGTCAAGATCGTTGCAAGAGGAACCATATACTCAATAAGTGCAGATAAAGCTCGTTTTTGAAATAAAGACATACCTGTGGTTGCTACCATCACCGGGTCGACGACGACCTTTTTCCAGCCGGCTTTTTTAATTTGTTCTGCGATGACACAAATCCGTTCTTCATCATACAGCATTCCTGTCTTTACAGCATCGACATGAATATCATCTGCAATCGCTTGTAACTGTTCTTCCACGCCTTCTACTGGAACAGGATGAACACTTTTTACTTCTTGTGTATTTTGTGCTGTTACTGCTGTAATCACCGACATGCCAAACACATCTAACTCTTGAAATGTTTTTAAATCTGCTTGAATACCTGCTCCTCCCCCACTGTCAGAGCCTGCGATCGTTAGTGCACGTGCTATATTCATAGCCATACTCCTCTCTTTTTTTAATAATCTATGTTAAGTATTGATAGAACAACGCTTCTCAATCTCTTCATTTGTCGTCATATGAAGTGCATCAATGAGAGCGATTTGATAATGACCAGGACCTTTAAGGTCTTCCTTTATACTTTCGGCTGCACATTCCGCTGCGATACCATAAAAAGCAACTGCAGCTGTCGTCGCTTCCAAGCTATTTGGATGTGTCGAAATAAAAGCAGCTATGACTGAAGTAAGCAAGCAACCAGTACCTGTTACTTGAGTAAGCATTGGATCACCATTTTCGATACGGCTTACTTTTTCCCCATCTGTAATGATATCTTCTTCACCTGTAACGACAATGACCGTATTTAATTTCTTCGCCGCTCGTATCGCTAAGTTTTCTTTATTTTTAGCGTCATCAGGTGCATCCACGCCACGAATGAAGGTAGATTCCCCTATCAAGTTAGCAATTTCTGCTACATTGCCTCGAACAACAGAAGTATCAAAATCCTCGACAATTCTTTTTCCGACACTTGTCCGGTAAGAAGAAGCCCCAACGCCAACTGGATCCAATACAATTGGCACGCCTGCTTTTTCTGCAGATGAGGCAGCAAGTTTCATCGCCTCTACACTTTGACTCGTCATCGTTCCCATATTTAAAACGAGAGCATCGGCAGCTTGTGCGATTTCTTCAACTTCCTCTATCGCATAAGCCATCACTGGTGAAGCGCCGAGTGATAACACACCATTTGCTGTAAAATTGCTGACAACGATATTGGTAATATGATGAATCAATGGGCGTTTCTTCCTCACATGCTCACGTAATTGCACAACAGTTGTACTATCCACTTGTGTCATCCCCCTTACTTGTTAACTGAACAACGAACGACAAATACAAAAAACGCCACTCCATAAGTGGAGCGACGTGTTATCAATCCTGCGGAAATTGACTTTATTTGTTCCTGACCCTAAACATCTTCAGCAACATTTCATTCGCACGAATATTGACATACCATCGATCCACTTCCCTTCGCTGGTACGAACCAGATCAGGTTCAAAGGGATTAAGATTGCTTAGCGCACTCTTATCTCAGCCTAGTGGCACCCCTAGTGGACAGATATTTGATTACGTTTAGGATAACAAGGTTTGTTTTGAAAATCAAAGGATCACGATTCTTTTCGTTCAATCGCATTACATAACATTCTGTACTGTTCATCGATGACATCATCGAGCGTTTCTTCACCTTTTGGTTCATACCGATAGGTGACATTTAGCGAAGAGAGAAAAGAATAAGAAAACACTCGCGGGTCAATTTTTATAATTTCTTCTTTTTCTATCGCCTCAACAACCTGAAGCTCCAATACTTGAACAAGTTCATGTTCTAAGCGCTCTCCCCAATCCTTAATGTCAGCTGGTACCTTACCAAGATCATTCAACATGATGTTTTGTAATTCTTTTTGATTTTCAAACATCGCTTGATTCGTCTTGTAAATGCGATACAACTTATTTAAGAACGGAGACTCATTCTTATGAAGAATGTCTAAAAACGCTTGGGAAACGTGAGTAAATCCCCATTTGATGACATCACCAAATATTTCACTTTTACTTGTAAAATATCCGTAAACTGTACCTTTCCCTACATTTGCCTTTTCTGCAATTTGTTGCACTGTAGAACGATCATAACCGTGTTCACTAAATACATGTAAAGCGGCTTTTAGGATGGCTTCACGCTTTTCCTCACCCTTCGACAACTTCATCCGCTCCTAACTCATCTTTTTTGCGACCAAATTTACGTTTCACCCATAAGCTAATGTCATCAATGATCGTGTACATGACTGGAATTAATATGAGCGTAAAGATCATCGAAGTCATCAATCCGAACACAATAACCACTGCCATCGGTTGTTGTGCTTCAGTTCCTTCACCGAACCCTAACATCAATGGGAGCATCGCTAAAGCTGTTGTTAGTGATGTCATTAATATTGGCCGTAAACGACTTTTTCCGGATTCTATCACAGCTTCGATACGATCGTAACCTTGATCTCTTAATATATTAATATAACTGACGAGAACAATCGCGTTATTCACAACAATTCCTGCAAGCATAATGACCCCTATAAATGCAGGCACACTTAACGACTGTTGCATGACAAACAGACCAACAATCACGCCGACAAACATTGTCGGTAAGCTAAACATGATCACAAATGGATATACAAACGATTCAAATTGAACGGCCATAACAAGGTAAACAAGGAAGATCGATAACAGTAAGGCGAAACCTAACTGTTCAAACGACTCCATCATGTCTTCTCCTTCACCACCAAAATTCAAACTGTACCCATCAGGCATGTTTAATCGATCCGTTTGTGCTTCAATCGCATTCATCATACCTAACAAATCGGACCCTTCCATATCAGCCGTTACTTGAACGCCACGTTCTCGGTTACTTCTGTTTATCTCTACTGGTCCTTGGACTTGGTTGATCTCAGCCACTGTCGCAAGTGGGATCGTCGTCCCTTGCTCGGTTGATATTCGCGCAGTTTCAATGTCCCGAATTGTTTGTCGTTCTTCTTCAGGTAAAGCCACTCGAATGTCATATTCACTACCATCTTTACGATAAGTAGAAGCAACCTGACCATCATAGCGTAACGCAATCTCATCCATGATTTGTTGTGAAGTTAGTCCAAATTCACTCGCAATATCACGATCGATATGAATTTCTAACTCTGGACGTCCTTCATCAAAAGTCGACTCCACATTCATTGTTCCATCAATACCTTCAACGATCCAAACGACTTGCTCTGAAAGGTCCTCTAAAACATCCAATTCTGGCCCAGTAATTTCTACTTGAATTGGAGAACCTCCACCCATACCCGCGTCCATATCCATAACTTGAATATCTGCACCCGGAATTTGACTCGTCGACTCGTTGATCTTATCCATAAGCTCTTGCGTAGTCACGTCCCTGTCAGAAGCAGCCGTCATTTGCAACATATACATCGCTTCATTATCACTCGACGACATGCCCGTTCCATCTGAACCAATCGTCGCATAGCTCGTTTCAATATCTTCAGCAAACGGTTCTAACACGTCATCGACTTGGTGAATAATGTACTCCGTCTCTTGTTGACTCATACCTGATTCGCCTTCGATATCTATTTGAATCTGTCCTTGGTCCATTGCTGGAATAAACTCTGCTTCTATAAGTGGAATTAAAGTGAGTGATAAGGCAATGAGACCAACACTACTAATTACAATCGTTTTCCTCTTCCGAAGTGACCATGATATACCATCACCATATCGATCTTTCACTTTCGTTAGTAGACGATCAATTCCTCGGTTACTTTCTTCTGTTAGCGTCAACTTGTTTGATGACATGAGTTTAGACGTTAACATCGGGATCAACGTAATTGAAACAATTAAAGCAGCAAATAGTGCAAATGTGACCGTTAATGCGAGCGGACGGAAAAGCTCTGAAGCAATCCCTTCAACAAATACAATCGGTACGAACACAACGACACTCGTCATTGTCGAAGCGATAACGGCCGGCGCTAACTCTGCTGCTCCTTTTCGAGCAGATTCATTGATAGAGTACCCATGTTCTCGTTTTCCGTATATATTTTCTATGATGACAATCGAACTATCGACCATCATCCCTAAACCAAGTGCTAGCCCTCCCATAGAGAGGATATTTAACGTTTCACCAGTAAAGTACATCAACGTAAACGTTGAAATAACCGCAATCGGAATCGAAATCGCAATGACAACAGTCGATCGCATACTGTTTAAGAACAACCAAAGAAGTGCCATAGCCATCATGCCACCAATTATCATATTGATCGCGACATTTTCGATGGAATCACGAATAAAGTCAGCTGTATCAATAATGATATCTAAAGACAAATCGTCATTATTAAATTGACTTGATACATCTTCGACTGCATCACTCATTGCATTTGACACATCAACCGTATTGGCATCTGCTTGTTCCATAATTGAAAGAACAAGTGCTTCCTCGCCATTTACAAGTGCTTTCACATCAGGGTCCAATGAGACGATGTTAACAGAAGCGATATCTGCTAGTTTAACCATTTGCCCACCTTCTGTCGGAATCAACGTTGCTTCAAGGTCCGATAAATCCTCAAATTCACCGTCGATTCTAACTTGTAAATCGCTCGAGCCTCGTCGCAATTCACCAACTGATCGAGCACTATTTTCGCTTGCAATCAGTTGTGCAACTGTATTTCCGTCAATACCGTAATGATTCATAGCGGAATCATTTAACTCAACGCGTACTTCCTGTTCACTCCCCCCTTCAATCATGGCTTCGCCAACACCCGGCATACGTTCAAAATGTGGTTGAACATCGTCTTCAGCAATCTCCTGCAAATGCTCAAGGGAAGCACCACTCAATCCAATCCACATCACAGGCATCTGTTGTGGATCAAAGCGCATAACATTGGGACGGTCTACTGCATCAGGAAGCATTCCTTCTACTAGATCCAATTGTTCACGTACCTCAATAAGCGCATTATCAATGTCTACTCCCCAATCAAATTGCATCATAACCAAAGATGAACCTGGGGATGAAACGGAGTCTACACTACTAATACCTTCTATTGAATCAACAGCAGTTTCAACTGGCCTTGACACTAATTGTTCCACTTCTTGTGGTGCTGCTCCGTCATATGTTGTTACTGCAACTGCGACTGGAACTTCAATGTCTGGAAACAAATCGATAGCGAGGTTTTTCAATGCGATGCCACCGAGGACCAGTGCACCGATGACGAGCATAATCACCCCAACGGGCCGTTTTACTGAGGCGTCAATCAGTTTCACTGAAATCCTCCTCTCTCACAATATCAACAGGGCCACCATCTTCAACGAGTGTTTGACCAGTGACAATCACAGCATCACCTTCAGAAACATCACCAGAGACGGCTGAAAAAACCGTATCAACTCGTTCAACGTCAATATTGGTACGAACCGCACTATCATCTTCAACAAGGTAAACAAACGTTTCATTTCCAGCTTCCACAAGTGCGTCACTTGGGATGAGTAAACTTTCTTCTGTCAAATTTTCATCTACAGATACGGTAGCAACGACACCAGAACGAACGTCTTCAGGTTGTTCGTCTAAAGTGATTTTTGCTGGAAACATCCCCGTATCATCAATCGTGGAAGAGGTATACGAAACAGTCCCTGTTACAGTCTCCTCTAATCCTTGGAAACGAACATCCACTTCATCACTATTATCAAGAAGTGTTGCTTGTTGTGCTGATACATGCAATTCAACTTCCATTTGATTTGCAGAAATTAATTGAACGAGCGGCTCCTGATTGGAGACCATTTCACCAGCATTCATCATAATATTCGTAATCTCACCATCGGCCGGCGCACGAATTTCGGTATCTTCTAATTGTTTTCGAGCCATTTCTAAAGCCATTTCAGCTTGCTCAACACCGATCCGGGCATCCTCAACACCTGAAGCTGCTTCTTCTACGGATATTTCTGCTTGTTCTAAGCTACTTTCTGCTTGCTCTAGACTTGTTTTTGCATCGTCGACCATAACATCACGGTCTGCCTGATCAATCATTTGTTCTGCTTCTTCAAATGCCATCCGTGCTTGGGATTCGGATAATTCAGCACTTTCTGATTGTTGTTCATAAACGAACCCTTGCTCATATAACTCTTTGGTTCTTTCTAAGTTGTCTTTCGCTTCTTCCCAGTTCATTTCTGCATTATCTAGATTCCACTCAGCTGCTTCTTTTTGATCTTCAAAGCCTGCTTCTGCCTGTTCTACTGCACGTTCCGCCTGTTCTAGAGAAGATTCCGATTGTCTCACGTTTTGTTCTGCTTGTTGACGGCCAATTTCTGCCCTCTCTAATGCTTGTTGGGCCATCCGAACTTGTGCTTCTTCTTGGCGTACATTCAAGCTCGCATCATAATCATCAACCCGTGCAAGCAAATCGCCTTCTGATACGCTATCTCCTTCAGAAACGTATACTTCTTCCAGTTCACCGGCCATTTTCGGAATAATATGTAGGTCATTTGCAGCTTGTGTACGACCAGTCATACGCGTTTCGTGGGCAAGTGTTCCATAGCTAACATGTGCTACCGCAACAGGAGTATCATTTACTTCTACTACTTCGTCACTTGAAGCATCTGTACTACAAGCACTTAGCAGCAAGATCGATAATATAGATAGACTCCATTTCCACGCCGCATTTTGTTTTCTTGTCATGGACGCGTGTCCTCCTTTTCAAAAATAACTCTTATATTCGATGGTCAAGAATGGAAGTAACTTACCTCATTTATGGACTGACTGGTCAGTCACCAGTGATCGTTCATTATTCACTCTCACCCAACAGTAAGAGTGGAGGAACTTAGAATTAAATGTCCCTCCACCACTAAAGCCTTCATTTATATCAGGAGATTCCCCCTGGCACACCACCCATGTTTGGTGCACTCATATCTGCGCCACCAGATGCATCTGGTGAATCCATACTTGGCATGCTCCCCGTGCTTATATCTCCACCCATGCCACCATCCATTGGTGCCTGGATATAACCATCTTCCATTGCTTCAACTTGTTGAACCGCCATGTAATAAGCAATTTTTGCACTGTCTAGTTGCATGTCTAGTTCCTGGCGTTCATTTTCTTTTTGGTCTAATTCATGCTTTGAAATTAAGCCAAGGTGGTATTCTGCTTTTGCCATGTCTAAGTCTCGTTCAAATGATTCAATATCACTTTCTGCACTTTCGATGTCATCTATAGCATCATCCACTGAAGCATAAATGTCGCGAATATCATTTTCTAAATCAAGTTTTTGCTGTTCAAGCTCCTCTTCTAAAATATCTAATTCAAGCATAGCACCAACTTCTTCATCTCCTGAAGCATCATCAATGATATCTTCTTGTCGTTTGATGTCTTCCTTAGCCTGAACCACTTCATAAGAACCATCGATCAAATCATCGATATCTTCTTTCTCTATTTCTTCAATATCACCAATGTCTGGCTTTTCAAATGTTAGGTCTTCACCATAATCAAAGCCATATTCGAGCGACATTCGAGCGATCGTTCTTTCTAAGTCTTCTTCTGCCGAAGTACGTTCATCAGTAATATCGGCAAATTGATCGAGCATGCCTTCATATTCATGTGTGGAAGTAAAACCTAGTTCGTACATCAGTTCTGCTTGCTCTTTTTCTCGATCCATCTGTTCATCCATATTTGTTAACAATTCGACTTGTTCTTGTTGCATGTATGCTTCTATAAAGGCTCCGCGTACCATTAGCTCAATGCCTAATTCAGCGTCACGGCGCTGAAAGAAAAATTGCTGCTGTTGGTGTTCTAGGTCTTCGAGTTGATCTTCGAGTTGGTCTCGGGCGTCGTCAAGTTGATCTTCCATTTGAGACACTTCTTGTTCCATTTGAGCTTCAATAAAACCATTTAATGTTGCATTAATCTGTAGTTGCGTTTGGACCATTTGTTCAATTTGTAAATCAATTAGGAAATCAGGAATATTTTCATCTAAATCCGAAAATTGATCTTCAATCTCTTCCCTGATTTCGCTTTCATCAGTTGGGAGTAATCCTTCGTCAATTTCACCTATTTCATCAGACGGATCGGTATCTTCTAAATCGTCTAATTCATCTTCCATTTTCCCAATAGAATTACGCATAATCTCATATTGTAAGTCGAGAATTGTTAACGTCGTTTCATCTTCAAATGCATGGTCTACCAAATCATCAATATTTAACTTTCCGTTGTTTACCGGTCCATCTTTTTTATCAGTTTCATTTTCATCCGTTTCACTAGCTACTACAATTGATGGGACAAATAACATGCCTGCTAACAAAGGAATTGCAATCCGTTTCATTTCACTCACCCCTATTTCCGAATCATATCCTCTTCATCTGTTCATTTTATCACTTTCAATGCATCATAGATTAAAAGTTATGTACAACCGACCGACTAGTCGGTCGTGCACCATTTATTTTAATTGTAATTGACTCTGTGGTCAATATTATCAACATAGTAATGAATGACTTTCGCTCTTTAACCAAAGACCCAATAAAAAAGGACTGTGATCTCTGTAGTGAAACCGAACATTTCTACTGTTCACTATAGAATCATCAGCCTTTTATACAATCATTTCTTTTAAGACGTAAACCTAAAGTTCAATGCAGGATCACTTCACCGCTCGAACGATGGTTGCCGGTGCATGGACTGAATGAGGACCTAATTCAAAATCGCCATAGATGTCAAAATGGGTAAATGGACTATCCTCAAACACCAATTCTACATCTTGCTTTTTCATTGGCAGTAATGAGTGTTCACTCTTAAAAACCAAATTTCGTTCGTTTTCATTATTTACGATTAATTCCGTTGTAAAAAGAATGTCATGGTCACGATGTTCATAATAGCGATCAAAACGGAGACCGGATTCTTCTCGCTCAATCGTCGGAAGTTGTGTGATTTTTTCATTGAACACCCGATCATAATTCACAATTTGCATCATGAATGTTCCACCTGGTTTCATCAAGCGATGAACATCTGTTAATACTTGAGACATCGATTCCATATTTGGCAAATGGACAAAGGTATTACCTATACAGTACACCGTGCCAAATTGCTGATTTTTTAATTGTCCTACTTCTCTCATATCCAGCTTTGCCGATGTAAAACAAAATCCTTGTTCTTGTTTTTCTCCCATTTGCTGAACCATTCCTTCATCTACATCCATAGCTGTCACGTCATACCCTTTTTCAGCTAATTCAGCCGCTTCAGCTCCTGTTCCCGCCCCAATATCTAATACAGAATCACCTTTTTGTGTATATGTTTCTATAAATGACAAGGCTTTTTTGTTGATGCCAAATATATCATCGTAATAGTTACTCCAAGACTGATAACGTTGCATAGTAACCCCTCCAAGTAAGCGATCTTACTTTATTTTCTCACAAACGAATCGCCTTTGAGGTGATTTGATTCACAATTAATCGATGCGTAGCTTCTTTTTAATCTTATCCTGAAACAAGAAAGGAATCATCAAAATAACAATAAAAGTCACGATTACAAAAATAGCCGTCGTATTTTGGTCAACAACGCTCGATCCTAACAAAGTCATAACGACCGTACCTGGGATAATCCCTAAAGCCGTGCCTATCAAAAAATGTTGAAATCGTATACTCGAAAGTGCTGCACTATAACTGAGAAGGTCGAAGTTTATAACCGGTACAAAACGAAGAAGCATCACATACAACCAGCCACGTTTGCGGAGCTGTTCTTGTACTCCTTTCATTTTTTCACTCCAAGCTTTTTTTATAAAAGCTCTTCCTAATTTGCGTGCAACAAAAAACGAAATGATTGCTGCTAACATCGCTCCTATAAAAGTAGCGATAAAACCAGGAATAACGCCGAAGGCTAATCCTCCGACCATGGAAAGAACTGAAGTAGGAAAGAGAACAAATGGTCGAACCATATGTAGAAGGATATAAATAAAAGGTGCTAATAAGCCGAATGAGAGCACCCATGATCTGATCATTTCTGGTTTGATTTCCATTGACCTCATTTGAAACAAAAGAAACGCAACGATGATAATCAATAGAACGATAAAAATAATCACCGTTTTTCGACGCACGATTAAGACCCCTTCCTATTGTACTCGCACACTGAATTTTCACTTTTCTACCGTTATCGCTAGCATACACAATTTTTTTGCGAAAAACAAAACGCACGATTGCCATCATCACACGCAAACGTCATAATGAAAGGAAAAAGGAGGATCAGTATTGGAGATTCGTTTATTTGCAACTTTCCGTGATATTTGTGGCGCAAAATCAATCAATGTCCCTTTCGATGACGGGAAAACGATCGGTGCCATTTTAGACGATGTATTTGTCCAATTTCCAACGATGAAAGAAGAATTATTTGATGAAAACAATCATCTACGCCCGCATGTTCATGTATTTGTAAATGGGAAAAACATTATACATTTAGATGGCTTAAAGACAAAGGTTAACACTGATGATCAATTAGCTTTATTTCCACCTGTTGCAGGTGGATAAAATGAAGGAAACAATTGAAGTTAGAGGGATCCCACGTAAAACTTTACTCATTTATTTGCAACAAATTGGTGGTGACATGAAGGAGCCATTACATCAAGAGGGACATACACAAGCCGTGATCGGCGAAGATTGGATGTGTACCGTTCAACCCGAAAAATTTTTCACGTTTATGCACTCATCTATTCCTAAAGTTACTTGTATATTTGAAGCAAATCATCACCATACATTACGCAAAACATTAAATGCTTTTCGTAAAAAAACGTTTCGAGCTGGTGGCTAACTTTTACAAGTTTCTAGACACACCATTTGTCGCTACGAAAAGAAGGACCAAATCGTTATTTGATCTGGTCCTTCTTCTTGATTTCTATGCACCTACGTTTGTTTCAATATCTAATTCTTTTAGTTTCTCTTTCGTCACAGCGCCATCTTTCCAGCCACGTACGCTATAATATTCCTCAAGCATCTCTGATAAGTGACTTACTTCACCTTGAGAATTACCACCCGCAGGTTCTTTTAAGAAACGCTCTGGTAATGTATCTTCCGCACCAGCGATACCTGCTTGATTATTGAAGAAGCGCTCTACGTTATAGACACGTTCCCCTATTTTCATAATGTCATCACCTGATACGTCTATGCCGACAACTGCTTGATATTGTTCAGCATATAAATCTGCGTTTTCCGAGAAAGATGAAAATTTACAAAGATCAAGAGAATCAGAGAAAGCGTGTAAATCTTGGAAAACTTTCAGGAGTTCACCTTTCCCTTCCACTTTCGAGCGGTCAACCGCTTCTGGAATCCCTGCGATTTCCGCCGCTATCGTATAGCCACGCAAATGACATGCGCCGCGGTTACTTGTCGCATAAGCTAGACCGATTCCTTGAATACCACGTGGGTCATAGGCAGGAATCGCTTGGTTTTTGACGACCATTGCTAAGTTTTTATCGTTAAATGCTTGAGCCGCTCGTCCTGGCCCTTCAGCTAGAATGTCACCGACACCTTCACGGTGAACGATTTTATCAATCAAGGCGATCATATGATCAACATCGCCCCACTCTAGTTTTTCCTCTGAGAGCCCTTTCTCGTAAGCTTCCATCGCCACAGAGAAGGCATTTCCTAACTCAATCGTGTCGATACCATATTCATTACAGCGATCGATCATGTAAGCGATCGCTTCTTTATCATCACTACCACAGTTCGGACCTAATGCCCAAGCAGATTCATATTCGAAACTTTCCACGCGTACTTTATATTTCCCTTCAGCCACTTCTACTTCTTTTTTACAAGCCACTGGGCATGCATGACACGTCGGTTCACTCACGAGGATTTCATCTCGCACCGCTTCACCACTGACATTTTCCGCTAAATCCGTGTGCGTTTCCTTCGAGTTGTTTGCTGGAAGTGCCCCTGATTCATTAATAATGTTCATGAGAACGTTCGTCCCGTAAACAGACAAGCCACCTTTATTTGGTGCCGTTAGCGCGCCTTCATTTAGCGCCTTTAAGCCACTCTTTACAGCGGTTTTGTATTCATCCGTTCGCGCCGGCTCTGGCATATTGCCTTTTTGACTCCCTTTAATCACAATCGCCTTTAAATTTTTCGAACCTGCAACAGCACCTGTTCCTCCACGTCCTGATGCACGATCGTCTTCATTGAGCCACCCAGCGTAACGTACGAGGTTTTCACCACCTTGGCCAATCGCCATCACACTTGTATCTTTTTCACCATGTAAGTCTTGTAACGCTTGAATCGTCGGGCGAACACCTTTCCCCCATAGCGAAGAAGCATCCCTTAACTCAACTTCACCATCCTCAACATAAAGATAAACCGGATGATCACTTTGCCCTGTGAAAATTAAGTTATCAAAACCTGCCCACTTTAAACGCGCAGCCGTCCAACCACCCATATGAGAGTCTGTCACCGTACCCGTCAGTGGTGATCGCGTCACTGTACAGAGCCTGCCGCTCATATGTACTCGCGTACCCGTTAGCGGGCCAGTCATAACAGCGAGCATATTTTCCTCGTCAAATGGTTCAGCGTTGTACACTTCATGATCGACCATATACTTAACGCCTAAGCCCCTTGCACCAACGTACTTTTTCACATCTTCTTCATTAAGTTTTCGGTATTCAATTCTCCCCTCTGTTAAGTCAACCCAGGCCTCATGATTTCGGTATCCACCTAAATTCAAAATATACCCCTCCCCAACATAGATTTCATTTATTTATATTCGTTAATCTTATAAAAAAACCTTCCAGTGCAGGAAAATCTAACTTAGAAAACGAACAATTTAGGAATGGAGACTTGTTTAAAAAAGGAGAAAATGATGAACAATCCACCTTTAGAACGTTACAACCGTCAGATGTTATTTTTTGAAAATGGAGAAGTAGCGCAACAACGCTTGATGAGCAAACACGTGGCTATCGTTGGAATTGGGGCAACAGGAAGTGTCTTGGCAAACCATTTAACACGGTCAGGAGTCGGAGAATTAACACTCATCGACCGAGATATCGTCGAAAAGAGCAACTTACAACGCCAAATGTTGTTTAATGAAAATGATGCCGAAAACAAGACACCAAAGGCCATTGCTGCAAAGGAAAACCTGACAGACATGAACCGGGATGTGAAGATCAACGCAATCGTCGATGATATCCGCAATCAAGAAATCGAAACGCACTTAGGAGAATGTAACCTCATATTAGACGGAACTGACAATATGGACACGCGCTTCTTAATTAACGACATTAGCGTCAAATACAATATTCCCTGGATTTATGGAGGTGTCGTCCGCGCTCGTGGAATGACAGTTACCGTCATTCCTGGAAAAACACCTTGTTTTCGTTGCCTATTTCCAGAGGCTCACACTAGGCAAGGGGAAACGTGCGATACTGTAGGCGTGATCAACACGGTCGTTGATATCATCGCTTCTTACCAAGCAACAGAGGCTCTAAAATGGTTAAGTGAAGAAACGAAGACCATACGAGAAGATATGTTACAAATCGATGTTTGGGAAAATGAAACGGAATTATTTCCATTTCAAGGATCTTTAAACCCTGAGTGTCCATGTTGTCAAAAAAAGCAATTCTCATTTCTCGAAAAAGGTGAAGGTTCAATTGGCTCCGTTTCTTTATGCGGACGCAACACTGTACAAATCCTTCCCAATACCCCTTTACAATCACCAATCACTGAAATCGCAGAAAGGTGGAGGCCATTTTCAAATACGGAAGTGACCCCTTTTCTCATTCGTACAAAATACCGCGATTACGATATTTCATTATTTGCAAACGGACGAATGCTCGTCCAAGGCACCGATAATCAACAAGTAGCTTTGCAAGTATACAACGAACTCACTGGAATCGAACAATGATTAACAAAACAAACAATCGAAGTCTCACTTACAAAATATCTGTCATTAATTGAATGATAATCGGTCCTAACAAAACGATGAACAGCGTCGGGAAAATAAATAACACCATCGGCACCAACATTTTTACTGGCGCTTTCATTGCTTTTTCTTTCGATTTTTGTCTCATCGATTCACGGATTCGCGCAGTTTGCGCCCGTAATACTTTCGTCATGCTAATCCCCATCTGATCTGCTTGTATGATCGCATTGATTAGCGCTTGAAACGATTCGATCGGCACTCTGTCTCGCAAATCTAAAAATGCTTGTCTCTTGCTTTTACCGAACTTCATTTCATCTAATAACTGTATAAATTCATCAGAAAGAGGCCCTTTCACTTGTGTAGCGACTTTCTTTAATGCTGCATCAAGACCGAGTCCTGCTTCTACAGACAGATTTAACATATCAAAAAAATCAGGCATCATTTTTTCAATCGCAGCATTTCGCTGTGTTGTTTTTACTTGTAAATAATAATGTGGCAAATATATTCCCGCTATCCCTAACAAAACAGCAAAAAATAATACTTGTAATGGATTTTCTGAACTTGAAATATTCGTCATAAGAACGATGAAAAGCCCTGCCCCAAGCATGACTTGCAATGTCATGAAATTTACAGGACGCATGTTAAATGGCCGACCAGCGCTCACTAATTTCTTCTCTAATTCTGCTTGTTTCTCTTTGGGCATATTTTTTTGCACAAATGCTTTCCAACGTTTCGTAAGTTGGTCTAAGAGGACGTTTTTGTCTCTTTCTTTTTGTTTTTTTATCGCTTCTCTTTGTTCTGTCGCTTCAACAAGAACATTGATTCTCTTTTCTATTTGTAATCGCCTTTTAAATACTGATGAGAGGAATAAATAAGTAAGTAAAGTAATAAAAGTACTCGCTGAAAGAAATAGCAGGAGGTATAACATTTTTTCACACCTCAATCGTGACAATCTTTTGAATGACGAACCAACCGAAAAGACCTGAAATGATACCAAAGCCAATCATCGCCCAACCGACTGGGTGGTTAAGCAGCGGTGTAAAGTATTCAGGGTCGATAAAAGCTAAAAATAGCCCAATCGCTACCGGTAACATTGAAATAATAATCGCCGACATCCTTCCTTGAGCCGTCAAGGATTTTAATTCCTCACGAAAGCGAACACGTTCCCGAATCGTTTCTTGCATCATTTCTAAAATCTCGGTCAAATTGCCTCCCGTCGTCCTTTGAACGAGGACTGCGTTCACCATCAATTCCATATCTTGATTTGGGAGTCTATCTAACAATTGCCCAAAGGCATCTTCCATAGACGTACCTAAGTTTATTTGGCGAATCACGCGATTAAATTCCGTCCCTATTGGGTCATCCATTTCTCTACCGACTAATTGCATCGCTTGCAAAAAACTAAATCCAGATTTCATCGCCGAAGACATCGTGCCGAGCGCTTGAGGGAGTTGTGTTTCAGAAATCGATAACCGCTTTTTGATTTTGCGATTCACTTGTATGACAGGCAAAAGATAACCGATTAAAGCAAAAAAGATCATCATAGCCGTCATATTTATAGCAAAAGCAAACAGCCCAGCAAATAATGCATAAATCATTCTCTTAGCTATAAAATGTTCAGCTTTGATGTCCATATTCGCTTGTGCTAGCTTTTCCTTCCACTTATTCGCAATTTTCTTGCCTGCAAAAACACGCCCTAAACGTATAATCAATTGCTCTAGAGGTTTTTTTGCCTCTTTGCCTTCTTCCTCATCTTCACTTGAACCTTGATTACGATCTTGTTTTGTCAAATATTTTTCAATTCTTTTCTCATATCGCTTTTTTCTTTTTACGATAAATGAGCCAATGAACCCAAAAATGAGCGTAAATATGAGAGCTAAAATAACAAACATCGTTTATCCCTCCCCTTCAAACCATTCTGAAGGCAAGTGAATGCCATAACGTTCTAGTTTCTCTGCACAATACGGCCGTATCCCTGTCGAGACAAACTCCCCTTGTATTTTCCCATCTGCCCCCATGCTTGTTTGTTTAAAAACAAAGATATCTTGAAGAACAATCGTATCGCCTTCCATACCAATAACTTCTGTTACGTGGGTGATTTTTCGGCTCCCGTCTTTTAATCTCGATTGTTGAATAATTAAATCAACGGCACCTGCAATTTGATCACGAATCGCACGAAGCGGCAAATCAATCCCCGCCATTAAGACCATCGTTTCTAACCTTGCAATCATATCGCGTGGTGTATTGGCATGCCCTGTAGCTAGTGAGCCATCGTGTCCGGTATTCATCGCTTGGAGCATATCTAATGCCTCGGCACTTCGCACCTCACCAATGATTACTCTATCCGGTCTCATCCGTAGTGAGTTTTTGACGAGATCACGAATTGTCACCTCGCCTTTCCCTTCAATGTTTGGAGGGCGTGTCTCTAAGGAAACGACATGATCTTGTCCTAATTGAAGTTCTGCAGCATCTTCGATCGTTACAATTCGTTCGTCTAATTGAATGAAATTAGACAAGACATTTAACAACGTCGTTTTCCCAGAACCTGTACCACCACTAATAAAAACATTTAAACGAGCTTTCACACATCCATCTAAAAATTTAGCCATTTGTTCACTGAGCGTTCCAAAGCGAATTAAATCATCAATATTCAAACGACTTTCCGGAAACTTTCGAATCGTAATACTTGGACCAACAAGGGAAAGCGGAGGGATAATGGCATTGACACGACTTCCATCCTCAAGACGCGCATCAACCATTGGGCTACTTTCATCAATCCTTCTACCGAGAGGGGAGACAATCTTTTCAATCACTTGAAGCACATGGTCGTCATCTCGAAATTGCATCGGACTTTG
This sequence comes from Texcoconibacillus texcoconensis, assembly GCF_014202575.1. Classification (GTDB taxonomy): domain Bacteria; phylum Bacillota; class Bacilli; order Bacillales; family Salisediminibacteriaceae; genus Texcoconibacillus; species Texcoconibacillus texcoconensis. The sequence goes on along the minus strand of NZ_JACHHB010000006.1, from coordinate 151,403 downwards.
GACAATTTGCCCTTTTTTCTCAACGTAAATTTGCTTCGGACCATTAACCATGATTTCACTTACATCCTTATCTTTTAACAATGTCGTAATTGGCCCATAACCCGTTAATTCATCAATCACTCTGTCGACAAGTTGTTGCTTTGCTTCGAACGTTAAGCGTTCCCCTTCTGTCTCAAAAAATCCCTCTGCAATCGACGGTATCGCTTCTTCTAATTGATCATCTGTAATTTCACTATTTTCATTTAGCTCTTCCATAACATATTGATGCAATTTTTCATAAATGCTAGGCTCTTGACGATTGGATTTTTGATGAACGGGTGTCGCTTTATTAGCGTCAACTTTATTATTTTCAGTTGTGAGTGATTTTTCATTTAAACGTTTTAAAAGTGACATATCAACCCTCCCATTCCTTATTTACTCTTTTTAAATAGTCGCTTGAATAACCCCTTTTTGTTTTCTTTTTCATCGTCTTTATCCGTCAGTTTATTAGATAATTCTTCTATCGATTTTGAAAGTGACGACCTCGGATGTGCGATGACGAATGGATTCCCTTGATTTAATGAAGAAACAACAACTTTATAATCACTTGGAATTCTTGAATATATACTCATACCTAAAATATTCTCAACCGTGCCTCTATTCATCCCTTCCATTTCCGCATCGCGGTTAAGGACGACTTTAATTCTCCCCTTTAAACCGAGCAGATCAAGCGTATCGATCGCAAGTTTCCCATTCTTAATCGTCGGCAAATCCATCGAAGTGATCAAAAATATTTCATCTGATTGTTCTAAAGCAACGAGCGTTGTTTCGATTAAAGCAGGAGGTGTATCGATAATGATAAAATCGTATTCTTTTTGTAACCGTTCTAATAAATGGCTGACGATCTCCCCTGTTACAATATCTGCAAATTCCGGGAGCGTAGGGGCAGGCATGACTTCAACACCACTTGAATGCTTCGTCATATAACTTAAAACCTCTTGTCTTTCCGTTTCATAAACTTCCTTAATCCAGTCGTAAATCGTTTTTTTCGGCTGAACATCTAACGAGATCGACACATCACCAAATTGAAGATCCAAGTCTACAATCGCAACACTTTTTTCTTCTTTCGCTAACGAGACAGCGAGGTTCACGCTAATCGTCGTTTTACCAACACCTCCCTTCGTACTACATACGGTCACAATCTTTCCTTCTTTTTCTTCCTTTTCTTCTTCAGGTAAATTTTCCATTTTATATTCGAGCACACTTGTCGCTTTATCCATAGCTTGCCTGATATCTTCGTCTTGCAAAGGAAGCGAAATCGTATCAACAGCTCCGACATACATGGCCTTTCGATAATCGATGTCATCTGTAATCAGTACAATGGCTGTCAGAGGGTATTTATAAGACAATTCTCCACATAAGTCATATACATCATAAGAAAAACCTTCATGCAAAAAGATGACCGCTGCTTCATCTGCGTGAATTTGTCGTTTAAAATTCTTTTCGGTAGAAAAATATTTAACAGATCGTCCTGTTTTACGAACTTGCACTTTAACCGGCTCGATCTCACTTTCCTTTTCCGATAAAACATGCCATTTCACTTTCATATTGATGACTCTCCTTTAATCAACAAGCTGCTCGATGGTGATTTGTCTTTGTCTGACGGTTTCTCCATCACCTTCTCCTCTTAACATCAGCACGATCGACGCATTCTCAGCAGCTAATGCCAGCGTAGCTCCTTGTTCTGGTGTCACTTCTAGTGTCACGGTCTCATATGGAACATAATCTTCTTCAACACCACGATTACTTGGCCCACCAACTGATAAAACGTAAATGTTTTGTAACAACAACTGCGAGGCTGGAACCTCCTCCTCTAATGAAGGAAGGAGTGAAACAACATCCACATAATCACCTGAACGAATAAATCCTGAGACACCTTCTGTTCCTGATACCGCAATCGATATGGCACGATATCCGTCAGCAATCGGTAATGCTGTCAAATCTTCTTCCTCTTCAGTTAGCTCTTCTTCAACAACGAACTCTTCCTCAACGATTTCTGAGTCTTGTTGATTGGTATCTACGAAAATGATCATCAATATGCCAGCCGTTATTAATCCGAATATACTTGCAATTAGCCACACTCGTTTATTCGTCATAGCTGCCCTTCCTTTGTTAACGATTATTCAACTAATTTATAAGCGTACGCACCATACTGATTGATCACTGGTGAAAACTCACCTGAAAATGCATAACGAATAAATCTTCCTGTAATCGGTGCTCCTTCATTGACTCTTCCGACACTGTCAATAAAAAATGAACCGAAACCAACGATTTCAAGACGATCAAAATTTCCTGGGGTGACTTCTCGATAAATCGGTACAATGACCACTAAAGGACAGTTATCAGGATGATCAAGGTGTGTCGGTTGTTTCCCTTGTTGATGATAAGGGCAATTGTTCATCCTCGTTTCAATCGCCCTCTGTGTTGGCCTTGCCATGTTTCCAGGTTCTGGACTGACTACATCCCCTACGGATAACGTACCTTGATGCCCCCGTTTTAAATCACCTTCATAATCATTCGACAATCGCAATGCCCCTAAAAAACTTGTGTCGCTACTACTCGGGCCAACCTTCATTTCTATTTGATCCCCAAAGGAAAACGTTTTCTCGCCGTAGGCCCCCAGAGGTATCGCTCCTTGTACAGAAGAGAGGGAACCAACTTGAGCTTTCGCTGTCGCGGACACGTCTTGATCGGAAAAGCCTAAAACTTTTGCAAATGTAAATGAAACATTACGGTTTGCTTCCGCATATAACGAGGTTCCATCATCTTGTAATTGAATCGATACTTCTCTATCAGCTAATTCATTTGAATATGCAACATCTTCAGCCGCTTCCATTGCCCGGCTCGGATTTTCAGGAAGGTTTTGCATGCCTGCTAACACAGCAAGGTCAACACCTTTTTGTAATTTAGATCGCTCTAAATAAAGGGATCCTCCATCAATCACTAATGCTAATAATCCCATCATGACCGTCATATAAAGTGCAACTAAAACAACGACTGATCCCTTTTCATTTTTTATGAATTTTTTCATGTTCACTCAATCCTTGTTACGGTTTGATTTCTGACGATAAGTGGATTTGGTAAGAAGTTGGACAAGACCGGTGTAATGGTATTAACAGGGTATGATAACTGGATCGTTGCGTACGATCCTCTGCTTCTTTGCGTTTGATTAGGGGTAATAACGATGTTGATTCTGCCAGAATCAATCCCTGTTGATTGATTTTGAATGACTGATGCTACATGGCTATCCGCAGAACCTATACTTACCTCACGAGCGGCTTCTCGACCTATATGATTTAATACCAAATTGGCATGAAAAATCCGACCAAAATCAACGATCGCAAATAATATAACGAATAGCAGAACTAAGGTAATCGCAAGTTCAACTGTCCCTTGTCCTTTTTTCGACTTCAATAAGTCCATTTATCCCCCTCCTAACCAATAAGAACAGAGGGTGCCTATAAATATCGCAACCCCATATGGAAAGGTTTGCTGTTTATATTGCTCAGCATTTTTCTTGATACTACTTTCAGTTTTTAACGTAAGTACAGAAATCATGCGCGCAATGACTTGTTTTATTCGCGTTGATTTAAGTAAATAAATCATCGCAATCATTCCACCAGCTATACATGTATAAATAAAAGCATAAAAAACAAAACTTGCCCCTTTTAATGTACCGATCGCTGCCAACAGCTTCACATCTCCTGCACCTATTCCTCCTAGAAAAAAAGGAACGAAAAGAACGATTAAACCAACGATAAATCCGAACCCACTAAATAACAGCCCGTCCACCCCACTTTCCCAAATATGATATGTAAAACCAAATAGGGTCGTGGGAAAAGTGATGAAGTTAAAAATTTTTCGGTACATGAGATCGGTGAAAACACTTGTCACTAATAAGATTATCAAGACAACATCGAGCATTAATTTTCCTCCTTGATAAAAAGCTCCCCTTTTCATGATTGATCACGAAAAGAGGAGCTTACATACCATTTATCTGGATTTAAACATTATGGAGTTGTATTAAACTGTTGCGTGATATTTTCGAAAAGCGCTGCTATTTGATCCCCTAAAAGCCCAAGAGCGACAACAGCCCCTACTGCAATTAAGGCTAGAATTAACCCGTATTCCGTCATCCCTTGTCCTTCTTCACGACGAACAAGGTTCCAAAGTAAATTCATCATTTGTAATCCCCCTTTATTGTTCAGTCTTCCGACCGTCAAATGATCTTATCCTTTATTCTTTCATTAACATGGATTTGTATGAATTGGATGGTCATTACTCAAAGAAGCACAATGGAAAGAACGCATTCTTATCATTTCCATTTCACCTCGGATCATTTCATCCATTTATTTACGTTAAATTAGGTCAGTAAATGAATAATACCACCATAGTGAAATAGATACTATAGGGGGTTACTGGGTAAAAAGGAAGGGATGTATATCAATTGGTAATTGAGAAAAGTGAAATCAGCGTTAAAACTTCCATTCAAGTTCAAGTGGCCGATACATTTGTAAAAAGATTTCGTGGTCTTATGCTTAAAAAAGAACCCATTCAACACGAAGGTCTGCTTCTATCCCCTTGTAATAGCATCCATATGTTTTTTATGCACTTTCCAATTGATGTCGTTTTTTTAGACCGAGAAAATACTGTTATAAAAACGGTAGAAAGTTTAAAACCTTGGCGAGTCACTTCAAGAATTAGAGGAGCGCACGCTTGTTTAGAACTTCCTGTTGGAACAATTGCCAAATATGATATTCGCGCCGGTTGGAAAATTTCTTTTAACGATTTAAAGCGGGACTAGCTATTTGCCAGTCCCGCTTCTCGTTTTTCGACTTCTGTTAATTCTCTCTTTGCGACATCTAATTGCCACGTTTGCATATCCTCAACTTCTATTACGTCTTCTGGTCCTTCCTTTTCCACAACATCAACGTAAAGAGTTTCCCCATCTTCTGACCAGCTCGGGTTAGAAAATTCGTACATATGCTCAACACCTAGATCTCTTAACTCAGTTAGTGAAATTACTTCTTCAGATCCAATATCGTATACATCAAAATGAGCAGATCCGACCCCACTTGCGATCCAAGAATAAGCGACATAATCTTCCGTAGGTGACCAGTACAAGTCACTAATACCTTCTATCGAACCATTTACGATATTTGCCACTGTAAAATCGTTCGTTTCAGTATTCATATATCCAACGACCGTATCTTCTGTAGCAACTGCATAGGGACGCTGTAAATAAACGGCACGTTGGCCTTGTTCACTTTCATCACTAAATTTGAGACGGTGGAAGAAATCTTCAGGTGAAAAACCTAACGCAACAATGGTCGCACCTTGTTCGTTTTTCACACCATCCCACAAAGTGCCCGCAGGAACTTCACTTCCATCTGCTAAAGTAATCTCCACGTTTTCAGCTAAATATGGTGCTTGTAAATCTGCCGTTTCCACCATTTCACCCTGATAATTCACTTGAACGGTTGTATCCTGATCAACCATATTTTCCTCATCTGCTTCTACAGTCACTTCATCTATTTGCTCAGCAACCGTTTGTTCATATAAATCGGCAACAGATGAAAAAAATGATCCAGGCTGTTCGATCGACTTAAATCGGAACGAATCTTCATCATCGTCAATTTCTTCTAGAACTAGCTCTTTTTTAGTTTCTTTTTGCTCAAATTCCTCGGCGTCTAACGTTTCAAAAAATACATCTTCAAACGAGACTTTTCCTTCATTTGCCGAACTTTTAATGTTCGTGATGACTTCATCTTCTAAGTGCTCAATGTCAGCTTTTGAAATTTCAGGGTACGACAAGAGCGCATCAACAAATATTTCTCCGCTTTCCTCGTCTTGTATCGCCTTTTCAACAGAAACATCAACTTGGTCAAACCATTCATTTGGACGAGGAATGTCGACACGATAATCACCAGACTGTAATTCTTTTTCTAATTCTTCATCGATATTCATCATAATCGATGAAGCAGACTGAGGGTGATAAACGTGTGGAAGTTTTTCCACAAAGAGGGAGACGTCTTCTGAGCGATCAATCCCTTCTCTTTCCTCAACCTCAGGTTCTTCATATTCACTCTCTTCTTGATTCTCCTCTGACTGAGCGCCTTCCGATTGTTCTTCTTCTCCACAACCTGAAGCGAGAATCAGAAGTGCCGTTAGGGCCACCGTCCATTTGTACGGTTTCACAGAAAGTTTTTTCGCTTTTCGTTCCATCATGATCCTCCTCACTCGTTTCTTTTTTAACATCATCTCCATTGAATAGCCAAACCAAAAAATAAGAAACATAACAAGAAAAGCGTAAGGCGCTTGGGTATCGGCGATGAGCACTGGAGAGCCGACAAGCAGAAGCGCTTTCTGCTTCAATTGTCGGCTTGAAGTGATCTCAAGCCGATAGCGCCTATAGCTAGACATTAGAAAAGCGTAAGGCGCTTGGGTATCGGCGATGAGCACTGCCTCTTCCTCTTCTAGCCTTGCTTTGTAGCGTATCCGTCGAGGCAAATCGAAGCTTATGCGCCGAAGTAAACGCTCTTTGGATGCATGGAAGTTAAGCCGATTTCTGCTTCGATTCTCGGATTGAGGTGATCTCGAGCCGATAGCGCCTATAGCTAGACATTAGAAAAGCTGAAACAACATCGATTTTCCTCAAAGGCAGGGATAACATGAAATTTCTTCAATTTTTATATAGACGTTTTCGAGATCATCGATTAATTGATCTAGGTGCACAATGCGCATATTACTTATTGTTATCGTTATTCCCTTTACTTATTTTTGCTGTTACGCTACTTTCTTACCTACCTTTTACATTCATGGAACTGTACACATTTTTAAAAACGGACTATATTCCATCTGAAGTTTTACAGGTTGTTGAAGACCAATGGACATTTATTACGCACCAAGAAAGAACAGGTGCATTATCATTCGGTGTCATTTTTACGCTTTGGACAGCTTCACTTGCGTTAAACGCGATACTTCGCTCATTAAACTTGGCTTACCATGTTACAGAAGAACGAGGGGTGATCCTTTCACGATTTATGTCAATTGGTTTAACAATCGTTCTCTTGTTAGTCGTTTTGGCTGCATTTTTGTTTCAAATTATCGGCGATCAATGGTCAAAGTATTTTGCTGTAGAATCGATCTTTTATAATAGTTATATATTCCGTTGGTTATTAACTTCCCTTTTGCTATTTGCTGTCTTTCTCATCCTTTATTTAGTTGGCCCTAACCTAAAGCTGCGATTAGGAGAAGTTTACATTGGTGCCTTATTCACGACGATCGGTTGGCAAATCGCAACGTTTGGATTTTCAGTTTACCTTGACCATTTCAACAATTTCACCGCTACTTACGGGACCCTTGGTGCGATCATCGCGCTTATCATTTGGTTTCACCTCACCTCGGTTTTACTTTTATTAGGTGGGGAAATTAACGCGATGCTAAAAGAGGATATTGATTAAGAAAGATATAGATCGTTTTACTTATTTGTTCTTTTCCTTTGAACAAGCAGCAACAAAAAGAACGCTAGAAATACCATCGATAGCACCCAATATAGCGCCAGTTCTGTCTGACCTGATTCTACAGCCAAATAAATAGCCGTTGGAATCGTTTGTGTCACGCCAGGAATATTGCCTGCAAACATAAGTGTTGCTCCGAACTCACCTAAAGCACGTGCAGCACCAAGAATATAGCCGACAATCAATAAGTCCCGAGCTAACGGGATAGTTACATAACGAAATATTTGATACTTGTTTCCACCTAGAACCTTAGCTACATCTTCTAACTCTGCGTCGACAGACTGAAAACCACTTTTGATCGTCTGATACATAATCGGAAAGGCGACAACGGAAGCGGCCATAACCGCTGCAGTAAAAGAGAAAACAATCGAACTGCTAAATATACTCTCATATAATCGACCAATCCAACTATCACGACCAAACATCCAAAGAAGCCCGAAACCCACGACAGTTGGAGGTAAAACAAGAGGTAATAAGAGGAGTGTCTCAACAATATTTTTTCCTTTAAACTTTCGTCGGCGCATCAACCAAGCCACGGCAACTGCGACGATAAACGTTGATATACTAGCTATAATTGTTACTTGTATCGATAAAAAAATTGGTGACCAAAAATCCATATTCCACCCACTCTTTATTAATCATTTAGAGATTGAAAGCCTGCGTTTTCAAAAAGCACTCGACCTTCCTGTTGTTGTATCCATTCGATAAATTGGTCAACGATATCTTGATTTTCTGCACGTTTTAATACAGCAGCGGGATAGATGATCGAATCAAATGAGGAGCGATCAATCTCATGAACGATTTCGACACTTTCGGCTGCGAGTGCATCGGTTTCATAAACGATTGCTGCTTCGACATTATTCGTTTCAACATAGGTTAAAGCTTGTCTTACATTACCAGCTAACAACAACCGGTCTTCCAAATCTGCCCAAACACCTTGGTTTTTCAAACTTTGCTTCGCGTACCGTCCCGCCGGTACAGTAATTGGATTACCAATCGCAATCTGATCGAAAGAACTTGTCGTCAAATCATCTATATCATTGAGTTCAAATGCACGTGATGCATTCATGACTACGACAAGGTCATTTTCATATAAGGCATATCGATCATCAACTAAGCCTTCCTCATCGATCATGTCGACATCACGAACCGATGCGGATAAAAAAATGTCGGTTGGTGCCCCGCGTGTAATTTGTTCACGCAGATTACCAGAGGAAGCAAAATTTAAAATTAATTCAACATCAGGATGATTTGCTTCAAATTCACGTTTTGCTTCTTGTAAAGGTACCATTAACGAAGAAGCCGCCGACACATTCAGCGTCCTTTTATTATCATCTGTACCACCTTGACAAGCCACTAGTGTCATTGCCAAACATGTCGCTAACATGCCATACATGATTTTTTTCTTTATGATCATCACATCACCTAATTTGTTAAGAACATCTTCAATTCGACAGAATGTTTTCTTTTTCCGCTTCACATTATACCATGGAGAATCTTTTTAAGGTATTGCAACTCAATTATCTGAATTATATGATAAAGTAATAGGCGTTTTTGTAACGAACAAGACATCGTTACAAAGTGCTTTCTTTAAACTGTTTTGCAACTAGGTGGTCGTCATGATGATAAAACGTGTATTCCGTTCTGGACTTATTGGTGCAAGAATTATAAAAACAGGGATTGCTGTTTTTTTGACATCTATGATCTGTCTTACTCTTAACCTTCCTGCAATCTTCGCTGTTGTTACCGCGATTGTTACCATTGAACCGACTGCATACGATTCATTACGAAAAGGTCTCATACGCCTTCCTGCTTCCGGATTAGGAGCGATGTTTGCTGTCTTCAATGTTTATATATGGGGAGAAGCAGCAATTTCTTATACACTAGCAGCAGTACTCACGATCTTCTCATGTCAAATATTACGCTTACAGGCTGGTACACTTGTCGCAACTTTAACAGCTGTAGCTATGATCCCTGATATTCAAGAACCATACCTTTTATCTTTTCTGACTCGTTTAAGCACAACGACGATCGGCCTTGTTGTGTCAGCAACAGTAAACTTTTTTATTCTTCCTCCAAAATATACACCCATGATCAGCAAACATCTACAAACTTCTTTTAGACAAGCTAGTCATGTCATTCATGAAACAACTGACCGAATTTTCACGCGCAAAAACTCCGATTATCCAACGCTCTCTGAAACGTACATTGAATTTCGACGAAGTATTGAAAAAATAAACGACCTTGCTCTTTTTCAAGAAAAGGAGTGGCATTACCACACTGTAAAAAGATCTGAATTAAAACGATTTAATCATTTAAAAGAAATTATTACATCTATGCAAAAGGTCGTCTTACATCTTGGAAACTTACAATACTTACATAAACCTATTTATTTAAATGACGAAGAGCAAAAAACGGTCGAAGAAGTTGTACTTTTGTTATCAACGATGATGGAAGACCCGAACAAGTCATTTTCTGATTATGATTATTACGTGATGAACGACTTGAATCATCACCTACAATTTGCTTATCAACAGAAAATCAACCCTCAAGATCACCATTATTTTAGCGATCGTACGGTTTTATTTTATGAACTTCTTTCTTTACACGACGCACTTGAAGAACTTCACGAAGCAATTACTCACATGGAAACAATCGATAAGGATTTCAACGTCAAGAATGTGAAAAATAAGTGAAACTTTAGCGAAATAACTTGACGATAATCGTCTTTTGCTATACATTTGTTAAATAACTTACCGAAATTAGTTGTGCTATTATTTTGAAAATTTCTTCGATAACATTCACTTCTAAAATGGATGTGAATGTTATTTTTAAGAATAAAATTTCTGTCAGTGTTCACATATTAAGATGAAAGGAGATATGTCATCCACAATGATCACTAAGGAAAAAAACCAGGCATTGTTACAAGCTGAAAAGTATGTTGAAAATGTTTATCATTCTCTCCAAGAGAGGAACCCTCACGAAAGTGAGTTTCTACAAGCAGTCAAGGAAATTTTCGACTCTCTCACCCCTGTTTTAGCAGCAAATCCTAAGTATATTGAAGAAAATATTCTCGAACGAATTGTTGAACCAGAGCGCTTAATTACCTTTAGAGTGTCTTGGATTGACGATAACGGGCAAGTTCAAGTCAACCGAGGATATCGCGTTCAATATAACAGCGCTCTCGGCCCTTACAAAGGTGGACTTCGCTTTCACCCATCCGTCAATACGAGCATTATTAAATTTCTTGGGTTTGAACAAATTTTCAAAAACTCTTTAACTGATCAACTGATCGGTGGAGGAAAAGGTGGTTCCGACTTCGATCCGAAGGGGAAATCTGACCGAGAAATTATGCGTTTTTGCCAAGCATTTATGTCAGAGCTTTGGAAGTATATCGGTGCTGATACAGATGTTCCTGCAGGTGATATCGGCGTTGGCGCACGAGAAGTTGGTTACCTTTACGGACAATATAAGAAATTACGTGGTGCTACGGAAGCTGGAGTATTAACTGGAAAACGTGCAGACTTTGGCGGAAGCTTAGTTCGAACAGAAGCTACTGGATATGGAACCGTATACTTCGTAGACGAAATGTTGAAAAGTAACGGCCATGATTTCACAGGCAAAACCGTTGTCGTTTCTGGATCTGGGAATGTTTCGATTTACGCGATTGAAAAGGCTCACGAATTAGGGGCAAAAGTCGTTGCATGCAGTGATTCTCAAGGTTATGTATATGACCCAGAGGGCATCAACCTCGAAACAGTTAAAGAACTAAAGGAAACAGATTGCCAGCGTATTTCAGAATACGTTTCGAAGCACCCACATGCTGAATTTTGCGAGAATTGCTCAGACATTTGGTCGATTCCTTGTGATATTGCACTTCCATGTGCTACACAAAATGAAATTAACGAGGAAGATGCGAAAAATCTTGTGAACAATAATGTGATCGCAATCGGTGAAGGTGCTAATATGCCATCAACATTAGAGGCGATCAATGTATTTCTTGAGAACAACGTCCTCTTTGCACCTGCGAAGGCTGCAAATGCTGGCGGTGTCGCTGTCTCAGCTTTTGAAATGGCTCAAAATAGCTCTCGTACGTACTGGAGTTTTGAAGAAGCAGATACGAAGCTACATGACACGATGAAATCCATTTATCAAGATTGTATGGAATCTGCTGAGAAGTATGGTCAATCAGGAAACTTAGTTATGGGAGCAAACATTGCTGGCTTTATTAAAGTCGCTGATGCAATAATCGAACAAGGCGTTGTTTAATGTCATAAAACAATGCAATAGTCATGGACGTAAATGGCCAAATGGCCTCTTAGCAAAGAGAAACAGAGAAAGTTACAACACGCTAAGGGGTTGATTCTTTCTCTGTTTCCCTGATTGATTTACTTTTCTCTATAGCTATAATCAGTTAACCTCAAGTCCATGATACAAAAAAGAACCAACCGTGAGTCAATAGTGGCTACGGTTGGTTCTTTTTTGTTCTAAGCATTTAATGAATATCACCGTCGATTCAGATGACTTATCATGAACGTTTCTTACAATTAAAAAAACCACCCGCTCCGAATCAGAACAGGTGGTTAGTAACAAGATTATGAAACATTAAACAAATTATGTATTGGTGGAGACGGTGGGAATCGAACCCACGTCCAGAGACAACGTCACTTGAGCTTCTACGAGCGTAGTCGATATATTAGCAATTCGCAGTCACATCAGCCTATCGACGGGCTTCCGTGCTGCTAGCCTGATTGTTCTCTTCTAGTCACCCCCAGGCGGAGAGTGGCTAGCGTATCCCACTATGAGTGAGTCCCTGCATCTCCACATGGGCGATGGAGAGAGGAACCGCTAGCAGACTATGCTGCTACTGCGAAATTTTCTTCTTGGTTGCCAACTATTGGCGGGGGTGTTTTTACGAGGACACCTACCTCGGCTCGCAACTCAAGCTCGTCCTATCCCTGTCGAATCCTGAACGTCCCCAAGATATAAAGGATATAGAACAAGCAAACTGTTGCTTTCGCTTGCTATTCTTTTGTGTGATCTCTCTTTCTGTATAAATGATTATAACATAGTCATCACAGACTGCAAATGGTGATTTTTACCAAGCACTTAAAACTATGCGCTAAATGATTTAAGAAAGAGCCAGAGCCGAACTCTGACCCATTTAACGTATACGACCTAACTGCTTATCTTTAAATGCCCGTTCGATTTCTCGCTTGGCGTCTTTACGCTTTAAATCTTCACGTTTATCGTATTTTTTCTTCCCTTGTGCTAAGCCGAGAAGGACTTTTGCGCGGCCACGTTTAATATAAATTTTAAGTGGTATCAATGTATATCCTTTTTCTTTCGTCAAACCAATCAATTCATTGATTTGTTTCCGATGCATGAGTAATTTCCGAGTTCGAACAGGATCATGATTATACCGATTCCCTTGTTCATATGGGCTGATGTGCATATTGTGCAAAAACACTTCGCCACGATCAACACGAGCAAATGAATCTTTTAAGTTCACCCGTCCCGCGCGAATAGATTTGATTTCTGTACCTGTTAGAACGATTCCTGTTTCGTATGTGTCTTCAATGGTAAAATCGTGACGCGCTTTTCGGTTTTGTGCCAAAACACGACCTTCTGTTGTTGCCATCGTCCATTTCCCTCCCCCGTACCTATCGTAACTACATTTGTTAATCATAGCAAATCTTTATGACGATTTAAAGGGATCACCCCAAGTGCTCTGCGTTAAAGCATCTCGAGGGGTCATCCCACTTTGTTCACTCATTAGTTCTTTTTCTTTTTTTTCTTCTTTTTCGGTGCTGAATCATAAAAGGCTTTTTTCTTTTTCTTTTCTTTCGAATCTGCACTAGAAGTTGAACCTTCATGATTACGGTTTTTGTTACGTGTTTTTCTTTTTCCGCCTTCAATGACTTTTGGTCGATCTTGTTTTTTCGGTTTGCGTTCTTTCATACCGACGATTTCAAAGTCGATCGATCTTTCATCAATATTGACGTTAATAAGGCGGACTTCAACTTCGTCACCAATGCGGAATACGTTACCAGTACGTTCACCAATCATTGCGTATTGCTTTTCATCGAAATGATAGTAATCATCCGTTAAATAGCTAACGTGAACCATACCTTCAATCGTATTTGGCAACTCAACGAACATGCCGTAGTTCGTCACACCACTAACAACACCTGTGAATGTTTCACCGATTTTATCTTCCATATACTCAGCTTTTTTCAAATCATCGGTTTCTCGTTCGGCATCAACAGCGCGTCGTTCCATATCGGAAGTATGCTTTGCGATTTCACCAAGCTTTTCATCCCAATCTTCCTTTTTATCCTCTGTAGGTCTTCCATCAATCAAGTAATCACGAATTAAACGATGGACGATCAAGTCAGGATAACGACGGATTGGTGAAGTGAAATGTGTGTAAAAGTCCGTAGATAAACCAAAGTGCCCGAGGTTTTCTTTCTCGTATCTCGCTTGTTTCATCGAACGAAGCAAAACCGAGTTAATCACTGCTTCTTCTGACTCCCCACTTACTTGCTCTAAAAGCTCTTGAAGTGCACGTGGATGAACAGTATTGGCATTTCCTTTCACGACATAACCAAAGTTCGTAACGAACTCAAGGAAATGCGTCAGCTTGTCTTGTGCAGGATCTTCGTGGATTCTGTACATGAATGGTACACGCATCCAATGGAAGTGTTCAGCCACCGTTTCGTTTGCTGCTAACATAAACTCTTCAATGAGACGCTCAGCAACCGACCGCTGTCTTAACACGACATCTGTTGGCTTCCCTTCTTCATCAACGAGCACTTCTGCTTCCTTGAAGTCGAAGTCGATCGCTCCACGGTCCATCCGTTTATTGCGCAAAACCAATGCTAGTTCTTCCATATCACGGAACATTGGCACGAGTGATTCATAACGTTTTTTCGTTTCATCATCATCATCGACGAGGATGCTACGAACAGCATCGTACGTCATTCGTTCCGTCGTTTTAATGACAGCTTCAAATATATCATGGTTTACAACATTTCCACTCGGCGTCATTTCCATTTCACACGCAAGCGTCAACCGATCTACTTGCGGATTTAATGAACAAATCCCATTGGATAAGCGATGCGGAATCATCGGAATCACACGGTCGACGAGATAAGCACTCGTTCCTCTCTCATACGCTTCTGTATCAATCGCCGACCCTTCTTCTACATAATAACTAACATCAGCAATATAGACGCCTAGAAGGTAGTTTCCGTTGTCTAATTTTTCAACACGTACAGCATCATCTAAGTCTTTTGCATCAGCACCATCAATTGTGACAATCGTTTCGTCTCTTAGATCGCGACGACCTTCAATTTCTTCATCAGAAATCTCATCTGGAACTGAATTCGCATGTTCAATGACTTCTTCAGGAAATGCTTGAGGTAAACCATGCTTATGGATAATCGATAAAATATCGACCCCTGGGTCATTTTTATGACCTAAAACTTCTACGACTTCACCTTCAGCACTTCGACGACCTTCTGGGTACTTCGTAATTTGCACGACAACCTTATGACCGTCTACTGCGCCACCTTTGGCTTTTTTAGGGATAAACACATCGTTTGGAATCCGTTTATCATCAGGAATGACAAAACCATAATATTGATCGTCAGTATAAGTGCCGACGATTTCGGTATTCGCCCGTTCGAGAATACGTACAATTTCCCCTTCTGGACGGGAACCACTGGAATGCGCTTGTAGTCGAACAAGTACTTTGTCTCGATTCATCGCACTGTTTAATCCAGATCCTGGTACAAATACGTCATCTAAACCTTCTTCAGTTAATACAAATGCAAACCCCTTTGCATTCATGCGAATGGATCCTTTTAATAAATTCATCCGCTCCGGCAACCCATAACGATTGCTTCGTGTCCGAACGAGATCCCCACTATCTTCTAATTCATTTAATAACTTAACGAATGCTTTAAAATCACTGGAATCATCAATGTCGAAAACCTCTTCAAAATCATGGATCGATAACGGCTTTTCCGCTTCATCCTCCATGTAAGCTAGAATTTGTTCTTTAGTAATCTCTTCCATACTTTCACTCCTTTCAGTAAAAGGGGATTCGTTCAATGCAGTATTTGGGTGTTTATACTCTCTCTATATGTTCAGTCACCTATTATTCTTTCCAATCTAACTGTTCTAAAAACGCATACACATCCTGATGTAACTGCTCTTTTTCTTTATCCAATGTAATAACATGGCCAGATTCTTCATACAACTTTATTTGCTTTTCATCCGTTTCAATTTGTTCATGAATGATGTCGGCACTCTCTGTACCGATCATCTCATCATGCCTTCCTTGAACAACGAATGTGGGGGTATAAATCATATCGATGTTTTCGCGTACGTTTTTCACAAGGTCTTCTAAGCTATTTATTGTTTCTTCTAAAGGCAACTGCTCGAATGTTGCCATTTCTTCTTGAATTTGTTCCTTAGTTTTCTTTTCCCATTCTTTAAACCCTTTTGCATACTCTTTGACGCCTGCTGTTAATTTTTCTGTATCAATTTTCACTGGTGCGCACATTGGAATGATTCCCTTTACTGGTAGTGTATACCCGATTTTTAGTGAAAATACACCACCGAGGGATAATCCTGCAACTGCAACCTCTTCAAAACCCATTTCTTTTAATTTTTCATAACCATTAACGACATCTTGCCACCAATCATCAGGCCCACTTTTCACTAGTTCTTCCGGTGGAACCCCATGTCCTTGATATTGCGGAGCATGACACGTATAACCACGCTTTTGCAAAAAGCGTCCCATCATCCTCACATCTGCACTATTTCCTGTAAATCCATGTAATAAAAGAACAGCTCGTCCATTATCGCCTTCGAAGGTGAATGGTTGAGGTAATGTCACTTTCATCATCTCACTCCTTTTTGCTGCTGTATAAAACGTAAGAATGAAAAATCATATGTATGAAACGAATCAAGTGAATAAGAATTCACTTAAAGTAATGAGTGTCTATTTTAACCTTCCACACACAACTTGATGGCATCCGAAAACCTTAGCTAAACCTTTTAGGTAACGTAAAATATACGCTATCTTACCGCAAGCTTTTTGTTTTCCATGTAAAAAACAGCAAGCCATGCTTGCTGTTTGAACAACTACTAATTAATTTTTACATAAAGAACGCGACTGTGAGTGTTAAAATGAAAAATAACACTGATAACACAACTGTCGCTTTACTTAAGAATGCTTCGAGACCACGAGCTTTTGTTTTACCCATGAGCTGTTCCGCTCCACCTGAGATCGCTCCTGACAAACCACTACTTCGTCCTGGTTGCAAGAGCACCACAGTAATCAGCGAAATCGCCACAATAACAAGCAAAACTGATGCGATCGTTTGCACGTTAAATCCACCTCCATGCGGCACTTACCTTAATACAATATATCATGGACAAAGTAAAGGATCAAGGAACACATATCATAAGTTGGTGTGTAGTTTTCCGTTAACGTGATTTTTGTTATATATGCAAGACTTAAAATCCGAAAAAACCCCCGAGCTCAGATTAAAACTGATACTTGGGGGCTAAATTGTTTTCGAATTATTTTCCTAAGTTGTAAAATGCCGTTTTCCCTGCATATTTACCGATGTATGCTAACTCATCTTCAATGCGAAGAAGTTGGTTGTATTTCGCTACACGGTCTGTACGGGACGGTGCACCAGTCTTGATTTGACCAGCGTTTGTTGCAACAGAGATATCTGCGATTGTGCTGTCCTCAGTTTCACCAGAACGGTGAGAAATAACTGCTGTGTAACCCGCGCACTTCGCCATTTCGATCGCTTCAAATGTTTCAGTAAGCGTACCGATTTGGTTTACTTTGATAAGGATTGAGTTACAAACACCTTCTTCAATACCGCGGCTAAGCTTTTCAGTGTTTGTTACGAACAAGTCGTCACCGACGATTTGAACTTTATCACCGATTGCATCGGTAAGTTTCTTCGTACCTTCCCAGTCGTTCTCATCTAAACCGTCTTCGATGGATACGATAGGGTATTTGCTTACGAGGTCTTCATAGTAAGCAACCATTTCTTCAGCTGTCTTTACGACGCCTTCACCTTTAAGGTTGTATTTGCCGTCTTCATAAATTTCAGAAGCTGCTGCGTCGATTGCAATTTGAACTTGCTCTCCTGGTGTATAGCCAGCTTTCTCAACAGCTTGAAGGATCGTTTTGATTGCATCTTCGTTAGATGCAAGGTTTGGTGCGAAACCACCTTCGTCACCTACAGCTGTGTTGTGGCCTTGTTCAGCCAATACTTTCTTAAGGTTATGGAAGATCTCTGCACCCATTTGAAGTGCTTCAGAGAACGTTTCTGCACCAGATGGCATAACCATAAATTCTTGAATATCAACACTGTTATCTGCGTGTTCACCACCGTTTAAGATGTTCATCATTGGTGTTGGTAGTTTCTTCGCATTGAATCCACCTAGGTAAGCGTATAGCGGTAAACCTAGTGCTTCAGCTGATGCACGAGCTACTGCCATTGAAACACCTAGGATCGCATTTGCACCTAAGTTTCCTTTGTTTGGCGTACCGTCTAATTCAATCATTAGGTAATCAATACCTGTCTGATCAAGTGCATCAAAACCGACAAGCTCTGGTGCAATTGTTTCGTTTACATTATCTACTGCTTTTGTAACGCCTTTACCCATATATGCGTCGCCGCCGTCACGAAGTTCAACTGCTTCGTGTTCACCAGTGGATGCACCACTTGGTACAAGAGCACGCCCCATTGCGCCACTCTCTAGAAAAACTTCAACTTCAACCGTCGGGTTACCGCGGGAGTCTAAAACTTGGCGTGCATAAACATCTGTAATCATTGTCATGTAAAAACACTCCTTTTTTCAATTAATCGTTTTATTTAATCAAGGTATTTCCAGTCATTTCTTTCGGCTTTTCTACACCTAAAAGTGTGAGCATTGTTGGTGCAAGATCCCCTAGAATCCCGTCCTCACGCAATTGAGCACCCTCTTCAGTAACAATGACAGGTACTGGGTTTGTCGTATGCGCCGTCATTGGTTTACCTTCGGACGTAAGAATTTCATCAGAGTTACCATGGTCTGCGGTAATGACCGCTTTACCACCTTTTTCGATGAGCTTATCTACAATTTTCCCAAGACATTCATCGACTACTTCGACCGCCTTAACCGTTGGATCCAACATCCCTGAGTGGCCGACCATATCAGGGTTTGCAAAGTTTAAGACAATCGTATCATGCTTATCTGCATCAATTTCTTGAAGTAACGCGTCCGTCACTTCATATGCACTCATCTCTGGTTGTAAATCGTATGTTGCTACTTTAGGCGAATCAATTAATACACGCTCTTCTCCTGGAAACTTCTCTTCACGTCCACCACTGAAGAAAAATGTAACGTGTGGATATTTTTCGGTTTCCGCAATGCGCAGTTGCGTTAAGTCGTTTTGAGCAACAACTTCACCGAACGTATTATCCAAATTCGTAGGTTCAAAAGCAACGAACCCATCAATTGACTCACTAAATTGTGTTAAGCAAACGTAATGCAGGTTTTTCGGAAACTTGTCACCACGATCAAAACCGCGGAAGTCATCGTTTGTGAAAACTTGCGACATTTGAATCGCACGGTCTGGACGGAAGTTAAAGAAAATCACAGCGTCATCATCTTGGATTAAACCGCGTGGTGTCTCTCCATCTTCTTTTGTCATCACCGATGGAATCACAAATTCATCATGAATATCATTTTCATATGAGTCTTCCAACGCCTCGATTGGATCCTTATATTTCACACCTTCACCATATACCATCGCTCGGTATGATTTTTCTACACGATCCCAGCGCTGGTCACGGTCCATCGCATAGTATCGACCATGTACAGTTGCAATTTCACCGAGACCCACTTCTGCTAGCTTTTCCTGGGTCTGCTTTAAGTATGTTTCGGCAGTTTGTGGCCCTACATCTCGACCATCGAGAAAGCCGTGAATATAAACATTTTCGATGCCCTCTTTTTTCGCTAAATCGATGAGCGCAAACATATGTTCAATATGACTGTGGACACCGCCGTCTGATAAAAGACCGTAAATGTGTAAATTAGATCCCTTTTCTTTGACGTGTTTTGTTGCATTTAAGAAAGTTTGATTTTCGTGAAATTCACCTTCGCGGATAGCCAAGTTCACACGCGTTAAGCTTTGATAAACGACACGCCCTGCACCAATATTCATATGACCAACTTCCGAGTTGCCCATTTGACCTTCTGGAAGACCTACAGCTTCACCACTCGCTTTAAGTTCCGTGTGAGGGTACTTATTCCAAAAGCGGTCGAAGTTGGGTGTGTTTGCCTTTGCAATCGCATTCCCGTATTCTTCATCGCGAAGAGCAAATCCATCTAAAATAATCAAAGCTTTTGGTTGTTTACTCATTTCCTGCCTCCACTAGTTGTAAATACGATTCTTCGTCAAGGCTTGCTCCGCCTACAAGAGCACCATCAATGTCTGACTGGCTAAGCAATTCTTTAATGTTAGCAGGCTTCACACTGCCGCCATATTGAATACGAACAGCATCTGCCACATCTTGAGAGAATGATTCTGCTACAACTTTACGGATCACAGCACACGTTTCATTCGCATCTTCTGAAGAAGCTGTTTTGCCAGTACCGATTGCCCAAATTGGCTCATAAGCAATCACTGTTTGTTTTACTTGGTCCTCAGTTAATTCAGCCAACGCCTTTTCAACTTGACCGCGAACAACATCTTCTGTTTTATTCGCTTCGCGTTCTTCGAGTGTTTCACCTACACAAACGATAGGTGTGAGACCATGTTTAAAAGCCGCATGTGTTTTATGATTGACGGATTCATCAGTTTCAGCAAACATATCACGACGTTCTGAGTGACCGATGATCGTATAATTCACACCGATATCCTTCAAAGCGACAGGGCTTACTTCACCTGTGAATGCACCACTTTCCTCAAAGTGCATGTTTTGAGCACCGATGTAAAGTTCAGTTCCTTCAGCTTCTGCTACAAGTGCATCTAAAAAGATAGGTGGTGCACAAACAACTGACTCCACTTTCTCACCAGAAGGAATTCGACTTTTCACTTCAGAAACAAACGATACGGCTTCGCTTTTCGTTTTATTCATTTTCCAGTTGCCTGCAATAATCGGTTTACGCATAGTTGTCACCTCTCGTTTTGGTTCAAATTACTTATCGTTTAAAGCTGTTACACCTGGAAGTTCTTTTCCTTCCATGAATTCTAATGATGCACCGCCACCAGTAGAAATGTGGTCCATCTTTTCAGCATAATCAAACTTTTCAACAGCTGCTGCAGAGTCACCACCACCAATAACTGTGTAAGCGTCATTAGCATTTGCAAGTGCTTCCGCAACACCTTTAGTTCCTTTAGCAAATGGCTCTAATTCAAATACACCCATTGGCCCGTTCCAGATAACAAGTTTAGAGTTTTGAATGACATCACTATATGTTTTTAGAGTTTCTGGACCAATGTCCAACGCTTCCCAATCACTAGGAATCGAATCGATCGATACAACATCAGTATTTGCATCTTCACCAAAATCATCAGCAATTACTCCATCCGTTGGCATATAGAAATTGACGCCCTTTTCTTTCGCCTTTTCCATATAGGATTTTGCAACATCGATTTTATCTTCTTCAAGCAAAGATTTACCGATTTCATGTCCTTGTGCTTTGATAAATGTATAAGCAAGACCGCCACCGATAATTAAGTTATCAACTTTATCGATCAAGTTGTCGATGACACCAATTTTATCTTTTACCTTTGCACCACCGATAATCGCTGTGAATGGACGTTCAGGTTCAGATAAAGCTTTCCCTAATACTTCAAGTTCTTTTTCCATGAGAAAACCTGCAACGGCTGGAAGATGGTGAGCAATACCTTCAGTTGAAGCATGCGCACGGTGCGCTGCACCAAATGCATCATTAACATATACATCCGCAAGGTCAGCAAATTTCTGTGCTAATTCAGCGTCATTTTTCTCCTCGCCTGCATAGAAGCGAACGTTTTCAAGTAGAGCAACGTCACCATCATTTAATTCATTGACGGCTCTCTCTGCTTCTTCGCCATATGCACTGTCAGCCTTTACAACTGTTTTACCAAGTAGATCACTCAAACGACGAGCAACTGCATCAAGACGAAGTTCTTCAACAACTTCACCTTTTGGACGACCGAGATGGCTTGCAAGAATAACGCGCGCGCCCTTCTCTGCCAAGTGCTCGATTGTCGGTAAAGCAGCACGAATACGAGTGTCGTCCGTTACTTCACCATCGCTCATCGGAACGTTAAAGTCAACTCGGCAAAACACCCGTTGACCTTGCACATCAATATCATGGATCGTTTTTTTATTCATATCGAAAAGCCTCCTTGAATAGGAATTGTGTAACCTAAAAACAGTGGAAAGAGGAGAGCAGAAAACAAGTCCGTCTCCTCTTTCTCAGTTTTTCGATTCCTTTATTCGTTGCTTATCAACTTGGCTTACAAGCCTTGTTTTGCAACATATGCAGCAAGGTCAACAACACGGTTGGAGTAACCTGCTTCGTTATCATACCAAGAGATGACTTTTACCATGTTACCTTCCATAACCATTGTTGATTGCGCATCGATTGTAGAAGACATTGGGTCACCGTTGTAGTCACGGGATACAAGCTCTTCTTCGCTATAACCAAGAACGCCTTGAAGTTCACCTTGGGAAGCTTCTTTAAATGCACCGTTTACGTCATCTACTGTTACTTCTTGATCTAGTTCCGCAACAAGGTCAACAAGGGAAACGTTTGGTGTTGGTACACGCATAGCACCACCGTTTAACTTACCATCTAGTTCTGGAAGAACAAGAGCAACGGCTTTCGCAGCACCTGTTGTTGTTGGAATGATGTTCTCTGATGCCGCACGCGCACGACGGTAGTCCTTATGAGGAAGGTCTAGGATTTGTTGGTCGTTTGTGTAAGAGTGAACTGTTGTCATCATACCACGCTTTAAGCCAAACTTGTCGTTAAGAACTTTCGCAAATGGTGCTAAGCAGTTTGTTGTACAAGAAGCGTTAGAAATCACGTGGTGGCTAGCTGGGTCATACTTGTCTTCGTTAACACCCATAACAACTGTGATATCTTCTTCTTTAGCTGGTGCACTAATGATAACTTTTTTCGCGCCTGCTTGCTCAACGTGCTTCGCTGCATCTGCACGCTGTGTAAATAGACCTGTTGATTCAACAACGATATCTACACCTAGCTCTCCCCAAGGAAGGTTGGCTGGATCGCGTTCAGCAAGAACTTTAATCTCATTGCCACCTACGACAAGGTTGTCACCAGAAACTTCTACTTTCTCTTCTAAAGTTCCATGTACAGTATCATACTGAAGCAAATGTGCGAGCATGTCCGCATCTGTTAAGTCGTTGACTGCTACTACCTCTACATCTGGGTTATTTAATGCTGCACGGAACACGTTACGTCCGATACGTCCAAAACCGTTAATACCTACTTTTGTTGCCATGTGAAAAAATCCTCCTTTATGATCATAAAAAAATAAATATATGTCAAAGGGGGTTACCCCTTTGCATCACAACAAATTTTATTCTTAATACTTGTTTTAACATATTTCGTCGAATTCAAACGTTAATCAACGTTATTCAACATTTCTGTTGCTGCGCCCTCGTCTGTGACGAGCATCTGACTCGGCCCATTTGTAATATAGGCATAGATGGCTTGAGCTTTCGACTTTCCACCAGCAACGGCGATCACATCTGGAATATGTTTTAAATCCTCTAATTGCAAACCAATTGTGCGGACTTTATGAATAATGTCCCCAGAATGATTAAAATAATAACCGAAAGCTTCAGCAACCGCTTGTTCATCTTGTAATTTATTTAAGATATTCTCAGGTGTTTTACGTCTTTCGGCCATCGTTTTCGCTTGACCAATCCCGTGAATAACGATATTAGCTGAACGAATGAGCTCTAGAATTTGGCGAATTGATGACTCTTGGATAAGAGAATCGTGTGCTTCTTTACTTAATTGATCAGGAACATGTAACAAGCGATACTGACCCATTGCTTTGCGAGCCATTGTTGCACAAATCGTATTTGCTTGGTTTTCTACCTGTTCACCTAACCCGCCGCGAGCCGGCACAAATAACGTATCTTGCATCTCGGAGTCAGTTTCCATCATTTCAGCAACCGATGCAATTGTTGTTCCTCCAGTTACTGCGATGACGTCCTTTTCTCCTTTTAACAAATTCTTTAATAGCAAGGTACCTTTTTTACCCATTTCTTTTTTTACCCAAGGAAAGAAATCGCTATCTCCGGGTACGATATAAACATTAGAAATACCTAGCTTTTTTGCTAGCTTTGCTTCCATATCTGCCAAATCAAACACTTCATGCATGACATCTTCCAATTGCACAAGTAAATTGTGCCCTTGTTCAGTTAGTGTCATTCCTGAGGTACCGAAATAAACAAGACCTTGCTCTTTAAGAAAAGTCACTTCACTTCTGAGTACCCTCTCAGAAACATTAAGGTTGTTTGCTAATGTTCGCCGCCCTATCGGCTGCATGAGTCTTAGAAACCGAAGGATCCGGTATCGTTCCGTCAAAGTTTGTATGACATCTGGCATTAACTTTTGTTGAAGTTTTAACAGTTGATCCATTCTGGCTAACTCCTTTTAATATCAGGGAAACAACACGGGACATTCGAAGTCCCTGCCAGACATATTATGTCCCACCGATAGCTAAAAAAATCACTTCCTTGCGAGAAAGAAATGGAAAACACAATTTCTTTTTCCATGGTTTATTTTAGCAAGGAAGTGATGATAATTCAAGCTAACTTTCCATAAATAATTGCCGAAGATTTTTGAGAACAGTCTCTTCCTGCAAAATTCCCTCGTCAATCAATTGCCCATCTTCCGCCACGACAACGGGAATGCGGATTTGATAACGCTCGAGTAGTTCATCATCTTCATAAATATCAACAATGTCAATTTGAAAATCAAAGTGTTTTTGTACACGTTCAAGCGCAATGAGCCCTTTAGCACAAAGTGGACATTGCTCTTTGGTATAAAATGTTAGTTTCATGGCTAATCCCCTCTCTACTAAGAAAAACGTTTTCTTTGCGATGAAGACGGGATATGCATTGCTTCTCGGTATTTTGCAACGGTACGGCGCGACACATATACACCTTCTTCTTTCAAAAGATCGGCTATTTTCTGATCTGATAATGGTTTTGCTTTCTTTTCTTCATCAACCAACCGTTTGATGGATGCCTTCACTTTTTCAGAAGAAGTTGCATTCCCTGAATCTTTACCAACTGTAGAAGTAAAGAAGTATTTCAGTTCGTATAAACCAAGTGGTGTTTGCATATACTTTTTTGTGGTTGCACGACTGACGGTCGATTCGTGAACATCTACTTCATCTGCAATATCTTTTAGCGTCATCGGCTTCAATGCATCTGCTCCTTCATCAAAGAAACTTTGCTGCCTTTCAACAATTGCCTTGGATACGGCTAACAACGTTTGCTGACGTTGCTGGATACTTTGCAATAACCAACGATATTGCTCATAGCGGTTATTTAAATATTTGGCCGTATCCCCAGATTCTTTTTTCAACAGATGCTCATAGTTTCCATTTAATTGTATCTTAGGTACATGCTGTTCATTTAATGCCACTTTATAAGATTCACCAATCTTTTGGACTGTCACGTCTGGAACAATGTATGTCGGTAACTCAGAATCAAACATTGCTCCCGGACGCGGATTTAACGTTTGCAAAAAATCAGCAACCGTTTGTATATCTATAACTCGAACACTAAGTGCTTTCGCAATTCTTTCGTATTTTTTATTAGCTAAATCTTCTAAGTGACGCGCGACAATCATTTCTGCTAACTCATCACGTGTTTCTAGCCGTTGTAACTGTAACAACAAACATTCAGATAACGAGCTGGCACCAACGCCCGCGGGTTCTAGGCTTTTTACGATCGCTAAGTTAGCATGAACTTTATCATTATGTTCATTCATTTCTTTAGATAGTTGTTCTACACTTTGCGTTAAGTAACCATTCTCATCAATCATTAATGCAATGTATTCGACGATTTCTCGATCTCTATTCGATAACGACAAAAAGCGAATTTGGTTTAACAGCGTTTCTTGTAGGTCTTTCTTGTCCCCTGATATACGATCAATGAACGACGACTCTTCATCTTGTTCATCGTCAGCACTTTTTGTAAACTCTCTTGTGGTAGCCACCTCTGCTTCATAACGAGCTACCGCTTCCGGGTCTTCATCACGTTCATCCACCAAGTCGATGAGAGGATTCTCTAGTTGCACTTCTTGCAAATGTTCTCTTAAATCTTGCACGGAATATTGCAAAATTGTAATTGCTTGCCGCAACTCTTTCGTCATGACGAGCTTCATTTGTTGTTGTTGAAACAAGCCAAATTCCATATTCATGATCTCCCCCCTTTATCAAGTATACAATACGTACCTCCTTTTGTGCAGACTACGTGTATATAGAATAACTATTCTGACAGCGCTTTCATTTATGTGTAAATAAAGTTGTTTTTTTAAGAAATTGAAGAGGCTGACTAGGAGGGCTAGGTAAGCCCATCGACAAGTCAGCCTCGTCAGCAGGTAAAACAGTTGGACTGTTTGAATTCATTCTCTCACGAATTCCGTTATCTTGCCATTCTAATTTAATGGAAAGACTGGTAATCATAACCTAAAATGCTCTTTTCAGAGGTTTGAATATAACGGAAAACGGTAATAATAGAATTGTGCCACCAAGTATTACATATGAGAAATACAAAATATTTGACCTTCATTGACCTTTAGAGTTATGATGAACGTAAAGGTTGAATATAATTTACCACTAGTGAAGGATTCAATAGGCAGTGCTTGATCGTCTGGAAAGTGGTAACCTTTTTCCAAACGCAATTATTTTGAGGAGGTATGCACATATGAATTTAATCCCTACGGTTATTGAACAAACAAATCGTGGTGAGCGCGCGTATGATATTTATTCTCGCTTACTGAAAGACAGAATTATCATGCTTGGTACACCGATTGATGACAACGTATCAAACTCGATCGTTGCGCAACTACTATTCTTAGCTGCTGAAGACCCAGACAAAGATATTTCTATTTACATTAATAGTCCAGGTGGATCAATTACAGCAGGTATGGCCATTTATGATACAATGCAATTTATTTCACCAAAGGTACAAACAATCTGTACTGGAATGGCAGCATCAATGGGTGCGTTTTTGCTAGCAGCAGGTGAACCTGGGAAGCGTTTTGCTCTTCCAAACAGTGAGGTAATGATTCACCAACCGTTAGGTGGAACAAAAGGTCAAGCTTCTGACATCGAAATTCACGCAAAGCGTATTATTCAACTACGCGAAAAACTCAACCAAATTTTAGCTGAGCGCACAGGTCAACCGCTAGAAACAATTGAACGTGACACGGATCGTGACAATTTCCTTTCAGCTGCAGAAGCTAAAGAATATGGTCTGATCGACGGTGTTATGGAAAAGAAATAGATTAACATAAGGTTCTCCAATAATACATCAGTCTGTTTTCTCACTCCTAGCATTGTTTAGGAGAAATGAGAAAACAGACTTTTTTATTTGGCTCTTTCCGTAAACTTTGTTGTTTTTGAAAAACTCAGAGAGTGAGAGGTGACGACTTAAGATTGATTAAATGCGGTCACGTCCAAAGTTTTGTCGGCTCTGGACATTGATTCCGTTATTCGTTTAAAAAAGGCTGTTTTTTAACCTTCCGCGGACATGAGTTCCGCTATTTGCAAAAAATCACCCTTTATACCCTGCAAAATAGGGGATTAACGGAACATATGTCCGTCCGCCCCTTAAAAATGACGTATTTGCCTGAAATAACGGAATGTATGTCCGCGACATGAGCTACGAGCCGCGAACGACTTTCAAGCTACTCTTCCTCTTCAATATAGTTAACAAGTGTATCGAGCGCGACTTGTTCATCTTCCCCTTCTGCGGAAATCGTGACTTCCTTCCCACGTCCAACCGCTAAGCTCATCAACCCCATGATACTTTTCGCGTTGACTTTCTTCCCATCTTTTTCGATAAATACATTTGCATTAAAACGGTTCGCTTCTTGTACAAATAATGCAGCAGGTCGTGCTTGTAAACCAGATTTCCTTTTTACAACAACTGCTTTTTCCACCATGCCTTTCCCTCCTCATAAAATAAAGAAAAATTGCCCACATTAAAAAAAAGTGAAACGCTTACAACTTTATCATAAGAGATGGAGCAGACTACACAGTCTCTCCAGCTCTTAACTTTTCTGCAAACTCATCTATTTTCCGTAACCGGTGGTTCACACCTGACTTACTCACTTTCCCACTTTGAACCATTTCACCTAACTCTTTTAAGGTGACATCCTGATGTTTCACACGTAATTCAGCAATTTCCTGCAACTTATCCGGAAGGGCATGAAGCCCAATTTCCTCTTCAATAAAACGAATGTTCTCCACTTGTCGCATAGCTGCGCCTACCGTTTTATTTAAATTGGCCGTCTCACAATTAACGAGTCGATTCACTGAGTTGCGCATATCTTTTACGATTCGGACATCTTCAAAATGAAATAGTGCTTGATTGGCGCCTATCAAACTAAGAAATTCACTAATCTTTTCTCCTTCTTTTAAATAAAGAATATGCCCCTTTTTTCTTTCTAAACTTTTCGCATTTAAATCATACTTATTTAAAAGCTTGCTTAAAGCAAGGTTATGTTCTTCGTAAAGAGAATAGATTTCTAAATGATATGACGATGTTTCTGGGTGACTAACAGAACCACCTGCTAAAAAGGCCCCTCGCATGTAGGAACGTTCACAACAATCATTATTGACGAGATCTTCTGAAATATCCCTTCGCAATGTAAGTGGACCTTCAATAATTTTTAGTTCTTCAAGTACGTCACGAGCACCATTTGATAAACGAACGACATACACGTTGTTTTTCTTTAAGCGCATTTTTTTTCGCACTAAAAGCTCAACATGTAGATTGAACTTTTTCTTTATTAATGTATAAATTCGCCTCGCAATCGCAGCGTTTTCTGTACTAACATCGAGAATCAATTGGCGATTGCCAAATGAAATCGTACCATTCATTCGAATAAGAGCAGAAAGTTCTGCATTGACACAACAATCATCAAGCTCTAGTTGTGTCAGTTCTTTTTTTGTTTCAGAAGCGAATGACACGAGCCCCACCTCCTTTTACTCTTTCATTACTACTGGCTCGTTGTCATGTGATGACGTAGATTACAGACGTGATAGTAATTGCTGTGATACTTTTATCGCATCATGACGTAAATGTTTATCGTCAAAATAAAGTAAATCATCAGCGACGATGTGGACACCGAGGGATGCTAATTTCGCTTCGTCATACATGACAGCCTCTGCCCCTTCACTGGCATAACGCTCTGCATAAGAATAAGGGATCATTTGTTGGCTTACTACCACATCATCAATCACATTAGGACTGCTATGATTATAAATCGCCTGAAGATGGTCTTCTGCAGAATAACCATCTGTTTCACCAGGTTGTGTCATAACGTTACATACGTACACTTTCCTTGCCTTTGCTTGCTCCAATGCTTCTGAAAAACCTGGAACAATCAAGTTCGGTAAGATACTCGTGTACAAGCTTCCTGGTCCAACCACAATCAAATCGGCCTCTTCAATCGCCGTTAGTGATTCTTGAAGTGGTTCAATATCCTCTGGTGTAATGAATACACGGCGAATTTTCTTTCCAATCTCGGGAATTTCCGCTTCACCATGAACAATTTGCCCGTCTTCATATTCCGCATGTAAATCGACACTCTGATTAACTGCAGGAATCACTTTCCCTCGAACATTTAATACTTTACTTAACTCTTTAACGCCATGAGCAAAATCACCTGTAATCGACGTCATACCGGCAAGTAGTATGTTTCCGACAGAATGCCCAGTTAAGCCTGTTCCGCTTGAAAAACGATGTTGGAACAACTCCTCCACGAGTGGCTCAATTTCAGCTAAGGAAATGAGCACATTTCGCACATCTCCTGGTGGCGGTATGTTCAATTCTTTTCGCAATCGCCCTGAACTTCCCCCGTTATCTGCTACAGTAACGATCGCTGTTATATCTACTGGGAACGTCTTTAGCCCACGTAACAAAACGGAAAGACCTGTTCCTCCCCCAATAACGACAATTTTAGCTTGCTTCATGATTCTCGTTTACCTCGTTCGATATCACGGTGTATCGCAAACGTCTCGTAACCTTCTTCCCGTAGGTGACGACTAAAATATTCTGTAAGCGTAACAGAACGGTGCTTTCCACCTGTACATCCAATAGCAATCACGAGTTGACTTTTTCCTTCACGCTTATATTGAGGGAGTATAAATAACAATAAGTTCCAAAGCTTTTCGATAAACTGATTCGTTTCCGTCCATTTCAATACATATGAAGATACTTCTTCATCCAACCCTGTCTTTGGACGCATATGATCTACGTAGTGAGGGTTAGGTAGGAAACGAACATCAAAAGCGAGATCTGCATCAATCGGTAAACCATGTTTATAACCGAAAGACATCAATTGGATTGTAAAGGCGTCTTTATCCGGAGAGGAAAATCGCTTAATAATCGCATCCCTTAAGTCTAAAGGCTTCAAATCCGTCGTATCAATAATCATTTGCGCTTGGCCTTTTAACTCATCAAGCATTTCACGTTCTGCTTGAATGCCATCCAACGGTGAACCATCCAATGCAAGTGGATGAGAACGTCTCGTTTCTTTATAGCGTTGAACGAGTTTTGTATCCTTCGCATCTAGAAACACAATATGAGGTGTCACATTGATTTCAGTGCCAATTTGGTCAATTGATTCAAATAAATCATCAAAGAATTCACGCCCTCGAAGGTCAATGACGAGCGCGACTTTATTCATTTTCCCTCCCGAACTAGATATCAGGTCGATAAACTTCGGGATAAGTGCAGGTGGAAGGTTATCCACACAAAAATAGCCTAAATCTTCAAAACTTTGCACAGCAACAGTTTTACCTGCCCCTGACATTCCTGTGATAATGACGACTTCCATCTCTTTTCTAGGTTGATGATTTTCTTGTTCCATCAATAATCGCCTACCTTTTTCTACGCGTCGTAATATTCATTGGATGATAACGTTGACGGAGGGTCGAGACGATACGATAACAACTCATAGTCACTTGAATAACGAAAACTGCCGTACAAAGGTCCTTCTTTCGTTAACATATGTTGAAGTATATGGTAATCCCCTGCTGCCATTGGTAGATCAAGAACATCGTCATTCGATGTCCAGGCCAACTTTCCTTCAGGAGATTCACTTAGCATCTCGCCTTCATAAGAAGAGGCAACAAACGTAAAAAGCATCCACTCATCGATGACTTCTCCATCCTCTTCAATAACCACTGTAAAAACACCACGTAATTGAGGTGATGAAATCGTATATCCTGTCTCTTCATAAAATTCTCGAACAACCGATTCTTTGACTGACTCTCCAGGCTCCATTTTCCCCCCTGGAACGACCCACCAGCCACGGCTCGGCTTTTGTAAAGTAAGTACATGTTGTTCATCTACTAACATACAATTTGTTACTCGCTGCATTAGTTGTCACCTCAACTCTATACACTCCAGTTTACGATCAAAACACACATTTGTGTATTAAATGATTGGTACCATTTAATTAAATCTTTTCGTTAGACTTCTTGTATAAAACTCTTTTCATTTAAAAGCAACAAACTTTTAGAAACTAGCCTTTTTATTAAACCAATAACCTTCTATATATTATACACTATACAATCATTATCGAACAATTAAGGGTAACTGGGAAGGTCAGAAAATTTTAACAAAATCTGACACACAGTTAACCACTTCACCCTTAACGCTCTTACATGCCGCTTAAAGTTTAGAACCCCTGAACAGTGGCGCAATCACAATCCATCTCCCCCTATCAATAGTGATAGCTATTCTCACGATAAAAGTGCGTATCTTCGTTTAGCGGATAAAAAAAGAGCACGGGATGATCCCGTGCCGTCAAAGGTATATAAAAAAAAGGGGGTCAATTACTTAATTCCTATTGTAACGATGAATTATTTCACAGCCATTACAGATGAGTTAATATCCAATAACGATTTTTCTATCCTCGTTAAAACATTGATTTTTAGAGGGCCGGGCTTTTAACGCTGTTTAACTTTTTATTGGAACAGACTTACTTTTTTATATGAAACAGCCTTAATCGTAAAAAGAGGTTCATCGTCAGTACGATCAACCTCTTTATCACACACATCTTTAAGCTTCGGATGCTTCAAGTTCTTCTTTTAAATTTTCAATGTAATGTTGAGCGGTTTGTGCAGCAATACTTCCATCACCTGTCGCGGTAACAATTTGGCGAAGGGTCTTTTCACGAATGTCTCCCGCTGCGAAAATACCTGAAATTTTCGTCTCCATTTCATCGTTCGTTTCAACATATCCATCTTCGTTTGTAATGCCAAGGTTAAGAAATGGTTCGTTAATTGGCAACATGCCAATATAGATGAAAACACCATCGGTTTTAAATTCACGCTCAGAGCCATCTTCTTTATTCACCAGTGTCACACTACCGACTTTTCCGTTGCCACCATCATTAATCTCTTTGACAGTATGACTCCAAATAAAGTCGATTTTGTCGTTTGCAAACGCACGATCTTGCAATATTTTTTGCGCGCGCAGCTCATCGCGACGGTGTACAACCGTAACTTTACTTGCAAATTTCGTTAAGAAAACCGCTTCTTCAACCGCAGAGTCTCCGCCACCAACAACGACGAGTTCTTTATCTTTAAAGAACGCACCGTCACAGACAGCACAATAAGAAACACCACGCCCCCCTAGTTCTTTTTCACCAGGAACACCAAGTTCTTTATATTTTGCACCTGTTGTAATAATAACAGCTCGGCCTTTAAATTCACCATTTCCTGTCACAATCGTCTTGTACTCTTTTCCATCAACGATCTCTTTCACATCACCATAAGCATATTCGGCACCGAATTTCTTGGCGTGTGAAAACATCTTGTTGGACAAATCTGGCCCAAGAATACTTTCATACCCTGGATAGTTCTCAACATCTTCCGTGTTAGCCATTTGTCCCCCTGGCATACCTCTTTCAATCATAACTGTTGATAAATTCGCTCTTGAAGTATATACCGCGGCCGTCATCCCAGCTGGACCTGCTCCAATAATAATGACATCATAAATCGTTTCTTGTCCCTTTGTCATGATTCCACTCCCCTAAATTGGTAAAAATAGTATTTTTCCTGTTTAACTCATCTATATCGTAATGAAAAAAACATTTAATGTCCAAAATCTTGCTTACAAACGTCCACTCTTGTTCTAGCTTGATCTGTAGGTAAGGCAATCATACCTCACGAGGCTTATTTCACAGATAATAAAATACGTCCCTTGTAGAAGTTCGCCACGAACCTCCCAATTTATTTAAGCATTCCTCAATATAGTCTCGGTTGACTTCATCCAATTGCCACGCTTTACCCCAAAGTTTTTCCGCGGTCTGTTTATCTTCTATTAGCCAACTAACTAGCGCAGCCTGATGATAGAAGGTCGGTCTTTTACGGAAATAACTTTTCTTCATTAACTTCTGATAATGATGGTGCGCTTCACGATACGCACCAATATGAAAATTCGTTCTTGCTAATATATAGCGATGTTCATGATCCACTGGACGGATCATGTTCAATTGTTGGCGATACTGACTTGCTTCTTCTCTTCCTTGCAAATGATAAAAAACAGCCAACTGACAACGCGCAAGAAAGTTTGTTTCATCTTTTATGATTACATCTTGAACGATCTGAATCGCCCGCTCATGATCGCCGCCGTGATAAACGGCTTCAGCAAGGAGTGCATACGTGTCCCAGTCACTAGAGTTTTCTTGTAGTAATGCAATAAAGTGCTTTTCCGCTTCTAAAAAATATCCTCGTTCTAAGTTCAACATCGCCTGTTCATATACACTGTCATTTTTCGGCTGCAAGTCTTCATCTGAAGAAGCTTTTTGCTCCCCTTCAAGCATTTCTAGCAGCCAATTAGCATCATCGGCATACTCGCCGGCAGGTTCTCGTTGTAAATATTGTTTTAACCGTACGATCGCATCTTCTTTATGACCAAGGTAGGCTAGATTATTAGCCATAAAAAAATAGCACTCATTCATATTAGGATCGACGTCCGCGAGCACTTTTTTCAACCATTCATTTGCATGGTCATATTCACCTTTGTCTGCCAATACAATCGCTAATTGACACATGAAAATCGGTTCATGCGGTTCAGCATCAATGGCTTTTTGAATGTATGTTAACGCTTTGTCCACCTGTTGATTTTGATAAGCTTCAATACCTTTTTTATAAAAATACGCACCGTCTTTCAAAAATGGAATCACGTTGTCCCATTTTTGTTTCGGTTCTTCATTATGTGTCATCGTTTCCTCCCATCCTGTTTCTCTTAGGAAGTATAACACGGGGGCATATGTGATACAATTTCGGATATTGTGTTGACCATGCGAAGGAGTGAAAGACGTCTCCTGCAGAAAAAGCAACGTCTCCGAAGGTAAAGGCTGACGTATCGAACATCAGCCTTTCATTGGTTCTATGATTATTGAGTAGACGTTTTCGTTGAATGACGTTCATGAAGACGATTGAGAACATCATCAAGCGGAAGCTTTTGTTCACGAAGTAATACAAGAAGATGGTAAAGAAGGTCAGCCGTTTCCCATGTTAACTCTTCTTTATCATAATCTTTGGCGGCAATAATCACTTCCGAAGCTTCTTCTCCGACTTTCTTTAAAATTTTATCGACGCCTTTTTCAAACAAATACGTCGTATAAGCACCTTCAGGTCGCTCTGCCTCCCGTTTTGCAATCACTTGTTCCAGTTCTTGGATGATTGCAAAACGATCTGAATCGGCTTGTGAACCTTGTTTGTTAGCACTTTGAAAACAGCTGTATGCCCCTGTATGACAAGCAGGGCCAGTCGGTTCTACAAGCACAACAAGCGCATCTTGGTCACAATCGAGTCGAATGTCGACAACCCGTTGCGTATTCCCACTCGTTTCACCTTTATGCCATAACTCTTGCCTTGAGCGACTATAAAACCACGTTTCTTTCGTTTCGATTGTTTTTTCAAGCGACGTTTTATTCATGTAGGCAAGTGTGAGTACTTCTTTACTTACTGCGTCCTGAACAATAGCCGGTAACAACCCTTGTTCGTCAAAGTGGAGTGCTTCCCAATCGATCGTTAAGCTCATCGGATATCGACTCCTTTTTGTTTTAAAAACCGTTTCACTTCTTCAATAGACGTCTCTTTGTAATGAAAAATCGACGCAGCCAGCGCGGCGTCTGCATTCGCATCAGTAAACACGTCGTAAAAATCCTCTTTTGACCCTGCTCCCCCTGAAGCGATGACAGGGACAGATACATTTTCACCTACATACTTCGTCAAGGCTGTCGCAAAACCTGTTTTTTCACCATCTTGATCCATACTTGTGAGCAAGATTTCCCCCGCGCCACGACGAACGACTTCTTGTGCCCATTCAACAACTTCCCAATCAGTTGGCGTCCTGCCACCATGCGTATAAATCCGCCACGACTTGAGATCATCGTCCCATTTTGCATCGATAGCAACGACGATACATTGGCTGCCAAAAAAGTCGGCACCTTCAGATACAAGTTCCGGGCGTTTGACTGCTGCTGTATTTAAAGACACTTTGTCAGCACCTGCTCGTAAAATACGCTTCATGTCTTCAAGTGAATTGATCCCTCCTCCAACAGTAAACGGGATCGCTAATTCACCTGCGACTTGTTTAACGACATCTACCATCGTTTCGCGGCCTTCATGAGAGGCAGAAATATCAAGAAACACGAGTTCATCGGCGCCTTGCTCATCATAAACCGCCGCTAACTCTACAGGGTCTCCCGCATCGCGAAGTTCGAGAAACTGAATGCCTTTTACGACCCTACCTTCTTTTACGTCTAAACATGGAACGATCCGTTTCGTTAACACAGTTATTCTACCTCCCTAAGCGCATCAGACAAAGAAAACTGATCGGTGTATAATGCTTTTCCAACAATCGCACCTGCAACACCGACCGATTGCTTCGCATTCAGTTCTTTTAAATCAGAAAGCTGACTCACCCCACCTGAAGCAATCACTTCTTTACCCGTTACTTCAGCAAGACGTGCGATTGCCTCAACGTTCGGACCGCTAAGCATGCCATCGCGGGAAATATCTGTTGTGATAAATACTTCCGCCCCGTGTTTGACAAGCTCTTCACCTAGTGTTTCTGCACGGACTTCAGATGTCTCTAACCAACCTTCTGTTGCCACAAAACCATCTCGAGCATCGATCCCGATTGCGACACGCTCACCACCGAAGCGAGCGAGCATCGCTTTTACAAAATCCGGATCAGACACCGCAGAGCTACCGAGGATAATCCGGTCAACACCGTTTTCTAAATAACGAGCGGCATCTTCTTCTGTCCGAATACCTCCACCGACTTGAACACGAACAGGCAAGTTTTTAGCAACATCCAGTACATACGCATCATTGACAGGTTTTCCTTCTTTCGCCCCGTCTAAATCGACGAGATGAATCCAAGAAGCCCCTTCGTCAACAAATCGCTCCGCCATTGCTTGTGGCGAATCACCATACACCGTCTCACGATCATAATCTCCTTGCATCAATCGTACACACTTTCCGCCACGAATATCGATCGCTGGATATACATTAAACACGTCCGCTTCCCTCCTCAACTGCCTTAGCAAAGTTTTTCAACATACGCATTCCGATATCACTACTCTTTTCAGGGTGAAACTGTGTTCCCCACACGTTTTCACGTCCGATGACGGCAGGGACAAGGACGTCATATTCAGCAGAAGCAATCAGCACATCTTCTTCTACGCTTGCAACATAAGAGTGCACGAAATAGACGTGACCAGGTTCAACTTCTTGTAACATCGGATGATCTTCCTTGTGGTAACGCAATAAATTCCATCCCATATGTGGCACTTTGTAAGTGGTGCCCTCACTCGTCTCACCTGAAAAACGATAGACATGGCCCGGCAATAAACAAAGACCGGTCGTATGTCCATGTTCTTCACTTCTTTCCAACAATAATTGCATCCCTAGGCATATCCCGAGTAATGGTCGTCCGTCATTGGCCCATGTTTTTAGCATGTTGGTTAAGCCTTGGCGGTCTAATTCTTTCATGGCATCTGGAAAGGCACCGACTCCAGGCAAGATGAGTCCATCGCTTTTGGCAACTAGCTCTTCGGCATCTCCGGAGATGAAATAATGATGACCGAGGCGCTCTAGAGCTCTACTGACACTGTGCAAGTTGCCCATGCCATAATCGACGACACCGATCATTTATAACATTCCTTTCGTGGATGGGATGCCTTTGACGTTTGGGTCGATGCTTGTCGCTTCGTTCAATGCCCGTCCGAGTGCTTTGAAAATCGCTTCGATGATATGGTGGGTATTATGTCCGTAATGGACGTTTACGTGTAAATTGATTCGTGCTTCAACAGCTAGCTTCCAAAGAAACTCGTGGACGAGCTCTGTGTCAAATGTGCCAACTTTTGCTTGTGGTAGTTCGGCACGAAATTCCAAATGTGGGCGATTACTAATATCGACGACGACGTGCGCGAGCACATCATCCATCGGAACGAACGCATCACCATAGCGACGGATTCCTTTTTTATCGCCGACCGCTTCGAGGAGCGCTTGACCGAGTACGATGCCGATATCTTCAGTCGTATGGTGGTCATCAACATCTGTGTCTCCGTTCGCTTGAATATTGACGTCAAACTGTCCATGCTTTGTGAATAAGTCAAGCATGTGCGTTAAAAACGGTACGCCTGTATCTATCGTCGCCTCACCAGTTCCGTCGATGTCCAATTGCAAATCAATTTCTGTTTCATTTGTATAACGTTGTTTTGTTGCATTTCGTTCACTCATCTTGATCCCCCAATCTTTTTTCGACAGCACGTGCGTGTGCATCTAAACCTTCAAGGCGCGCAAAACGTGCGATCGCCTCTCCGTTATTTTGTATCGCTTCTTGGCTATAAGAAATGACACTCGATTTTTTCGTGAAATCCTCTACATTTAATGGACTTGAGAAACGGGCCGTTCCATTTGTCGGTAACACGTGGTTCGGCCCTGCAAAATAATCACCGACTGGCTCTGAACTATGTTCACCGAGAAAAATCGCACCTGCGTGGCGAATCGAGCCGAGCTCTTTCATCGGGTCATTAGTCATAATTTCCAAATGTTCAGGTGCGAGTGTATTGACGGTATCGATGGCTTCTTGCCACGTTGATGTAACATAAGCAGCACCGTAATTTTTGATCGATGCTTCAGCAACGTCTCGGCGTGGTAACGTTTCTAGTTGGCGGTCGACTTCTTCTGCCACTTCTTCTGCTAGTCGCTTCGATGATGTGACGAGGACCGCTGATGACATTGGGTCGTGTTCAGCTTGACTTAAAAGATCAGCAGCAATATATGTAGGCTTCGCTGATTCATCGGCTAACACGACGATTTCACTTGGTCCTGCGATCATATCGATATCGACAGTGCCAAAGACAGCACGCTTTGCTAAGGCAACAAATATGTTTCCGGGGCCGACAATTTTGTCGACAGGATCGATCGTCTCCGTGCCATAAGCCAGAGCGCCAATCGCTTGTGCACCACCGATTTTATAAATTTCCTTTACACCAAGTTCTGCTGCTGTGACAAGAACCGAATCGGCTAAGCATCCCTTTTCATCAGGCGGGGAGACCATCGCAATGCGTTCAACGCCTGCGACTTGTGCAGGAATGACGTTCATTAAAATCGAAGATGGATAAATCGCCGTTCCACCCGGGACATATACACCTGCTGCATCAAGTGGGGTCACTTTTTGCCCAAGTAATGTCCCATCTTGCTTTGTCGTAAACCACGACTGTTGTACTTGTCGCTCGTGAAAGTCACGAAGGTTTGCGATCGCATCGCGAATGATTTGGAGATCGGCTGTTGCAAAGTTTTCATAGGCGCGTTCGACTTCTTCACCACTCACTTGGACAGGTGATGGACGAACACCATCAAACTTGTCCGTATAGTCCGCGACTGCTTTATCTCCTCGCTTTTGCACATCTTGTAAAATCGATTGAACAGCTTGCCATTGTTCATCTGTCCCTTCATCGACAGAACGTTTCAAAGTCACTTGGTCATCAACTTGAACAACTTTTAACCGGCTCATTCCGAGGTCTCCTCCTTTGCGATCACAGGCTCTAACCTTGTGACCATCTCATCAATCGCCGCTGCTTTCATACGGTAACTGACTGGATTGACGATGAGACGGGATGTGATCGTCATCATTTCCTCAGTTTCGACTAATCCGTTTTCCTTCAATGTCTGACCTGTTGACACGATATCGACAATGCGATCTGCAAGGCCGACAAGTGGCGCTAGTTCGATCGAGCCGTTTAACTTAATCATTTCTACTTGCTCGCCTTGTGCACGGAAATAACTCGAAGCTAAGTTCGGATACTTCGTCGCCACTTTCGGAGCGATGTCCTTCTTACGTTCATAACCAGGCAGAGCCGCTACCGCCATATAACAAGCACTAATTTGTAAATCTAATAATTCATACACATCACGTTCTTCTTCAATCAACACGTCTTTTCCTGCTACACCAACGTCACAAACACCATGTTCAACATAAGTTGGCACATCCATTGGCTTGGCTAAAATAAAACGCATTCCCGCACTTTCCGATTCGATAATCAGTTTTCGTGACTCTTCAAATTCGGGTGGAAGATCATATCCAGCAAGCCTTAGTAATTCAACCGCTTCATCAAAAATACGTCCTTTTGGCATCGCAATCGTTAACCATTCATTATTCACTTGAGCCACCCCCGTTCGTTCCAATCAAATACTCAACCTTTGGATACGCTTGGGAAAACGCATCAACATCAGCAATCCCTGCAATATCTTGTAAAACCACCGTTTCTCCATTTTCTCGAAGACGCTTCGCTTCTCGAACTGCCTCTGCTCTTCGCTCATGGCTGAAAATGAGACACGTAGATTGCTCTTGTTCAACTTCAGCTGACCCTAACGCTTCCACTAGTAAATCGAGACGTAAGCCAAAGCCTGTTGCTGCCTCTTGTTGATCGAACCGGCGCAACAGTTCATCATAGCGGCCTCCACTTCCTATTGGGTAGCCAAGATTTGAACTATACGCTTCAAAAACAACACCTGTGTAGTAACTCATATGCATCAGTAAATTTAAGTCAAAACGGACGTTTTCCTCGACACCGAAAGAGGTTAAAACATCGGATAGCTGCACCAAGTCATCAAGTGCCTGTCGTGCTTCTTCAGTTTCCGCGATTCCATAAGCTTCATCTAAAACTTCTCGTCCGCCGCGAAGTTTTAGTAACTTTTCGAGTCGACGTTTATCAATCGAAGATAAGGAAAGCGACTCGACATGACGACGGAAGCCAACGTAATTTTTTTCATATAAATAACGTTTTAAAACTTCTGCCCGTTCTTCGCTCCCAAGAATATCGATGAGTAATGCATGAACGAACGCGACATTCCCGATCGCAACTTGTACGTCTTGCAGTTCAATGCGGTTCATTGCCGAGAGCATTAACGCTATCACTTCACCGTCTGCACTTACCGTTTCGTCTCCGATTAATTCAACGCCCACTTGTTCGAATTCCGCTGTTTTTCCACCTTCACGCTGTTGTGCACGAAACACATTTGCATCATATGTTAAACGAACTGGACGTTGTTTTTCTTTCAACGTTGATGCTGCAATGCGCGCAATCGGTGCTGTCATGTCTGGACGAAGAACAAGGGGATGACCTTGTTGGTCTAACAATTTGAAAAGTTGTTGCTCTAATATTGCTGACGCATAACCAACTGTATCAAAATATTCTAATGTCGGGGTTTCAATCGGTTCATACCCCCACTGACGCATTTCAGTACTAGTCTTTTTACGAATGCTTTCTTTTACACGATATAAATTCGGCAGTGTATCGCGCATTCCTGTTGGTTTTTCAAACATTAAAGGTTTTACCATTTATGCCACCTCACTCTGTAAATTCAAATAAAGGCTTCTCAAAGGTCATAGAAACGAAGAACAGCGATCCTTCGCACTCCGTTACTTTAGTTCGCTAACGTGATAATATAATAAAGAACTTTAAATAGTAGTCTACCTTTGTTCCCGTTTACCGTCAACCGAAAACTTTCAATCAATTCACTCTTTTTTCGTTACCTATAATTGTAAACGGTTCCGAGGGTGTTTTCAGCTAATAACCACCCAGTGGAAGAAGATACACTTCTCAGCTTAGTTTTTTCGGAAAGCTCGGACTCTTTTCCTCTTCAATTGTTCGGATACTCCTTGGGTTCGGACAGATCCACTACTTTTCTCCCCTTTTTGTCCGAATTCACCTCTTATTCGGACAGTTACACTACTTTTTCTTCCCTTTCTGTCCGAATAACCCTCTTATTCGGACAGTTACGCTGCTTTTCCCCCTCTTTCTGTACGAATATCCCTCTTATTCGGACAGTTACGCTGCTTTTTCTACTCTTTCTGTCCGAATTCACCTCTTATTCGGACAGTTACGCTGCTTTTTCTACTCTTTCTGTCCGAATAACCCTCTTATTCGGACAGTTACGCTGCTTTTCCCCCTCTTTCTGTCCGAATATCCCTCTTATTCGGACAGTTACGCTGCTTTTCCCCCTCTTTCTGTCCGAATAACCCTCTTATTCGGACAGTTACGCTGCTTTTCCCCCTCTTTCTGTCCGAATAACCCTCTTATTCGGACAGTTACGCTGCATTTCCCCCTCTTTCTGTCCGAATTCACTTCTTATTCGGACAGACCCACTACTTTTTCTCCCCTTTCTGTCCGAAACTCCAACCATGTGAATAAGGCGATTAATATGTGATTTCACGACTGTTTAGTGGACAGGGCAATAAAAAAACGCATGAGATTTCTTGTCTGAAACCTCATGCGTTCCCATTTGTTTTTTGAATATTTCCACCTCTGAAATAAACCAGTTAGACGAAAATTTATTCTTTCATCGATGTCTCTTGTTGATTTATTTTTATCACTTGCATTGGGTTGCCTCCGACAAATGCACCCGGAGGCACATCTTTATTGACAAGCGTTGCTGCCGAAACCACAGCCCCATCACCAATCGTCACCCCTGGTAAAATTGTCGAATTAGCGCCGATCATCACTTCATCGCCAATGACAACGTCACCGAGGCGGTATTCATCAATTAAGTATTCGTGCGTAAGAATCGTCGTATTGTAGCCAATCACACAATTACGACCAATCTTAATTTTTTCAGGAAACATAATATCTACCATGACCATTAAAGCTACAGACGTCTGACTTCCAACTTCCATACCGAGAAACGTACGGTATAACCAATTTTTCACTGACATAAATGGACTATAACGACAAAGCTGAATAACAATGAAAGTTTTCATGACTTTAAAAAACGATACCGTACGATACACTTGCCAAAGTGAATTCGACGACTTCACAGGATAACGGTCTGTCCGCCGACTCATGTCTCCTCGACCCCTAGGTGAGTCAGCAATTCTGGCATTGTTTCAAGCATGACATCCGGCTTGTAACTTGCCAACTTGTCTTTTCCTTGGATCGTCCATGCGACGCCGGCTGTATACGTGTTCGCATTTTGTCCACCAAGGATATCATGCTTACTATCGCCGATCATTAGCGCGCTCACTCTTGATGAGCCAAGTTGTGTCAATGCTTTATCAAGAGGTTCAGTTGCTGGTTTTACTTCTTCAACATCATCGAGTGTAATGGTGACATCGAAGAAACGCTCAAGACGAGAAAGTTTTAATCCACGTTCCGCCGTTTCACGACGCTTCGTTGTAACGATCGCCATTTTATAACCTTCCTGGTACAACCGTTCAACTGTTTCATAAACCCCTTCATATTCTTCAACGAGTTCATCGTGCTTCTCATGGTTATATGTGCGATATACATGTTCCATTTCTTTCGCACGCTCAGGATCAATCCTTTGAAACGTATCTGCCAATTGTGGCCCAATAAACGAAATCGCATCTTCTCGCGTATATTCACCAGGTTTAAATTGATCTAATGTATGCAAAAATGAACTAATAATTAACTCTACTGTATTAACTAGCGTTCCATCTAAATCAAATAGCAATGTATCGACATCTTTAAAAATCGGTTTCACATTACCTCTCCTTTCTTAATTAGGCCCCGTAGGCCCTCGACGCCTCTGCATCTCTTTTTTCTTTTCGGTTCCAAACAACGGCCACCGCCACTGTGAGAAGTACTGCTGTAACAATGCGAATAATCAATAACGGCCATACCGGGATGCCTAGCGGAATAAAAATAAGCGTATCTTCAATCACCGCGTGACAAGCAACGAGGAAGATAAACACGAGGTACAAGTCTTTCTTCGCTACACCATCCTCTTTTACCGCTTGAATCATCACACCAGCACCAAAAGCAAGCCCAAACATTAACCCCGCAGCTAACGTCGTGGATGTATTTTCACGAATACCTAGCATTCTCGTAAACGGAGACATCCAACGAGAAAACACATTCAACCAACCTAATTCTTTCATGATCTGAATACCCATCATAATCGGGATCACGATGGCAGCAAATTGGACAATCCCAAGTACCGCGCTTTCAACCCCTTGATAAACGATTGGCCAAAACCCATTCACCGTCTCTTGACTACTGGCAACAAGGCCATATTCGGCAATCTCTTGCCCACCTTGCCAAAAAAGGTTGATCAACCATGCTGACACGAGCGCTAAACCAATTCGCACGAGCAAAACGACCCATATTTTTAAACCAACTTGCTTGGCAACAGCTGATTCAACAAACAAATTATGAGAAAACGAAAGCATCACAGCTAAAATAAACACTTCTTTCACAGTCAGTTCAAGCGTTAAAATCGCACCGATTGCCGCATATAAATTCAATACATTTCCTAGAACGAGAGGGATGGCTGCTTCCCCTGACAACCCTAAAATAGACATCAGAGGGGCAAGTAGTGACGTCAAACGATCCATAACAGGTGTGTGACTTAACATCGTCACAAGTAACGTAATCGGAAAGATAATCTTCCCTAACGTCCATGTCGTTTTTAAACCGACCATCAACCCTCGTTTTAACATACCCATTTTCAAAAACCCCCAAATCACTCGGTTGATTAACAACGATGACGATAGAAGGTGACCATCTTTTTCCGTTTTAACAAGTCCCCTCTCGTTTCATA
Source organism: Texcoconibacillus texcoconensis (assembly GCF_014202575.1). Classification (GTDB taxonomy): domain Bacteria; phylum Bacillota; class Bacilli; order Bacillales; family Salisediminibacteriaceae; genus Texcoconibacillus; species Texcoconibacillus texcoconensis. The sequence goes on along the minus strand of NZ_JACHHB010000006.1, from coordinate 107,441 downwards.
CAATCTGTTTACTTTTTCTTCTTTCCTTTTTGTGCGTTATTTTTACTTTTCTTCGTTTCTTCGTCAAGATACCTTATGTTAGCTAACCCTTCTTTACGTCGATAAATGAGGAGCCCAATGGCACCGATGATAAGTAAAACTGACATGACTTGTGCTGTACGTAATACATCAAACATCATTAAACTATCTGTTCTCATTCCTTCAATAAAGAAGCGGCCAACTGAGTACCAGATGACGTATGTTAAGAATAATTCACCACGACGCAAATTCATCCTGCGTAATAACAGGAGTAAAACAACACCGACAATGTTCCATAACGACTCATATAAAAACGTCGGGTGATAATAGACACCATCAATAAACATTTGATCAATGATAAAGTCAGGAAGCATTAAGTTTTCTAAAAAACTGCGACTCACTTCCCCACCGTGAGCCTCTTGGTTCATAAAATTTCCCCAACGTCCGATCGCTTGACCGAGCAAAATACTAGGAGCGGTAATATCAGCGAGCTTCCAAAATGATAGTCCGCGTTTTTTCGCGAACACGACAGCAGTAATCACTGCCCCAATCAGACCACCATGGATTGCAAGTCCACCTTCCCAAATCGCAATGATCCTTCCTAAATCACCAGCATAATGCTGCCAATGGAAGATGACGTAATACAATCTCGCAGATATGATTGAAATTGGCAACGCAAAAATTAGTAAATCAGCGAGTGTATCTTTCGGTAATCCTCGTCGATCTGCTTCTCGATTTGCTAATAAATACCCGAGCAATGCCCCAACGGCAATAATCAAACCGTACCATTGGACCGTAATTGGACCAAGGTTAAAAGCAACCGGGTCTAACGGTTGTACTGAAGCAACCATTGTTTCCACCTCTCTCTATTCAATTCGCGCTTTTCATGATTTTCGATACAAGCTAAAACCTGTGCAAAGCGCAGTTACCGTTCATCGTCTCATACCTTTGTGAAGATTTCATTGAGAAAAATCAATTAAAATTCGTCTTGATCGCCTTCTTCAATCACATCCGTGAGACGATCCGAGAACTGTTGCGCAGCATTAATGCCCATTCGCTTTAAGCGGAAATTCATCGCAGCAACTTCAATAATGACCGCTAAGTTCCTTCCTGGTCTTACAGGAACGGTCATTTTAGGTACTTGTGTATCGAAAATTTTCATCTCATCTTCCGTCAAACCGAGACGATCGTACGTTTTATTTTCATCCCACAATTCTAAGTGAATCGCAAGCCCTATTCGTTTAAAGTTACGAACAGAACCGGCACCAAAAAGGGTCATAACATTAATGATACCGAGACCTCTAATTTCAAGCAAGTGTCTAATTAACTCAGGTGATTTTCCAATGAGCATATTATCATGTTCTTGATGGATTTCGACAGAATCATCAGCAACGAGACGGTGGCCGCGGCGAACAAGGTCTAAAGCCGTTTCACTTTTCCCTACGCCACTAGAACCTGTAATTAACACACCAATTCCATAAATATCGATTAACACCCCGTGAATCGCTGTCATCGGTGCTAGTTTACTTTCTAAGTAAGTCGTTAACTGACTACTTAAGCGCGTCGTCGATAAGTCAGCTCGAAGGATCGGTACACCTACATCGCGAGCAGCTTGCATTAATTGTTCAGGTACTTCTAAGTTACGAGATATAATGATGCCTGGTGTATCATATGTACAGAGGCGCTGCATCCGATCGTCTTTTTCATCTTCTGACAGTTCCGAAAAAAACGTCAATTCGGTTTTGCCGAGAAGTTGCAACCTTTTCGCTGGATAATAAGTAAAATATCCAGCCATTTCAATTCCTGGCCTTGATATATCACTTGTCGTAATTGGACGATAGTTAATATCATCATCTTGGTTGACGAGCTCTAAATGAAACTGTTCCATGAGATGTTGTGCTGTCACTTTGGGCATTGTTGTTCCTCCTTATCAATTACGAGCACTTATTCAAACACATTCGTACTTGTGCGTTTGTTCTTAAACAACCACATAAATCGTAGTAAATGTTTGACAAGATTTTATTATAACTTATTTATTTTACCATGATTCCCGTTAAGCCGTGAACATATCACATTTGTTTCACATATTTTACGCCAAAACTGTTTGTAAATGTTTGTCAACAAAAACAGCCTGCAACCGAACAATGTCCAGTTACAGGCTGTTTACCTTTGCTTTACCGATGATCACCTTGGCTTCAACATCAACGTATGAATCATCGTATTGAGAAGAGCCATGACGATCGCTGCAACAATCGCCATTCCAAATCCATCGATGACAAATTCACTACCCATTAGCGTCGAGGTCAATTGTAACATCAATGCATTGATAATAAATATGAATAAACCTAAGGTCAGAAACGTGATCGGGAGCGTTAATACGACGAGGATCGGCTTAACAAGCAGATTTACAAGCGCAAGAATAAAACTAGCTAATAAAGCCGCACCAAAACTTTCTATGTCCACACGAGTAAAAAAATGGGCGATAAACAGAAGGATGACACTGTTGACAAGTAATTGTAATAGCCAACCTGTCATTGGCGAACATCGCTTTCATTTGGCATGATAAATACACCAACGGCGTATGCAATAACCACTGGAAAAATGGCAAACGGGATCATTAATAATAGAAAGAGAATTCGAACAACCGTTGAGTCAATATTGAAATATTGCGCAACCCCTCCGCATACACCACCAATCTTTCGGTCATGCTCTGTACGATATAGTCGCTTCATTGCGTCACCCTCCTTTCCTCGCCAAGCACGTTATGGTTGATTACTGACGTTAATCGAACCTGTTCTTGTTTCCGCTTCAATATACAATAGAGGCGTTACATCACGATTAGACAAAAACGCCATCGACTTGGAAGCAAAATCTTTTTTCTCATCGATTGTTGTTAAATTCGGTAAGTCACAATGAATACCGCCAAGGTACGTTTTTAATTGACCCTCGGTTTTTACACTGTTCGGTACGTGAACAGTGACACTTCCCGTCGTCGTTTTAAAGTAACCTTTAGCAGAACGAGCGTCTGTTAACGTGTAATGGATTGAACCATTGAGGGTCTCAATATCCACCTCACCACATGCGACAGATAAATCTATGCTCCCATTTAACGTTTTTCCGCCTGCATGATGACAACGTAATTCTTCAATGGCAATACTTCCGTGAATCGTTTCAAGGTGAACGTCTTCTGCGTCAATTTTTTCGAATTGAATGCGGCCGTTAACGGTTTGCCCTTCAAATTTTTGCATGCTTAGTGTTTCCCCAGTCAACTTCCCATTAAACGCATAAAGTTTTACTTGTTGAAGTTTTCCTCTCGGGATACGAACAACAGTATTTACTTTCATGGATTTTGAAGGTGAACGAAACTGAAGCGCCCCCTCATGCAAAGAAAAGATCGCTTCATCAAGGAAAAAGCGCCGAGCTTCTTGGGCGTCCTTCACTTTATAAACTTTTACTTTACACTCTACACGTACATCGGGCTCATCCCATGCTTCAAATGTGATATCACCATTTTCAACAGAGATGTTCATATTTTCAACAGAGGCATCGGTATGTTGAAAAATATGTTCGACTTCGACAGAGGAACCAAAATTAAAGTCAAGGTCAAAATCTTTCACTTTCTGAACAGCGTCTTCAAAAAAATCTCCGAAACGACGCATCAAAGAAGTATCTTTATAGGTGCCACGATGCGCACCTCCAGCGTTCCAATCGACTTGCTTACTCAAAGACTGGGGTCCATTTTCAAAACTTGCCGACTCTGCTTCTTCTCCATTTTTAGCGTCACCGCCATCTTTTAAAGCATTTAATAGTTGAACCCCTTCTTCAGTACTAATTTTCCCGTCTTCAATCATCTTTAAAATCATTTTTCGTTCCTCTTGCATGACACGTTCCTCCTTTATCATCCTACCTATTGCCGAAAAAAACACATTCTTATGAAATTCGACCAATAAGCGAGTTAACGATTCATGACAAAACGTAAAGTCTCTTACACTTTGGGACCATTGCCAGTGTAACCGATGCGTTAACTTGATGTCGGCACATAAGATGCTGTTTCATCGACGCGTTCAGCCATACGTTTACGTTCTCTTTCCAGTATCGGTTTTAAATACTGCCCAGTATGAGACCTTTCAATTTCAGACACTTTTTCAGGCGTTCCTTCAGCGACAATTTCACCGCCTTTATCTCCACCCTCAGGACCAAGGTCAATAATATGATCTGCGGTTTTAATAACGTCCAAGTTATGTTCAATGACAAGAACGGTATCGCCATTTTTAACGAGGCGTTGTAGGACGTGCAATAAACGCTCAATATCATACACATGTAAGCCTGTCGTCGGCTCATCAAGAATATATAAAGTCTTGCCATTTGACCTACGACTCAATTGAGATGCTAGTTTTACACGTTGCGCTTCACCTCCAGAGAGCGTTGTCGCTGGTTGACCTAATGTCATATACCCTAAACCGACATCAAAAAGTGTTTGAATTTTTCGTTTGATCCGAGGAATGTTTTCAAAAAATGAAAGACCATCTTCCACAGTCATATCTAATACGTCTGCGATCGTTTTCCCTTTATACGAAACTTCTAATGTTTCACGATTATATCGTTTACCACCGCATTCTTCACATGGTACGTAAACATCAGGAAGAAAGTGCATTTCAATTTTTATGATACCATCGCCACGGCATGCTTCGCACCGTCCTCCTTTAACATTAAAACTAAAGCGTCCTTTTTTATAGCCACGCACTTTCGCTTCGTTTGTCATGGCAAATACATCACGTATATCATCGAAGACACCCGTGTACGTCGCTGGGTTAGAACGCGGTGTGCGCCCGATTGGAGACTGGTCAATATTGACGACTTTTTCCAAATGGTCGATACCTTCTAGCGCTCGATGCTTACCTGGCTTTTGCTTTGCTTTATGAAGCTTTTGGGATAACGATTTTTGTAAAATTTCATTAATAAGCGTACTTTTACCTGATCCTGACACGCCAGTTACAGCATTAAACACCCCTAATGGGATCGAAACTGACGTGTTTTGCAAATTGTTTTCTTTTGCACCTTTAATCGTAATTTTCCTATCGGTCACAGGACGACGTTCAATCGGTAGAGGAATAAACTTTCGACCGGCTAAATAGTCACCTGTTAATGACGAATCACTCTTTTGAATATCTTCAGGTGTACCTATCGCCGATATTTCTCCACCATGCGCTCCTGCACCTGGTCCAATGTCAACGATATAATCAGCAGCGAGCATCGTATCTTCATCATGCTCCACAACGATCAAGGTGTTCCCTAAATCACGCATCTTTTCAAGCGTTTGAATAAGACGGTGGTTATCCCGTTGATGAAGACCAATAGATGGTTCATCTAAAATGTACAAAACACCCATGAGCGAAGACCCAATTTGCGTGGCAAGACGAATTCGTTGCGCTTCTCCACCTGAGAGCGTACCAGCAGAACGAGAAAGGGTTAAATACTCCAACCCAACATTTATGAGAAATTCAAGGCGCTCCTCAATTTCTCGTAATATCATACGAGCGATTGTCATTTCTTTTTCATTGAGGGTTAACTGTTCAAAGAAGGCCTTGGCTTCTTTAATCGACATATCCGTCACTTCGCCGATATGTTTCCCAGCAATCAATACAGCTAAACTACCTTCTTGAAGTCGGTTACCTCGACATTTTGGACACGGTTTTTGTACCATGTAACTTTCCATTTGTTCACGAATGTAATCAGAACTTGTTTCATGATAACGGCGCGAAATGTTATTCATAACCCCTTCAAAATAAATTTCACGTTCACGGACTTGACCCGATTCATTTTCATAGCGAAAATAAAGTTTCTCCGCTCCACTGCCGTATAATATCCATTCGAGCTGTTCATCTGTTAATTGTTCAACAGGAACATCCATCGGTATATCATAGTGCGCGCACACACTTTGTAATAACTGTGGATAGTATTGTGAACTTGTCGGTTCCCATGCAGCAATTGCATGTTCATTTAACGTTCTGCGTGGATCAGGGATGACGAGCTCTTTATCCACTTCCAACTTGCTCCCTAAACCATCACAAGATGAACACGCTCCGAATGGGCTATTGAATGAAAACAAGCGCGGTTCTAAGTCACCAATCGAGAAACCGCAATGCGGACATGCGTGGTGTTGACTAAACAACAATTCTTCTCCATCAATAATATCGACCATCACACGCCCATCTGCCACGCTAAGCGCCGTTTCCAGTGAATCAGCTAGTCGTGTTTCTACACCTTCTTTGACGACAAGGCGGTCTACAACAATTTCTATGTCGTGCTTCTTATTTTTTTCTAAATTCATTTCCTCGGTTGCTTCACGCATTTCCCCATCAATACGAACGCGTACATACCCTTGTTTTTTTATATCCTCAAGAATTTTTACATGCTCACCTTTACGTCCAGACACAACAGGTGCGAGAATTTGACATTTTGTTCGTTCTGGATAAGTTAAAATGCGGTCCACCATTTGTTGAACCGTTTGTGACGAAATCTCCACCCCGTGTTTCGGACAAGTTGGGTGGCCGACTCGCGCAAATAACAATCGCAAATAATCATAAATTTCTGTGACTGTTCCGACTGTCGAGCGTGGGTTACGACTTGTTGTTTTTTGATCAATTGAAATCGCTGGTGACAAACCTTCGATCGCATCAACATCAGGTTTATCCATTTGTCCGAGAAACTGTCGCGCATAAGCCGATAAAGACTCAACATAGCGACGTTGTCCTTCTGCATAAATCGTATCGAAAGCAAGTGTCGATTTACCAGATCCTGATAATCCAGTAAATACGACGAGTTTATCACGAGGAATTGTCACATCCACATCTTTTAAGTTATGTGAACGCGCGCCTTTGACAACGATGTTTTCCAAAGCCATAGTTAACCGTCATCCTTCCGCCTTTAATTCATTAATAATATCGCGCAATTCAGCTGCCCGCTCAAAGTTTAATTCTTTCGCAGCTTGCTTCATTTCTGTTTCCATTCTCTCAATGACTTTTTCTCGTTCTTGTTTACTCATTTTCGGTGCTTCAAATACATCAGTAGCTTCATAGGTCTCGCCTTCCTCTGCTGCATATGTCGCTTGAATGAGTTGAGGAACCGCTTTTTGGATCGTTTGGGGTGTAATGCCGTGTTTTTCATTGTGTTCTTTTTGAATCGAGCGACGGCGTTTCGTTTCTTCAATCGCCACATTCATTGAATCTGTGATTTTATCCGCGTACATAATCACGTGTCCATTCGCATTTCGTGCTGCGCGCCCCATCGTTTGAATGAGTGAACGTTCAGCTCGCAGGAACCCTTCTTTATCTGCATCTAGAATTGTGACAAGGGACACTTCAGGTATATCTAGTCCTTCACGAAGCAGGTTGATTCCAACGAGAACATCAAACTCACCGAGCCGCAAATCTCGAATGATTTGAATACGTTCAAGTGTTTTAATATCCGAGTGTAAATATTTCACGCGAATACCGACTTCTTTCAAATAATTCGTAAGATCTTCCGACATTTTTTTCGTTAACGTCGTCACGAGTACTCTTTCATTCCGTTCACTTCTAAGGCGTATCTCTTCGATGAGGTCATCGATTTGTCCTTCGATCGGACGAACGTCTATCGTTGGATCTAAGAGACCCGTCGGCCTAATAATTTGTTCAACGACTTCCGGACACTTTTCCATTTCATAAGGTCCAGGTGTCGCAGAAACGTAAATCGCTTGATTGATATGCTTTTCAAATTCCTCAAATCGAAGTGGGCGATTATCCTTAGCTGACGGAAGTCGAAAGCCATGGTCAACGAGCACTTGTTTACGTGCTTGGTCCCCGTTAAACATGCCTCGAACTTGTGGTAATGTCACATGTGACTCATCGACGACGATCAGCGAATCATCAGGAAAGAAGTCCAATAACGTGTAAGGTGTAGCCCCTGCCTCACGAAACGTTAAATGACGAGAATAGTTTTCAATCCCTGAACAAAAGCCCATTTCTTGCATCATTTCAATATCATAGCGTGTCCGTTGCTCAAGTCGTTGCGCTTCAAGAAGCTTCCCTTGCTCGTTTAGCTCAGCTAGACGTTCCTCAAGTTCTTTTTCAATGTTGACGATCGCACGCTTCATTTTTTCTTCGCGTGTAACGAAGTGAGAAGCTGGAAAGATCGCTACATGCTCACGCTCCCCTAGCACCTCTCCTGTCAATGCATCGACTTCTGTCATACGATCAATTTCATCACCAAAAAATTCGACTCGGATGCAATGTTCGTCTCGGGAAGCAGGAAACACTTCAACAACATCACCACGAACCCGAAACGTTCCGCGTGTAAAGTTAATATCATTACGCTCGTATTGAATATCGACTAAATCTCTCAACAACTCATCGCGATCTTTTTCCATGTCTGTACGTAAAGATACAACGAGATCCCGGTACTCTTCTGGAGAACCTAAACCGTAAATACACGAAACACTCGCTACAATAATCACATCACGGCGTTCAAATAAGGCACTTGTAGCTGAGTGACGTAGTTTATCAATTTCATCATTAATACTGGCATCTTTTTCGATATATGTATCCGATTGTGGAATATAAGCTTCTGGTTGATAGTAGTCATAGTAGCTGACAAAATATTCGACAGCGTTGTTTGGAAAGAACTCTTTAAACTCACTGTAAAGCTGTCCTGCGAGTGTTTTGTTATGAGCGATAACTAGTGTAGGTTTATTGACTTCTTTGATAACATTTGAAATCGTAAACGTTTTTCCTGTACCTGTGGCTCCGAGTAAAGTTTGGTGTGTTTTATTTCCCTTAATCCCTTCGACAAGTTCACTTATTGCTTGGGGTTGATCACCTTGTGGATCATATTTTGATTGTAACTCAAACGTTTTCTCTATCTCGTTCACGTTACTCCTCCTTCCTGAAAAGAGAACATGTTAACGCTATGATTCAGTTCACATAAGCGAATTTTCGTCCATCACTATCGTTCACATTATACCATACGTTAAACCACAATCCACAAAATACGAACGTGCATTCTTTTCAGGTCTGCCCAAACCGCAGCCTATCCAAATACCCTATAAAGAAAAGAGAGGATCTCTCCTCTCTTTTGATCATTTACGACATCATCGTCGTTTCATTTGAAGTTGGCAGGCTTTCTTTACTTTTTTGACTTTCATCTGTAATAAACAGTAAACCTATTTGATGATGTTCACCATCATAAATGGCCGTTTGCGCAAAACGAACTTCCCCACGACCATCTACGACTTGAAGTTTACAATACGCTGAATTTGTCTGTAGTGCTTCATAAAATTCGCGTTCAGTTTTCACTTCGACCCCATTCACATTCGTGATCAACTCTGCTACTTGAATGTTCATTTTTTCAGCTGGAGATTGAGGAAGGACGCCGACAACGACCAACCCACGTTCACGCAGTGTATAGATGGGAGAACCTTTTGTTTCTTTCATTTTTTCCAAAACAAATAAAAATTCGCGTCCAAATAAAGCAAGCACAGCAGTAACTACCGCAAAAACTGGATAAAATAGGGCCATCACTGCGCTAAAGGTAACGAGAAGCACCACCAAGCTGGATCTTTTTCCGAACTGACCGGTAGCCTCTTCAGGACGTTGACTCATTAAATCATGGTGATACGAAAGAGTTACAGGGAAAAGCACCAATCCCCATTGTGATCCATCTGCATAGATCGTTGGCCACCAAGATGGCAGTTCCAAAGAACCTACAGGCCAAAAAGTAACCAACGGAACAATCCAAAGCTGTTTCAATGTGAGCAAACCAATTGGTTTTCCTCGTGTCCCTTTCTGTAGACGCGGAGATGGACGTTTACTCCCATCAGTAGTAATCAAGTATGTTTCAACAAGAGAAAGAACCGCAATAAAAATGGCCAACATTGATAAATCCACCGAGCGTAAATCATTCAACCATGTATTCAAGAAAGCCCAATCAATCGGGACAGATGGTTGTAAAAGAATGACAAACATTGACAAACTTGCAATAGCAGAGAAGCTTGTCCATCGAAATGGAAACAAAAAGATCGTAAAAACAGATAAAAGTGCAAATAGAGCAAGGAGTCCAGTTGGAACAACGACACCGATCGTGATAAATAAGAAAGAAGCGAACACTCCCACCAACAATGCACGGCTTAATGGTGAAATGAGGTCATCAACAACATCGTAAACCCTTATATGAAAATGCTTGCGCTCATTTTTGACTCTTTGAACACCGATATAAATTGAAAATGCTATAAATATGTATAAAAGCGGATTTATAAAAAAACGACCTATTGCTAATACCATTTCCCATATAATTTCTCCTATCAATGACGCCCCCTCCTCTTCATTATCCTTAGCGCTTCATATGTGCTCTTTAACTCCTTCTCTTTTGAACGAAAAAATCCTTTATTTGATCATGTAAAAGTGAAAAGCGAGGCAGACTTATCCGCTTTAAAGTCAGCCTCGCCTTATCACAAAGTATCAATTTTATTCTAACGCATCAAAAAGTACATCAACAGCTGTTTTCATCTGCTTATCGTGAGCTGGGTCTTGAATAGCTTCAATGATTAAATCGTGCAATTGTGCCGCCGTTTTTTCACCAATAACCCCGTTAACTTCTAGACCTTCATCTTCTTGAAAACTTCGCACAGCTGCTTCTGTCTCTTCATTAAAGTATCCATCGGTTCGCCCTGGATCATAACCAGTCGCTTCAAGCATTAACTGGGCTGTTTCTACTTTTTCATCATTCATATCAAATTCAAGCTGCTCATCTTCATTAAGTGCTAAAGGCGATAAATAAAAGAATTCAGGTTGTTGAGCCTCCACTGTTGGCTCAACACCAACTTCATTAATGAAGTTGCCATCTGAAGTTAACCATTTAAACACTGATAACTTCAATTCACTACCATCGCCAAGTTGCAATGCCTGCTGAACAGTTCCTTTTCCAAATGAAGGTTTCCCGACAACTTCTTGACCACCTGCCTCTTTTAAAGCTGCAGCTAAAATTTCAGATGCGGAAGCACTTCCTTCATCAATAACAGTCACGATTGGATATGTTTTTTCTTCTTCAAGCTCAGAGACTTCTTGAATAACGCCACCTTCACGGTCAGCGATTTGTACAATCGTTTCCCCGCCAGGGATAATCATATCACCAATGTCTTCAACACTTTGTAAGTAACCCCCGGGATTCCCGCGAACATCAATAATCAAGCCGTCAATACCTTCACTTTCTAATTGTTGTAAGCGATCCCCAAAGTCCTCCGCAGTGTTCTCTGAAAAAGAGGTCAATTCTAATTTACCGATCGTTTTCCCTTCTTCTCTAATGACCTCGCTATGAACGGTTTCAATCGGTATCTCGTCTCTCACGACATCATATTCCATTTCACCAGAGACGCCTGGACGGTCAATCGTTAGTGTCACTGTCGAACCTTTTTCGCCACGAATTTGTAAGACCGCATCATGCAACGATAAACCTTCAACCGATTCACCATCAATCTTTAAAATTCGATCGTTCGGTCTCAATCCCGCGTCTTCTGCAGGTGAATCACGAAATGGTGACATAATCGTCACATAACCATCCATCATCGACACCTCTGCACCAATTCCTTGAAAGTGAGAGTCTAATGACTGCATAAATTGCTGTGCTGTATCTTCATCCATAAAGTCAGAATATGGATCATCCAATGTCTCAACCATTCCAGAAATCGCCCCATCAATCAAGGCTTGTTCATCGACTTCTTCAAAATATTGTCCTCGAATCATGTCAAAAGCTTTATCAATGTTTTGTAATGAATCTGCATTTGTAGATTCAAGAAGCGCTTGTTCGAACGTCGTTTCATCATCAGCATCTTTGGTTTGTTCCATAACTGGCAAGGCGTTGTCTCCAGCAGCCACCTGCAAGCCCATATACATTCCACCAGCACCGACAAGAATTGAAACAGCAACGATGACTGCGAAAATTTTTCGGTTCAATTCCATTCTTTCACCTCATTTGTAAGAAAAAGATCACAGGTTTTCAGTTATAAAACGGTCAACATTGATTGAAAATAGCAATCTTTTGTAAAGCAATGTTCTTCAGACATTCATCCGTTTATTTCCAACAAGTTCACTTTCCCTCAGTTTATACCATCTTCACGATGGCTATGCATTTTTCCATTACGACAAAGTAAAACTAGTATACGGTAAAGCATTTAAATTATTTAAAAAAATTTGGCTCTTTTCGTATAGGTTGATTGTTATTTGAACCGGAGTTTATATACATTTCCGTCGCTCATCCGTGATGAACAGGACGTTACCGTTTTTAGCTGATTCAGGAGCCTTGGTGTATTCAAACTACATATGGTGATGTAACCTTGTTCATTTGTATTCAACAGTAAAACCTTTTAGGGAAACAGCCTTTCACTTAAACAACACCTATGTCTTAATGATTTCGTTTAACTTCACTATACACGCTGTTAACAAGAATCTCAAGAAATGATCAAACCATCCCCTTAACACAAAATCTTATTTTTTTATAGTTCAACATGTACTGTGCAGCTACTTTATATGGTCTTGATAAGAAAAAAGACTGATGGTTAATGGTAGAAATTGTACAAAATGACATAATCGTAACATAAGATGTTTGACGATTTTATCGATCTGTTTTCTACTTTTTTAACCATCAGCCTTCTTCATTTGTTATTCAATATATCTAAGTGGATCGACAGCGTTTGTTTTACCTAGATTCCATGGTCCTTCATGAACTTCAAAGTGTAAATGGGGACCTGTAGAACGACCTGTGTTTCCCATATACCCTAGGCGTTGTCCACGTTCTACGCGTTCACCACTGGACACTTCACGATTTTGTAAATGCGCATATACAGTTGTTAACTCTTGCCCACCAACATTATGTGAAATAAAAATCGCATTTCCATATGAAGCTGAGTAATAGGAACGAATCACGGTTCCAGCTTCGGCAGCGACAATTGGCACGTTACTTCTGCCACCTTGTCCGATATCAATTCCGTGGTGGAAACTCCCCCAACGCGGACCATGGCCAGAAGTAATCGCTCCGGTTGCTGGACGTTGAAGCGTACCATCTCCACCACTACTGGTTTCCGTCGTTTGCTGCGTTTGCTGTTGACGTTGTTGTTCCTCCCAACGTTCAAGTTCTTGTTTTCTCGCTTCTTCTTGGGCTTGTAAAATTTCATCTGCTTCTTCTAATGATATAATTTCATTACTTAACTCTACTTCTTTTTCCTCTAATTGATCCATAAGGACATCTTTTTCATCACGCTGTTTATCTAAGTTTGCTTTTAATGTTTCTAAGTCTTCTAGTTGTTCTTCAAGAGAGGCTAATTCTTCTTCGAGTTGTTGTTTCGCTTCTTCGACCGCTTGTTTATCCGCAATATGTTGATCTAATATGTTTCGATCTTGTTGTGCAATTGTTGTTAATGCGGCAATGCGATCTAATAGATCCCCAAAGCTTTGCGCACCGAGAAGAACTTCAATATAGTTTACCTCTCCACCGTTTTGGTACATCGAGCGAACGCGATCTTTTAATAAATCATCACGTTCTTCAATTCTCTCTTCCAATTCCACTATTTCCTCTTCTAATGAAGTGACATTGTCTTCTGTTTCTGCGATGTCTCCTTCTTTTTCACGAATTTGTTGATTTGTTTTCGCGACCTCTGCGTCTATTTCGGCCATTTCAGCTTCTACTTCAGCGATTTCATCATGAAGCTCTTCCATTTCCTCTTCTGTTTTTCCAGCTTCTCTTTGCTTTTCTTCACGTTCTTCTTGAATCGAACGAATTTTATCCTCTAGATCGCTTCCCGTATTTGCAGAAACAGAAACCTCACTCCACGGCTGAAAAACAAGTAACACACCGAGAACAAAGGCAATAGCACTAGCTCCCCACTTCTGTTTCATATCCGTCTCTCCTTTCACCGACAACAACCGTTTTATTTCCAGGGCAATAGACAAATAATTCTACGACTATACTTTCAAAAATTTGCGCACGCTCATCAAACTTCCCCATACGCCTACAAAAGCGCCAATGGAAATAATAATCAACGAGACTTGTAATATAAGCGGGTATGGAGGCAACATTTCGATAAACGATAAGTCTACGCTTACGGTGATATATTGATAGATTTGTTCATATCCGTAGACTAAAGCAACGATCGGTATCAGTGAACCGAAAACCCCTAGTAACAATCCCTCAATAAAGAACGGCCAGCGAATAAAGCCATTCGTTGCTCCGACAAGTTTCATAATTTGAATTTCTGTTTTTCGAGCGATGATTGTAAGCTTGATCGTATTGGCAATCAGAAACATTGCGGTAAACATCAAACCAACAATTAAGGCAATCCCTATAATCCTCGTAAGGTTGGTAAAGGAAAAAAGTTGCTCTACAATATCTTGACCGTAGTCGAGCATTTCGACATGATCAAAGGACTCAATTTGCTGTGCGACTTGTTCCGTTTGGTGTGGATCGTTAGCTTGTACAACAAAGACATCATTGAGAGGATTTTCTTCTCTTAATGACTCAAATACTTCGCCCTCTTCGCCTAAACTTTCGATTAAGTCATCAAGACCTTCATCTCTAGGAACAAAATCAACCGAATCGACTGTATTCAAAGATTCAATGTTCGAATATAGCTCGTCCTGTTCTTCTTCAGAGGCGAGCAAATCTATGAATACTCGCACCTCTACATCATTTTCTAACTCATTCGTAAAATAATTAATATTTAAAATGATCGTCAAAAATGCCCCAACCACAAGAAGCATCACAGTAACTGCACTAATCGATGCAAAAGTCATCAACCCATTACGACCTAAGTTCTTCGCACCTTCTCTAACATGGCGAGCCAGGGTCCTAGCTTTCATAACCGTAGTCCCCCCTTATTTCGTCACGGGCAATTCGACCACCATCAATAGCAATCACACGTTTTCTCATCGTATTAACGATTTCACGGTTATGTGTCGCCATAACAATCGTCGTTCCATGAGCGTTGACCTCTTCTAAAATATTCATAATCTCCCACGACGTTTCAGGGTCCAAGTTCCCTGTTGGTTCATCGGCAATTAATACACTTGGGTTGTTCACAATCGCACGAGCAATCGCAACTCGTTGTTGTTCCCCACCTGATAATTCGTGAGGTTTAAAGCGTGCTTTATTTTTCAATTGTACAGTTTCAAGTGTACGCATCACTCGTTGACGAATTTTAGCCGTATCCTCTTCGATCACTTCAAGAGCGAAGGATACGTTTTCAAAAACAGAAAGGGATGGGAGTAACTTGAAGTCTTGAAAAACAACCCCAATACTTCGTCGTAAATATGGGACATGTTTTTCTTTCATACTAGATAAATCTTTTTTGTCCACATACACTTTCCCTTTTGTCGGCTTTTCCTCTCTGTATATTAATTTTATAAATGTTGATTTACCAGCACCGCTTGGCCCGACAACATAAACGAATTCCCCTTTATCAACTGATAGGTTCATTCCATTTATTGCCATAACTCCGTTTGGATACGTTTTCCAAATGTCACGCATTTCTATCAATGGATCATCACTTCCTATTTGTGTCATTCACGATGTTGTTCAGTTGATGCAATAGTTCCGTCCTCAATCAGTTTATATATGAGATGTAACGGTTTTTGACAAAAATAAACGTTACATTTGACAAAGCGTCATAACATCCTGTTAAACAACAAAATCTTTAATTCCTCATCCATTATATCATCATTATTCAACATTTTAAGATGATTTTTTTTACATTTTGATTTCAATAGATTTGACTTGAAAATTAATTCTAAATGAATGCCATCATGCTTAACAAAAATAAAGGCTGTTTTCTAAAAGATTGTTGCTGTCTTTAAAAAACTTGGTAATACTCGGGTTCGTTACAGTGGTTCATAGGTTTCGCAGTCGCGGACATATGTTCCGTTAATCATCTCTTCTGCAAGCAATAAAGGGCATTTTTTTGCAAATAGCGGAACTCATGTCCCTAAAACACTCAAAAACAGCTCTTTTCAATTAAATAGCGGAATCAATGTCCGCAGCGACCGAAACATTGGACGTGACTCCATTTAGCAACTTGGAATCACACCTTGCACCCACTCCGCCGAATTTATTAAAAAACAACAAAGGTTACGAAAATAGCCAAAATAAAAGAAGCCGTCCTTCTGTTAGGACGACTGTTCAAGGTGTTTATCATCATTTTCATATGTTAAATTATTGATCTGCTGCCCATTGGGAAACAAGTTCTGCTTCTTCCCCTTCAAGGATGTTTGATTGCATTATCCCAGGACCTTCTTCAATGGCATTTAATACCTCTTCTTCTGATAAACCAGTGATTGGTGGCCCAGAAGTTCCTTCAAGGTCACCACCATGACAGCCTATGCAAGACTGTTCATACAACTCTTCAGCTCGTCCAGCGTCGTATGCTACCTCTTCGACTTCTTCAGTCGCCTCTTCCATGTCGTCACCTGTGTCTACATCATCCTCAGGTTCTTCTCCACCACACGCTGCTAAAACAAGTGCTGATCCTAACATCAAAGTAAGAAGTTTTTTCACTGTAGACCCTCCTCCCAAAAATGTCATCATTTTCTATTTATTTGTCCACTTTATTATAACCTATTTTTTACGTTTTGAAACCCTCACCGAGCACTTCATTTGTATCACTGACTATTACAAACGCTCCTGGGTCAGTTGCCTTAACAACTTGCTTTAACCTTGACACTTCATTATGGTTGACAACACACAAGAGTACAGGACGTTCATCGTCTGTGTAACCTCCGTGGCCATCGAGTTTTGTCACACCCCGGTCGACTTTTTCAAGAATATCTTTTTTCACTTGCTCTTGTTGGTCTGAAATAATCATCGCCATTTTGGAGCGGCCGAGACCAACTTGTACGATGTCTATCGTCTTCCCTGTCACGTAAAGGCTAATTAATGCATATAGCGCAAACTCAATATTAAAAACGATTGCCGATGATAAAACGACAAGCCCGTCCATCATAAAAACAGATGCCCCGAGGGAGACGCCTGTATATTTATTAATAACCTGCGCTGCTAAATCAGTTCCACCTGTCGAAGAGTTAGACCTGAATACAATACCTAAGCCAAGGCCAACACCGATCCCGCCAAATAATGCTGCCAAAAGTGGATCCGATGTTGCTGGCTCCCAATTACGCGTTAGAAAAACGACATACGGTAAAAAGAGCGTTCCGACAAGTGTTTTCGCCCCATATTTTAAACCTCCGAGCAAAACAACACCCGCAATAAAAAGTGGAATATTTAATGCCCATTGTGTAAAAGCCGGTTCAAATTGCGTCACCGCATACACAACGGTTGAAACCCCACTAACACCACCTGATGCAATTTGGTTAGGGAGTAAAAATAAATTAAATGATATCGCAACGATCGCCGCACCGAGAAATACGTGTGCATATTCGAAAAGTACCCTCATTTGTGGTGAATACTCTTTTTGTTCCCCTCGGCGTCGCTTTTTTGCTGAAACCATGACTATCGCACCTCACTAATAACTACCGACTTCACTTATGAGAAAGTCGACCTATGTTTGGAATTATTGTTGTGTTTCCCTCTATTTTCCTCAAGTAGTATATCACCACGCCCTAGTAGTGTAAACGCAATCGAAGTAACGTAGTAAAGGGGTAGACGACACAAAAAGAGGCTGATCTCTAAAATAGTATTTGCAGATCAACGCTATATGATTTGCTTACCCCCCATAATAAATAAGGCCATGCGCTAAACTTCTAGCGCATGGCCTCTTATTTCTGGGAAAATGATCAAAAACTTTAAGAAAGTTTCGAACGTAAATAAGCGTCGATAAACGGAGTTAGCCCACCATCCATTACCGCTTGTGTGTTTCCTGTTTCATAATTTGTGCGGTGATCTTTTACCATATTATATGGATGGAATACATATGAACGAATTTGACTTCCCCAGCCAATTTCTGACTGTTCACCACGGATCTCTTCCGCTTCTTTTCGTTGTTCTTCAATTTTTTGCTGAATCAATTTCCCTTTCAGCATTTTCATCGCTTTTTCGCGGTTTTTAATTTGGGAACGTTCAGACTGACAAGTGACGACTGTGTTTGTCGGTAAGTGCGTCATACGTACAGCGGAGTCTGTTGTATTAACATGTTGACCTCCTGCGCCACTTGATCGATACGTATCAATCTTTAAGTCCTCTGAACGAATCTCAACATCTTCGACATCATCTTCAAGTTCTGGTGTGACTTCACAAGATGCAAATGATGTATGTCTACGACCTGACGAGTCAAACGGAGATATACGTACAAGACGATGGACACCTTTTTCTGCTTTCAAGTAACCATAAGCATTGTGCCCTTGAATTAGTAGTGTAACGCTTTTTACTCCAGCTTCATCACCTGGCAAATAATCTAACGTTTCAACTTTAAAACCGCGACTTTCCGACCAGCGTGTATACATTCTAAGGAGCATCGAAGCCCAGTCCTGAGACTCCGTCCCCCCTGCACCTGGGTGCAATTCTAAAATCGCACTGTTACTGTCATACGGCTCACTTAACAACATTTGCAGTTCGAAATCATTGATGTTTGAAGCTAGCTCCTTAAGACCTGCTTGCAAATCAGCGATTAATTCTTCATCGGGCTCTTCTTGGACGAGTTCGTAGGATACTTCGAGATTGTTATATGTTTCCTCTAATTTTCGAAACACCTCTGTTTGTCCCTTTAAATGATTTGATTCATCGATTACTTTTTTCGCTTCGCTTTGTTTATCCCAAAAACCAGGCTCCGTCATTCGCTCTTCTAATTCCGCGACTCGTTGTTCCTTCGTTTCGAGGTCAAAGAGACCCCCTAAAATCCGCTAATCGCTTAGCCATAGTATCTAATTCCTGCTTCATTTCCGTCATATCCATGTTCATCACCTCTTACCGTCCGTGACACTGCTTGTATTTTTTCCCTGAACCGCATGGGCATTCATCATTGCGGCCGATCGTTTCTTCTTTCACGTACGGTGTTTTCTTTTTTGCTCTTTCTTGTTCTTTTTGGCTTTTTTGCTTTTCTTCGGTCACACTGTTGTGAACAGCTTCCCCTTCAGCGACTTGTTCACGCTGTAAATTTTGTTGGATTTGTGCTTTCATCATGTATTTTGATACGTCCTCTTCAATAGACGCAATCATTTCTTCAAACATCTCAAAGCCTTCGAACTTATACTCACGGAGTGGGTCATTTTGGCCATAGGCACGAAGGTGAATACCTTGTCTTAATTGATCCATTTGATCAATGTGATTCGTCCATTTCGTGTCGACCACCCGAAGTAGAACGACTTTTTCAAACTCACGCATCATCTCTGGCGTAAACGCTTCTTCGCGTTCATCGTATTTCTTCTTCACAAGATCCGTGATCTGTTCAACAATTTCTTCAGGCTCTTGACCATAAATATCATTGACGGTTAAGTCACCTTCATCAAGGACCGTTGCATTCATATGGTCAATGATCCCTTGCCAATTCCAATCTTCTGGTACTTCTTCTTCAGGTGTATAAGCTTGGACATTGCGTTCAATCATTGAGTGAATCATCTGCTCAACGATTGATCGAAGGTTCTCTGTTTCCAGAACTGCATTTCGTTGATCGTAAATAACGTCACGTTGTTCACGCATAACGTCATCATATTGTAATAATTGCTTACGCGCGTCAAAGTTGTTACCTTCTACACGTTTTTGTGCTTGTTCAACCGCACGCGAAACAATTTTACTTTGAATCGGTTGGTCTTCATCCATTCCGAGTTTTTCCATCATATTACTCATGTTTTCAGAGCCAAAACGACGCATGAGCTCATCTTCTAGGGAAAGGTAAAATTGCGATTCACCTGGGTCCCCTTGACGACCTGAACGACCACGAAGCTGGTTATCAATTCGACGACTTTCATGACGCTCAGTTCCTAAAACATAAAGGCCACCTAGTTCAATAACACCTGCTCCAAGTTTAATATCTGTCCCACGCCCGGCCATGTTCGTTGCAATCGTGACTGCATGCTTTTGACCTGCATTTCCAATGATCTCTGCTTCTTTTTCATGGTTTTTTGCATTAAGGACATTGTGGGTAATCTTCTTTTTTGTCAGCATCTTGGAAACAAGTTCAGATGTATCTACACCTGCGGTACCAACGAGAACAGGTTGTCCTTTTTGATAAAGTTCCTCAATACGTTGAATAATCGCACGAAACTTTGCTTCACTTGTTTTATAAATCATGTCTGGTTTATCTTCTCGAATGATCGGCTTATTCGTTGGCACACTAACAACATTCATTGCATAAATATTGCGAAACTCTTCTTCTTCCGTCTTTGCCGTCCCCGTCATCCCAGCGAGTTTTTCATACATACGGAAGTAGTTTTGGAAAGTGATCGATGCAAGCGTCATACTCTCACGCTTAATATCCAAGCCTTCTTTAGCCTCAATCGCTTGATGGAGACCATCGCTATAACGGCGACCTTTCATCAAACGCCCTGTAAATTGGTCAACGATAACGACTTCACCATCTTGTACGACATAATCGTCATCACGGTGCATCGCGACATGTGCTTTCAAAGCTTGGTTAATGTGATGATTTAATTGTACATGTTGCTGATCAAACAAGTTATCAATATTAAACGTTCTCTCCGCTTTACCAACACCTGCATCTGTAATTTGTACATTTTTTGTTTTTTCGTCGTACGTATAATCTTCCTCTACTTTTAACATTTTGACGAAAGAATTGGCAGCAGTATATAGTTGCGTAGAACGATTTGCTGACCCGGAAATAATCAGTGGCGTCCTTGCTTCATCAACAAAAATTGAATCTACTTCGTCGACGATCGCATAATGCAATTTCCGTTGTACTCGTTGTTCATTATAGGTCACCATATTATCACGAAGGAAATCGAAGCCAAACTCATTGTTCGTTCCATAAGTAACATCGGCAAGATAAGCTTCACGCTTTTCCTCTTTAGACATACCACTGACATTCAAACCAACGGATAAACCAAGGAAATTATACAGTTTACCCATGTCTTCAGAGTCACGTCGTGCTAAGTATTCGTTAACTGTGACTACGTGGACTCCTTTTCCTGTTAGACCATTTAAATAAACAGCAAGCGTAGCAACAAGCGTTTTTCCTTCCCCGGTTTTCATTTCAGCAATATCCCCGTCGTGCAAGATGATTCCACCTAAAAGTTGGACCGGAAAGTGGCGTAACCCTAGTACACGAGTGGAAGCTTCACGAACGACCGCAAAGGCTTCAGGAAGCAAATCATCTAGCTTTTCCCCATTTTCATAACGCTCTTTAAACGCTTCCGTTTTTTTCTGGAAGTCCGAGTCTGCTAACTTTTTCATGTCTTCGCCGAGTTGTTCAATTTCATCAACTTTTTTTTGAAGTTTTTTTAACAGCCGTTGGTCTGGATCACCAATGACTTTTTTCAATAACCCTTTCATGGACATGGCTCCCTTTTCAGTTTCTTGTTTCAAAAATATTTTTTATTATATGTAAACGACGTTTTATCTGCTTTTTAAGCAGAAAACATATGATACAACATATACAGAATAGACATTTAATCTTTATTTTATCAGTTTCCTATGTCCCTTACAAGGAAGCGGTGGAAGCGCAAATAGGCAACTAAAAAAATCAAACAGCGCTTACCCTTCCAAGCTGAAAAAAAGCCGGACAAAGGTCCGACTTTTTTCAACTACTTCTTTAATTTATTCGCTCTAAACCTGACGGAAACCCCAAACCCCTCAGTATTTATTTCGAATTCTTACTCTGGCTCTATAAGGCCATATTTCCCATCATTTCGACGATATACAACATTTGTCTCACCATTTACAGCATTTGAAAATACAAAGAAGTTATGACCAAGCAAATCCATTTGCAGGACAGCTTCTTCCGCATCCATCGGCTTTAAATCAAAACGCTTTGTGCGGACAATATCAATCTCATCTTCAGACTCTTCTATTGCTGTGTCACCGTTTTGTAAGACCGGCTCCAAATCATTTCGGAACATATATTTGACACTATCTTGTTGACGGAACTTTTTATTTACTTTCGTTTTATGTTTACGGATTTGACGCTCTAGTTTTTCAATAACAAGGTCAATCGCAGCATACATATCCGAATGACTTTCTTCTGCTCGAAGGAGTAATTTAGGCATCGGTATTGTCACTTCAACCTTATGTTCCTTCGGCGTTACAAACATGTTGACGTGAACGTCGGATGAAGGGGTAGAATCAAAGTACCTTTCCAATTTCCCGACCTTTTTTTCTACAAAGTCTCTTAGTGCTGGAGTTATTTCAATGTTTTCACCACGAATGTTATAGTTCATGAGCAAACTCCTCCTTTCGGTTATGTAAGACATATTCTCCACTGACAATGAGTATTCCTTCTAGAATTGAAAAAAAATAAAAAAAACGTTCGAATCTGTCGAAATTCACCTAAAAATGAACGTATTACATCGACGAGTGAACGTAATAGCAAAGGTAATTTTTTATTCCCCCTTTCACTTTAATTCTATTATTCCCAGATTTAATAGAAAGAAAACATCTAAAACTTGTGAATAAAGGTTGAACATTTTTTGTATAAAATATGAAATAGAAAATTATCCTTGAATTCTTATATTCCTTGACATAAAATCAAAGTTAAGCTTCAAGATTAAACTTCAGGAATCTTACTTAACTTCCATACAACAAAGGTTGGCTAGGAACTTTTTCTTCTATATTAAAGATTAAAGTCCCCTTTGTTGTTGTGCCATTTTGACATAATTTTCTTCGTCAAGATGGGTAACTTATTGCACAACCTCTATCTTCTAGAGGTTGTGCAATATAGAGAACCACTTGCACATAAAGATAATAAGTTAGCGATGTTTTGTGAATTGTTGAGCAAGTTAAGAACCTACACACCTCTACTTCTTCATGCTCATCCTTTTTTAAAGCGCTCGTAGTGACAACACAAGGTGTGATATTTTTCAGAAACCCTCTGGGTCACTCCTAATTTACATATCTTTGTACGTCCCGCCCAACTTGACACTTCTTCATTTCACCCCTAATAGAGATCGTTTATGCGAGACGAGTTGATGCTGCGAATAATCAATATAAAACGATATTCAAAGCGACCATGATTCTTTCTTCTTCACGAATGTACTTACCTTCCATCCAGACTTCCATAATTTCTTTTTAAATGTTCAAGCAAAATATCATTCTTATAAGGGGGGATGCTTTGTATTTTTGATAACCTTCTTTTCTCATGCATGATACGTTTTCTACTATATTTAAAGGAGCGATTACCATGGTGAATCAGATCACATTGATTGGAAGACTCGTCCGCGATCCCGATATGTACTATACCAAAAGTGGCATCCCCCTTACTCGTTTTTCTCTTGCTGTGAAGCGATCATTTCGAAACCAAAACGGAGAATACGCAACAGACTTTATTCCATGCACAGCTTGGAGGAAAACTGCAGAAAATACATCACAATATTGTGAGCAAGGATCCCTCATCGCTGTTAACGGTCGTATCCAAAGTCGCAGTTATGAAAATAGTGAACAACGGCGAGTGTACGTCACAGAAATTATTGCGGAAAGCGTCCAATTTATCCAAACGCAACCTGCAAACAAAAAACACGAATCTTCCTCAAATGACTCGTTTCCATTTTCAGAACGGGATCGTCCCGGTGATAATATGGAGCAAGATCATCCTCAGCCACCACCAAACTTACCTTCACCAACGAACCATCATCCTTCATAATGACTAACTTCACCTTATCAAATTCACTTATTCCAAAATGGAGGTCATAAAAATGATATCTGAAATAGATTTGTTGAAAGTGATCGTTCATAAACTCGCAAATATTGAAAAAATGATGGTCAAAACGACTGATTTGGATACACTTATCGAAGAAATCGAGAAAAACAAAGCAGATAGTCAAACTTTAGCTCGTTCCCTCGACGATTTAAAGTTGACCCTCGCTGATAAACACGTCGAAAATATTAATGCCGATGAAGTATTACTACAAACATTGATTGCTAAAACGACGAATCAAGATGATGAATGTGCAAATATAACAATAGACCCTATTTTTATAAACCGAAAATTAGAAGGGAAGATTCCCGCCGCGCCTTTAAGATAACACCTCACAAAAAAAGTTGACTTACATGAAAGACACTCATAGGCGCCTTCCATTAAGCCAACTCTTCTGCAGGAGATGAAATAAAGATCATCGTATATATTTATTTAATAAAGGGGGATTTCACTTTCACTTAAGGCATGTTTTTATTAAACAGTTCGTGGAACAAGGTTGAACGTGCGCTTGTAAATCCACTCATAGTCACTCACGTTAAGGTCACGTGGGTTCCCTTCTGTTTGCGGATCTCCCATTGCTTCTTTAGATAGACGTTCTACCATATCCTCGGATACACCTTGCTCTTGTAGTGTAGGAATATCAAGGTCTTCAGCCAAGTCATACATCCAACGAACAGAAGCTTTTGCTGCTTCTTCAGTCGTCATGTTAGACGTGTCGATACCGAATGCTTTTGCAACGCGTGCAAAACGCTCAGGTGCCCCTTTCCAGTTGTACTCCATAACTGGTCCCATCATTGCAGCTACACATTGTCCGTGTGCAACTGGGATAATTCCACCAAGTGTTTGACTCATCGCGTGTGCAGCACCAGCTGACTCACTTCCGTAGGAAAGACCAGCGAGCATCGCCGATTGTGCCATTCCGTAACGTGCTTCTAAGTCCGTTCCATCTGCATATGCACGGCGAATATATGTTGCTGCATATTCAAGTGCTAGTAGAGCTACCGCGTCTGTTACAGGTTGAGCGAACTTCATTGTGTAACATTCAACAGCGTGAGCAATCGCGTCTATACCCGTCATTGCTGTAACATGCGGAGGCATGCTCACGTGAAGTTCAGGGTCGATGATTGTTAAATGTGCAGCGATAAGTGGTCCACCAGTGTTGAACTTAAATTGACGCTCTTCGTCTGTGATTACAGCCCACTGCGTTACTTCTGAACCAGTTCCAGCTGTTGTAGGAATTGTTGCAAGTGGCGGAACACGGTTTTCAAGCGGTTTTTTTCCTTCTGCTGCTTCATAATCAAGAACAGTTCCTTCATGTGTTACTTCTACACCAATCGCTTTCGCTGTATCCATGGAGCTTCCGCCACCTACAGCAACAAGTCCGTTACATCCTTCTTCTTCAAATACTTTGGAACCTTCACCGATTAAACGTACAGGAGGGTTTGGTTCAACTTTGTTAAACACGACAACTTCAACGCCTGCTTCCTTCAAACTATCTTCAACTGGCTTTGTTACCCCTGCATTGTAGATCCCTGGGTCTGTAACAAGCAATACTTTATTTGAACCTAGTGCTTTAATTTCATCACCTAAATGTTTGATCGCACCAATACCATGTTTAATTGCAGTTGGCACCTCAAATGTGTGGTACCCTAACATTGATTCTACTTTCATATTCATAGCCATTTATAATTCCTCCATTTCATTATTTACATGATTTTTATAGTATATTTATTTTCAACTCATGTCCTTGCAGGCTGATCAATACCAATAATGATTCGCCTGCAGGACACGAAGGATGAACAAACGATAATATGTTCGTTTAAATCTATGAATCTATTTTAACCAAACCAACCGACTGGTTCCGGGCTTAAGTTTTGGAAAATATGTTTTGTTTCTGTATATTCTTCAATCCCTAAGCGGCCAAGCTCACGCCCGATACCAGACTGCTTGAATCCACCCCAAGGTGCGTGTGGGAAGTATAGGTTAAATTCATTGATCCATACTGTTCCCATGCGCATTTTTGCTGAACAACGTTCGGCTTTGGCGATATCATTTGTCCATACGCCACCAGCTAGTCCATAAATTGAGTCATTTGCGAGTTGAACAGCTTCTTCTTCAGTAGAAAACTTCTCTACTGTAATGACTGGACCGAACCCTTCATCTTGGACGACTGTCATGTCCGTTGTACAGTTTGTAAGGATTGTTGGTTCATAAAAGAAACCATTTTGAAGTTCTGGATCTTCTGGACGTTTGCCACCTACAGCAACAGTTACGCCTTCTTTTTTGCCTGCTTCTACATAATTCATTACTTTATCTAAATGTTCTTGAGAAATGAGTGGTCCCATTTGCGTGCTTTCATCAAACCCGCTACCAAGCTTAATGTTTTTCACACGACTGACTAATTCATCAATGAACTTGTCGTGAATACTTTCTTCTATGATTAAGCGCGTACCTGCGGAACAAATTTGACCTGCATGGAAGAATACAGCATTCATTGCTTGGTCAACAGCTGTCTCGAAATCCGCATCCGCAAATACAACATTCGGGTTTTTCCCACCAAGTTCAAGCGCTAACTTCTTCACATTAACACTTGCTGCTTGCATGATTTTCTTCCCAGTAACAATGCCACCTGTGAAGGAAATCAAATCAACGTCTGTGTTCTCCGAAAGTTCTGCACCTACCGTATTACCTGCGCCAAGTACGAGGTTCGCAACCCCTGCAGGTACACCTGCTTCTTCAATTAATTCGAACACTTTTACGTGAGTTAGTGGTGTAATTTCACTCGACTTAATAATTAATGTGTTTCCTGTCGCAAGAGCCGGTGCTAGTTTCCAAGATGCTTGTAATAATGGATAGTTCCAAGGTGTAATTTGTCCGCATACACCAACTGGTTCGTGAACGACTTTACTAATCGAATTCGGGATTGGAGAACTAATGATTTCTCCACCATCTTTATCTGCAAGTTCCGCATAGTAACGGAACACACCTGCAATATCATCCATGTCTCCGCGACTTTCTTCTACTGTTTTACCAGTATCCAAAGATTCTAGTTGGGCTAATTCTTCTCGATCTCGTTCAATGAACTCAGCAACCTTTCTGACAATCGCCCCACGCTCTGTCGCAGGTGTGTTTGGCCATTCACCTTCGTCGAACGCTTTTCTCGCTGCTTCGATCGCCGCCTGCGCATCTTTTTCATTACCTTCTGCTGCTGTTGCAATAACCTCTTTATTGTATGGATTGATAATTTCTCTCGTTTCTTTTGATTGTGCGTCAACCCATTCCCCGTTAATGTACATTTGTTGATGTCGTACCATATGTTCCCCTCCTTATAAGATGAAACAATGAAAACGAAAAGCTCGTTTTTATGTTTTGTTAATTTTGTTAAGAAATAATTTAACGTTTTTAACAAGTTTAAATTTAGCATCCGTTTTTTATTTTGTAAATATTTAATCCGTTTAAAATTTTTTGTATAAACTTTTCAATATTGATATGACAAGGGTTGGACAAGCTTGTAAAAATTTTTTACACTTTACAAATGGAGATTTATTAGTAACATGAACAACGTAAACAAAATTTTTAACAAACTTAATACGAAAGGAGGTCTGATGATTGGCCGAATTTCGAGACGAAGACGCTAAAGGTTCAATAGAGAATGCTAAAGACTTAGTTGTTGATTCTTTAGCAGAAACAATGGATCTGTACGGTGTGACAAGAAGTGCTGGTACGCTGTATGGAACAATGTACTTTGAAGGCGACATGACGTTAGATGAAATGCGCGATAAACTCGGTATGAGTAAACCGAGTATGAGCACTGGGGTAAAAAAGTTACAAGATTTCAACGTCGTCAAAAAAACGTTCCGACGAGGACAGCGTAAACATACGTACATCGCCGAACGTGATTTCTTCCGTTTTTTCTCGAACTTCTTTAGTGATAAATGGGAACGGGAAGTCAATTTAAATTTAGAAGCGATCCGTCATGCACAAGAACAATTGTCTGAGGTTATCGCATCGGAATCTATCTCTTCGCACCTTAAAGAAGATGCCGAAGAGGTCTATCAAGTTCTTGAAGATTCCAAACCATATTACTATTGGTTACAACGATTAGCTGCTATGGTTAAAAGTGGAGAAATTTTTGAAATGATCCCTTTCCATCCACCAACAAAAGAAGAAAAAGAAATGAATGAAGGCGATACGTAAACCTTTACGTCGAAAGCAAACGTCCCCCTTGGTTAACATATAAGG
Organism: Texcoconibacillus texcoconensis; assembly: GCF_014202575.1. GTDB lineage: Bacteria > Bacillota > Bacilli > Bacillales > Salisediminibacteriaceae > Texcoconibacillus > Texcoconibacillus texcoconensis. Next base: position 79,351 of record NZ_JACHHB010000006.1, on the reverse strand, counting down.
GTGGCGTGTGCAAAGTGTAATATTTGGAATATTGTCAACATTCAGATTTAAATCACATGGAATGAGGAGGATGATGATGTTATATCGTCATTATGGAAAAAAGGCGTTGCTTCCTTTATCAATAACTGCATTACTACTAACAGCTTGTGGTGGTGAGGAGGATACCTCAAGTGAAGCTGATGCATCAGAGATTTATGAGCCAAATGGAGCAGAAATTGAGCTTACATATGTCGCTTGGGAATCTGAACTGGCTTCAACAAATGTTATTGGAAAAGTGTTAGCAGAAGCAGGATATGACGTGACTTTAACCGTTGTTGAACAAGCACCGATGTGGGCAAGTGTAGCAAGCGGAGGAGCTGACGGATTCGTCGGCGCGTGGTTACCTTCCGATATGGAAGCAGAATATGAAGAGTACGGAGATGACGTCGTTGACCTCGGCGCGAACTTAGAAGGGAACCGAACAGGATTAGCCGCTCCTAATTATATGAACATCGATAGTATCGAAGACTTGACACCGGATGTCGTCGGTGAAATTACTGGCATCGATGCCGGAGCAGGGATTATGTTGTCAACAGAAGAGGTAGTTGAAGAATACAACCTCGATATCAGTGTTACGACGAGTTCTGACGCTGCGATGACAGCATACTTAGATACAGCGATTGAAAATGAAGAACCTGTCGTTGTTACTGGTTGGCAGCCTCATTGGAAATTTAATACGTATGATATCGAATTCTTAGATGACCCACTAGGTATTTATGAAGAAGAAGAAGAGATCCGTACAATCGTTCGTGAAGGACTTAAAGAAGATCATCCACATGCTTACCAAATCCTCGATCAATTTTATTGGGAGCCAGAGGATATGAATGAAGTCATGCTCGATATTGCGGAAAATGAAATGGAACCAGACGAAGCTGCACAAAAATGGATTGATGAAAACCGTGACCAAGTCGACGAATGGTTAGATATCGACGAATAACTAGGGTTAAACGTAAATAAAAACGGCTAGCTCATTATAAAAATAGGCTAGCCGTTTTTTCACCTCTATGTTTTTGTTAAAACTCACAAAAAAGAGCCGAGGACACTTTTTTGAAAGTGTTCTCGACTCTTTCTTAAATCTCCGCAGGACTGCACCGTACAACTAAAAGGAGAATAGCTTACCGAATAACAATCGATAACTCGAATGTACTTAATATATTACCATGTTTTTCACATTATGCATAGTACCTTAATTGAACTTTACCTACATTTTGAACGCGCCACTAGCAACTTTAAACACTGTTTGAAATAGGAATAGATAACGAACTTTCACATAAATCCTTACCAGGAAACATAGGAAGAATATGATCATTATTTCCCTTTAAAATGGATAAAAATACTTCAAAAAAGTTGTGACACAAACCTCCCTGAAAGTGTCTAACCTTTATCTCACGCTCAAACCAAAAGATGGTTCCTCACAAACAGAAGCGTTCCGAGAAGAGTCAAAAAACCCACCGAAAAAATAAGATCGAACTTCGTCCATGGGACAACACGATAAAAACTACGTTCCCTACTTCCATCAAACCCTTTTGATTCCATCGCAACTGCAACCCGTTCAGACTTTCGAATTGCACTCGCCATCAATGGAATCATGTAGCGCTTCGTTTGCCGCAGTTTTTCTTTCAAGCTACGCGGTTCACCTAGCCCACGAATACGATGAGCGGCGCGGATCTGTTGGAGTTCTTTTCGAAACAGCGGTAGAAATCGATAAGCCGCCATCATCCCGTATCCAAAGCGCGGTGGTAGCTTGCAATTTTGAATTAAACTCAACATCAATTTCGAAGGTTCTGTCGTTAAAATAAACAACAAAGACCAAGAAGCAAACACGAGTGAGCGAAGACCTAACGAGATGCCCGTTAATAAATTCTCTTTAGCAACCGGGAGTCCAGCGATTGAAAATAACACCGTCTCCCCTCTTTCATCAGGAAACACGACATTGATCCAAACAAAACTAAAAGCAAATAAACTAAACGGCAGCAAGACCAACATTAAAAAGCGAACCGATACACCACCAAACACCGAAAGAACACTTAAAGTGATCAGCAATAATACAAGCGGTGTCCAAGGGTCAAACACCATGATCATAAAAACAATCACTAGGAGTATACTGATTAATTTCAATGTCGGATTGACTTGTTGTAAAAATCGTTGTTTTCTTTGGTATTCATCTAACATGCTACACACCGACCTTCTGAACAGCGTGCACCCACGGCTGCAATTCATATGAGAGAGGGCGTTGAATCGATGCTTTCTTTAACAGATGACTTCGCTGAAAAAATATCGATGGATGTCCGTGATAGGCGACTTTTCCACTTTGAAGAAGTGCGACGTGATCAGCATATTGATACACAAGATCCATGTCATGCGTAATCATAATGATCGTTTTCCCGCGCGCGTGCCAGTCTTTCAACAAAGCCATCAAAGCTTCCGTATTCTCTTGATCTTGACCAAATGTCGGCTCATCCAAAATCAAAATTTCCTGATCATTCGTCAACATCGTTGCAACCGATAAGCGCCGCTTTTGACCTTGACTTAGCGAGAATGGGTTTTGCGCTGCTTGTTCTGTTAATTGAAACGTATCAAGGAGCTCATTTACATAAGGTTTCCAATCCGCTTCCTTCCAACCTTGAACTTTAAAACCGTATGCTAGCTCCTCTTCTACCGAATCAGCTATGAATTGATGCTCAGGGTTTTGAAATACAAACCCGATTTGTCGCATCAATGCTTCACTCCGTAATTTTTCGTAAGATACGCCATCGATAACGATTTCACCGTGTTCTGGTTGAAGCAAACCGATTAACATTTGCGAAAGGGTACTTTTCCCAGCCCCATTTGGTCCGACAATAGCCAGGAAATCCCCTTTCTGGACGGAGAGCTTCACTTCTTCTAAAACAGTACGGTTCTTATAAGAAAACGACACGTTGTTGATTTGTAAAATCGGTTCTCGGGAAACTCCCTCTTCCTCTTCGGTCAGATGTCTTTCTTCTTCAGTAGGCTCAGGCAACCCTAGCGCTTGCCATGCTTGTTGCCATTCTGTGAAAGTAAGGGGCATCGCAGGCCATTTGATGCCTTTTTTCTCAAGTTGTTTTGCGTATTGGACTAGTTGTGGTACCCAAACGCCTTCTTTCGTGAGTTGGTCATAGTCGTTTTCAAAGACGGCTCGTGGCGTTGCGTCGGCCATTAGCTTCCCATGCCTGTTTAGAACGAGGACGCGGTCGATTGTTGACAGCACTTGATCTAATTTATGCTCGATTAAAATGATCGTTTTGTTAAACTGGCGAGAAATCCGTTCGAAGAGCGCGAACATTTCAGTTGTACTCGCAGGGTCCAAATTGGCTGTTGGTTCATCTAAGATCAATACATCTGGATCCATCGCAAGAATGCAGGCGATGCCTAGCTTTTGTTTCATCCCGCCTGATAGTTCATGGATACGACTCGAACGCCAGTTTTGTAAGCCGACAAACGTTAAGCTATCAAGCATTCGTTTTTCCATGTCTTTTTTTGAATACTGTAAGTTTTCCAGGCCAAACAGCACTTCCTCCTCTACCGTTTCCATACAAAATTGCGTTTCAGGATCTTGGAAGAGAATTCCTATTTGTTGACTCATTTCGCGGAGGCCAATGTCAGTCACGGGCTGCTTGTCGATGAGTACTCTCCCACTCGTTTCCACATCAAACGAATTAGGAATCAAGCCATTGAGGGTAAAAGCCAGGGTGCTTTTACCCCCACCGCTCGGACCGAGAATGAGGATGTTTTCTCCCTTTTCAATGTCGACGTTGATATTTGTTAAAATATCGGCATTTTGAAATGGATACCGAACAGTTAAATCGTCAATCTTGATTTGCGACATGTCGTTCAACCCTTTGCTTACGGTGTAATTTTCCTAAAGCAAAATTGTCTAAAACGCCTGTTTGGCTTAAGGAATCTGCGACTTTTTTGCTTCCCCAACCTGCGAGAACGGCACCGCTAATCAGCATTGTAGCAAGCATCAGTCCAATGACGAGAGAAGAATATTGGCTGTATCCATAGACAACGTAAGTGGTGATAAAGTTGGCAAATGTACCAAACATGCCTGCTAACATGAGGACGGGTAATTTGTAACTGCGGTATAGAAACAGGGCGAACGCTAGCTCGGCGCCAATTCCTTGTGTGACGCCAAGGAGCAGTACGACACCCGCATTGACCGACCCGACTAATATTTCTGTTCCGGCTGCGATCAGCTGTGCGGCAAACGCAACACCCGGCTTTCGAATAATGTAAGCACAAATGATCCCTGCCATAATCCAAAACCCAGTTAACAACCCCCAGCCAACAGGGCCTGTGATTCCTTGCATAAATTGCCCAAAGAATATCCAGCCGAGATAAAGGATACCGAACACGACAGATATTGAAGACATGACGACAATTTCTCGTAAATTTAATGATTTGCCTTGGTTCAATTAGTTTCCTCCTTACTTTTCTTTAGTTTTAGGTGACGATTGCTAACCAATTACACCGGCCATTCTTCCACTTTGTACGCCATGTCAAAGAACATATATTCAAGTTTACAACTAGCCATAAAGTGCTCGCGCATCCGTTGCTTTTCTTCTTCAGAAGCGCGCTCCGCCAATTCATCTAATTTCTCTAGCGAACGATTCATGCGCGGTTCTTCTTGCGATCCATAAAACGTGATCCATTCGTAGAAAGGATGGGATTCATCTGGATTGTATTCTTCAATCAGGCGTTTTCCGACATATAAATAAATCCACGGGCAAGGAAGTGCCACAGCGATTGCCTCAGCTAACGTTCCTTCATGAGCTACCTTCTCCATGTAATTCGCATAATGATGGGCTGTCGGCGCTAACGGATAACCTTGCAGTTCTTCATAATCAACACCTGCAACTCGGCAAAAGCAATGATGTGGATGGATTTCACTGTTTAAGATAAAGCCAATGCCACTGTTGAATAACTCCATGTCCTCGCGGTTATCGCACTTCGCCATTGACAAGGCACGCGCGCGAATCATCGCATTCAAATATTCATAGTCTTGTTTCACATAATGGATGAGTTGTTCTTTTTTTAAGTCTCCTTTACCAATCCCTTTAATAAACGGGTGATGGTAACAAGCTTGAAATAACTCCTCTGCTTCTTCGCGCAATTGATTTGAAAATGTCATAAAAAAATCCTCCCTTTTGTTTTGAGGAAGTCCGGAGTGCTTTTTGAGGCGTTGAAACACTGACTTCTTTGAAAATGGTAGCAAGAAAGCCGACCAATAGACTTGCGAACCAAAGTTTGTTTCCTTTTGCCAACAAAAAAAGCCCCTCCAAAAAATGGAGCGACTGATTGATTTACGTCAATATATACACGTGTCTTGGATATGTATCACCGATGTTAATTTGAGTTGAGTTGAGTTGTGTTGTGTTGTGTTGCTCGTTCTGTTCGGGTTATCAACTCAATTTCGATGCACATAACAAAGAGACTCGTGACCGTCGACTCCACTTTCCTACGCTGGTACTAACCAGATCAGGTTCAAAGGGACTAAGGCATCGCCTTATCTCAGCTAACAAGCGCCCCTAGTGGACTTCGCTATTTAAATTTTTAGACAAATTCAATTTATCATATCGTCATCACTTTGTCAAAACTAGGAAGGTTCGAGGGGGAGGGGGATAGAGTTTAGTGATGTAGTGTGTTGAAGGGTAGGTGCTACCAAAGTAGCACCTACCCTTTACCTCGCAAAAGTAAATGGCCATTTTCCGCTTAAAATCTTATTTTTCAGGACGAAAATAAACCTTTCCCAACCAAAAAAACCATATTTTCGTGTTAATTTCACTTTTTCGATGCACAGTAGTGAAGGGTAGGTGCTACCGAAGTAGCACCTACCCTTCACTTCACTAAAGCACCCGCTTCATATCTCTTATTCTGTATATACATGCTCCACAATTTGTTTCCACTTTTGAAGCAACGGCACAAACGTTTCATGCACAAAATACATTTTATCTCGTTCACCCGGAAATGTTTCTTCAATCGTAATACCTTTGTTCACCGCATCTTGAAACTTCCTCAACACTTCCATTGCAATATCATCATTTGAAAAAATCGACAACATCGTCATATTTTGCGTATTGAAAGGCTGCAACCCCTTCAAGATATCACGAACGAGGCGGTCACCGATATCATGGTCATTGTTAATGTAACACTCACCCGCATAACGAACAGCCGCTTCCACTTCATCAAGCATTTGCTTGTAATTTGTTATAAAACGTTGTTGCGCTTTAGAAAGTCGTTCTGTCGACATAAAAACTCCATCCTTTTCTTCGTCTTTTCGAAAACTTGATTATATTAAGGATAATTCACTCAGCTATTTTTCGTAAAGCTTTCCCACCGTAAACCGTTTAACGATATAAATTTCTGACGATTCTAGTAAATGAATAGCTAAAAGTTGGATGATCTAACAAATAACTTCCGTTCACGAACAATTATTGCAACAACATAGAAACACCCTAAAACGAAATCAACAACACGAGTAACTTTGTCCAAAAGAGAAACAAAGCGAACAACTGTACTAGCACATGCATGCACTACTTTTCACAAACTTAACATCATGTTGGCAACAAGCAACACTAAAGGAGTGATTCAATGAACCGTATGCAAAGAACACCCACCTTCCTCGGCCTATCGCTTTTACTCATATCTTCACTTTTCGGACCAAACACCGATGAAGGACAAACAGCAACAAACATTGAAAATGACGAATCATCCTTACTATTTTTAGAGAATGTCCCCCAAGTATCACTGACACAGCATGGTGATGACCAAACCGTTGACTTAACACCACTTCGGCTCACAGAAGGCGGAGGATTTGAAGAAGCAAGCATCGGACTAAGTTGGCAATCTTCCAATCAATCCGTCGCCACCATTGGAGACAATGGAGACATTCAACTCACTGGTAACCCTGGTGACACGACGATTACCGTCTCCGACGACAAAAACGCTGATGAAATCAAGCTCGAAGTAGACAATAACGCCAAACTAGACATCATCCAAGAAGACGGCAATTACGATGTAATCAAACGAGCGATCGACGAACTCACACTAGAAGAGCGGATCGGGCAAATGATGATGCCTGACTACCGAACGTGGGAGAACGAAAACGTCACAGAGATGCTTCCTGAAATCGAAGAACAACTCAAAAAGTATCATATCGGTGGCGTTATTTTATTTGCCGAAAACACGGTCGAAACCGAACAAACGGCTGAACTCGTTTACGATTACAAACAAGCTGCTGAAAAATTCGGCATGCTCGTCACCATTGACCAAGAAGGTGGCATTGTCACTCGCCTACAAGAAGGAACGGACATGCCCGGAAATATGGCTGTTGGGGCAACCCGCGACGAGGATTATGCCTTTGAAGCCGGCAAAGTCATCGGCGCTGAACTCGATGCCCTCGGTATAAATATGAACTTAGGACCCGTTGTTGACGTGAACAATAACCCCGATAACCCAGTCATCGGCGTTCGTTCTTTCGCCGAACAACCAGAACTCGTCGGCGAGCTCGGCACCGCTTATACAAAAGGCATGCAAGAACAAGGGATTGCAGGAATCGCCAAACACTTCCCAGGACACGGAGATACCGATATCGATTCCCATATCGGATTACCAGAAGTCCCCCATGATCGTGACCGCCTCTTTGATGTCGAGCTCACCCCTTTCCAAAAAGCAATGGACGAAGGGCTCGACGCGATCATGACTTCACACGTGACCTTTCCTAAAATCGACGACACAACAGTCATCTCTGAAAAAGACGGATCCGAAATCTCCCTACCCGCAACATTATCAGAAGACGTGCTCACAGGCCTCGTCCGCGAAGATATGGACTACGACGGCGTGATTATGACAGACGCCCTCAATATGGATGCCATCGCTGAACACTTTGACCCCGTCGAGGCAGCAATTCGCACCATCAACGCCGGCACAGATATCGTCTTAATGCCCGTCGGTTTACCAGACGTGTTTGCAGGCATTCATGAAGCCGTAAAAACCGGCGACATTACCGAAGAACGAATCAACGAAGCCGTCGAACGCGTGTTGACACTTAAACTAAATCGCGGCATCCTTAAGCAAGAAGAAGCCGAAGACCTTGGGAAAAGAAAACAAGTTGCGGAGCGGACGACCGGTTCTCTTAAACATATACACACAGAACAGGAGATTGCTGACGCCTCTATTACACTCGTTAAAAATGACGATGATGCACTACCCATCTCTTCTAACAAAAAAGAGCATTTGACAGTCATCGGGGAAGCATTCAGTGCTGAGCTTGCTAAAGCAATTGAGGACGAGCATGATGGAACGGTTTCACATATCCTGTTAGACAAAAAGCAGGATCGGCTGACGGCGGAGGAGCAGGCGCTCATAGGTAGAAGTGATCATATTGTGATTGGGTCGCATAGTGTCGATTTTGAGGGGCGCTCACCGAATCATCCGCACATGCAAGTGTACCAGCAAGTGACTGCAGGTGCTGATGTACCTGTAACAGGCGTTGGCATCCGCAACCCATATGATGTGATGGCGTATCCGGATGTCGATGCGTACATTGCGCAATACGGATTCCGGGAAGCGAGTTTTATCGCCACAGCGAAAACATTGTTTGCTGAGAATAACCCAACAGGTAAGTTGCCTGTGACGATTTACGATGAAAATGACAACGTGTTGTTCCCATATGGACACGGACTTAGCTATGATGAGGAAAACAAAGTCGATACACAGATGGTAAAATATAGTGAAATGAAGTCGCTTATTCGTCGTAACTTCACAATTTTCCTTCACGAAGCGATCCAACAATAAGATTTAAAAAAACCGTCCGGCTACCCGGGCGGTTTTCGTTCATGAGATTAATTTCGTTTATCAAAAAACACACCATCGACTGTACCTTGGTCGTAAGGATTTGTATACTTGTTCCCCGTCGTACGACGTTGCTTCGTGCGATTGTAATCACTGCGAATCGCAAAACGCATTTCGTTCATCCGCTTGTCTATCTCTTGATTCAAGCGATACACTTCCTCAACGTAACGATGGTCGCGCTCCGTCTCTGGGCGGGCTTCGCCTTCACGCGCCTGCTCCAACCGCTTCCCACGGCGATCCAACAGCTTGTGCATCCGCTCCAAATAACGTTCACGCTCTTCCATATCATCCGGCAATGGCTCACTCAAATGGTTATATAACTTTTTCGTCGCCATGTATAACCTCTTAATCAACACATCTGCCTCAAGATTGACCGTGCTGACGTTTTCTCTCACTTTGAATCACTTCTTTCCAAGTATCCCGAAACTGCGTCACATACTTCTCCGCCTCATCAAGCGCCTCAAGACTATTATGCACATTCGCCTGCACAAGCTGATGCTTAATATAATCATACAAACGAAGCATATTTCTCGTCGTCTCATCCTCCACCTTTAACGTCACCATCAACTCCGAAATAATGTTCTGTGCCTTCTTCAAATTCTCATTTTTCAACTGAACATCCTTGCCCTCAATCCCTTGGCGCCCCTGCTTAATAAACTTCAAACAACCATTATAAAGCATCAATGTCAACTGCCCCGGCGAAGCCGTCTGCGCCGCATTTTGCCGATACACATCCTGCCCTGCCATCGGTCCCATCGAATATTGATTCATTGCCATCAACCTTCACCTTCCTATATCCATCATTTTTCCTATTACAAGGGTACCACGTAAACTTTAAACCTGTACCCCTGTTTTTTTAAGAAAAGACATTTTCCACGCTATTACTACACTACGTTTACATCTTCCACTCTATCTACATACCGAACATTTGACTAAACAGCATGTTCGATTGTTGCTGCGCTTGTGCCATTGCTTGTTCCATTGCACCAAATTGGCTCCAGTAACGATCCTCAACTTGCGATAGTCGGCGCTCGGCCTGTTCAATTCGATCTTCTAAGTTATTCATTTGTCTTCCTAAAGCGAACTGATGGTCTTGCGAGCGACCACGCATTCCGCCAGCTCGTAGCGACAAGTTTTCAATACCCGCATCGAGCGTTTCACGGAGTCGAACAGCGACCCCTTTTTCTGCATTGGTATCACCGTTTGCCGCAAAAACTTGATGCACACTAGACGGATCTTTTTCAATCGCTTCACGAAGGGCATCTTCATTAATCTCTAACTTCCCACGCTCTAAATAATCTCTTGTCGTCGTGATCCCGATCGAAGCTAAACTATTAAACTCACTACCTTCACTGTCTATAAGAGTATACAAGTCGACACGCATCTGAACCATCGTACTGCGAATGGTTGAGTCGTTTCTCAACATTCCGCTCATCGCTTTTTCTTCCCACAGATCAATCTCTCGCTCAGACATCGCATGTCTTTGTTCATCAGTAAGCGGTGGATAATCACGGTAGCGTTCTTCTTGCAAACGACCGTTCACATCATCGAGAATTTCATTGTAACGCTCGACAAATCCTTCGATCGTCTCGAAGATGCTGTCCGTATCGACATCACTTTCTAAACGGACGGAAGCCTCGTCTCTAGAAAATGTTTCGTGTAACGTTAAAGACATATCTCCAAGGTCAAAACTGTTGCTTGGTCGTTCTGTCTCTAGCCCATTAACGGTGAAGCGCGCATTTTGAGCACCTTGTAAACCGTCATATGTAAGTCGGCCGGCATCATCTGTTCGCGCAACGACTTGTCCATCAACAACGATTTCTTTGTTCGTAACCACTTCACCATCTTCATTAGAAAGCACACCAGCATAAGCACCACCTGATTCTTCCGCTAGTGAGCGATCAAAAGTGACACCCTCAAGATCCTCGTTATCTCTGTCGTCAGCAAATGCCCAATCAAGTTTAGTCCCGGAACCATCTCGGATAACGAACTCGCCATCCTCTTCATGGATGTCGGCGTGCTGAAGACCGAGCAAATCTTCAAACAATTCACCTTCGAATTGAATGTCTTCTCCTGCACCATGAAAAGTACCCGTTTCTGTTCGTGTGACAGATAATCGGTCCGAGTATGGGTCATAAAAAGACTGTACCCCTAACTCTGATTCATTTAAGCGTTCGATGATATCGTCTAACGTATCATCAGCCGATACAATCATTTGTTCCGTTTGTGGGTCTCCATTTTCAGCAAATGTCGTGACGCGACCTGCAAGATACTGTTCTTTATATTCTACAGTGACTTGTTGATCGGTTTCTTCAGCTAAAATGAGCTCGCCGCTTTCTAGGTCAACGAACACTTCACCTTCTTTAAGTGTATGAGTAGGGTCTGTTACAACCTTAAGTGGGTCTTCACCCTCCACTTTCACTTCGATACTATCTTCACTAATGTTACCGCGCGAAAGTTCAAATTCGCTACGGGGTTCTCCTGCATCGAACGCTTCAACCGCTTTTTGCTGTATTCCCTCGATATGGACCGATTGATCAGCACTGATGTCGCGCGCAAATGTCAGTTGCAGTTCGCCATCATCAGAAATGTGTGCATAAACTTGTTCGTCGTTTAGATCGGTGTCGTCAGTTACAACTTGAAACGACTCTTCACCGACCGTAATATCAAGCTTATTAAGGTCTTTTTCATTCCAATGATCGCCACTGACATCGACTATATTTTCCCCTTCACCTTGAACCGTTTCACGGTGAATGATTCCTTCCTTCCAAACATCTGATGAAACCTCAGAATGTAACGCCTCGGATGGGTCGAGCGAAGAACCATCTGTCAGCGTTTTGTTACTAAAAGTAGAAGCTTCTTGTGCTAACTGTTCGACCTCATTGACCGTATAATTCATATTCGAATGCGCGCCCCGCACTTCGGCTGTGACACGATTGTCATCGGACGACTCGACCGACTGAACAGTCATATTTGAAGTCCTCATGACCGTATCAAACAGTTCCGTTCGAAACGCATCAAATTCTGTATTCACTTCACGGTACGCCTCTACTTGCCATTCCCTAGTCATCACTTGTTGTTCCAGTTTATCAATCGGTTGGCGCTCTACTTGCATGAGCTCCTTTACCATATGATCAATATCCATGCCTGAAACCATCCCCGCTACTCTCATCCCAGGTCACTCCTCTTTCCAATATTCAGTTGTCATTGTATTTGATTTTGTTATGTATATTTAATATCGGCTCTTAGTAGAGAAATGTTTAGTCTTTTATGGAGAGGTGTCACACTTTTAAAAAGGGAAACGGCAAGGGACAAAAGCCGCAAAAAAGGCCCATTAGTTCGTTAACTAAGGGACCCCTCTCGTACGTTCACCATGTCGTTTTTTATTAAAGTTTTCAAGATCGATGTATGATTTGTACAATCTAGTTTCTTTTTAACCACGTTTAAATATCGATAAATCGTCGGCGGAGATAAAAAAATCGTTTTTGCCATTTCCTCGACGTTCTTTCCTTCCAGGAGTTGGTCCATGATTAAAGCTTCTTGTTCTGTAAAGTATTGTTCAACCTTTTCTTTATTTAACATCAATTTTCTTTCTTCTTTTTCATCCTCTAAATTTCGAATAATTGACCGCGTAAAAGACGACGAGTGTTGAAGTTCTCCTTTGAAAATCATATGGAGCTCAGTCATATGATCGTCCAAACAATAGGAAAAAGTATCGTGCGAAAGGATCTTATCAATTAAACTTTCATTTAGCTTCGAATAAACAATCAGGATATTTTCTTCCGTTTGCGTAGGTACATCATCTTCTTCGAAATAGATGATCAAGTGATTACTATAATTTCTTTTTATCGATGATATTTCCTCTAACATCGCCTCTTTTTTAGTTTTTACCGCTACTGTGCTCATCTTGATGCTCCTATTCTATTTTTTAAGTCTTTCGTTTTATGTATTTTGAACAGGTGTGCAGCCTATTAACTTATGAATGGGTAAGGGACGACTAAACAAAAACCCTTGAACAAAATGACATTTTTGTTTTTGTAGAAAAGCCAATTGCTCGTTCGTTTCAACACCTTCAATTAAAACTTCAAGTTCTAAATGCTGAATCAAATTTATCATTTTGTTTAATATCTTTTTTATGCCACCGTCTTCATGAACATTTTGAATGAACGATTTATCGATTTTAACAATATCAATCGGTAATTTCATAAGGTAACCAAGTGATGAATATTTTTCGCCAAAATCATCTAATGCAATTTTGACACCAAGCTTCTTCAATTGCTCTAATTTCTCAACCGAAGAGTCAATCCACTCCATCACGACTGTTTCAGTAATTTCTAAGACGAGAAATTTCGGATCGATGCCTGTTTCGGTTAGAATCGTTTCAACCATTTCAACAAAATCATCTTGAGCAATTTGTCGAGGAGACAAGTTCACACTAATTGGCAAACAATACCCTTCTGTCTCTTGCATCTTTTTCATTTCCTGACAAGCTTCAAGCAATATCCATTTTCCTAGAGGAATAATGAGACCATTTTCTTCAGCGATAGGGATAAATTTGTTCGGTGGTACAAATCCCCAGTCAGAATGTTGCCAGCGGATAAGTGCTTCTAACCCTTTCGTTTTTCCAGTTCGGGTATCGATTTGTGGCTGGTAATATAAGGTGAATGGACGTTCAGTTTCTCTGTTGTTAATCGCATGATAAAGATGGCGCTCGACATTCATCCTTTCACTCACTTGCTCGTACATTTGCGAGTGAAAGAGCATCGCTTTTTGGTTGTGATGCTTAGCATGGTAGAGAGCAATGTTGGCATATTGAATGAGCGTATCGATTTCAGTGGTATCATCTGGAAACACACTCGCTCCAATCGTCGGTTGCAGGTAAATTTCGACGTCATTTTTTTCAACATAAAAAGGGGTTTGAAAAAGTTCACCATAATATTGCATAAGAGGTGGTACATCTTCTTTTTGGGATACCGTACTTACAACGACAAATTCATCTGCTGATATTCGATAAATCGTCTCTTCCTTACCGGTATAATTAGTTAAACGTTGGGCAACTTGCTTTAAGATCACATCTCCATACGCATGACCATATGTATCATTTAATAATTTAAACCGGTTCAAATCTAAATATAAAAGAGAGAATTTAGGATTCGTTGTATTAGCAACATAAGACTGTAAAGATTGTAGCAAAGACTTTCGATTCGGTAGGAAAGTCACTTCATCTTCATAAACCACTTTGTTAAAAGCTTCTTTATATCGTTTTCGATCTTGTACTTCAAGTTTGTCTAGTAACCGAATCAGATGGTTTTCTTCTTCCGTTAACATTGATGTCTCGCCCCTTATGAAAGTGATCGAAATAGGTAAAATACTAAAAGTTTCATATATAAAACTTCTTTTTACCAATAAAAAAAGCTAATCTGCACCGAGAATAGCCAAAAAACATACACGTGTATCTACTTTGGCAACCAGGCGATCATAGTTTTCTTGAAAACCGTAGACCCTAGGCTTTGCGTCCTACCCTTTCGAATAGTTTGCCGTTATCATTATAGTGATTTTATATTAGATATATTCAAACTATAAAACAAAATCAGACAATTTTCAACATTATACCTATGTTGTTTATTTAAGTATTTGTTGGTTGGATTTTTTTTTAAGTTACCATCGCTCGATCTCGTTAAATTATCCTTTTAATGCGCTTTTTTATTTATTTTACACAAGTTTTACGCTACTTGCACAATTTCGACAAAAGTTTATATAATTATCGGATCTTTGTGAACCCTGTCGGATCCCTAACTTCAGCATAAACTCATTAAAAAAAGAAGGAGCCCCTTTTTATTTGAGAAGGCCCCTTCTATTCAATGTAAGATTATAGTTTGAAATTCCGTACTGCTTGTTGAAGGTCTTCAGCCATATCAGATAGTGTGCTCGCTGATGCTGCCACTTCTTCCATTGACGCATTTTGCTCTTCAGCAGATGCTGCGACATTTTGCGTATGACTCGACGTATTTTTGACCGCCTCTGTCATGTCTTCAACGGTGGACACCATCGTATTGGCACTCTCCGTCATTTGTTCAGTTGCTGAAGTTACTTCTTCAACTTGTGCTGTTACATTTGAAACCGAACTGACAATGTCCTTGAAGGTCGTCTCAGCTTGCTGAGCTCCTTGAATACCTTCTTGAACCGAAACTTGCCCCTCTTCGATCGACTTGACTGATTTTTCGATGTCTGTTTGTATATCTTGAATGACGTCGTTAATTTGTTGCGCAGATTGACTTGATTGCTCAGCTAACTTACGTACCTCCTCAGCAACAACAGCAAAACCCTTTCCGTGTTCCCCTGCTCGCGCTGCTTCAATTGCTGCATTTAATGCGAGAAGGTTTGTTTGATCAGAGACATCTGTAATAAGCGAGACAATATCACCGATCTTTTCAGATTTTTCACCGAGCTGTTGAACGAGTTGCGCCGAAGCACTCGTTTTTCCATGGATGGTATCCATTTGCTGCATACTTTGGTTAATAACCTTTGTTCCTTCTTCTGCTTTTTTCGAAGTGTCACGTGCTGATTGATGAACAGATTGTATATTTTCAGAAACATGGCCTAAACCAGAAGATATATCACTAACGACCCCTTGTACATCATCTGATTTCTTTGATTGTTCGTCCGTGCTTGTCGCAACCTCTTGAATCGAATCTGTAATTTGCTCGGTTGCTTTCGTTGTTTCATCGGAACTTGCAGTTAGCTGTTGGGATGATGCCGCTACTTGCTCAGATGTTTCGACAACTTGTTGGATGAGTTGTTGCAAATTCGATTTCATCGCGTTAAATCCTTGCACAAGTTGGCCGATCTCATCATGAGACTGGTCTTCAACCGTTGTCGATAAATCCCCTTCTCCTGCTTTCATTAACGCTTCATTTACGTTTTGTAAACGAGCGCTCATTCTTCTTGTCATCCACACCATTGTCGTCCCTACAAGTGCAATCATGATCAAGAGAACGACGGCGACAGACGACATCATCGATGATACCGTATCATTGATTTCCTCTTGAGATGCACCGACGAAAATCATACCAATTACTTCATCGTCGGCGTTATGTATCGGTGTATAAGCAGTTTGCATATCTGTCCCGAGGATATCGATCTCACCAGCTAATTCCTCTCCTTGACCGAGGACGACCTCCACTGTTTCTCCTTCAGCTTCTACACCAAGAGACCGCTCACCGTCAATGATGAGATTCGTTGTTACTGGTTGTTTATTTTTAAAGATCGTCACGAGTCCATCGGTATTATTGCCAATTTCATCGATGATCTCAAAATCACCACTAATTCTCGTCTCTCCTTTATACAATTCGCCACCTTCAATATGCCACTCTCCAGAATCATAATCTTCTAGCATATAGTTCGCGACATGGATATCACTCGTCACTTTATCCGCTACAGATTGTTCAACACCTTCTGTCACTTGGTTGTACACAACCCAACCGACAATAATGACAAAAATGAGAAAAGATAAAAAAATCACAACATTTAACTTCGTACCTATTTTCCATTGATTAAAAAATGAGAGCATTTACTTTCTCCTTCCTGTATCATTCATGAAGTTGATGATTACTGAAATCGCTTGCAACAAACCATTATTTTCGTTCATTGTTACAGTGAACAAAGAGACCTCACAATAACGATCATGCAAGTTCTCACTTTTCAGAATTGTTATTTAATCCCAAGTCCCTATTAACATACTACTTCTACACATCGACATATTATAACATCATATTCCGTTTTACGACACACGTCGTCAATTGCTGCATGCTCAGATTTTTAATACGTGACTAATTCATTGAAAATTGTATGATTTATGGCTTTTTATATAATATTATGATTGAAGGTAAAGGCGGAATCATGATAAATTAAGTAGTTGGTTGGACTATCGTACAGATACTTTTATGAAAGGGTTGTTGACGAGTGAGTAACGAGAATAATGAACCAAAAACAGAAGATATTGCAGAAATTGATGAAGTCGTTGAGAGTGGTGGTATTGAATTTAAGGTGATCAACGTACTGGAACGATCCGTCGTCGTTGAAGTGATGGATGAAAAATTGAAAAAGAAAATGGAACAAACTGAAACACCGATTCGCACTGTATTAGCGCACGGAGAGTACATTCGCATCAATAAATAAGACGGTCCCCTCTTTAGTAATAAAGAGGGACCGCCACCACTCAAAGCAAGTATCCTATTTTATAAACCTCTTCGCTTCTTCTGCCGAAACAGGCGGGCTAAAATAAAAGCCTTGCGTCTCCTGGCAATTTTCCGACAGTAAACGATTCAGCTGTTCTTCATTTTCTACCCCTTCACTTACAGTGTTGATTTTCAATTGTTGAGCGAGCAACATCAGCGATTTTACTATCGCACGACTCTGGTTGGAATGGGTCACATCACTCACGAAAGAGCGGTCGATTTTAATCGTGTTAATCGCACACGTTTTCAAATGCTTCATCGATGAGTAGCCTGTCCCAAAATCATCAATAGAAATGCTTACACCCAATTCTCGTAATGCTTGCAAAGTGTCCATGATGTCCTGCTCACTTTCCATAAGTACTGTCTCCGTCACTTCTAAATCTAAACATTGCGGATCAATTCCCGTTTCTTCAATCACGTCTTTGACTGTTTGAATAAAAGTCTGCCGCTGTTGTAATTGACGCACAGACACATTGACAGACATTCTAATCCGTGAATCCTCTTTTTCGTGCCATTCTTTTAACTGTAAACAAGCGGTTTTTAATACCCACTCACCTAACGGAATAATGAGCCCAGTTTCCTCGGCTAACGGAATAAATTCAGCTGGCGATATGATACCTTGTTGTTCATGATGCCAGCGTACAAGCGCTTCAAATCCAACCGTTTCACCGCTTTTCACATTAATAATCGGTTGATACTGTAATATAAACTCTTCATTTGCCAATGCTTTTCGGATATTATCATCCAATATTACGCGCTTCAGCGTATCTTCTTCCATAGAATGATCGTAAACAATAAGATTATCTTTACCCCGATCTTTAATGTAATACATCGCCGTATCTGCTTTTTTCGTGAGCGTATTTACGGTCTCGTCCTCTCCTCCTCGATACATCGACACTCCTATACTTACTGACAAGTGAAAAGTGACTTCTTCTAATACAAACGGTTTTTTGATCGCTGCAATTAAAGACTCCCCAATACTCACCGCTTCTTCTTCAGTGACGTTAGGTAACATCACCATAAATTCGTCTCCACCAACACGCGCGATTGTATGATCATCTTTTAAACAAGCTTTAAATCGTTCTCCTGCTTCTATAAGCAATTGATCACCGACATCATGGCCCATTGTATCATTGACCGGTTTAAAACCATCTAAGTCCTTGAATAAAACAGCTAACGACTTGCCTTCTTTTTGCGTATACTTCATCGCTTGAGATAGTCGGTCATTAAACAAACTTCGGTTCGGTAAATCAGTCACTTGATCATAATAGGCCATCTCATGAATTCTTTTTTCATATTTCTTATTTTCACTTATATCTTTTCCGACACCGTAAATCCCTACAATTTCACCATTTTCATATATCGGCACATTCTTCATGTTAAACGTAAGACGTTGATTGTATTTATTAAAAAGCGTGCATTCATAATGTTGAGGTACGCCTTTTTTCACTTCTTCAAAGTGGTTGAGCGATTTCGGTAAATCCTCAACAGAAATGAGAGACTGAAACGATAACTGTTTCAATTCTTCATCTGTATACCCTGTAAGTTTTTGGACACTCTCGTTTCCGCCTAAATAATTACCAGCTAAGTCCATCGCAAAAATTGCATCTGAATTATACTCATATAACGAACGGTATCGTTGCTCACTCTTTTGAAGTTGCTTTTCTAATCGCCTTTCTTTTGTAACATCCTTAGCCATTCCATAGACACCGACAAATTCTCCATCAACAATGATCGGGACATTCGTCACAGATAAACGCATTTGTTCACCGTGTTTATTGATCACTTCAATTTCGTACATTTGTGTAGAACCTTGTTTCGCTAGCGAAAAGTGTGATTCTGTTTTTTCTATATCTTCTGGAACAATGAATGGATGAAAGGTTTTATTCAAGAGCTCCTCTTCTGAAAAACCTAACATTCTTTGGGCGCCTGGGTTCACTTCTATAAATTTGCCGTCGTTATCGATCGAAAATATCGCATCACTATTGTTTAAAAAGAGCGAAGCATATTTTTCTTCACTCTTCTTTAAAGCAACGAACTGATTTTCCCTCTCCGTCACATCACGTGTGATGGCCATAATATATTGCACTTCACCTTGTTCATTGAAGATCGGTGACAACGTCGTTTCAGCAATCATTCCGTTTCTTTCATAAACAAACCGCGATGATTGCTTTGATAAAACGACTGTTTTGTATTTTTTTATCATATCTACCGACTCTCGTTCAGGTAGCACATCTTCAATCCTTTTATTCATCACATCGCTAGTAAAACCCGCTAATTGATGCGCCTTCGTATCAGCCACGACATACGTAAATGTGCTTTCGTCATGCACTTCCAATACAAATACTGCTTCATCCAAATGATTAATAAATTGATTAAAAAAGAATGTGTGATCTATCGATAATTTTTCATCCATTTATGATCCCTCTCACATCTTAGGTGATATTGATGTCACCTTATATCATTCCCCAGTTCCCCAGTCGTTTAGAGAAACAAATTCTTTTACGCGAATGAATTTCATAATAGATGATGTAAAGATCATTCCCGAACAGCGATTGTGATTTCCACTGCAGGCGGACACTTTCCCAAGGGCTTGTCTTCAGCTAAATTCAGCTCCACAAACCGTCGCTGAATTGGATCCTCAGACTGCGCTTCTCCTTTGAGTCGCCGTCTTTCGTTTCAATCACTCGTTCAAAAACGAACGTTAACCTTCGTGATGACTGATTACATTCCTGATGTTTGTTAAAATCCTTCATTATGAATTGGCTCACGTATATAAATATTCTTCCTCTAAAAAAAGACAGTCAAACTGATATTTTCCCCATATACAAAAGAAAAAACGCGAACGTGCTAGAAAACACACTCGCGCCGTATTTTTAACGACCTACTTACATCATGCCGCCCATCTGTGACATCATTTGCTGTGATTGTTGCTGCGCCTCTGCCATTGCTTGTTCCATGCGCCTAAATTGATCCCAATAACGATCTTCCGTTTGTTGAAGGCGGCGTTCGAAATTCGCCATTTGATCTTCGGCTTGATTGATTTCACGTCCCAAAGTAAAGTTGTCATTCGTCGCTGAAAACTCATTGCCCGCACGTTCCGTCAGTGAATCCGTCGTCTGACTAATTTGATCACGCATTTGTCGAGCAATCCCTTCTCCTGTCCCTGTACTCCAGGACGGCCGATCACTCTCTTCACCGTCATCACTTCCATCACTTGCAAACAGTTGATAGACAGCTTCTGGATCATCCTCTACAGCTGAACGCAATTCATCTTCATCAACGACAAGCTGACCACGCTGCAAATAATCATCTGATGTTTCAATCCCAACATCCGTGAGGTGGGTGATCTCGTCACTGCCTGTGTGAACTTGATCATAAGCAACATTTCGCAAACCGTCGAGTCCACTTCGTAAAATCTGATCATTTCGTAATAAACCACTTCGCGAACGCTCTTGCCACATTTCTACTTCTCTTTCTTCCATTTCCTGCATTTGTCGATCTGTAAGCACCTGGTATTCGCGATCATATTCTTCACTGATCTTTTCATCAACATCGATGATCAACTCATTGTATGTATCAACAAATTCAAGGATTTCATCGACCATATGATCGGCATCTGTTTCCACATTTAAGTTAACGGAACCGTCTTCGGCATCAAACTGGTCGTGCAATGTGATTTCTACTCCGTTGTAGTCGAAACTGTTCGATTGACGCTCCGTTGTCATCCCGTTGACGGTGAACTCGGCATTTTGGGCTTTTGTTAGGCTCGCACCTTCAATGTCATCAATATCTTTATCACTATAATCTCCCTCTTCACTGTCATCAGGTAATTTTAATCCTTTCGTTAAAAAATCACCTTCAAACTTGATCTCACGTTCGTACCCTTCACCATCTTCACTATCAAGTTCAGTATCAGGATTATACACCCCCGTTTCATCACGCGTAACTGACACTTTCCCTGCAAACTCGTCATAAAACATCGTCACACCTGCATCTGAACTATTAATGTCGTCGATGATGTCATTGAGTGAATCGTCCGTATCGATCTCAATCTCATCATCATCACCTTGTTGATTTCCGTCTCCATCGTAGGTGATGATTTTATTGCCTTCTAAATCAACATCATCTAACCCTAGCAAATCCATTTGTTCCTCCAACGGCGCATCCGGATCAAGATCCTCAAAATCATCAATCTCCCCACCAACAACTGTCTCTGGTGTCGCAAGTTGTTCCACTTCATCAATGCGAATATTAAAATCACCGACATCCGCACTCGCTCGCGCCGAAACACGACTTTCATCCGAACTCGTGACATCCTTTTGCATCATATTCCCACGCATGGTTAAATCATTGAAAAGTTTATCATCAAAACTTTGAAACTTCATATTCATTTCACGATACTCATCGACCTTCAATTCTAACTCATTACGATCCGATTCCATACGGTCGAGCGGTTCACGCTCAAGTTGCATCAATTCACGGACTTGATTATCAACATCCATCCCCGATGCCATCCCCATCATACGATTGCTATTATTGATGATATCCGTCATCATTTCTCCTCCTTAATCGTTCCGTTCCTAAAGTGATTTCTCTATGTAAAAGGAAAAAAGACAAGCATCATTGCCTGCCTTTTCGTTTGTGAAACAAAATCAAGATTATAATCGTTCGTCGACAAGCATGCCGACACTCTCCATCATCGAAGCAACCATATCGAGAAACTTCTCTGGCGGCACCTCACGAATGATCTCATCCGTGCCACGCTCCATCACTTGAACATACACACGGTCCAACTGATCATGAATTTGAAACTCAAGGTCACGGAAATTTTTCGCCATAAATTCATTCATTCCCTCAACCTTCTCCTCAAGCGTCTCACGATCCCAAGACTGATCTTGCCCTTTCTTTACGGTCTCGCGAATCGACTCACTAACTGTCTTCTCCCCTTCATGACCTTTTCTATCACTACTCAAAGTCTCCCCCCGAGACTCCGGAAACGACATTGCGCC
Organism: Texcoconibacillus texcoconensis; assembly: GCF_014202575.1. GTDB lineage: Bacteria > Bacillota > Bacilli > Bacillales > Salisediminibacteriaceae > Texcoconibacillus > Texcoconibacillus texcoconensis. The sequence continues at coordinate 57,189 of NZ_JACHHB010000006.1, read as the reverse complement.
ATCGATTTTCACGCTACACCACACTCCCTTCAAGAGAAAAGAAATCACCATCTACTCTTTATATCGGAATCCCACGACAAAAGTTTATAAAAACTTTTTGAAAAGAAGAGAAATGTGGATAATTCATACAAGATTTTCCTTCACTATGATTTGATGTACACTTCCTTGCCAACGACAGAAACATCAATCCCCGTCATTTCGAAGAAAGCTGTTCCGAAAATGACGTGATATTCATCGGTTTAAAATAAAAGTACCCTTGCGCGAACCGACACCCTTTATTCACTAAAAAGTCACGCTGTTCTTCTGTCTCAACACCTTCAGCAAGGCAAGCATAACCAAGCTTTTCCGACAATAAAATGAGCGCCTCCAAAACATCTTCAGACCGTTGATCAACACCGATCTGTCTAACAAACGAACGATCGATTTTCACTTTATCAACTGGTAACTGCATTAAGTATGAAAAATTAGAATAGTCGGTACCAAAATCATCAATCGAAATGAGAACACCAGCCTCTTTCAACATCGCTAAGTGATCCTGCGTATTGAGTGTCGAAAACAACTGTACACTTTCGGTAATCTCTACTTCCAACGAGCCCTTTGGAATTTTATATTCATCGATCCAATATAAAATCTGTTCCATAAACGTTCGGTTCGAAAGTAACGCCGTCGGTAGATTAAGTGCGACACTCCCTTTATAACCATCATCGTTTTGCCAAACCGTCAAAGATGTCATCACTTGATCAAGCAACTTTTCCGTTAAAGGTGTCATTAAACCGCTTTCTTCAGCGATAGGAATAAATGTCATTGGTGAAATCATCCCAAACTCCGGATGGAGCCAACGCGTTAAAAATTCTGCACCTATAATTTTCCCTGTGTCCATTTCTACTTGTGGTTGGACGACAAAATAAATATCATCATTTTCTAATGCTGCACTAAAATCCTCCAGCAATTTCACTCGATAACTTAAATCTGTATGCATCTGTTTTTCATATGTTTTTACTTCGTCGCCCTTCGTTTTTATCCGTTTGGCACTGTACATCGCCGTGTCAGCTGCTCTCAATAAATCTCCTTTCGTTTCACCATCATCTGGAAAATAACTTATTCCAATACTTGCTGAAACGGTATGTTCATTATCTGCGATCTGTATCGGCCGCTGAATTTCTCGTAATAACAACTTAGAAAACATCTCACGGTTATGTCCCGCTTTTCCATCACGATTCTCAATGAGCACTACGAACTCATCACCGCCAAAACGGGCAATGAAATGCTCTGAACCTAAAAAGTTTTTTAGGCGTTTCGCCATTTCTTCTAGCAGCAAATCCCCTTCGGCATGACTATAAAGGTCATTAATCCTTTTAAAATCATTCAAATCAACGAATAATACAGCAAATGTTTGGCCTTGTGTTGATGCACGTTCAATCATGTCATCGATCGCTTGATCCAAGTACTTTCGATTAGACAAATGCGTCAATTCATCATAATAGGCGGAAAAACGTAGTTGTTCTTCGGTACGTTTCCGCTCATCAATGTTTTGAAAATATATTGAACAACCTCCGCGCTGTCGAGGATAAAAGTGAACTTGATACCATGCATCAAGTCGAGGGTAATATTCTTCCATCCGCACAGTTTCTTTGTCGTCAACTGCACGGTAAAAACCGTCTGCAAATTTCGTTCCTTCTAAGTCTGGAAAAACTTCAAAATAATCACGGCCTAATAATTCTTCTGTGTCCATTTGTAAAATTTCCGCAGCCCGATCATTTACGTAAAAAAATGTATGATCCTCAGAGATCCCTAAAAACCCGTCTGTAATGCTTTCAAGGACTTCATAGACTTCGTTTTTGTATTCAACCACATCGGTAATGTCTATATGTCTTACCATCACGGCATAGGTCTCGTCTTTGTCATTAACAACTGGTGAAACGGACATTTTATACCACCGATTTTCATCACCGATTTGATATGAGTACGTTTGTTGATAGACTGTTTTTTCATATATCACTTCTTGCACAATTTCTGTAGGCAGAGGTCTGCCCTCTTCTTGTAAAACATCTAGATAATTAACACCGATGCCGAATTCCTTTGGATCATGACGAATTTCTTTCGCAAAACTCATCCAGGAAACGTTAACAATGATGATTAATCCTGTTAAATCAAGGACAGCAATTTGGTCATCAATACCATCGACAAACTGTTGAATTTTTTGCAGTAATTGTTGTTCAGCGTTCATATGTATCACCTGAGTTATTATGAAGTCTCTTGTTTCACGACATATTTCGACGTTCTTTTACATGTCTTGACTTATTATAGCGAAAGAATGCCCCGTTGCCTATATATTCCGACAAAATCTTCTTTTTTTCATTTTCCCCGACATGTCTTTTTTAACACGTGCGATAGCCCAATTAAAAAAAATCCTGTACGGCTCACCTCCGCACAGGATTTGACTTTATCTTCAAATTTTTTGTCCTTGAATTGGTTTTGGTTCTTGGAGGTCAATCTCTTGTTGTTTTAAATCAACAGATGATACTTGATAATCGTCTGCGAAAGATCCTTCTGGTTCTTCTAAGAAGAAGTAACAGTAGACAAAGCTAAACAATGCGCCAGCACCTAAAATCATAAAGAACTGTGTCGGCGTGACAAATGTATAAATCGTCAAATAGATAACAGACCCGACGTTCCCATAAGCACCGGCCATACCAGACACTTGACCGGTCAAACGCTTTTTCACAAATGGGATAATCGCAAAAGTTGCACCCTCTGCGCCTTGGATAAACAGTGACGTTAACAATGTGACAAGAATCGCCAAAATCAGCGGCCATCCGGAGTTGATTCCAGCCATTGCGAATAAACCGATACTGATTCCAATCATATAAATGAGCATTGTGACTCTACGGTTCCCCATGCGATCCGATAACCAACCACCGACGGGACGGGCAAACAAGTTAACAAATGCAAACGATGAAGCAACGAGCCCGGCTGTTGTCGGTGTTAAGTCAAATGTCGTTAAGAAGAAGATCGGTAACATTGATATAATCGCAAGTTCTGCACCAAAGTTCGCAAAATATGTCGTATTCAGTGCTGCTACGTTATTAAAATTGTAACGATCGTCCTCTGGTACGCCGCGCCGCAAAATTGGCAAGTTAACACGTAAAATTTGTACAATTTGATACACCGTTGCAACGACTAAAACTGCGATAATCCCATACCAAGCACTTGCGGACAAAAAGCCCATATCCATCAAACGCCAAGCTAGTACCGCAAGTGCACCGTTCAGCGGAATCGTCCAAATGATCAATTGCACGAGATCTTTATAAGAGCTAACTTCCATTGCTGAAACGTTTTTAGCACGGTGAAACGTCTTTCCTTCTGGTGTATCACGAACCGTAAACATATAAATAAACCCGTAAACGAGAGAAACGAGACCGGTAAAAGCGATCGCATAACGCCAACCATCATCTCCACCGAAAAATTGTAATGCCACCCACGGCAAAATCATCGCACCTGCCGCTGAACCAAAATTCCCGAATCCTGCGTAAAAACCTTCTGCAAAACCAACTTTTTTCGGTGGGAACCATTCTGATACCATGCGGATCCCAACGACAAAACTCGCTCCAATACAACTAATAAACAAACGAGCAATTAATAACTGCATCCATGACGTACCGAATGCAAACATAAACACCGGTACAGACATAATAATGAGTAACCACGAAAACACAAGACGCGGTCCATATTTATCTAAAAGCGCACCAATCACAACACGAGCTGGTATCGTCAACGCTAGGTTCACAATCGCTAGCGCTTCTAAGTGGCCACTCGTGAGCCACCCTTCCGACTCCACCATTGACGCCGATAGTGGCGCCATATTAAACCAAGCAAAAAACGATACGAAAAACGCAATCCAAGTTAGATGTAACGTACGAATTTGTTCATTTTTTACATCCATCACTTCATTTGGTCTCATTTCCTCACTCCCCCTCAAATCATGTTCAAGTAATCACAAAGTTTTCATTATCCCCCACCTAGCAAACCCCAATACTTGCTAAATGATGAAATGCACTCTTATTTAAGCAAGTTTTTTGTTTGAAATAAAGTGACAATGATCACATTAATACAAATGTCACACCGATGTAAATAATAAGTTCGTTTTCGTGACAGATGTCACAGTGGTTTTTGGTATTTTACTTACACTTATTTTCAGCAAAATTAGAGGAGCGCTTAAACATAAAAAACTGCAGAGTGAACGCAACATCCACCTCTGCAGTATATATCAAATCGTCGTTAAAACTGTTTCGTTGTTTGATTTAGTCTTTCTGTCGTTTCCGATAAAGTCTCAGTTGAGGATGTAATCTGATTGACCCCTGCTGATAAAGTTTGAATTTCAGCAACGACCTCGTCAATATAAGAGATACTTTCATCCATCGAAGATACAATTCCCTTGAACACGTCTCTTGTGACAACGAAATCTTCGTTCCCATCTTCCACACTTTGATCGACGTCATTTAGCGTAGAAACGACTTCCGCCATATGATGATGGTTTTCCCCAATGAAACCAGTAATCTTTTCAGCTGAATCTTTCGTTTGTTCAGCTAACTTTCTTACTTCATCAGCAACCACCGCAAATCCTTTCCCGTGTTCGCCCGCTCTAGCAGCTTCAATGGCTGAATTTAATGCTAGAAGGTTCGTTTTATCAGCAATATCTTTAACCAGATTGACGACTTCTTCAATCTTCATTGAGGAGTGTTGAAGATTTGCAACCGTTTCTTGCAGATTTTGCGCGTTATCTTGAATCTGCTTAATTCTTTGGTTAAGCTGATCCATTTTGTCAAAGCCATCTTGAGCAAGTTTTTGCGTTTTCTTTGATTGTTCTTCCGTTTTATTCACAGTTCCTAACATCTCATCACTACTTGAAGCGAGCTCTTCCATAGAGGCACTTGTTTCTTCACTAACGGCTGCCAATGAAGTGACAGTTTCTGAGATTTGCCCTTTTAATTGATCTCTTATGCTATCTTTTTCCTCAAAGGCTTTTCGATTTTGATTGTAGCCTTCCTCTAAAACTAATTGTTGTTCAAAATTGAACACTTTGGTTACAGCGCTTACAAAACACTTAAAATCCTCTTTACTTTCAATCGAATCATATGCAACATCTATTATCCGACTTTGCAATAATTGAAAAGCTCCGATGTACCATTTAGGTTCTAAGCCAATTTGAAAATGTACCCGAGCAATCGTGAGTCGCTTTTCGATATACGATTGATTGAACTCACAGTTAAACATTTCGATAATATGTTGAGCTAATGTTTGTTTTAAGCGGTCAATACGACTATGTTTTTCAATAATATGTTTCAAATGTTCGTTGGCTAACAGACGTCCATAAAAAGCTTCACTCAATTCATCTAAATGTTTCTGCAATACTGGTTTCATTTGCTTAACGATTCTTAAATCTGCTTCTGTCAATCCAATCAAAGATAACTCTTCGCTAAAATCTTCTGTATCAAAATCAATAAATACTTCCTGTTGTTCACTCATTTGCGAGAGACTTTCCTCTTTCTTGGACTTTTTCTTTTGAAGAAATCCAATAGGGCTCATTACGACCGAAACACCGCCTTCATTATAAACGACAACAAGAGAGGTTTATGTATGTATTCTCTCGTCCATCGCATTTTATTTCATTTACATAGTGTTAATAATTACATTATCGGCCTTTTTTTACTATTTTTCAACAAAAATACATCATTAAAAAAGACGCCTCTTATGGCGCCTTCGTAAATTATTTTTCTAAATAATACAGTTTTGTACACCGCATGTTTCACAAACGAGCAGATCACGAAAGAAATCAATGTCTTTAATAAAGTAATAACGATTTCTTTTTTCAACCACGCCTTTGTCACGCCATTTACTTAAAATTCGACTCACTGTTTCCCGAGAAATCCCTAAGTGTTTACTAATATCTTGCACGGCAAACTGCTCTTTAATGAGAACACCATCGGGCATTTGTTTTCCATACATATTTTTGGCGCGAATAAAAAATGAAGCAACCGCTCCTTCCGAACCAAAAACGAGGTAATCCCGCAACTTCGCTTTGCTCGCTTCAAGGGCCTCTGACACCCATTTCGTAAATTGCAAACCTAAACGACCATTTTGCTCCATCAACACTTCCATATCTGCCTTCTCAATATAGTAAAGATCCGTATCTTCCATCGCTTGCGCCGAGTTTGAATACGTCGCCCCACTAAAGATGCCGATTTCACCAATACAATCCATCATCCCACGTACAAATACGGTGATCTCTTTATCAGGGAGCATTTCTTTAAAAACACGAACTGTCCCTCGACTAATAAAGAAAATACGTTTCGCTTGCCCACCTTCAACGAAAACGTAATTTCCGGCAGGAACATGGATTTTTTTTGCATTAGCCATCAACATGTCATAATCATGAGATTCTAAACGTGCTAATAACGGTTCCATCTTTCCACCCCGTTCTAGGAAAATCATAAACTTGTCTCTAACATTATCATATTACTTTTAATTATACACCATTGCGCTTATTCACGGGGATAATTAATATTAGAAGCCCCTTCCAATATCATGTAAAATGATGAAAAATCATAGGACAGAAACGCATTCATGTTCAAGAACCGGTGTCGCATGGTTTGACACATGAAACCTTAGATTCAATTCGTAAACATTTATTTCACAGTAAAGCGGTTCGTATATTGTTGTAATGACTCCGCACGTTTGGCAAGGGATTCTGAAGCACTTGTAATTTCATCCATCGATGCGTTTTGTTCTTCAGCACCTGCAGCGACTTGCTCAGCACTCTCGGTAAATTCACTCGATTGCTTGGCAATGACATCCATATCCTTGTTCATTGCCTGTGTCGATTCGGTCATTGCTGAAGATACACGTAATGTTTCTGCCACACTTTTATTGACCACCTGAATTGCTTCTAAAATATCTCGAAATGCTTGGTCTGCTTCTTGCATCGATGTACGACCTTGTTTCGATTTTTCCTGGCTGTCGTCCATACTCCGCTCGGCTTGTTCCATATCTTTTTGTATTGTGGAAATTTTCTCTCGAATCTTTGCAGCTGATGTTGATGATTCTTCTGCAAGTTTACGAACTTCATCTGCAACGACTGCAAATCCTTTTCCGTGCTCACCAGCACGAGACGCTTCAATCGCCGCATTTAGCGCCAATAAATTCGTCTGTTCAGCAATATTTGTAATCACATTAATAATGTCACCGATTTCTGAAGATTGTTTCGTTAATTGTGAGATCACCATTGCGAGGTTTTCATTCTTCGAATCGATCTCTTTCATTTTTTCCATCGTTTCAGAAATCATTTCGTTACCTTGTTGGGATATGTCATTAGCTTGACGACCGGAAGTTTTCACATTTTCTAATTGTTCTAGTATCTCCTTGTTCCCTTTGCTAACTTGATCAGACCGTTGTTTCGTTTTCTCTACAGTGTCAGCCTGCTTTTGCGCCCCTTCAGATACAGTAACAATAGAATTTGTCATTTCATCTGATGCTGCTCGCGACTCTTGGGCGCTCGCCATTAATTGCTCAGATGTTGCTGCGACTTGTTCGGATGACTGTATCACTTCAGAGACCATTTCATGTAAATTACTCATCATGTCATCGAAGTTCCTCGCCAAGTCCCCAATTTCATCATTTCGTCCTGTTAAATGTGAAGGGTCTGTCGTCAGATCCCCTTGGGCAACTTTTTCCGTGTGTGTTTGAAGCGCTCGGAGTGGTCGAACTAAGCGTTGCCCTTGAGAAAACGCATAAATAATCGCTGCTACAACGACGAGAAGCGCCGCTATCGAACTAAACATGAACATCGACTCATACATTGTGCGACTGTCTTCGTAAACTTCTTCAGAAATGCTTTCGTTAAGAACAATCAGCTCTTCTAAAGCAACACTTGCTTGATTGAACGGAATGCCCCCATCTTGTAATCCTGAATGCGCCTGATCATATTCATTGTTACGGACAAGTTGAATATTATTTTCAACAATGACAGCAAAATCTCCCCAAGAAGTCGCGAAGCTTTCAAACAGTTCCTGATGATCGACTCTTGTCAAATGCCCTTCATAACGATCAATGATTGCATTAATTTGTTTTAGATTTTCTTCAGCTATATATGTCGGTTCCTCTTCTTCATCCAAGACAGACGTGACCATTTGTACACGTGTATTTTCAGCTAACCGATTCATTTCTGCAAGCTCCGTTAATGGAACGACGCGGTCTTCATACAACTCATGAACATTCTCCTGCACCGTCGTTGTCCCATAGAGCGTGAGAAAAATAATCACAGCTAGCACGCCTATTAAAATCGCATAAGAAACTAATAATTTTCCTTTAATTTTCACTTCGTACTCCCCCTACGTCTAAATCAAAAAAGTGATAAGGTTAGGGTGATATTCCCACGCCTTATCATCTTATCTATCAACAACTTTATTAACATATCATAAATAAAACGACATTTTGATTGTTTAATCGACATTTCCCTCCTTATACACAAAACTGTCACAATTAAAAAAGGAAAACCATCCCACGAGGTAGAATGACCTACGAGCGAATGGTTTTCCCTTTCATACTAGATATATAGACCTGTTCAACTCATAGCGTTTAACTGCAACACTTATGACATTAAACGCTTTTCCCCTTCAATTTCCTGAATTGGCGCGATGTTTTGCGTAAATTCTAACGTACCAAGGTACGTTCCCTCTTCATCACGCACCGCAAAATAACGAATCAACACATACTTATCTTTCAAAGGAATCCAAAAGTCTTCGCTATCTTTTTTCCCAGATTTAAAGTCTTCTAGAATTTGATTGACGATATGCACACTTTGCGGTGGATGACAGTTTTGCACCGTACGGCCAAGTTGCGCTGTTGACCGATGGAAAATGCGATCTTTCCCGTGTGAGAAGTAACGGAAAATATCCTGATCATCAATAAACGTCAAGTCGATCGGAAGATGATTCATAATCAACTCCAACTGCTTAATCGACACCGTCCCTGTTTCCATACGAACGATCCCCTCGTCTAACGTACGCTCCGTTTGCACTCGTTCCCGCTTTGGCTTCCAAGCTTGCGGCGCTTCAATAAAGCAATAGCCAAGCTCATCACTCTCCGCCTCAATCTCAATCCACTCATCTTCCGTCAAATGCTGCAACGCCATCGGAAGCAAAATATTCTCCTCTTTAAAGATCATATCCGACACTTCTTTAATGACCCATTCAAGCTGACTCACCATATCTTCATGCGTCCACTCACCATCCATAAGTTCAAGACGCGCTTTCTTCATCGCTGCACGAATCCTGTCATCCACACCCCACATCACTTGCGTCGGGCCATGGATACCATACTTCTCTAGATATGGTAACAATAAGTTTTCTTTTCGTTCATAATGCTTTCCAATTTCTAATAAACTCGTTAAATCGTCGATCAGTTTCTGAACGGTCTCTTCATTTGCTTCTCGCACAAATTGGTCTTTGTGCAAAGATAAACGGAAATTGACGAGCGGATCAATTTCTTTATTTTCCAAAACAAAGGTATGCACGGGGTGACCTGGTTCTTGCCCTAAAGCTTCTGATTCGTGAATCTCTTCGATCGATCCTTTGAACACTTCGGTATGGACAGAGCAGAGGCGTTGTACCTCTTCGACAGGGATGCCTTCTTCTTCCATTAATGATTGTTCCATTTGGGAAATTTCGCTAACGCTCACTTCTTCGATCGCTTCTTCGAATTTTGCCTTAACGTCGTCAACGTTTTTGCCATCGTGCAATTCTTTAATGATTTCTTTTAATAAGGCTTGACGTTCACTCGTTTCGTTTTTCTTCGCTTTACGATTGTTAATTAATTCACTCATGATAAAGCCTCCCTAATCAATGATTGTAAACCCGTTCGCCTGAAATGCTTCTGTGACTTTTTGTAAAGGAATGTTTTTGACTCGACACCCTTTTGGGATCGTCATCACTCGCCCTACGGATTGAAGCATGCCTGGCTTTGTCATATTTTCAAATCCAAGTTCCACCATAATATCGATGATTTCTGGGTAGTCTGTGCTTAACTCATAAACGGAACGCTTTAGTGACAGTTGCTTTTCCATCTGAGCGCCTCCAGTTTTTTTATTTATGTCAATTGCGATTGATAACTATTTTCAATAACAGCTTACCACGGAATATTTTGATCTTTAGTGATTCGTATCACAATGAACGAAAACGATGTTAAAAAACGTGGAGTCAGACTATTGCTGTGGATAAAAAAGCGCTATCATCCACAAGTGGCGCTAATTTGTGGATAATTGGAGTTAACAGATGTGAATAATCAGATTTTTGTGTATAAGTTTTCTGTTTTTATTTATTAATGCTGGGGATAAGTGGAAATGAGATACGAAACTGTGCATAACTGCGTTCATTTATACACAGTTTCCACGGATTTGTTTATATAAGGATCGAATGCGTTTGCTAAAATCGGAAAGTTATGCACAGGTACGGTACAATGATAAATTGTGGTGAGTGGACGGGTTTGGGCTGTTGCTCTTATTGATGACCCGTTTGATCGCTTTTTTTGTTCGTACGGCTCCCCCTTACTTCTAAGCAATAACTTTTTCCCACTCAAAAAAACCAGTTGCATCTATTGCAACTGGTTTATATTCTAGGTCTCATTTCGCCACATCAATAATGCGCCCTTCAACCGTAGTATCAACTTCTCCTAATTCGGCAACGTAGTCGCGCAACACTTCCCAATCGCTGAGGCCTAAATCTTTGACGCGCCCTTGTTCATATGCCGAGGCGAGGATGTCATATCCTTCTCCACCATAAGCAAGAAAGTTGTTTGTGACAACATAGTACGTTTGATCATCATCGATGGCCATCTCATTGTCGCCATCCTTTACTTGTACAGATTGAATACGGCTTCCTACTTCAGCTTCATGATCATACGTATACGCAAGTCCAGAAACATGTAAAAAGCGCCCACTCTCACGTGGCGCCGTTTTTACGCTTTGCTCGAGCACAGCTTTGATTTCCTTTCCTGTAAGAGCGGTCACCGCTAACGTGTTACCGAAGGGTTGTGCTTCAATGATTTCACCAATCGTTATCGGACCTGCTTCAATCGGAGCGCGGATACTACCTCCGTTCATGAAAGCCATGCTTACTTGAGGATCGACAGCTTGCGCTTCGTGTAACATCGCATCTGTGATTAAATTTCCTAGTGCTGTCTCACTATTACGAACGCTTTCGCCTTCCCCATCGCTTTTAACACGAGGATTAGGGAAATCACGCATAGCAACACCGCCACTTTTTTCATTTTTCACTTTGTCTACTTGCTTTGCGTATGGCTCAAGCACCTCCATAGCTTCAGGGTCTGGCTTTTTCTCTGTCACATCAATTAACTGGCCGTCGTAATCAATGACATCTCCGTTTTCATCAAAGCCGACGTTAACGTGTCCTAAGTATTGTCCGTACTCTCCTGCTTGCACGATGACAGTTGGGGACATCTCCTCGCCTGCTGCGTTTTCTGTGACGACATACGGTTCTTGTAAAATTGTATGGCTATGTCCTCCGACGATGACATCTATACCTTCTACGTTTGCTGCTAAAGACAAATCGTTACGAGCGTCTGGATGAACGTCAAAACCGATGTGCGTAAGAGCGATAATTTTATCAACGCCTTCAGCTTCAAATTGTTCGACCATCTTTTCTGCTGATTCGAGTTCATCTTGAAACGACACGTAATAAGGGCTCGAACTGTTTTTCGTCGTTTCTGTATCGATGCCGAAAATACCGACCTTCTCACCGGCAACTTCTTTGATGATCCCTTCATACATGGCGCCTGCTTCCGGTTCATGATGGACGCCTTCTTTAAACACTCTGGAAAGCCCTTGATCGGTCGTGAAGTTGATATTCGACGCAACGACTGGGAAGGTGGCGGAGCTGATAAAGTCAACCAGTTCTGGGTGGCCAGCTTCTTTTCTTCCTAAGTCGAATTCATGGTTTCCTAAGCCCATGGCGTCGTATGACATGTGGTTCATGAATAGAAGGTCGGCTTGGGCGTGAAACATGTGAAAGTAAAGGGTGCCTGAGAAGATGTCGCCTGCGTGTAGTAGTAGTGTGTCTGGGTGGTTGGCGCGTACTTCGTTGCTGGCTGTGATGAGTTGTGGGAAACGTTCGACGTGTCCGTGGATATCGTTGGTGTGCATGATCGACAACTGAAACGGGACTTCGTTGTCGGTGTCGGCAGCTTGTGAGTATGTTGGGATGATGCTAGTGGCGATGATGACAAGGAAAAATATGATGCGGACATGGTGCTGAATGGCCGTTTTCATATTCATGATCGTTCTCGCCCCCTATGAATTTCTGTGAACGTGATTATGGTTTACAGTCGTTCATAGAAATATGAGGTTGTCTGTGAAAAAAACGGGACATGACCGTTGTTCGTGGCATGCCCCGTTTCGTATGAAAATTAAGCGGTTTGATTTGGTTGCGTCGTGCCTTGGTCGTCATCATCAAATCCTTCATTTCGATCAACGATCACTGCACCTGATGCGTCTCCGATAACGTTTACGCCTGTTCTGAACATGTCGAGAATCCGGTCAATACCCGCGATCAAGGCAATCCCTTCTAATGGGAGGCCGAGGTTTGTGAGTACGAGCGTCAACATGATCATACCTGCTCCTGGAACGCCGGCTGTTCCGATGGAAGCGAGTGTCGCAATGAGAACGACCGTCATAAGATCCATTGCGGTAAGGTCAATGCCGTAAAATTGTGCGATAAACAACACGGCAACACCTTGGTAAATCGCGGTTCCGTCCATGTTAATCGTCGCACCGAGCGGCAGAACGAAACTGCTCGTTCCTTTCGAGACACCGAGGTTCTCGGTCGTATTCTTGATCGTAAGCGGTAGCGTTCCTGCACTACTTGCGGAACTGAAAGCAAAAATCCCCGCTGGCGCAATCCCTTTAAAAAATCGAATCGGGCTCATCTTTCCGAGCACACGTACGGCAAGTCCATATGTAATCACCAAATGGATCACGCACGCGACAGCCATCGCTAAAACAACTTTGAAAAGTGGTAGTAACACGGACAAGCCATGATCACCAATGATCGGTGCGACTAACCCGAATACACCAATCGGCGCTAGTGCAATCACAAAGGTTGTCACCTTAAACATTACTTCTGAAAACCCTTCGAAAAATTGTAGAACTGGTTTCGCCTTTTCACCAACAGCTGCGATCCCAATCCCTAAAAAGAGTGCAAAGAAAATAATTTGTAAAATATCCCCTTGCACGAGGCTTTCAAATGGATTTTCTGGAATGATTTGAAGCAACGTATCGACGACGCCATCCGTCGCTTCCGTCTCAGCTGCACTTTCATCAATACTTTCTGCCGGAACATCTACGCCAGCACCAGGGGCAAATAAATAACCCATCCCTAAACCGAGCGTAATCGCAATTGCTGACGTCGTTAAATAGTAAGCGACCGTCTTACCACCAAGGCGGCCAATTTTCTTCAAGTCTCCAGTGCCAGCAACACCAACGACGAGCGTCGCTAAAATTAATGGCGCAATAATAAATTGAATAAGACGTAAAAATGCATCACCAAGAGGCGAAACCACCTCTATTTCTGGGCCGACAATCGCTCCGAGAACAATCGCTAGCACAAAAGCAATCGTAATCTGCGTCAAAAAATTAATCCTCATTGCTTCCCCTCCCCATAAATGAAATTCTTCTCAAATCCAACCCCTTTCTGAATATTTCCAATATCGTATCATAATGAATTTTCATAGCACAATAAGCTTTCAGAAAATAATAACAGTTTTATTCACACTGAGAGACGATCCCTCACCTATTACCATGGCTATTCATGAACATCATCCGATTTCCTTGAATTTCCTCCATTTTTAGACAGTCCGGTATTTATAGACTTATGGACTGAACGATATTCTTCGTTCGTTCATAGCATCTGATTTTTAACGCAAGAAAGCACCACAGTTGTTCAAAGTTTACTTGTGAGGTACTCAAGGTCCGAATGTCGACGGTCTTCGGACAGGTTCACTGATTTTTCTACTTAAACTGTCCGAACAACGACTACCTTCGGACAACTTTACTCCTTTTTCCACTCAAACTGTCCGAATAACGCTCATCTTCGGACAGGTTTACTCCTTTTTCAACTCAAACGGTCCGAACAACGACTATCTTCGGACAGGTTCACTGATTTTTCTACTCAAACGGTCCGAACAACGACTATCTTCGGACAACTTTACTCCTTTTTCCACTCAAACTGTCCTAATAACGCCTACCTTCGGACAACTTTACTCCTTTTCCCACTCAAACTGTCCGAACAACCCTCACCTTCGGACAACTTTACTCCTTTTTCCACTCAAACTGTCCGAACAACCCTCACCTTCGGACAACTTTACTCCTTTTTCCACTCAAACTGTCCGAACAACCCTCACCTTCGGACAGGTTCACTGCTTTTGCTCCTCAAACTGTCCGAACAACGCCAACCTTCGGACAACTTTACTCCTTTTTCCACTCATACTGTCCGAACAACCCTCACCTTCGGACAACTTTACTCCTTTTTCCACTCAAACTGTTCGAACAACCCTCACCTTCGGACAGGTTCACTGCTTTTGCTCCTCAAACTGTCCAAAACTCGACCTTTAGTAGACCATTCAGTACCGTATAGAAGGATTCGTTCAAACCGCGTGAATAAGATGTCACAACTTTTTGTAATAAAACGTTGATCTAGCAATAAAAAAACGCATGAGATTTTCTATGTAAAATCCCATGCGTTCCCCTTTTGTGATTTGATTGTTTGCACCTCTGAAGGAAAACAGCTATCGTTCAAACTGAGGTTTTACGCCAGCACTTCCCGTTCAATTTGCTTCATCTCATAAAAATACCCTTTTTTCGCCATCAACGTCTCAAAACTACCTGACTCCACAATCTCACCGCCATCCATGACGATAATTTGATCCATCCACTCCAACCCCTTCAGCTGATGACTGACGAGGACGAGCGTATCATCTTGTGAATGATGAAGAATCAGCTGATGGATCTCACTTTCCGTAACCGCGTCCAAAGAAGACGTCGGTTCGTCAAGTAACCACAGTGACCCGTTCTTTAACACAGCTCTTCCGATCGCGAGTCGTTGCTTCTCGCCACCTGATAAGTTTTCCCCTTTTTCATAAACAGGATCGTCGAGGGAAAAGCCATCTAGTTTCACTTGCTCAAGTACTTCTGCTAACCTTTCATCTGCCAAATCAGATCCGGCGATTTGTAAATTATCGCGGATCGTTCCGTAGAAAAAGTGGTTATGCTGTAAAACGATTCGGGTATGTTCCCAAAGTTGTTCTTTATTGATCTCGTTTAAAGGGGAACCATTAATCGAACATTCCCCCTCTTGAATCGGATACATTTTCATAAGCATTTGCAAAAGCGTTGATTTACCTGACCCACTTGGACCGACGATCGCCGTCTTAGAACCAACTGGAAGATGAAAGTCCACACCCTTTAAAACAGGACGAGGCTGATCTGGGAAACGAAATGTAATGCCGTGACCTGAGATTTCAATGTTTTCCATAAAAAAAGCGTCTTCATGCGGTGGTGGTTCTTCTGGTGTTGATTCGGCTGTAACTGTATAAAGTCGTTCAGCGGCGTGGCGACTACTTTCATAATTACTTGGAAAAGAAGCCATCGGCGTCGCCGATTCAAAGACAGTAAGTGAAATTAAAACGAGCATGGCTAAAAACACACCATCTAATTGGCCGCTTTCGACCGAAAAAGCCCCGACAAGTAAGACAAACCAAGTAATGAGAAAAGCGATTTGACTATTAATCGTTTCGCTGTACGATTGGTGAATCGTTTCTTTTTCTTGCTCATTAATATAGTCCATTGAGGCACGGCTCATCTCATCCTCACGCTTTTCAAGCTGTCGGTGAATTTTTAAGTCACGAAATCCGTAAAGGAGTTCCGTCGCTTCCGCAGATAAATCCCCGCGCTTTTCCCGAACATTGGCATCGACGTAGCGCTCACGAACGGCAAACCAAGCAGGAATGACGAAACCTGTTAAGATGAATCCGATGAACAATAGAAGCGCGCTATATAAAGAATAAAAATACGTAAAAAGAATCGTACTAAAAAACACGATAAGCATGACAATCGGAGGATAGACGACGCGTAAAAACAAGTATTGTAAACTCTCCACATCACCGACGACACGCGATAATAAATCACCACTGCGATATTTTTGAAATATCCCCGGCGCATGAGGCTCTATACGTTCATAAAAATACGTCCTCAAGTGACTAAGCATCGTAAATGTCGCTTGGTGAGAGAAGTACCGTTCACCGTAACGACTGCCAGCCCTTAGTAGCCCGAAAAAGCGTACGGCAATGATCGTCGCGGTCAATGTATACAATGGTGGTTGGAGCGCGGATTTAGAGATTAAATACCCACTCGCTGCTAACAAGCCAACCGAGGCAATTGCGGCGAGAAAGCCGAATACGATCGCCAAGAAGACGTTCTTTTTCTCTATCATGATTAACCGAGTCACTTGCATGACAGCTTTCATCAGGCCTGTTCTCCTTTCCTCGCCATCACCATTTCATTATAGCGCGGTGATGTGGCTAGCAATTGTTCGTGTGTTCCGTGAGCTTCAATCGATCCTTCTTCTAACAAAATGATTTGATCAGCTTCTTTGATCGTATAAAGCCTGTGAGCGACGATGAACACTGTCGCACCTTTGGAAAGCTCGTGAATCGACTCTTGTAAAATTCTTTCTGTTTTCAAATCTAAACCGACCGTCGGTTCATCGAACAAAATCATTTGCGGCTGTTTTAGAAACGCACGTGCTAAAGCGATACGCTGCATTTCTCCTCCTGATAAACCGCGTCCCGCTTCACCGATATCCGTTTCATAACCATCCGGCAGTGCTGCGACCATGTCTGTGAGTCCCGCTTTTTTAACTGCGCGCTCCACCTCTTGTTGACTCGCCTCAGGTGCGCCTAAACGAATGTTATCTGCAAACGTCCCAGAAAAAAGGTATGGGTGCTGTGAAATATAGCTTAATTGATCAAACCAAGCACTTTCACGATAGCTCGTGAGTGGTTGACCTTCGACACGGATTTCTCCATCTTCTAATGGCAATAATCCAGACAAAAGATTTAATAACGTTGATTTCCCCGCCCCACTTCTGCCGACGATTGCCACTTTACTTCCTGATGGCACCTTAAAATCAAGGGTTTTAAGCACTGGCTGATCGTCTCTATATGAAAACGAAACATTTTCCACTTCCAACGACGGTGGCGCTGTTGTCGTTAAATTGTTTTCTCCCCATTCAACAACCTTTTCTCGTTTCGTCCATTCGTCAGCGATTGTTTTCGCCGCTGCCATACTGCTACGCCCTGTGTGAAATGTACTCCCTAAATTTTTCAATGGTAAATATAACTCAGGAGCTAGTAAGAGAACGAAAAACGCCGTCATAAATGTCAATTGACCATAAACGAGACGAAGGCCTACTTCAACGGCGATCATGGCCGTGCTGATCGTTGCTAAAATTTCTAACATTAAAGCTGATAGAAAAGCAATTTTTAAAACGTCCATCGTCGTTTCTCGAAACGCGATACTTTTTTCATGAATCGATTGCCTTTCTCGTTTTCCGCGTCCAAAGATTTTCAACGTCGTTAACCCTTGAAGCGTATCGAGAAAATGTCCTGAGAAGCGCGTCATTTTCTCCATTTGTTTAGCCGCTTTCTTTTCGGACATGCTACCGATAAGTATCATAAATACAGGAATTAAAGGCGCCGTAATGAGCATAATCAAACCTGAATACACGTTTTGTGTAAACACGACGACGAGAATCATAAGCGGTACAATCACCGTTTGGATGACTTGAGGAAAATAACTACTAAAATAAGCGTCGACTTCATCGACAACGTCCATGAGCGTACTCACTTTTTGACCTGATTGCCCTTGTACAGATGCTTGTAATGGATCATGAACATATTGATGAAGGAGTCTCTCACGATAATTTCTTTTCACTTTGGAGGCCATTTTTATCCCTGTACGGGTTATGATGTGTTGGATGAATCCTCTGATTAAAAAAACGAGCAATAGGACCGCAAATAACGGAATGACCTCGCGTACCGCTTCTCCTTGAAGGAAAACACGATTGACGATAGATGCAATTGCATAGGCTTGTCCGATGATCACGATTCCTGAGATGGTAGATAAAAAAATGAGAAGAAACATTCGGCGCTTTTGCGCGAATGCTTCTTCGTTCAGTTGTTTCATTAACATGCTTTTAGTACCCCGCTCTCTCGTGACTTGCTTTTCCGCGGAACATATAATATACAAACGAGGTATAGCCAATCACGATCGGCATCCCGATCAATGCAATAACGAGCATGACCGTCAACGTATAGTCGGATGACGAGGCATTATAGATCGTCAAGCTTTGTGTCGGATCTGATGCGACAACTAAATTCGGGAATAAACCTGCCGCAAGCGTGATAAATTTCGTTGCAACGATCAGTGAAGTCGTGATAAAAGCGGCTTTGAAACGTTGTGCTCCCACCATACCTGGCACCATCAACATCGCAACAACAGATAAGATCGGAATCACAAACAACACTGGCTGAGCTAAATAATTATCAAACATGTGTGGCACAAATATAAATGTTGCTATTGTTCCAACAACCCAAGCAAGCAACAATGTCACATTGAACGTTTTCGTGAGCTTGATCGCTCGCTGTTGCAAATCCCCTTCCGTCTTTAAAATCGTATAAGACGCACCTTGAAGTAGAAAACCGATTAACCCAATCACGCCAAGAATAAGTGCATAAGGGTGAAGAAGTTCGAAAAACGTTCCGACATAGTTTTGTTCAGCATCCAACGGAATCCCAAGTACAAGATTCCCCATCGCTACGCCGAACAGTAAAGCTGGGATCAAACTACCAATCATAAACATTTTCCCCATTAGCCGTTGCATAGGCGGGTCGTCTTCACATTTAAAATAATACTCTATACCTACCGCCCGAAAGATAAGACCAAACAAGACGATCATCATCGCCAAGTAAAATCCGCTAAACACGGTGGCATAGACGAATGGGAAGGCGGCGAATAGCGCACCACCTCCAGTGAGAAGCCACACTTCATTGCCATCCCAAACGGGTCCGATGCTGTTAATTAATGTTCGTTTTTCATTTTCAGTTTTTCCTAAGTTGTAAAAAAGGACGCCAATGCCAAGGTCAAATCCATCTAAAATTGCGTAACCGACAAACAATATCGCTAGTAATAGAAACCAAATGAGATGTAAGTCCATTAGGCAAGACCTCCTTTCTCTTCTTGCTCCTCTAAGTGTTTAAATGATTCATCCATATCGAATTTCTTCACTTCTTTTCTCATTAAATAGATCATTAAGTAGGTGAGAAATGCATATACCGCAACAAATAGACCTAGAGATATCATTACTTCAGCTGTCGATATGTTAGATACAGCTTCTTCGGTTCGGAACAATCCATACACCGCCCAAGGCTGACGTCCCCATTCCGTGACAATCCATCCTGCTGAATTGGCTAAATAAGGTAGCGGCAAGATCCAAAGTGCTGTTTTCATCACTTTCGGCTTTTCAAATATCGTACCTTTTCTCCATTGATAAGCGAGGTACAGATACCAACCAATAAAGAAGATGCCTAATGTGACCATGACACGAAAAGCGATGAAATTGCCCATAATATTCGGTCGATCCTCGACAGCGAACTCTTCAAGGCCGGTGACTTCCGCACCTACATCATCGTGTGTAAGGAAACTTAATAAACCAGGAACCCCCACTTCAAAGCGGTTCGTTTCATTTTCTATATCTGGTATCGCAAGCAACAGCAGTGGTGCATTTTCTTCCGTTTCCCAATGTGCTTCATAAGCCGCCAATTTCGCAGGCTGATATTCCCCGACGAGCTGAGCATGGCTATGACCTGAAAATGCTTGTAGTACACTGAATACAAGACCAAAAACCAACGCTATTTTTATTGACTTTTTCGCTAACGGTATGTTCTTTTTCTTTAAAATAAAATAAGCGCTAATCGCAATGACGAATACAGATGCTGTAATATAAGCGCCTTCTATGACGTGCAAATAACGAATCATCGTTGTAGGGTTAAAAAGCGCTTCTGAAAAGCTTGTCATTTCCGCGCGCCCTAACTCTTCATTAACTTGATAACCAGCAGGTGTGTGCTGCCATGAGTTGGCCGCAATAATCCAAAATGCTGATAAGTTTGTTCCAAATGCAACCATTAATGCTGCAAAAAAACGCATACCTCGCGAAATCTTGTCACGTCCAAACACGAGTAACCCGATAAACGTAGACTCTAAGAAAAACGCAAATACACCCTCTGCCGCAAGCGGTGCCCCAAACACGTCACCGACAAAACGGGAGTAAGCTGCCCAGTTCGTTCCAAACTGAAACTCCATCGTAATCCCTGTAGCAACCCCAACAGCAAAATTAATTAAAAATAATTTCGTCCAGAAACGAGCCATTTTGTCATAAAGCGGATCTTTCGTCCGCCAATAACGAAACTCCATAAACGCAATTAAAACCGCTAAGCCTAGCGTTAGCGGGATAAAAAAATAGTGGACGACCGCTGTGAACGTAAACTGCAGTCTTGATAATAACAACGCATCCACTAAAGACCCCCCTCCCCGAATTTTACTTATTATATTTTTATAAGAATTATTATTAACCTCATTGTATCTAATATCTGCCAATTGTTTGTGAAGAGCGCGTGAACAATGTGTGAATATTTCTTGACTATCGCAACTTTTTGATTTCGGAAATATAATAAATGAAAATTCAATAGCTAACGAATATTCTTTTCTTCACATAGCATAATCGTTGATTTAAAGCATTTTCAGGTAACATAAAAGTTTGATCATCTTCTTTCTCATTTGAATGTAAGGTTAATACCTAAGTTGACATATCGATATTTAAAGGTTAAAATTCAATAAATATAATGAGACTAAAAAAGCTTTAGCATCTAACTAATGAAACAAATTGGCTGGATGAAAAAGCAATCTAAAGGATTTTCCCTTCAGCATTTACAATAGGTGGGGACTAGTTATGACAAAGAAAACAAAAGGTTCCGTTGAAGCAGAAATCAGTAAGGCTTTGACGCATTGGGAAAAGGATTACCTCGGGCGTGGCTCTGTCTCCGTGAAGAGTGACATTTTACGAGATATGATTATCGTATCTTTACGTGGCGTTCTGACACCTGCGGAATACTCACTTTGCGATACCAAAGAAGGGAAGTTTTCGGTCAAGAGAATTCGCTCTGAATTGGTTGAATCAGGTGTAGAGTATCTGAGAAAATTAATTTATGAAATGACTAATCATGAAGTGATTAGTGTCCATACTGATTTAAGTACGAAAACCGGAGAGCGAATAATCGTGTTTAAATTAGCGTCAAATTTAGAAGATACGTTTTAACAATGAACGGGAGATTCTCAAAAAACTACGGTTAGTTGAGGATAAACCGACAAATTATGCGATGGCAGGTCCATGTAAGACCTTTATCGCTAAATTTGTCGGTTTTTTTATATTTATAGGAGGTGGCAATATGTCTGAAATTATCGTACAGAACTTATTATCCCCAGTCGTCTTGTTTTTTGTATTAGGCATCTTGGCAGCTCTATTTAAATCTGATTTAACTTTTCCAAAAGGATTAAGTGAAGGTTTAAGTATTTACCTATTAATTGCCATCGGGATCAAAGGAGGAATTGAGCTCTCCAACTATCCGCTTGATGCTGTCATCGGTCCAATATTCGGCGTATTATTTTTAGGGATAACCATTCCTTTCATTTCTTTGATCATTACACGGTTCATGAAGATGGACTTAAAAAACTCTATTAGTCTAGCTGCCACGTATGGGTCAACGAGTATTGTCAGTTATGGTGCAGCTGTTTCAATTCTTGAAGCAAATGGCACTAATTATGAAGGGTTTATGAATGCGATGGTTGTCCTTATCGAAAGTCCGGCTATATTAGTCTCTTTACTACTATTTAACATTTTACAAAGAATGCAAGAAGAACCAGCACTTGCTAAACAAAGTGTTGGCATTGTCCCTTCCATAACGAAGATGATTGATTTAGAAGTCATTAGGGAAACGATTTTCGGAAAGAGCATTGTGCTATTATTAGGAAGTTTAATCATCGGCTTAGCCGTAGGAGACAACGGATTGCCGATGATCGAACCACTTTTTATCGATTTATATGACAGTGTTTTAATTCTCTTCATTTTGTACATGGGATTAATCGTTGGGCAACGTTTGCCTGAAGTAAAACAACACGGTATCAAATTACTCCTTTATGGATTATTAACACCGCTTCTGTTCGGAAGCTTAGGTGTTCTGACTGGCGATTTCGTTGGCTTATCCACTGGAGGCGCTACATTGATGGGTGTTCTTGCAGGGGGCGCTTCTTATATCGCTGCACCAGCAGCATTAAAAACATCTGTACCCGATGCCAATCCGTCCATCTACTTAGGACTTGCTTTAGGGGTCACTTTCCCTTTCAACCTTGTCATTGGCATCCCTGTTTACTACGAAATTGCAAAATGGATACAATAGGAGGTTCTTTAAATGGCAAACACCAATAATAGCGTGAATTCAAAGATTTTAATTATTACTAACTTAAGCGAGGACGCACAATCTCTGTTTCCTCGTTTGACAAATAAAAAACGCGAACAGTTTTTGATTACTAATCACCTGACAAACACAATATTAGATCCTTACGGCAATGTGTTGAAAGATGTGATGATGGCTATTTACGAGGAAGATATCCAAGAAATTTATTTGATTTGTGAAAAGCACAATAGAAAGGGAACGTTGTCAAAAGAGAAACTTCTTTCTTCATTAGAAGAATTGGACATTGCTCCAAAAGATCAAGAAGGATGTATTGATTGGCTTACCAAACCTAAGCAAACAGAAACGACAATCCAGGAAAATATCAATGTCATTCAACAACACCCACTTATGCCAGCTTCCGTCTCAGTTTATGGTTTTGCTATTCATACGGAAACTGGTGACTATGAAGCCATTGAGACGAACAGTTAATCAACAAACAGATAAGCGAGTAGCACACGATCAAAAACACCACGGCCTGAGGCCATGGTGTTTTTGCATATTTTCAATTAGGACTTTTGGAATTGTTCAGATTCTGTAGAACCTGTTAGTGCTAATGTTGAGGATGCACCGCCAGAGATTACTTGTGATACTTCATCGAAGTAACCTGTTCCAACTTCACGTTGGTGACGAGTTGCAGTATAACCGTCTTTTTCAGATGCAAACTCAGCTTGTTGTAGTTTTGAGTAAGCAGTCATGCCGTTATCTTTATAGTCGGCAGCCAATTCAAACATGCTGTGGTTAAGCGCATGGAAACCAGCAAGCGTGATGAACTGGAATTTATAACCCATTTTACCTAGCTCACGTTGGAATTCTGCAATCGTTGCATCATCCAACTTCGCCTTCCAGTTAAATGAAGGTGAACAGTTGTAAGCAAGCATTTTTCCTGGATATTTCTCATGAATCGCATCAGCAAAGCGCTTAGCTTCTTCAAGGTTTGGTTCACTTGTCTCACACCAGATAAGGTCTGCGTATGGCGCGTAAGCGAGACCACGAGCAATCGCTTGATCTAAGCCAGCTTTTGTACGATAGAAACCTTCTTCAGTACGTTCACCAGTTAAGAATGGTGCGTCGTATGGATCAACATCGCTTGTTAATAGGTCAGCAGCGTTTGCATCTGTACGTGCAATGATCACTGTTGGTACACCGGAAACATCTGCAGCCAGGCGAGCGGAAATTAAGTTTTGAACCGCTGTTTGTGTCGGCTGTAATACTTTACCACCAAGGTGACCACATTTCTTTTCAGAAGCTAACTGGTCTTCTAAGTGTACACCAGCTGCACCTGCTTCGATCATAGATTTGGCTAGTTCAAATACGTTCAGTGTACCACCGAAACCAGCTTCCATATCTGCAACGATCGGTGCGAACCAGTGCGTATCGCCTTCACCTTCTGCATGTTGAATTTGGTCAGCACGTTGGAACGTTTGGTTAATTCGCTTTACAACTTGCGGAACACTGTTTGCTGGATATAAACTTTGGTCTGGATACATTTCACCAGCTAAGTTCGCATCAGCAGCAACTTGCCAACCACTTAAGTAAATTGCTTGCAAGCCAGCTTTTACTTGTTGCATCGCTTGGTTACCTGTTAGGGCACCTAGAGCTGCTACATAATCCTCATCATGCATTAATCTCCAAAGACGCTCAGATCCCATTTTCGCTAATGTATGTTCAATTTCTACTGAACCTCGTAATTTCGCAACGTCTTCAGCGCTATAAGGACGCTCTACACCATTCCAACGATCAGACTTCCATTCTTGTTCTAACTGACGCATTTGCTCTTCACGAGTAGCCATAATAAAATCTCTCCTTTTGTTTTAATACAATAGTTTTGTTATATAACAATAATGCCGTAGAGATTAATCAATATCAGCACAGCATTGTATTGCCGACTTTTCATCTTCATAAGTCATTCCACATGCGCGACAAATTGGGCCTAGCTCTTTTTCTTCAGCTGGTGTACGTAGCACGATAACATTGTTCGCCTCTTTTGCGCTTACATTCAATTGGTCCCCTCTATCACAAGTTACCTCGAGTACAGTATCATCATAGATGAACATCGTCGCGTCCAACTCATCCTTACCTTTCCCTTGATGAAGCTGCTCCTGCACCCATTGCTCTGCTAACTCTTCAGCTCTGACATTCATTTATGAGACACCCCTTTTTTTTATATTTTATGAGTATTAAATATTCGCCTTCGCTTTCGATTTATGCTCTTGGCGTTTTTCATGCAACACTGGTTCTGTATATCCATTTGGTTGCTCTTTACCTTTCAATACGAGATCCAATGCAGCTTGGAAACCTGTTGAGTTTTCAAAATCATCAGACATAGATGTGTAGTTCGGGTCATCTGCATTTTGTTTATCGACGACTCGCGCCATTTTCTTCATCGTCGTGATCACTTCGTCTTCTGTGCAAATGCCGTGATACAACCAGTTGGCCATATGTTGACTTGATATTCTAAGCGTTGCACGGTCTTCCATTAACCCGATATCTTGTAAGTTAGGTACTTTTGAACAACCAACACCGTGTTCAACCCAACGGACCACATAACCGAGAATACTTTGTGCATTCGTCTCTAACTCTTCTTGAATCTCCTTTTGCGACCAGCTTGGATTTGCTTCCACAGGGATGTCAAGAAGTTCGTCAAAGCGGCTCTCTAGCTCATTTCTTAAATGATGTTGCACACTATCTACATTGATATTGTGGTAATGAAGCGCATGTAATGTTGCCGCTGTTGGTGATGGAACCCAAGCAGTATTTCCGCCTGCTGTTAATTGCGATTCTTTGTTATCGATCATCGCCTTCATTTCATCAGGCATCGGCCACATTCCCTTACCAATTTGACCAACATCACCTAAGCGCGTCGCTAAACCGTACGTAACATTGGAATCTTCATATGCATTAAGCCAAGCTGACGTCTTCATTTCCCCTTTGCGAATCATTGGACCAGCGTAAAAGGATGTATGAATCTCATCACCTGTGCGGTCTAAGAATCCTGTATTAATGAAGAAAATACGTTCTTTCACCGCTCGGATGGCATTTTTCAAGTTAAGTGATGTGCGTCGCTCCTCATCCATGACACCCATTTTTAATGTGTTAGGCGACATGCCGAGCATTTTCTCAACCTCTGCAAAGAGACGGTTAGCAAATGCAACTTCTTTTGATCCATGCATTTTCGGTTTAACGATATAGATGGACCCTTTTCGAGAATTGCGGTACTTGCCGTTACCTAATAGGTCGTGTTTCGCAATCAAACTTGAAACGAGTGTATCTACGATTCCTTCAGGCATTTCCTGACCGGACTCATCTAGGACAAGGTCAGTTGTCATGAGGTGACCAACATTTCGAACGAGCATTAACGAGCGACCTTGTAGCTCAAACGACTCACCTTTCGGACTCACATACTGGCGATCCGGATTTAGCGTTCTTTCGATTGTTTTATCACCTTTTGAAACCTTTGTTGATAACGTTCCTTTCATCAATCCGATCCAGTGGCGATAAACGTCTACTTTATCTTCTGCATCAACAGCTGTTACTGAGTCTTCAAAATCAATGATCGTTGACACTGCAGCTTCGACTTCAATGTCTTTGACACCCGCTTTATCACTTTTCCCGATCGGATGGTCACGATCAATTTGAATATCGACGTGTAAGTTTTGATGCTTTAATAAGATCGATGTAGGCTCACTAGGTTTTCCTTGATACCCAGCAAATGATCCTGGGTGACGAAGAGGTGTTTCTGTGCCATCTGAAGTCGTTGCGATTAATTGCCCTTCCTCGTCAATGCGGTAGCTCGTCACTTGTTCGTGACTTGCACGTTCAAGTGGTGCAATAGAATCTACGAATTGTTTTGAGCGCGCAATGACTTTCTCTCCTCGCACTGGGTTATACGATGTTCCTTTTGTTGCTCCATCTGTTTCATCAATAACATCCGTTCCATACAAAGCATCGTATAAACTTCCCCACCGCGCATTTGCGGCATTAAGCGCATAGCGAGCATTGTTTGCTGGAACGACGAGTTGAGGACCCGCTTGAACAGCAATTTCATCATCTAGTCGCGTCGTCTCTACATGGAAATCGGACTGCTCCGGCTCGAGATAGCCGATCTCTTTTAAAAACGAACGATAAGCCTCTCGTTCCCCAATTCCTTCGTTCTGTTGATGCCATTCATCCATTTTCTGCTGTATTTCTTCACGCTGTTTCAACAGCGAACGGTTTTCTGGGGTTAATTCAGTTAATATTCTCTCAAATCCATCCCAATATTGTTGCTTATCGACATCAGTACCTGGTAACACTTCTTGTTCTATTAATCTGTGTAAACCTTCCGCTACCTGCAACTTTCCAATTTTGATATACTGGCTCATCTCTCTCCTCCTTCGCCGTTTTCAATGTTTCATTGTGTTATAACAGTGATTTGATTTAATACTTATTATAATACAAATGTTAAATAATGCAACCCTCATTTTGGAATTTTTCGAATATTTTATCATTAAAAAATTCCTCTGTTATGATATAGATTGATGTGACGGGCATGGGATTGGTAAAAAACTTTTGTGATTTTTGTTTCGGATATTTTTTGTTGTAAAACAGGTGTTGTTATACAGAAGCTACCCAGTCCAACATACGCTGTTACTCCTGTTTGTATGAACAGAAATTTAACATTAACATAACAGCGTTTACATTCTGTTTATAACAGTATAAACAACCATTATAAAAATGACAAGTTTTTCCTATCACTACCTGTAGGTATATTGAAAGATTGTAAAAAAGGAATTGAGCTGTTTATGAACAAAGGAGTCAGTGACATGTCCCCAGCCAATTTCACTTCCGAAAAGTTAGATAATGTCAGTCAAAAATTAGAGATTTGCTGATGAACGATATATGTTACAAAAAGGCTGTTTTCTAAAAGATTTAGTTTGCACTCGGATACGCCACAGGGGGACATTGGTGTTTTGGACCTCAGGTGAATATCGCTCCGGACATACTGTCCTCTGAAAACAAAACGAAACAGTGAACGTGACCGCATTTAGCTAACCTAGCGTCGCACCTTTCGCTTCTCCAAGTTCATCAGAAACAACAAAGTATACGAAAAGATCCTACAAAAAAGACGATCCAAAGTCGTTTATGAATAACCCCACGGTACGACACCGTGGGGTTGGGGTTTCATAGGTATATGAGAGGTAGAGTGAAAGGGTAGTTTCATGAGGAAATTTATTCCGTTTTGTGCATAGAAGCTTGATTTTTGTGCATGGCACCTCAGTTTTTGTGCATAAATCCCGACTTTTGTGCATGGACCCTCAATCAACCTTTCACCGTTTTCTTCGCAAATACCGTCGACGTCATTTCACTCGGTGTTACCATCACCGGCCACCAAAACGGACAGCCCATCCAGCCTTGTTCCTTCTCACCATTTTCCCGCAGCAAAATCAGTGCTGGCACTGTCTTCGCCAACTTCCGCGCAACGCGAAGCTCACTGTTATTCCCGCGCGGCGTGTCCGGTGCATCTTCAAAACGACCATCTGCGCCTAAACGCTTAATGTTCCGCTTCGTACGCACAACAAGCCACACGTATCTAGGCGCCGCAGCTCCTTCTAACTGCGACACGTAATCAAGCACCGCTTCATATTCTTCCAAATCCCACGCCGTCCTTCTTCCATCACGAGCGTCGAATGAATCAATGCAAGCACCTTCTTCGCGTCCTCCACCCGCACCAAATAACTTCCCGCGCCGTCATGCTTTTTCACCGCAGCCCCCGCCAGCGCCTTCACCTGCGCGTCAATCTGTTTCACCGTCTTCTCGATGTGCGTCTTGTATCCCGTCTGAAAACCAACCGGCAACAACCGCTTCCCTGGTTTTAACATCACCATGTCTGAGAGCAACAGCTTATTTGGGCTACAAGGCACGATCTCCTCATGACTCTGCTCAATAAACACGACGCCTTGATCTTGTCCGCCTTTTTCAATCGCCCGCCGCAACTCGCGGTCAAACTCATGCATCGTCCGCATCGCCTCATAAATCTTCTGCGTCGTGTAAAAACGCGTCACCGCCACATCCTCCAAGGGCCGCGCCCCATACATTCGCGAATGCTGCAGCACCGTATCTTGCTGGAACCGCTTCGGATTCCTTCCATAATAGAACCCAATCAAATTACGAATCGTCACACCCCGGTCCAAAATTTGCCCACCGATAAAAATGTTCAACGGTCCACGCAACTGAAGCTGTCCCGTCTGATCAAGCATCTCATCAACATCCCGCTCCGAATTCACAACCGACGTAATCACATACTCCTCTAAGAGAGCCTCGCGCACATCTGAAACGACTTCATCCACACCCGGCTGCGGCAAATCAAGCGTCGACATCGACCGCCACATATCCCAATACGCATCCTTCACTAACGCAGAAAAACGCGCACCATCTTCAAGCGCAAGGTGACGCAACGCAGCTTCCATCGTCTCCACGACATATCCTTGCCACTCATGCGCCGCTTTCCCCCGCTCCGTGTGAATGATAAACGAATACTTCTCCCGTTTCTCCCCGAGACGCACCGCCTGCCACCTGCGCCAACAAGCCCCAACGAGAAAATTGACAAACGCCGTTCGCAACCCTTCAACCGACCCACTCGTCAGGACAGTATCCGCCTTCACACGCCGCCGATCCTGCTTCTTCAGCGCCTCCAACTCACGCTCCTTCACCTCATGAAACAAATAACGCGCCATATGCCCCTCTTCCAGAGACGCCTCAAAATACATCTCACCACCAACATACTTATCATGAATCGGCACCAACACCGTAAACGCCGGCCGAATCGGCGCAAACCACTTATGCTCATGAATCACCATATCATCCGGTTGCAAATATAATGAGTAAGGCGTCGCCGTTACTTGCAAATAGGCAGAAGAAGACAAGCTTTTGCGCAACCAATCGATTTGGCTGGCAATTTTGCGCATCTCAACAAGGTTCGACTCACGCTGATGCTCGTAGGCCACACTAGCAAAATCAGCTTCGTCGTCGATAAACAAGACCCGTCTTTCCTGCAACTGTGGGTATGTTTCACTGAGGGCCTCCTGTAGCCGCTCCATGTTTCGTGCTTCTTTTTTCACGACGAAGGCGAGCTTTTGCGACAGCTCGTACTTTTTTAAGTTTCCCGGAAGAGCCATAATATCGAAAACGCGTAACTGATCGTTCTCAATCGGCTCTTGAAACTCAGAAGACAAGCGCTCATAGGTTTGTTTCGCTAACGCATTCGAGTTTTTTGTGAGCACGATCGTCACATCGAAGTCGTTGTCAAAGGCGAGGCCTATGATGCCGATAAACGCGCGTGTTTTTCCGGACTGGATTTTCCCGAGGAGCATCCCTGGTTTGTTCGTCGACGTTTGTTCGGTCATGAGTTTCTCTACGGTTTGTTCCATACAATGAGTGAGTTCCTCGCTGTAGGCGTTGTTCGTTTTCAAATATTGATAGAGTGAGTTTTCTGTTGAAATCATGATGCACACCTTCAATCTCGTTGTTCTGGTGAGTCTATTTTATCATTTGAAAGCCTTTGCGGTGGTTTGATTGAAAATTTCGTTAATATCTGTAGGGTATGACTATGTGATGTATATCACAGCACGGAAATCGGTATCGTGCTTTTATTAGAATATGAAGACGATCATGATCACGCTTTATGGGGGTTGAATTTATGGCGAAAATAACAGAATGGAACCCAGAAGATGAACAGTTTTGGGCGTCCAAAGGTAAAAAAATTGCGAATAAAAATCTATATCTCTCGGTTTATGCATTAATATTAGCTTTTATTATTTGGCAGCTTTGGTCTGTTGTTGCGGTAAGATTAAATGATGTTGGATTTGATTTTACGAGTGGACAGCTATTCACGTTAGCGGCTCTTCCTGGTTTAACTGGGGCTACTTTCCGTTTGGTTTATACGTTTCTCCCTGGGATGATGGGTGGTAAGAAAACAACGTTACTGACGACGGGGGTCCTGTTAATTCCGGCTATCGGAATCGGATTTGCGGTGCAAAATCCAGAAACGAGCTTTATGACGATGGCCATTTTGGCCGCCTTTTGTGGTTTAGGTGGCGGTAATTTAGCTTCCTCAACATCTGCTTTGAATCCTTTTTATCCGAAGAAAGCAAAAGGGACAGCGAACGGGATCAATGTTGGGATTGGAAACTTAGGTGTAAGTGTTGTTCAATTTTTAACGCCGATCGTGATTGGATTCGGATTTTTCGGTGTCATGACAGGTGGAGGGCAAGTGCTGCCTGATGGTTCGGAAATCTATATCCAGAACGCTGCGTTTATTTGGGTTATTCCGATCGTTTTATCCTTTGTTCTAACGTTATTTTTCATGGATGAATTACCGAATACAAAACAGAGTGTCAAAAGCCAATTGTCTGTTCTAAAACTTAAGCATACTTGGATTATGGCATGGTTATATATCATGTGTTTCGGTTCATTCATCGGCTTCGGTGCAGCATTTCCACTAATTATCGATAGTGAATTTTCCGCTGTTGATGGTGTGCAATATGCATTTTTAGGACCATTAATCGGTGCTGCGTTAAGACCTGCCGGTGGATGGTTGTCTGATAAAGTAGGGAGCGGAGCGAGTGTTACATTTTGGACGATTATAGGGATGGTATTATCAACGTTAGGGATTTTATATTTCTTGAACGCTGAGAACTTTATTGGTTTCTTACTATTGTTTATTCTGCTATTTGCAGGGACTGGGATCGCAAATGGGTCAACGTTCAGAATGGTTCCGTTTATTTTTGAAGAAAAACAATCAGCACCTGTTATGGGATTAATCGCCGCATTTGCAGCCTATGGTGCTTATTTCATCCCTGAAATTTTTGGTACTTCGATTGATGCAACAGGAAGTGCGAATATCGCTCTTTATATTTTTGTCGTATATTATTTAGTTAGTTTATTTGTATGTTGGTTCTGGTATTCTCGAAAAAATTCAGGTTTTGACTGTTAAAAAAGGGCTTAGGCCTTTTTTTAACGCATTGGTCATCCGTATGCGATCGATGCTTATAAAACTTATTAAACTGATAATTTTCCTATTGATTTTTCTATTAAATTCGACTATTTTATATTTAGACATTGTGAATAGTCGAGCTTGAAGATTTAAGGTGGTGAGATGAAAATGAAACTAAAGTATGTTGTCGTTGCCGGTGTGTTTTTGGCTGGTATCCTTATCTCTTTATCCGTTTTGAACGACACGAACACTACGTCTGAAGACGTGGGAACGGAAGATATTAAGCAGCTTGTCGATGACTACACTGAAGGAAATATTCCTGATGAAGTCGCCTCGATCACCTCCCATGAGCTGATCGCAACGGACAGTGATGATAATGAAACGATTTATGAGTTACCAGAGGACGAATTTTTCGTTTCTATCGCGCCATATGTCGACCAAACCCACCCTTGAAGCATTCATAACCTGACAGGTTGTCAGGGAGAGTTGGCAAACGAAGATTTTGACGTGCTCGTTGAAGACATGGAAGGAAACGTGATCGTCGACGAAACGATCAATTCTGAAGCCAATGGTTTTATTGACCTTTGGTTACCACGAGATGAAACATTCCTTACAACGTTTTCCTATGACGGCAAAACCGTAGAAAAAGAGATTTCTACGTTCGAAGGAGACGACACTTGCATTACGACAATGCAGTTGACGTAAAAAAACAGGCTGTTGAGATGACTTTCTCGACAGCCTGTTTTTATTTGGAAATGATTGCTTATGCGTTGTTAAAGAGTTTAGTGCTTCGGACATGTGTTCCGTTATTTTCATAAATTGAGGGATTTTAGAGGGGCTCACGGACATCTGTTCCGTTATTCGCTGAAAAACCCCCGATTTTCACCACTTCAACGCCTAATAACGGAATGTATGTCCGCACCACCCCGAAAAATCCACTTTTTGTCACAAATAACGGATCTCATGTCCGTGTGCTGTTTGATGGAGATGGTAAATTATTCCGTTTTACGCAAAGAGGGGCGATTTTTACGCAAAGCACCCAAAATTTTACGCATACAACAGCAAAATTTACGCAAAGCGCCCCGAATTTTACGCAAACGACAGCACCACAACCAAAACCAAAACCAAAACCAAAACCGCCCCACCCTTAAACTCACGACTCAAACTGTTCCATCATCTCATCCAACGCGTCAACAGACACTTCTCCATCCAAGACGGACAACCTTGAGCGCACCGCCAATTCGAGTTCCTGAAGGAGTCCTTCTTTCAAATCCTCTTCCGCTTGATTCCAAGCTCGACGATACACGGATACGAATGCCTCAATTAACGAAGACACGTAGCGTTGTGCCAAAACTTCAATGTCTCCCTCAAGCTCTTCGGTCAGTGCTTTACGGCCGTCTTGCTCAAAAAATTGCTTCGCGTTTTTGAAGTGGCGGAACGTTTTTTCCAATGCAGCACGCTCGTCGGTGCCTACTTCTAACGCTGGCAAATCAGGCATCTCCACGTCAAGCTCGGCAATGTAGTCACCGCTCAAGTGAATCGCGGCGCGTTTGGTTTCGTGGTGCCAGCTATCGACGGCGCGCGCCTGCAGTCCGCGTAGCACATTTTCTAAACGTAAGGCGGTCGCTTTCGCTTCGTCTTTCAACTGCGCCCCCAAACGGTAAAGCAGTTCATCAAGGCAAAATGACAATTGTTCCTTATGGTCCTGCCCCTTCGTAAACACAGACGGGTGGAAAACGTCGCTTACATGTTCGCGATAGGAGAAGTCCCAACGCTGCTTCACGTAGTGGAAGAGCGAATGAACCTCTTTTTCCACCTCGCTCACATAAGCCGGGTACGACGTCTCGTTGATCTCAGCCTCCCACTCCTTCTGTTTCGCTAACAGCTCCTCTTTTTTCCGCTCACGAGCTTCCGTCGACTCGCTCAACTCCGCTTTCATATCAGCAAGCAACTGATAGCCACGCTCTAAATCACTATCCGCCGATTCAAGCAGCAGCTGCACCAATTCCTCACCTATAAACCCGGCAAACGCCTCCTGGAACTGGGCAAACCCAGCATCCGCTTCACCACGAAGCGCCTTCAAACTCGACACCGAGAACATGCGCGGATCTTGAATCCCCGACTTCCGTAAACTATCCCCGACATGACGCTCCACTTGCTCAAGCTCATTCGCATCCGACGCCAAGTCACTGGCATTAATCAAGAAAAACATCTTATCCATCGCAAACTGATCCTTCACACGCCCAAGCTGATCGAGAAACTGACTGTCCGCCCGACTGAACGCATGATTGTAATACGTCAAATACACGATCACATCAGAATTTTTAATAAAATCAAACGTCACATCTGTGTGGCGCGCATAAATCGAATCCGCCCCAGGCGTATCGATAAACTCCAAACCTTGACGCGTCTGCGGCGAATCATGATAAAACGCCACCTCCTGCACAAAACAAGCCTTCTGCTCCTCGGCCACATACGCCTCGTAATCTTCCTGACCAACCGACAGCGTCTCACCAAGCTGCTCCTGAATATCCTTCCACCCCTTCTCACACGCCTGCAAAAACGAAAAATACGGCTTCAGAGAACTTTGGATGTGCTGCGGGTTGAGCTTTTTAATTTGACGTAAAGTTTTGCTTACATCTCCGTGATCATCAAGGTGCAAGCGTTCTGCGGAAATACCGATTTCCTCTTCAATTCGTTCGCGCGTTTTAAATTGAATTTGCGCCGTACGCGTAGGATGGTCTTCCGTTGCCGGCAAAATATAATTGATCGCCGCCGTCGTCGGGTTCGGTGACACCGGCAATAATTTTTCACCTAAGAGCGCATTGGCAAACGACGATTTCCCTGCACTAAATGCACCAAACAAACTGATACGAAAACGCTGATTTTCAAAGCGGGCTGCTTTTTGTTCAAATTCATCAGCCACTGTCGCAAGCGATGGAACTTTCCTTAGCTGCTCAGCGGCACGTTTATAACGGTTCGCTGCACGCTCTAGCACTTGCGTATCAAAGGAAACAGGGCTTGCCGAGTCTGAATCTCCACTTGGCGCAGAAGGTGCAGATGCGGATGTCGTTTCTTGTTGTTTTGACTCTGGTGCCTCTTCTGGAAGGTACCACTTGAAGCTGAGTGACTTCTTCGGCACTTCTTCTTGAAACGCATTTTTCGTAAACGATTCATAAAGTTGCTCGATCTGCGCATCGATTTGTTGATCCCACATCGTTAGCTCGTCTTGTAAGTTTTCAATCTTCTCATAGGATTCCACGCGCGCTTTGAGTGGCTCGTAAGTTTCTGTATGCTGTTTTTCAAGCTGCGCTTTCACTTGCGCGGATAGTTCTTTGATTTTATCGATGTAAAGTTTTTCGATCCGTTCGCGCAATTCGTCCTTATATGCGTGAATATAGTTACGCGGGTCGACCTGTTGTTTAATCGTATCTGTCAGCCAAGCCTCAGGAACATCAAGTGACCAATCCATTAATGCTTGCTTAACCAATTGATCTTCCAAATGAAAGGATTCCGCTTGTTTCTGCAAAATGTCTTTGATTTTCCAATCGATATTTGCTTGTACGTTTTTGACGAGTTCTTCGTAGAAGGCTTGTTGGCGTTTGGCGCGTTCTTCGTTTGTTTTCTTTTTGCTAAATAGGAAGCCGACTTTGAAGTCTTCTTGGTAGCTTTCGATGAGTGAGCGTGCGAGTTCAGTTGTTGTATAGGGCATGATGTGGGCTTTGCGCATCGTTTTTCGTGATTGTTGGACGACTTCGTCTTGGAACCGTTCGGGTGCTCGTTTTGAGTTTTTGTACTTTTGCAAAAACTCTGGGTCTTCGTCGTATTCGACTTCTGTTTTGATCGCGTCAATTAACGTTTGTTGTTGTTCGCGTTTTTGTTGTTCTTGGCCGCGCAAGAATTCTGCGTGTTCTTGGAGGACGCTTTGGACCGCGTGCGAAAGGTGCTGCTGGATGAGTGTTTGTTTGTTGGCTTTTACTTCTTTGAGTGTGTTTCTGAGTTCGGCCAATTGGTTCACGCGTTCTGATGCGCCTTTCAGTGCTGTACAGAAGATGCCGTCAATGGCGATTCCCCACTCTTGTAAGCCTTCTTGGACGCGGTCGAGGAATGCTTGCAGCGACAGTTCGTTTGGGTTATGTTTATCCATTTGATTGATGACGAGAAAAACGACTTTGCCGTCTTCTTTCAATTCTTTCATAAACGCAAAGTTGTGTTCAGACTGAACGTGGTGATAGTCAGCGACGAATAGGACGACATCGGCTAAGTGCAAAGCGGCTTGCGTTGATGCTTGGTGGCGCGGGTCGGTCGAGTCAATACCTGGTGTATCCAATAGTTGCACGCCGTCTTCTAAGAGTGCGTGCTGATGGTCGATATCAACTTGGCGCACTTCATCGCCGTCGCGGCAGTATTGTTGCAAGTTCTCGATCTCGTCGATGGATAGTGTTTTTGTCGGGTCGTTGGCAAAGTGCACGCGCGCTTCTGGTTCGCCGTGTTGGACTTGAACGACATTGGCACTCGTCGGAATCGGGCTTGATGGCAGCAATGGCTCCTCCATGATCGCGTTAATGAGCGTCGATTTCCCTGCCGAGAACAAGCCGCAAAACCCAATATGTAGCGTTTGCTCTTGTGATTTTCGGGCGACTTCGGCGATTTTTTGCGCCGTGTCATCGTCACCTGCTTGTGCTAGTTGTTGGATGATCGATGTTAATGGCTGTTGTAAATCTGTATTCGTTCTCTCCTTCGTGACGGTATTCATGTATGAAAACCCCTTCTTATAGATTCGAGTTTTGTTTATATACACTATGGAAATGAAACGATTTCATATAATATGATTATATCTTTTTTTGTGAAACACTCAAACCATTTGCACAATTTTTATAGTAAAAATGTGCGAGGGGGGTGGTGGCGGCGAGGTGGTTCGGGGGACCATTTCATGTTTTATGAGTGAAAATGGACGGTTTATGAGTCGAATCGGTGCATTTATGAGTGAGTTAGGTCTATAGCCCCCCGACAGGTTCGCTCGTCATCATATTACCATTTTGCCGCATTACAACTATCTTCAGTTATCATTTATAATGTTATTAGAAACTTCGTAAACTAAAAAGATCAAGTGCTCCTAACACTTGGTCAAAAAAGTAACCACCTTACTCCATGATCGTGGGAGGGGCGGTTACTTTTTTCTGGTTTCATTGACGATTACGACAACAAATGCGAGTACATTGATTAGAACTCTTAACGCTACTGTTATAAAGACAGTACTCCTATCGGACAAGTGACGCGCTATTTCAGTTAAACTTCATGATAGAGGTCGCGAACTGGCAACACCTCATGACCTCACCAAACTCTTTCAGAGAAACACTCAAAATCTTATTAATGAATCTTTACCTCTTTCAATACTTCATCTTCAATATCTAATTTCGAATCTGGAACAATAACGCTTCCTGCTAATTCTTTCTTATCTTCTATAACTTTATTGACAATTTCTTCCACGGTTAAACTACCATTGAACTGTTGCGACCCTTTAACAATAGGATAATATACAGTTACTCCTTTTCCTTGTCCAATTCGATGCACACGGTCAGTTGCTTGGTTTTCTACCGCTGGATTCCACCAACGCGTGTAATGAATAACGTGATTTGCTGAAGTTATTGTTAATCCAGTACCTGCTGCTTTAGGTGATAGAATCATTACATCAAAGCCACATTTATGATTAAAATCATTAATATGCTCCTGTCTTTTATTAGTCCCTCCATTAATAATCATTGGATTAACATTAAGTTCTTTAGCGATATGCTCTTTCAAGATTACCTGCATTTGACGATACTCTGTAAAAATGAGTGCTTTTTCTCCTATCTTTTTTACCCCTTTTAAAATATTTAAAGTTTCCGCCAATTTCGGCACTTTTTTCGGAGGTAAGGATTGTAGTTGGCTCTTAGTCAAAGCTGGATGCGAGGAAATTTTTTTTAGTTCTCCAATTGCTTCTAAACCATTAATATCCTTGTTTTGAGCTTTTATCACAACATCTTCATACAACTTTTTTTGTTCTGGTCCGAATAAAACTTCATGTATTTGATTCGTCTTTTGTGGGATTTGGTCCCCTAATTCATCATCCTTAGTTCTTCGTTTGTATACCGATGCAATTCTTTGCGTAAGATGATTTTCAAATCCACTTACATCTTGGCGCCCGCTCTCATAAGGAGTGATAAATTGATCTTTGAATTCTTTTAAGCTACCAAGTAAACCTGGCTGAACATAATCCATTATTGACCATAACTCACTCAGACTATTTTCAACAGGAGTTCCCGTTAAGGCTAAACGAAAATGTGTCTTTAATGCTTTAATTACTTTTGATGAGGATGTTGTAGGGTTCTTTATAGCCTGTGCTTCATCACATATTGTTGCCATCCAATTGATTTGTCCTAAAACTAATTGATCTCTTACTAATGTTTGATATGTTGTGATAACAATATCATAATTCTTGATTGATTGAGGTGCTGTATGACGAGACGATCCTTGATGAATATAAATTGAATTACCCAACTCAGGAGCAAATGTTGAAATTTCATTTTTCCAATTTTGCACCAAAGTCTTGGGAACAATTATTAATGTTGGAGTTAGTTTGTTCATTTGACGTAAGTAAGTTAAAAAAGCAATCACTTGAACCGTCTTTCCAAGGCCCATATCATCAGCAAGTAATCCTCCTAATTTTTTATAATTTAAAGACTTCATCCACACAAATCCTTCAATTTGAAAGGGTTTTAAAGATGCTTTAAACCCATCCGGGGGATGAGTATCCAAAACCCCTTTATCCTTCATATCTTGCTTCACCTGAAGAATTGGTTGGTTATACTCTAAACGATCGATATTTTCAAAGATCTCTAAGACATAAGGAAGGTTATGGTGAGAGACTTCATGATGATTCAGTTTGTCTTCATTTAAATCTTCAACAGCTTGCTGAAACTGACTTATATCATCTGGAACCTGTATCCATTGTCCTTCCTTTTGAATAAATTCTTCTCCTTCATTCGATGCATGCACCATGTCATCTATGATATCCAAGTCTAGGCGATCGATAACTTCACCTTCATCATCGGTACTTTGTACACCAACATCAATATCAAACCAACCTCGTTCATTCTCATTAGCATGAACATAAGGTTGCGCTCGATATACTTTAATTCCTAGCTCTTTCACCCGCTCACCAAAGTTGTCTAAATTCAAATCTGCGATGTTTGGAATAAATGCTTCAGGGTTATTAATACATTTTGGAATATCTGATCCCTTTATTGGCTCAACCTCTTGCAATGATTTTGCGTTATCTTGTACTTTCTGGTCAAGGAAAATTTTCTCATCACCTTGGCCTTGATAATACATTAATTGTCTTGATGACATTTCATCAATAACCTGGGGGTCTATATCATCCGTAGATGAGTATCGAGGTATTAGTTCAATTTGGTCATTTTGATACGTTACATCCACATCCAAACCATCAATCAACAAGTACTCTTGTTTCTCAAGGTATTTATCCATTGGTATATTTAATTTTCGTGCTTGATTTCGAACTTTAGCAATGTATTCAAAAATCTTTGTTTCATCCATTGGAGAAGGAGCATTTTGAATCTGTTGTTCAAATTCATAAAGCTCTGAACTCATTAAAAATTCTTCACCATTTGGAAGAATGATAAGAGGACCTACACAATCAGCTGTACGTTCTACATGCTTCCAGTTATTAACCCCCTTTTCCAATAAGATTTTGAACTTAGTAGAACCAACAAAATAATCGTGTGATAACATCGCATCAACGTGTGTTACATGCTTAGGTAGTCCTAAAATTGCTCTCATTTCTTCTGTCATCTCGTATAAATATCGATATTCCAATCGATACTCGCCATTTGCCTCTTCTAGAAAGTTGTCATACCACAACTCTTCAAGCATTTCTAATTGCGCCAAATGTTCTTGTGCCCTAATTTCTCGAATTGTCAATTGAAGTGGTAATGTTACTGATTCTTGTGTGCCTTCTTGAATCATACGAAACGCAAGGTAATCCGTTCGTCGTTCAACTGAAAGTTGAATAGACTTTCGATTCTTCTTAAAATTAGTTAGAATCCCCAAGGTATCCCCTCCCAACCATTACTCTTGGTAACTAATGTTTCCAGATAAAAATTCTCTCATATACCTATCAAACTTAAACTCCCAATTCCCTCGATGTATTAATCGATTGATATATAAGGGTACACCTTGATATTCATAATGATCTTTTTCTTTAAAAAACGATTCTTTCCTATCTCTATTTCTTGTTCGCTGAAACTGTTTATTATTACGTCGAGGCAGCAGTATATCCAAAAAGCCATCACGATAATAAAAATAAGCTGCCCCTCCTTTTCCGAATTCTACAACAACAAAATTGCCAAAATCTAATGCGATAACAGTAGGTTTGTGTATGACATATACATTTTTCACAGAGCTCATATACTTCTTCCAATATTCAAAACGCATATATTTCATATCTTCATCAAAAAAATCTTTTAATTCATTTAACATTAACCATTTTTTTACTTTATCTATGTCTGATTGGTCAAAAAAACCCCAAGGACGTTCATCTTCATTTGGGTTACTAATTTTACGAAGTGCCTGTAGCATAATTTCATCGTCCATTTCATCATATCTACGGTGAGAAATATATATGGAAAGAAGTGATTTATAATTCTTCGTGGTCCAGATGTCCAAATAATTAGTAATTACATCGACACCTTCTAATGAAATGAAAACAGGATCCGCTAAACCTGACACCAACTTATTTTTTAAAAGATAGTAATAAAGATCTGATTTTTCCTTAATACACCAACTTCGCAGTGTATGTTCAATAGGATAATCACTTTGGTTTATTTTTTCAGTCATTTTCATAAGGATTGAATCTGTATCTTTAAACACCTCCCTCAATTGTTTTCTAATGGTGTTATCAAGCTTTAAAAATGAAGGTTCTTCTTCCAATTGCAAAGCATGAGACAACACACGATGAATATGGTGATCTTCAAAATAATATTGAAAGATATACCACATCTGTTTCCCAATATCTCTTTGATACCCTTTAATCAAAATAGTCGTTATTTTCTTGATGGTGTCTGTCGTTTCATTCTTATAAGGATAATCATAAACAAGTAACCTAACCTCTCGTTTCTTTAACATTGCTGCAAAGTTTGTCAACTCAGCCTCATCCAAAGGAAGCTTTCGAATCTGCGCTAATAAATCTGGGAGTTTTTTTCTGCCTAACTTAACAAGGAGTTCTCGATCGATGTTTTCATATTTTTCTTCTACTTTTTTTCGTTCTCCTACTAGCAAGCGTGGAGAAAATGAAAACTTTCTGAATGGATTTGGCTCATTCATCGTCGGTCACCATCATTTGAATCTCTTCTATCAACTCTTCTTCCTTTAATCTAAATTTAAACTCTACTCTTCTCGATTCATCTGCTGCAATTTCACCTTTTTCATCCGCAATAGGATTACTAAATGAACGTCCGTTAGCTGTAATCAGTGGCCTCAACTCTTCACGGTATTCAAACTCTGGAAAATCGTCATCTAGTATCTTTTCTACAACTGATAGTGCACGGTCTTGAGAAAGATTGAGATTATAGAGATAATTCCCTTGTGTATCTGTATGACCTTCTACAATTACTTCAGCAATTTGATCTCGAAAGGCTGGTGACATAAGTATCCCTATATATTGAGGAATAAACTCTTGTAAATAACTCTCCCCTTGATTCGAAAGTTCACTTTCATCAAGGTCGAAGAAAAGGCCCCCTGAAAACCGAATAGCTCCTGTCTCCGAGTCAACATTCATCTCTAAATCCGAATCTTCAAATTCTTGAATAAGCTGCTCAATAATTTCTGCTCTTATACCAATCAAATCTTCGATCATTTCATCTTTCGCTTCAATGGATGATTGATTTTCTAATAAGCTAACCATTAGAAAGAGAGCGAAAAATAGTAATAGGGCAGACATTAAATCTGAATATGATATCCAAAAATAACTTTTATCTTCTTCCTTCTGTTGCATATTATATCTTCGGTAATTTCGGTATCCTCTTGACAAAATACATCACAACCTTATTTTTGACCTGACTCTTCTTTCATATAAGTATTTAAGGTTTTCATTAGT
Source organism: Texcoconibacillus texcoconensis (assembly GCF_014202575.1). Taxonomy (GTDB): domain Bacteria; phylum Bacillota; class Bacilli; order Bacillales; family Salisediminibacteriaceae; genus Texcoconibacillus; species Texcoconibacillus texcoconensis. Next base: position 15,370 of record NZ_JACHHB010000006.1, on the reverse strand, counting down.
TGATTAAACCTCTCAACCTCAGTTGGTAAACCTTCCACACTTTCATATATTTCTTCTGTTCCCGTACGAATAGAGTCAACACCTTTTGATAAATTTTGAATCGCCTTGCCTAACTCTTCATCAAATTGATCAAATGTACGTGCGAGTCCTTGATGCATCTGCTCTGAGAACTGATTCATTGATTGAGAAAGTTGTCGATTCATATCGTCTAATTGTTGAACCGTTTCCTTCCAAAACTCATTGATCTTTTGATTACGCTCATCCATCGCTTCTATCTGTGTATCCTTTGACTCTTGGATAAATGATGAAACGTTATCTAAACGTTCTCTTTCATCCATTACGTTTCTTAATGTATTCTCTATACTTTCTTGAACTAAGTGGTAAACCTCTGCTTGCTGATGGAATTTATCCAATATATTATTCAAACTCTCATTATTGTTCTGGACTAAGTTAACGTGTTCACTTAATGTTTCTGAGAGAACTTGATTAGTTGAAGCTGTCTCAGACACAGCACTTAGATGTGTATCCATCGAATCTAACAAATGTTGAAACCTATCTTGAAAAGCTAGTTGACCACTTGAATAAGATTGTGCTTTCTCTAAATTTTCATGTAACAATTTCATAGAATTATCAATGATCGTTTGTTCTTCTCTTACTGATTCTAATGTGTTAGACATTGAACTTTGTAGCTCACTTTGAGTACTTGTTGTTGAATCAAGTTTATCCACTGTTTCTTGAAGAAAAGTATGATAAGAAGTAACCTGCTCAGTGTATGCATGAATGTCGCTCGTTAATTTCGTTGTAGACTCGACCATTTCTGATTGTTTTTTGGCAGATTCATTCATTGAATGAAGAAAGTGATCCATTTCCTGAAAAACATTCTCTTGCCATGATGCCATTTTCTCAAGTGTTTCAGATAATTGGTTAAAATAGTCGGATGTCTCATTATTTAAAGAAGAAACAAATTCATCGACCATTTCCTGTAAACCTTCTGCCTGTTTTTCGGATGATTTTTCGAGTGCTTGTTCAACAATATTATTGGTTCGTTCAAAATGCGGTTCCATTACATTGGAGATGCCCTCTTGTATTCCAGACACCATTTGAGGAATTAATGTATTTGACATTACGTCTTGAAAATTTTCCATTTGTTCCTTTTGAGTTTCAATCAAGGATAACAATGTATTTCCTTGATCTTGCGTAGGAAAAGCCTTATCCATCTCATCTCGGTTATTCACAAAAGTCTCTAATAACATGGGATATAAGACAATTTTATCTAATAGTTGCCAAATTAATGAAAAGCTAATGCCTAAAATGGAGGAGTAAAATGCCATTTCCATTCCACTTATTAAGTCTTGAATTCCAGATTGAATTGTTGAAGAATCGGCATCCATTGTTAACCCTTCAATACCTGCTACTAATCCAATAAATGTTCCTAAAATACCAATTGAAACGAAAATACCAGGAATTGCTTCTAACAATTTTCTACATCCATTTTTATGTACTAAATTCTCTTCCAATATATAGTCATATACATCAGGATAATATATGTTTCCTTCCTCCAGGAATTGTCGATATCTACCATAGTAGCTATTCCAAGCTTTCAACCATTCTGAATTAAGTTTCTTAACGACTTTACTTTGACTATTTATCCAATTATTAAACTCATCAATTTTTTTTATATCTTGGTTCTTTAAATTAGCTAACTTATTCTTTATTGCCCTATTCCTAACAAATGAATTCCCATACCATAATAAAACTAGTATAAATAATAAAATGAAAATACCAGTCATAATTTGCATGTAATTTGTTATAAAAATATCTGGATCAATCCTAGACACTTGCTCCATCAACGTCATGGATATATTATTATTCATTACATTCCCTACTTTCAATCAATCAATTATTATAATTCAAAAAACAAAGTTCCACCCCATTTTACCTAACACATGTCATTTTTCCTACACTTTCCGATCATTTATTTGACAAAATGTAACACATTCTACTTCCTTAGACTTATTTAAGCACACAGAATATTGTATTGTTATTAAAAATTTCCCTCGTCTCGTCTAATAAAATTTTGCCAACAATAGGATATATCACTTATACCGAAAATTTACATTAACTCTTCACCTCAAAAAAACCTAAGAATAACGACCAAAACTTGACAAAACATCCAACTAAATGAGCAAAAGAAATACAATCTTCCTCTAAAAAGACTGCCCATACACTATAAATGTATGGGCAGTCTTTTTAGAGGAGCGATAACATGTGAACATACATAGACATGTGTTCAACAATTTTCCTCAAAACATTTTACTTTATTCAATTTTGTTTCAAACAACCAAACCAGACTACATACCTCTCCCATATAACTATTGCCCATCCACAACTTCCTTCAAAATCTCGTACGAACGTTTTTGCTTATCCTCATCATACATGTACGTAACCGCCATAATTTCATCGACGTCATACTTCTCTTGGAAATGAGTTAATTGTTCTCGGATCGACTGTTTATTTCCTAACAATGTCACACGGGACATGGATTCTGCTGCTTCTTTCTCACTCGGATGCCACAAGTCGTCCATATTTTCAACAGGAGGGCTTAACGGTGTTTGTGTGCGGCGAACAACATTTAAGAAAAATTGCTTCATCGTTGTTGATTCTAGCTGAGCTTCTTCATCCGTTTCAGCCGCGATCACATTGAGACACACCGTCATATAAGGCGCATCCAAGTATTCCGACGGCTGGAACTGCTCACGGTAAATCTTGATCGCTGCATCCATTTGCTGAGGTGCGAAGTGCGACGCAAACACATACGGTAACCCTAATTTCGCCGCTAAAACCGCGGAATCGGTTGATGAACCAAGGACATAAAGCGGAATGTTCGTATCAACACCAGGATGAGCTTTCACATAATCTTGAACCTCTTCAGGGCCAAAATACTTTAAAAGTGCTTTGACATCATTCGGAAATGTATAAACGGAATCATTGTTCGAACGTCGGAGGGCATTTGCCGTCATCATATCTGTTCCCGGCGCACGGCCAAGTCCCAAATCCAAACGGTCAGGATAAATCGTCGCCATCGTACCAAATTGCTCAGCAACAACGAGCGGCGAATGGTTCGGTAGCATGATCCCACCTGATCCTACACGAATACTGTTCGTTTTTTCTAAAGTATGTTTAATTAAAATCGCCGTCGATGAGCTGACAAGCGTTGGCGTATTATGGTGCTCCGCAATCCAATAACGCACATAGCCCATTTTTTCCGTCGCCTGCGCCAAATCCACCATTGAATCAATCGCAGCTTTTTCGTCTTGACCTTGACGGACAGGCGCTAGATTTAACACTGACACAGGTATTTGTATATTTGCCATATTGATTACCCTTTCTTGTAGAAGTTTCACTCATATTAGACTTCCCTACTATTTTACTTTAAACAATTTCGATTGCCGAAACAAATGATGCGCTCAGTGCTTTTGCGTTAGGTTGATCATTTTTTCCGTCAGGTGGAGCTGTTTTTCCTTCAGGTGAACCGATTTTTCGATCAGGTCGAGACGTTTTTCCTTCAGGTAACACTGTTTTTCCTTCAGCTGAACCGATTTTTCCTTCAGGTAGAACCATTTTTCCTTCAGCTGAACCGTTTTTTCGATCAGGTTGATCATTTTTTCCTTCAGCTGAACCGTTTTTCCTTCAGCTGAACCGATTTTTCGATCAGGTCGATCATTTTTTCCTTCAGCTGAACCGTTTTTTCCGTCAGGTCGATCCGTTTTTCCTTCAGGTGAACCAATTTTTCCGTCAGGTCGACTCTTTTTCCCTTCAGGTGAACCGTTTTTTCCGTCAGGTCGACTCTTTTTTCCTTCAGGTGAACCAATTTTTCCGTCAGGTCGACTCTTTTTTCCTTCAGGTGAACCGATTTTTACGCAAAGAGTGGCCATTTTTACGCAAACGTTCCCCTTTTTTACGCAAAGAACGCTCATTTTTACGCATAAAACCTTAAATTTTACGCACACAACCCCAACAAAAAAAGCCCACACACAAAATGTGGACTTCCCTTCCTCTATTCCTCTTAAGGCAGCTCATTCCCTGCCGCGCGATACAATTCATACCACTCTTCACGCGTCAGCTCAACATCCGACGCCGCAGCAATCTGCTTGATCCGCTCTGGGTTCATCGAGCCGACAATTGGCTGCATACCAGCCGGGTGACGCAAAATCCACGCGATCGCAATCGCCGAATCCGTGACACCTTTCTTCTCAGCCATCTCCTGCAACTTCGCGTTCACCTCAGGGTAATCGTCATTGCCGACAAATACTCCTTCAATCATCCCATGCTGAAACGGCGACCACGCCTGGATCGTCATGTCATTCATGCGGCTATACTCAAGCACACCGCTTGCACGCACAATCGACGGGTCATTTTGCATATTCACATTGAACCCCTCATCAATCATCGGTGTATGTACAAGACTCAATTGCAGCTGATTAATAATCAAATCCTCAGCAACCGCTCTTTTCAATAACTCAATCTGCATCGGATTTTGGTTACTGACCCCAAAATGACGCACCTTCCCGCTCTCTTTCAACTGCGCAAAAGCTTCCGCCACCTCATCAGGCTCCATCAACGTATCCGGACGATGCAGCAACAGAATATCAAGATAATCCGTCCCCAAACGCTTTAAGCTCCCATCGACGGAGTTCAAAATATGATCTTTTGAAAAATCAAAGAAACCTTTCCGAATGCCGCACTTGGATTGGAGGATGATGTCACCACGTTTCGTGGAAGATTTCTTTAACGCTTCCGAAAAGACCTCTTCCGACACACCACGACCATAAATATCAGCGTGATCGAACAAATCAATCCCCACTTCAACTGACTGATCAATCACTCGAGCTGCCTCATCAACCGACAGCTTGTCCATACGCATACAACCTAGAGAAATCTCTCCGGCCTCTAACTCAGTCCCTAATTTGATCTTTTTCAAGAAGGCACCCCCTACTCATTTTCGTTAAAAGTGACAGCCTGTAAATGTAAATGCCGTCTCCTTCAACAATAATCAGTATCTGCATGTTTGTAAATGAACAACCAATGAATTCGCTTTCCTATGATAATTCCAAATAAATGAATGAAGTGATGTATTGATAAGAAGATGAAAACGTCGTGCCCTTGTGAAACAATCTAAAACACTTAACATACGTGTTCAATACGATATTCTTTTTATCAATGCGTCCAAGCAGTACACAAACCATATTGAACAACTTGTCCAATGTGCTCACACCCTTTCAAACGGTAGGGTGTGCAAAAATATGGAAATTATGTACTAATTTAAAGAGGTAGGGGGACATCCCCCTACCTCTGGTGTAACATGTTATTTAGGCTGCCTATTTTACCGGTTCCGACTTTAATATCTCTGCTGCTTTGTTTATATTTGCTAGTTTCTTCGTCGCGATTTCTGAGGTGTTCATCGGTTTTTGAGCAAAGGTTCCGAAACCGCAATCAGGGTTCAGAAATAACCGATTTAGAGGAATGTATTGCGCCGCTTCCTTCACGCGGTCTACAATTTCATCTACTGTTTCGACCTCTGGAACCCTTGGGTTAACCACGCCAAGTCCTACCTCTATTTCAGTATCCTTAAATACCTCTAATGCCTGTAATTCTCCAGCTCTCGGTGTTGCAAACTCTAGCACTAGCTGATCTAGATTTAGCTTAGCTAAGTGTGGCATTAAAGGATCGTACGGCCCCTTGAGAAGAGTGTCCTCTTGTGTACTCCAGTTCCCCCGGCAAATGTGAAGGCCAATTTTTGAACCGCGGCCAAGCATCCCTTCTGTAACTTTGTTAATAAGCTCCATCGCAAAGTCTAGCTCCTCATTTGCATCTGCCTTCGCTGTTAACGCTCCGCACATGAATGTTCGGTTGGCGTTCTTTTGCGTAAACACAAGCTCTGTCAGAACAGGCTCATCCATCTGGATAAACGGTACGCCACTGGCGATTAAATCTTCTATTTCTTCCCTTAAAACTTTAACAATATCCTCTGCCAAGTCTTCCTTCGTTGGATAAGCATTAGCCGATAACCCCTCGACCCACATGGAACGAGCGAGTAGATAAGGGCCTGGAATGGCTACCTTTACTGGTTTGTCCGTGTGTTTTTTTATAAATGCATATTCATCTACAGCGATCGGATTTTTCCGGCTGATCTTTCCAGTCGCTGCAGGGTTTGTAAGAGAATAAGCTGGAATATCTAGTGTCCCTAAAATCTCTTCAAAACTCGCTTTATCTTCCACATACTTTAGTAAATCTGAGATTGAGAGCATGTCAACATTATTGATTTTATCCGCAACAAAAGAGATGAAATTGTCCCTACGTTGCTCTCCATCGGTAATCATGTCTATGCCCGACGCTTCTTGGTGTTTAATGCATTCGACCACTGCTTGATCAGCAATTTCATTAAATTGCTCCTCTGTTATTCTTCCGGCCCGCTTATCTCGTAGTCCGTTCAATACTTCTCTTGACCGCGGCCAGCTACCAACCGTTGTCGTTGTCAGAAATGGGGAAGTCATATGATCACACCTTTTTCATTCTCTTATCGTCTATATAATAGAAAAGTTAATCTTGATATCGATCGTATGTTTTAACGTTTGATAAATCGGAGAACGTTCGATTGTAAGTTTCCATAAATCTCGTAATTCTTCTTCCTCGTTAGGAGATGTAACATAGAAGGTCCCTGTCACTTCTATAATCTGTGGACTTCCAGTGTCCTCTAATTCCATATGGTATAAAACATTATCTAGTTTTCCTTTTAGCATCATTTCCGTATGATCAATGGTGATATTTCTTTTTGAACTGTGCGATTTAAATCCAACAACTAAGCAAGAAGACAAAGAGGCTAATAAGTGGTCTACCGCGCTTGGCGCCTCCACTTTCTCACTAAATTCTGCCGGCTGGCCGACAGTAAAACTATGGTTTCGGGAATGAACCTTTGCCGTTAAGTCTTCATCATTACTTGTCCGCACAACCCATTGGTAGTTTTTAGCAGCTTTTAAGTCCTCGTCTAAAGATTCCACGACTTGGCCACCTTTTTGTACATAATAACTGGTGGTATTTTCTCCAGGTTCTGAACCTAAAAACTCATGATCCACCATCCGGCACCAAACAGGAAGGTCATCGGCTACCGTTCTCTCGCGGCTTCTCACCTCTAGTACCTGCCCCGGTTCTAACGGAGTGATACTCTTTTTTATAATTAAAAGAAGCCCTGACCCGCAGTCAAGATCTCCTCCATCACACATACTATGAGCGGTAAATTGAGACATAAGCAACCTCCTAAAACGTTAATATGTTATCGAAGCAGCACCTTCCGATAAAAATTCTACTACTTTGGCACCACCAACAATCGTCGCACCTTCGATTACATTGTCTTCATTTAACTGACGCTTTTTGTGACAAGGGCTGCATACCCAAAGAGTACCCCCCGCTTCCACAAATTGCTCCATTAAGTCTTTTAATGGAGCAAAACCATCTTCGTGAATCTCGTCTGCGTAACCTCTATCGGATAAGTAAGCGCCATCAATATTTAAAAAAACGACAACTTCCTTCCCTGATGCAACCGCTGCATTAGCGACGACGAATCCGACTGTGGCTCTATCTGTGTCGTTTTTCCCGTTTGTTAAACTCACTAATAATTTGTTTGTCATGTTACTTCATCTCCTTTTGAATAAAAAAATGGGTTTGTAAGAGCCCACCTTGTTCACTGTGTAACAAAGTATGTCCTTGCATACGGCACCAGGAAGGAACGTCCTCGACGGCACTTAAATCGTAAGAAATCACTTCCATTACCTGTCCGACCTCAAGTTGCTTCATTTTAAGATAGATATTCATAATTAATTCGCCACAACTAGCTGACCCTGCATCATAAACAAAATCTATCTTTACTTGCCCCTGAATCTCAATCACCTCACACAGGATACCTTTTTATACCTATCCCTCTAGCAGCAATTCAAACTATACCTGTTATCATCTTACTTTAAAGGAATATCGAAGTGAATAGATATTGAAATAAGACATAAAAACGTCAAATTCCATGACGTAACCCTTATTACTACCGTAAGATTACCGAATCACACAGACGGTTATCATAACGCCAGTACGTCTGACATAACGAGTGACGGGATTTGCCATCACAAACAACGATTTTAGAAAACACAAAAAGCCCGCCCTCCCTGACCCTCACGTTTAACAAAACAGTGAGTCATAATAGGAAGAACGGGCTGTTCTTGTTATTCACCTTTTTAATTAAATAGACACATCAATACTGCCACCCTTGCCAGGTTCAATTGCATGCTGCTGACGCGGCTGATCTTGGTTTTGTTGCATCATATCCTTAATCATGTCGGTCTGTTGATCCCCCGTATCCAACGCCTGCTTCATAAGCGCAGTATTCGCTTTCCCTTGCGCCTCATTTAAAGCCATTCCGATCGACGCACCTGTGATATCCATCCTCACACCTCCTTTTCTCTAGCTTACCACGACTTTCCTATCAGTTCATTATTTGGATAATAGATTATAAGACGTTATGTCGAAAAACATCACACCGGATCACGCTTCAAAAACGCCGTCATACAGTGGACCGCCCCCCACCCTTTCATCACCTCATCCAACCCTACCTCAATCACCTCAATACCATGCCGTTCAAGCGTCGCCCGCGTCTCAGGACACCCCGCAGGCGCCACCACCTTCCCAGGCTCAATCGCCACAAGATTGATCGCCATCCCTTGCTTAATCTCTTCTATGTTCGTTAATTCAATCAACTCAATCCCTTGATCCATAAGCACCTGCGCACAATCATACCCTAAGTGCCATGGGAAAACGATCATCTTGTCCGTATCCACCATGTTCATATAACCATCCAGATGTATCGAACCATAGGGAATTTCCGTCCGAATGATATTACTCACGCCAATGTTGCGAAGTTCATGTTCAACTTGTTGTGCCCCCGCTTCATTTGTGCGGCTCCCAGTGCCGATCACAACCGTGTCGCGGTTTATCCACATCGCGCTCGCGCCTTCAAAATAACCGGCACCGTTTATCGTTTTCAAAATCGGCACACCAAGTGTTGCCAACGTGCGCGCAACCGCCTTTTCCTCACCACGACGCGCAGGAATCGCCGGCCGACACACAATCGCCCCTTCTGGCGTCATAAACATTAAGTCACGCATAAAATACGCATTCGGGCGATCTTTACGTTGATTTTCTACATAATAAACATCAACACCGTGAGCACGGTAAATGTTTGCAAGTTCATCTTGTTGCTGGCGTGCTTTTTCAGGATCCATCACACCACGAAAACGATACGTTTCATAGTTTTCCGCTGTTACACCATCAATCTCCTCACCCGGACGATGCATGAGCACCGCTCTCAGCTTGCCAACCTCCGAATCACAATACCAATCGCCCCACAAATCTTTCATCTCATCGGAAAACGTCTGTTCAGACGGAAACCAACGCTCTCCCTGGACTTTGATACCACTTTTCACATTATCACCTCCAGCGTCATTTGAACCCTTGGAATATATGTATATCATAGCTGTGAACATTCATGATCGTTTGAATAAGAAGATGTAGGTTCGTTTCTGTATTCCCTTTTACCACACTCAGGTTCATTGACTTCGTTTCAAAACATTTATATAATATGCCATAACATCGTAACAATATTGATATCAAAGGAGCCGCAATGGATGATTGAGGTTAATCCCAACCCATTGTAAAAGCTCCTTTTATTTTTGCTCTTCAACCTCTACAATTTCCTTTTACCCCATTACAATATTCGACAAACTGAACGAAATACCTTCAATATCATTGATGTTCTCTCCATTTGACATTAGAAAAAGAAAACCACCTGATCATGAATGATATCCATGTTCAGGTGGTCTATGGTAATAAATACACCATAAATTTCACTGAATAATTGCAGTGAGATTACAAATCTGGCTAATTAAATTCATCTCTTTGTTTCATTCCGAATATTTGTTTGTTATTTGAATACCCTGAGTAACACACTAAGAAACGTAAAGTACCAAGGTATTTTGGTTAAAATAATATGATTTTAATAAGGGGAGGGTTAAAATGAATTCCTCTCTAGACAAAACAAAAGCTATAGAACTAGCAGAAAAGTTTGGAATTCAAGTTTCTTTTGATAATCCAGAAAGTGGGGTTTTCCTAAATAATAAGGAAAACAACCAAATGACTAAATATGAGCTGGAAGAGTTCCTACCTGAGTTGAAGGGGTTCGATAAGGACTTCATCGTAATTCGTAAATAGCCTTCCGTATTTTTATGCTTTTTGTAAGCACACTACAACTTCATTCTACTGACACTCGAAAATTATGAGTGCCAAACCCACCTGAACAATATAAATGTGCAGGTGGGTTGATTGTTGATCACTATTACAACATCATTACAAAATCGGGCAAGCGAAAACTGTCCCTTCGCTTCGCTATTTCTCAGCTTCAAGTTGACTTATTCGTTTTTCAAGTGCTTCTATTTTTTCGTTTTGCAGTTTATTTATTTCAATGAGTTCAGAAACTTGATCGACCGTTTCTCTAGTCAGTCTTTTTAATTCCTCGTATTCAGATAAACTCGATGAAGGTTCACTTCTCATATCAGCTTTATCGCTATTATCTACATGAACTTCATAACCCTCTCCCATCAGTTCTTTTACTGTCTTGAAAATGACATCCTTATAGCGATTTTCAATCCAATCTGCTGCAAATGCATTTGAAGCTTTAACAATAACAGTATTACCCTCAATCTCCGCTTCAGTGTTAGCGAACCATGTTTCAAAGCTTGGTTTAGATATTTCGTTACTAATCTTTTTTAGAACTTTATTCCACCATTCATTCCCGTTCTCAGTCATAGCTATTTCTCCTTTTTTTCTACCGCATGTCCTTCATATATTGTTTATTATACTTTATTCTGGGGGTTTTTAGGAAATAAAGACAAATTAGTGCATCATTTATTTCCATTTTGTATTCAAACAATCCCTTATAACCATTTTAGAAAATGGCTATGGGCAATGCGCCTATAGCCACCTCTTGAATTCCCGAATTTGTATGCTTTTTGTTAGCAGCGCGATTACTTTTCTGAGTTCATTAGTTAAAATGATTACAACATCATTACAAATTCGGCTAACTGGATCCGTCCCCGCGCTTCCAAAGAGCAATATGAAAGCATATTACAAAGAATTTCGGAACCAAAAAGTCAAGAACAGTTAGAAATGGACCGGATTAAAGAAAGAGAAAATAGAGTCAATGAAATTATCACTCGAAAAAAAATAGAAAGATCATTAGAAAAAGAAGCTGAAAAAATTTGGAGTCAAAAACCTGAAGAAGATCGAATAAAGCGGGTGGGGTGGTTCAGAAAAGAAGAAGATTTGGAGAAAAAATCTAAGTTTATTAAAGAGTTCGTTGATGATAACTTTGAAGAGAAATTACGTGAAGCTTTCGGGGTGACAGATAACTAAATAGTAACATAGAGGTTTATGCTTACATAAAGTACTCCAAATAAGGCATATCCCTTAATTTATATTTAATCCGGAACAAAAACGAATGACTTTTTCAAATATGAAAAGGTCATTCGTTTTATGTAAGTAATTATTTTAATAATCAGGTGGTAGTATTGTTATAACCATTATAGTTTTATCTTCTTCTAGAGGATCACTATCAAAAAAAATCACAAGTCGAGCAGTCGGATCACCATTTTTACGCTCCCTAATAGTAAAAGAGAAGACATGACTTATTTTTTATAATGTGCTCGATTATTGATAATAAACAGTATGACTAGTTGATGTTGTATGGTATTCACGAATATCTCCAAACAACTCATATGTCATATCAATTTCTTGATCTAGATTCAGGAAATCCCCTGAAGCTTGTGTACTCCAAGATAACTTTGATTCAGCAATTAAACCATCGGACTCTCCATACTCTAAACCGTAGGCATCTTTTGAAGCAAAGCCACCATGCCAATCATATGCTACGTTCCACCCTGAAGAACTAGCATCGACAGAAACAGAGCTTAAATAAACAGATATATCATCAAGAGAATGATCTATAATGAAAGGTATATCAAAAGATGAGTGACTGTTATCTAGAGGTTTTGCAGCAGCAAAGGTAGTGTATGAATCACCACTTACATCAATACTTAGATCATGAACTCTTACTTCATTAACAAAATCAGGATTAGATGCTGTTTGTTTGGCATTATCAGGTTCAGTAAATGCTCCTACTCTCCATGGTGTATGATTCCCACCAGCATCGTATTCATCTTCCCAGGCCTGAGTTTCTGTACGCATATATCTTCCGGTTGTTCCAGTAATTGATCCTAAGCTACCGTCAGTTAGAATGGAAACCTCCCTTTCAGAATCCGAAGTGATAGGTTGATCAAAAATTATGTTTTCATCATATGTTTCGATTTTCTGATTGTTATTATAATCAAGAATTATAGTGAATGGGGATTTTCTCTCAACATTTCCATCCTCTTCAACTAAATCAAATATATTAATTGAAGCAATTTTTTCTCCATTATCGTTATTATATACAAATGCCTCAAACTTTAACTCGTCATCGTTTGTAACGTTTCCCGTATAAACATCAGTTTCATCAGTTTTATTAGTTTCTTCGTTGTTTAAGTTTCCTTCGATTTTATATCGTTCGTTTTTAGAAGGAATAACTAGATTACCGTTAATTTCGTCATCTTTAATTCTAGTATTACCAGTAACTTCAAAACCATCAGTAAAAGTATGCTCAATTGTATCATCAGAGGTTTGTTTAATTTCATGCGTCGATTCATTTAATATTCCTTCGCTTGGCAGAAAAACATCTGTCCCTTCTGACTCAGCAAATGGGACATACGGGTTAATCGCTAGTACAAGTAATGTTGTTAATGGGATGATTTTTTTCATACTATCTCCTCCAAATAATTTTCAAGTTTTTGGGTCTTCTCTTCCTAAATAGTGAAAGTGAAAACTTTTTTCTTTGCATCACAATAATTTCAAGTTAAATTTGCTAACAAGGTCTTCATCAAATGATCACCTCTAACTAAGATATTTTAGATCGGAAAAGGTATTTACAGATACTCCATGATTTGAAGTATAAATAAGACGATAGATTTTGGGTGTTTTACTCTCTCCGATCAGGTTTGTTTGTAGATACAAATTCTTCAACTTCATTAATGTCAGTCGTTTGTAAAATTAATTCATCGGTATCGAAAACTAGAAAGGTAGGGTAACTTTCAATATCAAATTTCCCTGTATAATCATATATAATGTTTTCAACACGTCTATCCCAAGTCCAAACTATACCTCTATCATAAAGATATTTTCTACTTTCTTCGCTTAATGATTCGTTAATAGCATCTAGTTCATGATTGTCCCTGTAATCATCATTTTCTACAACTGCATACAGTGTGTAATAACCTGTGAATGGGTCCGGTAGTGTCTTGTTATCAACCAATTCATCCTTTGGCACTGTTTGGGTACATGCTATTAGTATAACGATTGAAAAAACACTCAAAAATAATAACCTCAAAGTATCACTCCTAAGTTATCAAATTTTAATATCATACAGTTTCAACACTAGGTAATAAATGACTTTTGATAATCAAATCATTTATAGATGTTTTGTGATTTTACTTTCTGATACAAATTTTTAAACCTGCACTTCTCTGTTTTTCTAACCTTTAATGCAGCATGTTCACAATATCTTCGCTTCCTTAGTGTATATCCTTCGGTGGTCTGTATAGATTCATGTCCTAAAATTTCTTGAACAGAACAAACGCTAAGTAGTCTTCCCCTCCTAAAAGAAGGTCCATATTCTTAATAGAAGGGTTCAATGTATATATGGTGAACTTCCCCTCCCTCCGCGACTGGATAACATCTCCTCGTTCCAAAAGTTTAAGATGGTGAGTCACCGTTGAATTCACACTGTCCAGAGCTTCGGACCAGCTCGCAAAGGCAACATTCCCGCACAGCTAATAAAGACACAATTTTAAGGCGTGTGCCGTCACCAAGCGCTTTAAAGAAGGCAGCTTTCGCATTGATTTCTTCATCCTCCTTAAGGTAAGAGAACTTTTCCTGCGTCTCTTTTAAAAGTTCTTCGCATTCTTCCTTATTTAAAATCATCCACTCATTCATTGCCATGCCTCTCACCTGCCTTGTTTATTGTCTCTATTAAATATATCACTTTCACGCTAATAAAACTACATTACTAGTTTTATAGTTTCCGACACTTTCGTGACAGGATATGGATAATATGGATTTAGTTTCTCGAGCATTGGAAATTGGATCATTCAATCCAAAATGAAAAAAACCCGTTTCTTCATTACTGAAATGATTGTTCAGTGGTAAAGAAACGGGTCGGGATCCTGGCAGCAGGGATGCTAATATTCTTCATTAAGGTGATCATTTATTACAATATGATTACAAAACCGGATAACGAGTCGAGTAGGAGGGAGCCTCTCTACTTAAATGTAGATTGTGCTCCGCCCCCCTCACAGAACCGTACGAGCGGTACTACCGCATACGGCTCTTCCTATCACCCTTCAAGTAATATAACTAATTTCAGTTCGGAAATTATAGATGTTCACCTTAACCTTCGGTTTCGGTAGTGGATTCTTCTTGAGGAATAAGTTAAATTTGTCCCAAGTAAATGATTTTCGTTGACTTCGTCTGTTTAGCCATTTGAATAGCAGTAACTGGATTTTGTCTTTGAATTCATCTACTGAGTGGATATTATCAGTGATACAATAGTAGTTATAATATCCTACCAATGAGCGTTTCATCCGATCCATGATTTCATGGATATTCATGTTTCGGTTCTTCTTTAACCAAACTTTGGTTTGCTTCAGTTTATTGCTCATTTTCTTTTTGTCTGTTTTCCTCTTCACACGGAATTTGCCTGCCTTACTGTTACTGCAATAGTGCGTGAATCCAAGGAAGTCGAATGTAGGAGGCTTCTTTTGTCCTTTACGTTGGCAATTTTCTTCGGCAAACTTTCCGAAAGGAATGACTTTGGATTTATCTTCAGCGATCTCAAGATGAAATTGTCTAAGTCTTTCTTTTAATTTCCCAAAGAATTTGTAGGCATCTTGTTGGTATTGAAAACAACAGACAAAATCATCCGCATATCTAACGATATGGGCTTGCCCTCTACATTCTTTCTTCACCTTCTTTTCAAACCAGAGGTCTAGCACATAGTGGAGGTATACATTTGCTAGTATCGGAGATGCTATCCCACCTTATGCCAAGAAAGTAATTATGCTAAGTAAGTAATTAAAAACCGCATAAAATGAATAATCTAATTGAATTTTACTTTGCATAATATCCG
>NZ_JACHHB010000005.1 GCF_014202575.1 Texcoconibacillus texcoconensis | reverse complement strand
AATATTATTGCATTTCATTCGAGTATGTTATATAATATAAAAGGTCGTTAACAAAGTAGTCTGGTGGCGATAGCGAAGAGGTCACACCCGTTCCCCTGCCGAACACGGAAGTTAAGCTCTTCAGCGCCGATGGTAGTTGGGGGCTCTCCCCCTGTGAGAGTAGGACGTCGCCAGGCTTTAATATTCCACAGTAGCTCAGTGGTAGAGCAATCGGCTGTTAACCGATGGGTCGCAGGTTCGAATCCTGCCTGTGGAGCCATGGAGAGCTGTCCGAGTGGCTTAAGGAGCACGATTGGAAATCGTGTAGGCGGTTATCCCGTCTCGAGGGTTCGAATCCCTCGCTCTCCGCCATTCAAGTAAAAAATATACAGTGGCCCGTTGGTCAAGTGGTTAAGACACCGCCCTTTCACGGCGGTAACAGGGGTTCGAATCCCCTACGGGTCACCATAGATATCGTCGCGGGGTGGAGCAACGAGCGAAGCAACGCTGAAATACATCGAGTTGTCTCGACGCATAAACTTCTAGGAAACACTTTTAGAGGAAGAGACAGTTAAAAGGCATCAAAGCAAACGCATCATCCGAAATCTTTCATATCGTCGCGGGGTGGAGCAGTCTGGTAGCTCGTCGGGCTCATAACCCGAAGGTCGGTGGTTCAAATCCGCCCCCCGCAACCAAAATACCATCGAAGCTACGCCGAATAAGCTTCGAAGTAAGATGGGACTGTGTACTTGAAAAGTGCAACCAAAATACCATCGTATCTACGTGGATTAACATCAAAGAAGGAACAAAAAACTAATAATTATGGTCCCGTAGTGTAGCGGTCAACATGCCTGCCTGTCACGCAGGAGATCGCGGGTTCGAATCCCGTCGGGACCGCCATTTGGCTCGATAGCTCAGTCGGTAGAGCAGTGGACTGAAAATCCACGTGTCGGCGGTTCGATTCCGTCTCGAGCCACCACTTTTATGCTGGCCTAGCTCAATTGGTAGAGCAACTGACTTGTAATCAGTAGGTTGGGGGTTCAAGTCCTCTGGCCAGCACCACTTAAACTGTTGACAAACAAGTTTATATTAAGTTACTATTTTAATTACTGTTATGGAGGGGTAGCGAAGTTGGCCAAACGCGGCGGACTGTAAATCCGCTCCCATCGGGTTCGGGGGTTCGAGTCCCTCCCCCTCCACCATATTTAAATAACGTTTTTATTATAGGGGCATAGTTTAATGGCAAAACAGGGGTCTCCAAAACCTCTGATGTGGGTTCGATTCCTACTGCCCCTGCCAATTGATGGCGGCTGTGGCGAAGTCGGTTAACGCACCGGATTGTGGCTCCGGCACTCGTGGGTTCGAATCCCATCAGTCGCCCCATTTTCATTGGGCTATAGCCAAGCGGTAAGGCAACGGATTTTGATTCCGTGATTCGCAGGTTCGAATCCTGCTAGCCCAGCCATTTTAATTGCGGAAGTAGTTCAGCGGTAGAACACCACCTTGCCAAGGTGGGGGTCGCGGGTTCGAATCCCGTCTTCCGCTCCATATGGCGGCATAGCCAAGTGGTAAGGCAGGGGTCTGCAAAACCCTTACGCCCCGGTTCGAATCCGGGTGCCGCCTCCATATGATTTTTGCTTAATTGTGCCGGGGTGGTGGAATTGGCAGACACACAGGACTTAAAATCCTGCGGTTGGTGTACAACCGTGCCGGTTCGAGTCCGGCCCTCGGTACCATTTTAATTGAATAATCATGAACTAAGCCGGTGTGGCGGAATTGGCAGACGCGTGCGACTCAAAATCGCATTCCTCTGGAGTGTGGGTTCGAGTCCCACCACCGGTACCATCTACATAATAATTTTAAACGTTGATATTATAGTGCGGTTTTCACGAATAGTGAAAACCGCTTTTTTGCGTTTTTAGGGGGAATTTGGTCGTGAGAAAAAAGCGCATCCCACATAAACTTTTCGAGAACTTATTTAAAAGTAGGATTCTTCTGTCGGAAAAAGATAAATATTTCCGTTTCTTAAATTTGGGCGCTTTTAATTGAATGAATTTTATAATAGATGATGTAAAGATCATTTCCGAACATGAATTGTGATTTTCACTGCAGGCGGACGCTTTCCCAAGGGCTTGTCTTCAGCTAAATTCAGCTCCACAAACCATCGTTGAATTCGATCTTCAGACTGCGCTTATCCTTTGGGCGTCACCGCCTTTCGTTTCAATCAGTTTCCCAAACGAACGTTAACCTTCGTGAAATTGATTACATTCGTGATGTTTGTTAAAACCCTTCATTATGAAATTGGTTCAATTGTTTAATATTTATTATTTTGTTCCGACGGTAAAATATATGGAGGCATGTGGTAAATGTGATTTTCGTATCGCATAACAAAAATCTACAGTATACGGCTTTTAAATGATTCCAGTATATATGTACTCTCCTTACACAAAACTAACTATTGAAATGTTGTAGGTTTATTTAAGGAGGGAATAGGATGAGCTTCATTAAACGACATGAGGTGAAAAAGGAAAATAACCAGTATATTATATATTTATATGTTGACCAATCACAAACAGAATTTGCGGATGAATTAGGAAATAATAAAGACATTTCAAGTGAGGATTTAGATAAAACAGCTGAGGGATATATTAAAAAGAAATTCCCTAATATTAAGAAAGCTACCGTAAGAGTGCTACTTGGTTCGATGTTAGTGACTTCGTTTGCTTATGGACCTGTTGTCAATAATGTTCAAGCTGCTGAAGCGGAAACAGAAGTAGAGCAGCAAACAAAAGTGTTTACCGATGTTGAGGATGGACAATTTTATACTGAACCGATTGAAGAATTGTCTGAACGTGGCATTTTAACGGGGTACGATGATGGAACATTCCGTCCAGGGAATGATATTTCTCGTGCAGACACTGCCCTAATTTTAGCCAGGTCGATTGATTTAGATATTGAAAATGCGCCAGCTCCAGGATTCACTGATTTAACAGACGAAGGCAAATATTATTATAATGCCATTGGTGCTTTAGAAGATGCAGGGATTGTAAATGGTTATGAAGACGGTACATTTAAACCTGATCAAACAATCACTCGTGCAGAGTTAGCGAAATTAATCGTTGAAGCTTACGATCTAGATGTAGATGAAGATGCAGACCTTGATTTTACCGATATTGAAGAAGGGGCTTGGTATAAGCAATATGTGGCTCCGCTAGTAGAAAATAATATAACCTTTGGTAAGACAGAGGCGTTGTTTGCTCCAGCAGATGACACAACGCGTGGAGAAGCAGCCACTTTTATTTATCGTGCATTAGGACTTGCTGATGAAGGTGTTACGCCTATTGACGAGGATGTTACCTTTGACTTCATTGGAATAAATGGTTTTATTGAAAATAATGAGAATTCTTTCTCAATTGAAACAAAAGCTGAAAATGTACCACAAGATATAAATGTTCGGTACCAAGCGACACTTACTGGACCAGAAGGTGAACCTGTTGAAGGACAGGAAATAAGTTATGCTGGGGGGACGTTTACAACAAATGAAGACGGAGTTGCTTTCTTCGGCCCTTCTGATGGCTTTAAAACGGAGGACATTGGACTTGATGAAGGGATTACAACTGATTTTATAACAACGTTTACTCAAGCAGGTAAATATGAACTAAGCTTATCATTAGTTGATGTCGCAACTGGTGATGTAGTTGGTGACACGACTAAGGAAGAGTTTACAGTTGCTGATCCAACTGCAGCTACGGACATCACATTTGACTTTCATGACTTTACCGATATAGTAGCTGGTGAAGAGCATAATTTTGCAATTGAAGCGAAGACAGGCTTTGTACCAGACGACCTTAGTGTACGATACGAAGCAACGCTTGAAGGTCCAGATGGAGAACCTGTTGAAGGAAAAGAAATTAATTATGAAACCGATGAGGGATGGGAGACGTTTACAACTGGAACCGATGGTGTCGCGCTCTTTGGCCCTTCTGATGGCTTTAATCCTGCTGATATTGGCCTAGATGATGGGCAAACGACGAACTTTAACACAACGTTCACCACAGCAGGTGATTATAAACTAACGCTTTCATTAGTCGATGCGGATACTGGAGAAACTGTCGGCAACTCTGCTGACCACGAGTTTACAGTCTCAGAAGCGACTGCACCGACAGAAACAGTGACATTTGATTTTAATGATCTAGATGATGTTGTAGCAGGAGAGGAGCATACTTTCTCACTTGAAGCAAAAGCTGAAAATGTACCACAAGATATCAACGTAAGATATCAAGCGAACCTTGTCGGCCCAGATGGGGATCCAGTGTCAGGACAAGAAATTATCTATGGTGAGGGTACGTTTACAACAAATGAAGACGGAGTTGCTTTCTTCGGACCAATTGATGGCTTTAAAACAGAGGACATTGGACTTGATGAGGGGCTTACAACTGAATTTACAACAACGTTTACTGAAGCAGGCGAGTATACGCTTACGCTTTCATTAGTCGATGTGGATACTGAAGATACTGTCGGAGATCAAATAGAAGAAACATTTACAGTAGCGACAGGTTAGAATAGATACAGCACCTACAACCAAACGTTATCTTCATCATTCCTCAGCTTGTCAATATAAACGTATGTCATCACCGTCATCTAAATGAGGGTGATGGCATATATCAATGGAATTCCTTTGCACTGTACAGAAAATTGAGGTTCGGGACCTACCGATATTACTACATCCTGAAAGCATAATCACGATAGCGAAAGTAATAATAAGAAAGTTTAAACGAAAAGCGCATGTTATGATTGTGCTGACAGTTGCAGTGGCGACATTATTGTTTAACTTATGAGCAACATATTATTCCATTAGGAACAACGCTTCGGAAGAATGAGTGAATCAACAACCGTTTTGATAGTGTATTTCGAAATCTATTATACCGCGACAATATTGTTTTGGAGCAGTTCAAAGCGAATAATCCAAAAAAGAACGTCTTTCTTCGTGAAGATGTTCTTTTTTGGATATGTTTTAGATGTAAACGGTCAGTATGTTATATTAACGTCGTTGACAACTCCTATTTAATAATCATCACTGCGCATTCGACTCTTTTAGCGACCTTATGACTAACACTGCCGAGTACCAATTCTTGAAGTCTGTTTCGCCCCCTGCTACCTACAATAACCATGTCAAAATTATTCTCATTTGCGTGTTTTACAATTGATGGACCTGGTTCCCCTCGCAAAAATTCTACCTTATAGTCAATATGAGCTTCTTTGAATTTCTCTTCCGTCGGTTTTATTTTTTCTTTTCTCTTTTCTTGAGCGCCCATTGTATTCCAGTTGTTCAGTACCTCAGTTTTTGAGTTGTCAACGACATAGACAATATGAATAGTGACTTCGGGCATATTTTTAGCCATTTCAACAGTTTTCTCTGCAGCTCGCAGTGCGTATTCAGAACCGTCAGTTGCTAATAAAAGCTTTTTGAACATCCCATTCCCTCCTTAGTGACTGCTTAATTTGTTACGTAATTTATCGACTAAAAGTGTACTTGCTTCATTAAGACCAAATATCTTAACTTCCGTTCCGCTTTCTTCAAACTTAGAAATGATTTTTTCCATCGCTTCTACCGCGGAGTCATCCCATATGTGAGCATTCGTAAAATCAAGTTCAACTTCTTGTAGTTCCTCTTTATAATCAAATGCCTGAAGGGAATCTGTAACAGAGGCGAAAAATAACTGTCCATTGATGAAGTAAGTTCTTTTATTCAAGTGATCATCCAGTTTACTGTCGATATCAATTTTTGAAATTTTGGAGACAAAGAACATTGCACTTAAAAGGATCCCTGCAAAAACACCGATGGAAAGGTCGTGGGTAAGTACAACGGTAACAACGGTAACAACCATCACAGCTGTGTCGGTAGCTGGGACAATTAAGAATGTCCGCAATGAATTCCAGTCAAATGTACTAATTGAAACCATGACCATAACCCCGGCTAAGACAGCCATAGGTATTTGAATAACGATGTGGCCTAAAAGAATGATCAATAACATCAGCACACTACCAGCAACAAGTGTAGATAAACGGCCTCTAGCACCTGATTTGACATTGATGACGGATTGACCAATCATCGCACATCCTGCCATCCCTCCAAAAAGTCCTGTAACAATATTTGCAATCCCTTGGCCTCTACTTTCTTTATTTTTATTGCTATCTGTATCGGTCATATCATCGACAATCGCAGCTGTAAGGAGAGATTCAAGGGTACCTACGACAGTTAAGGATAGCGCGTATGGGAAGATGATGGTTAATGTTTCATATGTTAAAGGTATTTGCGGGAAAAGAAAAACAGGTAAAGTTTGAGTCAATGACCCCATATCTCCAACTGTAAAAACATTTAGATCAGAAAACATTACGATTGCCGTCATGACTACAATGGCAACGAGGGTAGAAGGGATTGCTTGCGATAAGTATGGAAAAAGGTAAATGATTGCAAGTGTTGCTCCTGCAATAGCTAAGATAACCCACCCTTGTCCAAATAAATAGGGAATTTGAGCCTCAAATATTAATATGGCTAGAGCATTTACGAATCCGACCATCACGGAGCGCGGGATGAACTTCATATAACGCGCTAGCTTGAATATACCGAATACAATTTGTAGAACACCTGTCAGTATTGTTGCTGCTAACAAATATTCGAGTCCGTGGTTAGCAACGAGGTCAATCATAAGTAAAGCCATAGCTCCTGTTGCAGCGGAAATCATACCAGGCCTACCACCGACAAAAGCGATAACAACAGGAATAATAAAAGATGAATATAAACCAACCATCGGGTCGACGCCTGCGATAATCGAGAAGGCGATCGCTTCGGGAATAAGTGCTAGTGCAACAACAATCCCAGCTAATATATCTGCTTTTACGTTTCCCAACCATTCTTGTCTGATTTCCTGCATCATAACCACCTTCTGTTTATCAGTCTCCGTTATAAGGTTTGAAAAAAATAGATGATTATTTAAGGAAAAATATGGTGTCACCTTAGTGTGAAGGGGATAAAACAATAAACGACATAAAAAAAAACGAACAGTCATAAGAAACTGTTCGCTATTGTTGATTAAGATTATTGTTTGTGAGAAATCCTTTGTTTTTAGCAATCACTCGCTTGGCTTCATTATAAGAAAGTCCCGATTGTGCATTTAGACGTTTCACTTCCTCAATATCTGTCCCAGCGGCTGTTTTTTTCTTGTTATTCATCTTTGATTCCTTCCTTTATAAAAATGATCCATTCTTATTTATTTTGTACAAAAAAGGAGAGGATTATCGTTTGCTATGATGATTGTTGTTTTTCCCGAACCCAATGGCGGTGCTTGGATAGAGCATTGACGAACGCATTTGTAAAGCTAGACATGTTTGCAGCGTTTCGTATTGATATCACACCTTTTGAGACAATCGGTGTTGGTGAATTGTCTGTTCCAGAAACAGCGATCCCATGTAGTTGTGCATTGGCTAACACATCAACACCTTCGTTTGATGCACCGATGGTTTTGGCGTGTTTAAATGCCTCATGGATAAAGTGAAGGGCATCATCTTCAAGCAATAATTGTTGAACGTGTTTTCCACCGGGAATAAAAACTGCGTCATACATGACAGATTCACTTGTTGTGAATGTTTCATCTATGTGAATTTCTTTTCCTTCTTCGCTCTTTACTGTGCCTAAAGTGTCACTGATGAGCTCAGCGTGAACCCCATAACCTTTAAATCCTTTTATTACTTGTTTTAACTCATGAAAGTGAAATTTATCTTTGACTATGATTGCAACTTTTCTTGTCGATGCAGTTTTGATTGTATTTTCTTGGCTAACAGCCGGAGAACTTGTTGTGACTGCGGTTCCACCAGGTTTGGAAGGAGGTTTTGCCCCAATTCCTTTAGCAATTTCCTTTGCGAGACCTTCATCGACATTATTGAACATATCAACAACTTGCTGACGTATTTCTGGACGATCTACTTTACCAATTTCAAAATGAAAAGCTTCGATGATGTGACGTTTTTCTGCTTCTGACATACTGTTCCAAAATAAAGTCGCTTGACTGTAATGATCTTTAAAACTTTCACTACGAGCGCGAATTTTTACCCCTTCGACTTTTTCTGCATAGTGTACGTATCCGCCTTCTGACTTTGAAACAGGGTGGGGGCTGTTTCCTTGAATAGCATTTACCGAATAGCTTGTAATACCACGGTTGATCGTCATACGGTGGAAGCCGTCTCTTTGGTTATTGACATTAGGAGTTATAGGGCGATTAATGGGGATTTCGTGAAAGTTTGGACCGCCTAAGCGGATCAGTTGTGTATCTAAGTAGGAAAACAGACGCCCTTGAAGGAGCGGGTCATTAGTAAAATCAACACCAGGAACGACATTGCCGGTGTGGAAGGCTGATTGTTCTGTTTCAGCAAAGAAATTATCTACATTTCGATTTAAAGTCAATTTCCCGATGGTTTGCACTGGTACTACTTCTTCAGGCCAAAATTTTGTCGGATCAAGGATGTCAAAATCAAATTTAAATTCATCATCTTCTTCAATGACTTGGACCCCTAGTTCATATTCAGGGTAATCCCCCATTTCAATGGCGTTCCAAAGGTCGTTTCTATGAAAGTCAGGGTCTTTACCAGC
Source organism: Texcoconibacillus texcoconensis (assembly GCF_014202575.1). Lineage (GTDB taxonomy): Bacteria > Bacillota > Bacilli > Bacillales > Salisediminibacteriaceae > Texcoconibacillus > Texcoconibacillus texcoconensis. Next base: position 225,765 of record NZ_JACHHB010000005.1, on the reverse strand, counting down.
AAGCTTTTGTGCTTCATCCCACACTAATGAATGAACGCCAAGAAGCGGTTTCCAATGAAACTTTACAAAACGAGCTTTTCCTTGACCATTGACGAATCTAAATGTGTTAACCCCAAACCCTTCCATCATTCGGAAACTCCGAGGAATACCTCGGTCAGAAAGGAGCCACATGATCATATGAGCTGTTTCTGTATTATTGACGACAAAATCCCAAAATGTATCATGAGCTGAAGAAGCTTGAGGAATTTCATTATGTGGTTCTGGTTTAATCGCGTGGACAACATCAGGAAACTTCATGGCATCTTGAATGAAGAAGATCGGGATATTATTGCCAACAATATCAAAGTTTCCGTCTTCAGTGTAAAATTTCGTCGCGAATCCGCGTACATCACGAACGGTATCTGCGGAACCTCGTGAACCAACAACTGTAGAAAAGCGAACAAATACCGGTGTTTTTACAGATGGATCTTGCAAAAACTTGGCACTAGTTAGTTCTGTCATTGGTTTATACACTTGAAAATAACCGTGTGCCCCAAAACCTCGAGCATGAACGACACGTTCTGGGATCCGTTCATGGTCAAAATGCGTCATTTTCTCACGAAAGTGAAAGTCCTCCATGATCGTTGGCCCACGCTTTCCAGCCTTTAAAGAATCATCATCATTGGAAACAGGAACTCCTTGATTGGTTCGCATTTCTTTATCGGTATGGTCGACAGTGAAACTTTCAAGTTGGTTCTTTTTGTCATTTTCTTTTCTTTGATCCCCACGGGAATCATGGTGGTGTTTGCGGTCATCATTTGTCATGTTGTTCATACCCTCTCTTTCATTGGTGATCATTTAAATGAAAACAGACATTTACACACATAAAATGTTTATGTATCAGAATATCTTTTATGTTTTGACGTATAAGCAAGGTGAAAAAAGGGAATAATAATTATTAAGCTTTAAAAAGGCCTTTGTCGTTAACGTGTGAGCACTTGACAAAACAATTACCTGTCAGTAAAATACAAAGAAATAATCAAGTAGATAAACACATCGAGTTGTCTCGACGCATCCACATCAAAGAAACGCCAAGAAGAGGAAGAGACATGAAGAAGGCCATTATGCGTAAGGAAAACGAAATGTAATCGGAAAAAGAATGTGCGGGTGTAGTTTAGTGGTAAAACCTCAGCCTTCCAAGCTGATGTCGTGGGTTCGATTCCCATCACCCGCTCCACTAAAATATAAAAGTTAAAGTAGTGTTCCGGATGGAAGAGGAAACGCTGCTTTTTTTTTAGCGCTAAAAAAGAAGGATGAACAACATGATAGATGCCCAATTGAAAAAAGACTTAATTGCATATAGTAAAACTATAGGTATCGATAAAATTGGCTTTGCCGCTGCTGATCCGTTTGTTACACTAAAGGACCGTCTCATTAAACAACAAGAACTAGGTTATCAATCAGGCTTTGAAGAACCAGACATTGAAAAGCGGACGAATCCTCCTTTGTTGTTACCAGAAGCAAAATCGATTGTCTCGATTGCACTTGCCTATCCTTCAAAACTAAAAAATGCGCCTAAATCTAAACGTGGTGATAGAAGAGGTATTTTTTGTCGTGCATCTTGGGGAGAAGATTATCACCATATCTTACGTCGTAAATTACATTTATTAGAGGAATTTATCAAAGGAAAAGTACCAGATGCTCGATGTGCTTCTATGGTTGATACAGGTGAACTTTCGGACCGTGCTGTAGCAGAAAGAGCAGGTATAGGATGGTCAGGAAAAAATTGTGCAGTGATAACACCCGAATGGGGCTCATATGTATATCTTGGTGAAATGATAACGACTATACCATTGGAAGCGGATCAACCTTTAGAGGATCAATGTGGAACCTGTAATAAATGTGTTGACGCTTGTCCGACCGGGGCTCTTGTGCAAGGTGGACAATTGGATTCTAGTAAATGCATTGCTTATTTAACGCAAACGAAAGGTTTTTTACCTGATCGGTATCGAGATAAAATAGGTAACCGATTGTATGGATGTGATACATGTCAAACGGTTTGTCCAGAGAACAAAGGAATCAACGCTGATCACCATCCTGAAATGGAACCAGATCCAGAAGTGGTAAAACCTAAACTAGAACCATTGTTAACAATTAGCAATAAACAATTTAAAGCGAAGTTCGGTTCGATTGCTGGTTCATGGAGAGGGAAAAAACCGATTCAGCGTAATGCTATTATCGCTTTGGCTCACTTTCGGGAAACGGAAGCATTACCAACATTGTATCAACTACTTGAACAAGATCCGAGACCTGTTATTCGCGGTACGGCTGCCTGGGCGATAGGGAAAATAGGTACTGATGATGCAGCTGAAAAATTAAAAGAAGCACAAATAACTGAAGAAGATGCAGACGTTTTAAATGAAATGGAAAAAGGTCTGATGTTCCTTGAAAATCAATCGACTTAACGGTTGTAGTGAGAAACTTTGTCCAGTATCATGAATTAAATAAACTGGACTGATGAAATGAGGAGATGTTATGACGAAACGACAATTCATTTCCTATGCTGAAATGGACAGTCCACTAGGTCCGTTAACACTTGTCCAATCAGAAAAAGGTATGATTTTGATTGAATTTGGGGCAGCTAAAGACGTTTATTTAACGATAAAGTCTAAACTAAAGAAACATTTACTATGTACACCTTTAAAAGAAGATGCTGATTCATTAAAACCAGTACAAAAACAATTGGATGAATACTTTCAAGGACAAAGGTATGAATTTGACGTGCCGCTAGACCTTTTGGGGACGCGTTTTCAAACTTTAGTATGGAAAACGTTACAATCGATCCCGTATGGGGAAACAAAATCATACAAACAAATTGCGCTAGAAATCGGTGCTCCGAAAGCGGTACGTGCAATCGGTGGAGCAAACAATCAAAACCCTGTACCTATAATTATTCCGTGTCATCGCGTCATCGGAACGAATGGATCGATGGTCGGTTACGGTGGAGGAATAGAGAAAAAAGAAACCCTTTTACAACTTGAAAGCTTCAATGCTCGTATGTCATCGTAATAAATCATGAACGAAAGAAGTTAGTCGAGAGAAAGCACTCTTCGGCTAACTTCTTTTTTAATGTTCAAAGTAAATGTGGAAAAATATTTTTTCCATAATCATCATTAAATATTCTTTCATGAAAGAATTGTCCTATTGCATATAGTAAATAGGCGAAAAACGTGCAATAGGAGGTCAAGGGATGGGGCAATGGGTGAGGACATTAAAAAACTATTTAGAGGGATGTTTTCAAAGTTATATTAGGGATGACCAACAATCAACCTTTTTTCAAAGCGAAGAGCGTGAAGCTTTAGAGAGGAAAAAGTTGCAGTTAGCAGAAAGAGACGCGGAAATTGTTAAAAACATCATTGGGGGCCAAGTATTCGGTGTAAAAACACATTCATACGGACAGACGATTGATTATGGATTATCACTGCAACATTTGATCAAACAAGGTGATTTTTTTTATATCGAAGAACATTTTTATGATCGTCGTGCGTTTTTTTACAGGGGAAAACTAGTCGATGAGAGGTGTCTATCTAGTGATGGTAATTATCAACAAACAGTAAATCGTAAAAAGCAGAGGCGTATGGAGCGAAGTAGAAACCGCTATGAATATAATCGTTTAGAGGCGGTAAAATATGCTGAGCGTTGGTGGAATGATTATAATCCCCAGTATCAACGGTTTGAAGATAATTGCACCAACTTTATTTCGCAATGCTTATATGCTGGTGGTGCCCCTATGACTGGCTATCCAGATCGAGCGAAGGGTTGGTGGTATAAAGGAAATCAATGGAGTTTTAGCTGGGCTGTAACCCATTCGTTTCGTTGGTATTTGAGTGGCTCAGAAAGTGGTTTACAAGCACATGAGGTAGAATCGCCGAAACAGTTACAACGGGGAGATGTGATTTTGTATGACTTTGATGGTAATGGACGATGGCAACATGCAACGATCGTTGTAGCCTTTGACCAGCAAGGGATGCCTCTTGTAAATGCACACACTGTAAACAGCCGCATGAGGTATTGGAAGTACGAAGACTCGACAGCTTGGACGCCAAATATCCAATATAAATTTTTTCATATCATAAGTGGTTGATCTATTTCTTGAGATATTTTATTTGCTCGCAAAAAGGTGGTATAATGATGTTTGCATTTTAGCAGGATATAGAGGTGAGAAGGTTGGGGTTACACGTTGTACTTTATCAACCAGAAATACCCGCCAATACAGGGAATATTGCACGGACATGTGCTGCGACGAATACATCGTTGCATTTGATACGTCCGCTTGGTTTTTCAACTGAGGATCGAATGTTAAAGCGGGCGGGATGTGATTATTGGCCAAAAGTAAACATCCAGTATTACGATGATATTGAGGAGTTGTTGACGCAATTTTCGGAAGCGGCGTTCTATTTTGTTGAAACGTTTGGTAATTCGAGCTTCTATCATGAGCTAGATTATAGTCAGTTGGATAAAGATTATTTTTTCATATTTGGAAGAGAAACAACAGGACTTCCAGAATCGTTAATTGAAAAGTATCCAGATCGTTGTGTGAAGATTCCGCAGACAGATAACGTACGATCATTGAATTTATCGAATACGGCAGCGATTTTGGTATACGAAGCGTTACGTCAACAACAATTCATGCCGATGCAATAAAATGAAAAAAATCGTGTCAAAATGGAAGGTCTGCTTGGGCAAACTTTATATCAGTTTGTCCTAAGCAGACCTTTCGTTATCATTTTTTCAATTTTAACGACGATGCGGCTTATCTTCATAACCAGCAGTGAAAATCGCAACGAGAAATGCTAAACAAACGCCAAGAATTAAAAGCAAATCCATAACAACGCCTCCCCTTTCTATCGTTACTACGATCATTTTGTTGGAAACTTGATTAACTATATTTTACCTAAACAAGACCTACGGTGCAATCTTTCAATGTGACAATATTTCCCGTATAATAAATGCGAGTTTGACAAAGTAAAGGAAGCTATATATGCAAAATACATATTTAACAAGTTATTTTCCACTAATGTCTATATGTCTATTTAGCTTATCGTTAGCTAAATATACGGAAGGTATAATCGTTCTTTGGCTCGAACAAGTAGGAATGTTCGCTCAGCTCGGTGATTGGTTTTCCGAACACCAATTTTTACTGATGCTTTTATTTATTCTTACGCTCATTTATTTTATGATCTTTAGTGCTTTGAAATTGATAGCGAATACGATCAATGAGCTTACAATGTTGTTTTTTTCTAAAGATCGCGATGGGACAGGTTTGTCAACAGTACGTTCAGGAGCATGGATTTTTCTCATTGGCAGTCTTGCATCTATTTTTGTCATGTTTTCTTTCCCCTTACTCATGGCGACGCTTTTGTTAAGTAGTTTCATATACTTTGTATTTTTTGTTTATAAGGTGAGTGATTCACTTTCCAGTGCTGGTTTAGTCGGAATGATTTTCTTTCAATTATTTTTTTGGTTTTTGTTTATTACAAGTGTTTTTTATGCATTATTCACTCTTTATGAAGGATTTTTAGCTAGTTTACCACTCCCTCCCTCGTAAGGGGTTCAACGATTTGTCGCCATGTTTGGGTATGTAATTGTTGGTTACTCGCTACTCGAAGCGAAGTTGGACGATCGCTTCCGACCCATAGACCAACTGTGTAACGATCCGTTGATCCGACAAACCAAAGGTCATGATAATTGTTTGAAGTCCCTGTTTTCCCGCCAAGGTATTCATCTGTAGAAAAAGCTGCATGTCGACCTGTTCCATTTTGGATGACACGTTGCATCATGTAACGAATTTCTTGAGCTGTTGATTGTGACCAAACGGTTGTTGGTTGTAAAGGGTGTTCATATAGGACATTTCCATCATGGTCTGTAATTCGCTCGATTGCATGTGCGGGTGAATATTGGCCATCGTTTGCAAATGATGTAAACGCATCTGTCAATTCTAAAGGAGATACGCCATGTTGCATCCCGCCTAATGCAGCAGGTAAATGAGCATCTTCTTCATTTACTTTTGCAAATGAGAACGGGGCGATTTTTGAAAAAGCTTCTTGTACGCCAACTTGCGACAGCATGCGTACAGCTGCAGTGTTGATTGATTGTTGAAATGCTACTGCTAACGGAACATCTCCATAGATCGCACCACCGTAATTACTCGGTTGATATCCATTATGGTTAAATGGTCGAGCGCTAATGATAGAATGACGGTTTACATTAAATCTTTCTAAGTATGGCGCAAAAGAAAGAATAGGTTTTATTGCTGATCCAGGTTGTCTGTATGCTTGAGACCCACGGTGAAAGTTTCGTGTTTCATAACCAATCCCCCCAGAGATTCCGCGAAGCGCATGGTCACGGTGCTCGATGACTACGCTAGAGCTTTGTATGTTTCCTTCTCCAATATGCGCCATCTCTGTCTCTTTCAAATGGGTTTGAATATCAGGGTCCAATCCTGTTTCAATGACAACGCCATGTTGTAGTAAAAGTTTTACTCTGTCTTTTTCCCCCTCTTCTTCAATATTAAGTAAAGCGATTAAATCTTCTGCATGTTCATGATCACCTTGTGAAAGGAGCAAATCTAATTCTTCAAGGACATAATCTGTATAGTCAGGATACTCATTTTGTTTTTCACGAGGGTTTAGCTCGATCGGCTCGTCTATGGCTTCTTCATATGTAGGTTCATCTATATAGCCTTCTTTTTTCATTCGCTGGAGAACCCAATGTTGACGTTCAATTGTTCTTTCTTTATGAAGAAAAGGATTGTAATTGCTAGGATTATTAGGGATTGAAGCAAGGAAAGCAGCTTCAGCAATCGTTAATTGTTCGGCTGTCTTAGTGAAATATAATTGACTAGCGGCTTCAATCCCATAGGCACCATTGTGAAAGTAAACAGCATTGATATAAGCTTCTAAAATTTCCTCTTTCGTATATTCTTGTTCCCATATGTAAGCATAAAGAAGTTCTGTAAGTTTACGGTCGTACGTTTGCGTATGCCCTAAGTAAATGTTTCGTACGAGTTGCTGAGTAATTGTGCTTCCACCTTGTACAATGTCATTGGCTTGTATGTTGGTAAATAAAGCTCGTGTCATCCCGCTAACATCAAAGCCGCTGTGGTTGTAGAAAAGCTGATCTTCGGTAGCGATAAAAGCATCAATCACGCCATCTGGGATTTCCGACATTGATAAATTCAATCGGTTGTCAGGCGAATGAAATTCAGTGACCGTTGTCCCGTGTTTATCTTTAATCATACTTGTTTGAGGGAGTGACCAGTCATCAATCTCGACACGTTCTTGTAGATATGAATCGACAGATTGCGTGTTATCCCACTTATGTGACAGCTCTAGAAATAAAAGTGAAAAGCTTATTCCCATACATAAAATCAAGACGTAACCAATTGAAAGTTTCATGCCATTTCCTTCTCTCTATTCTAATCTGTAAACCTATTATCTTATTTCCTACCGCTTATTAGGGAAGTTCCTTGAAATTATTGTCTCTACAGTGTAGAAACTTGTGCATCATACTAGCGAAAGTCGCATAGGATGGAAACATGATTGCCTAGTTTGCATCATCGGTTTAGGAGGAGGCTTCTCATGGATATTTTACAGCAAATTGAACGCCACCGGGAAGAAGAAGAAAGTTTGAAGTGGGAAGGAACATTTGCCGAGTATTTAGAGATTGTTAAACAAAATCCAGAAGTTGCACAAACAGCGCATTCGCGGATTTATAACATGATTTATGATGCTGGAGTTGAAGAATTAGAAGACGGGAGAAAACACTATAAGTTTTTTGACGGTGAGATTTACGGATTAGAAGAGAGTATTGAACGTTTAGTCGAAGAGTATTTCCATCCAGCTGCCAAACGTCTTGATGTAAGAAAGCGGATTTTATTATTGATGGGGCCAGTAAGTGGTGGTAAATCTACAATTGTCACAATGTTAAAACGGGGGTTAGAGCAGTATTCGCGTACAGATCGTGGTGCGATTTATGCCATCAAAGGGTGCCCAATGCACGAAGACCCGTTGCATTTAATACCACAGCACATGCGTGATGATTTTTACAAAGAGTACGGGATTAAAATTGAAGGGAACCTTTCACCGTTAAACATGATGCGGCTTGAAAAAGAATACGGTGGAAGAATTGAAGATGTGAAAGTGGAGCGAATCTTTTTGTCTGAGGATCGTCGAACAGGTATTGGAACATTTAGCCCGTCTGATCCAAAGTCACAAGATATTGCTGACTTGACAGGAAGCATTGATTTTTCAACGATCGCAGAGTACGGTTCTGAGTCCGATCCAAGAGCGTATCGTTTTGATGGTGAACTAAATAAAGCGAACCGTGGTTTAATGGAATTTCAAGAAATGTTGAAATGCGATGAAAAGTTTTTATGGCACTTATTGTCGTTAACACAAGAAGGGAATTTCAAAGCGGGTAGGTTCGCCCTTATTAGTGCAGACGAAATGATTGTCGCGCACACGAACGAAGCAGAGTATCAAGCGTTTATTAATGATAAGAAAAACGAAGCCTTACAATCAAGAATGATCGTTATGCCTGTTCCGTACAATTTAAAAGTGTCAGAAGAGGAACGAATTTATGAAAAGATGATTAACGAAAGTGATATTTCCGATGTTCATATTGCTCCCCATGCACTAAAAGTTGCGGCTATTTTCACGATTCTAACAAGGTTAGAGGAATCGAAAAAACAAGGTGTCGATGTTTTGACAAAATTAAGATTGTACAATGAGGAAAATGTGGAAGGTTTTAACCAACAAGATGTTGATGAATTAAAGAAAGAATTTCCAGAAGAAGGAATGGACGGCATTGACCCACGTTACGTGATCAATCGTATTTCTTCAGCAATCATCCGCAAAGGTCTAAATTCGATCAATGCATTAGATGTGTTGCGTGCGATTAAAGAAGGGCTTGACCAACACGCTTCAATTAACGAAGAAGACCGCGAGCGGTATCTGAATTACATTTCTGTTGCACGTAAAGAATATGATGAAATCGCCAAAAAAGAAGTGCAAAAAGCATTTGTATATTCGTATGAAGAGTCTGCAAAAACACTCATGAATAATTATTTAGACAATGTTGAGGCATATTGTAATAAAAATAAAATACAGGACCCACTGACAGGAGAAGAAATGAATCCAGATGAAAAATTGATGCGTTCAATTGAAGAACAAATCGGTATTTCTGAAAATGCGAAAAAAGCTTTCCGAGAAGAGATTCTCATTCGAATTTCTGCTTACGCAAGAAAAGGTCAGAAATTCGATTATTCATCACATGAGCGGCTTCGTGAAGCGATTCAGAAAAAGCTGTTTGCAGATTTAAAAGATGTTGTGAAAATTACGACGTCAACGCAAACACCAGATGAAGATCAATTGAAAAAAATCAATGAAGTGATTGCACGATTAATCGATGACTATGGATACAACTCCGTGTCAGCAAATGAGTTATTACGTTATGTTGGAAGCTTATTAAATAGGTAACGAATGAGAGATGAGAGTCGAACTTAATCCGTGTCGTCCGGAAGTTCGGCTCTTTTCGTACCTATTTATAGATACGTCGTTTTACTTCGGTTTTGTTCTTGTGTTGCTATGAAATAAAAAATACAGCTTTTTAATGATTATGAATGAATGGTCTATAGAACAAAGGCATCCATGATTGAGTGGAGGAGGAAGGGCGATGGAGGGATCAGTTGTATTAGAAAGACATAAATGGCTTCGTAGTGCGTGGACTTTTTTGAAAATTGTTATTCTTGTTGTGATCGTCACATTCTTTGTCCATCATTTTTTCTTTACCAATTATGTTGTTAGTGGAAAATCGATGTTACCGACAATTCAGGATGGCGAACATGTCATTATTAATAAAATTGAGTATGACTGGAATGCCCCTCAACGTTTTGACTTGATTGTATTTCGAGCGACTCCGGAAACAGATTATATTAAGCGTGTCATAGGCGTTCCAAGTGATGAGATTCGTTATGAAAATGATCACCTTTATATAAATGATGAATTGTATGAAGAACCTTTCTTAGAACAAGAAAAAAGGGCTCTTTTAGATGAGACCTTTACTTATGATTTTACTCTAGAACAAGTAACAGGCGAAGGAAAAGTTCCAAACGACAAGTATTTTGTTCTAGGAGATAACCGTCCAAATAGTATGGATAGTCGACAACTAGGATTTATTTCAAAAGACCGTATTATTGGGAAAGTAGACATTACCTATTGGCCTTTGAAAAGGTTGCGCATGTTTTAACGAATACGACTTCCTATACCTTGTCCAAATCATTTATGAAAAATAAACTGAATCTTCCGTCAACTCGACACCTTTCGTGCATAGAATAAAGTAAGCTCATTGTTTAGAAAAACGGTGCCCCTTATTTTAACCACCGTTATTGTATGTAAAATGAAAAAAGATGTGCGTAGGTCATGATTTGGAAATCATTGAATTATAGGAGGGAGTCGAGAAATGAAAGAGCGAAACACAAAAAATTATGTGATTTCCCAAGAAAACTGGTCCCTCCATCGCAAAGGGTATCAAGACCAGCAGCGTCATCAAGAGAAAGTGCAAGATGCCATTCATAAAAACTTGCCAGACCTCGTTAGTGAAGAGAGTATTGTTATGAGTAATGGGCGAGATGTTATAAAAATTCCGATTCGTTCATTAGATGAATATAAAATCCGTTATAACGATGACAAAAATAAACACGTCGGTCAAGGGGATGGCGACAGTGATGTTGGTGACGTCGTCGCTCGCGATGGATCGGGACAAAAAGGCCGTGGTCAAGGTGGAGAAAAAGCAGGTGATCAGCCTGGAGAAGATTATTATGAGGCAGAAGTATCGATTTCTGAAATTGAGAAATGGCTATTTAGTGAGCTTGAACTCCCCAATCTAGAGAAGAAAGAAAAAGATCAGATCGTCGTTGAGGATATTGAATTCGATGATATTCGTAAAAAAGGATTAATGGGCAACATCGATAAGCGACAGACGATTCTCACAGCACTGAAAAGAAATGCATTGGAGGGGAAACCAGGGATTGCTCCTATTTATAATGACGATTTACGCTTTAAAACATGGAATGAAAAAACAAAGCCAGAATCCAAGGCCGTCATTATTGCGATGATGGATACGTCAGGGTCGATGGGAAATTGGGAAAAGTATATGGCGCGTAGCTTTTTCTTCTGGATGACCCGCTTTTTGCGTACCAAATATGAGACGGTTGACATCGAATTTGTCGCTCACCATACGGAGGCAAAAGTGGTTTCGGAAGATGACTTCTTCTATAAAGGAGAAAGTGGAGGAACGATTTGTTCATCAGCATACCGGAAAGCTTTAGAATTGATCGAAAATCATTATTCCCCACATCAATATAATATTTACCCTGTTCACTTTTCGGATGGTGATAACTTAACTTCTGATAACCAACGTTGTATGCAACTCGTTAAACAACTGATGGAGTATTCAAGAATGTTTGGCTATGGTGAAGTAAACCAATTTAACCGACCAAGTAGCCTAATGAGCGTGTATAAACACCTTGATGATCCGAAGTTTCGCCATTATATTTTAAAACAAAAGCAAGATGTGCACAGTGCATTAAAATGGTTCTTTCAAAAAGATCATGCATCTGTTGCTCAAAGGTAGAATACTTCTATTGTGAATCATAAGCCAGTTTCCTAAGTGTGTTGTTTCTTCATTTGACGTGAATGGAGAAATGGTGGACACTTTAATAGGAAACTGGCTTTTTTACTGGAAGAAAGAAGGGAGATATACTCATGCAACGGTTGTGTGTGTTTTGCGGTTCACGTGAAGGGAATAAGCAAGAATATCGTAATGGAGCAAAACAGTTAGGGGAATTGCTTGCAAAGCGAAATATTGAACTCGTATATGGAGGTGCAAGTGTCGGGATGATGGCTGAGGTAGCCAATGCCGTCATCGATCACGGTGGCAATGTTCGTGGGATTATGCCTGAGTTTTTGGCAACGAAAGAAAAGGCACACAAATATATTACTAAGATGGAAATTGTGGAAACGATGCATGATCGAAAACGTCGCATGACGGAGTTGGCAGATGCATTTATCGCCCTACCAGGAGGGATTGGGACGATGGAAGAGTATTTTGAAGTGATGACGCTTGCCCAATTAGGAAAACATCATAAACGATGTGGTCTTTTAAACATAGATGGATATTATGATCAATTACTGGAGTTTTTCTATCATATGAAAAATGAAGGTTTTATAGACGAAGATGGGTATCGTCTGATTGTTGAAGCGAACACGGTTGAAGATATATTGGATAAAGTCAAATAACTAAAAAACACGTCTAGTTGACGTGTATTATGAAACATCTTTTCTATTTTTGTTCAAAAATAGTGAATCTATCATCATATATATGGAAAATAAGATGAGGCAAGCCATTAATGATCCCACCATGTACCCAGCTGAGAAGCTCTGGTCAGAAAACAACTCCGTATTTGCAATCACAAGTCCAACAATAATTGAGGCTACAAATAAAGCGATCACAATGATTTGCTCATTTCGTTCGTGTATTGAGACATTTTTAAACGTAAACATATATAGGCCCCTCTCTAATGGTTGTAATCAATATTATACGTCATATTTTATCGGTATGCACTTTGTTTTGATTAATATCATTTCGATTTTGTATGCATTTAAAGGAATGAATGAGGACATTCAGATATGGCTTGTTCGTGCATTGACGCAGATAAAAATTGGAAGTACGATAGATGAAAACGCTAACACTGGAGGAGGCGCTAGCATGTATAACAACGAAAAGCCAAGTGTAGCGACGTTTTCAATCATTGGGGTGGATCCAAAGACAGGGGAAGTTGGGGTCGCTGTGCAATCAAAGTTTTTAAGCGTTGGATCTGTTGTTCCGTGGGCGAAAGCGGGTGTAGGTGCGGTTGCAACACAAGCATATGCGAACACTTCCTACGGCCCTACTGTACTGAACAGACTAGAGAAAGGCTTTTCACCAGAAGAGGTTGTTAGGTCACTAGTGAGTGAAGATGATCATCATTTTTTTAGGCAATTTGCCGTCATCGATTGTTTAGGTAATTCAGCAGCATATACTGGAGAAGGGTGTCATGGTTGGGCAGGACATCAAACAGGAATAAATTGTTCGGCCCAAGGTAATTTCCTAGTTAGCAAAGAGACTGTAGAAACGTTAGTTACAACATTTGAAAAGACTGAAGGAACGTTAGCAGAGAGGATAATTGAAGCGTTAGATCGTGGTCAAGAAGTTGGTGGAGATTCAAGAGGAAAGCAGTCTGCTGCTCTTTTTGTTGTACAGAATGGTGCAGGATATGGAGGGTACAATGACCGAAAATATGATTTACGAGTGGATGATCACCCAGAACCTATCAAAGAACTAAAACGCCTGTATGCTTTGCATCATTTAACATTTTATCGTCCTGAACCGAAGCGGTTTTTACCACTTATTGGTCGTACGCTCCATATCGTGCATTTATTTTTACGCAATGAAGAGTACTTGTTTGATTATGCGACAGCGGATGAGGTGAAGCGTGCTTTAAGGACGTTCCTACTGGAACAAGATTGGAATAATCGTATACTGGAAGATGGGCGTTTAGATCCGAATGTTTTGCGTTACATGTCAGCGCAAGTGGAAGCGATAGAAAATGAAAAGATGAAGAAAAGAACGGTTTAATTCAAGCTTAAGATCAAAGTAGGCGCAAATCCAAACGAGGAGATGAAGATCATGATCGTTGTAACAACAGAGACAATACCAGGGATGGAAATCGATCGCGCCCTAGGTGTAGTAACTGGAAATACCGTGCAAGCCAAACATATTGGTAAAGACATTGTTGGCGGTTTACGTGGAATTGTAGGAGGAAAAATGAAGGAATATGAAGAAATGTTTCAAGAGTCCCGAGATATAGCAGAAAAAGAGATGGTCGAAAAAGCAGATAAAATGGGGGCAGATGCGATCGTAAACATTCGGTATTCTTCATCATCAATTATGAATGGGTCCTCAGAAATCCTTGTTTATGGAACAGCTGTCAAATTGAAATCATAATACGTGAATGAAAGCCGGTATTTGCCGGCTTTATTCATATGTCGAGGTACTTTTGGTGAAAGTGAGCTTCCTATAAGCTGATGAGGTGAAAAGTTATGAATCTTAAAGTATGGATTGTTCCATTCATTTCATTGTTCATGTTGGGGTGTCAGCAACATGAGGAGGGAGAAGAATTACTCGAAGGATATGAATTAGTGGAAGAACGTCCAGTTGTAGCTGAAACTGAGTCCGGAGATTATTTGCTAAGAGTTGTGTCAGAAAAACCGATATACGATGAAGATGAGTCAGTTGAAGTAAAAGCAAAGTTAAAATATATTGGTAAAGGTGACAAACAAGAAATTGAATATGACCAATCTCCCTTCACGTTTTATGTACAAGAAGTTCAAAGAAATGAAAGTTTAGCTTATGAAGAGGAAAGCACAGATTCTGTTGGAACACTAAAGCATGACCGGTGGTTTGAAGAAGAGTATAACCTTGAAAATGTACATGTAGAAGAAAGCGATGATGAGTCATTTATCAATGCTTTTTCAAAAAAAGATCGTGTACCCGCAGGGGAATATGAGGTGGAAGTTCAAGCTGTTTTTTCTGATCGAGAAAAGGGTGAGGACCAACGTTTGTCAACAGGAATTATTTTTTCTGTACAATAATTGTCACTCAAATTTGTTGCTGGTATATAAGGTGGATCGATAAGCATGAGACCAATTGAAATCAAGTTTCCAAAGTTATACGAAGCAGTTTTCCTTACACGAAAAAATCGTTTTCTACTATCTTGTCAATTAAAACATACAGGTGAAATGGTTGATGTACATTTACCTGATTCAGGTCGTTTACCGACACTTCTCGTTAAAGGGAGACGGTGTTGGTTACGCCATGTTGAAGGGAAAAATCGAAAGACGAAATGGTCAGCTGTTCTTATTGAATCTGATGCTCACGCAGAACATTTCGTGTCGCTCAATTCTATGATTCCGAATCAACTCGTCGAAAAAACGTTGGAAAATCGGTTGATCGAACCGTTCCATGATTGGGAAAGTTTACAAAGAGAATGTAAAAGTGGAGGTTCGAGGTGGGATTTTTGCTTAAATCATAAGGGTGAGAGTACGTCCCTCGTTGAAGTGAAAGGGGTTACTCACGTTGAAGGACAAACAGGCTATTTTCCTGATTCACCGACAGCAAGAGGGACACGTCACGTACGTGAATTAACTGAAATCGCGTGTGAACCTGGCTGGCAAGGGGGCGTGATTTTTGTTGCACAGCGAAGCGACATTACAATATTAAAACCATCAAAACAAATAGACCCTAGGTTTGCGCAAGCTCTTTATCAAGCGCAAGAAAAAGGTGTACATATTCGAGCTTTTCGCTGTGATGTGAGTATTCAGTCTATAAAGTTACGTGATGAAATCCCGGTTGTTTTTGATGAGAATGATCATTCATAAGTAGAGCAAATAACTGACATGATATGTCAGCTTTTTTGTGTAGAAGAAGGTGAATGTTAGTGAATCTTTTTTCGCAATGGAGAAAGGAGATAGATGATGGATAATCACGGCGAGAACATTCAACCTACCAATGAAGAAAATCGTTTACACCATATTGACCAATTGAGAGGTTTTGCACTATTTGGTATTTTTCTCGTTAATATGATCTTGTTTCAATATGGGATGTTTGGCTCCGAAGTCGGATTGATTCCAATACCGTTTGGAAAAGTCGATCAGGCGACCCATTGGATGATTCAAGTATTTTTTGAAAACAACTTTTATCCGATTTTTTCTTTTTTATTCGGTTTTGGGGCAATTTTGTTGATGAACCGAAGTAAGGAAATTGATGGACATTTTCGTCTATTGTACATGAGACGAATGACCGTCCTTTTTTTTATTGGCGTGTCCCATCTCTTTTTTATTTGGGATGGTGATATCTTATTAACATATGCGATTACTGGTTTTTTATTTTTTTTGTTTTTGAAATGCAGACCGTTTGTCATATTGTTATGGGTCGTAGTTATTGCTGTATTTCTTAATGGAGCAGCGGTATTTTCTCAAGAAGCTCCCCCCGGGGGAGAGTCCATTGATTTTTCACCTTATGCCAAACAAGAGCAATCCGTGCTAAGTGAAGGAAGTTACTCTGATGTTCTTAATCATCGCTTAAAAGGTGATCCTTTGAAAGAAACTGAAATGAATGACGCCTATTCACTTCTTGTTTTTGTAACCGTCATTTTAAAGACGTTGATGTTGTTTTTATTAGGGGCTTTTTTTGCGAAAAAAGGTTGGTTACATACGGTTTCTAAATATAAGACTTTATGGAAGGCACTCATGATTTATACTGGCTTTTTTGGTTTAATCATGAAATTACTCATTGTTTCAGATACGGTATCTATTTTTGATAGCGTAAGTGATTCGTTGGCTGGTCCTTTACTTGGATTATCCTACATCTCCTTGTTTGTTCTTAACGGCCATCGTTTATCTCACACTAAAATGAAAAAATCGCTAGAGCGAGTTGGACGAATGGCGTTGACGAATTATTTAATCCAATCAGCTTTAATGACAACGGTTTTCTATGGATATGGCTTAGGATGGTTTGCGCAATTAGGTGTGATCGGTGGTGCAACCTTAGTTGTTGTCGTTTTTTCGCTACAGATGACCTATAGTTATTGGTGGTTAGAACGATTTTCACATGGTCCGGTTGAATGGTTGTGGCGTAAAGGCGCATACGTAACTCAACCATCAATCAAACGAGAAAGTGATAAGGATAAAAAAGTTTTTTAAAAAGCGATTGAAATTCCGTGTATAATGCGTTCTATTGTTTGAACTACTCGTCACATGCCCTACTTTATCTTGGTGTTTCGCAATTTTGGTCGTGTGGGAGCAAGTGGTGCTTGGATATTTTACGTAACAAATCCCGTCTTGTCAGAACTCTATATACAGAGTTTTCAAAGAACATGTACAAAAAATGGTACCTTGTAGGATACTTCATCTACAACCGACATGGTTTCGATACCTAAAGGTTGTAGATCGTATCCAAAGCCGATTTATTTCACGATGAAAATCACAAGTGTTATTGGGTAATCCATAAATGGGGATTGGTTTTCAGTGTTTTTAATGTGGTTGACTTGTTTTTTTCTAAATAAATGTGCGACTTGGAGTAGTCATTTTCTAATATATATTATAGAATAAAAAGTATATAAAGAAATTTTTGTCAATTGCAAAGGTTTTGCTCGTATAATGTCAATATATTATTAAAGAGCTAAGAAAATAAGATTTTGAGTCTAGAAAATGGAGCGGCTATCGATCTATTTATTTGAAAAGTCAGTTTTGTTCTATGATTGTATGACTCGATCGTCGTTCTATATCGTTTTAGGACGAGTTTTATTAGTTACTTTGTCAGAGGTCAAGAGGTAGTAATGTGGGCTCTCAGCGATTGATTTGTTGTTACTTACAAGAATTTTCGAACATAATGTTCATTGAAGTGATGTTTTTAATTTTGTTCATTGTGGTATTCGAATATGTTTTATTCTTCTGAAAATATAACACGATTGCTGAGTAAAGAAAGATACTAGTGTATAAGTCAAAATCAACTTATTAGTAAAGAATGAGTTTTAAGACATCCTCTCCATTACATAGTTTTGTTTGAGAAGTCTTTATAAATGGAGGGGAAGCAATTGTTCACAAGAACCGATAAATTGCTCATTGACTTACCGACCCCAAAAAATCCTGATGCAAATGGTGCTGCAGCAGTTCAGGAGTTGCTAGGTGGACGGTTTGGGGAAATGTCGACGCTCAACAACTATATGTTTCAATCGTTTGCTTTTCGTAATAAGAAGAAGTTGAAACCATTTTATGACTTAGTTGCAAGTATTACAGCTGAAGAGTTTGGCCATGTGGAGCTCGTTTCAAACACCATCAACTTAATGGTTCAAGGGACGACATTCCCTGGCGACCCTGACATTACACCTATGCAGAACGCAAAAGATAAACGCAATTCTTATCATTTTATTGACACTGCCCAAACGGCCAAACCATTCGATTCTATGGGGCAAGGTTGGAATGGTGCAGACAATGTGTTTAATAGTGGAAATTTAATTCTTGATTTATTGCACAATTTCTTTTTGGAATGTGGTGCACGTACGCACAAAATGCGCGTATATGAAATGACTGATAATCCAGTAGCACGAGAGATGATTGGTTATTTGCTTGTTCGTGGTGGCGTTCATGTTGTGGCTTATGCAAAAGCCTTAGAAATCGCGACAGGTGTCGATGTTACAAAGATGCTCCCAATCCCAAATCTTGATAATAAAAAGTTTGAAACGACAAGGAAGTATGAGGCTGAAGGGGTTCATCGGAAGTTATATACATTTAGTGAACACGATTATCAAGAAGTTTCGAAAATATGGAAAGGGAAACATCCTGAAGATGGAAGTCCACTTGAGGTGATTAAAGGTGCGCCAGAAGGAGGACCAGTACCGGATTTAGATGAATTGCCTGAAGAGTTTGCTCCAGGTATATCGCAAGAGGATTTTCTAGAAATTGCAAGACGCTTACAAAGATCCGCAGGTTTGTGAGATTTCATGAAGTTGTAATGTTTGGTCCTCCTTTGTATCAAATGTTTAGAAAATGAAGTGAAAAGGTATGTTTAACGAAGGAGGACCTGTCATCAATAATGTAAATTATCATAGTTTTCTTATGATTTTACACGAAATTAATTAAAAATTACGAAAACAACGTCAATTTCAATTGTTTTTTGATAAAATAAACAAAGCGTGGGTAGGAAACTCATGAAAGGTGAGGTGACCACGATTGCCAGATCAACTTAATAAGCGCACATTTAGCGGTTCTGAAAATATCGCTTCAGAAGATATAAAGAAAATTGGCGAAACAAGTCAAATTCACCATCCATTCGATTACCTATCGGATGTAGTGGTCACATTAGATCAAAATGGCCAATGTACTTACGTAAATGAAGCAGCGGTTAAGCTTTTTGACAACCCTAGACAGTTAATCATAGGACGCGATATAAGAGAACTATGTCAACAACTTGCATGTCCAAAGTTTAATGAAGCATATGAACGCGCGATGAAAAACAGAGAAAAATTAGAATTTGATGAATATATATCGTCAGATCAACGATGGTTAAAGGTATGTTTTCTTCCATCCGAAACGAATATTACATTAATTGTTCGTGATATAACGGATTTGCGCAAAGTAAATGATGTAATTGAGACAAATTACCGGTCCATGTTTGATCAACACCCAGATGGGGTTGTATCGTTAGACCAAAATGGGAGAATTTTGCGGGCTAATCATGTGTTCGAAGAGTTGTTATCCATTGACATACGAAAATACGTAGGAAAACACTATCATCGTATCGTTCGGAAGCGTTTTATTCATCGTATAGATGAAATGTTTTTAACAGCAGTGCAAGGTGAACCGAGAACGGAAGAATTTGATGTTCTTTTATCAAACGGTCAACGCCTTGATGTATCATTAATGATGTTACCGATCATTTCAGATGAAGAAACCATTGGTGTACACTGCATTGTTAGAGATATGTCAGAAAGAAACTTTGTAGCCGAAAAAGCACGTCGCCTTCATGATATGAATGATTTAATTCTTGACTCGGTTAATGATGCGATTCTTGGCATTGATGTAGATTTTAATGTGATTTTGTGGAACGATGAAGCTGAAAAATTAACGGGTTTTCGTCAAGAAGAATTAACCCACTCAAGAATCATGAATGTGTTTACAAGGCTAAAAAAAGAGTCGAGAAAACAAGTAGAAGAAGTATTATCTGGTGTGGTTGAACCTTCAGGACAACCAATTGTTAAGGATGAGCGTATCACATTATTAAGAAAAGAAGGTTGCGCTTTCTGCGCGGAAGTATCCGTAAATCCGATTATTACAGGTGAACAGTTTGTCGGACTCGTGTTTACATTTCGTGATATTACCGAAAAAAGAAAGTCAGAAGAAATGCTTCACCAATCTGATAAGTTATCAGCAGTTGGGCAACTAGCTGCAGGGATTGCTCATGAAATTCGTAACCCGCTTACTTCGCTAAAAGGTTTTTTACAGTTAATTGAGTCACAATCTAAAGGAAATAAAGAGTACTTCGATATCATGAAAGCGGAATTCGCACGAATTGAACAAATTTTAACTGAATTATTGATTTTGTCCAAACCACAGTCAATGATAAAAGAAACGAAATCTTTATCCAAATTATTAGAAGAGATAATCGCGCTTTTAGAAACGCAAGCGATTATGAAAAATATCGAAATTCAAAAGATGTTTGAAAGAGAAGATATTGATATTATTTGTACCGAGTATCAAATTAAGCAAGTATTTGTGAACTTTATAAAAAATGCCATCGAGGCAATGGATGAAGGCGGAATCATCACTGTTGAATTAATGGTAGAAGGTTCCTACGCGGTTGTGCGTGTACGTGATGAAGGAAATGGAATTCCAGCGAAAGTGTTAGAACGTTTAGGTGAGCCATTTTTTACGACGAAAGAAAATGGGACTGGTCTTGGTTTGATGGTTTCATATAAAATTATTGAAGAACATAACGGAGCAATTGATGTTAATAGTAGTGAAGGAATGGGAACAACGTTTATTGTACGCCTCCCTCTTGCTATGTAAATAGAATAAATCCGTTTAAATGTAGTAGCCGTCCATCAGAAACGACTGATCGACGGCTTTTTGTTTATTTTAGTATTTAGCTTCCACCGAAGCATGATGAGTTTTATTTTCAACCTCGGTTCGTCTGATTTGTTTGCCATGAATGGACGAGTTGATAGGCGGATTCTGCGTCCATCCCTTTCCCCATTAAGTAAGCTGTAGCAGCAATCTTGGTCATTACATGTTGTATAGGTGTATGTTGGGCTTCTTGAACTCCTTGTTGTACGAGTGGTGTTACGTTGTTTAAGGCCTCTTGCTTGATCATTTGTGCTTGCTGATTTGGTTGTTGTTGTCCTTGTTGGGGTGGCATTCTAAAAGGTTGCACTCCGCTTTGTGGAATACGGTAATCCTGCATCATCATTTCATCATAGAGGTGCATATCAGGATGTTGTTCAGGCATTGTCGGGCCATAAAGTGCACGTTGTTGCAGGTAAGGGTCCTGCTGATAGTATGGATACATAATCAAACTCCTTTCTTAGCTCATCGCTACAGTCTATGCGCTAGCCTGTAGGTATGTGTTAGAAATCATCATATCTTTTATTTAAATGGGGGAAATGATACTTGTGGATGAATGACAACTGAAACAACATTCATTGGTTTAACGTACTTCCTTAGCCCATTGTGTCCCTATCTTTCAGTTTTTTCGTGAACAAAGTTTACGAAAAGAGTCTTTAGGTTTTACAGTCTCTGTTCAAAATGAATGGGTTGTTGTGGTGATGGTTGGGATATTCACTTCAGGAGTTTCAGCTGTACTCTTTGCAATGATCATGATTCACTTTGAAGGTAAGAAAGGGGCTGAAATTAAGTAATCCCCCTCTTTAGCACAAGTAGGTTTGCTAACCTATTAGATGTGTAATGAGGGAGATTTTGAGCTAACAAATAATTTTGCGTAATGTTTTAGTAATTTCCTTTTATTGAATGGGTCCGTGTCCTTGCTTTTCCTAGAATTCCTCTAAACGCTCGTTGACAGAATCACCTCACCAACTTCAACAATCTTAATACTTGTATCCGCCTTTCAGTGTTTATCAAACGTCAAATTTTTTATCTTTATGTTTGATTCGTTTGTACCAATGGGTATGACGTTCTTTGACATAGTGTTTATCAACATAACCTGTAAACATCCCTGAGAGCAATTTGCGGTTTTCTTTTACAATGAAGGCCCCTAAGTGCATGATGACTCCAACAATAATCAGCACAGTTGCAAGATTGTGTAGTTGAGCAGCCCATAATAAGACCCCGTCACTGGCTTGTACTCCGATGACGTTTTTGATCACTTTAATTACTCCTGTGACGACAGCTAAACCTATAGCAACGAAAAAGTATGCATAAGTAAGGCGTTGTTCCGGCAAGTACTTATCACTTGGTGGTTCTTTTTTCCTTAAAATCATCGCTTTTAAAATCGCAATCGACCCTTTGACATCTCCTTTTCGTGGAAGAATGTCAAATTCTTTTCGTATTAAATGATAAATGAGGTGGTACGTAACGATAAATAGGAGTAGAATCGCAAAAATATAGTGAACCAAAAGAGTCGCCTCATAGTTTGTTAACCACTGTGTGCCAGGAGGTTGTACAAGTAAATAACGGCCATATAACGGTAATTGCCCTAGGCCAGTAATAATCAGCATAACGATGGAAAAAGCAGTGAGCCAGTGAACGACACGATTAGAAACAGGGTGACGTAGGATCCGGTTGGCCTTTGTTTTATTACTCATCGTACGATACATCCTTTCTGATTTTAGTGTCGTCATAAGATTTTAATTTTCTGTAAGCATTCACACCAGCAGCTGCGGCACCTGCAACAGGCGCAATTAGTGTTGCTAGCATGAATCCTTTAGCTGTATCAAGCATGTTTTCGATATCAGGTTCCATATGTGGGCGTCCTGGACGTTCGTCTTGATCTTGATGTTTACTAGCTGCAATCGCTTCATTTATCTGATCAAATGGGATGTCGGATATATAGAACGTTAACGTACCAGCATTTTCGGTGTCTCCGTATACATAGCCGTTTCTCTCGGAAGCTAGTTCATAAGCTTTTTTTCTCATCTCATCGAGTGGACCGAATTGAATGGCGTCTTTCGGACAAGCTGTTTCACAAGCTGGGGCTTTACCTTCTTTTAAATAGTCCGCACACATATCACATTTGTACATGACGCCCCCACCACCTAATTTAGGCATAAGATCCATGTAAACGCCGACGCCGGCTTGTCGTTGCGGAATATCCCATGGACATGAGTCACGGCATTTTGCACCACCCATACAAAAATATTCATCGATGTGAACGGCTCCTTCTTCTGTTTTTCCAATGACACCGAAAGGGCATAAATTTTGACAAGGTGCATCTAAACAATGCATACAACGGCGCGGGATTGAAATAGTCTTTTCTTGTCCGTTGTGATTCACGGTGACTTGCTCAACATAAGTCCAATTGTAAGGTGTGAGTCGGTCTGTACGATCTTGTTCCTTGGACCAATCTTCATGGTGTTGGCGTGGCCAATAATCCATAGGTTCTTCTTCAGGTTGTGGGAAACGATGCTTGTTCTTATCTTTACAAGCAGTTACACAAAGTGGGGTAGGTTCATTTTCGCATCCATCACAAGCGTTTAAATCAATAATGGAAGCGACAAGCTTCTCCTCTTCAGAAAAATCTTGTTGAGCAGATGCTGTTGATTTTGTTGCCCACGCTACACTAGCGGCTGCGCTAATGGCTGTCGCACCTTTCAAGAAACTTCTTCGTGTTACACTTTTCGCTGGCAACTTTTCTTGTACTTCGAATTCATTTTTATGAGTCATTGTTACTTCTCCTCCCCTTGATATCTCACATAATACATATACCCCTACACGCATTATACACCATGACAACTTATCGAAAACAATAGAATTGTAAAAAAACTTGTCATAGATTGATGTTAAAGTATAAAATTTTTTACTTTTCAGCGTTAAAATTCGATTTTAATATAAGCGCTAATAAACTTCTTGAGGAGAATTATACGCTGATATGACAGTGTTCTTTGTGATGGTTTTGTATTTTGGCACAGTAATTGCATTATATAAAAGTGACGGAAAAATTGTCTTGTAGAAAAATTGACGAATGATTCTATGAACTTTGTGAAGGAGGCGAGTCGATTGTGGAGTGTGTTCGAATATATGAGTCATAACTGGTCACAAATTGTCGATTTAACAATTGAACATTTTCAGCTTGTTGGTTCGGCTGTGGCAATTGCGATTTTAATTGGCGTACCGATTGGTATTTATTTAACGACAAATAAAGCATTAGCAGAATCAGTATTACAAATTTGCTCTATTATCATGACAATACCGAGCATTGCGTTGTTTGGGCTTATGATTCCTATTCTTTCTATCATTAATCAAGGGATTGGATTTGTCCCGGCTTTTATCGCTCTTGTCCTCTATTCTCAACTTCCAATAATCAGGAATACTTACGTTGCGATTAGTGATGTTGACCCAGCCATTCGTGATGCAGCTAAGGGTATTGGTATGACGACTTGGCAGAGACTTATGAAAGTCGAGATCCCTAATGCGTTCCCAGTTATTATGGCTGGTGTACGAACAGCTGTTGTCTTAAGTATCGGTATTGGAGCAATTGCTGCGTTTATTGGTGCAGGCGGTCTAGGGGTTCTTATAGACCAAGGTATTTCCCGTACGAATCGAGATATGGTCATCGCTGGAGCAATAGGTGTATCGATATTATCAATATTTGCTGATACATCACTAGGTTTTATACAAAAGCGTTTCACACCTAAAAGCGCCTAATTAAAGAAAACGCAACAGGATAGGAGGAAACTCGATGATTGAATTTGATAATGTGACGAAAATTTATAAAGGAAATATTAAAGCGGTTGATCAAGTGAGTCTGACCGTTCCCCAAGGAAGTGTGGCTGTTTTCTTAGGTCCATCAGGTTGTGGGAAAACGACATTACTCCGTATGGTGAATCGACTCGTCCCGATTACTGACGGGAACATTACCGTAAATGGAATGGACACGAAATCTTTAAATGAAATTGAATTACGCAGGAAAATAGGTTATGTCATTCAAAGTAATGGCTTGTTTCCGAATATGACAATTGAACAGAACGTAACAATTGTTCCGAATCTGCTCGGGTGGGATCGGGTCAAACAACGTGATCGCTTTAATTATTTAATGGATCTCGTTGGTATGGAACCTGATCAATTTCGAAATCGTTACCCGCATGAATTATCAGGGGGGCAACAACAACGTGTTGGTATTGCACGTGCCATGGCTGCTGATCCGCCTGTTATGTTAATGGATGAACCATTTGGCGCGTTAGATCCAATCATTCGGACACATATTCAAAAAGAATTTTTACAAATTCAACAAGAAGTGCAAAAGACGATTTTATTTGTGTCTCATGACATTGATGAAGCGATTAAGATGGGAGACCGTATTGCGATTTTTAAAGATGGAAGCTTGATGCAGTATGATGCGCCAACAGAACTACTAGCACAACCAAAGAATCAATTTGTGCAAGATTTCGTCGGTACCGATCGGTCAATTAAAAGTTTGAGCCTTTATACGGTAGCTGATCTACTAGAGTACAAAAAACCTAAACCTGTCAAAAAGTCTAGCTTCAACCTAAAGGTAGACCTCGATACGAGCTTGCGAGAAGCGATGGCGATGCTTTTTAATGAAACTGAACAAGAATTACTAGTTGTAGATAAAAACAATCAACCAATCTGTGAAGTAACAATTACAGATGTGCAACAGTACTTACAAGAAAACACACAGACTGCGTAATAGGAGGGGTAAATGATGGAAAAGACAAAGGTTTTTACGCTCGTATTTAAAACTCTCTTCTTCCTCCTGATAGCTTTGTTTTTTAGCTGGGGTATATGGAATGGATATTTTTCGATGATTTTTACAGAATCAGAGCGTTTTCTTTTACTATTGCAGCAACATTTACTTCTTGTTGTGACATCTTCTCTTATGGCGGTTGCAGTTGCGATTCCTTTAGGGATTTTCGTGACGAGACCGCGGTTTGCTAAAAGTGAATGGTTCGTATTAAATACGGCCAATTTAGGACAAACGATTCCTGTCATCGCAATTTTAGCGATTGTAATGACTTATCTAGGTATTGGGTTTAATACTGCAGTGTTTGCACTATTTGTCTTTTCCCTTCTTCCTATTTTACGAAACACGGTTGCGGGGTTAAATTCTGTTGACCCTGCAATGAAGGATGCTGCAAAAGGGATGGGCTTAACGCCAATGCAAACGTTATGGCGTATTGAAATGCCGAATGCGATGTTCACGATTATGGCAGGGGTGAGAACAGCAATTGTGATGAATATTGGAACAGCTGCTCTCGCATCGCTCGTTGGTGGCGGCGGGCTCGGTGATCTAATCTTTGCTGGAATCAACTTAAGAGATAATGCATACTTGTTTTCTGGAGCAGTGCCAGTTACGCTACTTGCACTAACTGTTGACGGCTTGTTGCGACTTAGTGAGCGTATTTTTATTCCAAAAGGATTACAAGAAGCTGCAAAATCCGCTTAAAGTGAAGATGCCCGTGAATGGTTCGAAGACAATGGTTTAATCCATTAATTTATGAAAATAAATGGAGGTAAAAACAATGAAAAAATTATTTACAACATCAGTCCTTGGAGCAAGTTTACTCGCTTTATCTGCTTGTGGGGAATCAGAAGCAGGTGAATTAACTGTAGGGGGTAAAAACTTTACGGAACAATTTGTATTATCAGAAATTACAGCAATCTATTTAGAAGAGAACGATTATGATGTTGAGCGTAGCGCTAATATGGGAAGTGAAGTTGTCCGCGAAGCATTAGAAAATGGACAAGTTGATTTATATTGGGAGTATACAGGAACAGCACTTGTTAATTACCTAGATCAGGAGCCACTTGCAGAAGGTGAAGAAGCATATGAAATTGTCAAAGAAATGGATAAAGAAGAGTTTGGTATCCAGTGGTTAGATATGGCAGAACTTAATAATGCCTATACACTCATGATGCGCTCTGAAGATGCAGAGGAAAAAGGTATTGAATCGATCTCAGACCTTGCTGATTACGTTAATGAGAACCCTGAAGACATTACCTTTGCAACGAATGCAGAATTTGCAGAGCGTGAAGATGGATTACCAGGTGTAGAGGACGAGTATGGTTTTGAGTTTGCTGATGTATCACAAATGGATTCTGGCCTAACTTATCAAGCTTTAAATGATGGACAAGTGGAAGTCGCGATGGGCTTTGAAACAGACCCACGTATTGTCGATTTTGACTTAGTGACATTGGAAGATGATTTAACTTTTTTACCTGCATATAATGGGGCAGTGACAGTTCATGAAGATGCACTTGAAACCAATCCTGATCTTGAAGAACTTCTCGCGCCTCTAGCTGAACTTTTAACTTCTGAAGAAGCATCTCAATTAAATTATGAAGTTGATGTTGCAGAGCGAAGTGAAACAGAAGTTGCTCGTGAATGGCTTGAAGAAAACGGCTTACTTGATTAATCAATAAGGCCGATTTCTTATAAATGTAATGACACCCGAACAAGCTGTACCGCCACGTACAGCTTGTTCAATAAAAACTATTTTTAGGAGGATCCAACCCATGTGTGGAATCATCGCTGTAACACAAGCGATCTCAAATGAAAAAATGGAAAAAATGATGGATGAAATCGAACATAGAGGACCTGATGAAGGAGATCAAGCTCACCTTAACCGTTTTCATTTTGCGCATCAGCGTCTTTCAATCGTAGGTGTAGAAGACGGAAAACAACCAATTTTTGATGAAAACGACACGAAAGCTCTCGTATGTAATGGTGAAATCTATAACTATGAAATGTTGAAAAAGGAATTAGAAAATAAAAATACAACATTTACAACAGCCTCTGATAGTGAGGTTGTACTACGAGGCTATGAAAAATGGGGGCTACAAGCGATACAAAAGCTCGATGGTATGTTCGCTTTTGTATTAGCAGATACCAAAAATAATACTTACGTTGCTGCGCGTGATACTTTAGGTATCAAGCCACTATACTATGGTGAACTGGAAGATGGCTCCTTGATATTTGCTTCAGAATTAAAGTCGATTTATGCATTAACAGATCAAGTCGATGAATTTCCACCTGGCTATTATTATACTCCTGACGATGGTTTTGTTTGTTACCGTATGATTGAACCAGTGAAAAAGCAAGATCAATTAAAAATGGATCGTAACGATTTACTAGCTGGTATTCGTCATCATTTACAAACAGCTGTGAAAAAGCGAATGATGGCAGATGTCCCGGTAGGTGTATTGTTGAGTGGCGGGCTTGATAGTAGTCTCATTTCTGCAATTGCCATGCAAGTAAAAGAACAACGTGAACCACTTCATTCTTTCTGTGTAGGTTTTGAAGGAAGTCCAGATCTTAAAGCAGCACGGGATGTTGCTGATGCGATTGGTACGATTCATCACGAATATGTATACACGAAAGAAGAGTTAATTGAAGCACTTCCGAAAGTCATTTATCACTTAGAGTCTTATGACCCATCACTTGTTCGAAGTGCAATCCCCTGTTATTTTGTGTCGCAATTAGCAAGTCGTTATGTGAAAGTTGTTCTATCTGGTGAAGGCGCAGATGAACTATTTTCTGGTTACGATTACTTGCAACAAATTAATGATACTGAAAAGCTATCAAAAGAGCTGGTAAGAATCATTAATACGCTTCATAACATTAATTTGCAACGTCTCGATCGTATGAGTATGGCTCATTCCTTAGAAGGTCGTGTTCCATTTCTAGATCTTGATTTTGTGAAATACGCACTAAAAATTCCAGCGCAATATAAACAATCTAATGACGATTTGATGGAAAAAGCGATTTTACGTGAATCCTTTACAGAAACACTTCCAGAACATATATTATGGCGTAAAAAAGCCGAATTTTCTGAAGGTAGTGGAGCTTTAGATATTCTAGAGGCATACGCTGAGGAAGAAATTGACGATGTACTCTTTAAACAAACAGTTGAAAAAGCACCTGTTCCGATTCGTTCAAAACAAGAATGTTTGTATTACTTATTGTTTAGACAAGATTACGGACATGATTCCGCACTTGATACGGTCGGACATTGGGCGACAAGTTAAACGATGAAAGGGTCAGACCCTCTTTAGTTCGCTAAAGGGGGTCTGACCCTTTCTTAAGTATGTTAAAATGAATTATGATGGAAAAAGCGTGTCGAATTTTGAAATGAGGAGAAGCGAAATGAACAAATGGTTGCCACAAGGGTTAACGCAACGATTTTTTTTACTAGGTTTAAGTTTTGTTGTTATACCACTTACAATCATCATCGTCATCACGATTATTTTTTCACAAAACACTTTACAAAATCAGGCTGATGAACAGACGATGCAAGGTGCAGAAACGATGTCTGACAAAGCGCAACAGTTATTCTACCGACATCGCGATCTACTCGAGATGATTGCGGGTGACTATATTGAACATGGGAATAGCGATCTACTCATAGACCGTTTAGAAAGCCAAATGCTATCTGATCCTTTCTTTGCGGGAATTGCGTATTATGATGAGGACGGAGAGTTATTACTTGAAGACCCGCATGTAGATGAAAACATTATTGAAGTCGGGGAGAGTATTTTAGAATCGATGCGCTGGCGTCGTTCTACATTTGTTGTAAGCGAACAAGTCGGTGAGGAAGTAGCTGTTTTTATGGCGATTCCTGTTCAACCGAAGGAACACGGTGAAATCGACGGCATGATACTGGCGCGAACGAACCCTGAGTATTTGAGCAATGCGTTTCAAGTCAATAAGATTGGCGAGGAAGGGCGAAGTTTTCTAGTTACAGATACTGGTGAAATATTTGTCGATACACATGATAATGAACTCGTTGGTGAGCGGCTGACAGACACCGATTATGAAGTGGACTTACGATTAGGGAGAATGGGTGTATATCGCGAAACGTTACAAGAAGAAGACGTATTAATTGGATTTTATCCTATTGACCGTTTGCCAATCTCTGCTGCAACGCTACAACCAGTAAGCCAAGCTAATGCGCCGATTACGACGATGACGGTCGTTTTAGCATTCGGTTGGTTCGTGATATTTTTATTTGGATTAATGCTTCTATCATATGGTGCTAGGTGGGTTATTGAACCTGTCAAAAGGATAACAGATCAAGCGGTTGATTATGCACGTGGTGAAAGTTGGCATATGAATATATTAAAAGAAGATGATGAGATTCGTACACTTGAAAAAACGATGAAGCATATGGCCGAAGGGTTACAAGAAAAACAGCGATTTTTGCAACTCATTCTTGAGTCGTTTCCTTATGGCGTGATTGCAACTTCTCCTAATGAAACCATTACGTCTCTCAACAGGTCAGGTGCCCGTGTATTAGGGATTAATCAAAATATTGTGTCTGGAAAATCTTTGGACATTCTTCCTTCAAGGGGATTGAAAAATCATATTCAGGGCTTAGATTTTCCGGAATTACAACAAAATCAAGTGACTAATGAATTTACGTATGTTAATCATGAAGGTCGCAAATTAATCGTTAAAACGTCAAGTTCACCGCTATTAGATGAAAATGGAAGGGTCATTGGGATCATTACAACGTTTTGGGATCACACCGAACGAGAACAGTTAGAACAACATTTACAACGGTCGGAACAATTAGCTGCTATTGGACAAATGACAGCGGGACTGGCTCATGAAGTGAAGAATCCATTATCAACAGTACAAATGGCTAGTGATGTCATTGATGCAGAATTCCAGCAATTGAAAACGCAGCACCAATTACAAGGGCCTGACGTTTCAATGGTTGATGAGGCTCTTTCGGATATCCAAGAAGAAACAAAGCGTTTGAGCGAACTCGTGAGCCGGTTTTTACGAATGAGTAAGAGTAGAAAAAATGAAGAAAAATTGATAAATATCAATCAGCTAGTCACAGAAGTCGTCAAACTCGTAAAACATCAATTAAATCAAAGCGGAATCGATCATGCGGTCATGGTAGCCGAGCAAGATGTTTGTGTGCTTGGAGATCGTAACCAATTAGTACAAGCGCTCTTAAATATTTTGTTGAATGCAAAAGAGGCATTAAAAGGGGAAAAACATCCTTATTTACAAGTTAAAGTTCAAAAACAGGAGAGCGAAATTCAAATCATAATAATAGATAATGGTTGTGGTATTTCGACAAAAAAACTCAACCGTATTTTCAATCCATTCTTTTCAACAAAACAAGAAGGTACCGGATTAGGACTATCAATTACGCATGATATCATTCGCGATCATCAAGGTCAGATTGAGGTTGATAGTGAAATCGGTCACGGTACAGAGTTTAAACTAACACTTCCGGTCAGTGAGTGTCATAAAGGGGAGAGGTAAAATGAGTGACACGGTGTTAATCGTAGAGGATAATCATAAATTACGCCGATTGATGGTGTTAACATTAGAAAAAGAAGGATATACCGTATTGCAAGCAGCTGATGGTGTGGAAGCGGAACACCAATTTCAAAATCATCACTTTGATGTTGCGTTAATGGATATTCTTCTACCTGATACAACAGGGATTAAATTGCTTGAAAATTGGGTGACGGAGCGGCCGAACGGTTGTTACATTTTATGTACCGCTTACGGAGATGTAGAAGACGCAGTTCAAGCTATGAAGATTGGTGCTTTTGATTATTTAACAAAACCTATCCAAGCAGAGGAATTAAAGATTGTTATAAAACAAGCACTTGAATGGCAACGGACGAGAGAAGATGAACAACTTTCTCATGAAAACGTAGCGCAACAAAATCACTTGCATGATATGGTCGGAAAAAGTGAGCAAATGCATGAAGTTTTTGGTCTTATTCAGCGAGTCGCAAATCAAAATGTCACAGTCTTGTTGCAAGGCGAAAGTGGAACGGGGAAAAGTAGGTGTGCTCAAGCGATTCATTTAGAAAGCGATCGAGCGGACGAGCCATTTGTAAAGGTGAACTGTGCAGCGATACCGAGTCAACTTTTAGAAAGTGAGTTATTCGGTTATCAAAAAGGCGCCTTTACTGGTGCAACACAAAACCAAAAAGGGAAATTTGAAGTTGCAGATGGTGGAACATTATTTTTAGATGAAATTGGCGATATAACGATGGAATTGCAAGCAAAGTTGTTGCAAGTAACACAAGAAAAGACTTTTTACCCTTTAGGTAGTAATGAGGAAAAGAAGGTTGATGTTCGAATCATTGCGGCAACGAACCGTGATTTATCGGAAATGGTCCAAAAGGGTGACTTTCGAGAAGATTTGTATTACCGATTGAATATTATTGGCATTCACCTTCCGCCGCTTCGGGAACGACCAGATGACATTCCTTTACTAGCTGAACAAGTAGCAAAGCAACTTGAGAGTGAACATGGCCGTTCATATACAATAGAACAGGGGTTAATGTCTGCGTTAACGAATTACTCATGGCCAGGGAACATTCGAGAATTACACAATGCGTTTTCTCGTGCTTGTGTATTGAGTGTAGATGGAAAGATCAAAATTGACGATTTTCCAAAGGAGATTCAAGACCGTGTGGACGGTGAAGAAATCAGCAATGTAGGGGAAGATGAAATGATCTTCAAAGATCCATCTTTACCATTACCTGACCAGTTGGAAAATTATGAGCAAAAAGCAATTGAAGATGCTTTAACAAAGGCGGAAGGCGTTCAATCAAAAGCTGCGGAAATTTTAGGGATTTCTAGACAAAGTTTGTTATATAAAATACGAAAATATGAACTTGATATTGAGGAAGAGTAGGAAAAGACAATTGCTCATTATTCAAAGATTAGAAGATTCATGTTGTAAATGGAATCAATATACGCGGGCCCTCTCATACTGGAGGGCTTTTTAATTTCATACCTAAAGTATGGGGGGGTTGAATAGTAGTCGAATAGTGTCTAAAAAGCGTGAAAACATAAAAAAGTTATGGTAAAATTGAACTATTAATGACAAATTATTATGAACATAAAAGCAAAATCGGTAATAGTAAAGACGAAAGGGATGTCATTTGTTGAATGCTAATCATGTAAATGCAGTTTGTAGAGCGACGGAATCAATTTTAACAAACCACTTCGGGGTTGATGTGACTCCGCTAGATCCACATTCAGGTAAGGACGTCATTCCTTCCAATGAAGTATCTGTCGTATTAGGTGTCAGTGGTGATGTGAATGGACAAATTATCTGCTCATTTACAAATGAAACCGCAAAAGGAATTGTTGGTACAATGATGGGTGGAATGGTTATTAACGAGTTGGATGAAATGGGCTGGAGTGCGATTCAAGAGTTCGGTAATTGGATTGCTGGAAATACAGCGACAGAGCTTTCAAATGAAGCGTGTAGTATTGATGTGACCCCGCCTGTCGTCAATGATGGCCATTCGAAGTTTCGTTCAAACCGCCTATTTGTCACGGTCCCTTTGCAAACATCAATTGGACTTTTAGATACGCATATTTCATTAAAAGAAGAGACAACTTCATAATGGATTTAACTGACTCAAGGTTACAGCCTATAGTGCTAGTGAGTCAGTTTTTTTGTGATCACAAATCAAAGTCTCATTTTAATGATGAAATATGTTTCGATATTGATTAAATTTAGTGACTCCTGACCAAAATGTTTGCAAGAGGAAAGGAGTCGATAAAATGAGTGAATTTAAACGTTCGAAACAAACGAAACCCCAGCTAACTATTCCCTTCATACTTTTTGGTCTTATAGGATTGTTTATGTTTATTGGAATCATGAACACGATGCTTTCTTCTGAATTAACCCCATCGCTAGAAAATGTCTCGGAAAATGCGGAAGTGTATACGAAAAAAGAACCTGTAAGAATCCATGAACGGACAACTTTACAAGCATATATTGGTGCTTTTAATGATCATGACGCCAAGAGAATTGATGTGACTGCCCGAGTCAACCTTCAGGGCGGAGAAGATAAGAAACTTCAATTGCGCCACGTTGAATCAGGATTGTTTGAAGCAGATGAGCGATTTGATGAACCAGGATTATGGCAGGGAGAATTATTTGTTTCCACGGATGTAGATGATGTGGAGATTCCGTTTACTTTATCGGTTCAACCATGATATCAATCCATATTATCAATGTTTAAGTAGAGTCTCTTCATTGATATGATTGACAGCGTTTTCAAATCTTCGTTATGCTTAATAGCAAGTTTAGCATAGGATAATAGAGCGTTATTGATCATTAAGATCATCGAGGGGAGGGACTTATAAAATGGAGAAAAAATATATTTTAGCTTTAGATCAAGGGACTACGAGTTCACGAGCGATTTTGTTTAATCGCAATGGGGAGATCGTTGATAGCGCGCAGCAAGAATTCGAACAATTTTTCCCACAGTCAGGGT
Source organism: Texcoconibacillus texcoconensis (assembly GCF_014202575.1). GTDB lineage: Bacteria > Bacillota > Bacilli > Bacillales > Salisediminibacteriaceae > Texcoconibacillus > Texcoconibacillus texcoconensis. The sequence goes on along the minus strand of NZ_JACHHB010000005.1, from coordinate 191,659 downwards.
GGGTTGAGCAAAATCCTAATGAAATTTTATCTTCCGTTCTGGCAGTGATTGCTGAAGTATTAAATAAGACAAATATTTCCCCGAAGGAAGTTGCATCTATTGGTATTACGAATCAGCGCGAAACGACAGTGATATGGGAAAAAGGTTCTGGAAAACCGATCTACAATGCTGTTGTATGGCAATCTCGGCAAACGATGGATATATGTGAAAATTTAAAGCAACAAGGTTATGAGCCAATGTTTAAAGAAAAAACTGGACTTCTTATGGATGCTTATTTTTCGGGGACAAAAGTTAAGTGGATTTTGGATCGTGTTGAAGGAGCGCGTACACGTGCTGAAAACGGTGAACTTCTCTTTGGGACGGTGGACACATGGTTGATTTGGAAATTGTCAGGTGGAGCTGTCCATGTTACTGATTATTCAAATGCATCACGTACATTAATGTTTAATATCCATGAATTAAAGTGGGATGATGAGTTATTGAACATCCTCGATATTCCGAAGCAAATGCTTCCGGAAGTGCGCCCGTCTTCAGAAATCTATGCTTATACAGTTGATTACCATTTCGGAGGGGAACAAGTTCCATTATCTGGAGTGGCAGGGGATCAGCAAGCCGCACTTTTCGGTCAAGCATGTTATGAAAAAGGAATGGCAAAAAATACGTATGGAACAGGCTGTTTTATGCTCATGAACACGGGAGAAGAGGCAGTGACTTCCAAACACGGATTATTGACGACGATTGCTTGGGGAATAGATGGTCAAGTTGAGTATGCACTGGAAGGGAGCATTTTTGTGGCAGGCTCTGCAATCCAATGGCTTCGCGATGGTTTACGTATGTTAAAGTCATCGCCTGATAGTGAGCGATATGCGAAAGCTGTTACCTCGAGTGAAGGAGTATATGTTGTTCCGTCCTTTGTAGGGTTAGGTACGCCATATTGGGATAGTGAAGTTCGCGGTGCAATATTCGGTCTAACCCGTGGAACGCAAAAAGAGCATTTTGTCCGTGCGACAGTTGAATCACTCGCTTATCAAACGAAAGACGTTTTGCATGCGATGGAAGCCGATGCAAAAACAAAAGTGAAAACGTTGCGAGTTGATGGAGGAGCGGTTTCGAACAACTTTTTAATGCAGTTTCAAAGTGATATGTTAGGGATCCCTGTGCAAAGACCGACCATTCAAGAAACAACTGCGTTAGGAGCAGCATATTTATCAGGATTAGCAGTCGGGTTTTGGAACGACCGTCACGAAATCTCGAAACAGTGGAAAGTTAACCAAACATTTGAATCACAAATTTCTGAGACAAAACGGGATGAACTTTACCGTGGATGGAAAAAGGCGATTGAAGCAACGAAAGTTTTTAAATAACCATCTTTTTAGATCGTTCACTTAAAATTAGAAGACCGCAACCCTTTTCGTTCATAGATACATATATTGATATGCATCTGTAAAAAGGGGGGTGGTCTTTTTGGTTGATATTCATGAAAGAAAGGCGGAAGACATTGTGTCAAAATCTTTTTCGTCATTTCAACGTCAAACGTATTTAGAACAACTACAGCTTGCTGAATTAGACTTGCTCGTCATTGGTGGTGGAATTACAGGAGCAGGGATCGCCTTAGATGCTACTGTCCGAGGACTAAGAGTTGGGGTTGTGGAAATGCAAGATTTTGCTGCCGGAACGTCTAGTCGTTCAACAAAACTAGTACATGGTGGGCTCCGTTACTTGAAACAACTCGATTTCAAACTCGTCTCTGAAGTCGGTAAGGAACGAGCGATCGTCTATGAAAATGCGCCCCATGTGACAAAACCAGAGTGGATGCTTCTCCCATTAACGAAAGAAGGGACATTTGGAAAGTTTTCAATGTCTATTGGTTTAAAATTATACGATATATTGGCTCGAGTGAGGAGAAGCGAGCAAAGAAAAATGTTAGGGCGCCATGAAACAATGAAAATGGAACCGCTTATGCGTTCAGATGGGTTAAAGGGTGGTGGACTTTACGTAGAATATAAGACAGATGATGCAAGACTCACTTTAGAGACAATTAAAGAAGCCGTTCATAGAGGAGCCATTGCTGTCAACTATAGCAAAGGCGAGCATTTTATTTATGAACATGGAAAAGTTGCAGGTGTTCATGTCACCGATCTAATAAACGAGAAGAGCTATACGATTCGAGCGAAAAACATCGTTAATGCGACAGGGCCATGGGTAGATACATTGAGAGAAAAGGACCGTTCCAAAAAAGAGAAATTTCTTTATCATACAAAAGGGGTCCATCTCGTCGTTGATCAATCGAAATTTCCTTTACAACAAGCTGTTTATTTTGATACGAAGTATGATGGACGGATGATGTTTTCCATTCCTCGAGGTGATAAAACATACATAGGGACAACGGATACGATATACAATGGTGAACTAGCGAAACCAAAGGTGACAAAATCAGATTGTATGTATATTTTAGAATCTGTAAATACGATGTTTCCAACCATTCATTTAACAGACCAGGATATAGAGTCGTGTTGGGCTGGGATCCGTCCACTTATTTATGAAGATGGAAAAACCACTTCGGATATATCAAGAAAAGATGAATTATTCACCTCCGAGTCAGGGTTAATCTCAATTGCTGGTGGGAAATTAACAGGCTACCGAAAGATGGCTGAACGAACGGTCGACATCGTTACAAAGAACCTTGGCATCGAGGAAAAATGTACAACAGAGGCAGTCCCACTTTCCGGTGGGGATTTAGGAGGTTCTGAACACTTTTCTTCATTTATCGAAGAGAAAGTTAGCGAGGGGAAGTCCATCGGTTTAACAGCCAAGGAAGCGAATGATTTGGCCAATCTATATGGAACAAATGTGACACGCGTATATGAAATCACGAAAACATCAGGAGCTAATGCTGAGCGTTTCCATTTACCTAAGTTTGTGTATGCGAGTCTCGTTTATAGCATTGAGGAAGAAATGGTCGTCCACCCACTCGATTTTTTCAATCGAAGAACGGGTGCTTTATATTTTGATATTGATTTTGTTTACAAATGGAAACAAGCAACGATTGATTACATGTCATCATACTTTCAATGGACAGAATCATTTGAGAAGAAAGTCACAAATGAATTAGATGAAGTGTTAGATAGTCTTGTCGAAATGGCATCTAGAAAAGATGTCGACAACACGCCACCTCTGTCATAAAAGGTAAATATAAGCCAACATCTTTAGGGTGTTGGTTTTTGGGTTTATCTTCTATAATAGGAATAGGATATGAAAACGTAAATCGTAGGAGGTTACTGATGGTTTGGAAACAAGAATACGAACGTTGGTTAGATAGTGATGTGTTGGAAGAAGAACAACGAGAAGAATTGGCCAATTTGCAAAGTGATGAAACAGAGCTAGAAGACCGTTTTTATAAGTCGTTAACGTTTGGTACAGGCGGGATGCGCGGTGAAATAGGTGTCGGTACCAACCGAATGAATGTATATACTGTTCGTAAAGCAGCACAAGGGTTAGCAGATTATCTTCAGTCGTTTGGAGAAGACGCCGTTCGAAAAGGTGTAGTGATTGCATATGACAATCGTTACCGTTCGCAAGAGTTTGCCCGGGAAGCCGCATTAACATTAGGGGCGAACGGTGTTCGTGCGTATGTATTATCATCGCTTAGAGCAACACCACTGCTTTCTTTTTCGGTACGCCATTTACAAACAAGTGCAGGAATCATGATCACTGCTAGTCATAATCCACCTGAATATAATGGCCTAAAGGTATACGGTGAAGATGGATGTCAACTTGTACCTAAAGATGCAGACGCTTTAATTTCTTACGTGAATCGTATAGAAGATGAACTAACAGTACGTACAGGTGATGAAAGAGAGCTTCAGCAACAAGGTTTACTCGCTTATGTAGATGAAGAAGTTGACGAGGCGTACTTAGAACATTTGAAAGGGATTACGTTAAATCAAAGCATTGTAGATGAGTCAGGAGATGACTTATCAGTCGTTTATACACCATTACATGGAGCCGCTTGCCAAGCCACCGTAGATGCATTGAAGCAAGCAGGTTTTTCAAATCTGACAGTCGTTGAAGAACAGGCGAAGCCAGACCCGTCATTTTCCGAAGTATCATCGCCGAACCCTGAAGAACATCGGGCATTTGATCGAGCGATAGAAATTGGAAAAGAGCATGATGCAGATATTTTAATGGCGACAGATCCTGATGGTGATCGAATTGGCTTAGCTGTCAAAGACGGAAGCGGAGATTATACGGTTTTAACAGGCAACCAAACAGGTGCGCTATTAATGGAATATATTTTACAAACGAGAAAAGAACAAGGAACGTTGCCTGATGATGGATTAGTGATTAAAACCATCGTGACATCCGAGCTCGGGCAGGCGATTGCCAATAAGTATGGGGTAACACTAGAAAATACTCTTACTGGTTTTAAGTTTATCGGTGAGCGCATCCTTCAGGCTCATGACGAAAAACAAGCAACATTCTTGTTTGGTTATGAAGAAAGCTACGGCTATTTAATCCAACCTTTCGTTCGAGATAAAGATGCCGTTCAAGTTGCTTTAATGGCAGCTGAAGTGGCTTTATATCATAAACGGAATGAAAAAACGTTATTACAGGCATTAGAAGAGATGTATGAAGAGTATGGATGGTATTTAGAAGAACTCGTTTCGTTTAAAGCAAAAGGAAAAACAGGCCAAGAGAAAATTGAAAATGTCCTTGACTCTTTCCGGAAAGGTCAAATCAACGACTTCGCTGGATTAATCGTGAAGTGTATTGAAGATTATCAACAAGGAAAGCGTTATGATATCCAAAAAAGTACAACAGAACCAATTGAACTTCCTGCATCAAATGTAATCAAAGTTCGATTTGAAGATGGATCGTGGTTCTGTTTACGCCCTTCAGGTACCGAGCCAAAGATGAAAGCCTATATCGGTGTACAAAGTGAATCCTTGTCTGCGTCAAGGTCACAACTGTTAAATATCAAACGGACTGTTGTTGAAAAAGTTGAAACAATTCTCGAAAAATAAAGAATTCATGTGAATTTGTCCGTACATCCTATAATTGTCATTTTCGCCTTGCATTTCACTCTTGTTTCTGTCATATTTTACATATAAACAACAGGGAGACAAATAGCGTAAAGTTATAGTTATAGTTATAGTTATGTTCGCAAATACACACAATTCACATTCGTCCCTTGTAAGTAGGTGAGGGTATGTCAGTACAAGAGTTATTGATTGGTTATATAGAAATCAAACGATGGCAGATGGTTCGATCTGCCCAAGAGAATGGTTTTACGTCAAGTGAAACCATTCAGTATAGCCAGGAGTTAGACGAACTTTTAAATGTTCACAGAGGATTAATCGAAACGCAGTCAGTAAAACATGCTTCCGAGTAAAATGGAATCGGTGTTTAAATTGAATATTCAATGCTTGGATTAGAGGGACATCTATTGTTCCTCTTTTTTATGTTTTAGGGGCAACTAGCGCCAACGGTTTAACGACAAGTTCGTCTATTCATCATTGCAAGCTTGAAAACATAGACTAACGTAAGTCACGTATTATAGGGAGGGGAAATAGCTTGACTCAGAACAATACGTTGGAACGGGCGATTGATGAGATTACTGAGATTGCCGAAGGGTTCGGATTAGATACGTATCCGATGCGCTATGAAATTTGTCCTGCTGACGTTATTTATACGTTTGGTGCTTACGGAATGCCGACACGTTTTTCTCATTGGAGTTTTGGTAAGCAATTCCATAAAATGAAAACGCAATATGATGTAGGTTTAAGTAAAATATATGAACTTGTGATTAATTCCAACCCTTGCTACGCCTTTTTACTAGACAGTAATTCACTTATCCAAAATAAGCTGATCGTTGCACACGTCTTAGCTCATTGTGACTTCTTTAAAAATAACGTTCGTTTTTCAAACACACGTCGCGATATGGTTGAAAGTATGACAGCGACTGCTGAGAGGGTTGCTCATTATGAAATGGTTCATGGCAGAGAAGAAGTAGAAAAATTTCTCGATGCAGTGTTAGCCATTCAAGAGCATATTGACCCGAGTTTACTTCGCCCGAAATTGAGCTGGTCTTGGGATGATGTTTGGGAAGAAGACGAGGATGATGTGGTTGATACGATCGCGACACCGTATGATGATTTGTGGTCACTCGACGACGATCAAGAAAAAGGAACGAGAAAAAGGAAAAAGAAGAAAAAGTTACCACCCCAACCGGAAAAAGATTTGCTTTTATTTATCGAAGAATATAGTAGTGAATTGGAAGAGTGGCAACGAGATATTCTGACAATGATGCGGGAAGAAATGCTGTATTTTTGGCCGCAATTAGAAACAAAGATTATGAACGAAGGCTGGGCTTCGTATTGGCACCAAAGAATTGTTAGAGAACTAGATTTAACGAGTGAAGAATCAATCGAATTTGCTAAACTGAATGCAAATGTTGTACAGCCGTCGCGCACATCAATTAATCCGTATTATTTAGGTGTGAAGATTTTTGAGGATATTGAGGAGCGCTACAATCATCCAAGTGATGAAATGAAAGAGATTTTTGGGGTGAAACCCGGTAGTGGTCGCGAGAAAATCTTTGAAGTTCGTGAAATCGAGTCAGACATTTCATTTATTAGAAACTATTTAACAAAAGATCTCGTGTTGAGAGAGGATATGTATCTATTTCAGAAAAAGGGAAAGGACTACAAAGTCGTAGATAAAGAATGGAAACAAGTTCGCGATCAATTAGTGAGTATGCGTGTAAATGGTGGCTTTCCTTACATTACAGTAACTGACGGTGATTATTTAAAAAGCGGAGAGTTATATTTAACTCATTGGTATGAGGGAATTGAGTTAGATCTTAACCATCTAGAGAAAACATTACCTTATATTTATCAGTTATGGGGGCGGATCGTTCATATGGAAACTGTTCTCAATGACCGACGTACGTTATTCACTTATGATGGTAAAAATGTTTCTAAAAAGTATCTCCCTTAATTTTTTCATAATCGCTTCTTAAACGGCGTTAACCCGTCGTTTAGGGAGCTTTTTTTAAGAAAACATGGAGGGAAAATTGAACGAGTTGTGATATGTATTGAGTTGTTGAATATGAATCTAATATATAGATGGACAAAGCAATGATTAAAAATTTCTATTAAAAAGGAAGAGGTGAGGAAAAACACGGATTCTCATGTGCCTAAAAAAACTGTTCCATAAATGGAGACAAAGGGAAAAACGTTGGACAATCTTATTAACTTCAGGAGCACAGTCGTCAATTCGTCAATATGATCTTTCCAAATCATTGTTTTACATTACATTTATGATGTTGGCGGTCAGCATCGTTGTAACGATTGTGGCTTCTTTTTGGGTACCTAAGTTAGTGGTTGAAAAAGAGTCATTAACAGGTTCCTTACGTGAACAAAAGCAGGAAGTTGAAGAGATTGAGGAAAGCTACCGAAAATTAGAACGAGAAGCTGCGTCTATGCAGGAGTCAGTGGAAAGGTTTAAAGCATTTGAGGAAGAGTTAGTCGAAATGGATATTGACGTTCCAATAGATATTGAAAATGGGGTGAGTGGGAGTGGAGGTCCACGAATTCCAGCCAATGTAGTGGATGCAAGCAGAGAAGAACTTCCAGAAAGAATGGACCAATTAAACGATGAATTACCGAAGTTAGTGGAAGATTTCAAAGAGACCATTGATCAGCTTATTCGCTATCAAGAGGAGTTACAAGAAACCCCGGTTCATCCTCCAACGAATGAAGGGCAACTTACATCTGAATACGGCAATCGTCGAGATCCGCTGACAGGTCAAACGTCGTTTCACTCAGGCATTGATATCGCCGCTTCAATGAACACACCGATTTATGCAGCAGCTGATGGAAAAGTAGTTGGAGCTGGAGTAGAAGGAGGATATGGGAAAACGGTCCGCATCAATCATAGTGAAACATACAAAACGTTATATGCTCATTTAAATCAAATTCATGTCACAGTTGGACAAGAAGTCGAACAAGGCGAGAAAATTGGAGGAATGGGGACAACGGGGCGGAGTACGGGTGTTCATTTACATTATGAAATCTTTCGCAATGGCGTAGAAGTAGACCCGTATATGTACATGACATTTTTTGATTAAGAAAGGGGTGAACGACCAGTTTACACTGGTCTAAAATGTTTTCAGAAAAAAAGAGTGACAAAAAGCGAACTGAAATGAAAACAGTGATTGGGAAAGGTACAACGATTGAAGGAACAGTTCACATTGACTCAAGTATTCGGATCGATGGAAATGTTTATGGGGAAGTAAAAAGTTCAGGAGACGTGACAGTAGGTTCTGAAGGATATGTTGAACATGATATTTTTGCACGAAATATTCATATCGCAGGAAAAGTAAAAGGGAATGTGGATGGCGAGGAGAAGGTTCATTTGTTAGACTCAGGTTATCTCGAAGGGTCTGCGACAATGGATAAACTCGTCATTGATGAGAACGCGCATTTCCATGGCCAAAGTTTCATGAAAAAGAATGAAAAACATTCTCCTCAAGTTATTGATGGAGATATGTTTACAGTCCATGAAGGTGAAAAAGAACAGGCACAATAATGGGTGTGAAAAGAGAACCAGCTTGGTTTTTAAGTGACTGATTGGTTCATATATTATGGTGCGATCAAAAAAACACCGTGAGCTTCGTCGTTTCTACTGAAGCTCACGGTGTTTTTTATGATTCCAGCATGCCCCATCCACTAGAAAGCTCAATTTCGGGGAATTTTTGTTGGAACATTGTTAATACAAACTCGTTTTCAAATAAAATAACTGGACGATCCTTATGGTCGTGGACGAGCATTCGGCGTTGATCAGTCATCTTATCGGTAATCGTTCCACCTGTTACCCAACGGGCAATTTCATGACTGTATGGTTGAAATTCGATGTCCACCTTGTATTCATTCTTCATTCGATATTCAAATACTTGGAATTGTAGTTCCCCAACGGCACCGACAATGTAATCATCAAAATAAGGTGTGCGGTATAGCTGGATTGTACCTTCCTGAACGAGTTGGTCCATCCCTTTATGGAATTGTTTATGCTTTAAAGCATGTTTTGCCGTGACTTTTGCAAACTGTTCTGGTGGGAATTGTGGCATTTCTTCATAATGAAATGAGTCATTTCCTGTCACGAGTGTGTCGCCGACTTGGAACGTGCCGGTATCGTATAAACCGATAATGTCGCCAGGGTATGCTTTTTCGACGGTATCGCGGTCAGAAGCGAAAAATTGTTGTGATTGGTTCAGTTTCATTCGTTTACCAGTTCGCGATAGTTCAATATCTATACCGCGTTCAAACGTGCCTGAGCAGACGCGGAGGAATGCGATTCGGTCACGGTGTGCCGGATTCATATTCGCTTGAATTTTAAAGATAAATCCAGAGAAACGGTCGTCATCGGGTGAAATTTCCCCCGATGTAGAACGGCGAGGTTGTGGTGAAAGAGCTAAATCGACAAAGTGATCAAGGAATGATTGAACGCCGAAATTGGCAAGGGCACTTCCGAAAAAGACAGGTGTCATTTTTCCTTTTTGAACTTTTTCACGGTCAAAATCGTTACCCGCTTCATCAATTAACATAATGTCTTCATCTAACGCTTCACGGTCTGCATCGGTAAGTGGCGCTTCAGGGTCATCGATCTGAAAAGTTTGTCGTTCGTCTCCTTCATCTCCCTCTTGAAATGATTCAATCGTTTCATCTGCACGACTGTATACACCACGTAATGTTTTCCCCATACCGACAGGCCAGTTCATCGGGTACGTTTCCATTTCAAGGGTTTCTTCAATTTCCGTTAATAAGTCGAGCGGTTCCCGTCCTTCACGATCTAACTTATTAATGAACGTTAAAATCGGAATTCCCCGCATACGGCAAACTTTAAATAATTTTAACGTTTGTGCTTCGATCCCTTTTACACTATCAATCACCATGACAGCTGTATCAACAGCAGTGAGGGTACGGTATGTATCTTCACTGAAGTCTTCGTGTCCAGGTGTGTCAAGGATATTAATGTGGACACCATTGTAATTTAACTGCATGACACTGGATGTGACAGAAATCCCGCGTTGCTTTTCGATTTCCATCCAGTCAGAGGTCGCGAATTTTCCTGACTTTTTCCCTTTCACTGTTCCAGCTGAACGAATACTTCCCCCTAACAAGAGTAGTTTTTCTGTTAAGGTTGTCTTACCTGCGTCAGGGTGGGAAATAATTGCAAAGGTACGCCGGTTTGCTGTTTTTTCCATTGTTGACCATCCTTTTATAATAAAATTTCCAATTACGATAATTGTTTAGGTGTTATTCTTCCTTTTTTCTAACCAATCATCAATAAATCCATACAAAAACCCTTGAAAAAGGGTGAAAACGAAGATCGTGCTTAACATACCTAAGTCAAATACGTAAACTTGCATAGCCATTTCCGATCTCATAAACATGAAAGATGATACCGAAGCAAATGAAAGTAACCAACCGATTAATAAACTGTATATGAGCTTAAAAATACGTCGTACGACGATCGTGTCGTTTTGTTTAGCTAGTAAAAAACTGATGATTGCTATGATTGCATGTAAGCTTGTTACAATCGTAATAACGCCAAATGATGTTGCTGTTGAGAACATAAACATTCCCCCAACTTTCTCGCTCACTCATATGTAAGCATAGTTTACCTGGAAAAGAAAGACGTCCGCTATTTCGAAACATGAAATGAACCATAATCTATTGTAACGGGAATTCGTGCAGAAGGAAATGGAAAATCAACGAGATGCTTATGAAGATTTTTGGATGAAGGATGGAAGCTGTTTGCTTTTCAGCATATTTACTTGTTAAAATATAAAGGTTATTTCCCCTCTTATTATCAATAACCCCCTCTCCTCAATGTTAACAAAGCAGCTGAATGAAATAAGATTACATAAATAACTTAAGGTGGTGTTATTGATGGAAGCACATGAACACCCAGACTTTGAACAAGAAAAAGAACGACTAGCGTATACGAAAGCCTATATACAAGCTGTATTAGAACAAGCTGAGAAAAACCGCAGTGACTTTCAAGGCAATATTAAAGAAGCATTAGTTGAACTTGATCACCTCGATAGTAGTTTAAGTTGGGTAAATATTTTAGCCAATGCGTCTATGCTAGAAATGACGCAACGAAATTTACGTCAACTTTCTTACGTGCAAGACCGCCCGTATTTTTCTCGCATTGATTTCACCCCTGATGGATCTGAAAAAGAAAAACTATATATTGGGAAGACGTCTTTGTATCGAAAAGATAATCAACAACCGATCATCGTTGATTGGCGTTCACCGATTGCGAACCTTTATTACGAAGGACAAATTGGTCGAGTGAGTTATGAAGCCAATGGTGAGACTTATACAGGTGATCTATCTGAAAAGCGGCAGTATGTGATTGATAAAGGGGAATTACAAGAAATCCGAGATATCGATATCACAGCGCGAGACGAAATGTTGCAAGAGTCGTTAACGACAAATGCCGATCATCGTCTAAAAGATATCGTATCAACAATTCAAGAGGAACAAAACCGCATTATTCGTGCCGATATGGACCGTCCGCTCATTGTACAAGGCGTAGCAGGAAGTGGGAAAACGACGATTGCTTTGCATCGGGTCGCATTTTTTATCTATACTCTTGCTGAATCTTTTAAACCTGAACAAATGATGATTATTGCACCTAACCGACTCTTTCTCGATTACATATCAGATGTCCTTCCTGAGCTTGGCGTTGACGAAGTTCAGCAAACGACGTTTCCAGATTTCGTTCAACAAACGATTGGTGCGAAGCTGCGTTTTGCGAATCGCGATGAAAAATTAACGCAATTATTGGCGCAACAAAATCAAGTATCAAGCCAGTGGACGGAGTGGGTTGCTTCTTACAAAGGTTCACTCACGTTTATGCAAGTGCTCGATCGTTATTTGCAAGATGTCATTGATGAGATGGTACCTAAAGGTGATCTTACGCTTGAGCGGTTTACGATATATTCAGAACAAGATATCAAACATTGGTTTTTCGACGAATACACGTATTTACCCCCTTACCGTCGAATTGAAAAAATGAAAAACGTCTTGAAAAAACAAGCAAAACGTAAGGCAGATGAAAAAATTGCGCAAGTCTCCGATGTTTACGACGAGAAGATTGAAAAAGTGATCTACGGGATTCGTGATGAAACCCAGCGCCGTCAAAAAGTTACGACCTTGTCTAATAAAAAAGATGAACATATTGAGCGTTTAAAAAACGAAGCCAAAAAAATGCTGACTACATACTTTAAACAAGTGAAAAAACATAAAGTTCTTGATATCTACTACGATCTTATGACCGACATTGAAAAATTGAAAACGTATGGCGCTGTCAATGACGAAGAGGCAAAGGCACTGGCAATGTCGGTGCAAGAAAAGAAAGCGAAAACGAGTGTCCAACTTGAAGACGCAGCCCCACTACTTTATATTCATCACCGTCTGTACGGTGTAGAAGAAGAAAAGGCGCCGAAATACTTGGTCATCGATGAAGCGCAAGACTATAACTCATTTGAATTCGCGGTTTTAAAAGGGATCTGTAATAGTGAGAAATGGACGATTCTCGGTGATTTAACGCAAGGGATTCATTCTTATCGAGGGACGAAAACGTGGCAACAATTGATGGATGATGTTTTTCCAAATGCAGAATATGCTACACTGACGCAAAGTTATCGTACAACGGTTGAAATTATGACGGAAGCGAATAATATGTTAGAGCGAAGTGAAGCAGAAGGTTATTTGTTAGCGCAGCCTGTTGTCCGTCATGATGAGCGTCCGAGTTATGAGATTGCAAATACGAATCAAGATTTTGCGGTAAAAGTTCGTGATATCCTAGCTCTTCAAGGGGATACCTATCAATCATTTGCGATCATTGGGAAAACCGATCAAGAATGCGATAAGATTGCAAAACGGTTAAAAGAAGATGATATAGAGATTCCTGTTCTTTCTGACCAGGATGAGGAATTTAATGAGCAATGCGTAATTGTCCCTTCTTATTTGGCGAAAGGATTAGAATTTGACGTCGTTGTTATTGCAACGGTTGATGAAAGTTATTCAGAGAACGAACTTGATACAAAACTACTTTACGTGGCGATGACAAGAGCGTTACACCGTTTGTTTTTCATAAGTTTCGGTGATATGTCAGGCATGCTAGGTCAACTTTTTAAACAGACTGGGCAATGAAGAGGAATAAACGAGTAGTTGGAGAATTTACGTATCATATATGGTAAAATATAACGATGTATATGGTTTTAGGAAAGGAGTATCTTCATTGATTACTTTGAAATCAGAACGTGAAATTGAACTTATGCACGAAGCAGGAAAACTTTTGGCTCGTTGTCATAAAGAAATTGCGAAAATGATTAAACCGGGTATTACGACACAAGAAATTAATGATTTTGTCGATGACTACATTACACGCCACGGGGCTACCGCAGAGCAAAAGGGATATCAAGGCTACGAATATGCGACGTGTGCTTCGGTTAACGATGAGATTTGTCATGGGTTTCCTCGTAATGAACCATTGAAAAATGGTGATATCGTTGCGATTGATTTCGTGTTAAATCTAAATGGTGGTTTGGCTGACTCTGCGTGGACCTACATCGTTGGAGACGCATCACCTGAAGCACAACATTTATGCCAAGTGACGAAGGAATCGTTATATCGGGCGATTGAGCAAGCGCAACCAGGGAAAAGAATCGGTGACATCGGGCACGCGATTCAAGAGTACGTCGAAGGGGAAGGTTTTTCCGTCGTACGTGAATTTGCAGGGCACGGAATCGGCCCGACGATCCATGAAGAACCAAATATCCCCCACTTTGGAGAGGCAGGAAAAGGAAAGCGTCTCAAACCAGGTATGGTGATTACGATTGAACCAATGATTAATACAGGAACATGGACCTCGGAAATGGATGATAATGGATGGACTGCGCGTACGAAAGATGGGGGCCTGTCTGCTCAGTATGAACATACAATCGCGATTACAAAAGAAGGTCCAGTTGTTTTGACAGAGCAAGAAAACGTATAAATCCCGTTTTAAGAGAACCAATCGTGATAACATTTACGATCGGTTCTCTTTTTCACGAAAAAGTGATTTATAATCCAGTGCAGACTGGTGAGGACATATATTCCGCTATTATTTAAAATCAGCCACTTTTTTTACGGGATACGGACACTGGTTCCGTTATTTGTTGAAAATTAGGCAAATTAACCCCATTTTGGGCTGAATAACGGAACATATGTCCATTTCCTCCTTGAAAAAAAGCAATATAACGCAAATAACGGATCTCATGTCCGCTAGACAACCTTATCGAGACAAGGAGGAGTTAAAATGGAAGGAAACCCACAACGTTTACGATATTTATGGACGATATTCATCGTGTCTTTCCGTCTTGGATGTACATCATTCGGGGGGCCGGTTGCTCATCTTGGTTATTTTCATGAAGAGTATGTTCGGCGTCGTAAATGGTTAGATGAAAAAAGTTATGCAGATTTAATCGCCTTAAGTCAATTTTTACCAGGTCCTGGGAGTAGCCAAGTCGGAATGGGAATTGGAATGATGCGTGGAGGATTGTTAGGTGGAATGGTTTCATTTTTAGGTTTTACACTTCCTTCGGTCATCATTTTAGTGTTATTTGCCCTCTTTATACAACAAGCAGGCGTAGATACTCAGACTTGGATTCAAGGATTGAAAATTGTAGCTGTAGCTGTTGTTGCACATGCTCTATTAGGAATGGGGAAAAAATTAGCACCTGACCGTGACCGAGCGACCTTAGCAGTTGCTGCATTTATTGTAATTACATTGATTCAGACGACTTGGAGTCAAGTCGCAGTCATCTTGTTGGCAGGCCTAATCGGTTACTTTTTATTTACTAGAACAGAAGAAAATGAAGAGGGTGCGATGACTCGGCTGCCTATTAGCCGAAAAACGGGTGCACTTAGCCTTACTTTATTTACTCTTTTACTAGTGGCACTTCCATTGCTCAATTATGTGACGACCTCACTTTTCGTTCAACTTATTGATTTATTTTATCGTGCTGGCTCTCTCGTTTTTGGTGGTGGACACGTTGTTTTACCATTATTAGAAAGAGAAGTCGTGCCTACTGGTTTGGTAGGGGAAGAAGCCTTTTTAGCCGGTTACGGTGTGGCCCAAGCTGTGCCAGGTCCATTGTTTACGTTCGCTTCATACTTAGGGGCAGTCATCGGAGGATGGCCGATGGCGATCTTAGCGACGGTGGCGATATTTCTACCAGCATTTCTTCTCATCATTGGTGTCCTACCATTTTGGGATGAACTGCGAACAAAAAAATGGGCTAAAGGAGCTTTGAAAGGGATTAATGCGAGTGTTGTAGGGATTTTAGCGGCCGCATTTTATGATCCGATTTGGACGAGTACAATTCATCACACATATGATATTGCAGGAGCAGCCTTCTTATTTGCTATGCTCGTCTATTGGAAGCTGCCTGCATGGTCGGTCGTATTCGTTGGCATTTGCTTTGGTAGTTTGTATACATTGTTCTTGTAGTGGGGGAGGGGTTTGTGAATCTATCTAAGTATCATCGACGACAATCGAAGGGATTGTTTATCTTAAGTGGTGTTTTCAGGGGAATTGGAAAAATTCATTTTAGCACCTGTTATGATCAAACTTCATTTTACATGATCCTTGTCGTTTGACGTTGTTGTTTATTGAATGAGATGATCGGGAAATCTTTGAATAGAAGGAAGAGCGAACGAATTAAAAGGAGCGTCAACATTGATTGAAACAACATTTGCACCAATGACTGAACACCAGTTAAATCAATTACAAAATCAAATCGTAAAAGAAGAGCATTTACCTTTTTATGATATGCTCATGGACAAACGGAAAACTTCGACATTTTTTGCCCAATGGAATGATGAAGATCTTGTCTCGGTTGTCGCATTTCATGATGAATATTCACTGCCAACTTTCGCTTATTATTTCCCAGGCAACTTAGAAGCTGTGGATGTTGAGAACTTGTTTCATGAAGCAGAGAAATCTGTGAAATTTTCACATGAGGGGATTGCGCTCTTAAAGGAAGAAGAATTACCGATGTTTTACCATCACGGGACAATGATTGCCCCACCAAGGAAAATGCAGCTCATGAGACATCAGGATGACACAAAATTAATGAGTGAAACAAATGTGCAGGAAATAAGACGAGAAAATCACGAAGAAGTTCAAGCCCTTGCGGAAGAACAAGAGCTTTTGACATTTTCCAAAGATGCATTCGAAAAGTTTCCCTTCTTTGGGGTGTGGGAAAAGGGGCGCTTAGCAGCAATGGGTGGATTTAGCGCTTTTAGTGAACATTATGTAGAAATCAATCATGTAGCTACTGCATCATTTGCCGATCGAAAAGGCTGTAGTCAAGCGGTTAACAGTACACTCACGGAAATTGGAAAGCAAACTTCAAGTGTTTATGTTTACGTTTATGCAGATGATATAGCTTCAGTTCGTTTATATGAATCACTTGGATTTGAGGCAGTGAACGAACGTTTTTTTGTTCCGTTTATGATCGGAGACTAAAAGGAGGGAGTGCATGAGAAAGTACCTTAGAAAAAGCGTGCAGGTTATCGTAGATAGGCCCCTTGGGACGGTTGACCCGAATACAAACCGTGAGCTTCCGATCAACATCGGTACTTTACCAGGAACTGTGACGATAGATAACAGCGAAGTGAACGCGTATATTCTCGGTGTATCAAAACCACTTACTTTTTTTAGTGGTACAGTTATTGCTCTTGTCCAGCGCAGTAACCATCCTTCAACAGAAATAGTCGTCGCTTCAGAACAAGCAGTATTTGAAAAAGAAAATATTCAAGAACAGCTCAACGCTTTATATCCCGACCAATACATATCAGTCGTGATGGCTTAAGTGAATCTCTCCCAACTTCTAAGATTAAGTTGGGAGATTTTTTTGTGTCGTGTGCCTATTTACAGAAAAAAGTAAAAACGATATACTACATTACATGACTAATGCACTGACTTAGTATGAGAGGAGGCGAGTTTCATTCTAAATCCTGACGATACAAAGCCAATCTATATTCAAATTGGAGAATGGTTGGAAACGGAAATCCTATCAGGTCATATCGAAGTCGATGAAAAAATGTATTCTCAATATCAATTGGCAGACATGTTTAATATTAATCCAGCGACAGCGGCAAAGGGATTAAATTTGTTAGCTGATGCCAACATCGTTTATAAAAAAAGAGGTTTAGGGATGTTTGTTTCTTCTGAAGCGAAAGCACTGATTATAGACAAAAGAAAAAGTCAAACATTAGGAAAACTCGTAAAAGAAATTGTAAAAGAGGCGAATTATTTAAATGTAAGCGAAGAGGAACTCGTGGAGATGGTTCGTGTCGAAATGAGAGAAAAGGGGGACTCACGATGACTGTTGTCAGGTGTGAAAATGTTAGCAAAGTGTATGGAAATAAGAATGGGACACAAGCTTTAACAGGCCTCTCGGTAAATATAAAAGAAAATGCGATCACAGGTGTGATTGGTCGCAATGGAGCAGGGAAAACAACGTTTTTAAAAACGGTTGCTGGTTTTCTTCGACCAACGCAAGGGACGGTGAAAGTGTTTGCTGAAAACCCATTTCACCATATAAAGGTAGCTGAGAATACAGTTTTCATTGACGGTACGATGATGTTTCCACCGACATTGACACTAAAAGATATTTTGCAGGAAGCGGGGCGTTTTTATAAGAACTGGGATGTTCAGCTTGCCGAGAAATTGTTTTCGTACTTTGCACTTCCTTGTGACAAATATCATCACCAACTATCAAAAGGGATGAAAAGTACGTTTCATATGATTATTGGAATCTGTGCAAGAAGTCCATTAACAATTTTTGATGAACCGACAGAAGGAATGGATTCGGCTGTACGTAAAGATTTTTACCGAACACTATTGAAAGATTATCTTGCACATCCGCGCACCATTCTTTTATCTAGCCATCACTTAAATGAAATAGAGGATTTACTTGAAGAGATATTCATCATTCACCAAGGAGAGAATCGACTTCATTTACCGGTTGATGAGGTCAAAAATTATGCCATTGGTTTGACAGGCGAGAAAAAGGTGATTGAACGTATCTGTAAAAATCGCGAGGTGCTTTATAAAAGAGAGATCAGCCATCAATATATTTATGTTGTTGTGAAAAATGACTTATCCAATGGTGAGAGAGTTCAGGTAGAAGGGGATGGCGTGAAAATATCAGCAGTAAGTACAGAAGATGTGTTTATTTATCTCACACAGCAAAAGGAAGGAGGGATTGATGATGTTTTGGAGAGAAGCTAGCGTGCTCGATGTTGCTCATAAACAATTTGTCTATAAATTGAAAGCATACATTAATGTGTTTAGTGCCTTGGTTGGGGTTCAATTATTAGGCCTTCTATTTTCTTTAAATCCTATTGGGGGAAGTGGAACAAGTTCTGGTGGGATGTCTTTTTCAGCACAGTACTATTCGGGGGATATCATCGTTTGGTTTACGTTGTTTTGGGGATTTGTTGTCGCTGTGACGCTTACGCAAAAAGGGTATAGAGATATCGATTTTACCTTTGTTTCGAATCGATTAAGTCATCATTTGTCGAATATATCATTTCTTTTGACAACAAGTCTAATCGGAGGCGTTTCAGCATTATGTGCGAGTGTATTGCTTAAAGTGATCATTTATTTTATGAATGATCCTGAAGTGACGGTTATTAAAGATAGTTATGCACTACAAGAATGGATATTAGGTGTGTTAGTTATTGCGCTTTACTTATTTTTGTTGACATCTAGCGGTTATTTTGTAGGGATGCTCGTACAATTAAACAAAATATTTATCGTGATTTTACCGGCTATTTTATTTGGCTTTCTCATTTTAGAACTTATGTTTGGGGGGGCGTTTGTTTCTCCTATTGTACAATTTTTTGCTACAGAAACGTCATTTCTATTATTTTCACTGAAAGTATTAATCACAAGTAGCTTACTTTTTGTGAGTTCGGTATTTGTTGGCCGTCGATTGGAGGTGCGATCATAATGCGATTGTTCTTTGTGAGTACTTTTATTTTTACTGTTTTGTTTTTAATCTTAGCTGTGATTTTTAAGATATTGTCTAAATCCTCCTTTTTTCAATACCGAAAGAGAGCCCAATCCATATTAATTATGTACGCATCGGTTTTATTTATTGCGGTCATTACCTTTTATATGATTCCAGAAAACAAGGATGAAGCTCATAACGATGTAAGTGAAGATGAGCTTAGGGAGATCGAACAAACGAGCCTTGAATTCATGGAAAATAAGAGGAAAGGAACCTTAGATGAAATAGAAGGTGTGTTTGCCAATGAGCGATCAACATTCACATTCGACCAAGAAAAATTAGCAATCACAACCTCAAGGCAACCAGACCAGCACACGTCTTTACAAGTTTATTTTGAATACGCAGAAATAGATAAAATCGAAGTGACACATTACATGACGCCGATGGTCATCGGTGGAAAAGATATGACAAAAGAACGTGAAGCGCCGGATATGTCTTTACAACAAGATGAACTTGTTTTTGTTGAGTCTAATGAACTCACTTTGGAAGAGAAGTCCTTTATGAAGGAATTTCCGATTACGCAATTTACAGAGGAGGAACGCTTTGGACATAGGGGACCGTCTATCAGGGGCAAAGAAGCGGTCTATGTACAGATTCCTAAAGAAATCAACGTTACAAGAACAAGCGGCCAAGTTGAAATGATTCAGTAGTAAGTGAGAACTTGCTTCCCTCTTCAACTCACCTTTATTGAGTTGAGAGGGGGGTGGCTTTTTTGAGCTTCTTTTATAATGACTCGTTTCGTTTTTCCCCTCTTTTGTGTGATATTTATACATATGTTTTCATATCAGTGTAAGCACCATCGACTGATTAAACATTTTGCTGAGAATGTAAAAATATGCTATCTTCACAATAATTAACGATGAGATTAATAGGGGGGCGAAAGCAATGGAACGGATTTACCTGGATTATAATGCAAGCACGCCACTAAAAGAAGAAGTTATTCGTGCTATGGAGCCTTTTATATACGATCATTTTGGAAACCCTTCAGCGAGTCATTGGGCAGCAAATAAGGCGTCATCGTCGTTAGAACAGGCAAGACATCAAGTTGCTCAAAGCATTGGTGCTCAAACTGAGGAAGTGATTTTTACAAGTGGGGGGAGCGAGGCGAATAATTTTGCATTAAAAGGTGTATTTCAATCTTTACGTGATCGTGGAAATCATATCATTACGTCTAAGGTCGAACATCCAGCGGTGATGAACCCGTGCGATTATTTAGAAAAACAAGGAGCGCAGGTGACATACCTTGAGGTTGATGAGTTTGGCCAAGTCGACCCAGAGGATGTAGAAAATGCGGTGACTGATGAGACGATTCTGATTTCAATCATGCATGCAAATAATGAAGTGGGAACCTTGCAACCCATTTCAGAGATCACAGCGATTGCTAAGAAAAATGGGATTGTTATGCATACGGATGCTTCCCAGTCTATCGGAAAAGTGCCCATTGATGTTGACCAGTTACAAATCGATTTATTAACAGTTGCTGGACATAAAGTTTACGCGCCGAAAGGAATTGGTGCCTTATACATTCGCCAAGGTACCCCCATTGAACCGCTTATTCATGGCGCCGGTCACGAAATGGGGATGAGAGCCGGGACAGAAAATGTCATGCTTGCAGTAGGTCTAGGTGAAGCTTGTTCATCCTCCACGTCAACTTCATCATTTCATCAGATTGAGGAGATTCGTCAGTTACGTGATAAATTTTGGGAGCGATTACATCGTTTACTTCACGGCCAATTGACATTAAATGGTCATCCAGATGAACGTCTTGCCAATACGTTAAGTGTGAATTTCCCTGGGTTTACGGGAGAAGAGGTCCTAAGACAGATACCAGAAGTTGCTGCATCAACTGGTTCTGCGTGCCATTCAGGTAATGTCCAACTGTCGTCTGTTTTAAAAGCAATGGGTGTGGAAGAACATGTAGGAAAGGGAGCAGTTCGTTTTAGTTTAGGTCATTATACAACTGAAAAAGACATCGATCGCGTGATTGACCTCTTGGAAGAACGTGTTCTGCAAAGAAAATATCAAGATTTGAAAATGAACGATTAAATGCCAAGGAACAGGGGAAACGAGCAAAACACATGTAATTTCACACAAGAGATTACATGTGTTTTTTTGGTGTATCAACGGGGAACTCTTGAGGAAAGAATTTTTCCATATGGGAAGAAAAAGAATTCCTTCAAACGGGAGGAAGGTCCTAATTCACTCATAAAATGACGGATTCCACTCATAACGGACCACGTTTCACTCATAAACTTCCTGATTTGGCTCAATGTGAGAATGCATCTATGTTTTTCAGTTTGGCACCTCACAAGTTGTATCCGTTAGTATTAACGCTTGTGCTATTTACTTTGACATAATCAATCGTCTTTTGTCATGTCTTGATCGTTTACTTATTGAATGCTTTGCAATTTTTCAATGATTTCTAATATCCCGTATAAAATCGCAGCGATTCCAAAGAAAATAAGTGTCGTTGACAGAGACGAAGCCATAGTAGAAAAATCAGATGAACGGAATTCTTCGAGAGTAAATATAGAGGAAATAATACCGAACGTTAGCGAAAGAAATAAAATGATGTTTATAAAGCGGATACGTGGATTCATCCGAAATCCCCCTCTCTGAAAGAGTATTCTTCATCAAATTTAACATAATGAACGTAATAGTAATAGGTGAAAAAAGTGATGTTTACCCATTATTCGATTTGAATATCTCGAATTGATCAAGGGCGGTATATCAGTTAAAAATCTTTAATAGACTCAGCAAGCATTGAAGAAGGAAGCTATGGTACGATAATAGAAACACCAATGTTGTGAACACAAAAGGAGTAAACAGTATGAATAGGATAAGACAAGCAATTACCTTCTTTTTTTTGACACTGTTGTTCGTATTGATCATCTCACCGGTGGAGTTGAGTGCCAATGAAAACGTGGATGAGTTGGATTGGGAAGAAGTGATTAACAAGCAACTTGATGAGTATGGCATTCCAGGAGCCACAGCTGTGATCTATCACGAAGGAGAAACAATAGCGAACATCGGAGCCGGATGGGCTGATATTGAAAATGAACAAGAGGTTCAAAGTGATAAGACATTGTTTCATTTAGGGTCACTTCATCAATGGGCTACTTGGGTGGGCCTTCTACAACTCATTGAAGAACGAGAAGTTCGTTTTAATGAGCCAGTTCAAAGACACCTTGACATCGATGGGCTTTTCGATGACACAGGTAGGCAAGTGACGATTAAACATTTATTGAATCACACAAGTGGTTTTGCAGAAACGAAAAATCTCTCAACGTCAAATGAAGATCACGTGTTGCCTTTATCTGAATATTTACATGAGTTTACTCCAGCAGTCATACAACAACCTGGTAGCGAAGTGATGTATTCAGAATATGGTGTTGCTTTAGCAGGCCAGATTATTGAAGAAGCATCAGGCCAGTCGTATGAATCATATATTGAAGAAAATGTGTTAAATCAGTTAGATATAGAAGGGTACGATATTGGTCAAAGGCCACGAGATTCAGAGTCTGTAAGTGTTGGTTATATAAACAACAACGAACAAGTTCCCGCTGAGTGGTCGAATGTGTTACCAGCTAATGGAGGATATGCAACATCAGAAGCAATGGTCTCGGTGATTGAACTGTTTCTAGGCGAACGGGAAGGGATTCTATCAACACCATCACTTGAACGTATGTTGACAACCCAGTTTACTCATGACGAACGCTTACCAGGGTTAACGGATGGTCTATATGAAAAGGATGTTCATGGCGAGCGCTGGGTCGTACAAGAAGGGGAGTCAAATTCATTTCAAAGTCTGCTTGCGGTTCACGATGATTCGAATACAGGGGTGTTCGTTTCTTATAATCATCCTGAAGGCTTAAAAGCGCGGGATGATTTACTTGAAAAAGTCACTGAAAAATACATTGAAAGTGAAAATGCAGCTATTGATCCTGTTAAAAATGACGAAATGGAACCATCTATCGGTGAATATACGGGCTCATATATGATGAATCGTGCAGAATCCAGTTCATTTCATGCAATATCGGATTTATTATTTAGAACCGTACGTGTTAATGAAGGAAATGAAAGCCTGATGATTGATGGTTACACGTTTTTTGAAACAGGTGAACATTTGTTTATTAGAGAAGACGGGAAGGAACAAATCGCCTTTGCAACGAATGAATTTGGAGCTATTGATCGATTAGTTTTGGATAATCGACCACTGGCGGTCGCCTATAAGCAAGCGTGGCATGAAAGCCAGGTGACTCACTTATTGTGGATCGGAGTTAGTGTCTTTACGTTTATCACGACGATGGTATCAATCATCATTCGCTTCATACGTCAAGTGCGCCGTAAAGGACGTCACACAGGTAAGAAGACTCACTTGAAACGTGGTGATATGATTGCGTTCATTCAATCCTTGTTCTACATCGCTGGATTAGCTAGTGTATTATGGATTATCGGTACTGGCACAGTTTATGAACATCAAACATTCACAGTTGTTAGTCTGTTGATGCTCATATTAGGGGCAGTGATGTCTGTTCTGCTTATTCCGTCACTGATTGTACGTTGGCGAGATGATGAAGGGAAAGCGTGGATGAGAGTCTTTTTCGGTTTTCATGTGTTCATTTCCATGTTTTTTATTATGTTTTTAAGTTATTGGAATTTGCTAGGGTTTCATTACTAATATATTTGTTGGAGGAGAAATATCATGGAAGAAAAAGGATGTATTAAGTGTGGAACGCGGGATGCAGAAACGAAAGAAATTGCGACTACAGGTACAGGGTTATCCAAATTATTTGATGTACAGCATAATCGTTTTATCGTTGTCTACTGTAAAAATTGCGGTTATTCGGAGTTTTATAACAGAGAAACGACGACAGCTTCTAATGTCATCGATTTCTTTTTCGGTGGCTAAAAGCAAAATATAGGGAGGCGACTAGATGTTTACGTATCCAATTGACCGTGACACTTCTTTGGAATTACTCCAATATAAGCACGCAGAGGCATTGTTTTATTTAACGGACACAGGACGTTCTTATTTAGGGAAATGGCTTCCTTGGGTTGAATATACGAAAACAATTGCCGATACGCGTGCGTTCATTCAATCAACGCTTCAAGATTTTGCGGGACAGTTTGGAATGACCGTCGTGGTTTTGTATCGCGGAGCGGTAGCAGGTGTTGTCGCTTTCCACGCATTTGATTGGATCAATATGAAAACGAGTATCGGTTATTGGTTAGGTGAACAATATCAAGGTAAAGGGTTGATTACGAAAGCAGTCAAGGTGCTCATCGATTATGCGTTTGGAGAACTTCGCCTGAATCGCATTGTCATTCAGGCAGCGGAAGATAATGTGAAAAGTTGGGCGATTCCAGAACGACTCGGTTTTACGTACGAAGGGACGCAAAGGCAAAATGAGCGGATTGGTAACAGATGGGTCGACCATCGTACGTATGCTTTACTGAAAGAGGATTGGCAACCACTGACGAGTACTTAAGGTTGCTCGGTTCGTATGACTTTACAGATTTTTTAGTCGTCGTTAAACTGGCATTACAACATTGAAAATACTGCATACGCACTAGGGGAGCGAAAGCTGAGAAACAGGTGATCCTGTGACCCTAAATACCCGAACTAGGTTATGCTAGCGTGGGGAAGTGCGGTGAATGATATTGACTACTTGTCATCAATCTAAACATTTGAAGAAATTCAATATGTTGATTCACTGCATATCCCTTTAGATATGTAGTTTTTTTGTGGGAAAAGGAGGAGAGAAATATGGAATCGTTAACTTGTGGAAACAGTCGGATCGTTGGTTGTCGTTTTTCTGTTCACCCGATGGCAGATGATTTTAAGGAAATGATTTTAACAGCTTTAAATGAAGTCGATATGTCTAAGGTTTGGTCAGAAACTGACGACATTACAACTTGTATCCGTGGACGCAGTGAACATGTTTTTGATGTGACAAGAGCGATATATGCGCGCCTTGCTGATACTGGCGTACATGTGGCTTTTAATGGAACATTTTCTGTCGGTTGTCCAGGAGATACTCAAGGCCATGCTTATATGGACGTCGATGGTGAACGTTTAAATATACCATTAGAACGCCAATCGTCAATGGATAGTTCTGCTCACTTTGCTGTTTACCCGATGGGCACAGAGAATTATATGCCAATCATTGCTAGTGCTGTAGAAAAAGCACAAGAACACGGTACGTTTACAGAAGGGGTTCATTATGCAAGTCGTCTTGATGGAAATGTACATGATGTGTTTGCAACATTAGAAGAAATGTTTGTAACAGCAGCCCAGCAAGATGAGAATGGTCACTTGCTACTAACGGCAACGTTATCGGCAAATAGTCCGTCGAAACAGAAAACATCATGAAGAAAGAGCGGATGCATATTATGCGTCCGCTTTTACGTGAAATATTCAATGTTCGCTTCTGGAAAATAGGAATGAACAAGACGTGTCAACGTAGATTCGATTTCTTCTTGTTCATCCGTTTGGTACACATATTTTCCAATTCCGTACTTCCCCCATTTGTATTTGCGTCTCTCTTCATCTAATTCCAGCTTTGTCATTGGATAATTTTTTTGAATCACGCGTTTTGCAGGTTTTGTAAAACGGTGCTGAATTAATTCGAATGTTAAATCACGACGGGCGGCGTGTGGGAGCTGTTTGTCTAGTTTCTGAAACATATCCTCGTAGCCTTCTTTCCAACCTTCATGTAAGTAAATAGGAGCAATGATAAAACCGAGTGGGTATCCTGCATCAGCGACCTTCGCAGCTCCTTCTATTCGCTTTGTTAAAGGAGAAGTCCCGTGTTCAAAATTTCGAATCACGTAATCTGCGTTGATGCTAAATCGAAAGCGCGTTTTTCCGTTATGTTTTGCATCTAAAAGGTGATCAACGTGATGATACTTTGTAACAAAACGTAGTTTCCCTTTTTCTGATTGACCAAAAAATTCGATCGCTCGTTTTAACGAGTGAGTGAGGTGATCAATACCAACGATATCGGAAGTACAGGCGGCTTCGAACCGTGTTTCTTCTGGGAGGCGTTCTTCCATATATTTTGTGGCTGCATCGAGGATCTCCTCAACATTCACGTAAGTACGTATATACGGTTTGCTTCCCATCGTTGTTTGTAAGTAACAATATTGACAGTGTCCCATACAGCCTGTAGCCAAAGGAATCGCGTATTCTGCTGAAGGTTTTGATGTATCAAATTTTAACGTTTTGCGAACACCGATGACGAGTGTTGATTTTGCATTTCGATATTTTTGTAAGTCATTCTCACCTGGAATATTGCGAACTTGATTATGCGAAGTCGTTTGTCGAATTTCAATGCCCATCTCAGCGAATTTGTTTTGAAGTTGTCTTCCTAAATCGTATTCTAAAGCACGTGGTTCAATATAAACCCGTTGTGGAATAAATGGTTCAATGATGATAAACACCCTCTTTAAGTAGTAAGATTTTTGTGTTGTTAGCCGACTGAGTAGTAAATGAGATGTTAGCTGGACATTTAGCTTTTTCACCTCATAAGCTACGGAATAAAGGTGTTATTCGTGTGGAAAACCGAAGACATCTTCATAAACTTCAGCTGCTTTATCATAATTAGAGAAAACAGCGAGATCTTTACTGATTGGATAATATTCTTCTCTAGAAAATAAAGATAGTTCTCCAGGCTGATGAGGACTTTCTACAATCGTCGCTTCTTGAATTTGTGCGACTGACTGTGTATGAGGGTTACGTTGGATGACGTAAACAGAATCCCCAGCTTGCCATTTTTCGTCGTTCATGATGAACCTCCTTTCTGTATATGCTTAGTTTGAAAGTGTTTTAGCTCGTTATACATAAAAAAGCCAGCAGGATGGATTTCCTGACTGGCTGAAATTACGCTATTCATGATCTTTCTGTTCGTTTTCACTTGAGGGAAGTTTTTCCTCTAACGTAGCAATACGTTTTTTTAGTTCATCGACTTCTTCCTTTGTCGGAAGATTCATGTCGTGTAAAAAAGAACGCATTTTCTCTTTAGATTGTTCATTCCATTCTTGTTCCTTATCTTCTCCTTTTTTAATCAGCGAATCAAACATATCTTCTGCTTCCTTTGGCGTCATCTGCCCTTTGGTGACTAGATCATCTAGGTAGTTCTGTGCTTTTTCTTTACTAGTAATAGCAGCTCCTAAACCGAGTAAGAATCCTTTTTTTACGAGTTCATTCATGATTATCCACGCTCCTTTAGATTAGTTGACAAATTTGAAATTTGTTTTATCCATTTTTTATGATAACGCATCGTTAGCGCCACCGACAGAGAAGAAATGACAGTAATACTTCCTGTTATAAAAGCAAAAAGTTTTTGTTCTAATAAAATAGCGATAAAAGTGAATGTAAAAGACATTAAGAATATTAGAATCGTGGTGATCATTTTCACAAGATAAGTATGATGGGTATATCTTTGTGCTTGTTTTTGTTGATCCCAATGTCTTTGGTACTTTGGCGATTCTAACCACCTGTTAAGGTTGCGTGGTATTGAAAGCATTGGTTTTGCTGATTCTTTAAGTACATGAAATGGAAGTTTATCTGTATTATTATCATCAATGTTTTCCAGCCACTCTTGAACGACCGGTTTTCCGAGCTCGATAAAATCAACGTCAGGATCGACAATGCTTAATACACCGAGGCAACTCGAGATTGCGCGTCCTAAAAAGGCGAATTCAGCAGGGAGTTGTATTGGCTGCTCTCGAACGAGAATTTGGATATCTCGTAGTATTTGTTCGATCATGTGCCGGTCCAATCGGCGTAAATCTTCTTCAAGGTAAAAATCTACAGCATTACGCAAGATCGATTCTAGTTTTCTTTTATCGGTGTTTGGAAGTAAAAAATTTAATGCCTCTAATTGTTCGAAAATGAGGTCGTAATCATCTAGAACAAACCCTTCGATAATCAACTTTTTAAAGTGGTAGGCATCTTGATTACGCAATTCGCCAACCATGCCAAAGTCAATTAAAACGACATGACCGTGTTCATTTACAAATAAATTTCCAGAGTGAGGGTCGGCATGAAATTTCCCTTCATCTATCGTCTGTTCGACAAAAGCTTTAAACAGGCGCTCTGCTAATTGCTTTCTATTGATATTATGTCGATCGAGATAGGACGTGTCGGTAATTTTTGCCCCCTCTATCCATTCCATTACAAGGACATGTTGTGTCGATAAATCGTCATAGTATGATGGAACATAAATGTCATCGTGTTGCTGAAATTTCCTTTGAAAATAATGTGCATTTTGAAGTTCCTTTGAAAAGTTTAACTCATTGCCAATGATATGAACCATTTCATGATAGAGGACATTGATGTCTGTCGTTTTAGCGATTTTTGTGAATCGCTTTGTCATCCAGGCAACAATACGTAAAGCCTTAAAGTCAGTTTTAAATATCTTTTTAATGTTATGGCGCTGGATTTTGATTGCTACTTTCTCACCGTTATGTAGTGTTCCCTTA
This sequence comes from Texcoconibacillus texcoconensis, assembly GCF_014202575.1. Lineage (GTDB taxonomy): Bacteria > Bacillota > Bacilli > Bacillales > Salisediminibacteriaceae > Texcoconibacillus > Texcoconibacillus texcoconensis. Next base: position 163,023 of record NZ_JACHHB010000005.1, on the reverse strand, counting down.
TAAACTTCGCCAACGGAAGCGGAAGCGATCGGTGATGTGCTCAAGTCTTTTAAGTAATGATCGTACGTTCTTCCCCATTCATTTTCTAAAACTTGTTTAGAAATTGTAAAAGGAACAGGGGGGACACGATCAACGAGTTCGTCCATTTCTTTTAAAAATACTTCAGGAAAGATATCGGCTCGTGTACTTAAAAATTGTCCAACTTTAATTAAGAGTCCTTCTAAATGAATGGCTTTTTCTCGATACTCTTCTGCGATTCCCTTCAACAATTGTTTCCATTTTTCCTGCGTATTTGCATCCCACGTTCGATTTCGTTTATTGAACCAATAGATTTTAAAAACAAACTTGATGAACATGGTAATAATGACGCTAATGCGGTAAATGGAGAGATTTTTCATAGCGTCACCTCCGTGAATAACGTTGAACGTTCAATCATACACCTACCTATTCCCGTTTATTCATAAATGTATGTCAGAAATTCTCGATATTCTAGAAATTTTAATAATTTGAAGGTGAAATTTGAAAACATATCATTGAAAGCATGGAACAGCTATGGGGGGAGGCTGGTACGGTGTAACGCAATAGAGTGAGTAGATAAACAAGAAAGAGTGGCAAGTGCCACTCCTTTGTTAGCGAATTTATTTTTTGAATTTACCGTAAAAGTAAGTAAGAGCAAATGGTATGATAATCGCGATCGCCATACCGATGAAAAATGGACCCCAATCTTGTGGGAAAATTGACAAGAATGCAGGTAAACCACCAACACCAATCGCAGATGCAAGGACGCCATTCATTGTAATAAACACAGAGGCAGTCGCTGCTCCAATGATGGCACAAATAAATGGATACATAAAGCGAATGTTTACCCCGAACATGGCAGGTTCGGTGATACCTAGGTATGCAGAAATCGCAGATGTACCAGATAAACCACGTAATTTTTCATCACGGGAAACAAACATCATCGCAAGTGCAGCGGATCCTTGAGCAATATTGGAAAGCGCCAGAATCGGCCATAAGAATGTTCCGCCACCACCAGCAGTCAATTGTAAGTCTACGGCTAAGAATGTATGGTGCATACCTGTGACAACAAGTGGTGCATAAAGGAGACCGTAAACGAGACCACCAATTGCAGGGACTGTATCAAAGATTGTCATGAAGAATGCAGTAATACCATTACCGACAGCAAATGTAACAGGTCCAATAATAATGAATGCAAGGAAACCAGTAACGAGCAACGCAATCGGTGCAACGACGAGCATTTTAATTGCATCAGGCACTCGTTTTGATAAGGCCAGTTCAATTTTTGCTAATACGTAAGCTGATACAAGAACCGGTAAAACTTGTCCTTGGTAACCAATCTGGTTGACTTCAAGGCCAAATAAGTTCCACGTAGGGATTTCACCTTCTGCTGCGGCATCCCCATATGCCCAAGCATTTAATAAATCAGGGTGAACGAGAATTAAACCGAGCACAATACCTAATAATTCACTACCACCAAATCGTTTCATTGCCGACCAACCGATTAAGACTGGTAAAAATGTAAAGGCAGCGTTTGCGATTAAATCGATAATATCAGCAAAGTCACCCCACTGAGGATATACCTCAACAACAGCCTCTTCCATGAAGATGCCAGGAGCTGTGAGAATGTTGTTAATACCCATTAATAAACCGGCGGTTACAATAGCAGGTAAGATTGGTATGAAAATGTCAGCAAGCATTTTAACAAATCGTTTGAACCAATTTTGGTTCTCAGCGGACGCTTCTTTGACATCATCTTTTGATGCTTCACCGATATTGGTTTGAGCAACCATTTCTTTATAGACAGTATCGACAGTACCTTGTCCAATGATGACTTGGAATTGCCCATTTGTTGCAAAGGAGCCTTGCACGATGTCTATTTCTTCTATCGCTTCAGTATCGACGACAGAGTCATCTTTTAATACGAAGCGAAGGCGTGTAACACAGTGCGTTGCTGTTTGCACGTTTTCTTCCCCGCCAATGGCGGCGAGGATTTGTTCAACTTGTTGTGTGTATTTTGCCACAACGAAACCCTCCTGTCAGCGTTTTCATTTAAGGTAAATTAACGTTGGTCTAAAATGTGGAATGCATTTACATCACCGAACAAGATGATATCCATCGTTATTATTAAACAGTACTGTGTATATCATTCAAAAAAATTATGTATGATGGGCAGTTCAGTAAGATAAACGCATTCACAATAGTTTGTATAGACAAGTTACGACATAATTCTACCTTGTATATACAAGATTGACAAGAGGTTGAAACATTTTCTTGTTTATTTTTTGGTTCAGGTGTGTTATTTACGAATTTTGAAATTATTATAAAATTTTCAGTTCCCCTATTTAGTGAAAGGGTTGAAAATTCAGAAATATATTGTCATTAACAGCTTGCAATGTTAACCTAATTTTAAAATTAGTTAACGAAAGGGTGGGAGCATGTCACTTAATATTGTTTCACAACGGAGATGGGGGGAGTTTGCCGCAAAGGTGTTAAAGGGGGAGCAGTTAACAATTGAAGAAGGATTGGAAGTTTTACAAGCCGACGATGATGAAGTTCTCCCCATATTACAAGCGGCTTTTCATGTCCGAAAGCATTATTATGGGAAAAAAGTAAAATTAAACATGATTATTAATGCCAAAAGTGGCTTATGCCAAGAGGATTGTGGCTATTGTTCTCAATCAATTGTCTCTGATTCACCTATTGAAAAGTATACGTTTTTAGATAAAGAAACGCTCGTGTCAGGAGCAAAAGAAGCGATGAATCGAAAAGCGGGTACATATTGTATCGTTGCTAGTGGTCGTGGACCAACGGACAAAGAATTAGATCAGGTGATTGAAGCGGTTGAGGAAATTACAGAAGAGATGCCGCTAAAAATTTGTGCATGCCTCGGGTTACTCAAAAAGGAACAAGCAGATCGATTAACTGAAGCAGGGGTGCATCGTTATAATCATAACCTTAATACGCATAAAGACCACCATTCAGCGATCACATCTACGCATACTTATGACGATCGTGTAGATACTGTTGAACATGCGAAATCATCAGGGATGTCACCGTGTTCAGGCTGTATTATCGGTATGGGAGAGACAGATGAGCAAATCGTCGAAACAGGCTATGCGCTAAGAGAGTTAGATGTCGACTCGATTCCAGTTAACTTTCTCCACCCGATATCCGGAACGCCTTTGGGCGATTTACAACGTACGAAACCGATGAAGGCTCTCAAAGTACTTGCATTAATGAGATTTTTAAACCCGTCAAAAGAGATTCGTGTCTCAGGGGGAAGAGAGTTAAGTCTACGTACGTTACAACCTTTAGCACTTTACGCTGCAAATTCAGTTTTTGTTGGTGATTATTTAACGACAGAGGGACAAGAAGCGTTTGATGATCATAAAATGATTGAAGACCTAGGCTTTGAAATTGAAGAGTGTGCCTTATAGTCCTAAGATATGTAGGAGGAAGAAAATAGGGGACGCGGACATGTATTCCGTTATTTTAGTGAATATTTCCGATTTTTATGTGTTTGTGGACATGTGTTCCGCTATTGATTGAAAATGACTAAGATTTTGTTATCTTGCTGCTAAATAGCGGAACGAGTGTCCTCGTTCCCTTGAAAAAGCTGTATTTTTTCACAAATAAGGGATCACATGTCCGTTTGACCCCTTACCTTATTCCTTGAAGGGGGCTTACTTGTTGCCAAGAAGCAAGCCTCCCTTTTTTGTTACGTTTTGCTTTTTAATGTGATATTCATTCGTTGCAAACGTCGAACAAGTAAATAGGCGAAAAAGGCAAAAAGATTGAAACCAATCCAGTACAAAAAGATTCCGAAAAGACTTCCGTTTGATAGCTGAAAAGGGATGAAACTTCTGATGAACATGCCCCCTAGTAACCCAAAACAAACGACGATCCCTGTGTTTAACACAGGTTGTAACAACTTAAAAATAAGAAACTCACCGTTGTGTTCTACCTTATTTCGTTCATAAAGAAACATACCGAGGATGAGAAAAATGACGGTACCAGTGATAACGATGAACGTTTCTAAAATAAACGGTTCATACATACTAAGGTCGCTTTGATAAGGTCTTTCCAATACCATATAGTACGGCAGTGTAATGTAGCTGATCCATTCATAATAATTAATAAGGTTAGAAGTCGTGGTGCTTGTATGAATTCGTAAACCTTCATCAATTAAGATGATCAAACCAAATGGCAAAACAGAGAATATGAGCGTTAAAATAACTTGAGAAATCATTTCACCTGCAATTGTACCGATGAGTAAAGCAAAGGTGAAGAAAAGAATAAAACCTATCAAGCGAACAATCAAGTCACTCGTCATTTGTATATCATTTAAAATCGGTGCAAATTCAGAGTTAGAGACAATGATATAAGCCAAGCCAACATTAAAAACGAAGAAGGTTATGATCGCAAGTGTCCCCATCAACCATTTTGAAAAGAAAATGTCTCGTCGGTGGAAAGGCCAGGAAAGTAAAAAATCGTGTTTGCGTGTGTTGCGCTCTAAACCAATCATCATCCCTGCCAAAATCACGAGGACAAAAACCATAAAAACACCAGAACCAGGATTGACAAATACATTGTAAATATCCCTTGCGGTAATGTCAGCGATTGTATAACGATCTATTCTTTCAATACGATCTCGCCAACCTTCCATTGAAACTAAGGCATAGAAAGGGAAGGACATGAATAATACGACGAACATAATCCCTAACATAATGCGCGTTTGTTTCCAATTCCAAAGCCAAAGCGCTTTATGAAACATCAGAATCACCTCCAAGTTTTGTGACGAATAAATCTTCAAGTGAAATCGGTAATTCTTCAAACAAGACAGGTTGATGATTCGCGATAACTTGTTCTGCTTCTTCATCACTTTGATCAATGATAAGTGTGTACACACGTCCCGTTTGATTGAGAATATTGACATGTTTGGTAACATCAGCAGGCATTTCTTTTTCAAAAACGACTTGAACTTTTTTGTACATTGTTTTCATTTCAGCTAGCTCATAATGGCTTTCAATCGAACCGTCTTTCATTAAAATAATTTCATCGCACATAAATTCCAACTCATCTAAACGGTGGGAGGAAATGATGATTGATACATCTCCATCTGCGACTTCCTCAATCAGAAACTGTAGAATCTGTTTTTTCACGATGACATCTAGCCCGTCTGTCGGTTCATCGAGCAAAATGTATTTAGCACGAGTGGAAAAAGCGAGTATAAGTGAAAATAGTGCTTTCATTCCTTTAGAATAGTGAGTAATTTTTTTCACTGTAGGAAGGGAGAAACGTTCCATTAGTTCGTAAAAATAATTGCGATCAAAACGATGATACGTCGCTTCGTAAATACGCACGATTTCATTTGTAGAATACTGTTTCAAAGCTTCTGGTGAATCAGGGACAAACATGACATCTTGTTTTTTGGCAGGTTGTTTGAAAATGCTTGCTTCATCGATCATCACATCACCATTGGTAGGTAATAAAATGCCGACCATTGTTCTAAGTAATGTTGTTTTACCAACGCCATTTCTTCCGACAACACCGATAATATGCCCTAACTCAACATTAAAGTTGATATCGTTCAAAATCGTTTCTTTTTGAACAACTTTTGTTATACGTTCAACTTTCATCATCTTCTCCTCCAATCTCCTCATAAAAATCCTCAAGCCAAGAAAATAACGTTTCTTTTTGAACCCCCGCATAGTAGCTATCAATGACGAGTTGTTTTAATTCATTTTTAATCTTTTCGCGTTGTGCAGGGGTTTGTTCGGAAATGAAATCTTCAGATATAAAAGTGCCCCTACCATGAATTGAAACAATGACACCTTGCCTTTCTAACTCACGGTAAGCTTTACTGACTGTATTTGGATTAATCAGCATCTGTGCGGATAACTCTCGTACAGAAGGAAGCTTTTCATTTGGGGATAGTACGCCCCGAGCACAAAGTTCTTTAATTTGTTGTATGACTTGTTCATAAAGAGGAGTGACACTTTTTGGATCAATGTTCAAAAGCATTGGTTCACCTCCTTGTGATAAAAGAATGAGTTATCTGTATTATGTGTATTATATGTCATAGTACACTTGAAGTTTAACCATCATTTATCATTTCGTCAAGAACGTATTTCGATGAACTTAGGGAATAAGTTGGTTTGTGAGAAGGGATGGGGGAAACACAAATAAGAAAAAGCCTCGACCAGGGTTATTGCACCCCAGGGTCAAGGCCTTGTTTTAATTGATTCCATGCATGAAGAAAAGGAGCGGCAATATCAGAAGGGGCGTTCAGTACGTCTCGAACATTTCCTTTTTGAATGATTCTACCGTCTATGATTACTGCTAGTTTTTCACTCATTGCTTCGATTTCTAATAAGTCGTGACTGACAAAAATCGCGGTTATATCGCGTTCGCGTAAGATGGATTTTAGCTCATACATCAAGGAAGCTTTCGTTGGTGCATCTAATGCGGAGAAAGGCTCGTCCATAAATAACGCTTCAGGCTCTAAAGCAAACGCACGTGCTAAATTCATCCGTTGTGCTTCACCACCGGAAAGGTTGTACGCATGCTCATTTGATAGATGATCGATTCGAAAACGTGTGAGCCATTCGTGCACGCGTTGCTCGCGTTCATTTTTAGCAATTCCTTTGATCTTTAAACCGAGCGCAACATTTTGAAATACGGTCATATCAAAACGTTGAGAATGTTGAAATACCGATGCAGTACGGTGACGTAAAGAAATAGGGATTTTATTCGGGTTTATTTTCATGCCATCAAACGTAATTGTACCTGATGTCGGTGGCTCGAGCATTGCTAAAATGTTGAGTAACGTACTTTTTCCAGCACCATTAGGACCGATAATGCCAATATGATCACCGCGTTTGAGCGAGAGTTCATCAACTTGCAAAATCATTTTATTTTGTTTCTGATAAGAGATGGCCTCTAACTGTAGAAGTGTCATCTAATTACCTGCCTTTGTTGAAAATACGTTAATAAAAACGTGATGAGAAAAGCAATCGTCATGAGGATAAACGATAGAGCAAAGGCAACATCGAAATTCCCGCGTGATACTTCCATGACCATCGCCGTCGTTAAAATGCGGGTATCGCCTAGTAAATTACCGCCAACCATCTGTGCTGCACCAACTTCAGCTAATACTCTACCAAGCCCAGCCATAACAGCAGCGACAATCCCAAATCGTGCTTCCCTTAATAAGAACCACCCATATTGCAAGCGAGTCGGTCCGAGTGCTTTTAGTTGTTTTTTCAACTGAGGATCTAAACGCTGTAAAGCAGCATAAGTAAGCGATATAATAATTGGCAACGATACGACGACTTGGGCTATCACGATCGCAGTCGGTGTAAACAACCATTGTATTGAGCCAAGAGGACCCGAGCGCCATAGGAAAATCGTTACCCATAAGCCAGCGACGACAGGAGGGAGGCCCATTCCAGCTTGTGCTAAAACGATAAGGAATCGCCGGCCAATAAAATGCTTTAACGCTAGCAGCATTCCTAAAGGGATCCCGATGATCATACTAATGAGCGTCGCTAAAATGCACACACGTAAAGTGAGCCAAGTGATATCAAAAATGTCGCGGTCCAACTCAATAATCATGCGGAAAGCTTCACTTAATCCAGAAACAATTAACTCCATGGTGGTAATATCCTCTCATTAAAATCTATGATTACTCATTTGCAACGGGAAAGAAGAGAGGTTCTCCATATTCTTCGGTTCCAAAGACCTCAATGATATCTTGGATCTCCTCAGTTAACAAAAATTCTACAAAGGCTTCACCTTTTTCACCATTGACCATATCAAATTCATCAGGATTGACTTGCATCACGTGATAAGGGTTTTCTAAAACTTCATCTCCTTCAATCACGATATCTAGCGTCTCTAACTGTTCTTCTAAAGAAAGGTACGTTCCACGATCGGTCAAAATATACCCGGCGCGTTCTGCAGCGATTCGTAATGTATCGCCCATACCCTGGCCAGACTCTTCATAATTGGAGAAGTCCGTCTCTACATCTGCTTTTTCCAAAATAGATCGTTCTTTTTTATGTGTACCAGAGTCATCACCACGGGAGAAGAATGGTACGTCAGCTTCATGAATGGCTTGAAATCCTTCAGCAATATCGAGGTCGCTAACATTGGCTGGGTCTTCTTCAGGCCCTAAAAAGACAAAGTCATTATACATCACGTATTGACGATTGATAGCACTGCCACCTTCAACAAGTTCTTTTTCAGCATCTGGGGCATGTACGAGTAGGGAGTCAGCTTCTCCACGTTCTCCCATTTCTAAAGCTTGTCCTGTACCTACGGCAATGATTTTTACATTCACGTTTTCTTCATCTTCGAACTGTGGAACGAGTTCATCAAGTAACCCGCTATCATACGTGCTCGTTGTTGTCGCTAAAATCATTTCATCCATTTCATTTTGGTTTGCTTCGTTTGAATCCGTTGTTTCACCTTCTGCTTGACAAGCAGTTAAAAAAAGAATAGAACATATCGCTAATAAAGATTTTTTCATGTTTTTCATACCTTTGTTTTTGTTGTTTGGTACAGAATTTGTCCTGATTTCTCGAGGTCGTACCCTTCAAATGTTTTCAAAACATCAATAAGCTGTTCATTTTGCAAAGTGTCCAATAAAGCTTGTAGCTTTTGTGAGGAATTATCGTTCCACTTGATCACGAGGTCAAACTGTTCTTCAACAAGAGGGATGAAGTTCAAATCAAGTTGTTTGGCTGCGGCTTCAATGCCTAACGTTACATCGCCTTCGTTTGTTTTTACTTTCGTCGCTGTTGCAAAGTGGTTGACTTCTTCATCATCGTAACCACTAATGCATGAAGGGTCGATCCCTTGTTTTGCAAGATGTGTATCTAGCAAACTTCTCGTTCCTGAACCCCGCTGTCGATTGACGAATGTGACATCATCTCTCGTTAAATCAGAAAATGATTCAATTTGTTTCGGATTTTCTTTGGTGGTGATGAGACCTTGGGCTCGTTTGGCGAAATGAACAACTGTAATCGGTTCATTCATGAAAAAGCGTTCTACTAAAGGGACATTGTAAGTATTTGTTGACTCATCAAGCCAATGAAGTGAACATACGTTTGCTTCGTTTCGGTATAAAGACATGCACCCTTCGAGACTACCGGTAAAAGCCGATTGTATCTGCAAACTTTCTTTTGAATAACTAGATGCCAGATGGATAAATTTTTCAAGTAACAGGTCGTGACTTCCAGTTAAAATTAAATGGTTTTCAGAAGTAGCTTGATTTGTTTGTCCACCTATTCGTTGGCGCTTTTTATATGACTCAAAAGCAGTTGCTTCAATACGCATTTTGTTGCCAACTTTAAAAGCTTCTAATTCACCCCGCTTAATTAACTCATAAACGGTATGTTTAGATATTTGTAAAAGTGAAGCGATATCATCAGGTGTATATATAGGTTGATTCAATTTCTAATCCCTCCTTTACTCATTTAAGATCTCGTTGTTAGCCATATTGTTTTATGTTTTTTTGCATTTAAAGCGAACCTGAATGTGATATATAAAGCAACGATCAATGCTCACAAAAACCATGATAAAATAATGAGCATGTTTGATTCTGTGACTTTGCACACATTCCAGTTAATTTTCATTTGGTTTTGTTGAGTTTCGTTAAGGTTTGTTTAGAGAGTGGGCGCTGTCATAGAAGGGGAGGTTGTGCTATACTTCACATGGTTATACATTCGTAAAGTGATTTCTCCTGATTGTGATTTTCATCATCAATGACAAAGTATGGTCATGTTACTGTGAAAGAAAGCGAGGAATTTATAGTGAGTAAAGTCCTTATATTCGGTGGCACTAGGTTTTTCGGTAAACGGCTCGTTGAAAAATGTTTAGCTAATGGGGATGAAGTGACAATTGCAACGCGGGGCAAACAACGAGATGATTTTGGGAACCGCATAGAACGAATAACAGTCGATCGTGCCAACCAATTATCCATGGAGACCGTTTTTGCAAAATCATTAACCAAATGGGATGTTATTTATGATCAAGTTTGCTTTTCTCCTTATGAAGCACAAATTGCATGTGATTTGTTTGCAGGACAAGTAGGCAAGTATGTGTTTACATCTTCTTTGTCAGTTTATGATATAGACGATCAACCGCTGAAATGTGAAAAAGACTTTGATCCGTTTTCGTATCCAATTCGTTCAGGTGGGCAAGAGGCGTTTTCATATAGTGAAGGAAAACGACAAGCTGAAGCGTTTTTTGCTCAAAAGGCTAGCTTTCCAGTCACCATGGTGCGTCCACCTATCGTTTTAGGGGAAGATGATTATACAGAGCGCCTCCATTTTCACGTACGTAAAATATTAAAAGGTGAACCGATTGGTATTGATTATCTAAATACTAAGTTATCCTTTGTAGGTTCTGATGACTTAGCGCAATTTTTATGTTGGATTGGGACAAATGATTTAACAGGACCTGTCAACAGTTCAGCCCCTGACCAAATCACATTAAATCATTTACTAGCTATTATTGAAGGTGGAAGTGAACATCAAGCTGCGGTTGTCGATTCTAAAGAAACGGAAGCGGAATCACCATTTAATTTTCCGAAATCAATTTATCAAGATGTTTCTGTCGCTGAGGCATCTGGCTATTGTTTTCAACCACTGAATCGCTGGTTAGCTCCGCTTATCCACAAGCTCCTCGCTGCTGAAAAATAATCAGGGAGAGGGATAATCACGTGAAAAACAAAAATTGGTCCATTGATTTAGAACACGAACCACATGATCAAGACAAAGCGCTCGTTATAGAAGATGGATTGAAGGCTGTTGAAGAGACTGCGCCAGGTTGCTATGTCAACTTAGTAACTCCGAGTGCGTTTGGAAATCCTGAGTCTTACCTTGGAGAGAGAGTTAAAGACCGTTTTAGAGAGGCGGTAAGCGTGTCCTATATTGATCAGTGTGGGTGTGGTGGGCACGTGTTACGTGTGACAATCAAATACTAAAGAAATGACCATTTCGTAAAGTCGACTAACAATAAAAGGTTTGTGGTCGACTTTTTAAAAGAAATAATCGCTCATACGACGTAAAAGTTGATTTTAAGCAAATAAAAAACCAAGGGGGGACCCCCTTGGTTTAAAGTAGCATGTTAATCTTTCTTTTTGTTATTCATCATTTGGCTGACTGTATTAAAGTCAATGGATCCTGAATCGTTCATAATCTTTTGAATCAATTCATCCTCAACTTCTTTGGAAACCGGTTTGTTGGCTAAACTACCTACTTGTTGGATTAAATCTCTTACGTTTTCTTCATCCTTTAAATCGTAATCTTTGACGGACTCAGCTAATTTTTTCACTTCATCCATGTTGACGCCTGTTTTTTTCTCGAAGTTTTTAAAAAATGGGTTGTTACTCACAGTACGTCTCCTCCTATTCCTCATTTTTTCCGGAAAAAGTCATATGGCTTTCCTTTCCGTCCTATAAAATAACTATATGCATAAACACTGCAGACGTTTGGGCGACTAGTAGTATTCAGGAGAAAAATCAAAAGAAATTTCATTCGTACATGTCAGATGAATTGGGCATGAAGCGCACAAATATTAGGTATTTGCATAGAGTAGCTAGTGAAAGGAAAGGAAGAAAGGAGAGAACCACCCATGTTCTATCACCATCACCCGCATATGTTATGGGGCCATCACCCGCATCATCCAACAGGGCATTATCATTACGGATATATGCATCACACCCCATGGCATGATCACCATGGACATCACGGATGGCATCATGGAGGGCATCATGGAGGGCACTATCCATGGCAACACCATCACTGGCATCCTCACTGGACTCATCACGGGCATGGATTTCACCCTTGGTTCGGGCCTATCTCCCCTTACCTACAATGGTAAAAGAGAATTTTGATCGGTATTTCTTTATGGCGGAGAAGTGAATGTCTCCGTCTTTTTCTTATGCAAAATCGCATGTTTGAATATATTTTTAATTATTTTCGCGATGGGCGAATAAAAGATTCATGGTTATAGAAACTATTCATGGACTACAAAATGAAGGAGTTGGCAAAAATGAAGAGGACTTTGTCCAAGTTACTGTTTGTGATGGCTCTTTTCATCGGCCTTCAAGCGATTGGGTTAACAAATGTGCTTGCCAATGATGCTGTTGAACAATCTTGGTGGGGAAACGATGAAGAGGAACAAACAGAAGAATTACCTGATTTAAGGGGGGGTTCGGAATATGAAAATCGTATTCAAGAACCAGTTCCCCAAACACTGTTGCAACAACTATACCCTGATACTGTATTTTTAAGTGGTCCGTGGGCGGAAAAAAAGGTCGCAATCACCTTTGATGATGGTCCTGACCCTCGTTTTACACCTGGTGTTTTGGAAAAGTTAAATGAACATAATGCAGCTGCTACTTTTTTTCTCATGGGAGCAAGAGCAGAAGCTAACCCAGATCTTGCGAGACGAATTGTAGAAGAAGGACATGATATTGGAAACCACACATATTGGCATCCTGATCTTGTTGAAGAAGGAAGCGTGGATACACTTGTAAACGAAGTAACTAAAACAGAGGACCAAATCGCAGAAATAACTGGGAAACGGACAAGCCTGTTCCGCCCACCATATGGTTTCCTTTACGAAAAGCTTGTCGAAGAATTAGCGGATTTACAGTATAACGTGATCGGCTGGACTGTTGATTCTTTGGATTGGCAAGAACTTCCTGTCGATGAAATTACGAGTAATGTCGTTGATAATACGCACCCTGGTGCGATTATTTTGATGCACGATGGTGGTGTTGAAGAACAAGATTTGACGAATACGATCGAATCACTTGACCGCATCATCCCTGAATTGCAAGAGCAAGGTTATGAATTTGTTACTGTTTCTGAGCTACTTAATATTCCAGCTGAGAAAGCGGAATAATTATGAACAAAAAGTCCCGGAAGAACAAGAGCTTGTATACTTCCGGGACTTTGTTTTTATTGTTTTTGTTTTTCCTCTTCCTTTAACCAATCAGGTGTTTTTGCTTTAGCGCCCCAAATAAATGGAAAGGCAATTGAGGCAATTAATATAAGTGGTGATGCGATCATGATGAGAAACCAGCTCATGTCCATGTGCAATTCCTCCCTATGCTTTTTTGTCTGCTTCATGCCCTTTAACGTAATTCGTATCAAATAAAAATAGGCGCATGAGTAAATAAAGCGATGGAATCAATAACAACAATCCTGCTATGAATACAATGATCAAAGAAATGGCCATAGCGTCATTAGTCACGCCGTCATAGATTGTTAAATGTGGATACAATAGGTACGGAAGGTGAGCTGCCCCGTATGCAAAAAATGCAGTTGCAAATTGTAACATCACAAAGATAAAAGCAAGGCCATATCGTTTTCGTTTCCAAATGAGTATTACCGCAGCCAAAAAGAATACGACAGAAAGTCCATACAACCATGATAAATCTGTCATATTTTGAAAGTGCGATGGATTGCGTTGATTCATTCCGAAAAATGCAATTACACAAGCGATAATCGTAGGAAAAGACCAAGCCAATGCATATTTTCTTAACAAATCTAGCGCGGGTTGGTCACCGGCTTTGTGAGCATAGAAAGTCATAAAACTACCAGAGATAAATAAGACACTAACGATCGCTAATGCGACGACGCTCCAGGAATAAATACTCGTAAAGAGCTCGCCATACAGCAGTTGAACATGGTTTTCTTCAACGGAAACATAGCCTCCAACAGCAACCGTGAGAACTGTTGTGAGGGAAGCAGGGATTAATAGGCCTGTTCCCCCATACAAAAACGTATATAGGTGACTGTCCTTTGAACCGTAGGTCGCAAATGCATAGTATGACCCGCGAAGGGCGATTAAAATGATCGAAATACTCCCCGGTATTAAAAGCGCTGATCCATAATAGTACGCTGTGTCAGGGAAAAATCCGACGATTCCAACAAAGAAGAATACGAGGAAAACATTCGTTACTTCCCAAACAGGCGACAAATAACGTTGAATCATATGGTGTACTTTATGTTTGTTGTTCGTGATTCTGCTGTAATAGCTGAAAAATCCTGCGCCAAAGTCGATTGATGCAACAATCAAATAACCATATAAAAACGTCCAAAGAACGGTAATACCTATCAATTCATAACTCATAACTGATTAAGCCCCCTCTCTTTCAATCCCGCGTTCAACGAGCTCGTGTTCAACTGGATAATGCTTGAACATTCTACGAAGTACAATGAAGCTCGTAACACCTAAAATGGCGTATAAAATAGAGAAAAGGACGAGCATGATATCAACATGCTGTGATGATGTTGCTGCTTCGCTAACGGTCATAACCCCATTAATAATCCAAGGTTGTCGTCCGATTTCAGCGAAGAACCACCCCGATTGCGTTCCTAACATGGCAATCGGTCCTCCAGCTGCGATCGCCCATAACATTTTGTTACTGAACCCATTAAACCGTTTGATTGGATTAAAGCGGTTGTGCCAATTCATCAAGACAAATGCTACCGACACAAGGAGTAAATACATACCGATGAAAACCATGATATCAAACAAGTAATGGACAAAGAGTGGGGGTAATTCCTCTTCAGGAAATTCATTCAAACCGATTACTTCTTCACCAGTTGTTCCCCCAGCTAAGATACTTAATGCATAAGGAATTTCTAACGCATAATTGACTTCATTATCTTCTGTCAAAACGCCACCTAAGACAAGAGGCGCTTCAGATGTCGTTTCGAAGTGCCATTCAGCTGCTGCTAATTTTTCTGGTTGATATTCGTGTAAAAACTTTCCGGACAAGTCACCAATTGCAGCAGTAGCAATCGCAAACACAGCACCTGTAACCATTGTCATATGGAGTGCTTTTTTATGGTAAATATGATTGCTTCCACGCATTAATTTAAATGCTGCAATCGCCGCTAAGATAAATGCAGTCGTTAAATAACATGTAATAATTACGTGCGATACTTTCGTTGGTGTTGCAGGGTTAAACATCGCTTGTAGCGGACTCACATTCGTTAGAACACCATCAACCAAATCGAACCCGTACGGTGTATTCATAAAGCCGTTGACGGTTGTGATAAAGAACGCTGAAGCTGTCGCACCGATGACGACTGGAATAACGAGTAAGAAATGCTTCATTTTACTCTTAAAGCGATCCCATGTGTATAAATAAATACCTAAGAAAATCGCTTCAAAGAAAAACGCAAAAACTTCCATAAATAATGGGAGGCCAATCGTATGGCCAGCTGCTTGCATAAAGTTTGGCCAAAGCAAACTGAGTTGTAAGCCAATGGCTGTACCGGTTACGACGCCGACGGCAACGACGACGACAAAACCGCGCGCCCAACGTCTTGCTAACAGTGTATAATGCGGATCATTACGTTTGATCCCCATCCATTCAGCAATGGCGATCATTAGCGGTGCACCGACCCCTACTGTCGCAAAAATAATGTGAAAAGATAGTGTTATAGCCGTTAAAATCCGACTATATAACACCGGATCGTATTCAAACACGCTTCATCCCTCTTTTCTTTTAAAGTTATGTTCATTCTTTTGATCATCGACTGTTTTTGTAGTAAAACAAAGTTGTACTTAATGGCATTGTATAAAATCACACAAAACAGTAATATAGGGGTTAACACCTAGTATAGGAGATATTTGTTGCGAATGAGTGAACAAAAAATGATGATTTTTTGACAAAAATATTGACATTTTAAATGAAAACTTAAAAATTGGAAAAATGAAGAAAGGTTGAGGGCGATGAAAATTATTTTGGCAGATTCTGAGGCTGTCTTTCGTTATGGACTTTCCCAATTGTTAAACGATCTATTTACGGTTGAGGCACTTACTTCTGTTGATCATTTTAGTCATTTATATGAACAAGTTCATCGTTACACATTTGATATTATTTTTTTGGATGTGGAATTAGAGGGGGGAGGCGATGTATTTGGCGCTGTGCAACAACTTCGGTCAATACCGACACACCATCGCATTATTGTTACAAGTCGTGATGACAACCAAGAGATGGAAAAACAAGCGTATATGGCAGGAGCTGATGGGTTTTTAGAAAAACGTGTGTCACTTGATGAGGCGATTGATGATTTACAAAAAATTCATGATGGAGAAAAAGTATTTTATTTAGATCGATATCGCTTTCGTTCTACAGAAAACAATCTTACACAGCGTGAGAAAGAAGTTTTCAGGTTGACTGTATATGGATATACAATAAATGAAATAGCGGACATATATAACATCGCAACAAAAACCGTAGAAAATCACCGCAGAAACATTCGTAAAAAACTAGGTGTGAAGACGAAAAAAGAGTGGATTACTAAGGCAAAGGAAATAGGATTAATTAATTTTTAGTTGTTTAATAACCATCGATAATTATGTTAGCTATGCTTATTTCTAGTTTACTTTCGACATGATAGACTAGTTTTAATGAATAAGAAGTTTAAAAAATGGGGAATATATCATGTTTGAATTGGTCGATCAAATTAGCTATTTTTTTCGTGAACCATTTCTGAATGCAGCTAATCAGTTTGAAAATATCCCGATTTTAGCAGCGTTTTTATTAGGCGTCGTTGGTGCATTGGCACCATGTCAGTTTTCGGGTAATATTAGTGCGATCACTTTGTACGGAACGAAATCTGTCAATAAAGGCATTTCTGGGTGGGATACGTCTTTTTATGTACTAGGTAAAATCGTCGCTTTTTCAGGGATTGGTTTCATCGTATGGTTACTTGGACAAGAGTTTCAACAGTCTCTGACTGAATTTTTTCCATGGATAAGGCGATTGATTGGGCCGATGTTAATTTTGATCGGTTTATATATGCTCGGGCTCATTCGAATGCATTGGACATTGAATTTATGGAAGCAAAATGAAATGAAAAAAGAAGGAAAATGGGGTGCTTTTTTACTAGGTTTTAGTTTTTCGTTAGCATTTTGTCCTACGATGTTTTTATTGTTCTTTATGACGTTAATGCCACTAGTATTGTCAACATCTTACGGTGCAATTTTACCAAGTATATTTGCGGTTGGAACCTCAATTCCATTCCTTATTGTTATTGGGGTCATTTGGTATTTAGGCTTTAGTGGAGGTGTCATGAAGAAGGGACGTAAGCTCGGAATGGTTGTTCAAAAGGTTGCTGGAGGTATGATGATTTTTATTGGGGTTATGGATATTTTGACATTTTGGTAAATAGAGAAAAAAGAGGGTGTTTCAAACGTTGGTATAAAACTGATTTTTGAGGCACTTTTTTTGTGTCTTTCTAACGGATAAGTGAATGATTTGTTATCAATTTTTTGTAACAGTCTTTTCTTCGGACAATCAGAAGTCGGTTACGTGTATATTTCTCCATTTTGTTTCGTAAGTATCGAGTAGACGGTCAAGCATCAAAAAGGTGATGAGTCATCGATTATCGTCTTGGCTATGTATCTCGGGCGTCTTATTTCAAAAAATCACACCCGTCCGGTATCAGATGAAAGGGGGAATTATGATGAAGCATGTACACACGTCGTTCGATGAAGCTGTTGCTCCGATTCAAGATGGTGCAACGCTACTCGTGGGAGGTTTTGGGTTGTGTGGTATTCCTGAAGGGTTGATCCAAGCATTACAACGTTCTGGTGTCAAAGGATTGACAATTGTTTCAAACAATTGTGGTGTTGACGATTGGGGATTAGGTTTACTGTTAAAGAAAAAACAAATTGATCGCATCGTTGCATCGTATGTTGGTGAAAATAAAGAATTTGAACGTCAAGTATTAGCTGGTGAATTGGAGGTTGAACTCGTACCTCAAGGGACTTTAGCAGAACGAATTCGTGCAGGTGGGGCAGGAATTCCTGCATTTTATACGCCAGCTGGTGTCGGAACAAAAATAGCTGAAGGAAAAGAAGTTCGTACATTTGATAATCAAGAATACTTGTTAGAACACGCCATTAAGGCAGACTTTAGTCTTGTACGGGCGCAATATGGAGACACATACGGAAATTTAATTTACAACAAAACGGCCCGTAACTTTAATCCGATGATTGCAGCTGCTGGTGAACTAACGATTGCTGAAGTAGAAAACCTCGTTAAACCAGGGGATCTAGACCCTGCTGCTGTTCATACGCCAAGCATTTATGTTGATGAGTTGATTGTTGGGGAACAAGAAAAACGGATTGAACGAAAAACCGTTGCAGACAGCAAGTAATGAGAGGGGAAGGGGGAAAAAATATGGATCGAAAAAAAGTACGTGAACAAATTGCGCGAAGAGCTGCACAGGAAATTCATGAAGGTGACTATGTGAATTTAGGAATTGGTATGCCAACGATGGTGGCTAATCATATTTCAGAAAATAAAAAAGTGGTTTTACAATCAGAAAATGGGTTATTAGGTATTGGACCATATCCAACAGAAGAAGAGCTTGATCCTGATTTAATTAATGCAGGGAAGGAAACAGTTACAGCGATTGATGGAGCTGCTTATTTTGATAATGCAGAATCTTTTGCAATGATTCGTGGTGGTCACATTGATGTGGCGATTTTAGGTGGGATGGAAGTCGCAGAAAATGGTGACCTCGCCAATTGGATGATTCCAGGGAAAATGATTAAGGGTATGGGTGGTGCCATGGACCTTGTTCATGGTGCAAAAAAAGTGGTCATTATTATGGAACATGTTAACCGAAATGGAGATCCGAAAATATTAAAGCGTTGTCAATTGCCGTTAACAGGAAAAGGTGTAGTCAATCGTATCATAACAGACCGTGCTGTTATAGACGTGAAAGAGGATGGTTTGTACCTTGTTGAAACGCTAAATGGCTATTCGAGTGAAGAAGTACAAAATTCAGTAGAGCCAATGCTGATTATGTGAAATAAAAGCAGCAAAGTTGTGTAACATATAGAAGGTGAAAAAGTTGAGAAATTGTCAGAAACATCGTGTTTTATAGGTCTTTTATCCTGTTATCATGTTATCATGATTAGATCGCATGGTTTTAGAATAGGATAGGGGGCTTTTGATGTTTTTCAAAGCGAAAAAATCGATGAACCAACAACCTAAAAGGCTGAATACAGATTTAGAGGTAACTTTAGACATTCCGGATCAAATGACTAAAAAGCAAGTCCAGTTAGTAAAGCTGACGAAAACGGATTTATCTATAGCGAAGTCTTTACAGCCATTGATTGACCAACACTTAGATACAATAGTAAATGGCTTTTATGAACAAATTCTTTCGATTCCGAAACTAAATGATATGATCCACCAATATAGTACAACAGAACGGCTAAAATTAACATTGTCCACTCATATCCAACAAATGTTTTCAGGTTGTATAGATAATGATTTCTTTTCAGTTAGAAAACAAGTGGCTCAAGTACATTACCAGATTGGTTTACGTCCTAAATGGTATATGGGGGCATTCCAAAACCTTTTAACATCTTTAATGAGCGTTTTAAGAACAGAAATTGAAGACCCAGATGAATACGACCGAGCGTTTCAGGCCATATCAAAGTTATTGAATTTCGAACAACAACTTGTGCTTGAGGAATACGAAAATGAGGAAAAGTTGCAAAGAGAAAGAGTATACGAGCAAGTAAAGAATGACTTAAAGGAAAAAATCACTGTTCTATCCGAAGAATTAGCTACCTTGTCACAACAAACATCTTTGTCTGTGGAACATTTGATTGAAACTACAGATCATGTCAATCAGACGATTCAACATGGAGCGATGCAATCAAAAAAAACCTCAACCCACGCGCGAGATGGGAAAAGTCGTATGGGCGAACTATCCAATAATATGGATGATTTAAGTGAAAAGTCACAAAATATGCAAGGTTTTGTTAATCAGTTAGCGACGTCTTCAAATGAAATTAAGCGTGTAATTGGCTTAGTAAAAAGTATTGCAGAGCAAACGAATTTACTAGCGCTGAATTCTGCGATTGAAGCAGCTCGTGCTGGTGAATATGGAAAAGGTTTTGCAGTTGTTGCTGACGAGGTTCGCAAACTTTCTGATGAAACAAAAGATTCTGTCGAGGTCATTGAACAGCTTGTTCAGTCATCAATAGAAGATAACGAAAAAGTCACAATGGCTACCCAGGAAGTCGACGAACTTATTGTGAGAGGAACAGAAGAAGCAAAACAAACAGAGGAATCGTTTCAAAATATTGCTTCAGCGACCGACGAAAATATCGAATTGATTACAAGTGTTGATGATCAATTTAAACATATTGTAGAAACGGTTAAAGAAATAAGAAAAGCCTCAGAAGAAGTCGCTTCTTCAGCTAAGCAACTGAATGATAATACAAAAGAAGTCTAGAGCAATATTGAAAGCAGATAACCATAAAAAGCCAGGAAGTTTCTAAATTTTACTAACCCCTTCTTACACATAGGAATTGAACATCGACGTACACTATGCCTACAAACAAAAAGGGGGGTGAAAAAACATGGAAACAAACAACAGAAGTTCAAGCAGCAACCAATTAGTAGTACCTGGCGTACAACAAGCTTTAGATCAAATGAAGTATGAGATCGCACAAGAATTTGGTGTTGAGCTAGGTCCAGACGCGACTTCTCGCGCAAACGGATCTGTAGGTGGAGAAATTACAAAACGACTTGTTCAAACAGCTGAACAGCAATTTAGCGGTCAGCAACAACAATAAATAATAAAATAACATGGCTGTAGAAGAGGTGGAATCACTCCATCTCTTCTTTTTATCGATTACTTTGGGTAAATATGGTGGTGAATTTCATTTAACCTAAAGAGGAGGAAGAGGGTTTGTTATGTCCGGTTTGCAACGGGTTGACGGAAGTGAGTGTCCAATGTCCGACTTGTAAAAGTCCGCTTAAAGATCAAGGAAAAGAACTCGATCGATTAGATGATTATAGTGCCTATGAAGAAGTGGATACAGTGAAGCTAGCTGATGGTATTCCAGATGATGAACAAAATCATCGATGCCCCCATGCAACGATTTGTCCTGAATGTAACTGGGAAGGCATTGTTCTTGTAGAGGAGTGGCCAGAACAAGCTTTGAACTATGATGACCAGCATGATATGTGAAAAAGAAAAACATAAAAAAGGAGCTGACTCAAAGGGGGATCTTTGAAAAAAGTCAGCTCCGTAAAACACTTTTAAGGTTAAGTTTAATTAACGAATTCTCAGCTCAGTATCTGGGTCAAAGAAGTGTACTTTGTTCATATCTAATGCTAACTTAATGTTTTGTCCACCTGATACATCTGCACGAGAATCAACCCGGGCGACAAAGTCTTGTTCGCCAATTTTAGAGTATAAGATCGATTCAGCTCCCATTAATTCAGCAACGTCAATGAGTGCTTCTAAGCTAGTGTCAGGAGTTGATTCGATAAATACAGGTTCATCATGGATGTCTTCAGGACGAATTCCGAGTACAAGTTCTTTGTTATTATATTGTTCAAGTGATTTCAGTTTTCCTTCTGGAACAGTAAGCGCCATGTCCCCAATATAAAACTTACCATCGGAAAGTTTTCCTTCTAAGAAGTTCATTGCAGGTGAACCAATAAAGCCACCAACAAACATATTTTCCGGGTAGTCATAAACCTCTTTTGGTTTACCTACTTGTTGAATTAAACCGTCTTTCATAATGACAATTCGTGTTGCCATTGTCATGGCTTCGGTTTGGTCGTGGGTAACGTAAATCGTTGTCGTTTGTAGACGTTGGTGTAATTTTGAAATTTCTGCACGCATTTGTACACGCAATTTCGCATCTAAGTTCGACAATGGTTCGTCCATTAAGAATACTTTAGGATTACGAACAATCGCACGACCGAGTGCAACACGTTGACGTTGACCACCAGACAACGCTTTCGGTTTACGGTCTAGTAATTCATTTAACCCAAGGATATTTGCCGCATTATTTACACGTTCTTCAATATCATTTTTATCAAATTTACGTAATTTTAGGCCGAATGCCATATTATCGTAAACGTTCATATGTGGATAGAGGGCATAGTTCTGGAATACCATCGCGATATCGCGATCCTTTGGTGCAACATCGTTAACACGATTACTATCAATGTATAAATCACCGTTTGTGATCTCCTCTAAACCTGCTACCATTCTTAGTGTAGTTGATTTACCACAACCTGAAGGACCAACAAAAACGATAAACTCTTTATCATTAATCTGCAAATCGAAATCAGATACCGCTTTCACATTACCATCAAAAATTTTGTCAATATGGTTAAAAGAAATCTCAGCCATTGTATTCCCTCCTCGAATTTCGTAACGGAATGTATCCGTTTTCAACTAGATTTAGTGTAGCGTGTAATTGAGGTGTATACTAGTGTCATTGTGCACAAAAATCCGTGCGAACGTATTGTGCAAATTGCAATCGTTTTCATTGAAAGGTGTTTTAAAAGCTATTCGAGTGATCATGAAGGAGCATCATGATGACGTAAACGGCTGCAGCGTTATGAAACTTTTTAATATCAATATTTGTGCGTTCAATAAATTTGTCGATGCGATATTGTAAACTATTTCGGTGCATATATAAAGATTTGGCTGCAGAAGAAATGTTCATATTGCAATCGAGAAATGTTTTGACGGTTTGGAGTAGATTGTAATCATTACCAACTGGATGAAGCTTGTCTATAAATTTTTGCTTTGTTGTTTCGTCTAGTTGAGATAAAAGCCATTGGAGAATGATTTCTTGTTCGATAAACACAGACTTTCTTGGTGTTTGTTTTCGTGCGTAATAAAAACCTGTATTTTCAAATTGATAGCGATCATAAGCATGCTCAACACCCGTGAATGGAGAACCGATATATAGCCAAAGTTGAATAAAAAAATCGCTTACAAGTGTATCTACATATTGTTGAACATGATCATGTGGCTCGTCGTCGTTTTCATCCACACGTTGTATAAGGACGCCAGCCTGCCCAGATCGCCAAATAATGGTTTCCGTTTCAGGGAAGAGGCTCTCTAATGCTACCTGAAAAGACTCCGTCTCTGACGGCGTATCTTTTAGAAGGAAGTGGATAAATCGAAAGTTTTGCTTACGATCATTTGCAAATTTATAATCACTGTTTTCATTTGTTTTATTTTTTAATAAAAGGTTATACCAGAAAGAAAGAACTGGAGATTGTTCTTTTGTTTCTCCTTCGTAGACAACAGTATATAACGAACGGAGTAAGCGGATTTCTTCTTCAGTTAGTTTTTGTTTATGAAAGGTCAGTTTATTTTTAGATTCATCTTCCAATGTCAATACATCCATTGACGATGTTTGCATGTTTTTATCTTCATGATCGACAATTGCAAATTCATATGTGTCATATAATTTTTCTAACATCGGTCAATAACGCCCCTTTTTAAGCCTGTTCTAAAGAAGTTGTTTTAATGTTCGTAAATATGAAAGAGCATTAAATCATGTACAGCTGATTCAAGGTCTGTTTTGTCTTGGAGGTTTTCACTGTCAGGAGAAAGCCATTCAATTTTTCCGTCATAATGATAGATGCCCCGATGTTTCTTTTGTCGGTAAAAAAATTGAAAGGACCACGATTTTTTTCCTTCATTGGAGATTTTAGGTGTGTAATGGAAATGGCTAATCATCGTTTTTCCTCCTTTTGTGATTATGTTCGTTTAGTCGATCGGTGAACATTGATATTTTCATCGTATCATATCTCAATGTCATCGTGGTATGAACGTTATATCGTCATAAATTTTCCACAGGTGCTTCCGGAAAACAAACCGATGGATCATAGCAGGATGTTACGAACCATCGGTTTGTTTGATAAAACCCTCTTGAAAAATAGAAACGAGGGCGTTATTCACTGACTGTTGTATATCTTTTTCATCAAAGGACATCGGTTTTGCATTGATATCTACAATCCATAGTCGATCTTTTTCATCGACGAGTACATCAATAGAAAATTCTTGTATGCGAGAATCTACTTGTTGGATCATTTTTCCGGTCATATTTACCAAAGCTTCAAGTTTCGAATCGATCTTGGATACGTCAAATTCATCCTTCGATCCGATTTCTCCTCCGCGTGGTACGTGTGTCGTCAGTTGCTGTTTATTAGCAAGTCGTATGCCAACCCCTGTTCGTTGCCACGCGTTGTTTAATTTGTGAGCGATGATGCGAAAGTCATAACGTTGACCTGCTTTTGATTTATAAGTGAGCGCAGGTTGGGCAATGTATCGAGTTTTTGTCAACGCAGGGGACAGCTTATACCATAGTTTGTTTAAATTAGGAAAATGGAAACGGTCTGTTTGCGTTGTTAATGACCATTTTTTGTCATCCATCTGATGGACGAGGGCAATCCCTTTTCCTAAAGAACCGATTACGGGTTTTAAATAAATGGATTGATATTTATAACAAAAAGAGCAGAAATGATCTAAATCAGAGATGTTTACTGTTTCGGGAATATATTTGCGTAAATGCAGATTTCTCGTCAAATGATTGAAAATAACATCTTTTTCAAAAAATGAGGGGTTGAAGAGTGGAATGTCGTGTTGATCTAATTCTTTACAGAAGTTTTGGAATTTACTCGAATGTTCTCCTCTCCGTGATGGATAGCGATTGTATACGATATCAGGTAAGGGACAATGTGTTTGATACCACTTGTTTCTTTTAGGAGAAAACAACCAACCATTTTTTATCGTATCACTTAGTGTATGAGATAACGGAAGCATATAGAGAATGCCTCCGTTATTGGATAAATGTTTTGCTAGTGCTGTGAACCAAGGCTGGTCGTGATGAGGTATTTGTTGTATTGATTTTCCTACTAGTATGCCCACAATTGGACCGACCCGTTGTTGATGATGGAGGACGGAAAAAAAATCTTCTGTTCTTTTATTTTCTTGATATTGTACGAGTTCTTCGTTTTTTCCGATGTACAATGGACAGGCTCCAGGATGGCAGTGAAACCATGTTGATTGTTGTAAATCGAAATAAATATTCATGATAGGATCGTACGCTCATTTTCGTGATGGAGCGCTTGTTTTTGTTGTTTAAATGCGTAGACGGCATATTCAAATGGGAGAGTTCTTGTTTTCCAATCACTTTGTTGCATTTTAGGGTGGTTAAAAATGGTGCGTCCTGGTTTGGAGTTGGCTTCGAACATCCATACATTGTAATCGCGATCGATTCCTAAATCAAAGCCGATTTCTGCAACGTGTCCCCGCACTTTGTCGTCGATCACTTCACTTAAAGTAAGTGCTGTTTTTCTCAGTTTATGAAGTAATGTTTTTTTCTCCTGTAATGTTTCTAAAATTTCTTGAGTGGTTTTCACTTCACCCCCACTGCGGACATGGGTTGTGACGCTTCCGGATCCAGCAATTTTTGCAGCGGTTGCGCTAATGATCCATTTCCCATCAATGTTTTTGTTTGTATGCAAACGAAAATCGATGGCGTGTCGGTCGTGTTGTAGTAAATCAATCCCTTGTTGGGCGATGAGGTGTGAGCGATCATGACCAATTTGTTGTTCGAGTAGTCGTTTTAAAGAAGAGTAGCGTCGCAGGCGGTTTTGTTTACCGTCTCGAAAACGACAATAGTAAAATGAGTCATTCGCCGGTTGGATAATTTGTTGTACACCATGCCCAAGACTGCCATTCACGGGTTTAAGGTATACGTGGTGGTAGCGTTGCATGAGTCGTTCGATGTCCTTATCGCTCGGGTATTGGATCGTTTCTGGCATATATTTGGCAGTGTCAGGATCGTGCAATAATTGCTCATACATATCCCATTTGTTAAAGAAACCAGGGTTAAACCAATGAATAGCGTATTCTCTCTTCAGTTTGTTACACACTGTTTGGATACGTTCGTTTTTCTCTGCCCGGCGATTAGGAAGACGGTCATAAATCACATCAGGAAATGGGACTTCGATTTTTTCCCAGCCGCTTTTATGAAAGAAATACCCTTGGATTCTTCCTCGTTTCCAATCAATATGAGGTGTGCCAAAAACGAATGCAGTCACACCTGCTTTTTGTGCGGCTGTTAAATATTTTGCAAATAAAAAAGAACGCTCTCCGATTGGACGTAACGAATGGTTTGTAAATCCTGCAGTAAAAATACCTACCAATGGTCCAATAGATAGATGCTCAAGGCTTTTGGTGAAACGAAGGGTTTCGGGAAAAGGTAAAGACAATTTTTTTAAGACGTCCTCACTAATGAACCACGAGCTTCCTTCAGCCTCATGAGGTGAAACATTGATCTGTGTGTGTTCGCTACCGAAGGACAATTGTTTAGGGATGTGCTCTTTTTGCCAACTTTGAAATTGTTCTTTCGGAACATAAATTTGTTTTTTTTCACTAGATTTCGCTTTCTGAATGTGGATCATTTGGGTGATCACCCCTTTCTGAATGTTTCCTTGGCAAGTTTCGGTCGTTTAAAAAGAGACAGTAATCAATAAGGTTTTGATATGCAATCGTTTTTTGTTGCTCACTACCTATCTTACGAATCGTTTCATATCCAGGTTTTGAATTTACTTCTAGAAGGTAAACATCACCTTGGAGAGTAATGCCGATGTCGATACCAATCTCAAAAAGTGGTGGAAATGAACGATCCAATTGATATAGTAGTTTTGTGTTTAATGACTCAATCACGTATTCTAATTTCTCTTGCGTTGTATCTGTATATATTTCTTTCCATTTTTGCCAGTCATAAACAACGCCACCTGTATGAAGATTAGAAGTCAATTGTGAATGTGGTGCACAGCGTACACCTCTTCCTAGTTCTGTCCACTGTCCGAAGCCGTCTTTTTGTAATAGAATCCTTAAATCATATGGATGGTGGTCTTCTGTCGTTAATTGTAAATAAGGTTGAATGATGTAAGGTTCATCGTGAAGAAAACGAAGTTGTTGGTTGTTTTGGGTATCTAGTGTAGACAGTTGTTTTTCTTCATGGTTCCGATTTCGAATGGTAAGGTGGTTGCCATTTTGGGTAAGTTGATAAATGTCTCTTCCTTGCGAACCATAAACAGGTTTGACGATGACTGTTTTAAAACGTCTGAGCATTGATTGGATGGTTTTTGCACTAGCCAGTTTTGTATAAGGTAAAAATGGCTTTAAGTTATCTTCCTCTTGTAGTGCATTGTAAACGCGCCATTTATTTGGTAAACCGTAACCAATAAAGGTGGTTTTTACTTTTAAGTGTTGGACGCGTTGCCATGCGATTTTAGATGCTTTGGTTGGTCGATAAAAACAGCGGTCGTAAATAAATTGTGGAAGTGGAAAAGTCCTTTTATCCCACATATTTGTTTGTTTATCGTATGCGCGTCCAAAGATGGTATTTCCCCCTTTTTTTATATCAAAGGGGGAAAAATGATAGACTTGCACACCTTTTTGTTGGCCATATTGAGCCACAGCCTTGTGCCAAGAACTTTTGGCATCATTTTGAAACTCGACGATTCCTAATGAAATCATTGATACGCCTCCTGTCCTGCAAAGGTCGAGGACATTGCTAAAAAACGTGCATACTGAACGAGGTGACGAGCAGAGGGGCGAATCGTCGCTTCGGTTTCACCGAACGATTGTTTAGAAGGTTTGGTATTTGCCTCGATAAACCATGGATGACCATTTACGTCAAAGGCAAGGTCGATGCCTAGTTCTGCGTACGTCCCTCTTGTATAAGCATCAATTGTTTTGCAACTCGCTGTGGCGAGTTCGATTAACATCCGTCCTGCGTGCTTGGCTTCATATTCTGGAAAAAGTTGATCTAAAACATCTTTTATACGTTGCTTTTCTCCCCCTTTAGATAAATTTGATACAATGGAATTCCAATTGGCAATACGAGCAACGCCTGATACGACATTCCACGCCTCGGTTTGATCTTTAATGCAGAGAAGTCGATAATCGATACTCCGTCCGTCTAGGCGTTGTAAATGAAGGTGTTGTTGAGCTATATAAGATTGGTAATTTAATCGGTTAGAAAAAGCTTTGAAAAAAGATTGCTTTGATGAAAATGTATAGTTATCGTATTGTGAGTGAGATGGATAAGTGACATGAAGCGCATTTTCCCGCTTTCGAACTAAGAAAATCCCTTTTCCTTCATGGCCATCTATTGGTTTTAAAATGAGTTCATCATATTTTGATAGCATGTCATAAAGGTCTTCTTCATTTTTTATTGGACGAGTATCAGGGACATATGGTGTTAAGCAATCTTCATTTTGTAATATTTCATTGATTGTCGATTTATTGATGAAAGAATCATTGAATAAACAAGTACCCTTTGATTTTAAAAGCTGAAACTGCTTTTGTACGTGACGTTTTCGTTCGCTTTTTCTCGAAGTTAATCGATTATATGATACGTCCGGAAATGGAAAAGTCCCTTGTATCCAACCGTGTTCGTCGCTCCATGTGAAACCGTGAACTGATTCAGTTGAAATATCTTTCGTTTGAAATACGTAAAAACCGATTCCCATTTTCATACTTACTTGTGCTAATTCTTCTATAAAAGGTGCTGTACGCTGTACAGGAAATTCACGTTCATAAAAGGAGGGGACGATGACAGAAAAAATAGGACCGATCTGAACACGTTTTTGTTCATGAAAGTAGCAACTTAAAACCTTTGTTGGATTGAAACATAGATCAAATGAAACAGGAGGGTAACTGACAACATTTCCAGTTAATTGTGAATCAATGAAACAAGTGACGATTTTAGAAAAGCGACCGATCGTGATTGTCACGGTTTGTTCGTTTTCAATGTGCCATGCCTTACTAATAGCTGGAGAAATGCGCCAATAGGTTTCAAGATCCGTATTTTGTGGAACGCTTTTATCAAAGTGTAGGAACATTGACCGTTCCATAATGATCACCTATTTTCTTAAGACCTTTTTGTATGAAAGTGATTCCTTCTTAATAAAAGGAATGAGCGCCTTATTGTCAAAGGAGTCATGTTTTAATCTATGTAGGCCATTGTTGATGCGTGAAATGTTAATTAAGTAGAGAAGGTGACGGTAGATGATACAAATGATTTTGGTTGTTTTATCAATGACATTGATTGGAGCGGTGATCGGGGCATTGACCAATGTGTTTGCGATCAAAATGCTTTTTAGACCGTTTCGTCCTATTTACTTTGGGCGCTTTCGGTTACCTTTTACACCTGGGTTGATTCCAAAACGACGAAAGGAATTAGCTTTACAATTAGGTAAGCTCGTTGTTGATCATTTATTGACACCAGAAGGGATCGCTAATCGTTGGTTGCATGATGAATTAAAAGAAGACGCAAATCAATGGTTACGTCAACGGTGGCATACGGTGGCAACGAGCCAACAAACACCGAGTGATTGGGTAGCTGATCATTGTTCTTCTGAATTTCAAACAGGCAAACAAAGACAAATGGATGTATTCTCAATTGAAGAACGAATCGACATTCTTGTAGATGAATGGACGAATCAGCCGATAGTTTCATTAATATCTAATGAAATGGAAGCGGATTTACGTAAACAGTTTCAAGATTGGTCGAACTATTTGTTAAAACGAGGTGTCGAATATATTGAGTCGCCAGAAGGGAAAATGCAACTGGAAACGGTCGTGAGTCGTTTTTTTGATGGGAAAGGAACGATTGGTGGGTTGGTTGGTCGTTTTGCAACGTCAGATAAGATTGTTGAATGGTTGCGTGAAGAAATCGTTCGCGTATTAAAAGATGATTATAGTATTGAACTGGTTACACAACTGATTGACCGAGAATATGAGGAGATTCGCAATTGCCAAGTGAACGAACTTGTGAATGCAGAAGCGATCGATGCTGCAAAAGTCACCCTAAAACAAACATTATATGAACAGGTGCCGATGTTAAAACATTGGAACCAACCATTTATGAACTGGATGCCAGAATATGAAGAGCGTGTTTTTAAAGAATGGACACCAGTTGTTATTGATTCTTTGTTTGAATTTGTGAAAAATCGTTTAGAATGGTGGATAGAACAGTTGCGCATCGATGAGATTGTTCGTGATCAAGTGAACGGTTTTCCACTAGAGCGTCTAGAGGCATTGGTATTATCGATTTCTAGGCGTGAATTGAAAATGATCACATTATTTGGTGCCTTATTAGGAGGAGGAATTGCTGCTCTTCAAGGAGTTCTTATGATTATTTTCGGCATGAATTTTTCCTCATGAGGTGAATTCTGTCGTTAAACATGTTATAGTCGGGTCTAGAATGCCGTTCACATGAATGGTTAGTTTTTAAAGGAGGAACATTCCCTATGACAAAAGTGTACGATAAGGCTCACGAATTAGCGCGTGAGTTAAATGAAAGTGAAGAATTTACAAATCTAGAACAACTTCATCAACAAATTAACGAAGATGAAGTGGCCAAGCGTATGCTTGATAACTTCCGTCAAGTTCAAATGGACTTGCAACAAAAGCAAATGCAAGGTGAGCAAATTTCCGAAGAAGAAATTCAAAGTGCTCAACAGCAATTTGAACTTGTTCAACAACATGAGGCGATTTCTCAACTTATGGAATCTGAACAACGCGTAAGTCAAATGATCACTGACTTAAATAAAATCATTACTGAACCACTTGAAAAACTTTACGGTACGCCAGAAGAAGGTGCTCAAGGATAATTGATCCTTGTTTTAATAAAAAGCTGATTGCTGTGTCTTATTTCGAAGTCATAGTGATCGGCTTTTTTTATGCTCTTGATCCCCATCGATGTCTCTTCAATGTGATCCTGGTAGAGTAAAAGACACTGTGTCTCTTGTGTCCAAGGCGTTTCCGCTTTTCTATTGTCTAGCTTTAGGCGCTATCGGCTCGAGATCGCTTCAGGCCTTTTCTGAAGCCATAAAGCGGCTTATGCTTCTTAGCAATCCAAAGAGCGTTTACTTCAGCGAGTAAGCGACGATTTGCCTCGACGGATCCACTTCTTAGAAATACAAGTAGAGGAAGAGGCAGCGCTTGCTCCTGCGCACTTCGCTGCTCGTCGCAGATAACCCCCTGTCGCCGATAAACAAGCGCCTAAAGCTTTTCTATTGTCTAGCTCCAACGCCTACGAGCTCGAGGTTGCTTCAGGTCGTTAATGAAAGCCAGAAAGCGGCTTCCTTTTAACGACCTTCCAGCACTTGTCGCTCGTGCCCAAGGCGTTTCCGCTTTTCTTGTTCTATTTGTTTTTTGGGGGGCATATGCTTCAATTAAAGTACTTAGTAGGGAATCGACGAAGGGGGAAGACAACAATGGCTTATCGTTTATTAGCAATTGACATCGATGGAACCCTATTAAAATCCAATCATCGACTGACGAAATACACGAAGGATGCCATCGACTATGTTAAAAGTAAAGGCGTTTATGTCACTTTAGCGACAGGACGTTCTTTTCCATCTGCGAAAAAAGTAGCTAAAGCATTAGGTGTGGAAGACAATTTATTGATCACTCATGACGGTGCTTTTATTGGTAATGATAGCCATCAACCGGTGTTTGAACGTCGGCTTGATCACGATTCAGTATACCGAGTCGTTGACTGTTTAGAAAATTATCATTGTCATGTTCGACTTATGCATGAAAAGTATGCAATCGGTAATAAAATTCGTGAAAAAAGACAACTCGTTGGGCGGGTGAATTTAGGCATAGGAGACCCACTGTTTTATCCTGTGCAATTCAATGATTCATTAAGTCATCACTTAATTGATCAACCGCTAACAGTTCCGAAAATCCGTGCCCAGTTTTGGAATGATGAGGAATACCAAGACGCACGTGATGAACTAAAAGAAGCGGTTCCTGGTATTCGTGTATCCTCATCTGCAAAAGGTAGTCTTGATATCGTTGAAGAAACGACGTCAAAAGCCCGTGGACTTCGGGTTGTAGCTGACCATTTAGGGGTTAACCTAAATGAAACTGTTGCGATTGGGTGTTACTACAATGATAAAGAGATGATTCAAGAATCAGGTCTAGGTGTTGCTATGGGGCATGCACCTGAGGACATTCAACAAATAGCGGATTGGATCACACGTTCAAACGAACAAAATGGTGTTGGATATATGGTTCGCGAAGTATTCCGCAAACAGCTTCGTGTTGACCTGCTAAACGAGACGAAGTAACGAATACGTTATAAAAGTTCGGCATGAATAAATTTTAAAATTGCTAGCATAGGGTCGGTCTTGTATAGACCGGCCTTAAGTATGTGGTTTGACCGAGTGGCTCTGCTTCGCTACACTAGATGAAGTATCTAGGAAGTAGAAAGAAGGGAAAAACTATGAAAGTGAACGTTTTCGGTATACAAGAAGTTGAGCAACGCTCGTGTGAACGAGTGATCCAATTATTTGATCAAGAAGCAACCGTGCAATTTTTAGACAGTCAAAATGACGGTGATGTTGGTCAAGCGGATATAACGTTCACCTTTACGTCGTCTACAATGGAAAAAGACGTTTTTATAAAAGGAGAGCTCATTGGAGAAGAAGGAAATGTCAAACTTAGTGATGAAACGACATTTTCCTATGAAGATAACGAACAAAAAAGAAGGAAACAAGCCATTCTCTACGTATTATTAAGTTTGTTAGAGACACATACAGGTAGAGTGCAGCCTTGGGGTGTTTTAACAGGGATACGGCCAACAAAACGATTTCATTCCATGCACCGTGACCGTGGGTTGTCGTTTACAGAAGTTCGTGAAACTTTGGAAAAAGAATCATTAATGCGACCAGAAAAAAGTCGTCTTCTTGAATCGATCGTTAAGCAACAACTAAAAGTGGTCCCTGATTTATATGATTTAAATAAGGCAGTCAGTCTTTATATTGGCATTCCGTTCTGTCCAACAATGTGTGCCTATTGTACATTCCCGGCCTATGACATTAATGGGAAGCAAGGGAATGTGGATGCCTTTTTAGAAGGGTTATTTTATGAGATTAAAGAAACAGGGAAGTGGTTAAGAGAAAACGGTATTTCTGTTACAACGGTTTATTTAGGAGGGGGAACACCTACGAGTATTTCTGCTTCTCAAATGGACCGATTATATGAAGTCATGTATAAAGAAATTCCAGATATGGACAGCGTCCGTGAATTTACAGTTGAAGCAGGACGCCCGGATACAATTGATGAAGAAAAAATCGCTGTTTTAAATAAATGGAATGTGGATCGCATTAGTGTAAACCCGCAATCGTTTCACGATCAAACACTTCGCGCGATCGGTCGTCACCATTCAGTTCAAGAAACGATTGATAAGTACAACTTAGCGTATGAACACGGGATGACCAATATTAATATGGATCTGATTATCGGCTTGCCAGGAGAGGGCTTGAATGAATTTAATGAAACGCTAGATGTCATGGCGCGTCTGATGCCGACATCCGTGACCGTTCATACCCTTTCGTATAAACGAGCTTCGCAAATGACAAAGTATAAAGAAAAGTATCACGTTGCTGACAGTGAGGAAATTCATGCAATGATGGATGAGGCGACGGTGTGGATGGATGAACATGGATACGAACCGTATTATTTATATCGCCAAAAAAACATTTTAGGGAACTTGGAAAATGTCGGGTACGCTCAGCCGAACCAAGAAAGCATATACAACATCATGATCATGGAAGAAGCACAGACGATCATCGGTCTCGGCTGTGGTGCAGCAAGTAAATTTGTTGATCCAGAAACACGTAACATTACGCGATTTGCAAACCCGAAAGATCCTGTTAGCTATCAGCAAGGTTATCAATCGTATACGGAGAAAAAAATAACATTGTTAGATGAATTATTTTCTTCTAGCGACCAAGGGAATTCACCGCAATCTTAAAAAATGATATACAAAAACGGAGGTGAGAAACATGGAGCAAGGTTATTGGGAGGACAAGGCAAAACAAGCTGTTGAAAAGCAAAATCGAGGAGAAGGGGCATTTTTATATTCGCTATTAGATTTTACGTTCACTTATGATGAACAGGAAGAAGCGCTTTATATTGATATTCCCATTTCAGAACCAATGTTAAATTCAGGTGGTTCGATACACGGAGGAATGTATGCTTATATTGGTGATACGGCGATGGGGTATCTATGTATGAATTACGGTGCAGGGCCTAGTGTCACCTTAGAGCTGAAAACGCAATTCTTTCACGCGGTGTCAGAAGGAAATATACGAGCAAAAGCGTATTTTTTGAAAAAAGGAAGAACGGTCCAATTCACTGAAGCGACGATTCATAGTGAAGAAGGAACGCTCTTAGCAAAGTTAACAGGAACATTTTATAAAATCAAAAAGTAACGAACAAACTGGCTGTGAACACGACTCTGTTTAAGATCGATGGTATCACAGCCTTTTCTTTTTAAGAATGAAAGTACACGAGACCAGCAGATGATCGGGTCACCCGAGCGGGATAACCGTGAAGGTTTTCTCCTTTCAGTTTTCTTAAGCCAATCGATTTCGCGTCATTGTCAGAAATTGCCTCGAATGATTCGTTTAGAAGTGTCTTTCCTTTTGAATCGAAAGCTGTTACGATATATTCGCCCATTTTCAATCCCTCCTCTGTTACCCCTTGTTTAAAGATATATGTACTGATGTAAAAATATGAAACTTTTACATAATAGAATGAATTTCATAATAGATAATGTAAATCTCATATCCGAACATTGATTGTGATTTTCACTGCAGGTGGACGCTTTCCCAAGGGCTTGTCTTCAGCTAAATTCAGCTCCACAAACCGTCGCTGAATTGGATATTCAGACTGCGCTGATCCTTTGGGCGTCGTCGCCTTTCGTTTCAATCAGTTATCACGAACGTTAACCTTCGTGACCATTCGTGATGTTTGTTAAAACCCTTCATTATGAAATTGGTTCAATAGTGGGAATTTAAGGTTTCAATAAATGAAAATTATGGAAGGTGTCGGTGAACGTGACGCTTATTTTAGATCAAGTATCAAAGAAGTTTGCAGACGTGCAAGCTGTTCAAAGGATCAATCTCAAGCTGCCAAAAGGTGAGATCTTTGGAATTGTTGGTGCAAATGGCGCTGGAAAAACGACGACATTTCGAATGATTCTAGGTCTTATTGAACCGAGTGAAGGGAAGATTACTTGGGAAGGGAATCAGTTTAAAAATGTCGTGAGTAGTAAAATTGGCTACTTGCCCGAGGAAAGAGGACTGTACCCGAAGTTAAAAGTTAAAGACCAACTTATTTACTTAGGTAGACTACGTGGGATGAAACGTCAGGAAGTCGTGCGTCAAGTTCGTTATTGGCTTGATCGATTCAATGTGCCTGAATTTTATACAAAAAAACCAGAATCTTTATCGAAAGGGAATCAACAAAAGATTCAATTTATTGCTGCGGTTATGCATCGACCAGAGCTGCTTATTTTAGATGAGCCATTCAGTGGTCTAGATCCATTGAATGTAGCGTTATTGAAAAACGCTGTTGTGGATTTGAAAAATTCAGGAACATCGATCTTATTTTCTTCTCATCGTATGGAACATGTCGAAGAACTTTGTGAACATATCTCAATTTTACATCGAGGTCAGCAAGTCGTACATGGTTCATTAAAAGAGGTTAAGAGAGATTTCGGAAAGTTAAACGTGACGGTTCACGCTGATTTTTCGCTTCATGATTTCAGAGATTACGAAGGTGTCGTACATTTTATGAATACAGCCGAAGGCGCTCAGTTTCAAATCGAAAATGAACAAACCGCTCAACATCTATTTCAAGCTTTAGCGGAAAGTGGTTTCGTCCGTAAATTTACTTTAGAAGAACCATCATTAAACGATATCTTTTTAGAAAAGGTAGGCGCGGATGATGAGTAAATTTTTTATTGTGATGTTTCATACATTCATATCAAAGGTGAAAACGAAATCGTTTGTATTTTCAACGTTAGTTATAGCTGGATTTGTTTTAGGACTTGTACATATGGACCGAGTCGCTTCCTTATTTGACGGTGGTAATCAAGTCATAGAGGTAGCAGTTGTTACGGAAATATCTAAATATGAAGAGCATTTAGAGGATTTCACCTCTCAACAAGATGATATTGAATTCGTGGAGTATAATGAGAAATCCACTGCCAAAAAAGACGTGAAATCAGATCAATTAGAAGCTGTTTTTGTCATAAATGAAGATGAGCAAGGTT
The DNA here is from genome assembly GCF_014202575.1 of Texcoconibacillus texcoconensis. Taxonomy (GTDB): domain Bacteria; phylum Bacillota; class Bacilli; order Bacillales; family Salisediminibacteriaceae; genus Texcoconibacillus; species Texcoconibacillus texcoconensis. The sequence continues at coordinate 127,011 of NZ_JACHHB010000005.1, read as the reverse complement.
TTTTAGAGGGCGCTTATTATTCTGAAAGTGTGGCAGAGCAAGAAACATCGAACTACCTTAACCAAGAGCTACAGCAATTAAAAGAAAGCATTGCTACAGAACAACTCGGTTTAGAGCAAGAACAATTAGAGCAAATTTATGAACCGGTTACCTTTGAGACAGAGGCGCTAAGTGATCAAGCAAGATCTGAGGAGGAACTGAAGCAAGCGCGAATTCTTGTCAACATTCTTGTCATGCTTATCTATTTCTCTGTTATTGGTTACGGTAATATGATCGCGACAGAAGTAGCGACAGAAAAGTCATCGCGAGTGATGGAGATTCTTATCTCAAGCGTTTCTCCAGTGAAACAGATGTTTGCGAAAATTACAGGCGTTGCCCTCGTCGGTATAACTCAATATGTCATCATTTTCGTTATCGCAGCAGCATCCATGTTCAATCGAACTCCGTTAAATGAAACCAATGCAAGTTTGGCTCCACTTGACCTATCTACAATGCAGATCGATTTAATCGTTTATGCCATGATCTTTTTTATTCTAGGTTATCTGCTATTTGCAACGATCGCTGCTACGCTAGGGTCGATAGTAAGTCGGATTGAGGATGTCAATCAATTAACGGTACCTCTTACGCTCGTTGTTATCGTTGCATTTTTTATATCTATTTTTGGATTAAATACACCCGACGCTCCATTTGTCACGATCGCGTCTTATATTCCGTTTTTTACACCAATGGTTATGTTCTTACGCGTAGGGATGCTAAACTTACCGTTCTGGGAAATCGCGTTAAGTATCATCATTCTTATTGCGACAATTGCCTTATTTGCATGGATAGGGGCACGTGTATATCGCGGAGGTGTACTGATATACGGTAAGTCATCATCTTTCCAAGACATACGTCGAGCCTTAAAGTTATCACATAAAGAAAAATAACAATTTTTCCTCGCTGACGGTCAATTCTGTTTATTTTATCTATGATGAATGAGCAGAATCGGTAAAGTCAGCTCTTTTTATGTTTCAGTACGAACGTACGTTCAGTTATCGTGTTATACTAAGTGGAAGAGAATTGTATTTGGAGGTGTTAATTTGAACTCATTGACATTTATACATTGTGCAGACTTACATATTGACCGACCATTTAAAGGATTACAGTCTTCCCTTCCAGATTCCTTATATAACCTTGTTAAAAAAGGAAGTGCGATATCATTTACACGTATCGTTGACGAAGCCATTAAGCGAGAAGTTGATTTCGTCGTGATAAGTGGTGACCTTTTCGACGCCGAGAAACGTCGCATACAAGGACAGCTCCACGTACGAAATGAGCTTAATCGCTTGCACGAAGCTAAGATACCAGCATACATCATTCATGGCAATCACGACCCATTACATGAACAAATTCAATCATTAAACATGCCTGAAAACGTACACGTTTTTCCGCCTGAAAGTGATGTGTTTGTTTATGAACGAGGAGACGGTGTTCGTGCCTATATGTATGGTTTTAGTTATCAAAGCCGTTCATTTACCGACGATCCACTCGTTTATTATAAAAAGGTTGAGGATCTAAATGGTTATCACATTGCTCTATTGCATGGACAAGAACGTACCCAAACAGGGCACGACCCTTATGCAAGCTTCGATTTGTCGGCATTATATTCTTTGAATATGGACTATTGGGCACTTGGCCATATCCATAAACGGCAAGAATTATCAACATCACCACCCGTCGTCTACCCAGGGAATATTCAAGGGGGGCACCGTAATGAACAAGGTGAGAAAGGGGCATATGCCGTTGCATTATCAAGAGACGATGCTGAACTTCATTTTATAGAAACGGCACCTGTCGTCTGGGAAACTTGCTATGTACCGATCGATGACCTAACAACAGTAGAGGCATGGATTGATCGATGCCAACAAATGTTGAAGCCGTTTGTTGACGCAGAAAAGACATACATCGTGACGGTGATCGCGCACGGTAGAGGAGACCTCCATCGTGAGTTGGTCGATGAGCATGGCCGTCAATCCCTTCGTGAAGCATTGAATGAAGCTTATGATGAGGATGAACCGTCTATTTGGATTGATCGAATAGAAACGCAAACTGGTTTGCACATCGACCGCGAGAGTCTACGCGAAGGAGATGACTTTGCAGCGGATATTGTCCGCTTAAATGATGAAAGGCTTACGAACCTTGACCAAGTCGATGAATTGTATCGACCTTTATATCAACACCGTTTAGGACGAAAATATGTTTCAACGTTTACGAATGAGGAAAAGCGAGAGATTTTGCAGCAAGCCGAGCAACTGATTTTATCGGCCCTGTATGAGGAGGGGCGCTCATGAACATTCGCGACATCCATATATACGGTTTTGGGCCGTTCGTTGATGTTAAATACTCTTTTGACCATGATGGCATTCATGTCATATATGGGAAAAATGAAGCGGGGAAATCATCGCTCATGGCGTTTATTCAGGCGATTCTCTTTGGATTTCCTAAGCGTAACCAAAAGGCAAACCGCTTTGTTCCTAAAGGTGGACACACTTATGGCGGAAACATTCGTTTTTCTAGTTCTCGTTACGGTGATGTAACGATTGAACGTGTGAAAAAGTCCAAAGCTGCAGGGGATGTGACCGTTTACTTGTGGGATGGTACATCAGGTGGCGAAGCTTTATTGCATCAAGTGTTAGCAGGAATGGAGCAGGGACAATTCCTAGGTGTTTATGCTTTTGATGCCCACGGTCTTCAAGGTGTCGAAGAAATGGGAGCTGATGAATTAAATCGATACGTATATGATACGAGCGCAACTGGTGGTGTATCACTTAAGGAAATCGAGAAAGGTTTGACGCGAAAAAAAGAAGAGCTTTTTAAGCCAAGAGGACAAAATCAAACCATCAATCGATTATTAAAGTCGTTAGATGACATCGCTCAATCAGAAAAGCAGTTGACAAAGCAATACGAAGATTATGATACGCTCGTTTATAAGCGGATGAATCACGAAGAGCGATATGAGCAATTACAAGAAGAGCGGCGACAGTTACTCGAAGAAGAACGTTCTTTGGCGAAACTTGAACAGTTGGATCCGCTCATCGAACAATATGATCAATACAAAAGTTTGAAAAACGAGACAGAAGATATGGACACCTTCCCTGAGAATGGCCTTGAACGTTTAGAGTCTGTAAAAGAGCGTTTGCTTTTACTAGATGTTGACTTAACGGAAAAGAAAAACGAGCACGAGCGTATCGAAAACGAACTTGCAAATCAAAAAGTAACAGAAGAAGAAGAGGCGTTAAAGGCAAAAATTGAAACAATACGCGAAGAACTAGGAAGTTATGAAGCGAAAAAAGAGCAAGTAAACACATTTCTAAACACGCTTGAAGACGAAATAGAAAAAAATCAGTCGCTGATTCGTTCATTAGGAGATCAAGTAGATGAGGAACAGATCGACCGGATCGATATACATACCGAGGATGAACAGAAGTATCAAAGTTTGAAAAAAGATTATGAACAAGCCGCGTATAACCTTGAACGTCTACACGAAGAAAGACAACAATGTTACGATACGTTACTGACTCACGAACGAAGAATCGAATCGTTGCAACAGGAAAGTCTATCAGAAGACAGGCGCCAGTGGCTAGAGGCAATGGTCGATTTTGGAGAGAATAAAGACGAAAGGATACAGGAACTAGAAAGGAAGCGTGAGCAGGTCGCTCAGAAGAACCAATTGAACGAAAAGCAGTCCAAGTCACATAAAGGATTTACTTATGCGTTGGTGGCGCTAGCTGGCGTGGCTAGTTTCCTTAGTGTATGGTTCTTTATTCAAGGGCAGAATGGATTAGCATTATTGTTTCTCGTTTATAGTCTTGTTAGCTTCGGAGGTTTTTCCGAAAGACGTCGGAGTCATCAACATAAAAAAATGCAAATTCCTGAAGTGAATCAGGAAGATCATGTCCGTTTGCGCGAGTTAGAAGAGCGATTGGCATCGTTCGAACGTTTATCATATGAAGATGTAAAAAAACAGTGGGACGCAGAACAACAACGTGTTAGGATGCTAGAAAGAGAAGAAGAATTATATGAAGACCGCTGTCGTGAATATGAAACCATTAACCTGCGTTTTGAACGTTTTGAGACGCAGATGGATACGTTTCATAAGCAAATCATCGATTGGGTAAAAGAGAAACAATTACCAGTCTATGAAGATCTGACGGTATATGACCGTGTGATTCAAATGGTCAAAACGTGTCAAGAAAATAAGAAGTCTATTGAACGAAATAAAAAACAATCCGAATCAATTGGCGATGAATTAGCTCAATTTGAACGAGAAGTCATGCATGTGCTTGAAAAATTAAATGAACCACAAGATATGTCTGTTCGCAAGGCGCTAGAAAAAATGTATCAATTTTTACATCAATATGAAGAGAAAAAACAAACAGAAGTAAAGCTAAAGGAACGGCTCAATCGATTGGATGAAGATATTCGACTCACGAAGCAAAAATTGAAAAAATGGAAGCAAGAACAAGATGTTTTATTTGCTGAAGGAAAAGCTGAAGATGAACAACAGTTTCGACAATTGGCTAAAAAATGGGAACAACATCGTTCGGTGGAAGAAAAGTTACGCACACTAAAGTATGAGATGGAAAGGGTATACACTGATCCCCAGGAATTAGAAGCGGCTAGTCATTCACTAAGGCAAGGCTCAATTGATTTTGATAAATCTAAACAGAAGTTTCAAATGCGTCAAAAGGAGATAGAAAATAAAGAAAGAGAAGAAATGGAAGCCATTACGGAGTGTAAACAAAAAATTGAGGCGTTAGAAAAAGGGAAAGGTGAGGAAAGTCTACATGGTCAAAGGTCACTTCTCGAAACGGATTTACAAGAAGAAAGTAAAGCATGGGCTGTTTATTTAACAGCAGAGCATTTGCTCGAAAAGGCGAAACACATTCACGAACGAGAACGTCAACCTCTCGTCATTCAAAAGGCACAAGGATATTTTGAAAAAATGACGAACGGTCGTTATACAAATGTTTTTGTTCCAATAGATGAGCAACGTTTTGTCATTGAACGTTATGACGGTGTTCGTTTTTCCCCGCATGAATTAAGTCGGGGAACATATGAAATGTTGTATTTGGCAGTTCGTTTTGCCTTGATTCAAAGTATTCATCACGACGAGTCGTGGCCGGTTATTATCGATGATGCATTCGTGAATTTTGACCCTAACCGCCGTCAAAACGTGTGGAACATGTTGCAGTCATTTACCGACCGGCAAATTTTTTATTTTACATGTCATCCTTACGTTTTAGAAGAAGGTAGTTGGGAAAATCAGCATGATTTGCAAGCAGATTTTATATAACTAAAAAAAAGCTTTCCTCGTTTCTTTTATATGTCATCAAGATTTGATAAAATCAGTTCAGATAGAAGAGATGGAGGTTATTCCGTTGTCTGAGGAAAAAAACGATCAATATAAACAACATGAGTGGGAAAAGTACGAAGAAACGAAAGATCAATTCATTCAAAACATAGCCAAAAATATGAATTTGTATGAGATTACGCCATCGATTGGTCGACTTTATGGCACGCTGTATTTCTCAGATGACCCAATGACTTTAGATGATATGCGGGATTCTTTAGGAATGAGCAAAACGAGTATGAGTAATGGTGTTAGGACATTACTCGATATGAAGATGGTTGAACCTGTTTTTCGACGTGGGGTACGTAAAGACTTATACCGTACAGAGGATGATTGGTATAAATCGTTTACAGCACTTTTTTCTCGTGAATGGAAGCAATCAGCAGAGACGAATATTGAAGAGACAAATGAAGCGAAGGATGAACTGTTACGCCTGTATGAAAAAACAGATGATACGTCGCTTCGTGAAAGGATCGAAAATGATTTAAAACGTCTGGATTACGCTGAGGAATATTACGATTGGCTGTTACGATTTGTATCATCGGTCGAAAGTGGAAAAATATTTGAAGTCGTACCTAAACGTAAAGAAAATGAGTAATAATTACTGATGAAGTAATGTCATGAATGAAGTAAATATTTGTACATCCCTATTATCTTTAGAGACGGACCTTATCGGTCGGTCTCTTTTTTCGAAAATCGTGTAATCTTGTCTGATATATGGGAGAATTGTTCATTTTTATATCTAAATACGCTAAAATACAGACTAGGTCATGGTTGACTAAGACAACTCTCCTAGTTAAGGGTGATATAAGGTGAACGGATTTACAATTTATCTAGTTGAAGATGAAGAAAACTTAGCAGAAGTTATTAAAGCATATATGGAAAAAGAAGGTTGTTCGGTGAAAGTGTTCAAGGATGGCCGCGAAGCTCACCAAGCTATTGAACACCCGCCCCACCTTTGGATTTTGGATATTATGTTACCAGGAATGGATGGCTATCAATTACTTAAGGCCATTAAAGGGCATGAAGATACACCTGTTATCTTTATCTCAGCACGCGATAAGGATTTGGATCGTGTATTAGGTTTAGAGTTAGGAAGCGATGATTACTTAGCGAAACCGTTCATGCCGGAAGAATTAATGATTCGAGCAAAAAAACTTCTTGAACGTGTATATAAGAATGATCTCTCAACCAAAGAAGTTGTAGAATTGAATGGATATTCGATTGACCCTACTTCAAGGACGGTACAAGATGAAGGAAAACCGATTGAGTTAACAACGAAAGAGATGGATTTGATCATTTTACTAACATCTAATATTGGAAAGGCACTTTCAAGAGAGGAAATTATCGAATACGTATGGGGCAGTGATTATTTCGGCTCCGAGCGAGCTGTTGATGATGTTGTTCGTCGCGTGCGCAAAAAACTTCCTCGTATCCAGGTTGAGACGTTATACGGTTTTGGATACCGTGTTTTATTAACATGATTAAACTGAATTTAACACAACGGATATGGTTTTCATTTATTGCGCTCATTTTAATGCTTGGTATTTTAATTGTTTTAATATATCCGATTTCATTAAATAGTTCTTTAACAGAGGAAACGTATCGAATTATTGAGCAAGAACAAGCGCGTTATGGTGATCCATATGGTGAACACATTGTCCCACCTGAATCAGAATATGATTTTATTGAACGTAGAGAAGCTCAGCGCTCAGTGGGGCATATTTTTCTCATGAATCAATTTGGAAACTTAGAAGGTGACCCTGTTCCGAACGAGGTTTTACGTGAAATGGCGGATCGAGCACAAAACCAAATGACGCGAAGAGGAAGATACGAACTAAATTATAATGATGCGACTCTTTTTTACGTCGTTGTGAAAATGTATACGACTGGTGGCGAAGCTTACCATATCTCATATATGTGGGATACGTACCGTGATCATATGGTGAATCACTTATGGACACGCCTTGCATATATCATGTTGATTGCAGGGGTCGTTAGCTTAATTCCAGCTTTTTGGCTCAAACATTATTTGAAACAACCGTTAACGAGTTTGGGGAATCATTTTGAGCAGATTGCTGAAAGGAACTGGCGTGATCCTTTCCGCTGGGAAGGTGACGATGAATTTGAAAAATTGTCTACGCAATTTGAGCAGATGCGGCAAAATTTAATGAAATATGACCGAGCGCAAAAAACGTTTATTCAACACGCATCGCATGAATTAAAAACACCGATCATGGTTGTGCAAAATTACGCTCAATCCGTCAAAGATGGAATTTTGCCACGCGAGAATCTAGAAGGTTCTATGGATGTTATATTAGAAGAATCGAAACGGATGGAAAAGCGCGTGAAAAATATGCTTTATTACACAAAATTAGACGCTTTGAAAAATGATCGTCTTGAAAAAGAGACTTTTTATTTTGGGGCAGCAGCCCATCGAATTAAAGAACGCTTTTACGTACAACGAGACGATGTATCGATCGATGTTATTGGTGATGATACAAAAATGACCGCTGACAAAGAACAACTTCAAGTTCTGTTAGAAAACCTAGTGGAAAATGCACTTCGTTATGCGGAGGATTATATTACGATTTGTGCAGAACCGATGGATAATCAAGTGGCGGTGAGCGTGAAAAATAATGGTGAAAATATTCCTGAAGAGGAGTTGGAACATTTATTCTCGCCGTTTCGTAAAGGAAACAAAGGGCAGTATGGTTTAGGGTTGGCGATCGTTGAGCGTATTTGTGACCTTCACGACGGAAAGCAAGAAGTTATAAATGAAGAAGACGGGGTACGTTTTATTATATATTTACCTCGGTGAATCACTCCCACCACTTACCATCCTTATGGGTTGCTTGAAGTGGGACTTCCTGCTTCCTTCTTTCGGAAGTACGGTAAAATAAAAACATGCTAGGCATTGAGCCTAGCATGTTTTTATGCGAAGAACGTGGTAGGGTCTACGAGGTAGTTTTTGTTTAAGCTTGTGTCCGAGGAGCTCCACCTTTCAACCTACTTTACTTCTTCAGTATTTTCATATCGGCTATCTAAAAAGTCGACAATGTGGATCAAATAGCCTTCAATGGTTTGTGGTTGTTTAATGCAAGCACCCCATTCTGGGAGCCCGTGGTGACACAGGATACAATGAGACATTTGATGAATCTCTTCTAAAGACATTTCAATGCCTTCCGTTTCTATTAATTTTGTGAGCATGAGTACGCCGTATGGGATATGACCAACCATTAATCCGAGTTCATCCATTGCAATTCCTGCTTGCTTTCTATTCTGTGTGCTAGATTGATCGGCGGTTGGAAATAGGAATTTGAACTCTTCAAATGTTTTACCTGCATGGTCGTACTCTAATAATTTTCCGATGTCATGAAATAAGATGCTCGTCATGATTAAGTCATAATTTGGACTGTTTTCTTTATGCTCCATCATGCCGTAAAGCATCTGATAGAGGTGATCGATCGTACCTTTCCAGACTAAATGTTGGTTACTGTCACCGGATTGAAATTGTGACCAAAGTTCATTTTTGTGCGCTTTTTCAACCACATTTATGAGCTTTAGGGTGGCTTGGAAGTGATTCTCCTCTTGTTTCAAAATGTATCTTGTAAACCTCATTAAACCGACTGTGTGCTTAAGTAAACCACCTAAATAATTATGGTGAAACCCTTTTGCTGCTGGTCTCATTCTAAATTGATCCCAAAAACGGTTCATGGCAGCTAATGCGATATCTTTAAAGGGTGATGATAATTCCTGAAGATAGGAGATCAGTTCAACAGTCAAGTCTTCGATATTTTGATGTGTATAAGCTAACAAAGAAAAAGGGTTTACTTCTTCAGCGCATGGGTGTAATTGTTCAATCGTTAAAGATTTATGTCCGCGGAACTCATCAATTTTTGCCTCAATATCAAAAACAGAGAACTCCTCTAATAGAGGTGTGTTTCTCTCGACGGCGCCTTGGTTGTCCCACATTTTTGCATTGATGATGCCGGCATTATTGCTAAACTTCATTTTTAAAAATTGTTTATTTGTCTTCGTCATTTGTACTTGATATTCATTGAGAAGCACACGAATACGGACAGTATTTCCTTGTTCTTCATTTTGTATGTCAAAGTACTCCTCACTCGTTGGAAGAGTAGGAGGGGGAAACTTTTCGATAATATGTTCTTGTTCACTTTCGGAAACTTCGAATGAAATAGGAATGAAATCATAAAAATATGATTTTTGTTCAGACATTTGTAATCAACTCCATTAATAAGTGAACTGATGGTTCCAAGTCCAATCAGTTCAGTTTGTAAATTCTCGATGTGATGCCTCTATGATCACCACTGCCATCCACATGATTTCGTAATGTGAATGGATTTTTGCATAAATGGGACGAGCTTTTCATAGGTTGTATGGAAAAGCTTGTCCAAAGGAGAGGGTCAAAGTGAAACCTATTTATGTTATTTTTACAGTTCTTGGCTTAATGTTGTTTGCCTTTATGATGAGAATCGTATTTTTGACGACGCCCCTATACGATATATTCGCACATTCACCTGTGTGGCAGGGAGCGATCATTTTAGCAATCATCTACTCAGCTTACCGTTATTTCAGCGATCGTTCAACCCGAGTAGAGACGGAGGCAACCAAGGAATCAGAACAGGCATTAGCAAAGTGGCTTTTACGCTATCGTGATAAAAAGATGGGTCAGTAAAAGATTGATTCACTTGTAAAAGGGTAAAACCGTTCGCTGGCGTTTTCCGCTTGTCGCAGTAGCAAATTGTAAAGAGCGGACGATGGCTTCTTCACAAGCCTCAGCAGCTGCCGTAAAGCATTCGTTCATTACAGGATGGTCGTCGCGAACTTGTGTCTTCACTTCCGTATGACTTTTAGCAAAATGGTCATGTCGGTGAGCTGTTGAAAATGAAATGACGATATCGCCACTGCCATTATGGAAGTTTCCACCAGTTCTTCCGAGTCCGATGCTACAACGTTTGGAGAGACGACGTAATTGCCTGTCACTCATCGGTGCGTTTGTAGCGCAGATAATCATGATGGATCCATCTGAAGTAGGTGCCTCTTCATCGTTTGTTTTACTTGCAGATGGGTCGATAATGCGCGCATCTTGTTTTGAACCGAAGTTTGAAAGAACAAGGCAACCGATCGTATACGAAATGGATTCGCCTTGGACGTTTACAATTCTGGATGAGGATCCGATGCCACCTTTATAACCAAAACAAACCATTCCTTTTCCTGCACCAACTGCACCTTCCTCACTAGGTGTAGTTTTTGCATTTTCAATGGCTTCAATTGCATGTTTGGGTTGGATTGAAAACGTCCGTATGCTATTTAAATATCCGTCATTACATTCGCCTACAACAGTGTTAACAGTTCCTGTAGTGTCACCGATTTCTGGATTTTGTTTTAAAAGGTATTCGAGTGTACCTTGGGTAACGGCAGGGATACTGAAAGTGTTTGTTAACATGATTGGTGATTCAAGTAACCCTAATTCATCAATTTGAATGAGTCCCGTCGTTTTACCGAAGCCATTAATAATATAGCTTGCTGCTGTCACTTTCTCCCGAAAAATGTTTTCGTTGTGGGGGAGAATCGCAGTCACACCAGTACATGCATAATCACCGTTTTCATTATCTAACGGTTCATCGAGCGTGACGTGCCCAACGTGTACACCGGGTACATCTGTAATACAATTGTTTTCCCCTTTATTCATTCGCCCGATAGAGACAGGGTCTGTTTTGTGCGACAACGATGTTCCTCCTTTTCGCATCTGCTTTCGTTTTAGAAGGTAGAGGTGCACTTCGCCTCATTTAAAAAAGAGTTAAAGATTTTGGTTGTTATTTTTCCAGGCTGACCGTGACTAATCATTTGATCATCAACTTTTATAATTGGCGTTACTTCCAAAGTGGTGCTTGTGATGAACACTTCATCAGCATTTTTTACATCTTCTGGCGTGATCTCGGTTTCTTCACAAGGAATCGAGAGTGAACTTGCGAGATCAAGGATTGTTTTTCGAGTTACACCTGCAAGGATGTGGTGTGAAAGAGGTGGTGTATATAATGTTTCTTCTTTCACGATGAACACATTCGAACTCGTACCTTCACTGATATAATGATCACGTATGAGAATAGCTTCACCGAATCCTGCATCGGTAGCTGTTTGTTTGGCTAAAATGTTAGGCAGTAAATTTAATGATTTGATATAACAGTTTTTCCATCTTTCGTCCTCGTGGAGCATGGCCGTCATTACGCGATCGTGAATATTGTTTGCTGAAAATTTACTAGAGCGGACGGTCATTGAAACAGAAGCGGGCACGTTAGGAAATAAGTGCTGTCTCGTCGCGATACCACGAGTGATTTGTATGTACACGTCCGCGTTCTGTAATTGTGATTTTTCAATCCCTTGGTAGATAATAAAACGAAGGTGTTCTCGTTCAGTGTTAGCGGATTGAGGTAGTTGGATTGCTTTCATGCTCATCTCGAGTCTGTCTAGGTGCTCTTCAAGTTTGAAAGGTATGCCATTATAAGTACGAATAACTTCATAAACCCCATCGCCAAATTGATGTCCGCGTTCATCGATAGGGATGACAGAATCATCAGTAGAGATAAATTCACCATTGAAATAACCAATTGTCATTTGAATTCCTCCTCTTCTACACGTATTTGAACTACTCTTATCTTCTCACAACTGCTACGTTTTTCGCTATAGGCATTAAGTTAATTCATATTATCATTAAAAAAGCTATTTCTAATAACAACAACCTAGACGGCAGACGAAAAGAGATAAATAAAAAACGATGAGGTCGTATTGACCTCATCGTGAAGAAACATTTACATGTCAAAGAGATGTTCGAAACGTTCATCTTGTACATCGATGTCAGCATTTTCGATCAGTTCCCTTTGTGCTTCGATCATTCTCTCTTCCATTGATTTGTTTTTCCGTTCATTAATGGCTGCAATCAATTGTTGTTGTTCTTCTTCTAAAGAACTTTCAAATGGGATACGGTCGGTCACTTCAATAATGTGATAACCGAACTGTGATTCAACTGGCTCGCTAATTTCACCTTCATCTAAATGGAAAGCAGTCTCTTCAAATGATGGGACCATCTCTCCACGGCGGAAAGAACCGAGGTCGCCGCCTTCTTCAGCAGAACCATCTTGAGAGTATTCTTGAGCAAGCTCTGCAAAGTCTTCGCCATCTTGTAATCTTTCATAAAGATCATTTGCCTCTTCTTCATCATTAACTAAAATATGACGCGCTTGAACTTCTTCACCAGCTTCATATTCTCGTTCAACATCTTCATCTGTCACTTCATCGTCATCGATGCCAGCTAAATGTTGTAAAACGATTTGTGTTTTAATTTGGCTGCGAATTTGTTCTTCTCCACCCATACCTTGCATTTCAAGCATTTGATAGAGCTCATCGTCAGAGGAGACGCCCATCATTGCTTTTAGTTCTTCTAACTCTTCGTCAATTTCATCTTCACTTATATCCATTGATTCAGCTTTACTTTCAAATATTTTTTCTACGACGAGTTGCTCGAGGATAGCATCGCCATACTGATCAACGAGAGAATGGACGAGCTCTCCTTCTGTAATTGATCCTGCATTTGTGTCAACGAGAATGTGATCGTTGTTCGTTACATTCTCTTCATTCCCTTCAGCGGTATCTTGTCCATTGTCGTTACAAGCGCTTAATAAAAGGACAACGGTAGAAGTCATTAAAAGTAACGATTTTTTCAAACTGCTCCACTCCTCTAATTGTTTTTCTTATGTAAATTTGTACTTATCAACTATAGCATATTTTCCAATGAGATAAAAATATGTCATTGAATGAAGTGAGAAGAGGGGAGTAATAGGCCTGGCCGTGGAATTTTTAATTGTTTGGATGAGTATGTATACGTCATTTTATCATACTGACTATGATATTACAGAAAAGGTTACAAGGGAGGGAAGGCTGTTCTGTGAATCACTCCCACCACTTACCACCCATACGGGTTGCTTGAAGAGGGAGACTTCTTTCAGAAGTACGTTAAAATGTAAAGTCATTAAAAGGTCTTCATTTTAAAGAGTGCCAAGTCGACGATGGATTATTTAATAAAGGAGGTGTCTGTATGCATAAACACACAACAGGGTTTGCTTTGGTTGTTGTTCTCTTTGTCCTGTTGGTCATTATCGGGGCAGCATGGGTTTAAACAAAGATATAAAAAAGAGGGGGGATTCCCCTCTTTTATATTTCGATTTACATTATGCAATGAAAATCCGGAAATAAGCAGAAGTCAATAAAATAGTGATTAATACGTTAATTGTACGAAATACTTTTGGCTGTTTTTCTTCTGGTATTTCTCTTTGGATACATAGGCTGTTCGTCATCGAGTTGATGGTGAACATATAAAAGAATGCGAATAAAAAGTATGGAATGAACATCTAGCAACCCCCATAGTAAAGGTGACTCTCCTTTACTTTACCAAAAGTTCTTTTAAAAAGATAGATTTTTGGGTAAAATTTATAAGACATATTAGTGACTAACCTTGGTGGAGGCTTATCACAGATGGAAAATTTCAAGGAAAGAAAATGGAAAATCGCCTTTTTTAGTTTAGTATCAGTCTTACTCATTGCTTTCGTAGGTATTGTGGTCAGCTGGTTTACTTTGTTATCCTCGCCAGCAGACGAAGATGACTGGAGAATCGAGGTCCAAGAACAACCAGATGAAGCACAATTCCATGTCTCGACTACGAAGGTTCAATTGAATCAATTATTAGCAAGGCAAACGAGTGATAGTGATAGGGTTAATTATCATGTAGAATTAGCAGACGATGTAAGAACTGAAGTAAAAATTCCAATATTTGGACGCACAACAGATGTTAGCCTTTCACTGTTTCCAGAAGTGCTAGAAAATGGAGACTTAAAATTAACAGATCCTCATTTTCAGTTACAATCTTTCCAGCTCCCCGTCAGACAAGCTTTGTCTTTGATTGATCAATATATCGACTTACCTCATTGGGTATCTGTTCTCCCGGAAGATGAAGCGATTTATGTTCAAGTGACGGCCATTGACTTGGAAGGAATGAGAATTGAAACAAAATCATTTGATTTACAGAATGATAAAATTGAGTTTATCTTCTATATATCATGATATCGTTTGTAATTAAAATGTCCGCTAACCTCTTGTCAGGTGTTGAAAGAGAGAAGCGGACATTTTTAGTTATTTTTTATACCCATATTAGCATGTAGGGCGTTTCAATGTGTTTTTATCCAACTTGATTGACTGATAAGATATGGAATGATCCACCCTTATCTTCTATCCAACATTTTCTCGGTGCCTTCAGGATCGGCTGTAAATACATAAAGTCATATACACAAATCCCGATATTGAACGAGGCCATTAAAGCGAAATAATGGAGAAACTGTGGATACTGTAAAGAGGCAATAATTGCCATTCCTGTCATAAAAAACGCCGGTGAGCAGATGGAAACTACTGTCAAAGATTTAGGTGTTACCTCTTTAATCATGCAATACATACGTGGGTATCGTTGAAGTATAAACCCTATTTTCGCTTTTTTTCCCATAACCCAAACCGGAATGCAATGAAATAACTGATGTATGGGAATGATTAAAACCAAACTAATAACCATGGAGAAAAACCCATAGTCAACAAGTACCTCTTGTGAGAAAAAGGTGCGAAAAATCATGAAATAGAAAATAAAAAATAGACAGGCAATAAGAAACGATAAAAATAGTAACCTTTGTTTCCCAGTACGATTCAAAATGTCAACAGTTTGATAGCAGTTCATCTGCTCACCCCCTCTTTTTAATTCCTAAGGTAATTTACGCTTTTTCAAAGGAAAAATCAAGAGGGTTTCAAAAAATTTTAGCGTTGATTTTTTTGGAACCTAAATAGGCTTTAGTACTGTTCTGAACAAAAGTTATAAAGCAGTAAAATCCACCTTATACGGGTTCAGATTTGTTTCCGTTTTCTGAAGACAACACACTGTTTTCGTCTTCAAGGATATCCTCATCGATAAGATCTAATGATTTTTCGAATAAAACCATAAAGTCCTCTCCATAAATATGTTTAACAATGGTTGTCAGTTCCGAAAATTCAGGAAACTTACCGTATAATTCTTTTATTGGTAGACTTCCTTTATAAACTTGATAATTGTTTGGATCATAAGCTTTTAGCGTTTCAAAAAGCAAATCGTTTCCATCTTTCGTAAGCATGACGTACGTATTTCGTTTGTCTTTTACGTTTTTAGAAAATCGCAGGAGGCCTCGATCTTCGAGTTTCTTTGAGAAATTAAACGCAGTTGATACATGCATCACGCCAAACTTAGCGATATCAGAGATCGATGCTCCTTCAAGGTGATGTGCGATCCACAAAATATGATGCTCGTTAATATTTAAATTGAACGGTTTGATCCATTGCTGCCAGTCCTTTTCAATCGATTTCCAAAGTGCTTTACTCAGCTGCGTCATCCTTTGGTTAAAAATCATCGATTCTAAAATCGATGGATTTTTAGAGTCATACAATGGTACTCGCCCCCCTCAATATTTTAGAGTGTTAAATTCCGAAAATTCATTACTTTTCCAACAAAATGATATGGATATCTTAACATAGAATGGTAATCGCCTCAACAGTAGGGGGTTTATTTTCTGAACATTTAAACAACTGATTTGTTATTGGATGTTTCAGTCCTATTGTTGAGAGGGAGGCTCGTATTGGGAATTGTTATGACTTGTATTTTAATACTTTTTCTAGTTCTTTTATTTTTTCCTCGATAGAATGGCGGTAAGATTGCAATTGTTGAATGTGATCTTGAACCTCAGACCTCCATGACTGTATGTCTTGTTTAAGTTCATAAACTGTAGGTGGAATTGTTTTTTTAGATGTCGATAAAAGTTCATTTAGTTGGCGTTGGATGGCTTTTAATTCCTGCTTCTTTTCGATTAATTTTTGTTTTGTGTCTCTCGTTTTGTGTAAAATATCCCTTTGCGTTTCTTTTCCACTATTAGGAGCGGTTAATAAGGCGACCCCCCCGGAAATGAGGCTACCGAATAAGAGTCCATATTTAAACGAACGATGGCTCATGGAAATTCCTCCTGATGAAAGGGTAAAGTGTTGTTATTGTAAAATTATTTTGGTTAACATTATTGATGGCGATGGCGGAAATCGTCCATGAATGAACAAAGGGCATTTACTGCTTCTAGGGGAACGGCATTATATAATGATGCTCGCAGCCCACCTACTGACCTGTGTCCTTTTAAGCCAGAAAAACCTGCTTCTTCTGCTTCTTGTAAAAACAATTCTTCTAATTCCTTATTCTCAAGTGTAAAGGTTACGTTCATAGCTGAACGACTAGCGACTTCAGCATGTCCTTTATAAAAGTTGTTACTATGGTCAATCGCATCATATAACTTTTCTGCTTTTTGTTTGTTTAACGATTCAATCGCATCAATCCCACCCTGTTCTTCAACCCACTTCAACACGAGATTCAACATATAAATAGAAAATGTTGGTGGTGTGTGATAAAGAGAGTGTTTTTCAACATGGGTTTGATATGAAAAAATCGTTGGAATGTCTTTACGGCTCTTTTCAAGGAATTGTCGATCTGCAACGACGACCGTTACACCTGAAGGGCCGAGGTTTTTTTGTGCCCCTGCATAAAATAATGAAAAGGAACGAACGTCAAAACGGCGACTAAGAATATCACTCGACATATCCGCGATTAAAGGAGTTGTATCTGTTTCAGGGAAATCTCTCCACTGTGTTCCGTAAATCGTGTTGTTACTTGTTAAATGAACATAGGCTGTTTTTTCATTGATATTCTGAATGGAATGAACATCTGGAATTTTAGTATAATTTGTATCTTTCGTACTGGCATATATTTCAGCTTGTCCAATGCTTTTCGCTTCCTTTAATGCTTTTTCTGACCACGAACCAGAAACAATATAAGATGCAGATTGTTCTGAATTTAAAAAATTCATTGGAACCATAGCAAATTGTTGACTAGCGCCACCTTGTAAAAATAACACTTCATATTGCTCAGGAATGTCTAAGAGAGAACGTAAACGTTTCACCGCTTCAAAGTGAATGTCTTCGTATGATTTTGAACGGTGAGAGAGTTCCAGTACGGACATATGTGTAGAATCATAGTTGGTAAATTCTTTTTGAGCAGTTTCAAGGACCGACTTTGGAAGCGCGGCCGGTCCAGGGTTAAAATTGAATCTTGCCATCGTCAAACGCCTCCTTGATTATATTTTGCCTTGAAATGAAAAACATAGTAGAAGAGAAAGGGGAAAACGCCTTCTTAGCGAGGCGCCCTTTCTCATTAAGAAAGGTGGTTAGAAATTGCAGAAGCCATATTTTGTAAATCTTCTGGAGAATATTCACGTCCGTGCTCTTTCCATACAGCTCCAAAGCCATCACCTTCACCATAGCGTGGGAGTAAATGGAGGTGGTAATGGAACACAGATTGTCCTGCCTTTTCTCCATTATTATTCAAAATGTTCAGACCAATCGGTTGATATGTAGACTGAATGGCATTTGTGATTTCTGGAACAACCGAAAAAACTTCTTTTGCTTCCTCTTTTGGTAATGAATAAATGTCTTCGTGATGGTTTTTTGGTATGACGAGTGTATGCCCTTTTGTTACTTGGCTAATATCGAGAAATGCATAGACGTGTTCGTTTTCGTAGACTTTCGCAGAAGGGATGTCCCCCTTAATGATTTTACAAAATACACAGTCTGTTTGACTCATCTTACCACCCTTTCACATATATTTAAGGGTTATTTTACCATAACAATTTTAGAAATGCGATTTTGTCTAATTGTTCGTCTAAATTTTTTCGTTGTTTCATAGGGTGGCAGTGAAGGGGGAATGGGGAATGGACATGCAACCTCAGACACGTCAAACGATGATCCTATGTTTCGTGCTGTTCTTTTTATTTTTAGGAACCCATATGCAATCACCTTTCTTCGCCCCTTTTGCTGTCTCTTTAGGCGCGAGTAGCTTTTTAGTGGGTACAATTTTAAGTGTCACTTCATTTGCAAACATGACAGGGAATTTATTAGCTGGCCCGGTGATTGACAAAGTAGGAAAACGTCCATTTATTATTTTTCCATTAGTATGTATTGCGATTGTATTTTTGTTGCATATGGTCGTAACTGATGTTAAACACCTTTTTGTATTGCGAATGATTAATGGGTTTTTACTTGCTTTTTTGACACCTGCATGTATGGCTTTATTGTCAGGACTGGCTCAAACTTCACGTGAAAGAAGCCGTAATATGGCTTTAAATGGTTTGATCATAACGGTTGCGACGATTGTCGCCCCATTAATTGGTGGAAGGGTTGCGGAGGATGCTGGCTTTCCTGTTGCTTATCTCATCATAGGAACGCTAGTTTTTGCTAGTTTTTTATTTGCGCTACGCCTTGCAAAATGGGAAGATATCGTCACTGTTAAAAAGCATGAGTCAACGGAAAAAAAGCAGAGCGTATCGATGCTTTTACCGATTTCGGTTACCGCATTTGCGATGATGTATGCACAAGGTACGTTGATGTATGAACTTCCGTTTTTAGCGGTTGACGATAAAGCCGGAAAAGGAGACGTAGGCCAATTTATTAGTTTAATTGGGCTTGGGACTTTAGGGGTTCTCCTCTTCCCATTAATACATCGTATTCCAGCTATTGTTCGTGCGTTTCTCGGTTTATTAAGTTTTGCGGTTAGTTTTTATTGGATTTTACTCGTTGGTCCAATTCCAACACCTGGCGCGTTACTCGTTTTTGGAATTGGCTTTGGGCTCTTATTCCCGTCCGTGACGACGTTAGTAGGTGAGAGGTTGGACCGTGGAGCATATGGTAAAGGGTTTGCATTTTTATCGGCAGTGTTTTCCCTTGGTTCGATTTCGAGCCCGTTTATTGCGGGGGTTGTTCGTGATTTTATGTCACCATATTTTATTGCATTTTTGCTCGTTGCAGTAGCATTTACGATTATGGGAATGGAAATGATACGAATGATTCGTGGGACAACGATGGGGTAGTCAAGTAAATGGATTGGCGCTTCTTTTCTGTTGACTTCCTTTGCGGTATAGTAGAGGGAGCATGAAACGGAAGGAGCCAATGAAAATGGAAGAAGTATTGAAGGTGCAAACACTAAAAGGTGGTTACCAACGAAATAAGCCAGTTCTTCATGAGGTTGATTTTTCTGTTTCTTCCTCTGAAATCGTCGGTTTGATTGGTTTGAATGGGGCAGGGAAAAGTACGACGATCAAGCATATCCTTGGCTTCATGGAGCCCTTTTCTGGAAACGTCACCATTCAAGGTAGAACGTTTCTTAACGACCCAGAAACTTATCGAAGTTCCTATACTTTTATCCCTGAGACACCGATGTTGTACGAGGAGTTAACTTTAAAAGAACATCTGGAATTAACGGCTATGGCATATGGTGTGGCAGAGGATGATTATAAAAAACGTTCAAAGAAACTTTTAAAAGAATACCGTATGGAGAAAATGGCGAATTGGTTTCCGAGCCACTTTTCAAAGGGAATGCGGCAAAAAGTAATGATTATGTGCGCATTTATGGTATCGCCACCTCTCTATGTCGTTGATGAACCATTTGTTGGCTTGGATCCGATCGGGATTAAATCGTTTTTAGACCATATCGTTTCCTTAAAAGAGCGAGGCGCTGCCGTCTTAATGTCGACGCATATTTTAGCGACTGCTGAGCGTTACTGTGATCGTTTTATTTTGTTACATGATGGTGAAGTCGTCGTTTCTGGAACGTTAGCTGATTTGCAGGCGCAAACGGGGCTTCAAGGCGCTTCCCTCGATGACATTTACGTTCATGTGACAAAGGAAGATGTCCGATGATCAATATTCAATCATTGTGGTCAAAACGTGTGAAAGAATATTGGCGAATGGCGATTCGTTATTTACGCCTGATTGGAAACAGTGGCTTTTTATTTACGGTTTACATATTGATTGTATTTGGGAGTTACTATTATGGGATTTTCCTTGATGAACTACCAGCAAGCTTTCCGACAGAAGTTTTTTTAGCTCTCGTTTTCGCTTTATTTTTAAGTAAGGTGCGTGTGCGCACGTTTTTAAAAGAAGCAGATGTCGTATTTTTGTCTCCATTAGAAGGGAAAATTGATCGTTACTTTCGTACATCTTTTTTCTATAGTTTGGCTGTTCAATCGGCGTGGTTACTCTTATTAACAGTAATTGTGACACCGATGTATGCAGATCGAATTACTGCAAATGTTGGTGCGTTATTTGCCTCGTTTTTAGCTTTTGTTTTGCTGATTGCTTGGAATATGTATGCGTCATTTAACGAACAGCGTTTACAAGAACGTGGTGTACAAAATATCCATCTTATATTGCGCTTCGTCGCTAATGTTGTTATGACATTATTCGTTTTTCACCTTGTAAATGTGTTTGTACTTGCTATAGGTTTTATTATCCTTGCGTTGATAACAGCGACCTATTATCAACGCCTCGGTCGAAATCATAGTTTGAAGTGGGATCAACTTGTCGAAATTGAGGATCAAATGCTTACGATGTTTTATCGGATCGCAAATTCATTTACAGATGTCCCACGTTTGAAAACGAAGGTTCGAGCTCGAAAATTGTTGACACCGGTACTTCGCCTTGTTCCGTATGCGCAACAGCGTACATTTCACTATTTGTATAGTCGAGCTTTCTTACGTTCGAATGATTATTTTGGGATCTATATGCGGCTAACAATTGTTGGTTCCTTGCTTTTAATTTGGATTCAAACGGATTGGGCACAGTGGTTCATCGTCGTTTTATTCACCTATATGACAGGGTTGCAGATCGCTACTTTGTATCGGCACTTTCATACAAACCACCAAGTCGACCTTTATCCAATTGCAAAAAGTGAGCGTCAACAAGCGGTTCAAGCTGTCGTTTTTTGTTTACTTCTATTACAAGTAGCGATTTTTACAGTCGTGATTGTTAGTAGTCACAGCATCAATTTGCAAATGTTTATCGCTTTCGTTTTAGGGGTTGGAACGAGTGGCGTATTTACTTACGGTTGGATGAGAAAAAAGTTGTTGGCTTAATTGAAACAACGTGAAGAGGTGACCATTTTGCAAGCATCATCGTATGAACAAAAAGCAAAGCGTGAATTAGAACGATGGCAACACCGCCTTCATCGTTCTCCTTCATTACCTAATCAAGTTGTTAAACGTTGGCAAAAAAAAATAAACGAGATGATGCCAAAGCGCGTGCACGCGACAGTGTCCGAAGCAGTTAAACAAATGGTTCGTATGACATTAACTGGAGCTCAGTGGACTTCAAATCAAACTTTGTTGGTAGGGGATGAAACACTTGAAGAACGTGAAATGAAGGTTGAGGAACTTCGAGCGTTTTATAAACGTACAGCAGCAGTTGAAGGCGCTGGGACAGGGTTTGGTGGTATTGTTCTTGGACTTGCTGATTTTCCATTATTTTTAGCCATCAAAATGAAGTTGCTATCCGATACAGCAAAAGCTTATGGTCGAGATGTAAATTTAATTGAAGAACGCGTGTTTATGCTGCTCGTTTTCCAATTAACGTTTGCAAAACCAGAAAATCGAACAGCAGTTTACGAGAGACTTTGTCATTGGGAAGAAGAAGCAAGTCGTATTCGTGAAAAACAAGATTATATAGGTGAAATTGATTGGACAGATTTTCAACTTGATTATCGGGATACGATTGATTTGCCGAAAATGTTACAAATGATTCCGGGGTTTGGAGCGGCTGTCGGTGCTGTTGCCAATCGTCATTATGTGGATGTGTTAGCGGACAGGGCAATTAATGCTTACAGATTGAGGTGGTTTGAGGAATTAAAAGGGAGGAAGGGTTAATAAAGCCCTCCTCCCTTTTTTTTAGTGCTATTTAATGTGTTCAAACCCTTCTGCCTGTGTTGTTCCTGTACGCTGTAGTACAGTGCGAGCGAGGGTTTTTGATGCGATCAACATTGATCGTTCATCTATGTCAAATTTAGGGTGGTGATGAGGGATTGTTTCTGTAACGTCTTTTGGTTTCGCGCCTGTAAAAAAGTAAGTACCAGGAACAGCTTGCACATAATAGCTAAAGTCTTCGCCTCCCATTTGAGGTTCAGCATATTCAACTTCTTGAACTTCTTGGATGCCTTTCGCGGCATTGGCGACAGCATCAGATGCAGATGGATCATTAACGACTGCTGGATGTCCGTCAAAATAATTGAATGTATAGCTAGCACCATAAGATTGACAAACACCATTGATTGTCTGGTCCATGACCCTTTTGATGTCTTTTTGTATGTCAGGATCAAAAGTTCTTACTGTCCCTTCCATTTTCACTTGATCAGCGATCGCATTGAATGGGTTGCTCGCCTCAATACTAGCCACAGAAATGACGGCTGATTGAATAGGGTTGAGACGTCTACTGACAATATGCTGTAATGACTGAACGACATTTGATCCGATTAAAATCGCATCTTTAGTTACATGAGGTTGTGCACCGTGTCCACCTTGTCCTTGAATGACGATCTCAAAGCGATCAGCTGCAGCCATAAATGGCCCATGCTTATACTGAATTTTTCCGAGCGGCTCTGTTGCCCATAAATGGGTTCCGAAGATCTCATCGACCCCTTCTAAGCAACCATCATCAATCATTTGCTTGGCGCCACCTGGTGATACCTCTTCTGCGTGTTGATGTATAAACACGACCGTTCCGTGAAGGGAGGAGCGCCTTTCTGATAATGCTTTAGCAAGGGCGAGAACCAGTGCGGTGTGTCCATCGTGACCACAAGCATGCATGACTCCAGGAATGGTTGACTTATATGGAACATCCTTCTCATCTTGAATCGGTAGTGCGTCAAAATCAGCACGAACAGCAATTGTTTTCCCAGGATATGCTCCTGTTAAGGTTGCAACAACGCCACGTCCTCCAACATTCGTTCGAACATCTAAGCCTAACTGTTCGTGATAATTTGCAATGTAGCGCGGCGTGTGTTCTTCTTGGTGAGACAGTTCCGGGTATTGGTGTAAAAAACGTCTAATATCGACCATTTCATGAAATAATGCATTTAATCGATTGGAAATTTCATTTTCCATCGGCTATTCCTCCTCTTCGTTGTTGCCACT
Source organism: Texcoconibacillus texcoconensis (assembly GCF_014202575.1). Taxonomy (GTDB): domain Bacteria; phylum Bacillota; class Bacilli; order Bacillales; family Salisediminibacteriaceae; genus Texcoconibacillus; species Texcoconibacillus texcoconensis. The sequence continues at coordinate 103,485 of NZ_JACHHB010000005.1, read as the reverse complement.
TACATGTAATATAAGGATAGCAGATTTTGGTACTTATTACGATCTGGGCAACTTAAATGTTAAAAGGAATATAATTTGCCAAGTAAGCAGAAATTCGGTTGAACCAACCAGTAAACAGAAGTACACCGAGAATAATCATAATAACGCCACTAACTTTTTGAATGATCGGTAGGTATTTATTTAAATTACGCATTTTGTTTAGTGAACGTGCATAAAACAGGCCGATTAGTAAAAAAGGAATACCGATTCCAACAGAATAAGCTGATAGTAAGATCATCCCTTCCGCTAAAGAAGTTCCCTGCATCGCTAGAGCGATAATTGAGCCCAACACGAGCCCGATACATGGAGACCAACCTGCTGCAAATACGAATCCGAAGCCAATTGAGCGGAAAAAACTTGTCGCCTGTTTTGGTTCGCGGAGACGTTTTTCACTCATCAAAAATTGAAGGTTTAGTATTCCGTACATTTGTAAACCGAATAAAACGATGATGATTCCGCCAAGCTGTTGCAAAAGTTCTCGGTTTTGGGTGAATAAAGACCCGATGTACGTAGAGGATGCACCGATCAGTAAAAAGATTGATGTAAACCCAATAATAAAACCGATACTTCGCGATAAAATGATGCGACGATCAGCGTGAACTTGGTTGTTGGAAATTGATGATCCTGTTAGCTGGGCTAAATATGCAGGTACCATTGGGAATATACATGGTGATAGGAAAGAGATGACCCCTGCAAATAATGCGATCCAGATTGATAGGAACGTAAAGTCATTTACCATTAATGATTCGCCCAATATGATGACACCTCCGACTTTTTAAAAGTTGTTTTTTTGTTTTTGGTATTTGCACGATGTAAATGTGAAAAATTTTGGGCATTGTTAGTCTAGTCTATTATAGCGAAAAAAAATCATGCACTAAAGTATCTTGACTTCTCACCGATAAAAAAAGCGGGTTTTGAAAAGGTTTCATCATTCATTAAACCACTTTTTTGTATAGACTGTTATTATTTGAGAGCGTGGTGCATGGATACATTACGTGACAAAGTCTTTCTTGTCACACCCCTATATATTCAGTTTGCAAAGTAGATGTACAAGAATATGATACCTTGTTGCATCCTTTATCTACAACCGACACGCTTTCGGTATTTAAAAGTTGGAGGCCGTATATAAAGGCGATTCATCTCACTAACACCAAAATGATGAAAATGACCCCAAATCTTATGTAAGGCAAAAACTACATGAAGTGTCTTACTTTTTTGTTGCCTTTGTCAAAAATGCTCGATTGTTGTTTTCTTTTAGTTTCGTTTTTTATCTAGCTATTGTATGATAACGATAATAATAGAAAAGGGGGGAACACTGCTGAAAAAGCGTATATTGATAGGAGCTGCTGCCCTTTTATTCGTTTTAATTGTAGGGTTTACGATATATTTAGGTTCGATTCTTTTTGGAGATTATGCTATTGACGATAAAGAACTCGTGTTAAGCGAAACATCAACTGTCGTTAACTTAGAAGGTGAGACGATTGCAAAACTATTTGATGAAAATCGAGAACTGGTATCAATTGATGATGTCCCAGAACATGTTCAACAAGCTTTTATTGCCATTGAAGATGCCCGCTTTTATGATCATACAGGTATTGACTTACGTGCAATTGGTCGGGCTCTGTATCGGGATATTGTTGCTGGTGGAATCGTAGAAGGTGGAAGTACGATTACGCAACAGTTAGCAAAAAATACATTTTTGTCGCATGAGCAAACGTTTATACGGAAAACAAAGGAAATTTTGATCGCGATGAATTTAGAGCGACGTTATGATAAAGATGAAATATTAGAAATGTATTTGAACCGGATCTACTTTGGTCACGGTGCTCATGGTGTTCAAGCAGCAAGTAAGCAATATTTTGATAAAGATGTAGAAGAATTAAACGTGCAAGAAGGTGCACTCCTCGCAGCACTTCCGAAAGGACCTAATAGTTATTCACCATTGCGTGATGAACAAAGAGCGAAGGGGCGTCGGAATCTCGTATTAAATGTTATGGAAGAACAAGACTATATAAGTGCTGAAGAAGCTGTCCGCCTACAAGGTACAACATTAGGGACGGACGATTATCGCTTTGAAAATGACCAGGCATTTGCGACGTATGTGGATATGGTCATCGATGAAGCGAGGGAGCGGTATCAATTAACTGAAGGGGAAGTTCGACGAGGTGGTTATGAGATCGTCGTTCCTTTAGATAAAGAAAAGCAACGCGTTGCTTTTCATCATTTTCAAAATGGAGATTTATTTCCTGACTCACCAGGAGAACGCCCTGTAGAAGGGGCGTTTGTCCTACTTGACAATGAAACAGGAGCTGTTGTAGCTGCGCAAGGTGGACGTGAATATGTTACCCGAAATTTAAATCGCGTCACTGTTAAAAGGCAACCCGGATCAACTTTTAAACCTCTTGCTGTTTATGGGCCGGCTCTCGAAAGTGGCGAATATGAACCCTACTCTCTCCTTCGAGATGAGTTGCTTGATTACGGAGACTATCAACCTTCGAATCTATCTGGAACTTATCAAGGGGAACAGTTGATGTATGACGCCTTGAAATATTCTATTAATGCCCCCGCTGTTTGGTTATTAAATGAAATGGGTGTTGAGAAGTCAAAAGCTTATTTAGAGGACCATCGTTTGGATATATCGGACCAAGGGCTTGCGGTGGCTTTAGGTGGTTTAGAGAATGGTGTGACGCCTCTTGATCTAGCGGCTGGGTATGTCCCCTATGCCACAGGGGGCGTGTACCACGAACCGTATGTGATTAATGAAATGACGAATCGTCATGGTGACATTGTAGAAGGCGCAGATCTAGAATCAGATAGGGTTGTCTCACCACAGACTGCATGGTCGATGACGCGCATGTTAGAAGCAGTTGTAGAAGATGGTACTGGCTCTCATGGCAGTTATGATTATGCTCTAGCTGGTAAAACAGGAACAACTTCTTATGAGTCGGTAAAAGGTGCAGCACGTGACATCTGGTTTACAGGTTATACCCCAGAGGTGACAGGTGCAGTGTGGATGGGTCATGATCAAAATGATGAAGACCATTATTTAACCGCTGGTAGCCAATATCCAACTCACCTTTTTAAGTCGATTTTGAGTGAATTTCCTATGGATGACCAAAATATACAAGTTGCATTCGATCAACCTGAAGGGACACAAGATATAGAACCACCCATACGTTTAACTGCTGTTAACGATTTACAAGTAAATGTTGAGTTTGGATTGACAGGTTTTGAAACGACGTTATCCTGGATGGGGACAGATGATGAACGGGTACATTATCACATCTATGAAAAGAGTGATGGTAAAATGAAGAAAGTTGATACTGTTGTCGGAAAAACGAATGCTTCATTGTCATCTTTCAATCCATTTGAAGAACGCGAGTTTCAAGTTGTCCCATATAATCCACAACGTGATGAGGAAGGAGAACCTTCACAAATTGTGCAAGCAGAAGCTCGTTGGTTTACCCAAGGTTAAACCTATAAATGTTAAAAGAGGCGGACTCATGAAGTCTCCTCTTTTTGTTATAAACAACATGGTGTTTGATAAACTAAGCAAAGGAAACAACAAGCAACATGTGTAAAAATGTGGACGTTATAAAAAGGTAGCGATGTCAGTGATCAAAGGATTAAATATTGAAATGAATCGACCCGGTAGAAATCCATCAATAGTAAGTATCGATTTGATGACAATTTCTAAAAGAAACTGTACAATCGATTTGGGACTAAGTATAGTAAAGGCGATTTAAAGATTGAATATAGAGAATGTTAACTTTAGAAGTGATCGTCTCGGAAAATAGGGGGAGTATAAATGATTGAGCAACCATTTAATGATCAATTTTTAAGGGCAGTTAGAGGAGAACAAGTGGATCATGTACCTGTTTGGTATATGCGTCAAGCTGGGAGGTCTCAACCTGAATACCGTGCGTTAAAAGAGAAATATTCGTTGTTTGAGATTACCCACCGTCCAGATTTATGCGCTTATGTCACTCGTTTGCCTGTAGAACAATACAATAATGATGCTGCGATTCTTTACAAAGATATTATGACACCATTACCGGCAATCGGTGTTGATGTAGAAATTAAACCAGGGATAGGTCCTGTTATTGACGAACCAATTCGCACGTATGCTGACGTGGAACGTTTAGGCGAAATTGATCCAAAAACGGATGTACCTTATGTTCTCGATACGATTAAGCTATTGCGTGAACAATTGACTGTTCCTCTTATTAGCTTTAGCGGTGCACCGTTTACGTTAGCGAGCTATATGATCGAGGGTGGGCCGTCGAAAAATTATAATAAAACAAAGGCAATGATGTATAGTCAACCACAAGCTTGGTCACTTCTTATGGACAAGCTAGCGAAAATGACAGTTACTTATGTGAAGGCACAAATTGAAGCAGGTTCCCAAGCAATTCAGATTTTTGATTCATGGGTTGGAGCTTTAAATGCCGAAGATTATCGTACTTATATTAAACCGACAATGAACTGGATTTTTTCTGAACTTCGAGGGGAAGGTGTACCACTGATTATGTTCGGAGTGGGCGCTAGCCATTTATCGAATGATTGGCAGGATCTCCCGCTTGATGTCGTCGGCTTAGATTGGCGAACGCCAATTGCTCAAGCACGAGCAAACGGTATTTATAAACCAGTTCAAGGAAATCTCGATCCATCCGTTTTATTAGCACCATGGGATGTTATTGAAGCAAAAGCGAAAGACATTCTTGATCAAGGAATGAAGCAACCAGGTTTTGTTTTCAACCTCGGTCATGGTGTGTTTCCGGAAGTACAACCAGAGACGCTCAAGCGTTTAACAGCTTTCGTTCATGAATATAGTCGTGAACATTTTAAAGCATCAAATAAGTCACTGTAGGAATTTGGGGGAGAGAATGATGACACAACAAACAATCGGGTTGCTCGTTATGGCGTATGGAACACCGCGTCATTTAAGTGAAGTGGAGTCGTACTATACACATATTCGAAGAGGAAGAAAACCTTCAGAGGAACAGTTGAATGATTTGATCTCTCGTTATGAAGCGATTGGAGGAATCTCTCCTTTATCGAAAATTACAAATGAGCAAGCGAAAAAGCTAGAGGAAAAGTTAAATGAACGTTTTGCGGATAAGACGTTCAAAATGTATTTGGGGTTAAAGCACATTGATCCATTTATTGAAGATGCTGTTCAACAGATGAAAGATGATGGCATTGAGGAAGCGGTCAGCATCGTATTAGCGCCACATTATTCTACATTTAGCATCAAATCCTATAATGGTCGTGCGAAAGAGGCAGCGGAAAAGATTGATGGACCGACAATCACAAGTGTAGAAAGTTGGTACAACGAACCTAAGTTTATTGATTATTGGGCGCAAGAATTGCAAAAAACGATGGCTGAAATGAGTGAAGAATCTCGAAACAACTCATGTGTCATCTTTTCTGCACATAGCTTACCCGAGAAAATTTTACAAGATGGCGATCCTTATCCAGATCAATTAAAGGAAACTGCTGATTTAATCGCCGAAAAAGCAGGGATTGATACGTACACGATTGGTTGGCAAAGTGAAGGCAACACACCTGACCCATGGATTGGCCCAGACGTTCAAGATTTGACGCGTGATTTATATGAAAAACATGGTTACCAAGCGATGGTATATTGTCCAGTTGGCTTTGTGGCTGACCATCTTGAAGTTCTTTATGATAACGATTACGAATGTAAAGTCGTGACAGATGAATTAGGTATTGAATATTACAGGCCAGAAATGCCAAACGCAAAAGATGATTTTATCGATGCGCTAGCAACGGTAGTGGAAAAAGAATTGTAAAAGGCGGGTTTTGATGGAGAAGCGAAAGATTGCTGTGATAGGGGCTGGCATAACAGGTTTAAGCGCAGCCTATTATGCGGTAAAAGAAGCAAAGCAACAAGGTTTGGGTGTAGAGGTTACCGTTTTTGAAGCAGGTGATCGCGTCGGAGGGAAAATCCATACAGACTATACCGATGATTTTATTATCGAGTTAGGTCCAGATTCATTTTTGGCAAGGAAAACAAGTGCTGCAAACCTCGCTGAAGAAATAGGTATTGATGGAGAACTCATCCGAAACCAAACAGGACAATCATACATCCTTCACGGTGATACGCTTCACCCAATGCCTGGCGGTTCTATTATGGGTGTTCCAACTCAATTGGGTCCCTTTGCATCAACAAAGCTCTTATCTCCAAGCGGAAAAGTGCGTGCTGCTGGAGACTTGTTTCTCCCGCGGACAATGAAAGACGGTCGCGACCAATCTTTAGGTACGTTCTTTCGTAAACGTTTAGGAAATGAAGTTGTTGATCGTTTGATTGAACCCTTATTATCGGGGATATACGCAGGAAACATTGATAACATGAGTTTACAATCTACATTCCCAAACTTTCAGAGCCTTGAAGATAAATACCGTAGCTTGATCCTTGGGATGAAATCTTCAATGAATCGTGGGGGACAAACTTCCAAAGCAAAAGGGACTGGCCAAAAACAAGGGATGTTTTTCTCATTTACAGGTGGCTTGCAATCTTTTGCTGACGCGATCGCTGATACACTGCCGGAAGAGTCATTACGTTTACAAACGGTGATAGAACGAGTTGGAAGAACAGATGGTGGGTATCTTCTTTCTATTGAAAATGCTGATGACGTATATGTTGATGACGTGATTATGACAACCCCACATTATGTAAATGCATCATTACTTCCGTCATTTTCCAAAAGAGAAATGTTACAAGATATCCCAGCAACTTCAGTAGCGACAGTAGCTTTAGCATTTCCAAAATCGGCGGTTAAACAAGATATCGATGGAACAGGATTTATCGTTGCTAAAACAGGGGACTATACGATCACTGCATGTACGTGGACGCATAAAAAGTGGTCCCATGCTGCGCCAGAAGATTATGCGCTTTTACGTGCTTACGTTGGTCATGCTGGTAATGAGGACATCGTTTTTGAAGAAGATGAGACAATGATTGACGTGGTCCTTAACGATTTACGAAAAATTATGGACATCGATTGTGAGCCAGAATTTTACCGTATTAAGCGTTGGAAAAATGCGATGCCTCAATATACAGTTGGACATAAAGATCGTATGAAAGAAATGAAGGAGACGTTAGAAAAAGAGTACCCGAACCTAGAAATGACAGGTGCTTCTTTTGCAGGGATTGGTCTTCCTGACTGTATTAATCAAGGTGCAGAAGCTGCAAGGAAAATCCTTGCAATAGCGAAATAAAAATTGAGAAAGCAAACTCAAAGGGACTTCCTGGAAAGTCAACGTACACTAACCATCAGTATTTGATGTCACTGTGTAACGTTGGGGGCGGGGGTCCCATATTCATTTTTGAAAGTAACTTTTTATAGCGAAAATACTTACCTAAAGACTTTAGCTAACCTAGCGTTTCGTCAAAATGTAGCAAATTTATGCGGTTTCATTTTTGCAAATGTAGGAAATTAGAAGGTTGCGATCTGTCGAATGGATGTAAATGACCGTAAAATTTCTCGAATGACAAACTATTTTGTCAAAAAAACGTTTCAGTTGTGAAATCAAAAATGACGTATACTATAGGAGGCAGAAAAATGAAAGGGAGATCTTAATTGGTATGCGATGAGGGGATGCGAGTAGAGAATAACTTACTATTGTTTATAGACGAATTATTAGAAAAAAAAACACAGATCATCAACCATCTGATTGAGCAATCGATCTTAAAAGGCTATGATGGTGACATTAACAAGTTGCTCCCTTTTTTAAACGAAGCTTTTCTTATCATCGTTCAATCCTTGAATAAGTGGGATGATGAATTAATTGAACGTTTTGGTGAATTAGTGAACCATTTTCAAAATAACATCCCTATTCAATTTGATGTGGTGGTAGACGGAGTGAACTTTGTAAGAAAAGAGTTAGAAAGTGTTATTAAAGATTCGGCATTAAAAGATATCGAGAAAGTAGAAGTCATTTCCAAGGTGAATGAACACTTCTTTTATTTACAAAAGCAATTGAGTTTAGATGAAATTCAAAAGAAAACAGAGATCATTGAAGAAAAAGAGCAACTAGTTCAATTATTAAATCACGAGCGGATGACAATACTAGGAAAGTTATCGACGACCTTCGCACATGAATTAGGCAACCCATTAACGTCATTAAAAGGGTTTATTCAACTATTAGAAAGTCGTTTAGGTAAAGAAGAGCAAGAAGCGACATATATTAACCACATTCAACGAGATATTAAACAAATGGAAGAACATGTGCAACAATTTTTGCTTCTATCTCAAGAGCAAAATCAAACCGATGCGTCCAAACAAGCGCTAGATTTAACGAAGGTATTAAGAGAAGTTATTGACAAGTTTAAGCCTGTGTTTAGTGAACAAAATATACGGCATCATATTCAAAATTATGATCCGGCGATTGTTTATGGGAATGAACAACAACTTAAATTATCGTTTATGAAGCTTGTTAATAATGCTGTAGATGCATTGCTTCATCGAAAAACGGACCGCCGACTTGCAGTAAAGCTATGTCGTCGTGAAGACATTTATGAGTTGATTTTCACAAACAATGGACCTAAAATTCCGGATCATTTACAGCCGAACATCTTCGAGCCGTTTGTAAGTACGAAGGAACTTGGTAAGGGACTTGGCTTATCCATGTGTAAACAAGTAATCGAAAAACATCATGGACAACTGACTTGTTCATCAAAAGATGATCAGACGACATTTATCGTCCAATTGAATGTTTATGAAAGTGAAGATTGGTATTAATATTCAGTTTTTGGGTACGCTCAGGAAATTGAATGTGATAAGATAGGAAACGGTTATTTTACGAGTGAGCAAGCTACGTATACAGAAGATTGTGAAATTGTGCTTAGGAGTGTACGTATGTCAAAATCTGCACAAATCGTTGAAGCGTTACGCCATTCTCGTCACGATTGGTTAAATCAGTTACAGTTAATCAAAGGGTATATGGCTTTAGAAAGATATGACCGTATGAATGATGTAATTGAGGAAATAATTCAACAAGCGCATCAAGACAGCAAAATATCCAGCTTAAATGCGCCAGTATTTGCCGAGCGTTTACTTACCTTTAATTGGCATAATCATCCTTATCAATTAGCGTATGAATGTTTGCTAGAAAGGTCAGACTTAAGCGATAAGGAAGCGAAGATCGTGCGCATACTAAATGAGGGGTTCATTGCCTTTGACAAATCGAGTCAAATCGGAGAAGACAATCATCTTCTCCTTGTTTTAAAGGACCTCGATCATTTGACGTTTGAGTGGGATTTTCACGGGCGTATATCATCTTTTGATGAAATTGAATGCTTTATAGAACGAGTGACGACAAAAGAAACAGGCGTTAAATGTAAAGAAAAACAATTTATGGAAAATGAAATTTTCGTTAGCCTTGAAATCGGGCCTTGAGCAGGTAGGTGTAAGGGTAACGGAAAGAGAGGTGTCATGAAAGCATGTTTGTCGATAACGTCAATATTTATGTGAAAGCTGGAGACGGTGGGGACGGAATGGTCGCCTACCGGAGAGAGAAATATGTACCAAATGGAGGACCAGCAGGTGGTGACGGAGGAAATGGGTCAGATGTTGTCCTTAAAGTAGATGAAGGACTTAGAACATTAATGGACTTTCGTTATCAGCGTCACTTTAAAGCTGACCGTGGTGAAAATGGTCGACCGAAAAACCAACACGGAAAAAATGGAAAGGGATTTATTGTACGTGTCCCACCAGGAACGACGGTCATAGATGAAACGACTGGTCAAACGCTTGCTGATTTAACAGATCACGGTCAAGAAAAAGTCGTTGCTAAGGGTGGTCGTGGAGGCAGAGGAAATACTCGTTTTGCGACGCCTGCAAATCCAGCACCTGAACTTGCAGAAAATGGTGAACCAGGTCAAGAGCGTAACTTAAAATTAGAACTTAAGTTATTAGCCGACGTGGGTCTTGTCGGTTTTCCGAGTGTTGGAAAATCCACGCTTCTTTCAGTTGTCTCCGCTGCGAAACCGAAAACAGCTTCCTATCATTTTACGACGATAAAACCGAATTTAGGGATCGTCGACACCGAAGACGGTCGGAGTTTTGCTATGGCTGACCTTCCAGGATTGATTGAAGGTGCGCACGAAGGTGTCGGTTTAGGTCATCAATTTTTACGGCATATTGAACGAACGCGAGTCATCGTTCATATGATTGACATGTCCGGGTTTGAAGGACGAGATCCGTATGAAGATTACACAAAAATTAATCAAGAACTTGAACAATATGATTTACGCTTAATGGAACGTCCGCAAATTGTTGTTGCTAATAAAATGGATTTACCTGAAGCTGAAGATCAACTTGAATTTTTTAAAGAGCAGGTTGGTGAAGAGGTTGATATTATTCCGATCTCTGCTGTTTCGAAACAAGGACTTGCTCCATTATTAAGAAGAATTGCTGACCTTCTTGAAACGACGCCAGAATTCCCACTTCTTCAAGAAGAAGAGGAACAAGAAGATCAGCGAGTTGTTTATCGCTATGAGGAAAAACAAGAAAAGCCATTTCATATTAGTCGTGATGATGATGGTACCTTTGTCGTTACTGGTGGAGAAATTGAGCGAGTGTTCAAGATGACTGATTTCACACGTGAAGAATCGGTTCGTCGTTTCTCACGTAAATTACGTCATATGGGTATTGATGATGCGCTGCGAGATCGAGGGGCACAAGGTGGTGACACTGTTCGTATTTTAAAATACGAATTTGAATTTGTTGAGTAAAAAAACTGTACATTCGTATATTTGTTTAGGCTGCAAGAACTAAGATCTTGCGGCCTTTTATGTTTTTTCGATGCATGACCATTGTCTTTGTTTGGAAACGACTTTATAATAAAGAAATACTAATAAAAGATACGGTGGTGGTACCGTTGCGCAGACAATCAGACCAGTTTTATCTTGTCCGAGAGGATATGCTATCTGATGCCATGCTGAAAACGGTTGAAGCAAAGAAATTACTAGAAAGTGGGAAATTTGAAAAAGTTTCTGATGCGACAGATTCAGTTGAATTGAGTCGCAGTGCTTTCTATAAATATAAAGATGGCATCTTCCCGTTTCATACTATGGTTAAGGAGAAAATCATGACCCTTTCCATTCATCTCCAAGATCGTTCTGGTGCGCTATCCAGATTATTAACGACCGTTGCAGAAGCGGGGGCTAATGTACTAACGATCAATCAAACGATCCCTTTGCAGGGGCGAGCAACAATCACGTTAACGATTGAAACCGCAGCGCTGACGGGGGATATTGGCCAACTTACAGATAAAATGGAAGCCCTTGAACCGGTTGATCGTGTGGAAGTGATTGGATCAGGAACGGACTAAGGAGGATAGAACAGATGATGAAGGTAGGTTATTTAGGTCCAGAAGGAACGTTTACAGAAGCTGCTACCCAAGCAGCTTTACCTAGTGTGAAAAGAGTGGCTTATGAGACAATCCCGAAAAGTATTGATGCCTTGTTTTCTGACGAAGTTGATGGCGTTGTCGTCCCGCTAGAAAATACGATTGAAGGGTCCGTTAATATTACGCTTGATTATCTTATTCATCATCGTCGGGCAGAAATTTGTGGTGAAATTATTGTTCCGATTCAACAACATTTCGTTACTCATCCCAATCATACAAAATCGTGGTCGTCTGTTGAAGTTATTTATTCACATCCTCATGCGATTGCACAGTGTCATCAGTTCTTACGACAAGTTGTTCCACATGCAAAGGTTGAAACGATGTCTTCGACAGGAGCTGCAGCTAAATGGTTATCTGAACAACCTGAGGACAATGCAGCAGCAATAAGCAATGCATGGGCAGCTGAGAAGTATGGTTTAGATATCGTGCAGCATGATATCAATGATTACCCAAATAACCATACACGCTTTGTTTTACTAAAAAATCCTGCTTCTAAAGGGATATCAATCTCATCAGGGCAACCAGCATCAGAGAAAACGACGATGCTTGTAACGTTACCATCAGATTATTCTGGTGCATTACATCAAGTTCTTTCTGCGTTTGCTTGGCGAAAATTAAATTTGACGAAAATTGAGTCGAGACCGATGAAAACAGAGCTAGGCAGATATTATTTCATCATCGATGTTGAGGGGCATCAAGATACCCCACTTTTTCAAGGTGCTGTAGGCGAGTTAGAAGCGCTAGGTTGTGGTGTTGACTTGCTCGGTAGTTATCCATGTTTTTCTTATGTGGCACAGGCTGTTAAAGAAACGCAAAATTATGGGTCTTCGTTTTAAAATTTTACGTTTATTTTGTACTTAGCACAGTTGTGTATCAAAACGCAACTGTGCTTTTAAGTATCCTTTTCCCAGACCTTTGATAGGTGTGAATGAAGTAACGTTCTACTTATTTGGTTGAGTTCATACAAAATATTTAGGGTTAAAAGTTGTAAAGTGGGTGACGAATCGCCTACCTCTGCATAGGATGTAGCAGAATTCGTATGGGAGGGAATTAGACGTGAAAATTCATATTGTACAGAAAGGCGATACTTTAGGGAAATTAGCACAATATTATGGTGTTGATTATGAAGAATTAAAGTCTGTAAATGATCATTTGAGTAATCCTGATTTAATTATGCCAGGTATGAAAATTAAAATTCCGAGCCAAAGTATACCTGTAAGACAAGAAACTGGATATGAATTCGTAAATGAAGAGAGAAAAGAACAAGCGCCACCGAAAGAACAGGTGAAAGGTGTTAAGGAAGAACCGGCACCTCCGATGCCAGAGCCAGCACCAGCGCCAGCACCAGCACCAGCACCTGAAGCACCTCCAGCACCGCATTTTCATCAACAACAGCAACAAGTAGCACAAAACCAGAAAATGAACATGAACTTTAATGTTTATAAACAACCTAAAATGCCCGCTCCTCCTAAAAAACCAAAGCCAGAGCCGAAAATGAAAAAGCCAAAAGCACCGCAAAAAATGATGAAACCAAAACCAGTGAAGCACAAACCAGCACCTGTTCATTGCTTTGATGCGTATCCAGTGTCGCCAGTGTTACCAGGGTGTGCACCATCGGCTGGTTACCCAATGAATTATGGCTATCCAATGATGGGGGCACAACCATATCCAATGCAAGATGCTCATCAATATCATTGGAATCAGGCAAATTGGAATAATAATGATAATAATAATAACGATCATCAAATGCCGTGGATGAATATGAATGATGAAGATGCGGAACACGTCCCATCGCCGATGATGCCAATGCAAGCAGAGCAACAGACCCCTGAATATGGCGATGTAACGCAGCACCAGCATCCTAATGGACATATGGCACCTGGCATGCACCCAGGTTATCAGCAGCCAGCGCATCAAGGCATGCACCCAGGTTATCAGCAACCAGCGCATCAAGGCATGCACCCAGGTTATCAGCAACCAGCGCATCAAGGCATGCATCCAGGATTCCAACAACCTGGCTATCCTGTAATGCCACAACCTGGAATGCCTATGTATGGCTACCCACAGCAGCAAATGATGCCAGGTTATGAGATGCGTTATGATTGGGAAGAAGAGGAAATAGCTGCTCAGCATCCATCTGAAGGGGAAGAAGAAACAGAATAACGACTATACCGTTTTTAGCAGATTGGTTTGATTTTTATCAGCAACCAATACCACGGTTATCCTTCCTGTAAATAACAGACTAATCCTCCTTTCATGACACATGCTATATCATGAAAGGGGGATAAAAAAATATGAAGAAAACCGTTTTGACATTAACAGCAGTGACAGTTCTGACTACAGGTGGTATGGCAGGTTGTGGCGATGTTGATGAAGGTGCACGAGGTCCTTATCAAGGTCAAACTGAAAATTATATGGACCCTGATCGTTACGACAATGGTTACTTGGGAGCAAGAAATGATGCAAGTGATCAGTATGGAACGTATCAACGTCCGCGCCGTGAAACTGTAGGTGACAGAAATCAACGTGATTTTGACCGCGGTCTTGGTGGAACTCGCTTTGGTGGGCAAAGAAATGATGGAAACCAACGTGGGTTTGGAATTACAGGAAATGATCGTGACGGAATGGCTGACGACAATGGTATTGTTAACAATCGTGGTATCACAGGTCAACATAACCGTGACGATGACTTAACTGGTACACGTGACCGTGATCAAGTGGATCGAAAAGATCAAGAAGGTACTCGTAGTCAAAACTTCAATCGTAGCGAATACGACGGAAATACGACTAAACGTGTACAAAATCGTGTAGCGGATATTGATGGTGTCGATGAAAGCCATGTCATTGTAAATGGTGATGATGTCATTGTTGCAGTTGAAGACGGTGAAGATGTTGAAGATGAAGTTCGCGAACAAGTAAATAAAATGGATGACGATAAAAACGTCCATGTTGTTACAGACCGAGATCAAGTAGGTCAAGTTCGCGATATTGATGAACAAATTCAAGCTGGTGAACCATTTGAAGAGTTCGGTGCAACATTCAATGAAATGCTTGACGACCTTGGCGATGCGGCACAACGCCCGTTTGAACGAAGTCGTTAGGACAATGAGATAGAGAGAAGGGTCACTCAAACATTAACAACTTCGTGAAGTTGTTGACGTAAATGGGTGACCCTTCGTTTATTTTAAGTCCATTTTGACCGTATTTATACGCTTGTGCTATAGTGAGTGTGGAAAAAGGAGGGAGAATGCCGGTGGCAGGACATTCAAAATGGAGTAATATTAAGCGGAGAAAAGAAGCGCAAGATAAAAAAAGAGGCAAAATTTTCACAAAGATTTCAAAAGAAATTTTCGCAGCTGTACGAAACGGTGGAGATGACCCAAGTACAAATAACCGTTTACGAATGGCGATCAATAAAGCGAAAGCTTCCAACATGCCGAACGATAATATCGAGCGGACGATCAAAAAGGCGACTGGAGATGCTGGTGCTGTCCAATACGAGGAAGTTATTTATGAAGGATACGCGCCGCATGGTGTTGCAGTATACGTCCATGCTTTAACCGAGAACCGAAATCGAACCGCTGCTGAAGTTCGTCATGCTTTTAATAAACACGGAGGAAACTTAGGGGAAGATGGTTGTGTATCATTTATGTTTCAACGGGTAGGTCTATTGACGATGGAACTAACTGAAAATGACTCGTTTGATGAAGAAGCATTCATGTTAGAAGCGATTGATGCTGGTGCTGACGATGTAGAAACTGAAAATGAGTTTGTTTTTATTCATACAGCGCCAGAGCATTTTGAAGAGGTCAAACAAGGTTTAGAAGGTCAAGGCTACCAGTTTACGACTGCAGAAGTGACAATGGTCCCAGATACAAACATACCCGTATCCGATGAACAAGCTGAAGAAATTGAAGAATTACTGGATGTACTGGAAGATAATGATGATGTCCAGAACGTATACCACAACCTACAAACAAGTGCATAATCAGCAAAGAAAGTTTCATATGTATAAAAGCTTTTAAAGGCGGCAAATATAATAATGCCATCTTTAAAAGCTTTTTTATAACCTGATTTTTCTTAAACTGATTGTTTCTTTACAAAAACATCATCAATACGACTGCATGATGTTCCTACAATTTGATTATTTGAATCAAAGTACTTTCATCATGTTGTGAGTAAAGACAGGAGGCTCACTTTATGGTAAACGTTAAGTCAAGAAAACAAACCAAATGGATCGGAGTCATGACAATCTTATTGATTGTAACGACAGCTTTTTCATTTTTTCTAAATGAACCAAGCAGTCTAGCTGAGGCTGAAGAAAATGAATCCACTTATGAAATCGATGGCCCCAAAACAGTTGACGTTGTTTTACAACGTGTTTACATTGACGGTGAGGTGAGTGAAGAAACGATAGAACAAACAATCTGGTCAATGGAAGATTTCTGGGCTGCCTATAATGATTGGCAACTAGTGGAACAAAGCGAAGAGGAAGTCGTATTCCAACAAGAAATTAATGACCTTTCCCCTGTTATGAAAATAAATGGCCATTTTGGCATATCGCAAGAAGGGGTGTTACATTTATACAATGGACAACCTGAAAACAGTGAAGCGATTCAATCGTTTTTTCAAATTGACACGGAGCGGTTAAAAAGCCATCAGTTCGATGAGTTGCAAAATGGTATTCCAATTTTTTCTAAAGAAGATTATTTGGAAGTGATTAATGAATTGGAAATATACGAAAAGAAAGAAATGTAAAGAAGCTGGCCCAGGGGTCAGCTTTTTGTTTTACGATTCAGGGACGTAATTTTGTTTATTTATTGATCGATACGTATGTATCCCCTATGAAATATCGTCGGCTATGATAAAATAGAAATGTCTGTTCGCCTAGTAAGTGCGAATAGATTACGCATGGAGGGGAGATAGAAACATGATTTCATTTGTAGAAGGAACGCTTGATTCTGTGGAAACAGATCATATTGTCGTGAACGTCTTTGGTATCGGTTATATGATTTATAGTGCCAATCCTTACTTATTTCAAGACCAAATGGGACAACCAGTGAAAGTCTATACATATCAACATGTTCGAGAGGATGCGATTCAGCTTTATGGATTTCAAACAAAACAAGAGAGGCTCTTGTTTTCTCAGTTGTTAAACGTATCTGGGATTGGTCCGAAAGGTGCTTTAGCGATTTTAGCGTCTGGCCAACCCGAAAAAGTTGTCGAGGCGGTAGAAAAAGAAAACGAATCTTTTCTCGTGAAATTTCCGGGCGTCGGGAAAAAAACCGCAAGGCAGATGATCTTGGACTTACAAGGAAAATTAGATGACTTCTCTGCTTCGATCACAGAGGGGATGCTGACGCAACAGAATGAATTAGCTGCTCAACCAGATGAAGACGATGAATCACAACTTGATGAAGCGATGGATGCGCTGCGTGCGTTAGGCTATACTGAGCGAGAAATCAAAAAAGTGTACCCGCAACTACAATCATTAAGTTTGCGAACGGACGAATATATTAAAAAGGCATTGCAATTGATGCTTCAACAGTAATGGTGTACGGAATCTGATGGGGGGATAAGAGTATGGAAGATCGTATGGTCTCTCAGGAGGCTCAATATGATGAAGAATCTGTGGAATCGTCGCTAAGGCCGCAAACGTTGGCTCAATATATCGGCCAGCGTCAAGTGAAAGAAAATTTACATGTATTTATTGAAGCAGCGAAAATGCGCGAGGAATCTTTAGACCACGTATTACTAGATGGACCTCCTGGGTTAGGAAAGACGACGCTTGCGACGATCATTTCTAATGAGATGGGGGTTAATATCCGAACAACGTCAGGTCCGGCGATTGAGCGACCAGGTGATTTAGCGGCTGTGTTAACGGCTTTAGAACCAGGAGATGTCTTTTTTATCGATGAAATTCACCGCTTGCCTCGTTCAGTAGAAGAAGTGCTGTATCCAGCGATGGAGGATTTTTGTTTAGATATCGTCATCGGAACAGGTCCTTCAGCGCGCTCAGTTCGTCTTGATTTACCGCCATTTACGCTCGTGGGGGCGACGACGCGAGCTGGGTTGTTATCTGCGCCACTTCGCGATCGTTTCGGTGTACTCAGTCACCTTGATTATTATTCTCACGAGGAGTTACAAGAAATTGTAGAACGGACTTCAGAAGTGATGGATGTTGAGATTGATGAATATGCAAGTGCAGAAATTTCTCGTCGCTCGCGAGGGACACCTCGTATCGCAAATCGTTTACTTCGACGTGTCCGTGATTTTGCTCAAGTTCAAGCTGACGGAAATGTTAATGAAAAAGTCGCTGTTGAAGCGTTAGAAAGGTTGCAAGTTGACCCGCTTGGTCTCGATCATATTGACCATAAGTTGTTAAAAAGTGTGGTTGAAAAGTTTCGCGGGGGTCCAGTTGGCTTAGAGACGATCGCAGCAACCATCGGTGAAGAAGCGGATACAATTGAAGATGTTTACGAACCTTACTTATTACAAATTGGTTTTTTACAGCGTACGCCAAGAGGTCGTGTGGCAACTGCGAAAGTTTATGAGCATTTACAAATGGAGGTGCCAGAAAAGTGAATTCGATACCGAAACTGTTAATGTCGGTCGGAGTCATTTTAATCATCGTTGGTTTGCTTTGGCAAATAGGCGGGCGCTTTCTTTCTCTTGGTAAGTTACCGGGTGATATTTTTATCCAGCGAGGGAATACGACGTTTTATTTTCCGATTGTGACATCGATTGTATTAAGTATTGTGATTTCGCTTGTTCTTTACTTTATTGGTCGATTTCGGTAAGGGGAGAACTTGCTTCGGTGCTTACCATGTACTATGCTAATGAAAGTCATTTCTAAGTATGAAGTTAAGGAAAGGTTGAACGTGAATGGACGTTAGTCAGTTTGATTTTGATTTACCAGAAGAATTAATCGCACAAACCCCACTGAAAGATCGAACAGCTTCGAAATTGCTCGTCGTTGATAAGGACAAACAGGAAAATGATCATAAGCAATTTTCCGATGTCGTTCAATATTTGAATCCGGGAGACTGTCTCGTTTTAAATGATACGAAAGTGTTACCAGCGAGACTTTTTGGTCAAAAGGAAGACACTGGTGGGAAAATTGAAGTTCTGTTACTATCACAAGAGGAAGATCATCGCGATCGTTGGTCTGCACTTGTAAAGCCTGCGAAAAAAGTGAAAGAAGGGACTGTTATAAGTTTTGGTGACGGTCGTTTAAAAGCCACTTGTATAGAAGTTCGTCCTGAAGGCGGTCGACTTTTAGAACTTTCTTATGAGGGGATTTTGCAACAGGTCCTTGATGAACTTGGCCATATGCCACTACCTCCTTACATCCAAGAAGAGCTTAATGACCGTGATCGTTATCAGACTGTTTATGCTGAGAATGAAGGTTCAGCTGCAGCGCCAACAGCAGGTCTCCATTTCACACATGATCTTTTGCGGGAGGTAGAAGCAAAAGGGGTTCATATCGTTACTTTGACGTTGCATGTTGGTCTCGGAACATTTCGGCCGGTTAATGTGGACAATGTCGAAGAACATCAAATGCACGGTGAGTACTATGAGTTATCAGAAGAAACAGCTCGTACGTTAAACGAGGTTAAAAGTAATGGAAAGCGGATTATCTCGGTCGGAACAACATCAACGCGTACGCTTGAGACCGTTGCTAATGAAGGTGAAGGGACGTTTCATGCTTCATCGGGTTGGACAGATATTTTTATTTACCCAGGCTATCAATTCCTGGCAGTTGATGGGATTGTAACGAACTTTCACTTGCCAAAATCGACGTTAGTGATGCTTGTTAGCGCTTTTGCAGGGCGCGAACGGATATTGTCTGCTTATGAAGAAGCGATTGCTCATCGCTACCGTTTCTTTAGTTTTGGCGATGCGATGTTATTAATGTAATGAAAGAGAGGAACGAGGATGACACAACCACCAATTACATACGAGCACATTAAAACATGTAAACAGTCAGGAGCGCGTCTTGGGATTGTGCACACACCGCACGGTTCATTTGAAACACCGGTGTTTATGCCTGTTGGGACGCTTGCGACAGTGAAGACGATGAGTCCTCAGGAGTTAAAGGAAATCGGTGCGGGAATTATTTTAAGTAATACGTACCACCTTTGGTTACGACCAGGAGAAGATATCGTAAAAGAAGCAGGAGGACTCCATAAGTTTATGAATTGGGATCGTCCCATTCTAACGGACTCTGGAGGATTTCAAGTTTTTAGTTTGAGTGATTTGCGTGAAATTGATGAACAAGGTGTTCACTTCCGTAATCACTTAAGTGGTGCGAAATTGTATTTGACGCCTGAACGTTCCATGGAGATTCAAAATGCACTCGGTCCTGATATTATGATGGCCTTTGATGAATGTCCACCTTATCCTGCTGAGTATGACTATATGAAAGCGTCGGTAGAAAGAACAAGCCGTTGGGCGGAGCGGTGCTTAAAAGCGCATGGGCGTCCAAATGAACAAGGGTTGTTTGGGATTGTTCAAGGTGGCGAATATAGCGATTTACGAAAACAAAGCGCAAAAGACCTTGTATCGCTTGATTTCCCTGGATACGCTGTTGGCGGCTTGTCTGTTGGTGAACCGAAACCGATTATGAATCAGGTACTTGAAGAAACGACACCGTTGTTACCAACGGACAAACCACGCTACTTAATGGGGGTAGGGTCACCTGATTCATTAATTGACGGGGCGATTCGAGGAATTGATATGTTTGACTGTGTACTTCCCACAAGAATTGCTCGAAACGGAACATGTATGACAAGTGAAGGAAGAGTTGTTGTCAGAAATGCGAAGTATGCACGGGACTTTAGCCCACTTGATCCAAATTGCGATTGTGCTGTATGTCAAAATTATAGCCGTGCATATTTAAGACATTTGATTAAGTGCGATGAGACATTCGGCTATCGTCTGACATCTTACCACAATCTCTATTTCTTAATTCAATTAATGGATGATTTACGTCAAGCGATTCGCGAAGACCGCACGTTAGACTTTCGTGAAGCCTTTTTTGAGCAATATGGTTTCAATCGACCAGATGCGAAAAACTTTTAAAATGATAGAATTATTTCCTATACGAATGGATAATCATTGATTTTTCATTCATAGATTGTCTACAATAGTACGGGAGACATAGAAAGGTGATTTAGAAATACTGATGTCCGCTTGAGTCTTTTATGACGAAACGAGCACAGTTTTTCAACATAGAAAGGGGTGAAAGAATGGAATTATTAGGAGCACTTTTACCATTACTCCTTATGTTTGCGGTGTTTTATTTCTTGTTGATTCGTCCACAGCAAAAGCGTCAGAAAAAAATACAAGAAATGCATAATACGTTGCAAAAAGGAGATAAGATTATTACGATTGGTGGCGTTCATGGAACGATTGATGCGATTGATGACGACCGTATCATTGTTCAAGTTAACGGTGAACAAAAACTAACGTTCGATCGCCAATCCGTTCGAGAAGTTGTGAATCCAGACTAATCGGCAAATGAAAAAGAGGCACTCATGGAAGAGGGTTCAGTCACGAACCTTTTCTTGAGTGCCTCTTTTTGTTTTCATGAAATGTAAATGATCCGATTTAGCTATGATTGTGAATTAAATATGTTTACACCTAATACGCCGCCAACGACTGAACTTGCTAAATAGCCTCCATGTCTTAACCATTCTTGTACAGTAAAGTTTTGATCATATCCAAGTGTCGTCATTAAGTAAATGATAAATGTAAAAAGTAGAGCTGTTGCTCCTCCAGCAAGCCACCCTTTTTGACCAGATAACCCTCCTGCAATGAGTCCTCCTGCAAACAAAGCGATAAATGAAAAGACAGTAAGAACCCAACCGATTGATGTTTCGGTCATAGATGTAAACCGTAAGACAAGTGATGCGATAAAGCTTGTAAGTAAAATGAATACAAAACAAACGAGCAACCCCCGACTTATCGCAAGTCCGAATGAACGTTCTACCATTCGTTCCCCTCCTCATGCTAGTATCGTTTACCTCATTGTATTCTCGGCTCGTCTCATTTAGAAGTTGGATTTTCAATCATGAACACCCCATGTCATACATAGGCATGTACAGAATGGACGAGATTGAAAGGGGAACGGTTATGGAGGTCACCGCCGCGTTTTTAATTTTCGTAATAAGTTATATATTCATCATGACAGAAAAAGTCAATCGTGCACTTGTTGCGTGTTTTGGCGGTGTGCTTATGCTGTTTGTTGGTGTCTTAGATTTGGATGCTACCTTTGTTGAGCATATAGATTGGCACACGATTGTACTATTGTTGTCGATGATGATTCTCGTATCAATTACGAGTCAAAGTGGATTTTTCGAATATGTTGCTATTAAAGTCGCTCAATTGATAAGGGGAAGGCCGATTTTGTTGCTTATTTTCACAGCGACGATGACAGGGGTAGGATCGGCATTTTTAAATAATGTGACGATGGTTCTCCTTATCGTTCCGATTATTTTAACGTTGACTCGGATGCTGGAGGTTTCAGCGATTCCGTACTTGTTAGCAACGATTCTTGCTTCTAATATTGGGGGAACCGCAACATTAATTGGAGACCCACCGAATCTAATGATTGGCCAAGCTGTTGACCATTTAACATTTAACTCGTTCCTTGTTCACCTAGGGCCTGTCGTTATCGTTGTCTTTATCGTTGTTATGGTAGGTGTAGCCCTTTTATATCGCAAACAGTTAACAGTAAGTGTTGATAAGCGGAAAGCGTTAATGTCAATGGATCCAAAAGCGTATTTAGGAGAAGCCCCTTTATTGTTTAAATCGCTTATGGTTCTAACGATGACAACAGTAGGTTTTATGCTACAGCCAATTCTTCAAGTAGAACTAACGAGCATCGCGATGGCTGGGGCTTTGTTATTAATGCTTCTTACCCAACGAGAACAAGATACAGAGGAAGTGTTGGGATCTGTTGAATGGGTGACATTATTTTTCTTCATCGGTTTATTTATGCTTGTTGGTGGTTTACAAGAAGTAGGGATTATCGATGAGATTGCAAAATCCATCATTTATTACACAGAAGGAGATGTCCCGAAGACATCTATGCTCATTCTATGGGTGTCGGGCATACTTTCAGGTTTTGTTGACAACATTCCTTTTGTGGCTGCGATGATTCCTGTTATTCTAGAATTTCAAGAATATGGGATGCAAGATTTGGATCCACTATGGTGGGCGCTCGCATTGGGGGCATGTCTTGGAGGGAATGGTACGTTGATCGGTGCCTCTTCTAATGTCATTGTTGCTGGTTTAGCCATAAAAGCAAAACAACCTTTTACGTATATGGACTTTTTAAAAATAGGTGCGCCGACTGCGCTGATCTCATTTATCATTTCAAGTGTATATCTATATGTTCGTTATCTTATGCCGCTTTTATAAAAGCGGCTTTTTTAAGTTATGAAGTCTCGAATGTTGCGTGAAAATAAGATTTTCCAAGAGACATGTTTTTTTATGTGTCGGGGGAGACTAAAGGTAGCCAATGTGCTCTTCGACAATGTGAAAAGGAGATAAAAAAACGGTGGTATATGGGACAATCATTTTACGAACAGTCATTATCTACATCGTCATTTTACTTGTATTTCGCCTCATGGGAAAAAGGGAAATTGGGCAATTATCAATCGTTGATTTTGTTGTTTCAATTATGATCGCTGAATTAGCCGTTTTATCGATTGAGAATACGGAAGTGTCGATGGCAAGGCAACTTGTTCCGATTATTCTATTGATGCTTATTCAAATTTCTCTTGCTTACGTATCGTTAAAAAGTAAAAAGTTAAGGCAATTGATTGATGGTAAGCCATCAATTTTAATTCATCGTGGAAAAATAGATGAAGAGGAAATGCGAAAACAGCGTTATAACTTTGATGATCTCATGGCCCAACTTCGTCAACAACAAATTAGTGATGTTGACAAGGTGGAATTTGCCATATTAGAAGCTTCAGGAGAATTGTCTGTCATTTTAAAAGAAGGTGAAGGAGGGTGGGAAGATGAAGAGGAACACTTATTAAGTTATCCATTTCCACTAATTTTAGATGGTGAAATCCAAGAAGATCATGTGGGAAATGCCGGGAAAAGCACCTTGTGGTTGCGACAAGAGCTAAGAAAGCTGGGTTACGATGATATTGGAGATATATCGTATTGCTCCTTGAAAAGAGGTAACCGCTTATATATTGATATTAATGATCGGAAAAAATAAAGATGGCTAATCGTAGCCATCTTAAGAAATCCACCGATTAATAAACGGTATTTTCTTCCACTCTTCTTTTTTAACAAGCCCGCTCATGATGATTAATGTAAAATAAACGCCCATTGAAATGAAGACGCCAAGAGACGTTTTCATCAGCAATGTTTCATTCGAAAAAGCTTGGCCTTTTAAAGTTGCTGCAATTACGCCTGTAATGGTAATTGCAATTAAAACTTTAACGACATCTTTAATGTAGATGGTAAAGCTGATTGCTTTAACTAATGTTGCGAAATGTAAGAGTGTAACGAGAATAAAGCCGATGACAACGGCCAATGCTGCCCCCATAATGCCGAGTTCTGGTCGAGAGGCGAGAATGAAAATAGCGGCCATTTTTACAATCGCTCCAATCAAGCTATTCATCATCGCGGCTCTTGCTAAATTCATTGCTTGTAAAGCGGCCTGAAGGGGCCCTTGAAAGTAAAGAAATAGTGAAAATGGCGCCATAACTTTCAAATAAGTAGCAACGCTTGGTGCATCATAGACTAAATCCATAATTGGTTCTGCGAAAACGTAAAGGACGACAATAGAACCGCCGCCGGAGACAAGCGCGAGTCTAAGTGCTTGCCCTAGCCGAGTGTGAATCATTTCATAATTTTTTTGGTAGTGGGCTTCACTAATTGCAGGCACTAGTGAAACGGAAAGTGATGCCGTAATAAAAGTTGGTAACATTAACAACGGAATAACAAACCCAGAGAGTTCACCATATTGGGCTGTAGCAACAGCTGTTGCTACACCAGCAATCGCCAAACTTTGTGATACGACAATCGGTTCAAAAAAGAAGGAGAGAGATCCAATTAAACGACTGCCTGTTGTAGGTAAAGCGATGGTCATTAAATCGTCAAACGTTTTGCGTCCGCCTTTTGCAAACTGAAAAAAGTCGTGTCGGACCCGAAACGGTTTGTTTCTGCGAAAAATCCAAATCATAAATAAAAGAGAAGCGAGTTCGCCGATGACGACAGAAATCATCGCCCCAGCTGCAGCATATTCAACGCCGTGTGGTAGAAACATACTCGTAAATAACGCGACAAATGAGATGCGAACAACTTGCTCAATCATTTGAGAGTAAGCTGTTGGTTTCATGTTTTGTAAACCTTGAAAATATCCGCGCATAACCGAGGATAGCGCAACGATCGGTACAATTGGTGATATCGCCACTAATGGGTAAAAGGCACGCTCATCGGTTAAAAATGTTGAAGAAACAAATGGCGCTAATAAGATCATCAGCGTTGTGAAAACAACACTTAAAATCCCTGTCACTGATAATGAAACGACGAGAATACGCTTTACTCTTTGTCGGTCATTGACCGCTTCAGCTTCAGCGACAAGTTTGGATATTGCTACGGGAAGTCCAAGTTGTGTAAGCGTAATGATGAGCAACAGTGTCGGTACGGCCATCATATAAAGGCCGACCCCTTCAGCGCCCATAATGCGTGCAACAACGATTTTATTAATGAACCCTAGTGCACGTGTGATAAAACCTGCAGCTATTAAAATGAATGCTCCTTTAAGAAACGATTGTTTAGACATGTACGGCCCTACCTTCTCGGATCTTATCGTTTATATCTACTGAACTATATGCAAAAAAGGTGGCCAAGCATGACAAGTTTTCAGAGTTTCGAACAAAAATGAAAAAGCAATTGAATCATGGTTACGTTAGAAGGTAAACTTGTAGATGAAAATATGAACGCTGTTTACATACATAACTAAACATACAAACAGGAGATCAGGGAGGTTTCATGCACAATGAATCAAGACGTGTGGAAGGAAGAGTTACAAGTTGTGTTAGAAAGTAAAGTGGACGAGTTTCACCACCTCGGTTATGAGCGCGCATCTTCAGAAGATGTATGGCAATGTTTACAAAATAAATGGAAAAATAACCCTCCGATTCATATTCATCAAGCGGTCAGTGATCTATTGCGCCTTTCGCCTAATGAATACATGAATTGGCTGACAATGCAGGTTTATCAGGCTCCTAGTTTATTTAATGATGAGGGTACATTTCGACTTGAAGATTTTGAACCATCTCCAACTTCAGAAGGGGAGTCGTCTTAAGGTCATTGACATCTTGAAAAAAACGTCGCTATAATTGTTCTATTGGCCTTTGCCAACTTGTTTTATAAAGGATCGTTTCCAAATCCTGCGATTTTTACATAATGAATCGCTTTTTTATGAAGGTAGACTTGAAGGAGGCATTAGCATCGATGAAAAAAGGAGTAAAAAAAGGCCGCATTGCGCTCTTTTTTGCGATTGTCATCGCTGTCGGCGCGTTGATTGCGTCAACAGTATTTGACACCGCTGAAGATATTAACCTAGGGCTCGATTTGCAAGGCGGTTTTGAAGTATTATACGAAGCACATCCAATCGATGATGACCAGGAAATCAATAGTGAAACATTGAGCGATACAGTTGATTCTCTAAACGCTCGTATCGATGTCCTTGGTGTATCAGAACCATCTATTACCATTGAGGGTGATAATCGGATTCGTGTCCAACTGGCAGGAGTTTCTGACCAGCAATCTGCACGGGAATTGTTAGCAACAGAAGCGGAGCTGTCATTCCGTGATGTTGATGACAACTTATTAATGGATGGGTCTGACCTTGTAGAAGGTGGGGCTAGACAAAATTATCATCAAGATACCAATGAACCCATTGTTACGGTAACGCTACAAGATGCCCAAAAAATGGGGGATGCGTCTCAGCATATCATCGATAACTACGATGGACCGGATGAAGTGATGGCGATTTGGCTTGATTATGAAGAAGGAGATACGTTCGAAGAGGAGATCATGAAAGAAGATTCAAAAATTATCTCGGCTCCTGGTTTTTCCAGTGGCGCTTTATACGAGACGGATATTATGATCTCCGGGAGCTTCACAACCGAATCA
The DNA here is from genome assembly GCF_014202575.1 of Texcoconibacillus texcoconensis. GTDB lineage: Bacteria > Bacillota > Bacilli > Bacillales > Salisediminibacteriaceae > Texcoconibacillus > Texcoconibacillus texcoconensis. Next base: position 76,833 of record NZ_JACHHB010000005.1, on the reverse strand, counting down.
GCGCAAGAACTGGCAGGGATTTTAAACTCTGGTGCACTTCCTGTGGAATTAGAAGAAGTCTATTCCAATTCTGTCGGAGCTTCTCTTGGTGAACAAGCGATGGAGCAGACAGTTATTGCTGGTTTAATCGGTGTGGCACTAATCTTTGCTTACATGCTTGCTTACTATCGTTTTATGGGAGTCATTGCTGTTGTAACATTGACGGCTTACATGTATGTTGTCTTAGTGATCTTTAATTGGATGAACGCAGTTCTTACCCTTCCTGGAATTGCTGCACTTGTACTCGGGGTAGGTATGGCCGTTGACGCCAATATTATTACGTACGAACGGATTAAAGATGAGTTACGCTCTGGAAAATCAACGATGAGTGCGTTTAAATCAGGGAACCGTCGTTCGTTGTCAACCATTTTAGACGCCAACATCACGACGTTGTTAGCAGCAGGTGTTCTCGTTTACTTTGGGACAAGTGCTGTACAAGGATTTGCGGTTATGCTGATTGTCAGTATTTTGACAAGCTTTTTAACAGCAGTTCTGGGGACACGTTTACTATTAGGATTATGGGTGAATAGCCGTATCCTCAACAAGAAACCGCGGATGTTCGGCGTGAAGGAGCGTGAAATTCGTGAACTTTGATCCGTTAAACTCTCGAATAGATTTTGTTAAACATCGAAAGAAATTTTTTGCATTTTCAGGGATCTTCTTAATGGTCGGCTTGGTGCTGCTCATGACAATCGGTATGAACTTAGGGATCGATTTTAGAAGTGGTACAACTGTGGAAGTACTTGCTGATGACACGTTAACTGCAGAAGAAGTCGAAGAGCAGTTTGCAAGCATCGGTTTTGAACCCGATGACATTACCTTGGCTGGAGATGATCATGAAATCGCCCATGTTGCTTTCATAGGTGACTTGAGTCAAGATGAGACGTTAATGATTCAAGACCATTTTGAGGATACGTACGGACATACACCGACGATTAGTACCGTTACGCCTCTTGTTGCTGAAGAGTTGGCGCAAAATGCGATCATTGCTGTTGCCATCGCCGCAGTCGGGATTATAATATACGTAAGTATTCGTTTTGAGTTTTTATCTGGTGTATCAGCGATCATTGCATTATTGCATGATACGCTCTGGATTTTAACGATCTTTACGGTTTTACAGATTGAAGTGAATATCACATTTATCGCAGCAGTATTAACGATCGTTGGTTATTCGATTAACGATACGATCGTTACCTTTGATCGAATTCGTGAAAATATGCAATTAGAGAAAAAGGTCAAAACAAAAGAGGATGTAGCACGTGTCGTTAACAAAAGTCTCGTGCAAACATTGGCTCGTTCGATTAACACGGTTCTTACTGTCGTTTTCGCTGCCGGTGCGTTGTTTATTTTTGGCGGAGAAGCGATTCGTTCCTTCTCCTTCGCACTTGTCGTTGGTCTAGTTGCAGGTACGTATTCGTCGTTATTTATCGCTGCACAAATTTGGTTAGGATTTAAAGGAAGACAGATTGAGCGTCGTCGCTTTGATGGTGATAAACAAGAAGTAGAAGACCCTCAACCAGAAGGATAATGTATAAGAGGAGTTGGCTCATTATGAACCATCCATACGTCGTCATTTAGGAAAGGATGAAGATGGATGTCATGTTGAGCCAACTTTTTTCATGTTTTGAAAAATGAGGGGTTACACTAATAGGCGATCGATGTTTCGGGGAGAGTTCGTCAAGGAGTGTGCGTATTGTGGGAAATAAAGATTACAATGAAGAACGTTATCAAAAGGTACGCCTTGGTGCATGGATTGGCATTATTGGGAATGTGTTGTTAGCTGTCATTAAAGGTGGAGTCGGTTTTATTGCTAACAGTCGGGCACTAGTAGCAGATGCTGTTCACTCAGCTTCTGATGTTGTAGGGTCAATCGCCGTTTTAGTTGGTGTACGGGCAGCGAAGCGTCCCCCTGACCAGGACCATCCGTACGGTCATGGGAAAGCTGAGTCGGTTACAGCGATCATCGTAGCAGTGTTATTGTTTTTTGTCGGTTTAGAAATCGCCTTCAATGCCATTGAGGCTTTTTTTGAACCGATTGATGTTCCGAAAGTCGTCGCTATATATGCTGTATTTTTCTCGCTCGTCGTAAAAGAACTGATGTTTCGTATAAAGCTTCACTTGGGTAAAAAATACAATAGTGAAGCATTAGTAACAGATGCTTGGCACCATCGCTCAGATGCTTATTCCTCTGCGGCAGCGCTTTTAGGTATTGGAGCAGCGATTATTGGAGGAGCATTGGACATTCAATGGTTAGTTTATGCTGATCCGCTAGCAGGTGTATTTGTGGCAGTGTTAATTTTGCGGATGGCCTGGAAATTGGGGAGTCAGTCGATCCATAATACGCTTGACCATGTTTTGCATGATGAAGATACAGAAGAGATGCGTAAGAAAGCTGCTGGGGTAGAAGGCGTCGAGAAGATTGACGAGTTTTTAGCGCGCGAGCACGGCCATTATGTAATCATAGATATTAAAGTAGCAGTAGATCCAAAGATTACTGTTGAAGAAGGACATCGAATTGGTAAGTGTGTAAAAGAAGCGCTCGTTGATGATTATGTACAAGATGTTCGTGTTCATATTAATCCGTATGAAGAACCAGGAGGTTGATTTAACATGAAAGGTCAATGGGGACTGATTGTAGGTCTTGTCGTCGTGTTCTTAATTACGATTTTTGCTGTTATAAATGTAGATCCTGTTGAAGTGAATTATTTATTCGGACAGGCAGAGTGGCCGCTTGTTCTCGTGATCATTGGCTCAGTGGTGATGGGGGCTGTAATTGTCGGAGGCGTAGGAATGTACAAGTTGTATTATGTTCAACAAGATTTACGACAAGTAAAACAAGAAAATGAACGCTTGAAAGAGCGGTTAGCCTCCAAGGAGAAATCAAGTTCTAACGAAAAGCAAAAAAACGACAATAAGAATAAAAAACAAGAATGACAAAAACATCCTCTACGTTAAAGATTGCCACCTCAAGCGAGCTTTTGTATAATAGCTTGGTCAGGGGTGGTTTTTAATGTTACGAGCAAATACGAGATGGGAATATCCAGAACATAACCAAACAGTCGTGCAACAATATGTCGAACGGTTTGGTGTTTCAACGTTAACAGCAAAAGTACTCGCTGAGCGAGGTTTTCAATCGGAAGAAGATATTGCTTCTTTTTTACAAATAGATGAAACATCGGTTCATGACCCTTTTTTATTGAAGGGGATGAATGAGGCGGTGCCACGTATTCAAACAGCTATTCGTAACAGGGAACCGGTTCTTATTTTTGGTGATTATGATGCGGATGGTGTGAGTAGTACTGCCGTTTTGTATGAAACATTAGCATCATTAGGTGCTGTTGTTGATACGTATATTCCCAACCGATTTACGGAAGGATATGGTCCAAACGAAGCGGCTTTTAGACAAGCACATGATGCTGGGTGTAAATTGATCATCACTGTTGATACCGGGATATCAGCGGTAGCAGAAGCAAAAGTTGCAAAAGAATTAGGCATTGATTTAATTGTCACCGACCACCATGAGCCACCACCAGAATTGCCTAATACATATGCGACCATCAATCCAAAGCAACCTGGATGTACGTATCCGTTCCCTGAATTAGCAGGGGTAGGGGTCGCATTTAAATTGTCCTGTGCATTATTAGGATCGTTTTCAGAACAGTTATTGGCCCACGTCGCGATCGGTACAATTGCCGACCTGGTACCTTTAACAGGGGAAAATCGTTATTTGGCTAAACGAGGAATTATCGTCTTGAAACAGACGACGCATCCTGGCTTACAAGCGTTAAAATACGAGTGTGGCATTGACGATAGTGTCTTATCAGAAGAAGAAATCGGTTTTGCTATAGGTCCACGGATTAATGCAGCTGGTCGATTAGATTCTGCAGACCCTGCCCTTATGGCGATGACCGCAACAACTTTTGAAGAAGGACAAGCGTATGCAAAACAGATTAATCAATTGAACGAACAACGCCAAGGGATTGTCCGGGATATTACAGAAGAAGCCAAAAAGGAAGTTGAAGCACGAGACCCTAATGGAGAGTCAAGCGTCATCGTCGTAGCCAAAGAAGGATGGAATGAAGGCGTGATTGGCATTGTCGCCAGCCGTCTCGTTGAGGCTTACTACCGTCCAACGATCGTGCTTAGTATTAATCCTGAGACCGGGTTAGCGAAAGGATCTGCTAGGAGTATCGAAGGGTTTAACATGTTTGAAGAACTCTCTAAATGTCGCGAATGGCTCCCACGCTTTGGTGGACACAAAATGGCTGCAGGTTTAACGATGGAAACGACAGATATTGAACGCCTTCGTCAACAATTAAATGATCAAGCAAAATCGGTTCTCACAGCAGAAGATTTTACACCACTAACGAACATCGACCTTGTAGCAGATATTCAAGAGGTTACGGAAGAAGCGATTGAAGATTTACAGCGGTTAGCTCCGTTTGGAATAGAAAACCCAAAACCAAACGTTCTTCTTAAAGGACTATCTCTTGCTCAAAAGCGTAGAATCGGAGCAGAACGTAACCACTTAAAAGTGATGTTTGAACACGGTGGTCATTCTTTAGATGCGATCGGTTTTCGGTTTGGTGAAGTGTATGATGATTTATCGCTACAATCACCAGTTGATGTTGTTGGTGCATTATCGATTAATGAATGGAATGGACACAGAAAGCCACAATTAATGATGAAAGATATCGCCGTGGATGAATGGCAGTTATTTGACTTACGTGGTGAGAAACAAATCGCTGACCGATTACAAGGCTTACCGAAGAAGCGTATTTTATGTGTCAGTTTTCGTGAAGAGACATTACATGAAATGAAGGATGTTGCGAATCAATGGGAAACGATATCGATTGGGTTTGATGGGCGAGGAAGTCAACCCATTGATGTTAACGGACGTTTCTTAGTTTTACTTGACTTACCGATCACCGAAGAACAAGTGACGACATGGTTTAAGAACATTGGTTGTCCTGATCGAATCTATCCTATTTTTCATCAAAGAGAGAGCCAATTTTTCTCAGGTGCTCCTTCAAAAGAAGATTTTCGATGGTTTTATGCATTTTTAAAAAAACATCACATTTTCCACCTCGAAACGCAGACAGCAAAGCTCATCAAGGCTCGAGGATGGAGAAAAGAAGATTTAACGTTTATGATACAGGTGTTTTTTGAATTGGATTTTGTTAAAATAAATGAGGGCACAGTGAAGATTGTTGATCAACCCGAAAAACGATCACTTACGGACTCCTTAACGTATCAACGCAAAATCGAAGAAACAAAGATAGAACAAGAATATCTATTCTCTTCGTATCAAGAGTTAAAGCAAAAGTTTGCGGCAATGATTGAAAATAAGGAAAGAGTAACGGTACAAGCCTGAGTAACTGGATGAATTTGAATCGACGCTAGGAGGAACATTGAAGATGGATTTTAAAGAGTATATTACGGTTGTCGAAGATTTCCCAAAAGAGGGAATCAAATTTAAAGATATAACGACTTTAATGGAAAATGGAGAAGCATTTCGCAAGGCGATTGATGAATTGGGTAACTTCGCAAAACAAAAAGGAGCGGACTTAATTGTCGGCCCTGAAGCGCGAGGGTTCATTGTAGGTTGTCCACTTTCATATGCGCTTGAAATTGGTTTTGTCCCTGTTCGCAAAGCAGGAAAACTTCCGCGAGAAGTTGTTGGAGTAGATTATGGCTTAGAATACGGTAAAGATCGTTTAACGATGCATAAAGATTCAATTCAACCAGGTCAAAAGGTATTGATTACGGATGACTTGTTAGCTACAGGTGGAACAATTGAAGCTACCATCGAAATGGTCGAGCAGTTAGGTGGCACAGTTGTAGGTATCGCTTTTCTTATTGAATTGACGTACTTAGAAGGTCGTGACAAGCTTGAAGGTTACGATGTATTTACATTAATGCAATATTAAAGAGCAAGAGTGCTCGAATTGAGCGCTCTTTTCTTTCATACACAAACGATAACTTGTATATGCAGGTTATCGTTTGTGTATGAAAGAAGTGAGGTCACATCACTTTCTTTTGTTTATATGTGATTCAATTATAGAAGGAAAGGGCTGTTTTAGGTGGCTTGTGTTTCGCCGCCGCGGACATACGTTCCGTTACTTCAGCCTAGTACGCTATTTTTAGGAGTCGGACGGACATCTGTTCCGTTCATGGTCTCTTTTGCATGCAATAAAGAGCGTTTATTTACAAATAGCGGAACTCGTGTCCATGAAAAGACCAAAATCAGCCCTTTTTAAGTAAATAACGGAATCAATGTCCGAAGCGATCGACACGATGGGCGTAACCGAGTTTAACTACCTAGGGCCGCCATCTTACGCTTCTCTGAGTTTATCAAAAACAACCAAGTTTATGAAAAGAGCGTCGTGAAAAGATGAAATTGCCAGTTTAAAACATTTCTCTTTTTTTCGAATAATATGTTATGCTATACATTATATTCAAACGGAACGTTACTTTTTTCGACAGGTCCTTAACCAAAAATAAAACCGATGATTTTAGAAAGTAAATTAGGTGATTCCATGACGAGTGAGCAAGTGTTAGAACAAGCAAGTGAATATATGTCTCAAGAGGACGTATCGTTTTTACGTCAGGCCTATGAATATGCGGAGTATGCACACCGGGAACAGTTTCGGAAGTCTGGAGAACCATATATATGGCACCCTGTGCAAGTAGCTAGTATCCTTATTGAGCTAGGGATGGATGCTAATACTGTAGCGGCAGCGTTTTTACATGATGTTGTTGAAGATACAGATTTTACGTTACAAGATTTAGAATCCTCTTTTGGTGAGGAAGTAGCGATGCTCGTAGATGGAGTCACGAAGCTAGGAAAGATTAAATATAAATCAAAGGAAGAGCAACAAGCAGAGAATCACCGTAAAATGTTTGTTGCCATGGCCAAAGACCTTCGTGTGATCCTGATAAAACTGGCAGACCGATTGCACAATATGCGTACGTTAAAGCATTTACCGCCAGAAAAACAACGGAGCATTGCTAACGAAACTTTAGAAATTTTCGCCCCTTTAGCTCATCGTCTCGGTATTTCAGCCATCAAATGGGAGCTTGAAGATACAGCGCTTCGTTATTTAAATCCACAGCAGTATTATCGAATTGTGAATTTAATGAAGAAAAAACGCGCTGAACGTGAAGAGTATATCGATGGTGTTGTCGATAAAATTGAGGACAAACTGGAAAATGTAAATGTGAAGGCTGATATTCACGGACGTGCGAAACATATCTATAGCATTTATCGCAAAATGGTATTGCAAAATAAACAGTTTAATGAAATTTATGATCTTCTTGCTGTTCGTATTATCGTTAATAACATTAAAGATTGCTATGCAGTATTGGGAATCATCCATACTCATTGGAAGCCGATGCCCGGTCGTTTTAAGGATTACATCGCTATGCCGAAAGCAAACATGTACCAATCATTGCATACGACCGTCATTGGTCCAAAAGGTGATCCGTTAGAAGTGCAAATACGTTCTGCAGAGATGCATAAAGTTGCTGAATACGGGGTTGCTGCTCACTGGGCTTATAAAGAGGGGAAAGCGGCTGTAAATGGAGAATCTTTGGAAACGAAACTCACATGGTTCCGGGAAATCCTCGAGTGGCAAGATGATACAAATGATGCCCAAGAGTTTATGGAATCGCTGAAAATTGACCTTTTCTCGGACATGGTCTTTGTTTTCAGTCCGAAAGGTGATGTTATTGAACTTCCAAAAGGATCTGTTCCCCTTGATTTTGCGTATCGTATTCATACTGAAGTTGGAAACCGTTGTATTGGTGCAAAAGTAAACGGGAAAATGGTACCGCTCGACCATAAATTAAAAACGGGCGATATTGTCGAAATATTGACGTCGAAGCACTCTTACGGACCTAGTCAAGATTGGATAAAAATTACCCAAAGTTCGCATGCGAAAAATAAGATCCGCCAATGGTTTAAGAAAGAACGGCGTGAAGAAAATATCGAAAAAGGAAAAGACCTCGTTGAAAAAGAAATTCAACGTCGTGGCTATGAACTGAAAGATGTTCTGACAAATGAGAACATTGAAACAGTAGCTAATAAATTTAATTTTTCATCCGAAGAGGATATGTATGCTGCAGTTGGATACTCAGGTATTACCGCTGCTCAAATTGTGACGCGACTAACGGATTCGATTCGTAAAAAGCAAGAAGAAGAACAACAAGTGAACCAAACGCTAGAAGAAGCAATCTCTGATGCTCACACAGAAAAGAAACGTCAAAAGACGACGACTGGTGTACGTGTCAAAGGCGTGGATAATATGCTTATACGTATTTCACGCTGCTGTAATCCTGTCCCAGGGGACGACATCGTTGGGTATATTACAAAAGGTCGTGGTGTTTCAATTCACCGTTCTGATTGCCAAAATATTTTAGATGAAAGTGTTCGAGAACGTCTCTTACCTGTCGAATGGGAAGGAACGCAAAAGAGTAAAAATTATCAAGTTGATATTGAAGTCACTGCCTATGACCGTCGAGGTCTATTAAACGAAGTGTTACAAGCAGTCACAGAAACAAAGACGAATATCAATGCTGTATCTGGTAGGTCGGATAAAAATAAAGTCGCGACGATAGACATGACAATTTCTATCCAAAATGTCGCGCATTTGCAAAAAGTTGTTGAGCGAATAAAACGAATCCCAGATATCTATTCGGTACAAAGAGTGATGCATTAATTAAAAAAGGTGAGGATAGTTCATGCGAGTGATCGTTCAACGGGCTAATGATGCTCAAGTATACGTAGATAACGAAGTAGTAGGACAAGTTGACCATGGCCTCGTGTTGCTCGTTGGCATTACCCATGATGATGGGGAAAAGGACGTTGACTATGTCGCTGATAAAATTGCCAACTTACGGATTTTTGAAGATGCTGATGGAAAGTTGAACGATTCCGTGTTAGATGTCGGAGGAGCGATATTGTCCATTTCGCAATTCACATTATATGGTGATTGCCGCAAAGGGCGTCGACCAAACTTCACTGCAGCTGCGAAACCAGAGCAAGCAGAAGCTTTATATGAAACATTTAATGATAAATTGCGCGAAAAGGGACTTCAAGTTGAAACGGGTACCTTTGGTGCGATGATGGATGTTCAATTCACGAACCATGGTCCTGTTACGTTGATCGTTGAAAGCTAATCCTAACTAAAGTTAAGCTAAATGTGTAACGGTCTGTAGCAATGGGCATGCTATCACCAAACCAATATTGCGGGAGGGTGATAGACGTGCGTACAGCTCATCAAGGGCGCCGTTTAGCGCGTAGTGATATGAATTTGTTTGGTGTTAATTTACACCAATTTATTGAAAAGGAAGCAGTATTAAGTAATTTCGAATTAGCGCAAGAGTTCGGGCTAGCGCTAAAAGATGTAAGGAATTTAAAAAAACAAATGGGGCGCGATAGCATTTCACCTTCTTAAATGATGATTGACAAGCGCCCTTTAGAACCTTAAAATACATTACTATACGAAAAGCCGTCGAAAATACCGTTGAGGGAGCATAGTAATTAAGATCATCTATGAACAGAGAGGATGTGCCATAGGCTGTAAGCGCATCTACATGGACCTTAATGAATGAACACTCCTAAGGTGCTTTACTGAACGAGGAAATGACCTTTATTAGGTAGAGCCGTCTAACAGGCGTTAACTGTTTGAAGTGGAAGAACGTATATACGTTCTTCAATTAGGGTGGCACCACGGGATATATACTCTCGTCCCTGATCAATATCAGGGAGGGGAGTTTTTTATATGCTTTTTTATAGTTAATAATGTGAATAACTAAACCCAACTTTTCTTATTCAGATTGAGGAGGAAATAAATATGAATTATCAGATTCCAAAGGGTACGCAAGATATTCTTCCTGGCGAATCGGAGCGTTGGCAATACATAGAACAAAAAGCACGCCAGTTGTGTGAACGATATAATTATCGTGAGATTCGCACACCGATGTTTGAACAAACCGAACTTTTTGCACGTGGTGTAGGGGATACAACTGATATTGTACAAAAAGAAATGTACACATTTAAGGATCATGGTGGACGTAGTATTACGCTTCGTCCAGAAGGAACGGCAGCAGTTGTACGTTCATATGTTGAAAATAAAATGCATGGATGGGCCGAGCAACCACAAAAATTATATTACACTGGTCCGATGTTTCGGTATGAACGTCCACAATCAGGAAGGATGCGTCAATTTGTTCAATTTGGGATTGAGGCGATAGGCTGTGAAGATCCTGCAATTGATGTTGAAGTGATGGCATTAGCGATGGATTTCTATCGGGAGTTTGGGCTAAACAATGTAAAACTCGTTATTAATAGCTTAGGTGATCAGTCGAGTCGTAAGGCACATCGTGATGCTTTAGTTCGTCATTTTGAGCCGAGTATCGATGAGTTTTGTAGCGACTGTAAAGAGCGGCTTGAAACAAATCCATTACGCATTCTTGATTGTAAACAAGATTCCGACCACCCGTTAATGGCGGATGCTCCTTCGATATTAGATTATTTAAACGATGAATCCAGGGAATATTTTGAAACGGTCAAATCTCAGCTAGATTCCCTCGGTATTCCTTACGAAGTTGACCCAGGCCTTGTTCGCGGACTCGATTATTACAATAGTACAGCGTTTGAAATTATGTTAGAAGGTGAAGGGTTTGGGGCGATTTCTACGTTGAGTGGTGGTGGACGTTACAATGGTCTCGTTGAAGATATTGGCGGACCACAGGCGCCAGGAATTGGTTTTGCTCTAAGTATTGAACGTTTACTCATGGCTTTAGATGCGCAAGGAATTGAATTACCGATTGAACATAAACTTGATGCTTATGTCGTCGTCATGGGTGATGTGGCAAAGCAAAAAGCTGTTCAAGTTGTTCATCATCTACGCAAAGACGGTTACCGCGTCGAAATGGATTACTTAAATAAGAAGATGAAAGGGCAATTTAAAGCTGCAGATAGGCTAGGGGCTAGCTATACGATTGTCATAGGCGAAGATGAAGTAAACGCAGGCACAGTGAATGTAAAGAATATGCATTCAGGTGAACAAAAAACAGTAGGTTTTGAAGAAATATCGAATACAATCGAATCTAGCTTATAAACGAAAGGGGTAACAACAGTGAACGAACGAACGCACTTATGTGGAAACTTAACAGAATCAATGATAGGACAAACAGTCCAATTGAAAGGATGGGTAAAAAAACGCCGCGACTTAGGACAAGTCATTTTTGTTGATTTGCGTGATCGCGCAGGGATTGTACAAGTCGTTTTCAACGTAGAGGAAAACCCCGAGGCGCTAGAAACCGCAGAGCAAATTCGTAATGAATACGTTATTGAAGTGACGGGAACCGTTATAAAACGTGAAGCTGGAACGATCAATGAGAATCTTGCAACAGGTACGATCGAAGTCACTGCAGATCATGTGTCAATTTTAAATCGTTCGAAAGGGCTTCCTTTTATGATTGAAGATGACAGTGACGCTTCTGAAGATGTTCGTCTTCGCCATCGTTACCTCGACCTTAGACGTCCAGAAATGCAAAATACAATGAAACTTCGTCACCAAACAACGAAGTTCATTCGTGACTTTCTAGATGAAGAAGCGTTTTTAGAAATCGAAACACCCATGCTTAACAAGAGCACGCCAGAAGGGGCACGTGATTACCTTGTACCTTCTCGAGTTCATCCGGGCTCGTTTTATGCGTTACCGCAGTCACCGCAAATTTTCAAACAACTATTGATGGTATCAGGCTTTGAGCGTTATTTCCAAATTGTTCGTTGCTTCCGTGATGAGGATTTACGTGCAGACCGTCAACCAGAATTTACGCAAGTTGATATTGAAACATCGTTTCTAGGGAAAGAAGACTTGCTTGCAATGATGGAAAGTATGATGACGAAGTTGCTTAAGAAAGTTAAAGGTGTTGACGTAGAAGGTCCATTCCCGCGTATGTCTTACAACGAAGCAATGGAGCGATACGGATCTGATAAACCGGATACTCGTTTTGAGATGGAACTTGTTGAGTTATCTGAGCTTGTTCAAGATTCAGGTTTTAAAGTGTTTTCAAGCACAGTGGAAAATGGCGGAGCAGTCAAAGGAATTTGTGTAAAAGGCATTGCTGACGATTATTCCCGTAAAGATTTAGATGCTTTAAGCTCAGTTGTCGAAGTTTACGGTGCAAAAGGACTTGCTTGGTTGAAAATAGAAAGCGAAACTGAAGTAAAAGGGCCAATCGCGAAGTTTTTTGACGAAACAAAACAACGAGCATTAATTGATACGTTTGCTGCAGAAGCTGGCGATGTTCTTTTCTTCGTAGCGGATAAACGTTCAGTTGTTAATGATAGTCTAGGTGCATTACGTATTAAGTTTGCAAAAGACTTAAACTTAATTGATTACAATCAATTCAACTTCTTATGGGTAACAGAATTTCCACTTCTATCCTACGATGAGGATGCAGACCGATATGTCGCAGAACACCATCCGTTTACGCGTCCTGTAAAAGAAGATGAAGAACGTTTAACAAGTGAACCTGAAAACGTGCGTGCCGAAGCATATGACCTTGTCTTGAATGGATATGAGCTTGGTGGCGGCTCGCAACGTATTTACGAACGCGAATTACAAGAGCAAATGTTCCAGGCGCTTGGTTTTTCCGACGAGGAAGCGAAAGAAAAGTTCGGCTTCTTACTCGATGCATTTGAATATGGTACACCTCCACATGGTGGGATTGCTCTTGGGTTAGATCGTCTAGTAATGATTTTAGCAGGACGTGATAACTTACGTGATACGATTGCGTTTCCGAAAACCGCAAGTGCAAGTTGCCTTATGACCAATGCTCCTGGTGAAGTGGACCCTGGTCAATTGGATGAACTTCAACTTTCTGTGAATGTTCGTGAAGATGAGCAAACGGAAAGTCAAGCAAGTGAAGAATAAGCTTTAAAAACATCACGGTTAAATCATGACATTGTCATCGATTTAGCCGTTTTTTTATGATTAGCAGGGCTATATTAGGAGTGTATGACCATTATTTATTAAATCAATATTTGTAGAAAAAGAAACGATTTTATGTTGAAGCGCTTACAACACCTTTGATATACTGTAATTAATTCAGAAGAAGATCCTATATTGTTCGGAAACAGAACTGAGGTTTTGCCCAACATTTTCAAGTCGGGAGTCCGAGTTTCACGCGCAGCTTGCATACCTCGTTAAGCGGGAGGTCGCATTAAACGCGGAACAGGACACCCACGTTACCAAGAGGTGGGCTCGGAAACTGAGGATGGTAACGGCAATGATGGGATCCACCAATCATTAAACTCAGTCATGGAAGTAAGTTTATTAAAACGGATGCTAAGGTGATGTTCTTTCACCCAGCGGTCGGTTTTATAGACTTAGCTTATTCCATGGCTGAGTTTTTTTGTATGCTCATTGGACAAGTTCTATGAAAATGTGACAATTTCAAATAAAAAAAGAATTATTTTCAACAATTACTTGAACAATTTGTGAACATCTAATATAATGAAAGCGATTACAACAGGTCATCTGATGACCTGTTGATGATTGAAGAGATGGTGCGAAAAGATAGAAGAAAAGGTGGGATAGTAACTCAAGTATTTTACTGATCATATAAGTTTCATTTAAAACATCAGGTCATCATATAACAAGTTGAATTTAAAGGCGGACAAAATCAAATTTTCGATTCCTTTTCACTCGTTTTTAAACAAACAAAGGGGGGTTGTTTGAATGTTATTACTTGTCGCATTAAGCGCAATCATTGCACCATTGTTCTTTTTAGTTTTATTAAGAATGCCAGCAATGAAAGGGATGTCACTAAGTGCACTCATTGTTATTTTCTTAGCAGTGACCGTTTGGGGGATGCAAGCAGAGGTTATCTTTGCATCAATGTTGGAAGGTTTACATACAACGATAACGATTCTATTAATTTTATTTGGGGCTTTATTGTTGTTAAATACTCTCCGTAATACTGGGGCGGTTGATCGAATTAACCAAGGCTTTCAAGGTATATCTGCAGATATGCGTGTGCAAGTTGTCATCGTTGCGTTTTTATTTGGATCATTATTAGAAGGGGCGTCTGGATTTGGTGCGCCTGCGATGGTAACGGGACCGTTGTTACTCGCTTTAGGTTTTAAACCATTAGCAGCTGTGTCCCTTGCATTAATTGCTGATAGTTCAGCAGTGGCTTTTGGAGCTGTAGGTACGCCGGTATTAGTAGGGTTAGGAAATGTCCCCGTGGCAAGTGCAGAACTATATCATGAGGTTGGGGTAACAGTAACATTAATTGATTTGTTTGCAGGAACTTTTATTCCATTCATATTAATTGTTATTTTGACATTGTTTTTTGGTAAAGGGAACGGAATCAAAGATGCGATTGCGATGTTGCCATGGACTTTCGTTATTGGCATCACATATACTGGCTCAGCTTTCATGTATGCGAATCTCTTTGGTCCAGAATTTGTTGCGATTTTAGGTTCACTAACAGGTGTAATAGTGGCAACATTTACGGCGAAAAAAGGTTGGTTAATACCGAAGGATGTTTGGACGGATGCTTTACAAGAAGGGTTTGAAGTAAATACAGAAAAATCAAGCATGGGATTAATAGCAGCTTGGTCACCCTATTTGATCGTCGTTGTTTTGTTACTACTTACACGAACAGTACCAGTATTGCAAGATTTTACGCAGTCAGCAATAGACTTAACGTGGAGTAATATCTTAGGTATCGAAGGGATTACATCAAATTGGGAGGTTCTTTATTCACCAGGTACGGTTTTGATTGTCGCAGCATTATTGGCTGTTTTCACCCAAAGAAAGTCGGTGAACAATTTTACAAGTGCAGCCAAATCATCATTTCCGACGATCAAATCGACAGCTATTACTTTGACAGCGACGTTAGCGATGGTTCAAGTATTTAGTAACTCTGGCATGAATATGAATAATCTCATTAGTATGCCTGACTATATTGCACAAGGTTTAGTGAGTGCTTTCGGTGGTATGTGGATTTTTGCGGCGCCATTTCTAGGTGAACTTGGTACATTTATTACAGGGAGTGCAACAGTTTCAACATTAACATTTTCACCTATTCAATACAGTATTGCGGAAGCAGCTGGTATGAACACAAATGTCGTACTGGGTGCGCAACTTGTCGGTTCTGGTGCTGGTAATATGATTGCTGTCCACAACGTTGTTGCAGCTGGTGCTACAGTTGGATTGGTAGGAAAAGAAGGGGATATTATCCGTAAGACGTTAGGCCCTGCAATCTTTTATGGTATTTTAGCAGGGATCGGCGGTTTTATACTACTAGGTCTTTTGTAGTGTGTCGATGTTATAACCATGAAGTATAGGCTCATGAGTGATATCATTTAAGAAAGTAAAAATGAAAAAATATTTTTATTTAATGAAAAATGTTTAACTGAATTTGGTAGGTGAGGACATAAACAATCTATGGATCTCTGAAACGTACGTGACCATACGATATGAATTCGTTTATGTCCTAGAATATACACAAGTCATCAGATGACCTTATGTGTTGAAGGGGGAGAAACGAATGAAAGTATCGTTGTTTTTAACTTGTCTTGCTGATGTAGTTTATCCGGCATCAGTTGGTCGAAGTACAGTAGAATTGTTGGAGCGGTTTGGTTGCGAAGTTGATTTTCCAAAAGAGCAGACTTGTTGTGGCCAACCAGCCTTTAATAGTGGATTTCACCGAGAATCAAGGGAGATTGCAAAACATATGATTGAAACATTTGAAGAAGCTGAATACGTTGTGAGTCCTTCAGGTTCATGTTCAACGATGTTACACGAATATGCAGGTTTATTTAAAGAAGACCCAGAGTGGCAAAAACGAGCGAAACAATTAGCAGAGAAATCATATGAACTTACACAATTTATCGTCGACGTATTAGGGATTGAAGATGTTGGCGCTCATTTTCCAGCGAAAGTAACTTACCATACGTCTTGCCATATGACTCGTTTACTTGGTGTTAAAGATGCGCCGATGAAACTTTTGGAAAATGTTAAAGGCATTTCATTTATAGAGCTACCAAATAAAGAACAATGTTGTGGTTTTGGTGGAACATTCTCTGTGAAAATGAATCCGATTTCTGAACAAATGGTGGATGAAAAGGTTCAGCACGTTGAGGAGACAGAGGCTGAGGTTCTTGTTGGAGCCGACCTCGGTTGTTTAATGAATATCGGCGGACGTATTGAGCGTCAAGGAAAGCCAGTCAAAGTGATGCATATTGCAGACGTTTTAAATAGTCGCTAAGCGAAGGGGTGAAAAAATGAGTGTAAAGATTAGTGATGAAAAGTTTTTTGATCGGGTGGACAAAGGGATTCATGATGATTTTATGCGCAAGGCCGTAACGGAAGCGCAAGGGCGTCTCGAAGGAAGAAAAACGGCGTCACAAGCAGAGTTAGACTGGGAAGCATGGCGTGATTTATCAGAAGAAATTCGTCAACATACGTTAGAAAACCTTGACTATTATCTTGATCAACTTGCTTCTGAAGTTGCTTCGCGAGGTGGGCACGTCTATTTTGCTGAGACAGCTGAAGAAGCGAATGCGTATATTCAAAATGTAGTCAAAGAAAAAGAAGCAAAGAACATCGTCAAATCAAAGTCGATGGTGACAGAGGAAATCGGTATGAACGATGCGCTGACATCGTTAGGGTGTAATGTCGTCGAATCAGACTTAGGTGAGTGGATTCTACAGTTAGACGATCATGATCCGCCTTCGCACATCGTTGTTCCTGCTTTGCACAAGAATAAGGAGCAAATTCGCGATACGTTTGAAGAGAAGCGCCAGTATAACGAGACGTCTGATCCAAATGAGTTAGCGGGGTTTGCTCGTGAACAATTACGTAAAGACTTTTTAAGTGCCGAAGTTGGTATTACTGGATGTAACTTTGCCGTTGCTGAATCAGGTTCAGTTTCGCTAGTGACCAATGAAGGAAATGCACGCATGGCAACGACGCTTCCGAAAACGCAAATTTCTGTGATGGGGATGGAGCGTGTTGTGCCGACGTGGGAAGAACTAGATATTCTCGTCAGTATGTTATGTCGAAGCGCAGTAGGCCAAAAGTTGACTAGTTATATTACTGGTTTGACAGGACCAAAGAAAGAGGGAGAAGTTGATGGCCCAGAGGAATTTCATCTCGTCGTCGTTGATAATGGACGTTCAAAGATTTTAGGCACTCAATTTCAGTCCGCATTGCAATGCATTCGTTGTGCTGCTTGTATTAATGTCTGTCCTGTATATCGTCACGTTGGTGGGCATTCATACGGATCAATTTATCCAGGGCCGATTGGAGCTGTATTAACGCCGCTATTAGAAGGTTACGATGACCATAAAGAATTACCTTATGCGTCGTCACTTTGTGCAGCGTGTACCGATGCTTGTCCAGTCAAGATTCCACTTCACGAATTGTTAATTGAGCACCGAAGGGTAATCACCGAAGAAGAAGGGAAAACATCATTTACAGAAAAAGCTGCGATGAAAGGTTTCGAAATCGGTGCAAGCAATCCTACGCTATATAAAATGGGAAGTAAACTTGCCCCATCTGTGATCAGCCCGATAGCGAAAGCGAAAAAAGAGAAGGGGCCAGGACCAATTAAGGATTGGACGAATATTAGAAACCTTCCTGAACCTGGTGATTCTTTTAGAGAGTGGTTTGAAAACCGTAACAAAGGGGAGGGTGAAACATGAGCCAAGGAACAATACAAAATCGCGATCGTTTTTTAAAAAATGTTGCTGATCGTCTCGGTCGAAAACGAAAAACAGAAGGGGTTACACGACCGAAATGGTCTGTCACTCCGCAGTATGATGTATTGGCAGAAGCGAGCCAAGATGAACTGATGCATGCTCTAATCGAGCAATGTGGAAATATTCATACGAACGTTCACGTAACGAAGAAAGATACTCTCGTTGAAACGTTTAGGCAAACGATTGAAGAATTAGGCGCTGGATCAGTTGTTAAATGGGATGATGAGCGATTTGCAAAGTATGGTTTATCCGAAGCGCTCAACGCTAAAGAAGAAGGGCTACATGTTCATACGTGGAATCCTTCTTTGAAAGAGGAAAACATCAAGATCGCAGAACGAGCGAATATCGGTGTGACCTTTGCGGATATGGCACTTGCTGAATCGGGAACGGTCGTCTTGTTTAGTGATGAAGGGAAAGGTCGCTCGGTCAGTTTATTGCCACAAACATATATCGGGATTATTCCAAAAAGTGCGATCGTCCCTCGAATGACACAAGCAACGGAAAAGGTTCACCAGATGGTCGATGGAGGAAAAGACGTGCCAACGTGTGTTAATTTCATTTCTGGACCGAGTAACTCAGCGGACATTGAACTTCGCCTCGTCGTAGGTGTACACGGTCCTGTAAAAGCAACCTATATCATTATTGAAGACGAATAGACCGAAAAGTTGAAGTGCCTTGCTCACGAGCGACAAGCACTGCCTCTTCCTCTTCTAGCCTTGCCTTGGTGCATATCCGTCGAGGCAAATCGTAGATTCTCGCCGATGTAAACGCTCTTTGGATGAGCGTGGGAGTAAAGCCGCTTTTTGGCTTCAGAAAAAGGCCTGAAGTGACCTCGAGCTCGTAGGCACTGAAACTAGACAAACCGAAAAGCTGGAGGCGCTTGGTCATCGGCGACTTCAGGTTGGTTAAATTCGACCGTGGTCATACCACTGTGTTATTCGCTTCAGACATTATTCCTTTATTGCCTGCAAAAGAGAGAATTAACGGAACATATGTCCGGAGCAACCACAAACCACGTTCACCTGACCAGGTCCAATTCATGTCAAAGGTCGTGTGGTCGTTGTTTTGGTGGTGCGGATTTCTCCTGTGAACGAATTCGTTAACAAGCAACAATCTTTTAGAAAACAGCCTTACAAAAAAGGTTGACTCACAAAATGCTCGGTCATTGTGAGCCAACCTTTTTTCGTTTACTTTGCTACTTTTTCTAAGTTGCCGTTTTGGTCCATACGAAATGCTGGTGTATGCACCTCATGTTCTTCTGCATCTTCAGTGAGTGCTAGGCGACGGGCGCGATTCATAATGTGAAGCATTGATTGATAATCGGCTTCAAGTATCTTGTAATCTTTCTCTAATTGTTGAATATTGCGTTTCATATCTTCGATTTGTGATGTTAATTGTTCGTTTTCAGCTTGTAATCTCTCTACTTGCTGTGTTGATTGTTCATTTTTTGCTAGATGCTTTAAATAATCAATCACATCGTGAAGGTCGATTGAATGTTTATCATGATGTTGGATATGAGGTTGTGATTGGCTGTTTGTTTGATTTTCAAACGTTGGTTGCTGTGATGGCATTGCTTGAGTTGGTGTCGTAGATTCAGCAGTATATTCAAAAGATGGTTGTTCAAAATGAGATGAGAAAAGTCCGTTGCTTTGTTGTTTGTTCATATAAACGTCTGGCTTTGCTTCTTCAGCTTGACGGCGTTTGTTTTCTTTTCGTTGTTTCTTTGCTAGTTTAACAGCTTCATCATAGTTATTTCTAACAACGGCGTTCCATCGAAAACCACAGGCTGCTGAAGTGCGGTTTAACCGATCACCGACTTCGTCAAATGCTTTTAATTGAGTACCTCCTTCACGAATATGTCTTAAAACCGTTTCAGCTAACAGTAGATCGTCTTCATGTGACCATGCATCTTGTCTTACTTTTGTCATAACAGGCCATTCCTTTCTCTTAAGTTTCTTTGTTATTTCTAACATGACCTGTTCTTGTAAAAATTATACTAGGGAATAGAAAAATAATAGTCGAGGAAATAGAAACGAAGGTAGGGCTGATGTTCTTCAGCCCTTGTTTTTAGGTGAAGCTGTTGACTCGCGTTGCTTACGCTTATGAAAGTAGTCGAGTCTTTTGCGAACGGTTTTTTCATACCCATTGTCAGATGGGGCGTAGAAAGAACGACCAACGTGTTGGTCTGGTAAGTATTGTTGCGGTACGTAGTGGTTTTCATAGTGGTGGGGGTACAAGTATCCTTGACCATGACCTAACGTTTTTGCTCCTTTATAATGAGCATCTTTTAAATGGGCAGGAACAGCGCCAGTGGCTTCGTTTTTTACCTTTTCTAGCGCATAATCTATGCCACTAATGACAGCGTTACTTTTAGGAGCTGTTGCTAAATACAGTGCTGCTTCTGCAAGAGGAATGCGTGCTTCTGGTAGACCAATAAAGTCGACGGCATCAGCAGCAGCTTGAGCGATGAGTAGTGCATTCGGATCGGCTAAACCGATATCTTCAGCCGCATGTACATATAAACGGCGAGCGATGAACTTAGGGTCTTCGCCAGCATATATCATTTTTGCTAACCAATAGAGGGTTGCATCTGGGTCTGACCCACGGATACTTTTTATAAACGCAGACACGGTATCATAATGGTTGTCTCCTTGTTTATCATATTGCAAGACACGTTGTTGGATAGATTCTTCGGCTGTTTCTATGTCGATGCGAATCACATCGTCATCATCAGGATCCGTGGTCAGAACAGCTAATTCTATCGCATTAAGTGCGGTGCGAGCATCTCCATTTGCAACGCCGACTAAGTGATCTTCAGCCTCTTCTTTTAAGTCGATATCATATTCACCAAAACCACGTTCTTTATCTTTGAGAGCTTGTTGTATAATTGTCCGAATATCTTCATCGCTATGTGGTTCAAGGTGAAAGAGGCGGGCGCGAGAAAGAAGAGCATCGTTGACCTCGAACATAGGATTCTCTGTTGTTGCTCCTATTAACACGATCGTTCCGTCTTCAACGAAGGGAAGGAGTGCGTCTTGTTGACTTTTATTAAAGCGGTGGATTTCATCGATGAACAGTATTGTGCGTTCTCCTTCGTATTTTTTGCGGTCATTCGCTTTCTTTACAACATCACGAATTTCATTGACTCCTGATGTGACCGCATTCAATTGTTCAAACCATGCTGAGGTTGAATTGGCAATCACTTTTGCTAGCGTCGTCTTTCCGGTACCAGGTGGTCCATAGAAAATCATCGGTGTGAGGCGGTCAGCCTCTATAGCGCGTCTGAGAAGAGTTCCCTCCCCAACAATCGATGATTGCCCAACGATATCATCGATCGTTTGCGGTCGCATTCGCGCCGCTAATGGTCCTCGCGTTTCTTGATTTTGTTTACTAGTGTAATCGAATAAATCCATTGTCTCGTCCCTTCCTTTTGTAAAAGGTCAATTGGTATTAAGTCATATAGGGCATAGTTCCGTTATTTTTTAATATACTGATGCTTCACTGAATAGATGATGAGCTGTCTCGACGCAACTACCCTCGAAGTAAGGCTAGCGGTGGAAGAGATACTGCATTGCCGATGACCACGCGCTATACGCTTTTCTTGATACTGATGATATCATTTTGCCGACGAAAATGATATTTGTATGCTATAATAGGAACCAATAAAAACGGCATTCATCGCTAATTACTGAGGCATATGAAGGCTTGAACGGTGAATGAGGTTGTAACTTTGATAGAGAAGAGAGAGGGATTACGGTGAAGATATCGACAAAAGGACGTTACGGGCTAACAATTATGATCGCATTGGCGAAAAAACACGGGGATGGGCCAATTTCCTTAAAGTCGATCGCTAAAGATCATGGGTTATCGGAGCATTATCTTGAACAATTGATCGCACCTTTACGCAATGCTACACTAGTAAAAAGTGTTCGTGGTGCACATGGTGGTTACATGGTTGCACAAGATCCAAAAGAGATCACTGCCGCAGATATCATTCGTGTCCTTGAAGGGCCGATCAGTCCTGTTGAAGTACTTGACGATGAGGAACCGGCAAAACGCGATCTGTGGATTAAAATACGTGATGCGGTAAAAGATGTCCTTGAGGGTACAACGTTGGACGATTTAGCCAATTACGAGGATAAAGGTGAGCACGAATATTATATGTTTTACATTTAATCGAAAGTAAAGACTAAAAGTGAGGGGGACTGCTAGCTTTTTGTAGTCGTTGCCTCACTATTTGTTTGTTTAATAGTATGCCGTATATACGATTGTTTTAAAAAGCTCCCTTTTACGAGAAGAGTTACGAAGATTGAAGAAGGTGAATGAACGTGAAAAACATTTATGTAGATCATGCTGCGACAACACCTGTTCACCCAGAAGTCATTGAAGCGATGATACCGTATATGAACGAGGTGTATGGCAACCCATCTAGTATTCACACTTTTGGTCGCAAAGCAAGACGTGGGTTGGACGAAGCGCGTGAAGTGCTCGCTCGCGCCCTCGGTTGCCAGTACGAAGAAATCACATTTACAAGCGGTGGAACAGAAGCAGATAACCTTGCAGTCATTGGCTATGCAATGGCAAACCGTGAGAATGGAAACCACTTGATCACGACACAAGTTGAACACCATGGGGTTTTACACGCTTTTGAATTTTTAGAGAAAAACGGGTTTGATGTCACGTACCTTCCTGTAAATGCGGATGGTATCGTGTCTGTTAAAGATGTAGAAAACGCGTTAACTGAAAATACAATTCTTGTATCGATCATGTATGCCAACAACGAAACGGGCGCGGTACAACCAATTCAAGAGATCGGTGCGTTCTTAAGTGAACATCAAGCCGTTTTTCATAGTGATGCTGTACAAGCATTCGGTATTGAACGTTTAGATATGAACGAGTTAAATGTGGATATGCTAACAGTATCTTCTCATAAAATTAACGGACCTAAAGGCGTTGGTGTTTTGGCTGCGAAAAAAGAACTAACGATTCAGCCGAACCTATATGGTGGAGAACAAGAACGAAAGCGCCGTGCGGGGACAGAAAATATTCCAGGTATTATTGGTTTAAAAAAGGCAGTCGAACTCATGGAAACGACGCGCAATGAAAAACGAGCATTGTACAAGTCACTCCGTGAAACACTCCTTTCTCGTTTACAAGAAGCAGATGTCAATATGTTGGTGAATGGTTCGCATGAGCAAGTGATGCCTCACATTTTAAACGTTAGCTTCCCTGGAGTGAATGTAGAGTCATTACTTACAAACCTTGATTTAGATGGTGTTGCAGCTTCTAGCGGGTCAGCTTGTACAGCAGGGTCTATTGAACCGTCACACGTATTAGCTGCGATGTTTGAAGACTCGAACCGTTCACAATCAGCGCTTCGATTTAGCTTTGGTTATGGTAATGACCTTGAACAGATTGAGGAAGTAGCGAAAAGGACAATAAAGATTGTCCAACGACTGCAAACGTAAAGAAAAATAGATATGTGAAAGATAGGAGGGATACGATGGCGACTGATACACAGAAAGCACCAGAAGACACACGCGTCGTCGTCGGGATGTCTGGGGGCGTTGATTCGTCTGTTTCAGCTTACTTATTAAAAGAACAAGGATACGATGTCGTAGGTATCTTTATGAAGAACTGGGATGATACCGATGAAAATGGCGTATGCACTGCGACGCAAGACTATGAAGATGTGATTCGTGTCTGTAACCAACTTGACATTCCTTATTTCGCGGTGAACTTTGAAGAACAATACTGGAATAAAGTATTTCAGTACTTCCTTGATGAATACAAAGCAGGTCGTACACCGAATCCAGATGTAATGTGTAACAAAGAAATAAAATTTAAAGCATTTTTAGACCATGCAATGTCTCTAGGTGCCGATTATTTAGCGACCGGACATTACGCACGCGTTGATCATAGCAACGGCGAAGTACAAATGCTTCGCGGAGTTGATCGCAACAAAGACCAAACATACTTCTTAAATGCACTGTCCCAAGAACAAATTAAGAATGTGATGTTCCCACTTGGTGAACTACCGAAACCGGAAGTACGAGAAATCGCGAAAAAAGCAGAACTAGCAACAGCCAACAAGAAAGACAGCACAGGTATTTGCTTTATCGGCGAACGTAATTTCAAAGAGTTTTTAAGTGAATTTCTACCCGCACAACCAGGCGAGATGAAGACCCTAGATGGCGAAGTGAAAGGCAAACATGACGGTCTCATGTACTACACACTCGGTCAACGTCAAGGGCTCGGCATCGGTGGTGCCGGCGAGCCGTGGTTTGTCATCGATAAAGATTTGAAAGAAAACGTCCTCTACGTCGGTCAAGGGTACCACCATCCAGCTCTTTATTCAGAAGGGCTCACAGCAGAAGGCGTTAATTGGCTTAGTGATAAAGGAGCACCAGACGCTTTTCGATGCACAGCGAAATTCCGCTACCGCCAAGAAGATCAATCCGTTTATGTCGAACAAGGCGAAGATGGACAAGTCCACGTCACATTCGATGAACCGCAGCGCGCCGTCACACCAGGACAAGCGGTTGTCTTTTATGATGGAGAAGTCTGCCTCGGTGGAGCAACAATCGACCAAGTTCATAAAAAAGAACGAGAACAAGTGAGATAAATAAAAGAAGTTATGCAGCACGATATGGGGAGGCGTTGACAGATGGGAGATCGAAACGAACAAGCCGTAAAAATGATGCAAGAAGGAAAGATTGAGGATGCGGCAAATTTATTGAATGAAGAAATCGAAGAGAATCCAAATGATCCAATTGCTTACATTAACTTTGGTAACTTACTAGCCGCTGTACATGAAGATGAAAAAGCTGTGAAATTTTACGATCGTGCGCTCGAATTAGACGAAGCGCTTGGAACGGCCTACTACGGTAAAGGTAATGTATTATATAACCTAGAAAAGTACGATGAGGCGATACAAAGTTATCAAAAAGCGATCGATGTTTCACTAACCGAATCAGACGTCTATTATATGCTCGGCATGTGTTATTACATGAAAGAAGAATTTGCTCGTGCATTACCGAGTTTACAACGTGCGGTAGAACTAGCGAATGATGATGTCGACGCGCAATTTTATTACGGACTCACACTGGCGCAAACATCATTCATTGATGAGGCAATGGAAGCTTTTCAAAAAGTGATTGAGCTTGATCAAAAGCATGCAGATGCGTACTTTAATTTAGGTGTAGGGTATGCATATAAAGATGACGCAAAAACAGCACTCGATTTCTTCAATCGAGCTCTAGAAGCACAACCTGACCATGCATTAAGTGCGAACGGGAAAAAGCAGATGGAACAAGTTCTCTACGGAGAAGGAGAAAACGAGGCAGAATAGGTGGGCGAAAGATGATTGAGGAAACATCTTCTGAACAGCCGTATGTCAAAGGTGAAATTACCCGCATCATTTATCACCGTGACGAGACAATGTATACTGTTGCACGCGTCCGCATCCTTGAGGCGAGCGTTGAAGAGGAGGCGGACGAAACTATTGTCGTTGGAACGATGCCTGCGATGGAACAAGAGGAAACGTATTTGTTTTATGGTCAGTGGAAAGATCACCCTAAATTCGGGCGGCAATTTCAAGTAGATCATTTCCGAAAAATCATGCCACAAACAAAGCAAGGGATTATCCTCTATTTAAGTAGCGATCGCTTTAAAGGAATCGGTCAAAAGACAGCGGAACAAATCGTCGATACTTTAGGTGAACATGCTATCTCAAAAATTCTAGAAAGTCGAGATGTGCTACACGATGTTCCGAATATGAATGAGAAAAAAGTTGATATGATTTATGAAACACTGATTGAAGAACAAGGCGTAGAACAAGTGTTAATCGCTCTTTATGAATACGGGTTTGGGATGAACTTAGCAGTTAAAGT
This sequence comes from Texcoconibacillus texcoconensis, assembly GCF_014202575.1. Lineage (GTDB taxonomy): Bacteria > Bacillota > Bacilli > Bacillales > Salisediminibacteriaceae > Texcoconibacillus > Texcoconibacillus texcoconensis. Next base: position 51,111 of record NZ_JACHHB010000005.1, on the reverse strand, counting down.
TTATCAAACGTATAAACACGATGCGATGCGAATCATCCAAGAGTATCCGTATCGGATGATTGAAGAAGTCGAAGGGGTTGGATTTGCAAAAGCAGATGCAATCGGTCACCATATCGGTATGACGGGAGATCATCCAGATCGTTTAAAAGCGGCGATTTATTATATTGTCAGTGAAGAATCATTAAGAAACGGACATGTCTATGTACGAACAGAAGACGTAATTATAGGCGTGCAAAACTTATTAGCAGAACGCGACGAAGCGGTGATTCCTGAAGAGACAATTGCTGAGCAGATTATTGAGATTGGTGAAGAAACGCGTTTAGTTGTCGGCTCCGAGCGTATGTATTTGCCGTCATTATATTATGCAGAACGAGGTATCGCTAGTCATATTGAACGTTTACAAAAGGACGATGAACAGACGACGACGGAATATCCAGATTCCGAATTTTTAAAGGCAATCGGTGACGTGGAGGAACGCTTTGAAATCACTTACGCCCCTTCACAACGAGATGCTGTGCGTGCTGCCCTTGAATCTCCGTTAACTTTGTTAACAGGTGGTCCTGGGACAGGAAAAACAACGGTTATTCGTGGTGTCGTTGAAAGTTATGCCATGCTAGAAGATATTTCATTGGATGAAGAAGAATATGACCAAGATGATCCATTTCCTGTTTTACTCGTTGCCCCGACAGGCCGTGCTGCCAAGCGTATGAATGAAGCAACAGGACTCCCAGCTTCGACGATTCACCGCTTGCTTGGGTATAAGGGGAGTCAAGATGGTTTTGAAAAAGATGAATACGAGCCTTTAGAAGGGAAGTTACTGATCGTTGATGAAATGTCAATGGTCGACGTTTGGCTTGCTAATCAGTTATTTAAAGCGGTTCCCGACGGTATGAAAGTTCTGCTCGTTGGTGATGAAGATCAACTCCCATCCGTTGGACCAGGACAAGTACTGTTTGACTTGTTAGAATCGCACAAAGTACCTGTACAGCATTTATCAGAAATTTACCGGCAAGCAGGTGGGTCAGCAATTATCGAGTTCTCTCACGGTTTAAAATCTGGAGAACTGCATCGTTCATTAACGAAAGAAAGTAACGACTTGCGCTTCTTCTCATGTGAACAACAACAAGTTATAGACGTCGTCGAACAAGTTTGCAAGCGAGCTGCTGACAAGGGTTATCGGGCGAAGGATATTCAAGTCCTTGCACCGATGTATCGTGGTAACGCTGGGATCGAACGTTTAAACGAAAGACTCCAAGCACTGTTTAACCCGCAAAAAGAGTCGCGGCGAGAAATCCCCTTTGGTGATGTCGTCTATCGTGTCGGAGATGTTGTGTTGCAACTTGTCAACAATCCGGAAGAGCATGTTTACAATGGGGACCGTGGGGAGATCGTTGCTTTATTTCGAAAAGAGGAAACGACGGAATCCGAAGACATGCTTGTGATTTCTTTTGATGGAATTGAAGTGCAATATAAAAAATCCGATTTATCCCAAATTACGCATGCGTATTGTTGTTCGATTCATAAGTCACAAGGTAGTGAGTTCCCGATCGTTGTGATGCCAGTTGTGAAAAGTTATTACCGTATGTTAAAGCGAAACCTCATTTACACCGGTGTCACACGTGCAAAATCGTTTCTGATTTTGTGTGGTGAGTGGAACGCACTAGAACTTGCGGTTGCAAAAATTGATGAGTCAAAACGGCAAACGACGTTGAAAGAACGTCTTCAAGGTGACACATTGGAAATAGAACCCGAGGATGAAACGATGGATGTTTCCGAAGACTAAGAAATGTTCGAGAGGTGGGATACCTTTGCGAACCATTCAAAGTCTTTTGGGAGCATCCGTTTTTTTTCCACACGAACAGCCGTCTTATGCCATGATCGTTGATGTTTGCTGTAAAGGAGAACAAGTCGACTCGATTGTGGTGAAGCCAAAACATTGGTTTAAACGAGAGAAGTGTATTTCATTTGCATCGCTGAAGTGGATAGATGGAAAATGGACCGTTGAAGGTAAACAGTTTACCTCCGACAACAAACCAGCATGTACGGTTCGTTTCTTAAAGGGGAAAAACCGATTATCTGGACAGCCTGCTTACGATGAAAGAGGGGAAACGGTCGGATTGGTTGAAAATGTATATTTTTTACCAGAAACGGGCAGAATCGTAGGGTATGAAGTTACGGAAGGGTTATATGCAGATTTTTTGAGTGAAAAATTAGTCGTGAAAACACTCAACAAAAGCTTATAATTTTCTGCTGAAAAGAGGAGGTACGTACCCTATGCGCTGTCCAAATTGTCAAAATAAAGATATCGGTAAAATTGGAACGAATCAGTATTACTGCTGGCAATGTTTTATTGAATTGAGCTTATCTGGTGGACGGTTATCTTTGCATGAAGTGGAAGAGGACGGATCGTTAAGCTCCCTCGATGACTTATTTTCAGAACAGGAGCGCCAAGTAGGTACAGAATAAATCATCGGGTGGTGGATATCGATGCGTTGGATTGTTTCAATGGCAGCGATTGGAGTAGGAGCAACCGCATATGCAATGACGATGGATCGAAAAACACGGAAACGCTTGAAAAAAAGGTTCGAACCAATGAGACAAATGAATATGACGAATATGCTCCCTAAAAATGGTGGCATGCGTAAACTTCGCAAACAAATGAGCTAATTAGACATGTAATAATAAGTTGACCTCATCACTAGGCATAACAACCTAAAGTGGTGAGGTCAATTTTTTTAACTGTCCTTTCAAAAGTTTCGTTCATAAACCTGTTTTGCTTGAGAAAAGCTATAGATATGAACGAAAGGGGAGGTGGATGATGGAAGAGAAGCAAATGCGTTACTGGTTATTTCTGTTATTGGTTGTTTTGCTTATTTTGATCAACGGTTATGCCTTTATTATGCTTGTTAAAGGATTACAACCGTTGTTTCAAATCATAGGTAAAATCATCCTCCCTTTTGCGGTTGCTGGTTTGATTACATATTTGCTTCACCCTTTAATAGAGTGGGCATATAGACACCGTGTTGGACGTGGTTATGCGATATTACTCATATATTTAGCTGTAATCGGCACAATTGTTTTAGCTGTCATCAAAGGGACGCCACATTTGATTGCTGAAGGAAAAGAGATGATTGAACAATTACCTGAGATGGCTAACTCTTATCGTTCTTTTGTTCAATCTTATGATCATCAAGCAGAAACATTGCCGGAACCAATTGAACAACAAGCTGATCATTTATTGGAACAGGGAGAACAATACGCTGCTAATTTGGTAACGCGTATGGTGGCATCATTAAAAGCCCTCGTAGATTATACTTTTGCGTTAATCGTCGTTCCGTTTATCGTTTTTTATTTACTAAAAGATTACGATATCATTGAAAAAGTTGCTTGGTACCTTACGCCAAAACGTTTTCGCAAACATATGAAACAGTTAGCTTATGATATTGATAAATCATTGGGCGGATACATACGTGGACAAATTATTGTCGGTGTTGTTGTCTTTGTTTTCTCTTTTATCGGATTTTTGATTATTGACATGCCTTATGCACTGATGTTTGCACTCTTTATTGGTGCGACGAACATCATTCCGTACTTCGGGCCAATCATTGGTGCAGCTCCTGTGTTATTAGTAGCTACCGCGGAGTCATTACAACTCGCGCTTTTTGCTCTACTTGTCATCGTGATCGTTCAAATGCTTGAAGGAAATGTGCTTGCCCCTTTGATCGTTGGAAAAAGTTTGCACATGCATCCAGTTTTAATCATATTTGCGCTTGTAATCGGTGCTGAATTAGCGGGTGTGATTGGGTTAATCTTGTCTGTGCCGTTACTTGCGGTTTTAAAAGTTATCGTTGTTCACGTTCGGGGGGCAATCAGAGTACGTCGAGGAATGATTAAAGATGAAGGTGGATGATCAAAAAGCAAACGAAATTTCAAATTCCATGCGCGAAGTTATGAATTTTATGCATAAAATTTCTTTTCTATTTGACAATAGGGCTGCTTTATCCCTATAATATTTTCTATAATAAAAGATCGAAAACTTGATGATGGAACGGTACTGCTAAAGTCCATCTTGCAGAGAGGAATTCCCGAGGCTGAGAGGAATTCTAGATGAAGGTTAGCAGTCAGCTACTCCTGAGAGCAGGCAAACCCTGCCGGCACCACACCGTTAAGTGGCGAGGTGACAGGCTTAAGGACAAGTCTGTAACCAGGGTGGTACCGCGTGAGAGATCTCTCGTCCCTGTTGTGAGGACGGGAGTTTTTTGTATGGAAAAAAATCTGAACGATCTAAATCATACATAAGGAGGACGTAATAATGAAACGGTTGACTTCAGCTGAAGTTCGGCAAATGTTTTTAGATTTCTTTAAGGAAAAAGGGCACGATGTTGAACCGAGTGCTTCACTCGTTCCCCATGAGGATCCATCTTTGTTATGGATTAACAGTGGTGTTGCGACGCTAAAAAAATATTTTGATGGTCGCGTCATCCCGAACAATCCACGTATTACAAATGCGCAAAAATCAATTCGTACAAACGATATTGAAAACGTAGGGAAAACCGCTCGTCACCATACATTTTTTGAAATGCTTGGTAACTTTTCGATCGGTGATTATTTCAAAAAAGAATCCATTCAATGGGCGTGGGAGTTTTTAACGAGCGAACGTTGGATTGGATTTGACCCAGAAAAATTATCGGTAACAATCCATCCGAACGATGATGAAGCGTTTGATTTATGGAATAAAGAAGTTGGTTTACCGGAAGAGCGTATTATTCGTCTTGAAGAAAACTTCTGGGATATCGGTGAAGGTCCAAGTGGCCCGAACACAGAGATCTTCTATGATCGTGGGCCAGCATACGGTGACGACATGGATGATCCTGAAATGTTTCCTGGTGGGGAAAACGAACGTTATTTAGAGATTTGGAACTTAGTATTCAGTCAATATAACCATAATCCGGATGGCTCTTATACCCCACTTCCAAAGAAAAACATTGATACCGGTATGGGGCTTGAGCGAATGGTATCTGTCATCCAAGATGCAGAAACAAACTTTGATACAGATCTTTTCGTACCGATTATTCGTAAAACTGAAGGTATCTCCGGTCGAACATACGGGAAATCGGCTGAAGAAGATACAGCCTTTAAAGTCATTGCTGACCACGTACGTACTGTTACCTTTGCTGTATCCGATGGGGCACTTCCATCCAACGAAGGTCGTGGATACGTGCTACGCCGTCTGTTGCGTCGTGCGGTACGTTATGCGAAACAAATTGGTATTGAACGACCATTTATGTATGAACTCGTACCGACAGTCGCTGACATCATGAATGACTTCTATCCAGAAGTAAGTGAGAAAACGGACTTCATCCAAAAAGTGATGAAAAATGAAGAAGAACGTTTCCACGAAACATTAAACGATGGTCTAACGATCTTGAATAAAGTAATGAAGCAAGCGCGTGAACAAGGGAAAACGGAAATTAGTGGTGAAGACGTATTTCGTCTTTATGACACGTACGGTTTTCCGTCTGATTTAACGCAAGAGTATGTTGAAGACGAAGGGTTTCATGTTGACTTAGAAGGCTTCGAACGTGAAATGGAAAAACAACGCGAACGAGCGAGAGCGGCGCGACAAGAGTCTGAATCGATGCAAATTCAGGATAAAATTCTCGGAGAGATTGAAGTAGAGAGTTCGTTTATCGGTTATGATCACACAGAAGCAGAGGCAGGAGTACAAACAATTGTGAAAGATGGTGCGTTTGTAGATGTTGTCGGTGAAGGTGAAGATGCCCAAGTCATCCTCGATCAAACACCGTTTTACGCAGAAAGCGGTGGCCAAGTTGCAGATACAGGTACTTTTACGCACGCAGATACAATCGTTGACGTCGTAGATGTACAAGCAGCACCAAATGGTCAAAACCTTCATAGTGTGAAAGTGACGAAAGGGACGCTTCGCACGGGTATGAATGTCACTGCTCAAGTGTCGACAAATGAGCGAGTAAGCACAATTAAAAATCATACGGCGACACATTTATTGCACCAAGCATTAAAAGATGTACTTGGTGAACATGTTAATCAAGCAGGGTCACTTGTAAATGAAGATCGTCTCCGTTTTGATTTCTCTCACTTCGGGCAAGTTACTGAGGAAGAAATGAACCAAATCGAAGCGATCGTGAATGAAAAAGTATGGCAAGCACAACCTGTTGAACGGTTGCACCAAACGTTAGATGAAGCAAAAGAGATGGGGGCAATGGCTTTATTTGGCGAAAAATATGGTGATGAAGTACGCGTCATTAAAATCGGTGATTATAGCATTGAGCTCTGTGGTGGTTGTCACGTAAACAACACAGCTGAAGTAGGAGTTTTCAAAATTATTTCAGAAGCAGGAATCGGCGCAGGAGTAAGACGTATTGAAGCAGTAACAGGGAAAAAAGCGTATGAGTACTTAAACGGACAACTGAACGTATTGAGAGATGCAGCAGACCGTTTGAAAACGAACATCAATGAAGTCCCTCAACGTATCGAACAGTTACAACAACAATTAAAAGATGTAGAACGTGAAAATGAATCTCTGTCCGCGAAATTGGGTAACATGGAAGCGAGTTCTCTTTTAGATGAGACTATCGATGTAGAAGGTGTGTCTGTTCTTGCTCAACAAGTTGATGTTCCGGATATGGATCGCTTACGTCAGCTTACAGACTCCTTGAAAGAAAAGATGGAATCTGGCATCCTTGTCTTAGCGTCCGTCAACAACGGGAAAGTGCAAATTGTGACGACGGTCACTGATGATTTAGTAAAAGAAGGGTATCATGCTGGAAATATCATCAAAGAAGTCGCAACCCGTTGCGGCGGCGGTGGTGGTGGACGACCAAATATGGCCCAAGCTGGAGGTAAAGATCCAGAAAAAGTACCTGAAGCACTAAAAATTGTGCCTGAAATCGTGAAAACAAATTCCTAAATGTCCATTGATCGTGTACAATGGAGGGAGAAACGACGAACGGTAGATGCGAAGGGTCATTTGTCATGATGGACGTCTTGCCGTAAGAGGAAAGAGGTGTTTGAAATGGCTTCTATGGATCATACGATGAAGTTTAATTTCCCCGATGATTCGATGGACGCAGGTGTACAGGAAGTTCTTCTATCCGTTTATTCGGCATTGGAAGAGAAAGGGTACCATCCGATTAATCAAATCGTTGGCTATCTATTGTCGGGGGATCCAGCGTATATTCCAAGACACAAGGACGCCCGATCTCTCATACGTAAAGTGGAACGTGACGAGATCATTGAAGCGCTCGTAAAGTCGTATTTGTTACAACATCAAGAGGAGAAGTAAATGAGAGTATTAGGTTTAGATGTAGGTACGAAGACGATCGGTGTTGCGGTCAGTGATGCATTTGGTTGGACGGCACAAGGTTTGGAAACCATCCATCGAGATCCTAATCATCAGGACCAAGATTTCGAACGGCTGCGAACATTGATTGACGAACATGAAGTCGAAAAAGTGGTTGTTGGATTACCCAAAAACATGAACGGAACGATCGGTGAACGGGGACAAGCTTGCGAAGCGTTCGCCGATGCAGTAAGTGAGCGACTCGATATTGATGTGGCAATGTGGGACGAGCGCCTCTCGACTTCTGCTGCTCAACAAACGTTACTAGAGGCGGATGTTAGCAGAAAAAAACGAAAGAAAGTTATTGACAAAATGGCGGCTGTATTCATTCTGCAAGGTTATTTAGATCGCCATCAGTAAGTGAATTTGCAGCTAGCAGCAAAGATTATAAACAAAAGCGAGGGAATAAAATGGATCAATCAAAGATTAACCAACCAACTGAACAAGAACGTGTAGTGATCCCTGATGAAAATGGTGACGAACATTTATTTGAAGTGTTATTCACATTTGACGTAGATGAAACGGAAAACTCTTACATGGTTCTTGTTCCAGAAGGATCACAAGATAACGAAGAAGAAGAAGTCGAGGTTCATGCTTTTCGTTATGAAGAGAATGATGAAGGTGAGCTTTCTCTTATTCCGATCGAGGATGAAGAGGAATGGAATATGGTCGAAGAAATGTTAAATACGTACATTGAAATGTCCGAAAACAACGAAGTTTAATAAGGCTTTGCGAACAAAACGAGGCGCAATGACTGCAAACGGTCATCGCCTCGTTTTTTTATGAAATTTTATCATTTGAACCAATTTCATAATGAAGGGTTTTAACAAATATCACGAATGTAATCAGTTATCACGAAGGTTAACGTTTGTTTTGAAACGAAGTGATTGAAACGAAAGGCGGCGACGCCCAAAGGATGAGCGCAGTCTGAAGATCCAATTCAGCCACGGTTTGTTAAGCTGAATTTAGCTGAAGACAAGCCCTTGGGAAAGCGTCCGCCTGCAGTGAAAATCACAATCAATGTTTGGAAATGATCTTTACATCATCTATTATGAAATTCATTCATCTTTCGACTTATTGTATAAGAATAAAACGATTTTTCATGATAAAGAATACTCAATGTTTTTTCGACACGATCTCGAAAATTTTGCGAGTTGTAGTATAATGGATGAGGTGAAAGGAGGAAGGAATGTGACGGATTCTAAAGACAATAATCAAAATTCCAAAAAAGATACAATAAAAGAACGTGAAAAAGAGGCGAAAACTGTAAGAAAAATTGTTTTAATTACGGTCGGTTCTTTATTTTTACTCGTTCTTATTGGTAGTATTTTTAGTTATTATTATGTCCAATCAGCACTAGGGCCACTTGACGAAGAAGCTGAAGAAACGATTGAAGTAGAGATACCTATTGGGTCAAATTCTTCAACAATCGGTGAGATTCTTGAGGATGAGGGTGTGATACGAAGTGCTACGATTTTTAGTTATTACGTACGTTTCCGAGGTGAGGCGGGGTTTCAAGCTGGTACGTACGAACTCACTCCAGCCATGAGCATAGATGAGCTCATCGCTTCCTTAAAAGATGGTACCGTTTATGAGGATTATGAGTTATCGTTTACAATTCCAGAAGGATATTGGTTAGAAGAAACGCTAGAGGTTGTAGCAGAAGAAACAGATCATGAATATGAGGAATTATTGGAACTCGTTTCTGATGAAGAATATATTGAGACGCTGATCGATCAATTTGAAATACTTAGCGACGATGTTTTGGAAGGGTCGATTCGTTGGCCGCTAGAAGGGTACCTATTCCCGGCAAGACATGATTTTGTAGATGAAGACGCATCACAAGAGGAAATCATTGAGGAAATGATCCGCCGAACACAAAATGCTGTATTTCAATTTGAGAATCAACTAGAAGAAAGTGAATATTCATATCATGAAATCCTTACAATGGCTTCAATTATTGAAGGAGAAGCAGCGCATGACGACGAACGAGCAACGATCTCAGGTGTCTTATATAATCGATTAGAGAAAGGCATGGCACTCCAGATGGATCCGACGGTATCATACGCGCACGAAGAGAGGCTTTCGCGAACGCTAAATAAACATCTAACGATCGATTCACCTTATAACACGTATGAATACCCTGGTTTACCAGTGGGGCCGATTAATAATCCTGGGGATAAATCGATAGAAGCAGCGTTAATGCCAGAAATACACGATTATCAATATTTCTATCATACGGAAGACAACGTATTCTTTTCTGAAACGTATCCAGAACATCAACAAGTGTTAGAGGAACATCGTGATAACGCTAACTAATGAAAAAACGGTGGATTAGTGTAAATGATTGAAAGGGAATGTGCTTAAGTCGCATTCTCTTTCTATTTATGTTAAAATCAGACGTTGCATCTAGGTTAATAACACATTTGCGTTGTTAATAATGGTGGAAATGTCTGTTCAAAACAAGGTTTTAAAAAGCGGTAATGATCTTTTGCCATTTTGAGAACCTTTTAAAAAGACAAGAATGATAAGGTGGTACAACGAATGTGGAATGCTAATGAAACAGGTTCTTATATCACGTCTCTCTTACCCCCTTCAACTGCTTTGTTTAAAGAAATGGAGCAGTACGCAAATATCAATGAAGTGCCAATTATAGAGAAAGATGGCCTCTGTGCAATCATACAACTATTGAATCTGCATAAAACGACGCAAATTTTAGAGGTTGGAGCGGCGATTGGTTATTCTGCATTACAATTTGTCGCAAATGTAGATGGAGCTCATGTAACAACGATTGAAAAGGACGATCAGCGTGCTAAAGAGGCACGTTCATTTATTGATCGTTCTTCCTTTGCTAACAAGATCACACTTTTCGAAGGAGATGCTTTTGATCACGTTGCGTCAGTAAAGAAAAATGCGCCATATGATGTCTTATTTATCGATGCTGCCAAAGGGAAATATGACGCGTTTTTTGATACATTTGAGCCGTTAGTTAAGATAGGTGGTCTTATCATCAGTGACAATGTCTTATTTAAAGGATATGTTACTGGAGAGGTGGAAGCAGAAACACGTGGATTAAGACAGATGATTAAAAAAATTGACCGCTTTAATAAGCGGATTATGAGTGACGAGCGTTTTCATTCTATGATCTACCCTATCGGTGATGGATTGCTCGTTAGTCAAAAAAAATATTGATATAGATGGATTTGATTTCTAGAAAGTGGTGAAAGATGATGTCAGATAAAAAACCGGAACTTCTTGTAACCCCTATCTCCGTTGAGCATGTTCGTGAAGTGTTTGAAGCAGGGGCAACAGCTGTGATGATTGGCGAAGAAAGATACGGTTTACGCCTACCTGAATCGTTCAATAGAGATGAAATTGCAGAAACGGTTAAGATTGCCCGTCAATTCAATGGTTTTGTGTATGTAGCTGTTAACGCGCTATTTCACAACGACACCTTACCAGAATTACCAGACTACTTAACGTTCCTGGAAAAAGTCGGTGTTGATGCAGTCGTTTTTGGTGACCCAGGCGTGCTAATGATTGCTAAACAAGAAGGGCTTTCTATTGATTTGCATTGGAATACAGAAATGACCGCGACGAATTGGTACACTGCTAACTACTGGGGACGTAAAGGGGCAAAGCGAGCTGTGCTTGCTCGTGAATTAAATATGGATTCGATTGTTGAAATTAAGGAAAACGCTGAAGTGGAAATTGAAGTTCAAGTCCATGGCATGACATGTATGTTTCAATCAAAACGTACCCTTGTCGGGAATTATATGGAATTCCAAGGGAAAAACTTATCTGTAGAAGGGCGCAGTAAGGATCGTTCGCTTGTCATTTATGACCCAGAGCGTGATGCGCGTTACCCAATCTACGAAGACGAAAATGGTACACATATTATGAGTGCGAAGGATATGTGCATTATTGATGAACTAGAAGACATGCTAGAGGCAGGTGTCGATAGTTTTAAAATCGATGGCATTTTAAAAACAGCGGATTATATTACAAAGGTTACTGCTCTTTATCGTGAGGCCATTGATGACTACTTGTCCGATGAGTCGATATATACAGACAAAAAAGACGACTATCTTGAACGAGCACAAAAGCTACAACCAGAAAGTCGCGATCTCGATACAGGATTCTTCTTTAAGGAAACGGTCTATTAAGTAAGGGAGGAAAGCATAATGGAACAAACGCTTGAGCGAACAGAAGCAACAAAGCGAAAAATAACTAAGAAGCCAGAACTGCTTGCGCCAGCAGGTAATCTAGAAAAATTAAAAATTGCGATTCACTACGGTGCTGATGCTGTATTTATCGGTGGGCAAGAATTCGGACTCCGTTCTAATGCAGGAAACTTTTCGATTGAGGAAATGGCTGAAGGAGTGCGCTTTGCCGATCAGTATGGTGCGAAAGTATACGTGACGACAAACATTATTGCTCATAATGAAAATATGGACGGATTAGATGCGTATTTGCAAGACCTCGAGCGCGTTGGTGTCACGGGCATAATTGTCGCTGACCCATTGATTATCGAAACCTCAAAACGCTTCGCCCCGAAACTTGAAGTTCATTTATCTACCCAACAATCACTCACGAACTGGCAAGGGGTGAAGTTTTGGAAAGAAGAAGGGTTAGAACGTGTCGTTTTAGCTCGTGAAGTTGGTTTAGAAGAAATGCTCGAAATGAAAAAAAATGTTGATATTGAAATCGAAACATTTATTCACGGTGCAATGTGTATTGCGTATTCTGGTCGTTGTACATTGAGTAACCATATGACGGCTCGTGACTCGAACCGGGGTGGGTGTTGCCAATCTTGTCGTTGGGACTATTACCTTTATGAAGATGACTTACCAGGAGTGTCCAAAGAAAAGAAACAATTGTACTCAGAAGACGATGCACCATTTGCGATGAGTCCTAAGGATTTAAATCTTATAGAATCGATTCCAAAACTTGTTGATGCAGGCATTGACAGTTTAAAAATTGAAGGGCGAATGAAATCGATTCATTATGTAGCAACCGTTGTTTCTGTATATCGTAAGGTGATCGATGCGTATTGTGAAGATCCAGATAACTTTAAGATCGATCCGAAGTGGTTGCAAGAACTTGAAAAGTGTGCGAATCGTCCTACAGCACCAGCCTTTTTTGAAAATACGCCAGGGTATGAAGAACAAATGTTTAATACTCATACACAAAAAACTTCTTTCGATTTTGCGGGTCTTGTGTTAGATTATGATGAGAACAACGGGATCGTCACCCTGCAACAACGTAATCACTTTAAACCAGGGGACGAAATTGAATTCTTTGGACCAGAGATTGACAACTTTAAAATGACAGTCGACAAGCTTTGGGATGAAGAAGGAGAAGAAATCGATGCCGCTCGCCATCCATTGCAAATTGTTCAATTTAAAGTTGATCGTCCCGTATATCCAAATAACATGATGAGAAAGGGAGCATTATAATGAACAAAAGACCTGTTGTCATCGGTGTGGCAGGAGGTTCAGGCTCCGGTAAGACAACGGTAGCCAATGAAATTTACCGCCAATTTCAAGAAAATTCCATCCTGATGATAGAACATGATTCCTATTATAAAGATCAAAGTGATCACTCTATGGACGAGCGTCTACAAACGAATTACGACCATCCTTTAGCGTTTGATACGGATCTTTTGTTACAGCAATTAACGCAACTTCTGCGTTATGAACCGATTGATAAACCAGTATATGATTATGCGAATCATACACGGTCAAATCGCGTCGTTCATGTTGAACCGCGTGATGTGATTATCCTTGAAGGGATTTTGATCCTTGAAGATAGCCGCTTACGCGATTTAATGGACATTAAGGTATTTGTTGATACGGATGCTGATGTTCGCTTGATGAGAAGACTCGTTCGTGACATTGAAGAACGAGGGCGTACAATTGAGTCAGTCATTGAACAATATTCATCAGTCGTTCGACCTATGCATGAACAATTCATCGAACCGACGAAGCGCTATGCGGATGTCATTATCCCTGAAGGGGGACAAAATCGAGTCGCTATCGATTTAATGGCAACAAAAATCCAACGAATCCTTGAAGAAAAAGTCATTTTGTAATACGATTGTTGTCATAAATAGGATGTTCCAAAAATAAGGATCGTAGCACCTAATCTGTTGACTGTCATTGTCAAACTGATTAAGATATTCTAGATCCTCTCCTTCGTTATCCGATGACTAAAATAAATAGACAATATAGCGAGCAAAGAGAACTTGTTTTGTCAAGTTCTTTTGCTTGCGATGTCTGAACAGTCGCTTTCAAGTATCGAAAGCGACGCCGTTTTATATTGGTAGGAAGTGAGTGCAGGAAACGTCCATCGTTACCTTTATGAAAATAGGTAACTAAAGAAAAACAGGTGGACACACATGATGAAATCCATTCTGTTAATAAGGTATCTTGAAAGCGTTCCACCTTTTAAAAATGAAAATGTTTCAAGTTAATCATTGTTGGTAAGGAGTGACCATAACATGGCAGAAGAAAAGCACTATATGACACTAGAGGGGAAACAAAAGCTAGAAGAAGAATTAGAGTATCTAAAGACAGAACGACGTAAAGAAGTCGTTGAACGTATAAAAATTGCCCGTAGTTTTGGTGATTTATCGGAGAACTCTGAGTACGATGCGGCAAAAGATGAACAGGCTTTCGTTGAAGGGCGTATTTCACAAGTTGAGTCTATGATTCGAAATGCAGAAATCATCTCAGAAGATAACGGAAATGGTTCTGAAGTCGCGCTTGGTCGTTCTGTGAAGTTTAAAGAGTTGCCAGATGGCGATGTGGAAGCATATACGATCGTGGGCCGTGCTGAAGCTGACCCATTCGAAGGAAAAATTTCTAATGATTCACCGATGGCACAAAGCCTTTTAGGTAAATCTGTTGGTGAAAAAGTAAATGTACAAACACCAGGTGGCGACATGGAAGTTGAAATTATGGAAGTAAAATAATAAATTGGCGTGATCCATAGAGGATCACGCTTTTTTGGTTGCAAAAAAAGAATAGTGAGCCCTTCTCTTAAAAATGATAGAAAAGTTCGTCTCGAATTCTGTATGGACTTATCTTATAATAATGAAGAAGGTAATTTTAGCAAACATTCAAACCACCTAGGGATGACGAGGAGGAAAAATATGACCGAATACAATAGTTATGGACTACGCCGTTCAGATATGCGTCGCAAAAAGAAAATTAGTAATATCTTAAATATAGCCATCATTGTTGTTGTCATCGCGATATTGTTTTTAGGGTATCAACTGTTCTTTGGAGGTCCGTCTGACCAAGCATCGATCGATGATCCAGAAGAAGAGACAGAATTGATCGATGAGGAAGAATCATCTGATGATGAACGAGGAGATGTATCTGAAGAAGAGAGCGAAACAGGTGGAATTAATGACGATCAGAATGGAGTAGAAGAAGAAATTAACGGCTCTGAAGAAGAGGCTGTTGAGAGTGAAGATGAAGATGAGACAAGCCCTGATTCTGATCATAGCGAAGGAGAATGGGAGCCGATCGGTACAGAACAAGAGGTAGACGATGAATTTCGTGCTTCTTATGACATGGATTCTCTTAATTGGGCTGAGATGGTAGAGGCGATTGTTTATGCGACTGGCCTTGATGAAGATGAGATGACGATTTGGCACCTGGGTAATGGTGGCGATCCTCAAAGTGCGAAAGGTATTGTTGGAAGATCAGAAAATGCAAACACCCCTTATGAAGTTAGACTCGAATGGGTGACAAATGAAGGGTGGATGCCTGTATCCATTGAAAAACTGGAGGAAAATAACTACAGGTAGAGCCCCTTTTGGATATATATGATGATGCATACGTACATGACATGGAATGGAGAATGAACGACCCCTACCTTATGATGATCAGGTAGGGGTTTTGTTGGTCTGATCTAATAACAAATGGAAAGTATGATAGTTACTTTCATGAATTCGCGGTTTTCGAAACGTTACATTTATCTTAACGGTTACTTATTTCCTTTTCCCTCCCTTAAATTCCATAATTTTTTTATTGCGGTTTTCACTTATTCGTAAAAACATTTTCTATTCCAACACTTCATCTAAGAAGTACATTTTAATTTTTTATACACGAAAAAACCTTTTAAATTAGCTTATTTACCAGACGGAATTTTCTGTCTTTTAAAAAAACCTTGTCGTTTTATATATATTTCGTTAAACTATTTTTTGTAACTAAGTTAACGAAACCGTTTGCACATTTTAGGATAGTAGATAAGCACTCAACACATTGATGTAAAAAATGACACCTAAGACATGGAGAGGAGAATTTAAAGATGGACAAAATCAAACAATTACCGATTTTTTCATTCGATTTTTGGCAAAAATTTGGTAAGGCCTTAATGGTTGTCGTCGCTGTTATGCCTGCGGCGGGTATTATGATTTCTCTTGGTAAAGCATTAGAAATGGTTTCAGATGTATCATTTATGCAAACGGTTGCTCAAATTATGGAGGAAATAGGTTGGGCCGTTATCGGAAACCTTCATATCCTCTTTGCGGTTGCAATCGGTGGAGCTTGGGCGAAAGAACGTGCTGGTGGTGCATTTGCCGCATTGCTCGCATTTATCTTTATCAATAGAATTACAGGTGCGATTTTCGGCGTAAACGGAGATATGCTTGCTGACGAAGGCGCTAAAGTGGAAACGTTAACAGGTAACACGATGATTGTTAGTGATTACTTCATCGATGTTCTAGGCGCACCGGCTTTGAATATGGGCGTTTTTGTCGGAATTATCTCTGGGTTTTTAGGCGCTAGTTTATTTAACCGTTTTAATACATTCGATAAACTTCCAGATGCTCTTGCATTTTTCAATGGGAAACGTTTCGTTCCATTTACCGTAATTGGTGCTTCTGTCATTACATCGATTGTACTTGCGTTCACATGGCCACCAATTCAAACCTCTTTAAACAACTTTGGAGAGTGGATCGCAACATCACGAGACACCGCTCCATTTATCGCACCATTTATTTTCGGAACGGTGGAACGTTTGATGCTTCCATTTGGACTCCACCATATGCTGACTGTTCCACTAAATTATACGGAACTTGGTGGTACGTATTTAATCCAGACTGGTTCTAACATTGGACAAACTGTAGCCGGCCAAGATCCACTTTGGCTTGCATGGGCAACGGACCTTTACAATGCCTCCATTCAAGGAAACACTGAACTTTACAATGAACTAAAAGAAGAAGTTACACCGGCTCGTTTTAAAGCAGGTCAAGTAATTACTTCAACGGCAGCATTGACAGGTATTGCATATGCAATGTACAAAAATGTTGACCCTGACAGAAAAGCGAAATATAAATCCATATTCCTATCTGCAGGATTAGCCGTCTTCTTAACAGGGGTTACTGAACCAATTGAGTTCATGTTTATGTTCGCAGCACCACTTCTTTATATTGTTTACGCTGTGATGACAGGTGTTGCTTTTGGTATCGTTGATTTCATCGACATTCGCGTACACTCTTTTGGTATCATTGAGCTGTTAACGCGTACACCACTCATGATTAATGCAGGAATTGCTCGCGATTTAATAAATTTTGTGCTTGCTTGTCTTGTATTTTTCGGATTAAATTATATGATAGCGAACTTTATGATTAGAAAGATGAAGCTCCCGACACCAGGGCGTAAAGGAAACTACATCGATAATGGTGACAATCAAGAAGCAGCGGCGACAACAGACGGAAATGACAACTCCCAAGCAGCTCAAGTAATCGAACTTCTTGGTGGAAAAGAAAACATTGTTGAAGTTGACGCATGTATGACACGTCTACGAATAACTGTCAAAAATTTAGATGTTGTAGCAAATGAAGATGATTGGAAGAATAACGGTGCCATGGGGCTTGTCGTCAAAGATAAAGGCGTCCAAGCTATATATGGCCCTAAAGCTGACGTTTTAAAATCTGAAATCCTCGATCGTTTAGGAGGGTAATGATTGCGCTTACTCACTTTGAATGTTCATGCATGGCAGGAAGAGCATCAATTAGATAAAATCAACACGTTAGCGAAGGTCATTCATGAAAACCGTTATGATGTGATCGCTCTACAAGAAGTGAGCCAGCTTTATAACGAGCCGATTGAATATGATCACATTCGCGCTGATAATTATGGTCTCCTTGTACAAAAAGAGCTTGAGAAGTTAGGAAGCAACGATTACACACTTTATTGGGATGTTTCCCATTACGGGTACGATATATATGAGGAGGGGCTTGCCCTCCTCGTTCGCCACCCGGCTATAAACGTTGAGTCCTTTTACATTTCCGCATCTCAAGATATCGATTTCTGGAAATCAAGAAAAATCGTCGGTGGCACATTTGATATTAAAGGGGAAAGGGTTGCGCTTTATTCTTGTCATCTCGGATGGTGGAATGACGAGGAGGAGTCCTATACCTCCCAAGTCGATCGCCTCTTAAACAAAGCTGACGAGCATGACTCCTTTATTTTAATGGGTGACTTTAACAGTGCCAGTATCGTTAAAGGCGAAGGGTACGAGTACTTATTAAAATCTGGGTTGTACGACACGCATACACTCGCTCATACTAAGTCAGGGCAAAACACAATTGAAGGAACGATTGCTGGATGGGATCAAAATTCTTCCGGGTTAAAAATTGATTATATTTTAACCAATTGGGGTGCTCATGTCACTGCCTCTCGCGTCATTTTTGACGGTGAAAACAAACCCGTCATTTCCGACCATTATGGCCTTGACGTTGATTTAAGGTTGTCCAACAATAAACAGAAGTGAAATTGACAATGGAATAGGCTTGGGAAAGAAGCTGTCGGGTATCAAATTTACCCTCGTAGCTTTCAAGATTCTAATGGCAAGGAATCGGTGATCTCCGAGGAATGATCGAACGGTTCGATTATTTACAAGATTTAGAGGGCGGCTTCATTTAGATTTGCCCTATGTACAAATTACCATTAGATAATAATGGTTACGATATTTCTGATTTATCCCACACGAAAAACAAACAACATTCATCCTCTAACCATATGAAACGAGAGTTTACCTTATAAAATAAGGACTGTTCCACTGCTGTTGATTAACCCTTATATGGAAGTGGGAATATAATCAAAAGACAAAAAGCCACTCACGTGTAAAATATTTTTGTTACCCCTAACAAAAAAACACGGAGAGTGGCTTTATTGATAGATTTACGAAAGCGCTAAAAAGTATGGGTTCCACGATACAGCACGCATGTTTAAACTTATGAACGACATACACTTTTGGATAATTTCTGCTTCAAAAATGGATGAATTTTTGGGAGGTCGCCCTTTATTGAGATAGAGTAACGAACTGCCTAATTAATCCCATGCCGCTTACATTTTTCGTAGAAACTCGTTTTCCCGACACCTAACATTTTTGCAGCAGTCAGTTTATTGCCATCTGCAATAGAAAGCGCATGTTTAATGGCCTCTTTTTCAGCAGATGCGAGTGTTTCTTTTAAAGGTTGTACTGAATCTGGTGACATATCAATAGGCGATTTATCAGGTGAATTTCTTTCGCTTCTTGTCGCTTTATTGATCCTTCTTTCAACGTCGCCTGCATCCCGTATATATAATGGTAAATGCTCGACTTGAATCGTTTGGCTATCTAAAACATTTAGTGTGCGCTCGAGGACATTTTCGAGTTCACGTACGTTTCCGGGCCAAGAATGTTGTTGAAATTTTTCTAGCACTTCAGATGAAATGGAAGTACCCTGGCGATAAAACTTTCCTTCGAGTTTTTTTATAAGCTTGTTTGTAATAAATTCAATGTCTTCTTTTCGTTTACGTAGAGGAGGTACTTCGATATTAATAACGTTTAATCGGTAGTATAAATCTTGGCGGAAACTTCCATCCTCAACCATCTTCTCTAAATCTCGGTTCGTGGCAGCGATGATTCTCACATCAACATGAACGAGATTTTGGCCACCGACTCTTTTGATTTCACGTTCTTGTAATGCACGAAGGAGTTTACTTTGCATGGAAAATGGCATATCACCAATTTCATCAAGGAAGACGGTTCCGTGGTTGGCAATTTCAAATAACCCCTTCTTTCCTCCTTTTTTCGCACCCGTAAAAGCACCGTCCTCATATCCAAATAATTCGGATTCAAGAAGGTCTGCAGGGATAGAAGCACAGTTAACGGGGATAAAAGGATATTTATCCCTTAAGCTACTATTGTGGATCGCGTGGGCAAATAACTCCTTACCAGTACCAGATTCCCCTGTTAACAAAACGGACGAGTCACTACCGGACACCTTTTCGGCAAACTGTTTTACAGATTGGAAGACTGGACTACTTCCCATTAAGTCTTGAAAGGTATAATTACTGTTTAAATCTTTTATCGTATTGGTTCGAGTATGTTTCAGTTCCTCAATAAGTTGTTGAACTTTATTTTTGTATTGTCTAAGGTCGTCTGGATTTGGAAACATGACCGTTCCCACCGCACCAACTAACTCTCCTTTAATAATCAAAGGGTAACGATTGGCAATCATGACTGTTCCATTAATTGGTTGGATATCTTCTAATTCTTCTTTCCCTGTTTTTGCAACGATATGCATACGGGAGTTTTCAATGATTTCTTGTACAGGTTGGCCAATAGCATCGTCCAAATTTACGGACAAAATGTCACAATAAGCTTTATTTAGATAATAAACCAAGCCTTCTTGATCAACGATTACTGTGGGTAATGTCGAAATATTAATGACCTCAAGTAACCATTCATATGGCAGCGGTTTCATGTTAGTTTTCATAGAATCACCTTAATTTTTTTATTATAAATTTTAAACTGAATAATTATTTTCGATATATAATTATATTTACTTCCGGAATAGCGGGAAGTGTTTACGGAAAAACGGAAAAGCACTACGACCTATGATAACAGTATTTTTTTATTCTTCATATCGTTTTTTTGTTTTTCTGTTCGAAAAAGCGGAATAAATATATTTTCTCTACATCTAAAAAAACGATGAGGAGGGGATTTTGGACTTGGCATAGATATTGCAATATTAATAGGTGACCAAGGAGGTGGTGGAAGCGTTTATAAAAATTCTATAAACCATTGTAAAATGGAAATATTTTTTTGCAGAAAAATGTAAGCGATTACGATGAGACGACAACAGGAGGAATGAACAATGGTTGAAAACAAAGTTGTATTTATTACAGGTGCTGCAAGTGGAATTGGATATGAAATAGGATTGAACTTTGTCCAAAATGGCGCGAAGGTTGTTTTTACAGACGTTAATGAAGAGAAAGTCAACGAAGTAACTGAGGAGTTAACGCAACAAGGGTATGATTGCTTAGGTCTGAAATGTGATGTAACAAATGAAGATGAAGTCAAACTGTCGATTGATGCGACAGTAGAAAAATATGGACGTCTTGATGTTTTATTTAACAACGCTGGTTTGCAACACGTTTCATCAATTGAAGAGTTCCCAACAGAGAAGTTTGAATTTATGACAAAAGTTATGCTTGTTGCACCATTTATCGCAACAAAACATGCGTTTCCAATCATGAAGCAACAAGGGTTTGGACGTATTTTGAATATGGCTTCAATTAATGGTGTCATTGGTTTTGCTGGAAAATCTGCTTATAATAGTGCGAAACACGGAGTGATTGGATTAACGAAAGTGTCCGCTTTAGAAGGAGCAGATCACGGAATCACAGTGAATGCGATTTGCCCTGGTTATGTTGATACACCACTCGTTCGCGGCCAATTTGAAGATTTAGCGAAAAACCGTAATATCCCCGTGGAGAAAGTGCTTGAAGATGTATTATATCCACTAGTACCGCAAAAACGTTTACTAGAAGTAAAAGAAATTGCGGACTATGCATTATTCCTCTCAAGTGATCAAGCAAAAGGGGTAACCGGTCAAGCGGCCATCATCGATGGAGGATACACAACACAGTAATTATCAAAAAAATTCTGTTATACTTCTCTCTGTCCTGGGCTAACGATTGCATTAGGGATGGTTCAGGACGTGACCACTCACTTGTTGAAATGAAGTAAGTGTTCGTGAGAAGAACATTCAATTTTCGGTTTGGATTAATCAATTTTTTTTAAAACAAAAATGTATGCGCTTTCCTATTATTGTATTTTGGAATGTTGTTAAAGGGGTGATTTGATGTTTGGGATTCTTCTCGGACTTATTCTATTAATGGTTCTTGCATATTTAGGTTGGTCGATTATTTGGGTAGCACCAATTGCTGCCGGTGTTGTTGCATTAACAGGGGGATTAGATTTACTAGATGCTTATACAAGTACATATATGAGTGGATTTGTAGGCTTTGCGAAAGACTGGTTCCCTGTCTTCATGTTAAGTGCTATTTTCGGAAAACTGATGGAAGATACGGGCATGGCACGTTCAGTAGCTGAAAAGCTGTCTAATCTAATGGGGAAAGACCGGGCAATTTTAGGGGTGTTGATTGCCTGTGCTGTTTTAACTTACGGCGGTATTAGTTTATTCGTTGTCGTATTTGCAGTATATCCATTGGCATTATCTTTGTTCCGTGAAGCGAATATTTCTAGAAAATTATTACCGCCAACAATTGCGTTAGGTGCATTTACTTTCACAATGACGGCAATACCTGGTACGCCACAAATTCAAAACTTAATTCCTATGCCACACTTTGAAACAAATGCAATGGCGGCACCAATTATGGGAATAGCAGCAGCTTTGGTTATGGCTGGTGGCGGATATTTCTATTTAATTTGGCGCCAAAAGCAACTAACAGCTAAAGGTGAACTTTATGATGAGCCAAAAGATAAAAGTGCTATGACAATTGAAGATGATGCGCCGAACTTCATCTTATCTTTAATACCGCTATTAACGGTTTTAATTACGTTAAATGTTTTCGAATGGGATATTGTTGTATCATTGATTACCGGTATTTTAGTTATTATCTTGTTTAATATAAGTAAAATCAAAGGTTTCACAGGTTCTGTGAATGCTGGAGCAAATGGTTCGATTACTGCGATCATCAATACAAGTGCAGCAGTCGGATTCGGTACAGTCGTTCAAGCAGTTCCAGGATTTGAGCGATTAACACAGATGTTAATGAATGTTCCAGGAAATCCACTTTTCTCTGAAGCTGTTGCTGTTAACCTTTTAGCAGGTGCAACAGGCTCTGCTTCTGGAGGCATGGGGATTGCGCTAGAAGCGTTAGGACCACAGTATTACGAAATTGCAATGAATACTGGCATAAGCCCAGAAGCTTTTCACCGTGTGGCTTCCTTATCGTCCGGTGGTTTAGATGTTCTTCCACACAACGGTGCTGTTTTGACTTTGCTTACAGTTACAGCGATGACACACAAAGATTGTTATAAGGATATTGCGGTGGTAGGAATTATAATCCCAGTTATTTCAACGGTTGTTGCAATTCTATTAGCGACAGTAGGAATTTACTAAAATCAAAAACGTGGAGAATTCCGGATTTCCGGAAAAAGACCTCTCAAAGAGTTCTGGAAAAAAGGAATTTTCCGCAAAATAGGAAAAAGGTAGTTTCTCATTATGGTTCATCAACACACGGACAGTTTTGTTTGTAAACGATTTGGCCAATGGGATCGATAAAAATGTAGATATGTCATTGGATATGAAGTAAGTTGGTACAGAAATTGCATGATTAATAAAGTGATTATGCTAGAGAGTTTACGATATATTTTATGGGGGTGCCGTTCAATGAGTAAATTAGCTTCAAAAAATAAGATGGTTTCCAGTAAAGAAGAACTTTCCTCATTTTTTAAAAATGGTATGACATTGATGTTTGGAGGATTTATGGGGGTTGGAACACCCGAAAAACTCGTTTCGGCGATTATGGATTCAGGCGTTGAAGACCTTACTTTAATCGGTAATGATACCGCTTTCACTGAGACGGGTGTAGGTCCTTTAATTCTTAACCGTCGCGTAGAGAAAGTCATTGCTTCACACATTGGCACAAATCCAGAGACAGGTAAACAAATGATTGCTGGAGATATGGATGTCGAACTAGTTCCTCAAGGGACGTTAGCTGAGCGTGTCCGTGCTGGTGGTGCGGGTCTTGGTGGTGTTTTAACGCCTACTGGTGTCGGCACCGTTGTTGAAGAAGGAAAAGAAAAGATATTAATTGATGAACGCGAATATTTGCTAGAAAAGCCGTTGCGTGCGGATGTAGCTATTATTAAGGCGAATAAAGTAGATAAGTCTGGTAATTTAGTATTCCATCGTTCAGCGCGAAACTTTAACCCGCTTATTGCACTAGCAGCTGATGTGGTTATTGTTGAAGCAGAAGAAGTTGTTGAGGTTGGAGAGATTGACCCAGATCATGTAGTAACACCAGGTATATTGGTAGACAAAATTTTTGTTTAAAGGGAGGTCTTTAAAATGACAGAAGTAAAAACTGCTAAGGAAACGATTGCAGAGCGTGTTGCAAAGGAATTGAAAGATGGCGATGTCATTAATTTAGGTATTGGTCTTCCAACCAAGGTGCCTAAGTTTTTACCGAAAGATGTAGATGTCATTATTCAATCTGAAAATGGATATATTGGTCTTGGACCGGTTGACGGTGAAGAGGACCCAGATCTTGTTGATGCTGGAGGACAGCCTGCAGGGATTCAACCAGGTGGTGCGATGTTTGACAGTGCGTTTTCATTTGAACTAATCCGTGGAGGCCATGTGGATGCGACGGTACTTGGCGGACTTGAAGTTGACAAACATGGAAACATTGCAAACTGGATGGTTCCAGGGAAGATGGTTCCTGGCATGGGGGGAGCGATGGACCTTGTGACAGGGGCGAAGAAAGTCATTGTAGCGATGGAGCACTGTAATAAGAAGGGGGCTTCGAAAATATTAGATCAATGTCAATTGCCTCTTACAGGTAAAGCGGTCGTTGATATGATTGTGACAGAATTAGCAGTCTTCCGTGTAATAGATGACGAGTTAGTACTCGTAGAGCTTCAAGATGGCGTAGATTTAGAGACTGTGAGAGAAAAAACTGAAGCATATTTTGAACTCCATCCAGATTTCAAAATTGAGCAAACGAATTAAATCGTAAGAGGAGGATTAATTGATGCGTGATGTAGTGATTGTAAGTGCCACAAGAACGGCGATTGGAAACTTTATGGGAACGTTAAGCAATACACCAGCTCAGGAATTAGGAGCAGTTGTTATAAAAGATGCCCTAAAGAAAGCAGGAATCAAAGGGGAACAAGTAGATGATGTCATCATGGGACATGTACTACAGGCAGGTCTTGGGCAAGGTCCTGCACGCCAAGCGGCGATTCAAGCTGGTATTCCAGAAGAAGTGACGTCGATGGCGGTGAACAAATTGTGTGGCTCAGGTTTGAAAGCGGTTCACTTGGCGAGTCAATCTATTCAGACCGGTGAAAGTGATATCGTTGTTGCAGGTGGAATGGAAAACATGAGCATGGCTCCATATCTATTACCAAACGGTCGAACAGGGTATAAGATGGGCGATGGAAAAATCGTTGATAGTATGATTCAAGATGGTCTACAGTGTTCAGTAAATAACTATCACATGGGTGTGACAGCTGAAAATGTTGCTGAACAATATGACTTGACACGTGAACAAGAAGATGAGTTTGCCGCTTGGAGTCAGCAAAAAGCAGAGAAAGCAATTCAAGAAGGAACATTTAAAGATGAAATTGCACCGGTTGAAATTCCACAACGCAAAGGGGATCCAATCGTATTTGATACTGATGAATTTCCACGTGCAGGTGTGACAGCGGAAAAACTAGCAAAGCTTAAGCCAGCATTTAAAAAAGATGGCACAGTAACAGCTGGAAACGCATCGGGCATTAATGACGGAGCAGCAGCACTAGTGTTGATGAGTCGTGAAAAAGCAGAAGAGCTCAACTTGAAACCGATGGCCGTCCTTCGTGGTAATGGAAGAGCAGGTGTTGATCCAAAAGTGATGGGTATAGGACCAGTTCCAGCAACGAAAAAAGTTTTAGAACATACAGGATTATCGATGTCAGATATTGACCTCGTAGAAGCAAATGAAGCATTTGCAGCTCAAGCTCTTGCTGTAGGAAAAGATTTAGAAGTGGACGACGAAAAACTAAATGTCAACGGTGGTGCGATTGCACTAGGTCATCCAATTGGCGCCAGTGGCGCGCGCATTTTAGTTACGTTACTGCACGAAATGAAAAGGAGCGACGCACAATACGGCTTAGCAACACTTTGTATCGGCGGTGGAATGGGTGTAGCAAGCATTGTGGAAAATGTACAGTAAATGTTTCTTTAGTTAGTTAAAGAGTAGGTGCTACCGAAGTAGCACCTACTCTTTATCACTTTACACAGGTAAAGTGAGAACCTTTTCTATCTGCTAATAAGACGATCACCTTGTCCATTTGTTTCACTAAGTTGAAATGTTTTCGTTTGCAAAGATGTGATACGATGAGTATATCTAAAATATGAATGGGGAGGAGTTACATATTATGAAGGAAAGAGCACCGATTCGCTACGATGAACGTATCAGCTTGATCGATGGATTTGATTTAGATGCACCAGGGAGAACTGGCACATATGTCATTAATGAAGAACAATTAACGATCGTCGAAACTGGACCGAGCCCATCTGTAAAATATGTAAAAAAGGGGTTAGAGCAATTAGGTTTCTCCCTAGATGAAGTGAAATATATTATTGTCACACACGTTCACCTTGATCACGCTGGTGGAGCGGGACTCCTAGTCAAAGAATGCCCGAATGCGCAAGTCGTCGTTCACCCACGTGGAGAGCGTCATATGGCAGACCCGAGAAAGTTAGCAGCAGGGGCGCGAGCGGTTTATGGTGATAGTTTTACAGAGTTATTTGACCCAGTTGAACCCGTTCCTGAAGACCAGCTACTCGTAAAAGGTGAAGGTGATACGCTGCAAATTGGTCCTAATTGTACATTGGAATTTCTCGATACTCCTGGGCATGCCAAGCACCACTTTAGTATTTATGACCCAGTAAGTCACGGCATGTTTACAGGGGATACGGTCGGCATTCGCTACGATGGCCTTATCCGAGAAGGGGTTGACCTATTTATGCCTTCCACCTCCCCTAACCATTTTGACCCGAACGATATGCGTGCTTCCATTCAACGTATGGAAGAAAAGAACCTTGATCGTATTTATTTTGGTCATTTTGGCATGACGGAAGCCACCACACTAGCATTACACCAAGTTAACGACTGGCTCGATGTCTTTATGGAAGAAGCAGAAAATGTGGTCACAGAAGGTGGTCAATACGATACACTTGCAGACCGTCTACTAAGTCGAGTACAGCAACATCTACGGAAGCAAGGGATCGATGATGAACACGAGATTTATATTTTCATCAATATGGATATGCAGCTGAACGCACTAGGCATGGTTGACTATTTTCAAAAACTTAATCAATAACACGTGCGCATTATATGTATAGAAACCAAGGTGGTTTACTTTTATAGACCACCTTGGTTTTTTTCAACTACTGATAACTACTTAATAATCCCCACATTCGGCTACGGTGCCTAGGGTTGTGTGGATCAACACCACAAGTCATTAAATAATGTGCCCCATAGTCACGCTGCTCCTTTGTCAGTTTTACACCACAACAGTGAGCTAACTGATCTACAACCCAATATGCCCCCTCTGGCGTACATAATTGTTGGTACGTACAGCTATTTAAAACTTTATACACTTTTACTGCACAGACGGGATTACAAATTTTACAATAAAATAATCTCATCAAATGTGGATCTGGATGTCCCATCATCTCACCTCCTAGTGCAGTGTATGAGTGTGTGTTGTTCTTGAAACGGCATGTATTTATG
Source organism: Texcoconibacillus texcoconensis (assembly GCF_014202575.1). Lineage (GTDB taxonomy): Bacteria > Bacillota > Bacilli > Bacillales > Salisediminibacteriaceae > Texcoconibacillus > Texcoconibacillus texcoconensis. The sequence goes on along the minus strand of NZ_JACHHB010000005.1, from coordinate 23,904 downwards.
TTGGTTATGGCAAAAAACAAAAATCCAGTCTCAAAATGATAAATTCATAGACACTTATGACTGTCTTTTTTCGCACCTTCAACATAAATTAATCCAAGGAAGAAAAGGGAATTTCTCCACCTTGGAGGGAGTTGAGATGGATAGACAGTATATCAAAGATTATCAACAAAAATATATCGATAATTTAAAAGAGAAGCAAAGGCAGGATGGCTCATGGCACTTTCCGTGTGAGAATGGTCCGTTAACTGATGCTTTTTTATTAATTCTTTTACGCGTATTAAAGGTTAATGATAAGTCATGGATTGATCGGTTAGTAGATAGGCTTTTATATACACAAAGCCCTGAAGGTGTGTGGAAAATTTATGAAGATGAAGAGGGAGGCAATTTATCAGCGACAGTTGAAGCATATACAGCTTTATTATTTTCAGGAAAAGTGACAAGAGAAGATAGAAATATGAAAAAAGCAGAGGCGTTTATTTTAAATCGAGGTGGATTATCGCAGCTTCACGTGTCTACAAAGTTTATGTTAGCTTTAAACGGCTTATACCCTTGGCCACGTTTTTTTCCGCTACCTCTTTCTCTTCTAGTGATGCCGAAATCCCTCCCTTTCACATTTCATCGCATGACAAGCTACGTAAAAGTACACTTTGCTTCGGTTCTGATTGCTGCACATGAACGATTTACAATCGAAAATGAATGGACACCTGACTTAACCCATTTAATAAAAGAAGACAAAAGAATAAAAAGGTTACACAAACAGCGAAAAGAACGAACACATTCATTAAAAAAGGTGCTCTCCCCTCAATTTTTAAAGAAAAAAGCGTACCAAAATGCCGAGGAATATCTCTATCAAAATCTTGAACGTGACGGCACTTTAGGTAGCTATACGAGTGCAACATTTTATTTTATTTATAGCTTATTAGCATTAGGTTATCAATCCAATGCACCGCTGATTCAACATGCGCTCTCAGGTATGAAAGGGTTAGCGACACGTATCGATGGGGAGTATCATATCCAAAATACCCCTTCTACGATTTGGGATACGTCCTTAATCTCTTATGCTTTACAAGAGGGAGAAGTTTCTCCCGATGCCCCAACGATAAAAAAGGCGGAAGCGTTCTTGCTCCGTCATCAACAATCATTACAATCAGGAGGCGCATGGGGTTTTTCTGAAAATAATACCGAAAATCCTGATGTCGATGATACCCAAGCTGCACTACGAGTCATACACAAGACGTCCTATAAACACGAACCGTATCGCCAAGCATGGAACAAAGGGTTTTCCTGGGTGTTATCGATGCAAAATAAAGATGGCGGATGGAGTGCCTTTAACAAAAACCGAAACAACCCTATCATTGCCCGCTTACCAATCGAAAATATATCAGACACAGCAGTTGATCCATCAACAGCAGACATAACAGGAAGAACGCTACAATTTTTGGGCGAGTATTCCCGTTTAACTTTGGACAATCGTCACGTAAAAAAAGCAGTGAATTGGCTTTTCAATCATCAAGAAAATAACGGGTCTTGGTACGGCCGGTGGGGTGTTTGTTATATTTACGGTACATGGGCAGCTGTGACAGGTTTAAAAGCTGTGGGGGTAGAAAAGAATCACCCAGCAATGAAAAAGGCTTCCGATTGGTTAAAAGAGATTCAGCATCGTGACGGGGGATGGGGAGAATCTTGTGCAAGTGACAGTGAGAGAGCGTTCATTCAACTTGATAAAAGTACGCAAACGCAAACGGCTTGGGCTGTCGATGCACTTATTGCGTTAGAAGAAAAAATCACACCTGAAATTGAGCGTGGTATTGCTTATTTAGTAAATGAAAATGGTGACGATGATTATCCAACCGGTGGTGGGCTACCGGGCAACTTTTATTTGTATTATCATAGCTATCAATATATTTGGCCTCTTCTTGCAGTGAGTCACTATTTAAAGCTTTCAGAAGACTGAGGGTTCATCACCCTCAGTTTTTTTGATAACCATTTCAAATAATAAAAATGTAAAAGATTACATAGTACCTTATAATATATGTTACGTGAGATGTTTAAAATTTAGGTGGTGGCAGCAACGATGCTCGTTTTACAAGTGATCTTCATTCAAATGATTTTACCGATTGCATTTCTTTATGACTTATGGAGAGGGAAATATGAAAACAGGCTAGACTGGATGATAAAAGTCGCTTTTTCGGCATTGTTTGTGGCGTGGCTTTTTCAAACAGGGCGATGGGATTGGTTAGGTATTTATATAAGTTATGTATGGCCCTTGCTCTTTTTTGTTGCAGGATTTGTGTCTTGGAAAAAAACGAGCGATCTGCCCTTTTTAACACCGTTAAAAACAAGCGATAAAATCTCTAAAGGAATTTATGTCGTACTCCTTGTTGTGTTTGGATGGTATAACTTATCTGCCCTAAGTGGTTACTCAACAGAGAATGAAACATTAGATTTGACGTTTCCGCTTCAAGATGGGTCATATTATGTTGCGCATGGGGGAAGTTCAACACAACTTAATTATCATCATGCTTATGAACCACAGCAGTATGCGCTAGATATCATGAAAGTCAATTCGTATGGGGCGCGAGCAAATGGATTGTTACCTGAAAATCTTGATGATTATTTGATTTATGACGATCAGCTTTACAGTCCTTGTGATGGAGAAGTCGTAGAAACCAAAGATGGAATTGCTGATATGCCTCCATCAAAGGCCAATCCGCAACAGCCAGAGGGAAATTATGTAACGGTCCAATGCGAAGAAACCGAGGCGGTGGTTTATATTGCGCATATGCGGGAAGGAAGCACGCTTGTTGATGAAGGGGAAATGATAGAAGAAGGTGACCCAATAGGAGCGGTAGGGAATTCTGGGAATACATCTGAACCCCACTTACACATCCATGCAGAAAGAGATGGAGTCGGTGTTCCGCTAACTTTTGACGGACGCTTTTTAACAAGAAATGATATTGTTAGAGTCCCCGTTCATTGAAGCGGGGATTTCATTGTCCCTAAACCAAGAAGTAATAACCTATGACGCAATATGATTTAGCGTAGTACATAAAAGTCCGTCCATTCTCATAAGTTTCATGATTTTGACCTAATCCGTATAAGTATTATATTGGAGGTGTGTGGATTGGGGAAAAATTTTCGTGAGGAAGCATTGTTTGAGCTTAACTTTTGGTTACAAGTGTTAGGGGATCATGGCCGTTTTATCCATGATTCATTATCACCGAGTGAAAAAGAATATGTGCAAAGAGCCAGTCAGTTTATCAAACGATTTGATCAATTGTTGGAAAAGGCACGACAACAGTCATTAAGTGAACAAAATTTGATGTCGTTATTGAATGAAACGAATGCAACGGCAAAGGAGTTACGCCAGTTAAAATTAGATATCATTGAAGATCACTTAGTAGGTGATGTCAATATTCAGCTTCCGCCGTCTTTTTTAAACCATATGGTGAATGAACTTGATGAGGCGTTGAGAGTACTTTCTTATTTGGTACAGGGAGAAGTGCCAGCGGACGTTCATCCCCTTCACCACGATTTGATTTGGTTGTTAGACGCGGCAGGCCATGCAAATGCCATTTCAGGGAATTTAGATCGTGTTGAATATGATTTAAAACAAAAAGGTGATCGTTTTACAAAGGATTGGGAAGAATTTTATCTCAAGGCTGTTGAAATGGTAGGGTACTTGCGAGCCAATGTCGACCGTTTCCCTGCCCTTACAAGGTTTCACAAAGATATTGAATTGGAAATGGCTGTCTTTAAAACATTTTTACGTGAATTAGAAGAGATGGAATTAAATAAAGAAAATTTAGGTGTCTTATCACCTTTAATGGCCGATCATATGGCAAGGGAAGAATGTTATTACTTAATGAAGTTAGCCGAGACGACAGAGGTTTCTATGCCTGAGTGTGATCCGACAAAGCCAAGAACCGAAGCATAAAGAATACGTTAAAGATTGATCGCATGGTTTCTAATGAGAATTCATGCGATTTTTGTTTTATAATGATGATAAACGGATGATATGATGTTTTTTGGAATGAATGCTGGGTGGATAGGGTTTCTTTACATGACGATCTATACATACAAACCTCCATTCTTGTACGTTCAGGTCAAGGTTGAAAATATCGAATCATGCCGTCGTGATTTTGTGTATATTGCAAACGCGCCATCATATGACGGTCAGATCCTTTTGAAAGAGAGTGAAACAGGTGAACATCCAATTTGACCGACCTTTGTTCGGAGCAAGTACGAAAGCATTAGCAGTGGAAAAGGGTGGTTATGATATAGCGGAAATGAAGCGCTGGTTTCGTCGCAAAGAAGAGCAGGAAGCGGCGAATAATCCGATGTACGATGTGAATATCAAGGTTGTCACGGCAAATGAAAACTACGAAATCATTCAACGCTCAGTCTCCTTACGGGAAGGTCATCACTGGGAAGTTTTCAAAGATAATCAGTTCATTGGTGACATTACAAGTGCTCGAGAGTTGAAAACAAAAGCACGTGTAGATCTAAAAGGTGAAAACCTTCCTAATCTTTCCATAGAAGCGACGTGGAGAGGGAGGGGAAAAGTAACGGTCAATGGCCAAGATTCTGGAGAAACGAAACGGAGTGGTTTTTTGGTCAATATGAAGTACCTCATAGAGATTGAAAACAATGATGTATCCATTGATCCTACATTACTTGCTGGGGTTACTTACGCATTTTGGGCGTCTTCTGAATAGTTAGGTCTGAAAAATAGTGTGTGATTTCCATTTAAAATAAGTTAGCATGAAGTATCAAAGTTTTATCATTCAAGGAGGAAGAGAAATGGAAGATAAGCTACAATTCCGACCACTTGAGAAAGATGACTTGGAATTTATCTATAAAATGAGAATAAATCCAAATGTCATGGATTATTGGTTTGAAGAACCTTACACAACGAGGGAAAAATTGAAGAAATCTTTTGAGGAAGAACAAGACAACAACTCGCACAGAGAATTCATACTATATAACTTAAAAGAAACCGTTGGTTATACTTGTCTTTACGATATTGACCATCGTCACCGGAACGCAGAATTTGCGATCATGATTGACCCTTCTCAGCAAGGCAAAGGTTATGCAACTGAAGCTACACGACTGATCGTAGAGTATGGCTTCAATCAATTGAACCTGAAAAAGCTTTATTTGTACGTGATAAAAAACAATGAAAAAGCCTTTCACATTTATCGAAAATTAGGATTTCAAACTGAAGGAGAGCTGAAAAAGCACTTTTTTGTGGATGGAAAATATCATGATGCATTGATGATGGGGTTGCTGAGGGAAGATTATGTAGCCTAGCAATAAAAGAAAGCCTGGTTCAAAAATAAAAATGAGATGACCTATTAATATTTGAGCTTCTCAAAATGACTATCAATAACAAAAGGTTGTGTTCAGCGAAAGAACACAACCTTTTATTCGGATATTTAACTAATATTGTATGCGTCATTAGAACGATACTCAATTACATGGATATTCTACTCGGTGACGAAGCTTCGCTAAAGTCACCGAGTAGAAAAAGTAGCAAGTTACTTAGATTGAGCTTCTACAATGATTTTTTCATCTATTACATCGACGTGTAAAGACTTGCGATCTTCGTTGTCAATCAGTTGGTCTGCAATGGGGTCTTCAATTTGCTCTTGAATCACGCGACGAAGCGGGCGCGCACCAAATGCAGGGTGATAACCTAAGTCAGCAAGGCGTTGTTTTGCTTCACTACTAACGGTTATTGTCAAATCTTGTTCCTGTAACGTTTCTTCAAGGTCACTTAACATCGTATCGACGATGGCAATTAAATGATCCTCGTTAAGGTGGTTAAAGCGGACGATATTATCGAAACGGTTCAAGAATTCAGGCTTAAAGTAAGCACCGAGTGAATCGAGAATATTCACTTCCTCATGTTTGTCATTTTCCCCGAATCCAACGGTTACTTTCTTTTCATTTACCCCTGCGTTACTTGTCATAATAATTGCTGTATCCTTGAAACTGACCGTGCGCCCTTGGCTATCAGTCAATTGACCGTCTTCAAGGATTTGTAAGAACATATGATGCACATCAGGGTGTGCTTTTTCGATTTCGTCTAGCAAAATGATGCTGTACGGATTGCGACGAACGCGCTCTGTTAGTTGTCCTGCTTCCTCGTGCCCTACATATCCAGGTGGAGAACCGATTAATTTAGAGACAGCATGTTTTTCCATATATTCACTCATGTCTAAGCGAATCATCGCATCTTTTTGACCGAACAATTCTTCAGCAAGCTGTTTTGTCAACTCTGTCTTACCGACACCTGTTGGTCCAACAAATAAGAATGAGCCGATCGGACGATGTTTTGCTTTTAAACCAACGCGACTACGGCGAATCGCTTTGGCCACTTTTTGAACGGCTTCTTCTTGTCCGATCACCTTTTCAGCAAGGCGTTTTTCTAAACTTTTAAGTTTCGATTGTTCATCTTCTTGAAGTTTACTAACAGGGATACCTGTTTTTTGCTCAATAATATTTTGGATATCGTCGACTTGAATGACCACTTTTTCGTTTGTTGATTCTTCTGCGTGATCAAGTTTGTCCAAAAGTTCTTTTTCTTCTTTTTGCAATTCAGCTGCTCGTTCATATTTTTCTTCTTTGATCGCTTGTTCTTTTTCAACATAAATTTCATTCAGACGTGCTTTTGGATCTGTGGAAGTTTGACCATCACTATACGCTAAATTCATTTTCGATCCTGATTCATCCAATAAGTCAATCGCCTTGTCTGGCAATTGTCGGTCTTGGATGTAACGATCTGCTAGCGTCACACAAGCACGAATAGCCTCATCAGTAAATGTGACTTCATGATACGTTTCATATTTATCTTGAATTCCTCTTAGAATCTCAATCGCCTCATCAACAGTTGGCTCCTTAACGATAATTGGTTGCAGACGACGTTCAAATGCAGCGTCTTTTTCAATTTGACGATATTCACTGAGTGTTGTCGCACCGATCATTTGAAACTCACCGCGTGCAAGCGCCGGTTTTAAAATGTTTCCTGCATCCATCGACCCTTCAGCAGACCCAGCACCGACAATCATATGAATCTCGTCGATAAACAAGATGACATTCTGACGTTCTTTCAATTCCGCAATTAGCTGTTTCATTCGTTCCTCAAACTGACCTCGAACCCCTGTGTTTGCGACAAGTGAAGTAACGTCTAACATATATACTTGTTTATTTCTCAGTTTCTTTGGCACGCCGTTTTCAGCAATTTTTAAAGCTAACCCTTCAGCAATCGCAGTTTTTCCGACACCCGGTTCACCAATCAACATCGGATTACTTTTATTTCGACGGTTGAGTGCCTCAATCACTTGCTGAATTTCTTCATCACGTCCAATCACAGGGTCGATGAGACCCGCTTTGGCTGAATGACTGATGTTTTGTGCCAATTCATCTAAGAGTCCATGATCTTGATCTTTGGCATGGTTGGACTGTTCTTGTTCGGAACCCATGTCAGAATGCATCATTCCGCCAAGGAACTTGTTGAAGGGACTACCGTTTCCAAAGGATTGCATATTGCCAACAGACATGCCGTTTTTCAATTCTTGATAACAAGATTCACATAAACGAATGCGTTGTCTTTGCTCGTTAACCTGAATATTCATTTCAACGACAGCTTGTTTGTTTTGACACTTTTGACAATTCAATGTGATTCCCTCCTTGATATGGTTTTATATAGGTTTATGTTCATAATTGACTTTGACTATCTTTGACCTTTGTTGACTATATTATACTTTAACCTTCTTTGACCTTCAAGAGGTAAGTCTAAAAATTTGATCAAATCAACATTAAAAAGAACCTAAAGCTGGAGAGCTCTAGGTTCGTCAATAAGTTGAGCGGGGAGGTTTCTTTAAATGATCAAGATTGCAACAACGACTGCGACTAAAAGGCCTATCGAAACTGGAATAAAGTTTTGGCGGACGAGATCCATCGGTTTTACACCGGCGATTCCAGCATCTGCAGCTGCACCAAATGCCCAGGCTGCAAGTGTTCCACCACCTGCGAAAATGGTTGCTACTTGCCCGATGGATGCCAAAACGGCAACATCGATTCCGACGCCTTCACCTAAACCAGCAGCCAGCGCACCCACTAATGGCAACCCAGAAAAACCTGACCCATCCATTCCAGCAAGAATCGAAATGACGACCATACCTAAAACAACGGTAATAACATTGCCATCAATGTAATGTGCAAGGGCTGTTCCAAGGTCAAAGAGAAAGCCAGGAGCGCCTTCACCAAGCACTTCTTCTGCGTTATCTGGATGCCCTAATAAGAAAAAAGCGGCAATCGGAATCACAGGCGCAAAGATTTTTATAGCGAAGAAGAAACCTTCGCGTATATGAACGACGATGTCTTCAAATGCTTTCGTCCCTTGTGTTGTAAATGAAGAAATGATTAGAAGCGTTACCGCTGTACCACCGAGTAATGCTGTCGCTTCACCACCTTGAATCGCTTGTTCTTGATTAAAAAATGCTCTGTAAAGCATGAGTAATACGACAGAGAATAAAACAAATGGTACAAAGGCAGCCAAAAATTTCGTGCTTTTTGTTGGTGTAACAGTTGGTTCATCTGCGATCTCTACACCTTTTGTCTCTAACTGATCCCATTTCCCATTTGTCATATTACGGCGCATTTTCAAGAAAGCCAACCCGATGGCTACAAAACCTACAATCAATGAAAATAAAGCTGTGTAAGGTAAGATATCAACTGATTCCAAACCTGCTGCCGAAGAAGTGATACTCGTTGCACCTTGAATGACTAAGTCCCCAGATAGTGCCATTCCATGCCCGAATAAATTGATTGAAACAGCTGCCCCCATTGCAGGCAAACCAGCTTTCATGGCCACGGGAATAAGCACAGTTCCAACGAGTGCAACTGCAGGTGTTGGCCAAAAGAACGTAGCAGCAAGATACATCGCTGTGCCGAGTACGAAGAAGGCTGTTGTTGGATTGACCATTAGGCGTCTTAAAGGAGATACCATGAGTGTGTCCGCACCAGCATGTTGTAGGGATTTAAGCATCGCAACCATCAGTGCGATGACTAACATAATGTCAAACAAAACCATACCTGAATTTAAAAATGACTCAAAGACGGTTTGAAAGGAAGCAACGATCCCGTTTAGAAAACCTTGATCAAGGTTATATACGAAACCGAGTATAAAGATCCCAATAATTGAAGGGAGGACAACGTCTCTCCTAAGGATCATAAAAGTAAAAATCGTTAAAATCACGAAAAGGAACACCCAATGAGAAAACGTTAACGTTACAGCTTCCATGTTATCTCCTTTCACCCCAAACACAAATCATGGAGTTTCTGACGGTGTCTAACTATGATTAATGTATGGCGTTTCGTAGGCAGGAGTGACATGGGCAGTTGCGGAGAAAGAGATAGGAGCTGCTGCATGGGTTGCCATTGTGCGGAGCGGACATGAGTTCCGTTATCTGTGACAAAAAGGGCTTTTCTGAGGGTGTGGCGGACATTGGTTCCGTTAATCGGTAAAAAATGAGTTGAAATGGTAGGTTTTGCAGCAAATAGCGGAATGTATGTCCGTGGACCATTCAAAAATACAGTTTTTTGAGTAAATAACGGAACATATGTCCGGAGCGACGTAAAAATTATATAATCATTGAACAATTGTTGAACAATCTCATCTTAGTTGATACGTTCTCACACGTTCTTTTCCACTTACAACTTGTAGAACCTGAATATCAACAAGTTTATGCAAAATACGTCTAGCATGGCGGTCACTTATTCGTAAATGATGGGCGACTTCCAAAGGAGTAATCGGTCGTAATAAGCGACGACATAGGCGGATAACCTCGGCTTCCGAAGAGGATAATTGTGAAGGGACGTCAGAAGAAGTGAATTTGCCTATAAAAGAAAGAATCAATTGTTGACATTGTTTGGGTTCATCTTTAATGGACAAATAAGCAACAGGTAAAAAGGTCCAACCATCAAGGGCTAATAGTGAGTGGCGCCAGCATAAATCTTTAAACCGTCTGACATCAAGGTCCCGGGCATGGGGTCCATAACCTTGAATTTCAATCCCTCCTTTTGCACCAAAAGGCATGTAAGCAAGGTCTAAATAACGATATCCATTGTTGAAATCACGTACCTCCCATTCAGGGTACAAATGATCGAAATGCCCTATAGTTGGGAACCATATGTACCGAAGGAATTCAACTGTACCGTGACCAAGCCCCTTACGAAGTATTTCTTGTCTCCTGTGATTGTTCTCTTCCAAGAGATTTTTTTGAAGCCATTCTTCGTATGCTTGTTCGAATTGCGACATGTAAGCACTCCTTTCTATTTGGGTAAGGTTATGAAAATGTTAGTCCCTTGAGTTGGATCAACTCAAAAAATATATTCCCAAAAAAACAACAATATAAAACAAATTTTACATTAGAGAAGGTAAATAAAAACTTTCTCATAGGTGAACGTGTCTTTTGCATCATCAATCCACGCCGCAATCTAAATCTCGTGTTTTTTTCAATACATTCATTTACACATAAAAATCCCATCAATTAAAAAACTAAGAAAAGAACTTCCAAAAATAAAGGAGGAAGAAAATATGAAGAAATTATTCGCACTACTAATAATCGTTCTCTGTCTCGCCTTCGTAACGGTCGCTTGTGGTGGAAATGACCCAGTCGATGAAGAAAACGGGGATGATCAAATGGAAGAAACGACAACGGAAGAAGAGACTGATGAATTAACAAGTGAATATCCATTTCCTGATGATGCTGATGAAACTGGGGAAGGTGAAGTGACGGTCGATGAAACGAGTGGCGACCCAGAAGATATACCGGTCAAATTTGTCTCCTCTGATACTATGCTCACGCAAATAGGCTATACGATAGAAAATTTCGATGCAGATAAAGAAGTCTTTATTTACGTAAACGAAATATTTGTGGAGGCGAGACAAGGTGCAGAATTAGCGCAGTCTTCTTTGAACTTAGAAGGGTGGTTACTGGAACCAGGAGAATATGAAGTCGTAGCTGCTCAATTTGAAGATAACGATCCTGACAATGATGTTCTACATTTATCGAAGTCACGATACAAAATTGAAGAGGGCAGTTAAACAAGGATCGACTTTTTATTATGTTCTTTTCTTAAACTTTGTTGTTTGGGATAAGCTGATAGAAGCGAAAGGAACGACTTCAGAATGGTTAAATGCGGTCACGTCCACTGTTTCAGTCGATCCGGACATTGATTCCGTTATTCACTAAAAAAAGGCTGTTTTTGAGCTTTTTCCGGACATGAGTTCCGCTATTTGCAAAAAATCGGCCTTTATAGCATGCCAAATTGAGGATTAACGGAACATATGTCCGTCCGACTCCTAAAAATGGCGTATTTGGCTGAAATAACGGAATGTATGTCTGCGTGTCCGCATCCGCAAGTGAAGATATTTATATTTACGCGCAAAACATTTACGGGGATTTTGAGTGGCGGAAAATAGCAATGAACTAATCGATCTTCAAATAAAAGAAAAATTAGCGTGTCTATAATGTTTTAAGAGGTTGTGTAAAAATTGAGTTTTAGGCTCATTTTTGACAACCTCTTTTTTCAATTTCCGTATATCATAATATCTAAATCAATTCTTGTAATTTTCGAAAAAATGAACGTTTTTATACCCCTTTGATCTCATGTATTCACGTTCTGTTGCGATAAGCAAAGAGGATAACTGTTCTTGCTCTTGAATAGACATACCAATAAATTCGATGCCAAATTCTACATGATTACCTTCAAAATGTTCAATTTTACGAACGAGTTTGGCTCTAAAAGAAAAGTGTTCTTCTCTAAATATAAAATCAATACCAATGATAATTCCTTTTCGAACGGGTAAGTCGTAGTGACAAGCGAGTCTAGCCCCGTTTGCACTTAAGTCATGAATAGTCCCGGTTCCTTTTTTTCCAATAAGGTGGTTAAGCTTGCGGTCTCCTATTCCATTCAAAGTAATTTCACAATCTACATTAGAGACTTCCAACCGAAATGCTTTTCTGCGCTCAATCTCTTGTTGTTTTTGTTTTAAATGATAAACATTTTCTAAAAGACGCTCATTTTCACCTTTTTGTTTGACTAAATTTTTTTTCAATCGGTATGTCAAAATTGAAAAAGTGCCTAAAGGTAAAAATAGAGATAAAAAAATGGTCACTGAGGCGATCAGTAGTGGCGGCTCGAATGTCACTCCCTCCTTCGTAAAGCTACTTTAAAATGAAAACTAGGCAGTTGACAAATTCCCTAAAAATTAACATCTAAACATAAAAATCGACAATGTCACAAAAATGTAACAATAGAACCAATTTCATCATGAAGGGTTTTAACAAACATCACGAAGGTTAACGTTCGTTTTTGAAACTGATTGAAACGAAAGGCGGCGACTCCCTCAGAAAAGTTGATCTGAAGGGCTCCCAAAGGATAAGCGCAGTCTGAAGATCCAATTCAGCGACAGTTTGTGGAGCTGAATTTAGCTGAAGACAAGCCCTTGGGAAAGCGTCCGCCTGCAATGAAAATCAAAATCATGTTGGGAAATGATCTTTTCATCATCTATTATGAAATCCATTCAATATACAGAAAATTTAAGTGTATCCGTAAATACCGTAAAATGATATCCGTATATTTGAATATAGTCGATATCGACACTCTCCTTCGTTTTAGATAGAAAAGGATTGGATTGTCCATTGAATAATGTATAATGTTAACCGTTACAATAAACAATAAGCTCATTTTACACAATCGGAGAAAAAGTCTGTTTTTTACATAGCAATATCTTAATTGGAAATAAAAGAAGGTTTCCCCCTAATGAAGAAAGGAGTTTTAGAACACAATGGATCAGCTAGAAAAAGTTCACCATCACGCTGTTGAACATACGAAAAGAAAAGTTCATGAAGACATCAATCGTTTTCTTGAAACAAAGGAAGAAATGCCTTCTTTTGAAACGTATAAACGAGAGCGACAACCGTATATCGAACAAATTTGGACGAATGTATGGATTAATAAAGCGTCAAACGATGTATCTAAAAGAGGGAAACGTGCCTTTTTGACGGATATAGGGTATGACGTTGAAGGCGTGAGCCGAAAAATTATCAATAAACTATTTCGAGATGAAATCAAATTGTATATGCCTTTTGATGTCATTGGCTGGCTTGATGAAAGGTACGCCGAGAATCATGAATATTGGGCGTCAAAGTACCAGAAATCGCGAAGTGCCTATATAGAACGAGAAGAAGAGCGGATTTTAAAAGAGAAAAGAAGCGCGATAGAACGAGAAATCGAAATAACAGCGTATAAGAAGTTAGAGAAGCGAGCGTTTCTCTATTTTTTGTATGTACGTCATTTAATGGGGGAGCACATTGCGAAGGTTACACCTGAAATCACTGCTCGTGTAGAAAAAGTATGGGAGCTTTACGAAGAGCCGACAGGTGCTGTTTTGTTTGGGGACGATTGGCGTTCATACAAACATGGCCGTGTAGACGAAACGTACTATCACGTATTTGACCAACTTATTGACAATAAATTGTATGGTCCTATTGCCAAGGAAATTTTAGACGACCTCCCTAAACATTTACGTGAACAATATGACGCTCTTTCAGACCAAACGTTAACAAGTTCGACATTAATGTGGATGATTATGGAGGAGATTGAGGAATTCAAAATTGATTGGCTATCACATATGCAAGAGGAATATATTGATGATTTGCTTTTATTGGCCCATGTTCCATTTGACGAAGAGCGTCATCAAGCGATGTACGAAGAAAGTCTAGAGAAACGAAAACAAAGAGAAGCAGAAGAATTGGCGGAGATCGAACGACAAAAAGAAGAAGAAGAGCGGATGCTTGAAGATATTTTCGGTCGTGAATATCGTCCACAAACAGGCAGAGATATACGGTATGTTTTACATATCGGAGAAACGAACACAGGAAAAACACACCATGCTTTAAAGCAAATGAAGAAAGGAAAAACGGGTTTGTATTTGGCGCCTCTTCGCCTTCTTGCCCTCGAAGTATATGAAAAGTTAAACAATGAAGGGCTTGATTCTGGCTTAAAAACAGGAGAGGAAGAAAAAGATCTTGATGACGCGACACACTTATCTTGTACTGTAGAAATGTTCCACGAAAGAGATTTTTTCGATGTCGTCGTGATTGATGAAGCTCAGATGATCACGGATAAAGACCGGGGGTTCTCGTGGTATAAAGCGATTACCAATGTTAATGCAAACGAAGTACATATTATCGGAAGCAACAATGCGAAATCGATCGTTCTTGAATTGCTCGGTGATGCAAACATCGATATTTACGATTATGAACGAGATATCCCTTTGCAAGTTGAATCAAGTCCATTTAAAATCCAACAAACGGAAAAAGGGGATGCGCTTGTTTGTTTTTCGCGAAAGAGAGTGCTCGAAACGGCATCAAAGTTACGAAAAGACGGATATTCTGTCAGTATGATTTATGGAAGCATGCCTCCTGAGACGAGAAAGAAACAGATGGAAAGGTTTATTAAAGGGGAGACGACGGTTATTGTTTCGACAGATGCGATTGGCATGGGTTTAAATTTACCGATTCGCCGCATCGTGTTTTTAGAAAATGAAAAGTTTGATGGCACGAAACGACGTCGTTTAACGTCTCAAGAAGTGAAACAAATTGCTGGGCGTGCTGGAAGGAAAGGAATCTACAATGTAGGAAAAGTAGCCTTTACGAAAGATATCCAATTAATGACACGTTTGATTGAACAGCCAGATGAACCTGTTCAATCGTTTGCGATTGCACCTACGAACAATGTGTTTGAGCGTTTCCAAAAATATTATCGTGATTTAGGTACATTCTTTGAACTTTGGGATAAATTTGATAGTCCTTATGGGACAATAAAGGCGACTTTATCAGAAGAACGTGAACTGTACGAACTCATCCGTGGAACTGAAATCGAGGGACGTCTGTCAATGATGGACTTGTACGGGTTTTTACACTTACCGTTTTCTAAAAAGGAAATGCCGCTCATTTTACAATGGAAAAATAAGATGAAAGCGATCGCGCGTGGTGGTGAGTTGCCGGAGCCTAAAATAAAAACGGATACATTAGAAGATCTTGAGCTTACTTATAAGTCGTTAGGGTTACATCTTTTATTTTTATACCGTTTAGGCCGTCAAACGGAGGCAATTTATTGGGAGCGCGTCCGAGAGGAAATCAGTGATGATGTTCATGAACATTTGAAGACAGACATGACAGTTTATAATAAGAAGTGTAAGTATTGTGGACGTTCTCTTCCTTTTGAGTTTCCTCATACTATGTGTGATGATTGTCATTCGAAAAGGTATCGGAGGAGATTCACCAAAAGCTAGGGTGAGACACCGATTGTACGATTTTTACGTGATGAGTAGAAGGTCACCTCGGAATGAGGGGCCTTTTTTTGTATCTCTCGTATAAGATGACGAAGGAAATTTGTTTGTTGAAATTGAAATGGAACATACTTTGGCGGGTCACGCCCACATTTATGTCAATGGAGAGCAAGAAGGGAGGGTCTATGGTGATTTTTTTTTGGGGAGTTACAAGACGGTCCTATGATTTAGAAGTCGTCTTGGCAACTCCTTATCACGAAATCTTGACGTATGAAGCAGAAAAGGTTGGCATAAGTAAAAGTGTAAATATCGCGTCGATCATTCGACCATAGGATTGAAAAATGAAAACATGTTAGGGTGGGTGGTTAAAGGGATGCACGTGCTAAGCTTTCGTTATTTTGATTTTTCGAATCATTCGCCCTTCTATCTCAACGATTGTAAACTTTAGATTGTTCCGCTCAATCACATCCCCTTCTTCGGGAAAATCATCGCATTCTTTTAGCAAGTATCCTGCTAAAACATCCTCTTCTTCTGGAATATTTGAACGAAAAATCGAATTTAAACGCCTCAGCGTAATCTTACCATCACAAATCATTTCTTGGTCCGTGAATTTCTCAATAAGCAGTTCGTTTTCACGGTCCATTTCGTCTTCAATTTCTAACCCAATCATCGACTCAATGACATCCTCATGTGTGAGTATTCCTTCTGTTCCTCCATATTCATCTAATACAATCGCCATGTGCTTTTTTTCTTTCGTCATTTTACGAAAGACCCATTCGATCGAATGAAATTCATATACAATCAATGGATCAGGGTCACAAAAATCTTTAAATGATTTTTCACGATCTATGGACCACGATAGCAAGTATTTAGAATGAAATACGGCTACAATATGGTCAATGCTTGCTTCAAATACAGGATATCTTGTAAATGGATTTTCAATGACGACATCACGAACTTCTTCATAGGTTGCAGTAATCGGAAGGGCGCTCACTTCGATTCGTGGTGTTTTCAATACATCTTTGACATTAAGGTTATAAAAGTCGAGGACGCCTTTAATACGGTGAGATTCAGCTGGGTGAAAGGTACCTTCTGAGTCTGCGATATCGACCATCGTTTTTAATTCTTCTTTTGAGATTGAAGGGTTGGTGACTTGTCCTTTAGATAACGCTTTTGTAATGTAACCCGTTAACGCATTCAAAACCACAGAAAGTGGTTTGAATACATAGACAAAAAAACGAATCACTGGGTAAATGAGAAGTGAGATGCGATCTGGAAATGTTGCTGCTATAGACTTCGGGATCACTTCAGAAAAGATAATGATCGTGATCGTTAAAATGGCAGAAGCAAGTCCAACGTGAAAACCATATTCAATTGCAAGTGTCGTCACAAGTGTTGGCAGCAAGATGTTTGCAATATTGTTTCCTATTAAAATCGTTGTTATAAATTCGCTTGGTTTAGAAACTAATGCTAAAAGTTTCTCAGCTTTTTTGTCATGATGACTCGCCATGGTTTGAAGTCTCATTTTGTTGGCGGCAGTCAAAGCCGTTTCACTTCCTGAAAAGAAAAGTGATACGAAAAATAACAATATGATGGCAATGATCAAAAGGATGACCTCCTTTCACATGAAAATGCATAGGAGTAATTGTTCCGTATGTACTATTTTTCATATCTATAAGATGTTCATCATGGTGAGAAAAATACAAATTTATTGCATTTTGCGATTCCCGTTATTCCTGTATTTTCACTTCACCAAAAAATTGTTTATATATGTAAATGATGTCGATATGTTACGATTTTAAGAAAGGTAAGTGATGAAAGGAGGGAAAAGGTGAGACTCCCAAGTAGTGAAACGTTAAAGCGGCCACTACAAATTTCATTAATTCTTCTTTTCATCATCATGGTTAGCAATCGTATTGAAGTGAATTCTGGACCTTCTGGACAAATGGACGCTTCGTTAAAGGAAGAAGATGAATTTGAAATTTATCAGCAATCTAGAAAGTTTGTAACAGACCTTTTTGTACAAGATCGGGATGAAACCCATGAACAGTACGTTCATACAGATATCATAGAAGAAGATGGTTTAAAAGAACATTGGAACAATACTTTGGATGACATTCAAGAAAATGAACTTGCGGCGATTCCTAATTACCGTGAACAACTTGATTTTTACATAAGGGAAAGTGAGAGTAACGATGGTACCCCGCATAAACGTTACGGTTTGAATTTAACAGTGGAATTGGATGTAGGTAGATCAACAAGGGAGACAACCGTACCGCTAGAATGGGTGGAAGAAAACGGGGAATTTAAATTGTATCGTATGAAGTTTCCTTATCGTTTTATTCCAATTCCGATGGTTGGCCCGGTTAGTTACAAGAATTAAAAGAGAAGAAGGAAGTGAAATAGTGAAGACTTTTGAATAGTTTAATACATAAAAAAACCGAGCGAGGAGGAACCACGCTCGGTTTTACTGTTAATATTTTGGCTGCATTTCACCGGATTCGATTTCTTCGATGTAATGACAAGCCGCTTGATGTTGTTCACCCATAAGGTTTTCGTTTTGTCGAAGTTCTGGAACTTCTTCTTTACAACGGTCTGTTGCAAATGGACAACGTGTGTGGAAACGACAACCAGTTGGTGGGTCAATTGGTGAAGGAACATCACCTTTAAGAACAATTTGTTCTTTTTTTGCATTCGGGTCAGGAACTGGAATCGCAGATAGTAAAGTTTTAGTATACGGATGTTTTGGATTATCAAATAGAGACTTCTTATCTGCGATTTCAACGATTTTTCCTAAATACATGACAAGAACGCGGTCTGAGATGTGACGCACAACCCCTAAGTCGTGTGAAATAAACAAGTAAGTGAGGTTGAGGTCTTTTTGTAATTTCTGCAACAAGTTTAGTACTTGTGCTTGTACAGAAACGTCCAAAGCAGAAACAGATTCGTCACAGACAATCATCTTAGGATCGACAGCTAAAGCACGAGCAATACCGATACGCTGTCTTTGTCCACCGCTAAATTCGTGAGGGAAACGATCCAATTTGTCAGGGCCAAGACCAACTGTTTCTAACAACTCGATCATGCGGTCATAACGCTCTTCTTTAGGTAATACATTTTGAATCTCCATCGCTTCATTTAACACTTGTCGAACCGTTTGACGCGGGTTAATGGAGGCGTATGGATCTTGGAAGATAATTTGTAAGTCTTTGCGCTTTTTTTGCATTTCCTTCTTATTAAGAGATAGTAGATCTTCACCATCGAAAGTGACTTCACCAGAAGTTGGTTCATCTAAACGAAGAATCGCACGTCCAGTTGTAGACTTACCACAACCGGACTCACCAACGATACTTAATGTTTCACCTTCATTGATTGCGAAAGTAATATCGTCAACAGCTTTGACGTCATTAATTTTACGTCCGAAGATCCCACCTTTAATAGGGAAATATTGTTTTAAGTTATGAACTTGTAGCAGTTCCGTAGTCATCTTTTACATTCACCTCCGGATCTCCGTCCCATTTATCAGAATAAACCCAGCAACGAACCTGGTTTCCATCCTCGAGGTCATCTAATGTAGGAAGTTGTTCCTTACATAGATCTGTCGCAAATGGACAACGAGGGGCGAAACGACACCCTTCTGGCATGTTTGTAGGAGATGGGACCATTCCTTTAATCACTTGCAGTTCTTCTTGGTCAATATCATGACGTGGAAGAGAGCTTAATAGCCCAACAGTATAAGGGTGTTTTGGTGATTCAAACAGTGTTTGAACATCAGCATACTCGACGATTTTTCCGGCATACATAACAGCTACATAGTCACATGTTTCAGCAACGACACCAAGGTCGTGTGTAATCAAGACGACTGACATACCTAATTCGTCTTGTAGGTTATTAATAAGCCTTAAAATTTGTGCTTGAATCGTTACGTCTAATGCTGTCGTCGGTTCATCAGCGATTAATAATTCTGGTTTACAAGCAAGAGCAATCGCAATCATGACACGTTGGCGCATTCCACCAGATAGTTCGTGAGGATACCGCTTTAAACGGTCTTTTGGTGATGGGATACCAACGAGCTCAAGCATTTCCAACGATTTCTGTAAAGCTTGTTTTTTGGACAAGCCTTGGTGAATTCTATAAGCCTCTGAAATTTGATCTCCAACTGTAAATACAGGATTTAATGAAGTCATCGGCTCTTGGAAGATCATTGAAATTTCATTACCGCGAATGCGGCGCATTTCACTTTCAGATTTATCTAGTAAGTTATCAGATTTAAAGTTAATCTCGCCACCAACGATCTGTCCAGGTTCCTGAATTAATCTCATAATTGAAAGAGAGGTAATACTCTTCCCTGAACCTGATTCACCTACGATGCCAAGCGTTTTACCACTTGGGACGGAGAAGCTTACACCGTCAACGGCTTTGACTTCAGCTTCTTCTGTAAAAAATGATGTTCTTAAATCATTTACTTCGATAATGTTTGAAGATGGTTCCATAGGGAGAATCCCCACCTTTCTTTTCTGTCAAAGTTAATCTAATTCAATACGTTTATTTAGGAAACGATAAGAAATATCGACTAAAAAGTTTACGAGTACAAATAGTAAAGCGATAACGAGTACGGTACCTTGAACGATAGGGAAGTCTCGTGCATTAATCGAATCAATGACTAACCGCCCCAAACCGTTAATAGAGAATACTGTTTCAGTAAGAACAGTACCACCTAGTAAAGTACCAAATTGTAGACCTACAACAGTTACAACTGGAATGAGTGCATTTCGTAATGCGTGCTTGTAAGTGACAATTTGTTCTTTTACACCTTTTGCTCTAGCTGTTCGAATATAGTCTTGGTTAATTACTTCTAACATACTTGACCTTGTCATTCGTGCGATAATAGCTGCCCCAGCTGTACCAAGTGTGATTACTGGAAGCACCATGTGTTCAATTGATCCCCAACCTGAAACTGGGAACCATTGTAGTGGTGGTAAAGCGAAATACTGGATTAACATTAAACCTAGCCAGAAGTTAGGCATTGATAATCCGAATAATGCAATCACCATAATTGATGTATCTAAAAAAGTATGGCGCTTTGTTGCGGAAATAACGCCAGCAATAATTCCAATAAAAATACTAAGCAAAGTACTGAAGAAAGCTAATTCAAAAGTGACCCAGAACCTAGAACCGATTTCAGCACTGACAGGGTTACCACTTCGAATCGAATTACCTAAGTCGAACTGCATAATATCACCAAGGAAGCGACCATATTGTACGAGCAAATGATCATTTAAACCTAATCGATCTCTCATTTGTTGAACTTGTGCATCACTTGCAGCTTCACCAGCAATGATTTGCGCAGGATCCCCTGGGATGAGGTGGATCATTAAGAAAACAAGTATCGTTACCCCGAAAATGACGGGGATTGTTTGAAGAATACGTCTTAAGACAAATACTAGCATGTTTATCCCCCTTACCCTTTCGTTTTTGGATCTAGTGCGTCTCTTAATCCGTCACCAAATAGATTGAATGCGAGAACCACGACCACAATAGCAAGCCCAGGGAAAAGTGCATAGTGAGGGTCGTCCCACATATAGTTGCGCCCTTGACTTAAGATCGCGCCCCACTCTGGTGTAGGTGGTTGTGCACCTAAACCGAGGAATGATAATCCACTTGCTGCGAGGATGGCTGTCGCCATACGTAATGTTGCTTGAACAATAATAGGTGACATAATGTTCGGTAGTATGTGTCGGAAAATGATGCGAAAGTCTGAAGCACCAAGTGCACGAACGGCATCAACATACTCCAATTTTTTCACAGCTAGTGTCGATCCTCGGACAATTCTTGCAAAAACGGGTATGGAGAATACCGCAACAGCAATAATAACGTTTTGTAAACTTCCGCCGAGTATACTTACGATTGCTAATGCAAGTAAGATACCAGGGAATGCAAGAAGAACATCCATTGACCTCATCAAAATAGCATCAATTTTCTTTCCATAATAACCAGAAACAATACCAATAACAGTACCGGCAACAGAACCTAATAAAACAGAAGAGAAACCAATATATAGCGTAATACTTGTACCGTGAATAATCCGGGTGAAAATATCTCTTCCGTGATGGTCTGTTCCAAACCAATTATCCGCGTTCGGCGATGCTAACCGATTCGTATAATCTTGTGCATCAGGATCGAATGGAGTTAGGACCGGACCGATAATTGAAACAATGATGAAAAATAAAATGAGAATACCACCGACCATCGCCGTTTTATTTTTCTTAAGTTTTTTATAAACTTTTTTCATATTTTCTAATTGTGGCGATGGTGGTTTCGTCTCGGCCTGTTGTGTTTTAACACTTGTCTCAGCCATCATATCTACCTCTCTTTTCTTTATATTATCTCTGAACGTTAAAGCACATCATTACTCTAGTGTGCAGAACGGTTCTTGATTTGTAAATAGAAGCTTTTTGGAAATTCAGTTTTTGTCGAATTCTTGGTTCTTGGAATTAAAAATATTATAACAGGATATTAAAATAACTCAATAGAATAAAATGAACAAATTTATATGGAAATGATAGGTTTATTTCGCGAAATTACTATATATATCATGTTGCCACTATGTATTTTAAAACGAAATCTTTAATACAGCAATTATTTAATGTGTTAAACGTTATCTTTCTAATTAAAATTTTGCAATAATTTATCTTGTGTTTTTTTGAACTATCGTGTAATTTAATTAGTGAGAAATATGAAAAAAATTCATAAAAAAAGGGGGATACAAATGTTTCATACAAAAACATTTAAATTTGGCGTAACATCCGTTGCGCTATCATTGGCTCTTGCTGCTTGTTCAAGTGAACCTACGGATGAAGGAGCTGTTGATGAGGACACTGGCGATGCAGGTGAAGGAGAGGGAGAGGGAGAGGTTGTTGAGACAGACGACTTGATCATTTCTAATTTGTCTGATATTGAAGCGATGGACCCACATGGTGTCAATGATACGCCTTCTAGTAACGTACAGACGAATATCTTCGAATCACTTGTCTCTCAAAATGAAGACATGGAGTTACAACCACTTCTTGCTGAAGATTGGGAAGCGGTGGAAGAGGATGTTTGGGAATTCACATTACGTGATGACGTTACGTTCCACGACGGTTCTGAATTTAACGCTGAGGTTGTAAAAGCAAACATCGAACGTATATTAGATCCTGATATTGCATCACCACGTCAATTCTTATATGAAATGGTAGAAGAAGTGGTTGTCGTAGACGATTATACAGTTCAGTTTGTTACAGAATACCCGTTTGCACCTCTCCCATCACACCTTTCTCATACTGGTGGTTCTATGATCAGTCTTGAGGTGATTGAGGCAGATTATGCGAAAATGGAAGAAGAAGATGCACAACCAGGTGAATATATTAATAACAACCCAATTGGTACAGGTTTCTTCGAATTTGAAGAATGGGTATCAGGGGAAAAAGTTGTTTTAAATAATTATGAAGATTACTGGGGTGAAAATGCGAAAGTTGATAGTGTGACATTCCAAGTAACACCAGAAGACCAAACACGAATTGGTGAACTTGAAACAGGTTCGGCTCATATTATTGACCCAGTAAGTCCTAGTGACCATAGCCGTGTTAACTCAGGAGAGTCAACGCTTGTCAATGAGCAAGACAGCTTGAGCCTATCTTATATTTCTTTTAATACACAAAAAGAACCATTTGACGATCCAAAAGTAAGAAAAGCCATTTCAAAGGCAGTCGATAAAGACGTGATTATCGACGGGTTATTGGAAGGATTTGGTACGCCGGCGGTTGCTCCAATCGGACCAAATGTGTTCGGTTTTAGTGATGAAGTCACACAATTAGAGTATGATGTGGAGCGAGCACAAGAGCTCTTAGCTGAAGCAGGTTATGAAGACGGGTTTGAAACAACAATTTGGACAAATGATAGTCGCGACCGTCAGGACATTGCAGAAATCGTTCAAGCGCAATTAGGGGAGATTGGGATTGATGTATCCATTGAGGTTCTTGAGTGGGGTGCATATCTAGACAACACAGCTGAAGGACAGCACGATATGTTTATTCTCGGTTGGTCAACAGTAACAGGTGATGCGGACTACGGATTATATGCTCTATTCCACTCTTCAAATCATGGAGCAGAAGGTAACCGTTCGTTTATCGACAATGAAGAGCTCGATAATCTTCTAGATCAAGGACGTAGAGAAGCGGACCCAGAAGCACGTGAAGAGATCTATGAAGAAGCGATGGAAATTTTAGCAGAAGAAGCACCATTTATTAATATCCATCACCAAACATTCCTCGTAGGTTTGCGTGAAGAAGTTCAAGGATTCGGTCAACATCCAGACGGGTTGTTTGAACTTCAAGATGTAACAATTGAACAATAAGGTTATAGTGAAAAGCTGAGGGCAAATGCTCTCAGCTTTTTTAGGGTGTGCCCGGCATGTCTGACAGCTAGGTGGTGAAAGTCCACTACAGGCTTGGCAGTGGGAACTGTTAGCGAATGGCAAGGGTGTCCACCGTGAG
>NZ_JACHHB010000004.1:231806-250817 GCF_014202575.1 Texcoconibacillus texcoconensis | reverse complement strand
AAAAGCATCACTCAACTTATTGAACCGCCGTATACGAGATCCGTACGTACGGTGGTGTGAGAGGACGGAGGGGCGAACCCTCCTCCTACTCGATTCTTTATGCGTTGCTTTATCTTGCCTTAATGAGTGACAACGTCAATCATCTCTTCTGCACTCATATTACTTGTTAATACGAACTGTCCTGTTCGAATTTGTCGAACTAAGTCTTTTTCTTGAAGTAATGACTGAAATTCGTTTACATCCTCGATCATTGCTGCGTCTGCTAACGTTTCTGCTAGTTCATGTGAGGTCATTCCATCATGAATATTGAGTACGAGGCGATATTCAATATTCTTTTCTTCCTCAACTTCATCATTTATCTCTTCTAATTGCGTGGCAAGTGAGTCTCTTTTCTGTCGAAGGGACGCTACCTCCTTTTCTATTTCTTCCATATCCTCTTGTTTGATGACAGAAGCTCCTTCATCTTCAGCGAAAGAGGCGAGTTCTTCCCAAGTTAATTGATCTGTTGTTTTTGCTTCGTTTTGTTCAGCTTCATCAGTAAATAAAGTCAGCGATGCGAAAACGGCAGTTGCTAGAAATAGCCCGGCTGCAACGCCTCTCATATCAGATTTAGACACATCTATACCTCCTTTTCGCTTTTATTGATTCGCTAAAAGCGATTCGACATCTTCAGGTGTGATATTTGCGAATTGTGCAATTTCTTCAATACTGTATCCGTCTTCGTACATAGCTAGCGCATCATCGCGGTTTAAGCTGTTGTCGAATGTTTCGCTCGATAGCAAAGCTTCTTCTAAAGAACTGATCTTTCTTTTTAATTGATACATTTCTTGCATATATCGGATCGACTGGTTTTCGAGTTGTTCTTCAAATTTAGAAGAACGATCTTTTTGTAATAACGATAGGATAAAAAGAATGGTAGATAATGCAAACATGATGATAATTGTTGTTTCCACAATAAGACTCCTTTCTAGATCAAACTCTGTCTTAAACGTTATATCATAATTTAATCTTCCTTCCTAGTCAATCATCGTCATTAATTGTAATAAGTTAAAGGGGCTGTCGATTAATGTTAATCACAGATAGACGAATGGCGCTAAAAACTGATAAAAATATACAATTTTACCTTCTTGTAGAATTTATCAACTCCCATTAACATGGACATTAGTTGAAAAAACGTGATAGCAACAAAGTTTGTTAGGAGGTAAATCAATGACAAAAATATGTGAAACTTACTATAAATCGAGCCTTACTTTTAAAAAGAGATATCGTATGTCTGTTGATGATGAGGAACAAGTATGGACGGATGACCTTGAAAATGATGATACTCATGAAGGTTCTTTGCTGGGAGTTGATTGGGTTGTCAGCTGGCTAAAAGGGATCAAAACAGAACACCATTTGCAAAAGACATGGTTAATGAACCGTTCTGTTAAAAGAAAAACCATTTGTTTTGACGTTTATTATCGAGTCGGAAAGAATGAAACGATCCCGTTGAGTTACTATGCACCGGAAAAAAGAGCGATTATTTCTCATCATTACAATGATTACTATGTTTTCAGTGGGGTGAATACACGAGGAGAAATACCTATTTTTCATACAGATTGTACAGGCTGGAAAGGTCGTCAAGAGAGAAGGTTACCGCTTATGCCGTTGAATCACGAGCACGATGGTGTAACTTTAAGGTACGAGCAAGTGGTTGATCCATTCGAAGAGGTCGTCTTTTATGAATGGTTCCTTTCAAGCGAGAGTTTGAACGCGTTAGAAACAGATCATTTTCATTATTTTCATCGCCTTAGTAAATATTGATGATCAGAATTCATTTAAACACTTGAATAAAAGCAAAAAGTTTGCTATCATCTTTTAAGTGTTGAAAACTTTTGAGGTAGATGTTTGGAGGGATAGACATGCGTGTACAAGTTACATTGGCTTGCACTGAAACAGGAGATCGCAATTATATTACGACGAAAAATAAACGTAAGAATCCTGACCGTATTGAAATGAAAAAATACAGTCCACGTTTGCAACGCCATACATTACACCGCGAAACAAAGTAAGCAGATATTTCTGCTTACTTTTTTTCTTTTCTCGACAGGGTCACTTCAAATGCTTACGCTATTACATATATCAATGCTAAAATAAAAGTGGGTGATGCCTAATGTTGTCGAAAACGGAGCTTAGAAAGCAATGTAAGCAATTGTTAAACAAAAAGCCATTGCAAACAAGAGAGTATGAAGAAGAGAAGATTTACGAACGGTTAACAAACAGTGTGGAGTGGCAGTCCTCTAAAACAGTGGGGTTAACGATTCCAATGAATCATGAAATTGATACAAAGCCAATCATTGAAAAGGGGCTTTCTGAAAATAAACGGATCGTGGTACCAAAATGTCATATTCATGATCGAACGATGAACTTTTATACGTTTACATCCTATTCTGCATTGAAAAGGTCTTCATTCGGTATTCTCGAGCCAGACGAGGAGAAAGCTGAAATGGCACACCAAAATGACATCAATTTACTAGTTGTGCCAGGCTTAGTGTTTTCGGTGACAGGTTATCGAGTTGGGCATGGAGCAGGCTTCTACGATCGTTATTTATGTACGTTTATGAATCAGACAATATCAATTTTATTTGAGGAGCAATTATATGAAGAGATTCCCGTTGGAGAACACGATGTTCCTGTACAAAAATTGATTACACCTAAACGGGAGTTGATTGTTTGATTTTGCCACTTAGTTTAACAATAGGAGTAGTGATATTTGCTTATCTCGTCTACCGACTACGTTCGCTAACAAGTTCAGGTTTTTTCATGGCGATGGTTGTAGGTATCAGTGTAGCTTGGACGACTGGAGTATTTGGTTTAATCATTATGGGGGCTTTTTTTGTAACAGCTACGCTAGTCGGTAGGCTTTTCAAAAATAATACAAAAGAACATTCAAACGTCGTTGTAAAAGGAGAAGAAAGAGATGCTCTCCAAGTGTTTGCTAATGGTGGTGTACCTGCACTTTTTAGTGTCTGCTATGCACTATTTAACGACCCGTTGTGGCTCTGGATGTTTATAGGTTCATTTGCAGCGGTAAATGCAGATACATGGGCGACGTCATTTGGTTCTCTCAGTCGAAAGAAGCCATTTGATATAAGGACAGGAAAACGTGTGGATACAGGGGTTTCGGGAGCAATTTCATTATCAGGAACAGTTGGAGCATTACTAGGTAGCTTCCTTATAGCGACGGTTTCTTTGTTCTCTTTTCCACTTTTAGAAGGTGAGCTTGCCAACGGTATGATTTGGCTGTCTGTGGTGACATTTTCTGGATTTATTGCTCAGTTTGTTGATACACTCATCGGAGCATGGTTGCAAGTATCCTACCGTTGTCGCCAATGTGGCATAACAACAGAGCAAACGAAACATTGTGGTCAAACATCGGAATATGTAAAAGGATTCATGCTAATTGATAACGACGTTGTAAATGTCATATGTGCATTATCAGGAGCACTCATTGCTCTAACGTTTATATATTTTTAATGGTCGTTTAGACAGAGGAGGCAACAGATGACAGATTTAAACCGATATTCGAGACAATCACTTTTCTCACCGATCGGTGAAGAAGGGCAGAGAACTTTATTAGAAAAACGCATATTAATTGTCGGAATGGGTGCATTAGGAACGGTTTTAGCTAATCATTTTGTACGAGCAGGTATAGGTTTTATTCGTTTTTGCGACCGTGATTATGTGGAAATGAGTAATCTACAGCGGCAAATG
Source organism: Texcoconibacillus texcoconensis (assembly GCF_014202575.1). Lineage (GTDB taxonomy): Bacteria > Bacillota > Bacilli > Bacillales > Salisediminibacteriaceae > Texcoconibacillus > Texcoconibacillus texcoconensis. The sequence goes on along the minus strand of NZ_JACHHB010000004.1, from coordinate 247,064 downwards.
TTGTTCGATGAAGATGATGTTGCACAGTCCTTACCCAAAGCGGTTGCTGCGGAAAAAAAATTAAAGCGGATCAATTCGTCTATTGACATTGAAGGAATAGTAACAGATGTTAACGCCAAAAATATCGAAAGCTTAATGGAAGATGTTGACCTTGTTGTAGATGGAACGGATAACTTTCAAACCCGTTATGTTTTAAATGATGCTTGTTATAAAGCAGGGATCCCGTTTTTATACGGAGGGGCAGTCAGCTCGCGTGGGATGTATGCATTACTGATCCCTGGTGAGACACCTTGCCTTCGTTGCTTGATTCCTGATGGCGGATCAGGTGGCCAAACGTGTGATACGGTTGGCGTATTGGCGCCTGTTGTTGATATTGTCGCAAGCCATCAAGTTGTTGAAGCATTAAAATGGTTAACAGGACATAAAGAACGTTTAAATCAATCATTACAAACCTTTGATGTATGGAGAAATGATCGTTACCCATTGCTAGTTCAACATGCACGGAGTAATTGTCCAACGTGTCAACAAAAGGATTACCCTTCTTTACAATATGAAACAGACGAAGTGACAACGTTGTGTGGACGGGATACTGTGCAGATTTCGCATACAGATGCTTATAATCTTGACGAATGGGCGAGTCGTTTAGAGCCAATCGCAAACGTACAGAAAACTCCGTTTTTACTACGAGCGACACTAGAAAGTGGAGAAGTACTCGTCCTTTTCCCTGATGGACGAACGCTTGTTCAAGGAACTGAGGATCAGGCGCGTGCGAAAAATATCTTTGCAAGATATATAGGTATATAAAAGCTGAATTTACTCTAAGACATTAATCATTCCGTGATTAACAAACATACCAGTTTACAAATTATTATTAACGTTATTAAAATGGAAAAATCGGATACAGTATTAAAGGAAGAAATAATCATGGAAGGTGTGTTATCGTATGAGCGAAAGAAAATTAACAAGAATTGCAGTGATAGGAACTGGATTTGTTGGTTCAAGTTATGCGTTTGCAATGCTGAACCAGGGTGTTGCAGATGAAATGGTTCTTATTGATTTGGATAAAGAAAAAGCGCATGGAGATGCGATGGATTTAAATCACGGTTTACCATTTGGTTCTCCGATGAAGATTTGGTCTGGAGATTATTCAGATTGTGATAAGGCAGATATCGTTGTGATTACTGCTGGTGCGAACCAACAACCAGGAGAGACGCGCCTTGATTTAATTGATAAAAACACAAAAATCTTTAAAGGTATTGTTGGCGACGTCATGGCAAGTGGCTTCGATGGGATTTTTATTGTGGCCACAAATCCTGTCGATATCTTATCGTATGCGACATGGAAGTTTTCAGGGCTACCGCAAGAGCGTGTCATCGGCTCTGGTACCATTCTAGATACAGCTCGTTTCCGTTTCTTGCTTGGTGATTACTTTAATATCGATGTTAGAAATGTTCATGCTTATATTATGGGTGAACATGGCGATACAGAACTACCAGTTTGGACTGGTTCAAATATTGGAACTGACCCTATCCATAGCTATATGGAAAAATACAAGCCAGATGGCACACAAGAAGACCTAGATGAAATATTCGTGAATGTTCGTGATGCAGCATATCATATTATTGAGCGTAAAGGTGCAACACATTATGGTATAGCGATGGGCCTTACACGCTTAACAAGAGCAATCATTCGAAACGAAAATTCAATCCTTACAGTTTCATCATACTTACAAGGTGAATATGACCTTGAGGATGTTTACATTGGTGTACCTGCAGTTGTAAATCGTAAGGGTGTACAAAGAATTGTAGAACTAAACATTAGTGAAGATGAAAAAGAAAAGCTTCATCATTCAGCAAATGTATTAAAAGAGAATATGGAGCCTGTCTTTAAAGGGTAATTAACCAATTTTCCCTCCTTTCTATAAAACACACGGATAAAAGTCGTCTTTTTATCAGAAAGTAAGTGTAAAGGAGGGGGATATGATGAATCAATCGCCGATATGGACATGGCTGGTTGTCGCATTGCTCGCGATTTTTGGTTTTCGTTATCGATATAAAGTGGTGAATTTACTACTTACTCGTCGTTTTTTGCGCCGAGTTGTTGTTCGCTTAGCTATGCGTATTCCGGCAATTCGTCAATCGATGATGCAAAGAGTATTAAATTGACCACAAAAAACTGATTCATGAGGGTCTAAAATCCACCATGATTAAGAACGTTTTGTTCTATAAATGGTGAAGTGACTCCATGAATCATTTTTTTATGGAAATAAATCGTTATTTCAATTGTTTTCGACAAAGACTACGTTCGAAATTTTCACCTCTAATTGCTATAATATCTTCAAGAGGTGAAAAAAATTGACCTTACGATGGAACGTAATCGCATTTGATTTAGACAATACATTGTTTAGCCATGAAGATGCTTTTCAGTGTGCAATAAAAGGATGTTATGAACGCTTTTTAAAGCGAAACCAGATGACAAAAAAAGTGAGTTCGGATGAATTTTTTTCTGTTTTCAAACAACAGTGTGATACATATTGGCCGGAGTTTGAATCGAAGGAATTAACGAAAATCGCCTATCGTCGCAAACGCTTTATAAAAACGATGGAATTGTTGAGTTTACCTGCTTCTGAAGAAGAAGCTGATCGGTTTCATCGTGATTATGATGATACTGTTGACGATTATAGCGAGCCTTACCCTGAATTGACAGAAACATTACAATACCTTGATGAACAAGGGGTAATGGTGGCGGTGATTACAAATGGAAAGCACGAAACACAACTTGATAAATTAAGAAAGATTGGCGCCTTAGAGTGGATCCCGAAGGAAAATGTTTTTATATCTGATGAAGTTGGGATCGCAAAGCCTGATCCAGGTATATTTCAATATGCAGAAAAGTTGTTAGCTCCTTCTGGTGAAAGTCGTCTGTTTGTAGGCGATTCTTGGGAACACGATGTTGTTGGGGCTATTGATGCTGGATGGGAAGCAATTTATTTAAATACACGAGGTACTCATCCTTCTACAAACCATCAACCTTTAAAGCAATTTACACATTTTGAAGCGTTATCTTCATGGATTCGTGATCATATTCACGGACAGAGGGGGCACTATTAGATGCCGATGCTGGACATTCATTTAAAGTTTTGGGATCTCGCTTATCGCCTTGTTATTCGAGAAGGGATGCGCGTGGTCCAATTTAATAACCATGCCGATGAGCTGTGGCTCGAAGATGATCGATGTCAACGTCCCAAATTAATCCGTCTTCACCGTAAAGATTTAGATTGGCGTAATGAGCTAAAAAAAAGTATTGATAATACAAAAGAACGAGCGAAGAAAATAAAGAAAAGCAATGGCCTTCACCAAGCCAATGTTTATCATATTATTGTTAGTGCATATTCTCCTGTTGATGAGTGGGAGTCGTTGGTGCAAACTCCTTTGCCATTGACTGTTTCAAGTAAAAAACAAGAGATGAAAACGATTGTTTTGACTGATGAAAATATTCAGGAAACATTATATCCTTTAGCGACAGAATGGGAGTTAAACGAAGTACCAAGTTTGGTTAATCCCTATTATGTAGACGATCCAGAGCAATATATTCAAATGTTTCGCCGGCATATTAAACAAACGATGAAACAGAGAATTCAACAAGAACGAAATATTTTTTTATATGGACGTCCAGTATTTACGTTTGGTCTTTTAGGGGTCATTTTTTTAATGTATATGTTGACTGAATTAGAAGGTGGGTCAACGAGTGTAAAAACGCTTATAGACTTTGGGGCAAAGTTTAATCCACTGATTCAAGAAGGTGAATGGTGGCGTTTTATTAGTGCAATGTTTTTGCATATTGGCTTTTTTCATTTATTTATGAACTCATTGGCGCTTTTTTATTTAGGAGGAGCCGTCGAACGTATATTTGGCACATCTCGATTTGTTTTTATTTATTTTATTGCAGGCTTAACTGGCTCTATCGCTAGCTTCGTTTTTAATGAAAATATATCAGCAGGGGCAAGTGGTGCAATTTTTGGTTGTTTTGGTGCACTTTTATATTTCGGGTTGCGACATAAACGCTTATTTTTCCGAACAATGGGGATGAATGTGATCGTTATCCTTGCGATTAACCTCGGGCTCGGATTTGTGGTACCGATGATTGATAACGGTGCCCATATCGGAGGACTTATCGGTGGTTTTGTTGCTTCAGCAATGATTGCACTTCCGAAAAACTCTCACGTTAAAAGTCAAATAGGGGCATGGGTCCTGGCCCCATTAGCTTTAAGTATTTTGACTGCTATAGGTTTTTTACAGGAGCAAGGTGAAGAGGCGTATTTACCTTATGTTCAAGTTGGACAGGAACAAGCGATGGAAGAAGATTTTCAATCTGCGCGAGAGAGTGTACGAAAGGCGCTTGCTAACGGGGTCGATGAACCTGAAGCTTACTTTGTCCTCGCCAATACCGAAGCAGCGCTTGAAGAATACCATGATGCTAAAGAACATTTTCAAACGGTCGTTAACAAAGACCCGTCATTCCATGAGGCATATTATAATTTAACTCTTGTATATGTTGAATTAGGACAGTTCAATGAAGCTGAATCTAGTATTGAACGGGCGTTAGAAATCGACTCGGACAACCGTCAGTACCGACTTTTGTTAGAAGAGATTCAGCAACATCAATAATGACTATTGAAAAAAATATCCCGCCTTAACAAGTGGGATATTTTAATTATCAAGGTTGATATTTTGTCGTAATTTATAGCGGTCACCATCCGCATTTTCGTAGACAACGAATAGATGGGTTCGATCTTTATGAATCAAAATTAATGGCATTGAGTGTCCGATCGGAGCTTTATCATGTTGTTTGTTCACTTGCGGGATATCTGCAAATTCTTGATTATTATCGTCACGAATTGCCAAAATGTAATTGCGATAAAGTCCTTCCCATAATTGACCAATAATTGTTTTTGTTTGAGCCATCGTTAGTTTAGGGATAGGTTCGTTTTGGAATTTCAAAATTTTATTAAAAGCAACAGGGTCGTAATCGGTAAGTGAGATGTCAAAATGATGAATAAGGTCTTTCCAAGTATATTCTAGTTGTTGATTAACAATTTTATCAAGTGTATCCTTTGCTTCTTGCTCCTCTTCATTCGTCGGTTCATGAAAAGAAATCATATTTCGCAAAGGAGAATCGACAACATAGAGTTGGTCGCTTGACATCGTTTGTTTACTTTTTATTTCATCATATGGGTAGTGGATCTCAGCGTGATGGAAACTAATCGCTTCATATCGACCGCTGTCATCACTATCGATGGTGCGATGAACAGATAATTCGCTGGCATCTCCTTCCCATTCGTTTTCCTTACCAATTAGGCGACCATCTTCAAATAACAATGAAACGTCTTGTCGTAAATAAACTTCTTCATCGACTTTGGAAGCTATATTCCAACCAATTGTATATTGATCTTCATCAAAATCATCAACAATTGAAAGAGATGTGAATGCTTGCAAGAAAGAGACGCGTTCATCTTCAGGGAAGTACATAAGTGTTTCTTCGGTCTTATCCCACTGAATCCAAATAAGTAAAGAAGAAATGATGAATATAAGTCCGCCTAAAATCCTTTTTTGTCGCTCATCCATCCAAATCCCACCTTAAGTCATCTGGTATGGTATATGAGACGAGCGTAGCGAATATGATAGGGGCATTAAAAAAAGCTGACAAAAGTCAGCTTTTTTAATCCTCCATATCCCGTTGATATTGTTCGTCTTTTATAAAAAAGGATGGTCGAGATTCGGGTAAAGCTTTAGAACTGGCCAACACTAAACCGATCGGTGTATCGTAACTGTCATTAATAATTGTAAAAGCAACACGGTGTTTGTTCGCTTCGTTTACATAGTTAGAATAAGCACTATATCCTAAGTCCCCATTTAAATAAAGGTGAACATCTTTTTCCTTTTTCATCACGTCTATGGCTTTGTCATACATGCCGCGGTGGCGAACTTGACGATTGGTTAAGGCTAAATGTACGCGTTCAGCAAAAGTAGATAAAAATAATTTTTTTTCTTCCGGCTTAATTTCAGGCTTTCCATATACCCCTTGTTCAAGGACTTCTTTTAACTTGTCTCCCATATATATCCCTCTTTTCATTTCTTTGTGTGTGTTTTATGAGGACAGTTGCTAGTATAGCAACGAATAATCGTTCTCGCCAACATAAAAACCTGTCCTTAATGTGTGAAAAACATCATAGGCTTATATTAAGGAAGGTGGTCCGATGGTTGCTATTACATCAGTTTTATTAACAGTCGCTCTTCTTGGATTAACGCTAAGCAGCTTTGTAGCGGTAAAGAGCTTATTTGCATTACAAACATTTTATTTCGTCGTTGTTGCTCTTTTTTTAGGATGCACATTTCTTGGCATGGTAATCGGAAGTTTTCTACTTGCTTGGTTATCAATTGGGTGGTTTCAAATTCTAGTCGGGGTTGTTTGTTTAGGAGTAGCGGTGATGTTTTTTCAAATTTATCACCCTGCTTATGGCTATTTTCCAACATATACACAGCTTCCGTGGTTGTTAATTAGTACGCTCTTTTTCATTGTCGGATTAGAATGGGCAATTTTTGGTTTCTCTAGATGGTTTATATTGCTGTTCTCCCTGTTTTTTGCAGCGAGTGTTTATGCAGGGATATATTTGTTCTTTCGATTAAAAAATATACCGAATTACCGCCCCTTGTTACCATGGATTCCTTTATTATTACTTGGTGTGATTGCGATATGGAAAATCTTCTAATTTTGCTATAATAAAAAAGAGAACGATCAGGAAAAATAAAGGGGAAAATTTAAAATGAAGACGTACTATGACGTTCAACAATTGCTAAAACAATTTGGTACATTTGTATATACAGGTAATAGAGGAGCGGATATCGATTTAATGGAAGAAGAAGTAAAAGAGTTATTTGAATGGGGGATGTTGGACAGACAAACATATCAAGAAACAAGGCTCATTCTTAAGCAAGAACGGTCAAAAGAGTAACAGATTGATGAACGAGGAGGTGCAATCGTTTGCATCCTCTTTTTTTCGTGCTACAATGAAAATATATACATGTATGATTGATAAGAAGGAATGATGTAAATGACAAAGCAATGGTTAGCAGGTATTGACGTCGGTGGAACGACGATGAAAATGGCATTTTTTACTGAAAAAGGTGAATGTGTAGATAAATGGGAAGTGCCGACGAACACGGAAGATGAAGGCATCCATATTATTGATGATATCGTTGATGCGATTGATGAAAAATTAACAAAAAATAACGCTACTAGACATGATCTTATAGGTGTTGGCCTCGGTGCACCAGGGTTTATTGAAGTGGAAACAGGCAGAATCATTGAGGCAGTGAATGTAGGGTGGAAGGACTTCCCTCTCACTGAACGCTTAGAAGCAGCGCTTGAGGTCCCTGTAGCTGTTGATAATGATGCGAATATTGCTGCTTTAGGAGAAAGGTGGCTTGGAGCGGGCGATGGTGCCGAAAACGTTCTGTTTGTGACATTAGGAACAGGAGTTGGTGGAGGTTTAATTAGTGATCGACGCATTATTCATGGTGAATCAGGTTTTGGAGGAGAAATTGGTCATATTACGGCTGTAACAGAAGGTGGTGCACCATGTAATTGTGGTAAAACTGGTTGTCTAGAAACAATTTCATCTGCAACAGGAATTCGTCGTCTCGGTTTAGAAGCTGTAGAATCAGGCAAGACCGGGATGTTGTCTTCTACATATGAAAAAGAAGGAGATTTAACCGCCAAAGATGTTCTTGATGCAGCAAAAGCAGGGGATGAGGCTGCTGATGAAATTGTTGAATATGCAATGTATCACCTTGGCTTTGCTTTAGCGAATTTAGCTAATGCAATGAATCCAAATACAATTGTTATTGGTGGCGGTGTCTCGAAAGCAGGCGAATTTATCATTGACCGAATTCGTACACACTTTCAAGCGTATGCAATTCCTAAAGTCGGCGAAGATACAAACATTCGTATAGCCACATTAGGAAACGATGCAGGCATTGTTGGAGGCGCATGGTTAGCGAGTCAGCGAGTATAGCAAATATATGAATGATAAAAGCAGGTATCTTCATCAACGGTAGGTGAGGAGCCTGCTTTTTTGCATGAAAAGTGCTGTCTAAACCGTGAAATATCTTTGAATATTTGAATGAAAATACGTACGTGATATACTTCTAGTTTATCATTTATCATAGATAGAGAGGGGGTTATAAGATATGGTAGATTTAATCGATGTACAAGCAGTGTCTAGCGAGCGCTTAACGAATATTCATTTGTCGATTGAAGAAGGTACGATTGTCAACCTCATAGGTCCTTCTGGAGGGGGGAAAAGCAGTTTATTAATGTTGTTAAACCGCCTTGAAGACCCTTTGGAAGGGGAGATTTTATATAAAGGAGAACCGATTACAAACATTGAATTAGGAAAACTTCGGAGAATGATTGGTTTAGTACAACAAACTGCTGCTTTATTTGAAGGAACTGTAGAGGATAATCTAAAATATGGCCCTTCATTAACGGGAGCGTGGGGAAGTGCAATGGGGAGAGACCTTTTAGATCAAGTAAGCCTTCCGCAAACTTACCTTCAAAAATATGTTGATGAATTATCCGGCGGAGAAAAACAAAGAGTTGCTTTTGCTAGGGCGTTAGCAAATAAGCCGAGGATTTTATTATTAGACGAGGTGACAAGTGCTTTAGATGTACGAAACGTTGAATGTATTGAGCAACGACTGTACGAACTCATAGAAAGTAAAAAAGTTGAAGGGATGTTCATGGTTACACACGATATTTCGCAAGCGAAGCGAATGGGGAGTCATACAGTTTTTATGAGTGAAGGGAAGATTGTAGAGCAAGGAGAAACAAAAGAGATCCTCACTCACCCGGAAACAACACGTTTAAAACAATTTTTAAAGGAGTGAGGAAATGGCTCCAGAAATTTCAAATGCCTCGATGTTTCTTTTAATATTTTTTGTTCTTATCCCTATTTCATTGTCTTACATATATGCCTTAGGTTTAAGTCGTTCAATTGCTTGGTCTTCATTACGTGGAGTCGTTCAGCTCGTACTGATCGGTTATTTGTTAACTTATTTATTCTCTTTGCCACCTGTAATTGGTATATCAATTATGCTGATGGTGATGGTCACCGTCGCTACGTTCCATGCAAGTAAAAAAGGAAGTGGTTTTCCATATGTTCGCTCAATTATTTTCGTCGTGATTGCAGGTGTAGAACTTTTAGTGCTTGCAATGTGGCTAGGATTTGATATGATCGAATTTGCACCAGATCAGGTGATTCCAATGAGTGGAATGGTCATAGGAAATAGCATGGTAGCAATAGGTTTGGCGTTAGAGCGAATGAAACATGAATTTAACGAAGGCAAAGACCGAATCATTGCAGCACTATCTTTGGGAGCGAGTCCAAAGCAAGCTTCACAGTTACTTATACGTAAAATCGTAAAGGCAGCGATGATCCCAAATGTAGACGGACTGAAAACAATCGGACTTGTACAACTCCCGGGAATGATGACAGGGTTAATTTTAGGGGGTGTTCCTCCTGTAGAGGCGATCCGATATCAAATTGTCATTTCTTTAAGTATTTTTACATCTGTATCGCTTAGTGCGATGTTTATTACAGTTATTTTCTATCGTTTTTATTTTAATGATCGCTGGCAGTTAGTGAAAAGAAAAGAAACTCAAGAATCGTAGGTGAAAACATGGCTGCAAATAGAATTGTACTTTTATTACCACTCATTGTCATGATTGGATTATTTGTATTTGGTTACATGTCGATTCAACAATTAGATGAGGTAACAAACGAACAGCTCCAGGACCACACAGAGTTTGACGTGACAGGAAATAATGATGGCAACGAGACGACGGTAAATGTTCGTTGGCAATGGGATCGCCTACCAGAAGATGGTGTAGCAGGTGATGATTTTATGATCATTCAGTTTTATGATGAAGCTGAAAATCTCTTAGAGTCGGGTGCAATTGCAGATGTATCTTTGCAACTTACTCATAGCGATGAAGTTTTATACGAAACATCAGATATTGCTTATGAGGCAGGGGGGTATGTCGTTTCCTTTCAGAATGAACAATCTCAACACGAAACACTAGGAAGTCAAGGAGAGTGGCAACTTGTTGTTGAACATGCTGATCAGTCACCAGATCATGTTCAGTTAACTTATTGGCATACATGGAATCATCATTCTGTTTCAAAAGGTGAGCTTCTAGAAGATTCATCAAGTATAAACAATATCGATCATTGGGTCGTGGAACGCTTTGAGTCTATTGAACAAAAATAATAGAGGTTGATTGAATCGAGGAGGTAGCAAAATGGCGATTATCGATGTAAGTATTATTCCAATTGGTACTGAGTCACCGAGTGTAAGTGGTTATGTTGCTCGTATTCATGAAGTGTTAAAAGGTTATGAAGATGTTGTGAATTATCAATTAACGCCGATGAACACGATCATTGAAGGGGAATTGGAGACACTTTTAGAGGTAGTGAAGAGATTACATGAGACCCCTTTTGAAGAAGGAGCATACCGGGTTGCAACGACGATTCGTATTGATGACCGAAGAGATCAACAAAAGTCAATGCAGGAAAAAGTCGTGCGTGTGGAAGAAAAGTTGAGTCGTTAAATAGAAAAAAGAGGCTTCCCTTTGATCGTGTACACTCTATAGAAGGAGTGAGTACGTTTTACACGACTGAAGAGGAAGCCTCTTTTGTGTGGCAGGGTGATTATTGATCGCTTCGTTACATTGCACCGCCAGTTCCAGTTGTAATAATTGAGTACAGTGTCATGACCGAGAACCAGCCAAATACACCAGCAGAAAGTAATGAGAAACCGACGCCAAAAAGGTTCTTTCGTTTCCATTCAGAAAAGATGCCCACAGCGCTTAAAATTGCAACGAATAAAAAGATAATCGCTAAAACCATTAGACTCCCCTCCTTACTTATGTAGCGTTTTCATTCACTTACCCGTTAAACGTATTGTCAATCATATTTTAGTTGTAAACGCGTAAGAAGTATCGTTTTACGCACGGTAAGTATTTACTCGATTTTATTTTACGTCTTTTTTTTGCGTTTGTCGAGTCCTTCAAATCAAGAATCTAACTTTTTAACAGTGCAAAGATTGTTTGTCCATTTTTGCTTATGCTTGTAAAATAGTGAGTAGATAGGAGGGAATGTATATGAAATGGGAGCGCCAACCACTTGGAGCTTTACAAACGAATAGTTTTATTTGTGTCAATGATCAAGGTAAAGGTGTTGTGATTGATCCGGGTGGAGAAGGAGATCGTTTAATAAAACATATTAATGACCGAGGGATTGATGTAGAAGGGATTTTATTAACCCATGCGCACTTCGATCACATAGGGGCTTTAGAAGAAGTGAGAGATGCTTTCCGTGCCCCTGTTTATTTACATGAGTTGGAAGCCGCTTGGTTAGGGGATGATTCAAAAAATGGATCAGGCCTATTTATGGGGATTGAGCCTGTAAAGTGTCGACCAGCTGATCAATTGATTAAAGAGGAAGGTTCTCTTACTGTGGGATCTTTTACGTTTGAAGTTTTTCATACCCCTGGTCATTCCCCGGGAAGTGTCTCTTATTATGTGCCAGAGGAAAACGTCGTTTTTTCAGGAGACGTATTATTTCGAGGAGGCATTGGACGGACTGATTTGCCAGGAGGAGATCACGACACATTGATGAAAACCATTCATCAACGGTTACTTACAATGCCAGATACGACAATCATTGCGAATGGGCACGGTCCGGAAACGACAGTTGGAGAAGAGATGACTTCCAATCCATTCCTAAATGGTTTTGGATAAACGCCATGTTTTATTAACTTTGATTGCTATGTATTTTGGGATTTGATTTAGAGGAAAAAAACAATAAAAAGGTGGCCTTCCAGGGTAGAGAAGGCCACTGTTGGGGAGTTAATCTAGTAACAAATGAACTTTGAGGGGGAGGGGGAACTCCCGAAGATCATTGTTCTACTGACAATTTTATTATATACATAACTAAACAACGTGTCAACAGTGTTAAATCCTTTGATGAAAAGTGAAGGAGTTGAAAAATGAAACGTTTAATAGAGCGCATTGAACAAGCTGGAATATTAGATATTGCATCTTATATGGAACATGTCCTTTATGATGAGGTTGAAGGTTATTACATGAAAAAAAATAAGAAACTAGGAAAAGAAGGAGATTACTATACAAGTAATCATGTTCACCCCGTTTTCGCTAAGACATTCGCTCACTTTTTTCACGATGTTTTAACGAAAGAACGTTTACCTTTAATGATTTGTGAATGTGGAGGGGGAGATGGCAAGTTTGCAAAATCTGTTCTTGATGAGTGGAAACAAACATTTCCTTCTACGTATCAATTGTTGGATTATCGTCTCGTTGAAACGAGTCCTTTCCATCGATCTTTGCAGGAGGAAGCATTAGATGAGCATCAGCAGGTTGTGACACTTCATTCGTCATTAGAAGAAGTAAAAGGTGATGTACCGGATTTTCAAGGTGTCATCTTCTCAAATGAATTGTTGGATGCCCTCCCTGTACGAGTGGTGGAGGTAGAAAACAGTGAATTATATGAAATCTTTGTCGCGTTGTCAGAAGAAGGGGAACTGATTGAAGAACGTCAAAGGTGTGAGGATCAAGATATTCAATCTTGGATTGAGCAATACGGTCCAACACTAGACGATGGTCAACGAATTGAAATACCGTTAGCGATGAAAGATTGGCAACGTGAGGTCAGTGAGTGGTTAAAAAACGGGATGATTGTAACAGTTGACTACGGTTATACAAATGACGATTGGCGTGATCCGCAATTAAGAGATGGATCGTTACGGGGCTACTCAAACCATCGCATGGTCAAAAACCCGTTAAAGTTTCCAGGTGAAATGGATTTAACAAGCCACGTTCACTGGGATACATATGACAAGATTATGAAGGAATTTGGATTAAAACGAATGATCGCAGAACGACAGGATCGTTTTTTAATTGAAGCGGGATTATTGCAGTTTGCTCAAGAAACAACAGATCCAAATCCTTTCTCTAAAACGCATAAAAAAAACCGTGCCATCCAACAATTAGTTCATCCAACAGGAATCAGTGGCTCATTTTCTGTTTATGTACACGAACGCGGTTTAAGTGAATGTGATTCATATCAATACTTCTGTAAAAGTCCCTATATAAAATGAAAGAAGAGGAGTTGATTGATGTTATCAACTCCTCTTCTTTCAAATGTTTTTAATGTCCGCCGATTTCCATGATGAACGTCGAGTAGTAAGTAAAACCAACGAAAAATAATGTTAAATAGGCGCCAAAAATATAGATGTAAGCACGTTCTGATAATTTCAAGTAGCTTAATGCAAGGAAAGCGCCTGTTTGGCCAAAAAAGAGAATGGCCATTTCATACATATCCCCAACCAGAAACAAAATTGCAAATATCCCGGTCCAGAAACTAATTACCCGGAACATCCGATCCATCGCGTTTCCCTCCTTCATATGTAACGTTACACAGACCCCCAAGTCGTGTGAAACATTTTGCTTCACTTTATTATATACCTGATAAGTGGGTTTGTAAACGCAGGAGTACTAAGCAATTTATGAATTTATGATGTCGCTTCATTTCCTAATACGACAGTTGTGTACGTGCATGCCATTTCGTTCTCTTGAAACATTGAGGATTCTTCTTGTAACTTAATATCTTTAAAGAAATATTCAAAAATCCCCTCAACAAGAGCGTGGTGCATTTGACAAATGCCAGGTTGGCTTTTTGCTAATTCACTGAAAGTACAATTAAAAATACGAAATACGATTTCGTTTCTTTCTTCGTCATAATGCATCTCTGGATTTAATCCTTGATTTAAAGAAATCTTCTCAATAAACGTAACTTTTTCTTTGGCACTCATGTCTGATACATCTTCATCTAAAGAATCAACAAAGGATTTCGCTGATTCATAACCGAATGTTCGACCCGTTTCAATAAGAGCGTGCCTTCCTTCTTTTCCGAGTGAAGCGAGAGAATTAATCGCAATTTCAGATAGACGTTGGTAATCACGATAAGGAAACTGAAGGCTTACAACTTCATCGGAAATACGGTAATAACGGCTAGGGCGTCCGCCTTTACCTGTCTTTTTTGTTTCTGATACAAGCATTTCAACATCTTCTAGTTTAGTTAAGTGTAAACGAGCGACATTGGCGTGGATGTTAAAAGAGTCTGCGATTTCCTGTACAGTTACATCGCGGTGCTGTCTAGATACGTATTGGTATATTGAATATCTCGTAGGATCAGAAAGAACGCTCGTTAATTTTAAGGTTTGTTGTTCCATTTGCTATCACTCCATATGTGAAATCTTCCATCATTATAATATAGTCATTTAAATAAATAAATGTGTTTTCAATTTAAAAACACACTTAACAGTGTAAATAGAACAATTATGTGTCAGCTTTGTCATATTTGTTGACAACAATTAATGTAAAAAACAGGTTTTGACGAGCAAGAAAAAAGGAAATAGATATTGTATTACGTTAAATATTTGTTATTAGAGGAGGACAAAAATGGGAAAAATTGATACAAAGGATTTTGTTGTCGGTACACTTATTGGGGGTGTGATTGGTGCGACTTCCGCTATGCTCTTAGCACCAAAACCAGGCAAGGAGTTACGGCAAGACATTAATGAACGAGCTACTATTGCAAAGGATAAGACAGTTGAACTAACAGATTTAGCAAAAGAAAAAGGAAGTGAATATTCAGAGATTGTTAAAGAAACATCAGATAAGTGGTCACAAGTCGCTAAAGGTCAATTGAAAAAAGCGAATGAATTTAGTGAAAACTTTTCTACTGTAAGCTATGAAGAAAAGGAAGATCCTGTAAAAATGTACGAAGATGAAAAAGAAGCAGGTAAAAAATTAGCTGAGCAAGTGATCTCTGATATTGAAGAGACTCGAGAACAGCAAGAAAGTGGAATTGAGTTAAATAATCGTGAATAAAAACAAAAATCAAAGGTCAGACAGTTAAAATATTTACCTTACTTGTTTGACCTTTGCAGATATTTAATGGCTGGGATAGCAGGATTCGAACCTGCGGGTCACGGAATCAAAATCCGTTGCCTTACCGCTTGGCTATATCCCAATGGAGAAGGAATGGCTGGGATAGCAGGATTCGAACCTGCGCATCACGGAATCAAAATCCGCTGCCTTACCGCTTGGCTATAT
>NZ_JACHHB010000004.1:0-231709 GCF_014202575.1 Texcoconibacillus texcoconensis | reverse complement strand
TATCCCAATGGAGAAGGAATGGCTGGGATAGCAGGATTCGAACCTGCGGGTCACGGAATCAAAATCCGTTGCCTTACCGCTTGGCTATATCCCAATGGAGAAGGAATGGCTGGGATAGCAGGATTCGAACCTGCGGGTCACGGAATCAAAATCCGTTGCCTTACCACTTGGCTATATCCCAATAATATATGTCTTATGAGCGAACATTTTTATTTTGTTTTTTTTTCGACGTAATTATACGTTAAAAAAAGGATTTTTTTTAACGTTGTCGAAATGTAATATGGAACTTAATATGGAAAGGACTGTTGCTTATGAACGTTGAACAAGAATGTTTTCTTCTCATCGCATCAGCAGTACGGTCACAGGCAAGTGACGTTCATCTCGTCCCAAATGAAAAGAGGACAGATGTTCGTTATCGTATTGCTGGTTCGTTGTCGCACCAAAAAAAGTTATCATCTTCACAAGCAGAACGCCTTATTAGCCATTTCAAGTTTACTTCTGGGATGGATATTGGAAATCGTCGAAAGCCACAAAATGGAAGCCTTGAATTGCAAGTTGAACATCGGCGCCTTTCCCTCAGACTTTCTACTGTCCCCACTGTCCAAGGGGAATCATTAGTTATTCGCCTCCACTCATTAAAATCCCTGATATCAGTATCTGACCTTTGCTTATTTCCCAAGGATGTAGATCAATTAAAAAGTTGGACGCATTTACGCTCAGGATTATGTTTATTAACAGGTCCAACTGGAACAGGGAAAACGACGACACTTTACTCGTTATTAAATGAGCGCTTAGAATTACAAAAGGAGCAAATTGTTAGTCTTGAAGACCCTGTAGAGAAAAAGCATGATCATATTCTTCAATTAGAAGTCAATGAAGATGCAGGGTTGTCTTATGGACATTTACTTAAAGATGTTTTACGACATGACCCAGATGTCATTGTGATCGGAGAAATTCGTGACCAAGAGACGGCTTCATTAGTTATTCGAGCAGCGTTAACAGGGCACGTTGTCTTCGCATCGTTACACGCCCCAGATCCATACAGTGCTTTGTTACGGATGATTGAGTTTGGTATTCCTAATCGAGATTTATCGCAATGTTTACAAAGTATCACGACACAACGATTAGTGAAGCGTCGCTGTCCATATTGTTTATCAGCTTGTACGTCTTTATGCATACCTCAACGATCAGCTGTGTTTGCCACATTAAACCACACCCATATTCAAAAGATCTTATCGTCAGACTACCAACGAAATGAAATGAAACTCCCGTCTGTATTCCATTCTATTTTAAAAGGTGTAGCACTAGGTTTTATTGACCAATCAGAATTGAATAGGGATTTTACTTATCAAGGGAGGAATGAGTTTGCGGAAAAAATCATGGTCCCCGCAAAGACAAGCAGTGTTGCTGAACCGCCTAGCACAACTTTTAGATGATGGTTTTTCATTACAAGATGCACTAAAGTTCATGGCTCAGTACGAAGAGGAGCCGTTACGTTCTAAGATATGGGCACTATACGATGATTTATTGGAAGGCGAGCCGTTTATTGATGGGTTATTGAAAATTGGCTATTCCCGAGAAGCGTTAATGAGTGTCATATTGTACGAAAAAAATGGTCGGTTGTCAGAAGGTCTTTTTTTAGCAGCTGATATCCTCAAACGTAAAAATGATTTAATCACCCAAATGAAACGCCACTTTCGTTACCCAATATTTTTACTTCTTTTCATCTTCTTCATGATGTATGTTATGTACTTTTACACCATTCCCCAGTTTCAAACTTATTTTGAACAATTAGATCAAGAATTACCGTTGATGACGGAACTTTTTTTAATATTAATGAATGTAATGACTAATTTGGCCGTGTTCATTCCAATCGTTGTCATCGCTTTGTTAATCATTTTTAAGTGGTACAAGACAAATCGATCATCTGCCGAAATTATCTGTCGGTTGGTCAAGCTACCTCATATCAGACAATATATAATGAAGCTCGTTAGTTTAGGGTTTTGTATGCACTTAAGCCCATTACTTGAGAGTGGAATGTCTTTGAAAAATAGTTTGCATTTTTGTGGTGAGAACTCTCTGTCTTTATTTTTTCAACATGAATGTCAACGGATTTCTGAAGAGTTACGCAACGGTATCTCATTAGATTCATCGTTAAAAAGTACCGGTTTTTATTCAATAGAGCTCGCCTCCGTTATTCAACATAGCCAAGGTAGAAATACTCTAGGTAGAGATTTATACCACTATCAACAATATTTATATAAAAATTTGCTTGAGTTCATGCAAAAGCGGATCCACCAATTTCAATTTTCATTGTATTTTGTCGTTGGTGTGTTTATCCTAGTTTTGTTTCTATCTATTTTACTTCCGATGTATCAAATGATGGTAGGGGGATAAGTAAGAAACTTGAGTAGAGAAGTTGTGAAAAGCTGAACGATATTGAGAGCAGAGGAGGTGCTGTGGATTAAGAGGATAAAAGTCATTTGGTGACAAATTATCAATGATGATACACGTGAGGGTAACGTAAAAAATGGAGAGGATGATTTAATAATAACTTGAAAGAGGCATAAACAAAAAAGTTAGGCACTCTCGTGACGCTCTTTTTCTTGAATCCATAATAGAAGTTTACGTTCTTTATCGGTAAGCTGTCTTCCCAATTGATCTTGGAAATAGTTGTTTAAGTGATCATATAACGATTTATTGGTCACAAGTAATCCTCCTGTTACATGAGAATGTAAAACATATTGAATCCGTTTTCCTGACTTTGTTTTTTAGTAAGTTTATTATACATGAAGGTTGTTAATTTGAAAAGTTATAAATTTTCAGATATGTCGTCGGAAATAAAACACTTTCACGAGAAAATGTCATTTGTTCATAAAGCTCTATTACAAAAAAATGGAGGGTTTTAGTATGAAGGATTATTTGCGAAAGAGTGAACAAGGGTTTACATTAATTGAAATGCTCATTGTGCTTATGATTATTTCCGTTTTATTGTTAATTGCAGTGCCGAATATGGCTAAAAACAATGAAGTAGCGACCGACAAAAGTACTGAAGCAACAATCGATTTGTTACAAGCTCAGATCGCGGCTTATGAAATAGAAAATAGAGAAACGCCAGAAAGTTTAGAGGTGTTAAAAAAAGAAGGCTATGTTGATCAAATTGAGTGCCCAAGTGGTGGGGAATTAACAATTGTAGATGGTCAAGTTGTGAAAAAAGATGAAGAGGATGAATAATAATCTAGGGTATACTTTCTTGGAAATGCTTGTCGTCTTAAGTTTGCTATCTGCGATGGTACTTGTTACAAATGTGACTTTTCACCAAGCTGCATATAAAAAAGAGACTGAGCACTTCTTTGAACAATTGGAAACGGATATTCGCTATGCGCAAATGAGAGCGATGATAGGAGGGTTTCGCACAGACATTCTCTTTGAGCCCGATCAAAACAGTTATCGTATACGTCAAAGAACAACTGTCATAAAAAGAGCGGAACTACCAGATCATCTTCAAATGGTCAGAGGTACATTTTACAATGAACCGATGTCGTTTTTAGCAAATGGAGGTGTTGCTCGTATTGGACGTCTTGTTTTTGCTGATGAAGAACATGAGTATACGCTAACAGTATTGTTGGGGAAAGGGCGTTTTTATATTGAAAAAACGTGACGGGTTTACTTTAATAGAAGTTCTTACTTCACTTAGTATTTTGCTTCTTTTTGCTTCAACTTTTTTTCCATGGTTTTTCCAAATATATAACGAACGTGTTGCCATTGATCAAAAAATGTTTGCTGACGAATTGAATTATCGGCTCGTCCAAGATCAACTTGCAGGTGAGTACTTGCCAGAAGAAGGAACGACCACCGATAACCGTGGCACAGTTTATACATGGCAATATAAACAAACGGGTGGACAAACGGCGGAAATTTGTATTAGTTGGGAGGGAAGAAATGGACGCATGTATGAGTCGTGTCAAGCTGCATACTCCCCAAGGTAGACAAGAAGGCGTTACCCTCGTTGAAATGCTCGTAACAATGAGCATATTCCTCATCATTACATCACTAATCCCACTCTTTTTTAATTCCTTAACGGCAATACCAAAACAAGCAGACGCAAGAGAGAATGCAGCATTATTTTTTCAAGAAATTCATGTTGACCTACGATTTAGTGTTGAGCATTCAACTTCAAGTACACAAAATGAACTTTTTATTGAGGATAAACGAGGCCGACAAATCTCCTTCCATTTATTTAAAGATCGGATTCGACGTCAAGTTGGTGGAGCGGGACAGGAGATGGTGCTATTAGGTGTTCAATCATTTCAAGTTCGAGAAGTTTCGGACGGAATAGACATGACGGTGACTTTTGAGACAGGAGAAACGTTTTCCAGACGGTTCAGACATGTGGCCAGTAAAGGAGGGAGTCAATGAAACGAGAAGGGGGATTCATCCTTCCTGTAACACTTGTTGTTATGTTACTTGTAGTATCAGGTTTGTTACAACAGGTCGCTCTTTATGAACAAGAAAGAACATTTGCCACGATGCATAGTGATTGGTTGGCGGCAGATCAAATGGCTATGGCTGCAAAGAAGCATATTATAGTATTGATAAGTAAAGGAGAACATGATAGCTTAAACGAAACGATGTCATACCCGAATGGAGAGGTCGAGGTTGTGGTCACGCCTGATGACGACGAACAATATGCTGTGATGTTAACATCTAGATTAAATGAGGGGCCATTACGTCGGATAGAGTTTCGCTACGATGCGAATAATCAAACGATTACCCATTGGATAGAAGGGGGAAGATAGGTCGTGTTAAGAAAACATATTTATTTGATTGGTTTTATGGGAGCGGGGAAAACAACAATCGGCAAGCAACTTGCGCAAAAGTTCAATCTTCCGTTTGTTGATGTCGATCAGTTCGTAGAAGAAAGAGAAGGTATATCGATAGCGGATATTTTTGAGCGTGAAGGGGAAGCATCTTTTCGTTTGCGAGAAACGAAATCATTACAACAATTGTCAGATTGTTCGCCATCAATCATTTCTACAGGTGGTGGGATTGTTGAGCGTCAAGAAAACATTGACGAAATGAAACATCATGGACAAGTCATTTATCTGTCAGCTTCATTTGCGACACTATACGAGCGAGTTGCAGATGATACAACTCGTCCGTTAACAAGTGCGGGCAAGTCAACGCTACATGAGCGCTTTCAAATGCGAGAAGCGTATTATGAAAACGCAGCTGATCTTGTTGTAGATACTGAAGGACGGTCGATTTCTGAAACGTGTGACTTCATTGTTGAACAATTGGGGAATAATTCATAAACTAAGTGTCAAAAATAGAAGTAAAAGTTGATGAGAAAGTGGTGATTTGTTTGAAAACAAATGATTATGTCAAATATCTTACTGAACAAGTTGTTCAGTACGTTGACCAACCCGTAGATGAGAGAAGGGAAACAAAACGTGCCAAACGCGAAGCGAAGCTTCCTCGTAAGTATCAATGGTTTGGCTTACTCCCGTTTGCATTGGAGTTATCCTGGAAAAACCGAAAGTCGCGTAAATCGTAAATGAATCACTTTTCATCAACGCTACTTCACTCATTTTATTCGTACTCTACAGGGCTTTTAAGCTTGGTTACTGTAGAGTACGTTTTTTTCGTAAACTTTGTTGTTTTTGATAAACTCGAAGAAGCAGCAACAATGTTTTATGAACCAGGCTTTAAGTAAAAGAGTCCTCCATTAATGACGTCAACTTGAATACGAGGTTCAAATTGCTCTTTTAAGGCTTGTTTTTCTTTTTCATACCTCTCATTATCTAAGTCGTTTTGATCTTTCTCGTAAAACGTATGGAGAAGGTCGAGGTGTTGTTTCCATAATTGATAAGCTTCATCCGCCCATGAGTGATCCTTCGACTTGATATTTTCCTCTACCCAATGTCTTATTCTTTCAAAGCCACTTTCAGGTTTAATGATTGGTGAAACCGTAAAACAGTAGTCAGCAATTGTACCTGAAAGAGGGCGTTTGCGAAGGAGTTGATGAAAGTTATCGATCATTTCTCCATTAGCTAAATTTAGGCCAATTGAATATCGCTCATCTTTATGGACGTGACTTCGGTAGGCGGCTTTTAAGTTTACCACCAACCAAGGGTGAAGCGGGATCGCTGCTGCTTGTGGTTGACACTTTTCGTACATATTGGCAAAACGACCTTGCTCTCGACAGGCACGGAAAATTTGTTGTAATCGAGGTGATCCGAAGTGGATCGATTCGGCTTTAGGTTCCTGGCAATCGGATTCGGGGTCGGTCTTAAGCCATAACTGCATCGGGTTGGGGATGCCGCCGATTTTCTCTAAATAATGCCAATAAAAGGGACGGTTCATCAGCACCTTATCCATATCAACGGTAAGTTGAACCCCTAAAACCCCTTCTTGGTCAGACAGGATTGTACAATCATTGCTAGTGAAAAAGGTTTTAAGAAACTGGTGAATGTCCTCCTGATGCATCGTTTTCCTCCTTTTTTGATTCGATGAATGCGGTTAAGTTTTCCATTTTAATGCGCTTTTCACCCTCGGTTTTCGATTGTAATAATATATCGCTAACATGTTGTTCGACAAAGTCACTGTCCGCTTTTTCTAATATGTCATCTAAACGCCCGATCACGTTTTCAAATAACCCAATTTTGTGATAGAGCAGTTGTAAAATATCATCTTCAACTGTATTTTGAATCGCGAAGTTATAGATCGTGACATCATTTTCTTGTCCTAGTCGGTGAATTCTACCGATGCGTTGTTCAATTCTCATTGGGTTCCAAGGTAAGTCGTAATTAATCATATGGTGACAAAACTGAAGGTTAATCCCTTCTCCGCCGGCTTCAGTGGCGATTAAAACTTGGGCTTGATTTTTAAACAATTGCTTCATCCAGTCTTTCTTACTACGTTTAAACCCACCTCGAAATGGAACAGCCTTTATCCCGTTTTGTTGGAAAAAATATTGTAGAAATAATTGCGTTCCACGGTACTCTGTAAAAATGATCACTTTGTCATTAAGTTGCTGAATCAGTTCTAACGCTTTTTGCGCTTTGGAGTGTAAACTTACTTGTTCAATTTTTCCTATGACTTGCTGCAAAGTTTGTTGAAGTTCTTCATTGCCTTCAGCCTCTTTGATCATAGATTGTATGGTTAAATAAGCAGCTTCTCGGCTCGAACAAACTTCTCGTTGCAATGTCAAGACAGTAAATGGGTGAATAGGTGTCTGACTTGATTTTAATTTTGAAACTTCCTCGTACAAGTCACGCTCCTCCTGGCTCATTTCAATATCAACGGTATGAACGGTCCGTTTTGGCCAATCCATATTTGCATCTTGTCGTCGATTTCGGACCATGACTTGTTTCATTAATTTTTGCAAGTGTTCCTGGTCTTCTTCTGTTTGATATGATTGTTGGAAAGTTTCTGCATCTCCTAAATAACCAGGTTTTAGGAGGGAAACGAGATAAAATACTTCGTCCAGTCGGTTTTGGACAGGTGTGGCTGTAAGTAAAAGGCAATAAGTTTTCTTTAATTGTTGGATAAACTGATAGTTTTTCGTTTTTGGATTTTTAAGTTTATGTGCTTCATCAACAATGATGAAGTCATAATTTTGTTCTTCAATAATATCGCAGTGTGGTGGGCGTTTTGCTGTATCGATCGAAGCAACGATGATATCAGCTTGCTCCCAAACATATTCTTTGCGCTGTTCGACAGCGGGAATAAAAAACTTTTGATTCAGTTCACTCACCCATTGACTGACGAGGGAAGCGGGGGTGAGGATGAGAACTTTTTTGGCAAGTCCACGGATCATATATTCTTTTAAAATTAAACCTGCTTCAATTGTCTTTCCTAAACCAACTTCATCGGCAAGAATAGCTTTTCCATTCATTTTTTCAATAACAGTTCGGGCAGCTTCAATTTGATGTGGGTAGAGTTGTAAATGTTCGAGATATTTCGGTGCATATAATGTATGAAAGTTTTCGACAGCCGTCTCTTCGATTGATTGCCATCCTAGGTTATATATATTCCAATCAGCCCAAGGCCCATGTTGGTTCAGTCGTTGCAACCATTCATCTTTCCAGCTTGTATCGAACGTTATATTAATATCCATGGTCCCCTCCTATCTTTCTCGTAGTTAACGAAGTGAGAGAAATAATTAAAAAAATATGACAATTTTGTTGCCAACGAAAATCAGTTGATGATACGATAAACTTAACTTAAGACGTTTTAATATTATGTCCATCTATTATTTGTTTAATGTGTATTTTTAAAGAAAATAGTTGCTCGATTGTGTTAGCGGTTGGTATGCGCGCGTTATTCTTTTTAGCTAGTATCGAAAACGTTATCATATTTACCACCAGCACTAGTCGCCGATAATCGAGCGCCTATCGCTTTTGATGTCGTCTAGCTGTAGGCGCTATCGGCTCGAGGTCGCTTCGGTCCGACAATTGAAGCAGAAAGCGCTTCTACTTGTCGGCCCTCCAGCGCTAGTCGCCGATAAACGAGCGCCTATCGCTTTTGGTGTTACATAGACAAGTTGATATTGGCGAATGAAAGTAAGGGGAGAGTTCGGTAGAAACATGAGCCGACGCCGAAGGAGCAAGCTATGTGCGAATCTCTCAGGCAAACAGACTCTTACTTGACGCAACTCTGGAGAGCGTTCACTTCAATTGTGAACCACCAACGGGGAAAAACTTATCATTAACATGATAAGAAAAAACTCTCAGGTAGCACGGACAGAGACGAACTTTATATCATAAGGGCGTCTCTGTCTTTTATTTTGCTCTCATTTAACTTAAATATGACCAAAGTCATGGTGTTGAGGAACTAAAGATGTTCAATGGTCTAAATGAAATACCATTATATGTTGGAGGTGTTATTGGTGTCGGGAAACAGGACTCCTTTATTCGATGAGTACAAAAATTTAAATGCAAAGGTGATTGACTTCGGAGGTTGGGATTTACCCGTTCAATTTTCAAGCATCAAAGAAGAGCATCATGCTGTTCGTACAAATGTTGGTCTTTTTGATGTTTCACATATGGGTGAAATTGAAGTTCAAGGGACTGGTGCAGAAGAATTTTTACAAACAGTCGTTACAAATGATGTTTCGAAATTAAAAGTTGGTGGTTGCCAGTATACCGCGATGTGCTATGAAGATGGCGGAACCGTTGATGACTTTCTCATTTATAAGCGAAGTGAGGACAATTTTTTCCTCGTCGTTAATGCTGCGAATACACATAAAGACTATGAATGGTTGAAAACACATGCTAGTGCGGACATAAACATCGTCGATCGCTCACCTGAATATGGACAATTAGCTCTTCAAGGTCCAAATGCAGAAAAAGTTTTGCAGACGATGACGACAGTTGATTTAACCCAGATTCGCTTTTTTAAATTTCGAGAAGGGGTAGATATAGCTGGGGTTTCGGCACTTGTCTCTCGAACGGGATATACAGGTGAAGACGGGTTTGAAATTTATTGTTCATGGGACGACACCTCTTCACTCTGGAGGGAGATCTTAAAAGCTGGTGAAGACGTAGGCATTCAGCCGTGTGGGTTAGGCGCCCGTGATACATTACGTTTTGAAGCAAACTTAGCTCTCTATGGTCAAGAGCTATCGGAGGATATTACACCAGTAGAAGCGGGGATTGGTTTTGCCGTTAAGACAGAAAAAGAGAGTGACTTTATTGGGAAGTCTCGTCTAAAATGGCAAAAACAAAATGGTCCCGATCGTAAGCTCGTTGGATTAGAGATGGTAGACAAAGGGATCCCTCGAACTGGCTATAGCGTCTATGCAGAAGGTCGAGAAATCGGTTTTGTCACTAGTGGTACCCAGTCGCCAACCCTTAATAAAAATGTAGGATTGGCCATTGTAGATAAAAACGTTAGTGAGTTAGATGCAGTTGTCGAAGTGCAAGTTCGTAAACGCCGCTTAAAGGCAAAAGTTGTCAAAACACCATTTTATAAAAAGTGATAGGAGAAGGGAGTTGTATCAATGAATTATCGTTATTTACCTACGACCGACCGTGATCAACAAAAAATGCTTGATGAAATTGGCGTTGAACAAGTTGAGGATTTATTTGCTGATATACCTGCTGGAGTTCGTTATAAAGAAGATTTGCAATTACCACCTTCGTTGTCTGAACCGGAACTCGTCAAACATTTACAAGGGTTAGCGAAAAGAAATATTGATACAAATGACTATGTTTCTTTCCTTGGTGCAGGTGTGTATGAACATTATATTCCAAGTGTCGTCAATCACGTCATATCTCGTTCTGAATTTTATACGGCTTACACGCCTTACCAACCTGAAATTTCTCAAGGTGAATTACAAGCCATCTTTGAGTTTCAGACGATGATTTGCGAGCTCACAGGAATGGAAGTTGCTAATTCATCGATGTACGATGGGTCGACAGCACTTGCTGAAGCGGCGATGATGAGTGTAGGGCAAACGAAGAAAAATACGGTGCTCGTCTCTGAATCTGTTCACCCCGAAGCATTACAAGTATTAAAGACAGTTGCAAAAGGTCAGAACGTCGAGGTGAAAACGGTCTCGATCGCAAATGGGACGACAGACTTGAACGATTTAAAAGAGAAGTATGATGATGATACAGCTTGTGTCCTTGTCCAACATCCGAACTTCTTTGGTCACCTTGAAGATTTAGAGGCGGTTGAAAAAGTGGTTCATGAAAAGAAATCGTTATTTGTTGTCTCGAGCAACCCATTAAGTTTAGGTGTCCTCCAACCACCGGGTCATTTTGGTGCGGATGTTGTCGTAGGTGATGTGCAACCATTTGGTATTCCTTCACAGTATGGTGGGCCTCATTGTGGTTATTTTGCGGTTGCAAAGAAGTTCATGCGAAAAGTCCCTGGTCGCCTCGTAGGACAAACAAAAGACGAAAATGGAAAGCGTGGGTTCGTGTTGACGTTACAAGCACGCGAACAGCATATTCGCCGTGATAAAGCGACGTCAAATATTTGTTCTAATCAAGCTTTGAATGCATTAGCTGCTTCTGTTGCGATGTCTGCACTTGGTAAAAAAGGTGTTCAAGATATGGCGAATCAAAACATTCAAAAAGCGCACTATGCGAAAAATCGCTTAAATGAGGCTGGATTTTCAACAGTTTATGAGCAACCATTTTTTAATGAGTTTGTGGTAGATGTGAAAAAAACTGTTGCAGAAGTGAACGAGGAATTGTTAAAGCGTGGGATGTTAGGTGGCTTTGATCTAGGGTCGATTGATCAAAAACGTGAGAATCAAATGTTAATCGCTGTTACGGAACTAAGAACGAAAGAAGAAATCGATCGATTCGTAGACGGATTGGAGGAGATCGTATGAGTGAAAAACAACATGCACTAATATTTGAGTTAAGTGAACCTGGCCGTGTTAGTTATAGCCTTCCTGACTTGGATGTACCTGAACAGTCCATCGGTGAGTTGGTTCCTACTAACTATGTGCGAGAAGAGCCGCCTGATTTGCCAGAAGTATCAGAATTGCAATTGATGAGACATTATACTTCCCTTTCAAATAGAAATCATGGTGTTGACAGTGGTTTTTATCCACTTGGTTCTTGTACGATGAAATACAATCCGAAAGTACACGAAGATGTTGCTCGTCTGCCTGGTTTTGCACATATTCATCCGTATCAACCAGTGTCAACGGTCCAAGGTGCATTGGAGCTTATGTATGAATTACAGAACTCCTTAGCAGAAATTACGGGAATGGATGAAGTAACACTACAATCGGCAGCTGGAGCCCAAGGCGAGTGGACGGGTTTAATGTTAATTCGTGCATTTCATGAAGCGAATGGCGATTTCCAGAGAACGAAAGTCATTGTTCCAGACTCCGCTCATGGTACAAATCCTGCATCAGCGACAGTTGCAGGGTTTGATGCAGTAACTGTGAAGTCTAATGACCGTGGACTTGTTGATCTTGATCATTTAAAAGAAGTGGTAGGAAATGATACAGCAGCTCTTATGCTAACAAACCCAAATACGCTTGGTTTGTTTGAAGAAGAAATCGTTGAGATGGCAAAGGTGGTTCATGAAGCTGGAGGTAAGCTTTACTATGATGGTGCAAACTCTAATGCCATTTTAGGGATTACCCGCCCAGGGGACATGGGTTTTGACGTTGTTCATTTAAATTTACACAAAACGTTTACAACACCGCACGGAGGTGGTGGTCCTGGTTCGGGACCAGTTGGTGTTAAAGAAGAACTAGCCCGATTCTTGCCTGTTCCAACGGTTGTAAAAGAAGAAGGTTATTATCGGTTTAACCGCGAAAGTGAACGTCCTGATTCAATAGGTCGTATAAAACCTTACTATGGTAACTTCGGTATTAATGTGCGAGCCTATACTTATATTCGAACAATGGGCGCTGAAGGGTTGAGGAAAGTATCAGAAAATGCAGTTTTAAATGCAAATTATATGATGAGAAGGCTTGCTCCATATTTTGATGCACCTTATGAACAACATTGTAAACATGAATTTGTTTTGTCAGGAAGGAAGCAGAAAAAATTAGGTGTTCGTACATTAGATATTGCAAAGAGGTTGTTGGACTTTGGTTACCATCCGCCTACAATTTACTTCCCGTTAAATGTAGACGAGTGTATGATGGTTGAGCCAACAGAAACGGAGACGAAAGAGACCCTTGATGCATTTATTGATGCGATGATTCAAATTGCCAAAGAAGCAGAAGAAGAACCAGAAACCGTTCAAGAGGCACCACACGAAACAGTGTTGGGGCGACTTGATGAAACAACGGCTGCGAGAAAGCCAGTTCTTCGCTATCAGAAGTCATAATTTTACAGACGAAAGGAGGAATGCCAAGTAGGCATTCCTCCTTTTGGCGAGATTTATTTTTAGGTGGGCGATACTGCAGCATCTACATATGCGCAGGTCATCTTTTACGTTGCTAAAATGCAACTTCGGAGAGGTGGACTTTTAAGCTCACCATTCCGTTTATTTTTTAATTTTGCCAGTCCATTTTTTAAATCCGCCTTTAAGTGCAACGATTTCTTCAACACCGCGTTTTTTCTTTAATAATTTCGATGCCTGTGCGATGCGTGAACCATTTTGGTCATACAAATACACAGCTTGATCTGGACGTACTTCAGTAAGTCGGTGTCTCATTTGTGAAAGGGGAAGGTTGCGGGCACCTAAGATGTGTCCAGTATTAAATTCTTTTTCTTCACGAATGTCGAAAAGTTGTGCTTTGCGGTAGCCTTCTTTGAACTCTTCAGTTGTGACAGACTTTACATCACTCGGTTTTTTGAGTCGACTAATGATGAAAATAATGAGAATTATCGTAAGTATAACGTATAACCAAGCCATTTTTAGGCCACTCCTTTTCAAGTTTGCTCAACGTCCATATTAAACGAAAATGGAATATCAGACAAGCCAAAATCCACTTTAACGATGAAACGAGCCGATATTTGGACGTTTCATTCATTTTCATCTATGATGGACATTGTATCTGAAAAAAAGAAAGGAACGTGGACAATGGAAACTTGGGCTTTTCTTGATACGAGTGCTGGAAGTCCAGCGTATAATATGGCAGTTGATGAGGTGTTATTATCTTGGCATAGTCGTGGGAAAATTCCACCAGTGATTCGTTTTTATACATGGGACCCTGCAACGCTTTCGGTCGGGTACTTCCAAAAGGTGGACAAAGATATAAATATGGAAGCTGTCAGAAATCATCAAGTCGGTTTCGTACGAAGAGCGACTGGTGGAAGAGCGGTCCTCCACGATCAAGAACTTACATATAGTGTCATCGTCACAGAAGATTACCCGGATATGCCTGAGTCTGTGACGGAAGCTTACCGTGTTATTTCTCAAGGGCTTTTACAAGGTTTTCGAAAATTAGGACTATCGGCTGAATTTGCAATTCCGCGTACAGAAGAGGAACGTAATGCATTAAAACAGCCTCGTTCCGCTGTCTGTTTTGACGCACCTTCTTGGTATGAGCTTGTCGTTGAAGGGCGTAAAGTAGCAGGTAGTGCACAAACGAGACAAAAAGGTGTTATCCTTCAGCACGGGTCAATCATTCTCGATTTAGATGAGGATAAGCTGTTTGATATGTTTCAATATCGAAATGACCGAATTCGCGAACGGATGCAACGCCAATTTAAAAACAAGGCCGTTGCGATCAACGAATTGCGAGAGCAACCTGTGACGATTGCTGAAGCTAGCATTGCCTTTAAACAAGGTTTTGCTGACGCGCTAAATATTCAATTAGAGCCATTAACATTAACCGATGAAATGAAACAAGAAGTGGACCGTTTGATGAATGAAAAGTATGCAAATGATGAGTGGAATTTTCGTTTGTAACTGAAGGTACTACGATGATTGTCGTAGTACTTTTTTTGTCTTTTTTTGGGGAAGTTTCGTTTTGAAGCCGTAAAATCTATCTTTTCTATCACTTGTAAATAAGAGATGATGATCTTTCATTCGTCAAGTCTTTTTCCGAACTGTTTTTTGTGGTAGGATTCTTTTTCGACAGGTCTTGAAAGGCTTGGTCATCTTTCTTTTTTATTGCTATATGACAAACGAAAAAAATGTCGCTCATTGACATTTAGCTAACGAATTCGTGAATTATGGCTTAAATTCGTCAGTTAACGTAAAATTTTGATTTTGACAAATCTATAAAATCTGTTCTCTGAATCAATATGTGGTATCATTCTCGCGAAAGGGTACACTATATATTGATGATTGAAGCGGGCTATGTTAAGCTAAACTAACAAACATTGGTAGAAACATCGCAGATCGCAAAAACTATCAATCTCGTAACAAGTCGAAAAGGGGAGAAGGCCATGACTACGAGCACATTTACGAAAGAAATTAATGTCGAACAATTAAATCGTGATATCGAACAATTTCCGCAAGTACATTCGATAACATCAGATATGCACATAACGAAGAACGGCGTTTCGCGACTCGTGATGCTTGACCGATATACATTTAAGGACACGGAGAAGAAAACGTTGAAGGAAGGAGACTTTGTGGTCTTAACAGTAAAAGAAGATCCGAAGTTTCCAGCACGTGGTTATGGTTTTATAAAAGCGTTAGACCTCGAAAACGACCTTGCTAAGATTGCCATCGACGATGAATTTCGTTCAGCAATTGAAAATCCGGCAGAACAAGAAACGGGGGTTGTTGTTCGAACAATTGATTCCATTGATAAGCCGTTAGAAATTTATTATGAACAAATTGCAAAACGAAATGCGACAGGTTTGGCTTCTGTGGAAGTGGAACCACAAAAACGAGAACAAGCATTTCAATCTTTCTATCATGAACTCGTATCGATGAATTTCGTTCCGGCAGGTCGTGTTCTTTACGGAGCTGGTGCAGAAACGGATGTTACGTATTTCAACTGTTATGTGATGCCTTTTGTTCAAGATTCCAGAGAAGGGATTTCAGAACATCGTAAGCAAGTGATGGAAATTATGAGTCGTGGAGGAGGCGTTGGAACGAACGGTTCTACTTTACGACCGAGAAACACATTGGCGCGAGGTGTGAATGGAAAATCGTCAGGGTCGGTATCATGGCTGGATGACATCGCAAAATTGACACATCTTGTTGAACAAGGTGGATCAAGGCGCGGTGCGCAAATGATTATGCTCGCCGATTGGCATCCTGATATTTTAGAATTTATCATTTCTAAGATGCAAAACCCGCGTATTTTACGTTATCTATTGGAAAATAGTGACGATGAATATATTCAAAAACTTGTCAAACAAAAGCTGAAATTTACACCGCTTACCCAATTGGAAGAATCTATGTATCAGTCGATTGTTAATTATGAAGCAATCCCAGGGAAGGGCGGATTCGATCAAAGTGTGATTAACGATGCGAAAGAAAAACTTCGTATTGGTGGCACGTATACTGTAAATAATCCTGAGTTTTTAACTGGCGCTAATATTTCTGTATGTTTAACAAATGACTTTATGGAAGCTGTTGAAAATGACGATGACTATCAACTTCGTTTTCCTAATGTGGAGAATTATTCCGAAAGCGAAATGGAAGCATATAACCGTGAATGGCAGGAGTATGGCGATGTTCGTGAGTGGGAAGCACTGGGCTTTTCAATTAAGACATATCGTACGGTTAAAGCGCGTGAGTTATGGAATCTGATTAATATTTGTGCAACTTATTCAGCTGAACCAGGAATCTTCTTTATCGATAACGCAAATGAAATGACAAATGCAAGTGCGTACGGTCAAAGAGTTGTTGCAACAAACCCATGTGGTGAGCAACCTTTAGCACCATATTCTGTTTGTAACTTGGCAGCAGTCAATTTAGCAGAGATGGCAGATCGAGAAACGAAAACGGTAGACTTTGAAAAGTTAAAGCAAACGGTCGCAACCGGTGTGCGTATGCAAGATAACGTCATTGATGCAACCCCTTATTTCTTGGAAGAAAATACGAAACAAGCAAAGGGAGAGCGGCGCGTAGGTCTTGGCGTCATGGGGTTACATGACCTATTGATTTACACCGAGACGGTTTATGGCTCTAAAGAAGGAAATGAGCTTGTTGACCAGATCTTTGAAACGATTGCTACAACCGCTTATCGTACGAGTATTGAATTAGCGAAAGAGAAAGGTTCATTTCCGTATTTAATGGGTGAAAATGAGGCTGAAACAAATCATCTTCGTGAAAAGTTCACCTCAACAGGGTATATGTATAAAATGCCTGAAGATATTCGTGAAGGTGTTTTAAAATATGGTATTCGAAATTCGCACTTATTGACAGTTGCCCCTACTGGAAGTACGGGTACGATGGTAGGTGTAAGTACGGGCTTAGAACCATATTTTTCTTTCTCTTACTTTAGAAGTGGACGATTAGGGAAGTTTATTGAAGTGAATGCAGATATTTTACAAGAGTATTTAAACGAACACCCAGAAGCAGATCGTGACAATTTACCTGAATGGTTCATTTCAAGTATGGATTTGTCACCAGAGGCACATGCTGACCTTCAGTGCGTCATTCAGCGTTGGGTTGATAGCTCATTGAGTAAAACAGTTAATGCTCCGAAGGGGTATACAGTCGACCAAGTAAAAAATGTTTATGAACGACTATACAAAGGTGGAGCAAAAGGCGGTACCGTTTATGTAGATGGTAGTCGTGATTCACAAGTTTTAACATTAAAAGCTGAAGACCAAGGCTCTGGTGAAGAGGTAGCTGAAACTGAAGAAGAGAGAAACCATGTCGTTGTTGTCGATACGATCACAGATTTGCGTTCAACGTCAGTAAGTATCGGTTCAGAAATCGGAGATACATGTCCGGTTTGTCGTCAAGGAACAGTCGAAGATATCGGTGGTTGTAACACGTGTACGAACTGTAATGCACAACTAAAGTGTGGCTTGTAAATATAAAGCCTGTCCACTGGACAGGCTTTTCATAATGACAATGATGATTTCAGCTACATCTCCTAGTGTCCAACCTACTTTTATTGTATAATGATTTTAATAAACATTGATGATACATACGTATACGTTTAGTATTTTATTGGAGGGAACACCATGCCGACGCCGAGTATGGAAGATTATTTAGAACGGATATATTTGTTAATAGAAGAAAAAGGATACGCGCGAGTTTCTGATATTGCCGAAGCACTCGAAGTCCATCCGTCATCGGTAACAAAAATGGTCCAGAAATTGGACCAAAGTCAATACTTAGTTTATGAAAAGTATCGTGGGCTCGTATTGACGCCAAAAGGGAAAAAGATCGGAAAACGTCTCGTATATCGTCACGATTTACTAGAAGACTTTATGGATATTATCGGTGTCGCAGGTGAAAACATTTACGAAGATGTGGAAGGTATCGAACATCATTTAAGTTGGGATGCGATAGACCGTATTGGTGACCTTGTGCAATACTTTCGTGAAGACGAAGAGAGAATAAAGAAACTACGTCAAGTACAAAGAGAAAGTGAAATTGAAGAATAATGTTATAGTGAATATTGAAAGTCAGGCCTTCGTGCAGGAAAAGTGGTTGAGATCTTGGATTTTTTACTCAAACCTTCACGCAGGGCTTGACTTTTATTTTGTGCTTTATTCTGTTTTCTTCCCTTCATTCATAAACTTTAAAGATCAGGAGGTGAGTGAATGGAGGCTGATGGTGTCTTTGCTGGTGGTGGCGTTAAAGCATTTGCTTTTATTGGAGCATTAAGAGCATTAGAAGAAGCAGGTGTCAACTTAACTCGTGTTGCAGGTACAAGTGCCGGTGCCCTTACTGCAGCTCTGTATATGGCAGGATACCGTAGTGATGAGCTTGAACGTACGATGGAAACATTCGAACCGAGTGATATTCTTGAGCATAGGAAATTTTTTTCATTATCTCCCCGTGTTTTAAAGTGGGTTTCCCTTTATCGCTATTTAGGTTTGTATCGGGGAGATAAGTTTGAAGCGTGGTTAACGGACTTATTACAAAAAAAGGGGGTTCGCACGTTCGCAGACTTACCGAAAGGAAGTCTACGGATGGTGGCTTCAGATTTATCGTATGGGGAATTTTTCATACTCCCTGACGATTTGCCACGTTACGGAAAGTCAGCAGATCAGTTTTCTGTTGCGAAAGCAGTGCGCATGAGTTGTAGCTTGCCGTTTTTGTTCGAACCGGTACGGTTAAAAGGAGGTTCGAAATATGAATCGGTCATCGTAGACGGGGCTGTGTTGAGTAACTTTCCAATCTGGCTATTTTCCAAAAGAGATAAAAAGGAGAAGCGCCCGATCATCGGTTTTCAACTGTCAGCAAGTAACGAACCATTACCGGAAAGGAAAATAGATAATGGATTAGAAATGGTCCCTTCTATTTTACAAACAATGCAGAGCGCCCATGACCGACAATATATTGCTAAGCATGAAGCTGAAAGTATCGTCTTTATTCCGGTGAAGGATGTATCTGTGACAGATTTTCAATTAGATACAAAAGAGCGTCAAGAATTAATAAAATTAGGTGAACGTAAGACCAACGAATTTTTAAGCCGCTGGCCTTAAGTGATGTGGCGAATACTTCCTTCTCGTGAATATAAATGCAATGCATAAAACATGTAAGGTGCGATGAATGTTATCCAAAGCGTGACAATGGTTCCAAAGGTGAATGAAAAAAATGGTAGCTGTACGAAAGGTAAACGAAAAACAAAATAAATAGCAATAACCCCTGCACTACCTATGAAAAATGCAATACACCTGTTGATTAAAGAAGCACCATTAATAATACTTCGTACTTTCAGTCTTTCTAAAGAGTAGCCAATACTAGCCCCAAACAGAATACCAGGATAAATCATAGCTGAAGTGAGTGGATAAATGAGACTTATGAGAGCACTTGGGATGAGTAGGGTGAGAAAAATAAACGTTTTTTCTGGCATTCCTTCAATCCAATCGAAACTTCGATAAAACATGTAAATGATAAAACCACCTATAACAACACTTCCAGCAATTGTATAAACGTGAGTTTCAGCCAAAAAGAAAAAGAAAAAACTGATCAAGACAATAGGAGAAAGCGTAAGCAAGAGTTGCCTTTTATTTCGAATGAGAGGAATAAAATACGCAAATAGAGCGGTGACAAGTTGTATATGAGGATGTGTAAATGTAACTGTTGTGTTGTTCGTATAAATTAACGGAACGTACTGATGAAATAATAAGCTTAATGATAAAGAAAAACTGCTAATAAGAAGTAAATGAAAGCCAACAGTTCTATTTATACTCCAATATAATAGACCGATCGTGAATAAAAGAGGGAAGTGTGAAGTTATAACGTTCGTTACACTCGTATTCGTATAAAATTCAGTGAATACAGTACTGTTAAGGTCCATAAAACGTCACTGCTCCTTTCTTATGTTATAGAAAAGAACCAAGCTTTTAAAATAAGGCTCGGTTCTTTTTCTTGTTCTTTTTCCCTTCAATGACTTTTAATTGAACGTCAGATTGTTTTTTTACAAGAGGGCGAGTCGTCCGTTTTTGTTGGTTCTTTTTATCCTTTTTCCAAAAAGCAGCTTTGTTTGTTTTAGATGCTTTCTTTCCGTAATGTGATCGAGGTGGGCGGCTAGTTACAGGTTGATATTGTGTCTGGTAGCCTCCAGACATTTTGGGGATGACAAAACGTTTGAAAACCCAAATGATCACACCAGCAATAGCAACCGTCGTTAACAAAGATAAAAGGAAACGACCAGGCTCTGTAAACAGGCGGTATCCCAAGCCAATTATGGCTAGTGCAAAGATAATAAGGATCATAGGGTGTATAGAGTGACGAAACATCGTTCCACCTCCAAGTCTCAATTCAAATTAAACCGTCATTATGTAAAAAAACTAGGGCGGTTTCGAATCAAGGTATTCAAAAATGCTAGCTTTTTTTACTTCAATTAATTAATATCACCACTCCTTACGGTATGAAGGAAACTTGATAGCCTTATTGTACACGAAAAGGAGGGAGATCTCCAAGGTGATAAGTACTACTGTTTTACTATTCCCGAATTTCTTCCTTTTTACACCTGGATATAAAATGTGCAAAAAATATTTGTTATTGGGCATGCTATTTTTTGAGGTGATATCAATGAGTCAAAATAAGAATTCGGAGAATCAACAAAATCAACAACAAGACCAAATTCCTGAAGGCGTACCATCGATGTCATTTCCTGTGTATGTCACGATTACAGGAATGTTTGGAGGTCTTATTTGGGGGATTGTCGGTTACGTTGCGTTTATTCTTAACTTTATAAGAGTTGGTCCAGCAATGGCGCTAATGCCGTGGGCACTTGGCCCTTGGAAAGAGACGTGGATTGGACAAATTGTCGGTATTCTCGTGATCTCACTCATTTCTATTGGCGTTGCCTTTTTATACAGATTGTTATTTGTGAAAATTAATAGTATATGGCCAGGTTTACTGTTTGGTGCGGGGTTATGGATTATTGTATTTGGACTGTTAAATCCGATGTTCCCAGGTTTAAAATCGTTGTTCAACTTAGACATTAATACGATCATTACAAGTGCTTGTATCTACGTTGTTTATGGTTTGTTTATTGGGTATTCGATCTCTTATGAATATCAGGAGCAGCAAGATGAACGAGCCCAGCAGTCTATTCAAAGCTAGACCAGTGTGTTAAAATGTGCAACAAGGATGCGTGCGTGTTGAAATCGCGGTCCATGCTTTTGTCGTTAGGGAGGGGAGTTTATGGATAAGGTCCTCATACTTAATGGTCCTAATTTGAACCGATTAGGAACGAGAGAACCTGATGTTTATGGGCGTGAATCATTGGAAGACTTGAAAAAGCGTTTAGATAAATTCGGAAATAAACGTGGTGTATCAATAAGAATGGAACAATCCAACCATGAAGGTGAGTTGGTTGATCTCTTGCACACAGCAGAGGAAGATTGCCAAGGTATTGTGATCAACCCGGCCGCTTTTACGCATTATAGTTATGCATTACGTGATGCAATCGCGAGTTTATCTATTCCGACTGTTGAAGTCCATTTATCAAATGTTCACGCTCGTGAATCATTTCGCCAGACGTCTGTCACTGCTCCGGTTTGCGTTGGTCAATTGTCAGGCTTCGGCTTTTTAGGTTACGAAATGGCCATTGATTATTTGTTGAGGAGGAATGACAGTGAGTAGATTACAGGCTTTGCGGGAGACGTTTCAAGATGCGAGCATCGATGGGATTCTTGTTGCAAGCTCTACGAATCGGAGGTACTTATCAAAGTTTACAGGTACTGCAGGTGTTGTACTTATAAGTGAAAATGAAGCAAAATTAATTACTGATTTTCGCTACACCGATCAAGCAGAAGAGCAAGCTGTAGGGTTTGAGATTGTTGAACATAGTGGTCCAATTGTCGATGAAGTAGCAAACCAAATTGAACAATTGGGGTTAAAGAAGGTAGGTTTTGAAAAAGATCACCTTACATATGCACAATACGAGACATACCGAGAAAAGGTCAATACAAACCTCGTACCAGTAAGTGGGCTTGTTGAAAAGTTACGTATGGTCAAAGACGAGCAAGAAATCCAAACGTTGCAAGAAGCGGTAGATATCGCTGATGAAACATTTAATCATATTCAAAGCTTCATAAGGCCGGGTGTAAAAGAGATTGATGTTGCGAATGAAATTGAGTTTTTCATGCGTAAACAAGGAGCCGTTTCTTCATCATTTGATATTATCGTGGCCTCAGGCTATCGATCTGCACTTCCGCACGGAGTTGCAAGTGAAAAAACGATTCAACATGGGGAACTTGTTACCCTTGACTTCGGTGCCTATTATAAAGGGTACTGCTCGGACATTACACGTACTGTTGCTGTCGGCGAGCCATCAGAAGAATTGAAAGCCATTTATAATACGGTATACGAAGCACAAAAACTTGCTATGAATCAAATAAAAGCAGGTTTAACCGGCAAAGAAGCTGATAAAATTGCTCGCGATTATATTACTGAACGAGGCTATGGAAAATATTTTGGTCATTCTACAGGTCATGGACTAGGTATGGAAGTTCATGAAGGTCCAGGTGTGTCTCACCGTAGTAATGTAACATTGAAGCCCGGTATGGTTGTGACGGTAGAACCAGGAATTTATATCTCTGGGGTTGGTGGCACACGAATCGAGGATGATACGGTTATTGCAGAAAATGGAAACCGTTCGTTATCAAAATCCACAAAAGAACTATTAATTTTAGGTGAATAAAAGAGGAGGAACAAAATCATGATTTCAGTAAACGATTTTAAAACGGGTCTTACGATCGAAGTAGATAATGGTATTTGGCAAGTTGTCGATTTCCAACATGTTAAACCAGGAAAAGGGGCAGCATTTGTCCGTTCAAAGTTACGTAATTTACGTACGGGTGCGATTCAAGAAAAAACGTTTCGTGCCGGTGAAAAAGTAGAAAAAGCACATATTGAAAACAATAAAATGCAGTATTTATACGCAAGTGGTGCAACACATACGTTTATGGATATGAACACGTATGAACAACTCGAGTTACAAACGAGTCAAATTGAAGAACAATTGAACTATTTAAAAGAAAATATGGAAGTGCAAATTATGACTTATGGAGGAGAAACACTAGGTGTCGAAGTGCCAAATACTGTGGAACTAGAAGTGACGGAAACAGAACCAGGTATTAAAGGTGACACAGCTTCTGGAGGTACGAAACCAGCAACGCTTGAAACAGGATTGACGGTGCAAGTACCATTCTTTATTAACCAAGGTGAAGTCATCGTTGTTGATACGCGTAAAGGGGAATATCAGTCCCGAGCATAGTAAAAACATGACCAAGTCGCAATTTCGAGTGTTCTCGAAAGGCGCCTTGGTCTTTTTTATGCTTTAATTTTCGGAAAATTCAGCTTTTAAATCGTAATATGGATGGGTATCCTAATTGTACAAAGAGCATATATTAATGAGTAAAGAGGGGAGGTAATGGGTTGAAACGAAATCAACTGCAGTTAAGTGATCAACTTATAGTTCGTTATTATGAGTTTTCTGATGATGTTGTTTGTGTTGAAGTTATGAAAGATGGTAAAGATTTTGGGGCATTTTGTTCTGACCGGTTGCAATTTCAAGAGTGGGATGAAGGGGAACTTCAACAACTTGCAGAAACACATGTTAAGCAAAATGATGGCATAACGGTGTCTCCTGACCGTAATCTCAGATCTTTATCTGAAGGATATGAAATTGAGTATACAAATCATTGGGGTAATATGTATTGCCTCGATATTTACAAACAAGGGGTTTATGAGAGTTCCTTTTGTGTTGATCGATCCTCCTTTGAGGAATGGATGGATGATGAGGAGCAACTTATCGCAGTCGTTAAAAGCCAAATTTCGTAAAACAAGTCATGAAAATATGGGATGTGAATATTTAAAGGCCTTATCATAGCCACAAACAAATTGGCTCATGGTGAGGTTTTTTTTGTTTTGACGTTCTGAATATTGGACGGGCGACATAAGCTAGTACAAAACAGCTGACATGAAAATAATAGAAGTGTAAATGACATATTATTAAAAGCATATTGCTGTTGTACATGCATACATTTGGAGACAAAGGCATGTACACATTGAAGGTCGAGGTGAATAGCGTGAAAGAGGTTTTTGACGTTTTACCCAAACGCCTCGTTCATTGGATAAATAGCATTGATGAACGTGAGATTCAAAAAATCGAAGAAATAAGAATTCGCCATTCACAAGCGCTAGAATTAGATGTCAACGGACGGGTGATGTATTTGCCTGGAAAGGGAAGTCAACAAGGTGTTCGTGATGAAGAGATGCAATACATCTTAAACCAGTTAAGTAACTATTCTCTTTATACTTTAGATGAAGAATTAAAACGTGGCTATATAACGATTAAAGGCGGTCACCGCGTTGGTCTGGCGGGCAAAGTTGTCACTGACCAAGGCCGAGTTAAGGGGATTCGAGCGGTTAGCTCTTTTAACATTCGAATTGCTAAACAAACTTTAGGTGTAGCCGATCGTTATGTGCCTCGGTTAATACAAGCTGGGAAATGGAAAAGTACGCTTCTGATCGGCGCTCCGAAAACAGGGAAAACGACGTTTCTACGTGATATCGCCAGAATCATCAGTGAAGGATTCCCTTCTGAGCGTCTCCCTGCTAAAAAGGTCGGTATTGTTGATGAACGTTCAGAGATTGCAGGATCGTTAAAAGGTGTTCCTCAACATACTTTCGGGCCTAGAGTTGATGTGCTTGATGCATGTCCGAAAGCAGAAGGAATGATGATGATGATTCGCTCAATGAGCCCTGATGTGTTAGTCGTTGATGAAATCGGTCGCAAAGAAGATACTGAAGCCATCGTAGAAGCGATGAATGCAGGCGTAAGAGTGATTGCGTCTGTGCATGGAGACGATTGGCATGATGTAAGACGAAGGCCGGCACTGGAGCCACTATGGGAAGGGAATGTGTTTGAGCGTTTTGTGGAATTCGCACCTCATTCAAAACCAGGCACCATTGCAGCAATTCGGCGACCGAGAGATGTTACACAGGCGGTGTCAAAATGAAACTGCTGGGTGCTATTTTTATTATTTGTGCATCGACGGGTATCGGCTTTGCCTTGGCAAGGAATTTGAAGGAAAGGACAAAGCAGTTACGTGATATGAAACAAGCGATCACTTCTTTAGAAGCAGAGATGGTCTATACAATGACCCCACTTGCTGAAGCGTGTCATCGTGTATCGCAACAGGTCCCTTCTCCGGTATCGACCTTTTTTTCTACCTTTTCAGATGCATTGCAAAAAGGAGAGTCTTCAGCTTATCAAGCTTGGACAAAGTCATTGGCATCGTTAAAGGCGCATTCTTGTCTACAACAATCCGATTTAGATGTCATTTTACAATTTGGTGCATCGTTAGGTCAGCAAGATTTAGAGCAACAACAAAAACAAGTGAAATTAACGTTATCAAATATAGATAGACAAGAGTTAGAAGCATCTGAAAAGCAAAAACGCAGTGAAAATATGTATAAGAGTCTCGGGTTTTTGGGCGGTTTGTTAATGACAATCATACTGATTTAGCTTCGCAAAGGGGGAAGGGTACGTGAATTACGATGTTAATTTAATTTTTCAAATCGCAGGGGTAGGAATCGTCGTTGCCATGATCCACACAGTATTGAAGCAAATGGGGAAGGAAGAGATCGCGCATTGGGTTACACTTTTAGCCTTCGTCATCGTTTTGTATATGGTTGTTAATGTCGTCGATGACCTGTTTCAAACAATACGTAGCGTCTTCCTCTTTCAAAACTGAGGGAGGTGGTTCATATCGAAATATTACAAATCGTCGGTCTTGGTCTCGTTGCGACGTTTTTAGCGCTCATTGTCAAAGAACATAACCCGAGTTTTGCATTTTTGCTCACCGTCTTTGTCGGCGTCATCATTTTTATATTTTTAGCTGAACAAATCGCCAATATTGTTGCCATGTTAGAAGAATTAGCTGAAAGTGCGCAAATCAATATGGTGTATATGGAGACGATTTTAAAAATTATAGGCATTGCATATATCGCTGAATTTGGTGCACAAATTGCCAAAGATGCTGGGCAAGGAGCTATAGCTTCGAAGATTGAACTTGGTGGGAAGGTCATCATTATGGTTATGGCCATACCGATTATTACAGCAATTATTGAAACTGTGATTGGATTATTGCCGAATTAAGAGCGGAGGGAAACGGATGCGCGTACCATTGTTGTTCGTCCTTGGTATCGCTATGATCGTTTGTTTATTTCCTGGAAACGTACAAGCTGTTGATGATGCAACGGACACATTTGATGAAGAAGGAATGGTAGAAGAACAGTTGGAAGACCTTGGTCTTGAAGAGGTTGAACAATTTTGGGAAGAGGTCGTAAATGAATACGGGGGTTTTTTTCCTGAAATTCAGAGAGGTTCTTTCATGGAGTTTGTCCGTGGTGATCAAGAATTTTCCCCGAAAGAGTGGGGGCTTGGATTTGTTCGCTTTGCGTTTCACGAAATTATTGTTCATGGCCAGCTACTTGGGACACTCATATTGTTGGCAATATTCAGCCTTATATTAAGGCATCTACAAAACGCCTTTGAAAAACATACGATTAGTAAAGTTGCATATGCGATTACTTACTTGATTTTACTATCATTTGTTTTAAATAGCTTCCATGTCGCTATTGACTTTACGATGCAAACGGTCGATACGATGACTAATTTCATGATCGCGCTTATGCCAATTTTACTCGTTATTATGGCCACTTTGGGTGGTGTGACGTCCGTTGCACTTTTTCATCCGTTGATCATTTTTCTCGTACAGACGAGCGGGTTGTTCGTTCAATACTTCGTGTTGCCTTTGCTTTTTTTATCGGCTTTACTAAGTATTGTTAGCACGATGAGTGACCATTATAAATTGACGAAATTATCATCTTTTCTCCGCAATATCGCTGTAGGAGGACTGGCTGTTTTTTTAACAATGTTTCTAGGTGTTATCTCTGTTCAAGGTGCTGCGACGGCTGTAGCTGATGGGATTGCGGTCAGAACAGCAAAATTTGTAACAGGAAACTTTGTCCCTGTTGTTGGGCGAATGTTTACGGATGCCGCTGACACCGTGATGGGTGCATCTGTATTGTTGAAAAATACAGTCGGTGTTGTAGGGCTTGTTCTTTTATTACTGATTTGTGCTTTCCCGGCAATTAAGGTACTTGCGATCGCTTTTATATATAGTTTTTCTTCTGCGATCATTCAACCATTAGGAGATGGTCCGCTTATAAAAGTGTTATCAGAAGTAGGGAAGTCAATGTTATTTATTTTTGCTTCGCTCGCAACAGTAAGTTTAATGTTTTTCTTAGTGATTACAGTGGTTGTTATATCAGGGAATTTATCATTAATGATTCGTTAGTTCTAACGATACGAGAGGGAAAAAGGGAGGGGTTTTTGGTGTCATTTGTAACAGAATGGATTGCTCAATTAATATTTTTAGTATTATTTGCGACCATTCTTGAATTACTTCTCCCTAATTCTCAGCTTCAACGTTACGTCAGGTTAGTCATTGGACTCATTATTCTTGTTGTGATGCTGCAACCGGTGTTTTACGTTTTTCAAATGAGTGCTGATGAATGGTTAGATTCATTAGATGAATGGTCCGGTGTAGGTGAAGAAAATTCAGCTGATTGGTCAATGGAAGAACAGAAAAGTGAAATAGAATCGAATCAGCTTGCATATATTTCAGAACAAATGGCTGTCCAACTCCAAAAACAAGCCAATGATCAAGAGGTACTAGATGAGATGGATAAGCATGTTACTGATGTTTCGATCGTTTTGGCGCCAACGTTAATTGAAGAGGATGAGAATGATGTATTAGGAAATATTGAAATGATCGAAGTTACCGTTTCTGACACCTCGGCTGAAGGAGAAGATTCAGGAAATGAAGATGGCGAAATTCAAAAAATTGAGAAGGTAGAAACAGTAAAAGTTGATACGAGTCAATCGTTTACTGAGGAGGGCTCGGAAACGAAGGGGCGAGGTG
Organism: Texcoconibacillus texcoconensis; assembly: GCF_014202575.1. Lineage (GTDB taxonomy): Bacteria > Bacillota > Bacilli > Bacillales > Salisediminibacteriaceae > Texcoconibacillus > Texcoconibacillus texcoconensis. The sequence continues at coordinate 203,732 of NZ_JACHHB010000004.1, read as the reverse complement.
AAGATGGTGACAAAAAAGATCTCATACGAAAGCGATTAGAAGATGTGTGGCAAATACCTTCAGAGCGCATAACGGTCGTTGGAAAGGGGGAGAGCAGTGAGTGAAAAGCGAACATGGTTTGATTGGCTACGAAATGAAACGGGGCAAGGTTTAAAGGTGAAGTACATTGTGATTCTTCTTGTTATTGGAACATTCTTAATGTTTTCTGGTCCGCTGCTTAGCTCAAATGATGATGAATCGAACCAGGAAAATCTCTCGGTAGATATAGAGGGGGATGAGGCCGTTGAAGTTTTTGGGAAATCAGAAAATGAAAACGTAGCGCCAGAGACGATGGGTGATTATGAAAAATATTATCAAAAACAGTTGACTAATGCATTAGAGCAAGTTGTTGGCTTATCTGATGTAACTGTGATGGTAAACGTCAATGAAACTGAGCGTGACGTTTATCAAAAAAATGTCAGCGAAAAAATACAAAACACTGAAGAAAACGATTATGAAGGAGGGGAACGAAACGTTGAAGATTCAACAATAGAAGAAGAGGTTGTCATTGTCCGTGATGGAGAAAGTGAGAAACCGTTGATCGTAAAGACAGAAAAACCAGAGATTCGTGGAGTTCTTGTTGTTGCAAATGGTGTTGAGAACTCCCAAGTGAAAATGTGGGTTGTCGAGGCAGTTTCACGTGTACTAGATGTACCTTCCCATCGAATCTCAGTATTACCGAAACAACAAATAGAGGAGGAATCATAAATGGTGTTGAAACGTCAAACGGTCTGGTTATTAACGATGTTAAGTTTAATTATTGTTCTCTCAGTTTATTATTTAACAACCCCAACTGCGTCACCTGAAGAACATTTAGCCCTTGTTGACGATGAAATGGATGAAGAAATCTCTGAAGATGTCTCAGGACTTGTTGATATGGAAAGTGAACTAGAAGGCATTCAAGGAGAAAATAAAGAAGGAGCAACTGAAGCAGGTGTAGATGATATTGAGGTTTCTTTGATGGAAATTGAAGGTGAAGAAGAGTTAATTGAATTAGAAGATGGAGAAGAAGTGGAAAGTTTTATTCCTGGAGCTTCTAGCAGTGAAACATTTGACACGATTCGTTTAAATCGCCAAGACGCACGTGCAAGAATGAATGAAGAATATGTTAGTGTGGTCGCTAGTGCAGACGCATCTGTAGAGGTGCAAAGTGAAGCATTGGACAGCATGGAAGAATTGCAGAAACTTGCTCAAAGAGAAGAAATGCTGGAAAGCTTGATCCAATCTGATGGATATGATGATGCGCTTGTTATTACTGAAGATCAACAAGTTCGCATTCTTGTAAAAACTGATGAGCTTTCGAAAGAAGAAGTGATTCAAATTCAACAGATGGCCTATGAACACCTTGGTGACAAAACAGTTCTCGTAGGGTTTCAATCGGGTGAATAAAAATGAACCAGGCTCCTTTGATAAAAGGGGCTTGGTTTTTTGATGTGAATTTTTCTTTAAGAATGGTATAATACGCAAATAGATCACTCACTCTGTTAATATAAACAGTTGAAATGACACGTAAAATGAACTATTGAGAAAAGGAGAGGTCATCATGGATTGGACCGATTTAACTGAAGGAGCAAAGGCAGTATTAGAGCAGACTCGTAATGTTAAAAACGATAAAGTACAAATTGTGGAGTTTGATGTTGGCTTTGTTCAGAGTCAAGAGGAATCCGGGGATAAAGAACCGATTTCGATTCAAGAAGAAGATTACCAAAACTTAAAGAGGTATACAAAAGAAAATACATATGGTGAGAAGTATCATATGGCTAGAAATAAAGATATTGTTAAATTGATTTTATTAGAAACAGGAAAAATTCCTGATAATTTATCAGAAATTCCTGTTTTCCGCGAATACAAGAAAAAAGTCGAAGAAGAGTAAATCAAAAAGAGCGGCAAAGTGTCGCTCTTTTTTAATGGCTGTTTTCTAAGATGTTGTTGCTTTTTAAGAATTAGTTTACACTCTGATACGCTCCAGGTGGGAGTTGGTGATTTGGATCTCAGGTGAATATGGCTCGTGGATCACGGCTCACGGACATATGTTCCGTTATTCCTCTCTTTTGCAGGCAATGAAGGCGATTTATTACAAATAGCGGAACTCATGTCCGAAGAAAGCTCAAAAACAGCCTTTTTTAAGCGGATAACGGAATCAATGTCCGAAGCGAACGAAAACGTGAACGTGACGGCATTTAGCCAACCTGGCGCCGCCACCTTTTCGCTCTTCCGAGTTCATCAGAAACAAAGTTTACGAAAACAGCCTTATTTAAACATGTTTTTCTGCTTGTAGACCGCTCTTGCTCAAAATTTTGTGCTTACTCGTTTTGTTATATTCACAAAAACAAAAGTTTAACATCGTATTGATTAGCCGATGATGAAAGTAGAGAATTTTAAACATAGTCATAGAAAAATGCTTCCCAATTTACATAAATTCATGTAGCATACAAATTAGGACGTAGTCCTAATACGAAATAAAAGTTGCTTTTTTGATGCTTGATAATTTTATATTAAAAATGAAATGCGAAAAGGAGTGACATAACATTGAAGATCCAAGAGTTACGCGAACTCATTAAGTTGATCGATGATTCTAGTATTGATGAATTTAAGTATGAAGAAGGTGGAGCAAAGGTAACGATGCGCAAACAAGTAAAAGGTGCTGAGAAGCAAACTGTTGTTGAAGGTGTTCAGACAGTCACTGCTGCGCCTACAACGCCAGCTGCTCCAGTACCGCAAGAAGAAAGACAGGTAGAACAGCCTACTACAGAACTAAAGCCACAGAATCCGATACAAGAAGAACCAACTCATAGTTCTAATGAAAAAGGTATTAAAGCCATTACTTCACCTATGGTTGGAACGTTTTATCAAGCGCCATCCCCTGACTCTGCCCCTTACGTACAAGTTGGGGATCATGTACAAGAGAATTCCGTTGTTTGTATCGTAGAAGCAATGAAGCTCATGAACGAGATCGAAGCAGAAGTTAAGGGTGAAATCGTCGAAGTCCTCGTTGAAAATGGGCAACTTGTTGAGTATGGACAAGAGTTATTTTTAGTTCGTACAGGATAGGAGAGGGGTTCAATGGTTAAGAAGGTTTTAGTCGTCAATCGTGGAGAAATTGCAGTTCGAATCATTCGAGCATGTCAGGAGCTAAATATTGAAACGGTAGCGGTTTATTCAGAGGCTGATCGTGATGCATTACACGTCCGTTTAGCGGATGAAGCGTACTGTATTGGGCCAGCGCTATCGAGTGAAAGTTATTTAAATTTTACAAACATCATGAGTGTCGCAACGTTAACAGAAGTTGACGCTATTCATCCGGGCTATGGATTTTTATCGGAGAATGGAGATTTCGCAGAAATTTGTTCTGCATGTAATATTACATTTATTGGTCCGAGTCCTGACGCAATTAATCGTATGGGAACCAAGGACGTAGCAAGAAAAACAATGCATGAAGCGGGCGTACCGATTGTACCAGGGTCAAATGGACTCATCGACAGTGTTGATGAGGGAGCGAGGATCGCTGAGGAAATTGGTTACCCTGTCATCATTAAAGCGACAGCTGGTGGTGGTGGAAAGGGAATCCGCGTTGCTAGAGATGAAGAAGAGTTGCGCAATGGGATTACGATTACACAAAATGAAGCGCAATCGAACTTCGGAAATGCCGGTGTTTATCTAGAAAAATTCATTGAAGATTTTCGTCATGTAGAAGTGCAAGTACTCGCCGATACATACGGGAATGTGATCCACTTAGGAGAGCGTGATTGCACGATCCAAAGACGTTTGCAAAAGCTTGTAGAAGAGACACCTTCTCCTGCTATTGATGAGGCGAAACGAGATGAAATGGGTAGAGCAGCTGTGAAAGCAGCTGAAGCAGTAAATTACCATGGAGCAGGCACGATTGAATTTATTTATGACCGAACAAGTGGAGAATTTTACTTCATGGAGATGAACACGCGCATTCAAGTTGAGCATCCGGTTACAGAAATGGTTACGGGTGTTGATCTTATTCGTGAGCAAATTTTGGTTGCATCGGGTTATGAGCTCTCCTATACTCAAAGTGACATCACTTATAATGGGTGGTCGATTGAGTGTCGAATTAATGCCGAAGACCCGGTAAGAAACTTTATGCCATCTCCTGGGGAAGTGTCGATGTATTTACCACCAGGCGGTTTCGGTGTACGAGTCGATTCGGCCGTTTACCCTGGTTACAAGATTCCACCACATTATGACTCAATGGTGGCAAAACTTATCGTCCATGCACCGACGAGAGAAGAAGCGATTGCACGAATGCATCGAGCTCTTGGAGAATTTGTTATTGAAGGTGTGAAATCGACGATTCCATTCCATTTACGTTTGTTTGAACATGAAGTATTTACGGGTGGCGATTTCAATACCAAGTTTTTAGAGACATACCCACTAACATATGATGAAGATATGTAATTTGTCATAATAAAGGAGGATGCGTGATGAAAGAAAATCATCTCATCGACCTTGATGAGGAAAAGTCGCAGTTAGGAAAAGTTGAAATTTCTCCAGAGGTTATTGAGGTCATTGCAGGCCTTGCAGCATCTGAGATTGAAGGTGTTGCCACAATGCGTGGTAATTTTGCTTCAGGTGTAGCTGAGCGCTTTGGTAAGAAAGCCCACGGTAAAGGAGTCAAAGTAGACCTCAACGAAGAAGGGATTACAGTTGATGTTTATACAGTGATGTCTTATGGTGTTTCTGTGCCAGAAGTGTGTAAAAAGATTCAAGAAAATATTTTGCAAACGATCGAAACGATGACGGCGATCAAGCTATTAGAAGTGAATGTTCATGTTGTGGGTGTTCAATTAGAAACGGACAAGCAAGAGGGGGAAGAGGATAAGCAAGATAGCCCCTCATAAATAAAGGTCATCAGAGGGTCTAACTCTCTAAGCTTGATATTCGAAAGATGTTCGAATAAGCTTGGAGTGTTTGACCCTTTATATATAGGGTATAGAAACAGCTTGTAGGTATTTATACTTTTGTCTCCAATCTGTATTCCTTCTTTAACATATGCTATCATCATAGAGGGAAATATACATCAGGAAGAGAAAGACTAAAGGAGATATGACGAATTATGAACCGTAGGTTAGTTAGAATACGAGCAGTGCAAGCATTATATCAAGTGGATCTGACTGAAGAAGATCCTGTCCTAGCAATTGAAGCAGCTTTAGAAGAGGAAGAAGAAGGTGATGATTTCCTTACGAAGCTTGTTGAAGGTACGGTCAATCACCTTGATGAAGTTGATGAGTGCATTAAAGAACATTTAACGAATTGGTCTCTTGATCGTATTGGGAATGTAGACCGTGCGATTTTACGACTTGCTACGTATGAAATGTTATATGAACAAGAAATTCCGATGAATGCGAGCTTGAATGAAGCAATCGATTTAGCCAAGGGATTCAATGGTGAAGAGTCAGGCCGCTTCGTAAATGGTGTACTTTCAAGTGTTTCAAAATCAATCACAACGAAGGATCAGTAAGTTCTTTAGGTGTTTGCTTTGATAATGATATGAATGAGGGAGAGGATGTATCATGGCAACGATCATTTCTGGTAAAGAGTTAGCTCAAGAAAAGAGACAAAGCATGAAAATGGAAGTGAAAGAGCTTGAGGAAAATGGGGTCAAGCCTGGTCTCGCGGTTATTCTTGTTGGAGAAGATCCAGCTTCACAAACGTACGTTCGTTCAAAACAGCGCGCCTGTGCGGAAGTCGGTGTTCATTCTGAACTAGATGAATTGCCAGCTTCTACAACTGAAAGAGAGCTATTAGATAAAATAGACAAGCTTAATCAAGCTGAACATATTCATGGCATTCTCGTGCAATTACCTCTACCAAACCATATATCTGAAAAAGCTGTCATCGAAGCCATTGATCCAAATAAAGATGTAGACGGCTTTCATCCTGTAAATATCGGCCGCATGATGGTCGGCGAAGAAGGTTTTCTACCGTGTACGCCTTTTGGTATTGTTGAAATGGTCAAATCTAAAAATATTGAAATAGAAGGTAAAAACGTCGTTGTTGTAGGGAGAAGTAATATTGTTGGTAAGCCTGTAGGCCAATTGTTTTTACGTGAAAATGCAACAGTTACATATTGTCATTCGCGTACAAAAAATATGCGTGAGTTGACAAAACAAGCAGATATTTTAATTGTAGCTGTGGGTAAACGTCATTTTATTGGTGCTGCTGATGTAAAAAGTGGGGCGGTCGTTGTCGATGTGGGCATTCATCGTACTGAAGAAGGGAAACTCACAGGCGATGTAGCGTTTGATGAAGTAGAACCGCTTGTCTCGTATATCACACCTGTACCAGGAGGCGTTGGTCCAATGACAATCACGATGCTTCTGCACAATACGATTCAATCTGCACGGAAATCCCAAAAGTAAGGAGTCGTGGTAAGATGGCGAATGACCAATTTTATTCGGTTTCGTCACTCACGAAATGGGTGAAACGGTTAATCGATCGAGACGATGCACTACAAAATATATGGGTGCGTGCGGAAATTTCAAATTTCAAAAAGCATAGTCGCGGTCATATGTATTTTACATTAAAAGATGAAAAATCAAGGGTTCAATCGGTCATGTTCGCTGGAAATAACCGTCACTTGACGTTTATCCCAGAAAATGGAATGAGTGTTCTTGTTCGAGGTGACGTGTCGGTATACGAACCGTATGGTCAATATCAATTTTATGTTAAAGATATGCAACCAGATGGGATGGGGAATCTATTTTTAGCTTATGAACAGCTGAAAAAAAAGCTCGCAAATCAAGGTTGGTTTGACAATGAGAAAAAGCGTCAAATCCCGAATTATCCCCGTTCAATTGCAGTGGTTACATCAAGGACAGGAGCAGCGGTACGAGATATTGTTACGACATTAAAACGTCGCTTTCCACAAGTGCAGATCACATTGTTTCCTGTTTTAGTACAGGGGGAGGGAGCTGCTCCTGCTATTGTGCATGCGATACGTCAAGCTGATGCGATGAAAAAGTTCGATGTCATGATCTTCGGACGAGGTGGAGGTTCAATAGAAGAACTGTGGGCTTTTAACGAAGAAGCTGTCGCAGAAGCCATTTATCATTGCTCTATCCCGACTATTTCGGCAGTTGGTCATGAAACGGATGTGACAATTAGTGACTTTGTCGCTGACCTTCGAGCACCAACACCAACTGCTGCAGCTGAGTTAGCCGTACCAGATACAATGGAAGTCGAAGCAAAGCGTCGTTATCTTGAGCAGAAATTATTCAAGGCTGTGCGTGAGAAAGTGACGATGGAAAAAGAACGTCTTGGTTATTTAACGAAATCGTATGCATTTCGATACCCAAGAAGACTTCTTCAACAAAAGGAAGAAGAGTTAGACCGCAATACGGAAAGATTAAGGAAAGAAACGCGCAGGCTAGGTGAACAAAAACGTCTTCAATATGAACAGCTTGTCAAGCAATTGCGCGCTCAACACCCCTCACAGCAGATTGCTACAGCTTACGAGCGGCTCGGTCAAGTAAATCACTTACTTATTCATGCAGCTGGAAAACAAAAAGAAGCTTATCAATCTCGTTACGATCAGATCGTTTCCAAACTTGACGCATTAAGTCCGTTAAAAGTAATGAACCGTGGTTATAGTCTTGTATACGAAGAAAAAGATGCCCTTGTAAAAACGGTATCGACTGTAAATATCGGTGACCAAGTAAAGGTTCGTTTACAAGATGGGTCATTTGACTGTCAAGTAAAGGACGTTCACCACGAACGAAATTCTCGAGAGGAGTGAAACAATGGAGAATAAAGAGGAAACTTTAAGTTTTGAAGAAGCAATGAACAAGTTAGAGAGCGTTGTTGAAAAGTTAGAAGAAGGAGACGTCCCATTGGAAAAAGCAATTGCTATGTTTCAAGAAGGGATGGAGTTATCAAAACAGTGTCATAACAAACTTCAAGCTGTTGAAAAACAAATGGATGAAATCGTTAAGGATGATGGAGAAGTGGAACTGACAAATTTACAGGAGGAATCGTCAGAGTGACGTCATCATTTGAAACATTCATGAGTGAACATAAACCTGAGATTGAAGATCGCCTTTTAAATGAAGTTGATGAACTGAAGGTTCCTTCTCCCTTGCAAGAGGCGATGCGCTATTCTTTGGAAGCTGGAGGAAAACGCCTTCGCCCTTTATTGCTCCTTGCAACGTTAGATAGCTTTAACAAGGATGTACGTAAAGGCTATGACGTAGCAGCAGCGATTGAGATGATTCATACATACTCGTTAATTCACGATGATTTGCCAGCAATGGATGATGACCACTACCGTCGTGGTAAACTGACGAATCATAAAGTCTATGGAGAAGCGGTGGCTATATTAGCAGGAGACGCTTTGTTGACTCATAGCTTTAAAATGGTTACACAATCGAATCACCTAAATGATCAAGAAAGAGTCTGGTTAGTTGATCACTTGTCTACGGCAGCTGGTCCAGAAGGGATGGTAGGCGGGCAGTTAGCTGATATGGAAGGAGAAAACAAGCAGCTTACGGTCGATCAATTAGAATACATTCACACACATAAGACGGGAGAATTGCTTGCATTTTCCATAGAAGCAGGTGCTTATTTAGCAGGAGCAACGTTTGAACAACGTAGTTTACTCGAGCGCTATGCGAAAAATATCGGTCTTGCTTTTCAAATTAAAGATGATATTCTCGACGTTGAAGGAAATGCCGATCTTCTTGGTAAACCTGTTGGTAGTGACGATGAAAATGAAAAGAGTACCTATCCTAAATTATTAACGCTTGAAGGAGCAAAGGAAAAGATGGTCAGTCATATTGAGGAAGCAAAATCTTATTGCCAAAAAGCTGTGCCATCTCCTAGTTTTCTTCTCCAACTGGCGGACTATATCATGGAGCGTAAGTATTAAGATATCATCGGTAAAAATTCTCTATAAAGGAAGTGCTACCCCAAAGTTGACTTCTATCTCCATTGTTTAAGCAGATTCATGCATGATATAATGATCCTAGAACGAGTGGTGCAGTATTCTAGTCGGTCCTTCACTCTCGAAAGCGGGCCTAAAAATCCGCTAAAGGGCACATCGATGAAGTTTCTAGTAACGGCTTGAGGCGCCCAGCCTTGGGTCGTTGCTGGGAGTAAAGGCTGTAGGGCGATCCACAAAGGCATGTGGGCGTTGACCCTGCGCCGCGGAGGCCCTAAAGGGTGGCATTAATTCCCAACAATATGCTACTCTTTGGGGTATGAACCTGCTTTGCAAGTTGGGAAGCTTGTGAGCAGCGTAGCCTGCCTTGAGTGGAGCCTGAGGGGATTATGGAATACTAGATTGTATACGTTAATGACGGTTTTATCTAGTTACCATATGAAATCAGCTCTGCAAAAGAGGATAGAGAGTGGTCGGGACTGCCGAGGAAAACTCCTAGACTGTTCCAACTGGACATTTAAAGGGGATTATAGTGTGTACTAAGTGGTAATCCAGTCTGGCGTTGGGTGACTGCGTCAAGGCAGATTTAAAGGGAAACCGCCACGGCGGCGACGCTGAGGTATCTGCTTGGGAAAACCTACTGGACCTAAGGCGCAAAGTTTACCCTTTAAATGACCACTCGACTTATACATAGACTGTGAAAAGATAAACCATATAAGATTGGATCGATAAACAACAGATGAAAGAATCATTAAAAAAATCATTACATTGGAGTTGGATCATTGCCGTTATCACACTCGTGTTAGCGGCTATTTTTGCAGTGGTGTCAACATTTATGCTTAGTGGTGTCGCATGGGGAACAGGCATGGTCATCGTTTTTTCAATTGTTCTCACAGGTGTGATATCAGATACAATAGGTGTGGCAGCTACTGCTGCAGAAGAGAAGCCATTTCATGCGATGGCAGCAAAAAAATTACCAGGTGCATGGCATGCGATGCGTATTACTCGCAATGCCGATCGGTTTGCTAATTTTTGTAACGATGTCGTCGGTGATATTGCCGGGGTTGTGAGCGGAACAGCTTCTGCTTATGTCGTGTTACAAATTTCCCTTCAACTTGGCCATGGAGAAGGGACGACTATTCAATTTATCATTTCCGTCATTTTTACAAGTGTTGTAGCTGCTTTGACAGTTGGCGGAAAATCAGTTGGAAAGACATTGGCAATGACAAATTCAACATTCATCATATATCATGTGGGTAGATTATTTTATTTATTAGAGGTAAAATTGAAGATAACAGTCTTTAAAGGTGGAAACAGAAAAGATCGTAATAGAAATAAAAAGAAGAAAAACAAATGAAAGTGAGGGTTTTTCTTGGATCTATCAAAGATTAAAGACCCCGGTTTTCTTAAAACGTATTCAGACGAACAATTGACGACGCTCGCACAAGATATCCGTTCTTTCTTGGTTGAAAAGCTGTCACATACTGGCGGGCACTTAGGACCTAACCTTGGTGTCGTTGAATTAACACTCGTTCTTCACCATTTGTTTGACAGCCCAAAAGACAAGTTTTTATGGGACGTAGGTCATCAAGCATATGTTCATAAAATCTTGACAGGGAGAAGCGAACAATTTGATCAATTACGTCAATATCGTGGTTTATGTGGCTTTCCGAAACGTTCGGAAAGTGAACATGATGTTTGGGAAACTGGTCATAGTTCAACAAGCCTTTCAGCAGCCATGGGTATGGCCGTTGCCCGAGATGTTAAAGGGACGGACGAAAATGTCGTCGCGGTCATCGGAGATGGTGCATTAACAGGTGGCATGGCGTTAGAAGCGCTCAACCACATTGGCCATGAACAGAAAGATTTAATTGTTGTTTTAAACGATAATGAAATGTCGATTGCTCCTAACGTTGGTGCTCTCCATAGTGTTTTAGGACGTCTGCGTACAGCAGGTAAGTATCAAAAAACAAAAGAAGAGCTTGAGCTACTTATGAAACGAATTCCCGCACTCGGTGGGCGTATTGCTTCAACAGCTGAACGTGTTAAAGATAGCTTGAAGTATTTGCTCGTCTCAGGGGTGTTTTTTGAAGAATTAGGTTTTACTTATTTAGGTCCGGTTGACGGACATGACTTTCAAGATTTGAAAGAGAATATGAACTACGCAAAGAAAACGGGTGGACCAGTTCTCGTCCATGTATTAACGAAAAAAGGTAAAGGCTATGCGCCAGCTGAGAATGATGCAAAAGGTACATGGCACGGTTTGGGACCTTACAAAATTGAATCAGGGGAAGTTGTCAAAAAACCCGGTCCTCCTAGTTACAGTGGCGTTTTTTCTGATACATTAGCAAAAATTGCAGCTAAAGATGAACGTGTCGTTGCGATCACGGCAGCAATGCCTGGTGGTACGAAACTTGATCAATTTGAAAAACAATTTCCAGAGCGTATGTTTGATGTAGGGATTGCTGAGCAACACGCGACAACGATGGCAGCGGGTCTTGCGACTCAAGGTATGAAGCCTGTTTTCGCGGTTTACTCAACGTTTCTACAACGTGGTTATGATCAGGTTGTTCACGATGTATGTCGGCAAAACTTGAATGTCTTTTTTGCTGTTGACCGCGCAGGTCTAGTTGGTGCTGATGGTGAAACACACCAAGGTGTATTTGATGTTGCTTATTTGCGTCACCTACCAAATATGCGTATCATGATGCCTAAAGATGAAAATGAGTTACAGCATATGATCTATACTGCTATTCAATATGATGATGGACCGATTGCTGTGCGTTATCCGCGTGGTAACGGATATGGCATCGAGATGGATGATACATTGAAGGAAATTCCGATGGGAACATGGGAAACGCTTAGAAATGGAAACGATGTAGCCATACTCGCACATGGAACGATGATTCCGGTTGCAGAAGAAGCGGCAAAACAATTACAATCCCAAGGCATCCAAGCGATGATTATCAATGCTCGTTCAATTAAACCATTGGACGAAGACCTGCTTCAATCTCTAGCGCTGCGAGAAATGCCGATGTTAACTTTAGAAGAAAGTGCTTTACAAGGTGGCTTCGGTAGTGCAGTTTTAGAGTACTTACATGAGGCTGGATTCCATTCATCCGTTGTAGAACGTATGGGAATTCCTGATCGATATATCGAACACGGTAGTGTTCCAGAGCTTCTTGAGGAAATTGGTTTGACCGCTGAGGCGGCTGTGGAACGTGTAGAAGCTCTCATTCCAAGAAAGAGGCGACGTGCATAACGAATGAAAAAAAGACGAATTGATATTGCCCTTGTAGAAGAAGGGTTAATGGAAACAAGAGAAAAAGCAAAGCGATCGATTATGGCAGGTCTCGTATTTGTCGATGGAGAGCGCGTTGATAAACCGGGTACTAAAGTACCTGTAGATGGTGAAATTGTCGTAAAAGGAAAAGCGATTCCTTACGTAAGTCGTGGTGGATTAAAGTTAGCGAAAGCACTTGACGTGTTTGATATTGATGTCGTTGGAAAAACGATGCTTGATATTGGGGCATCAACTGGCGGATTTACTGATTGTGCACTGCAAAATGGTGCGGAAAAAGTTTATGCACTAGATGTAGGGACGAATCAATTGGCTTGGTCTTTAAGAAGTGATGACCGTGTAGAAGTCATGGAACAGACGAATTTTCGTTATGCTACCGTTGATCACTTTCAGTTCGGGCGCCCAAATTTTGCGACGATCGATGTATCCTTCATATCTCTAACGCAAATTTTACCCGTTCTGGCAAAAATTCTCGCACCTGGATCTGATGTGTCAACACTAGTAAAACCGCAATTTGAAGCCGGCCGTGAAGAGGTGGGCAAAAATGGGATTGTACGTGACCCAAAAATACATCAAAAAGTATTACGAAAAACGATGGATGAAGCTATTCATGTTGGGTTTTCGGTGAAAGGGTTAGCGACATCGCCTATTCAAGGTAGTGAAGGGAATATTGAATTTTTGCTTCATTTACACCTTGAAGAACAACAGGAGCCACAACTACTTGTAAGTGATGATGATTTGACAGATGTTCTTTCTGAAGTGAAAAATCTTATAAAGCGGTAATTATGATTAGGAGGCAATTAGCTTGTCTCCTTTTTGTATGATTAAAAAATATACAAGGATTGTATATTTATAAAAAATAATTTATGATAGAAGGTGACATGAAGACCTTTATCATGGAATATGGGATATGAACAACGGAGGCAGAAATGATGAATAAAGGGCAAAGACATATAAAAATTCGTGAAATTATTACGAACCATGAAGTAGAAACACAAGATGATCTCGTTGAATTGCTACAAAATATGGGCTACAATGTCACGCAAGCGACGGTTTCGCGCGACATAAAAGAACTTCATTTAGTGAAAGTACCAATGATAGATGGACGTTATAAGTATAGTTTACCGGCTGATCAACGCTTTAATCCTTTACAAAAACTTAAAAGGGCGCTAATGGACAGTTTTGTATCAATTGACAGAGCGAATAACCTTATTATTATTAAGACACTTCCCGGAAATGCCAATGCCATTGGTGCATTAATTGATAACCTTGATTGGGAAGATGTGTTAGGAACGATCTGTGGTGATGATACGATCTTAATCATATGCCGAAGTAATGAGGATACTGAACCAATCTGCGAGCGTTTTTTAGAGATGGTGTAGTGATCTTTTTAAAGCTAAAGGATGGGATTTTCAATGCTGTTGGAATTGTCGATCAAAGATTTTGCGATCATCGAGGATGTGTCAATATCATTCGATGATGGTCTTTCTGTTCTTACCGGAGAAACAGGGGCTGGTAAATCGATTATTATTGACGCGATCGGACTTTTAATCGGTGGTCGTGGTTCTGTGGAGTTTGTTCGACATGGAGCAAAACGTGCGGAGATTGAAGGGATATTTTCTTTGGATCGTTGTGAGGGTGTGACCAATAAGCTTCTTGAGCTAGGTGTTGACCCGGGCGAAGAAGATACGCTTGTTTTACAGAGACACATCACTCTTCAAGGAAAAAGCGTCTGTCGGGCGAACGGAAAACTCGTTACGCTTGCGATATTACGGGAAATTGGTCAGTCTCTTGTTGATATTCACGGTCAACATGAACACCAACATCTTATGCAAACGGATAAGCACTTACGTTTACTTGACCGTTTTGGAGGCGAAAAGTTACTCAAGGCGAAGCAGGAATATAAAGATGTTTATGAACGCTTCCAAAAAGCGAAGAATCAATTGAAACGTTTGTCTGAAAATGAGCAACAAACAGCACAAAGACTCGATTTAATTCAGTATCAATTGCAAGAAATTGAACAAGCTTCGTTGCAATTAGACGAAGACGATACATTAGAAAAAGAACGAGCAAAATTAGCAAATAGCGAAAAGCTTTATGAACAAATCCAATCAAGTTACAATGCACTTTATGGGGACAGTAAAGGGTTGGAATGGATATTCCTGGCTCTACAAAACCTTGAAGATGTCAAGCATTTGGATGAAGGGTTAACAGAAATATATAACACGTTACAAAATGAATACTACATGTTAGAAGAAGCGACTTTTTCATTACGGGAACATTTAGATACACTGGAGTTTGATCCAGAGCGCCTTCATGAAATTGAGGGTCGTTTAAGTGAGATTCATCAATTAAAAAGAAAATATGGAAGTTCCGTTAATGAGATTTTAGAATATGCTTCAACGATAGAGGAAGAAGTCGATACATTAGAACACCGTGATCACCATATACAAAAATGGCAACAAGAGGTACAAAGCGCAAGTGAAGACCTTTATGTCGAAGCACAAAATGTATCGAAACTGCGTCGACAAGCTGCTGAAAAGTTACAAAAAGCAGTACAAAGTGAATTACAAGCTTTATTTATGAAAGATACTGTTGTTGAAGTTCACTTTCAGTCATTAACACCATCTGATGATGATCCTTATATTAATGGAGAAAAAATTCACTTTAATGAAGATGGCTTTGAGCGTGTGGAATTTTATGTTGCTACCAATAAAGGGGAACCATTGAAACCATTAGCTAAAGTGGCATCTGGTGGTGAAATTTCTCGTTTAATCCTCGCATTTAAGACTGTATTATCGAGCTTTGAAGGTGTGACGACACTAATTTTTGATGAGGTGGATACAGGTGTAAGTGGGCGAGTTTCTCAAGCGATTGCAGAAAAGATACAAAAAATGTCCGCAGATGCACAAGTTCTTTGCATCACCCATTTACCACAAGTGGCAGCTATGGCCGATACACACCTTTATATATCAAAACAAGAAGAGGAAAATCGTGTTGTGACAAACGTTCGCACCTTGAGTGTAGATGAAGCAGTCGATGAACTTAGTCGAATGATATCAGGTGTTGAGATTACGGACTTAACAAAAAAACATGCTGATGAATTATTACAACAAGCAAATCAAATAAAGCAATTATAAAAAACGAATTGTAAAGAACACTGACTGAAGGATGGTTATTCCTAAAAAGGTAATTACGTCCTTATTAGTCAGTGTTTTTTTCATCGAACAAGTTATAAATGCAATTGCGCGAGGGCAACATGTATAGTACAGCCATGATAGAGGTGTAGGTTAGAAACGAGGAGAGTGAAAAGAGTGAACAAGAACTTGGTAAGACGGTTTATCGGTGCGATTCTCCTTGTTATGCTCATCGGTGCAGCCTTTTACACGCCTCTTAAGGATTATGTTCACACACCGAATGAATTCCAATTCTTCTCTGATCAGACGGAAGCTGTAGCGACTTCGTTACCAGTTATAAATCAATCCAATGATGACCCCGTCGACATAAATGAAGGTGAAGAAACGGTGTTAAGTGGTGTGGAGCCAGGAGATACGAATGTCACATTTGGTATAGGAAACTTCCCATTAAAATCAGTTGATGTTTCTGTGTTACCGGATTTACGTATTATACCTGGTGGACAATCAATCGGTGTGAAAGTTCATACGCTTGGCGTTTTAGTTGTGGGCCATCATTTAGTGGAAACCGAACAAGGGACGCAATCACCAGGGGAAGATGCCGATGTCAAAGTCGGGGATATTATTAAAAAGATCAATGGTGAAACAATTGAACAAATGAATGAGTTAGCACCTTACGTGGAAAATGCGGGTAAGAAAGAAGAATCATTAAAGTTGGAGATTGAACGAGATGGTGAGACGATTACGACGTCATTGTTTCCGAAAAAAGGGAAGGATAATGAGTCGTATAGACTCGGGTTATATATTCGAGACTCTGCTGCAGGTGTAGGAACACTTACATTTTATGACCCAACGTCAAAAGCTTATGGTGCATTAGGTCATGTTATTGCTGATATGGATACGCAAAAACCTGTTGAAGTCAATAATGGTGAGATTTTACGCTCGAAAGTAACATCGATTGAAAAAGGAGAGACTGGAGAACCTGGAGAAAAGTTAGCTCGTTTTACAAATCAAGGTCAAGTACTTGGTAATATAACAAAAAATAGTTCATTCGGTATATTTGGCGAGTTACATGATGAGCCTGGAAACGGTAAGTATAATGAGCCAATGCCAATCGGCCTTTCTGATCAAGTAGAAGAAGGTCCAGCAAAAATGCTGACAGTTGTTGAAGGTGAAGAAGTTGAAGCGTACGACATTGAAATTGTTAGTTCTAAACCACAAAAATTTCCTGCTACTAAGGGAATGGTTGTAAAAGTAACAGATGACAGGTTATTAAATGCAACAGGTGGCATTGTACAAGGAATGAGTGGTAGCCCAATCATTCAAAACGACAAAGTGGTAGGCGCTGTTACACACGTTTTTGTCAATGATCCTACAAGTGGATACGGAGCTCATATTCAGTGGATGCTTGAAGAAGCAGGTATTGATATAGAAAAAGGACAAAAAGAGGAGGAGAAGGCGAGTTAATTATTGAACTCGTCTTCATTTTTTAACGTTCGGTCACAATTTTTACAAAAATGGTTGCGTGTGTTCAAAATTCAGAAAAAAAAGAATAATTGATGAATGTTTTGTGAAAGATTTCGCAACCTTAATTACATAAGGCATATATGCATGATGAATTGGGAAAGAGGTTTATAGAAAAGGTTCATCAATTATTTATAAAGAGGGTGAATTTCATGGAAAATGTAACGCTTGAACAATTGTTATGTAACATAGGTGTTCACCGAAATTTATCTGTACCGAAACTTGTAGAAATAGCTATTAAACGAGATGAAGGACAATTAACGAATACTGGTGCATTAAGAGTGGTTACAGGGAAGTATACAGGCAGATCACCGAAAGATAAGTTTATTGTAGACGAGCCTTCGATTTCAGACAAAATAGCTTGGGGAAATGTGAATCAACCATTTGATCAAGAAAAATTTGACGTTCTTTATCAAGATGTTCTACGTTATTTAAATGATAAGGAATTGTTTGTATTTGATGGTTATGTAGGATCAGAAGAACTATATCGTTTACCTATTAGGGTTATAAACGAATATGCATGGCATAGTTTATTTGCACAAAGGTTGTTTATACGTCCACGGAAAGAAGATGTAAATAATCATCGAGCGAAGTTCACAGTCGTTTATGCTCCGAATTTTAAAGCAGATCCTTCACTACACGGAACAAAAACAGAGACATTTATCATTGTAAACTATGAAAAAGGAATTATTTTAATAGGTGGGACGGAATATGCAGGTGAGATGAAGAAGTCAATTTTTAGTGTGATGAATACGATTCTCCCTGAGCATGGTGTTCTACCGATGCACTGTTCAGCTAATATGGGAGACCAGGGAGATGTGGCGATGTTCTTTGGGCTTTCTGGCACTGGAAAAACGACGTTATCAGCAGACCCAACTCGTTATTTAATTGGCGATGACGAGCACGGCTGGAGTGAATCGGGGATTTTTAATATGGAGGGTGGCTGTTACGCCAAGTGTATCAACCTAAACGTAGAAAATGAGCCGCAAATTTATGATAGTATTCGATTTGGTGCCATTGTAGAAAACGTTGTCACTGATGGAGATACGAGAGAACCTGACTATGATGATAACACATTAACAGAAAATACTCGCACTGCTTATCCGATAGAACATATTGAAGGTTCGCTAACCGATGGCTTAGGAGGGCATCCAAATATCATCATCTTTTTGACGGCGGACGCTTTTGGCGTATTACCACCAATATCGAAGTTGACAAAAGAGCAGGCGATGTACCATTTTCTATCAGGTTATACAAGTAAATTAGCTGGGACAGAAAGAGGTGTGAAAGAACCAGAGGCAACTTTTTCAACGTGCTATGGAGCACCTTTCCTGCCACTGTACCCGAGTGTATATGCTAAATTACTTGGTGAGAAAGTGGGTCAATACCGCACAAAGGTTTATTTGGTCAATACAGGTTGGACTGGTGGACCATTCGGAGAAGGAAAGCGAATGAACTTAAGTTACACTCGTGCGATGTTAACAGCAGCGATAACGGGTGAATTAGATAATTTTAATGTAAATCCAGATCCTAATTTCGGGTTGCTTATCCCAGAATTTTGTCCTGGTGTGCCTAGAGAGGTTTTAGTACCACGTAATACGTGGGCGAATAAAGATGCTTACGACAAACAGGCCAAGGAGTTAGTGGAAAAATTCGATGAAAATTTTGAAAAACTGAAAATGTTTGATCCTAACATTGATGATCTCCTTCAAACAAAACAAACACATTAGCAAACAATTGATAACGTTCGCCTCAAATCATTAAAATGGGTGAAGGAAAATGAGTAACGACTTAATAATAACATTTATTATTTTATTGATAACGACCGTGTTGTTTATTTCAAATAAGATACGCTCAGACTTTGTCGCGTTACTATCTATGCTTGCTCTGTTACTAACGGGTATTATTACGACCGAAGAGGCATTAAGTGGTTTTTCCAATTCTGTTGTTGTTATGATCGCAGGGCTATTTGTTGTTGGTGCAGGAATTTTTCGAACCGGACTAGCATCGATGGCTGCTCAGTTAATTGTAAAATTGGCCCGAGGGAGCGAAGCAAGGTTACTTTTTTCACTCATGATCATTGTTGTAGTATTAGTGCCTGTTGTCATTAGTATGGCATGATCAATGGAGGCGAACCCTTCATCATTTTTTAATCCCATTGTCATTTTCTAGCAGTTTTAAAAGCGAGGGGAGAATGAACAAACTTACCTTCGCTTTTTTTAAATGGAGCACTTCTCTTTTCGCGAAACAGGCAAAATGTTACAATAAAATCAGCATAAAGATTTTTCGACAAAGGTATCATTCGATGAGTGATGATCATCGAAAGGCGTCGAAATCGAGAGAAAACGAAAAAAAACGAGAGAAAAAATGAGTTTTTTTAGAAAAAATCAATAAATAAAAAGGAATTAATGTAAGTCTGTCGAAAGCGTTGGATAGAACAAAATTGCTGTGAGGAGGAAACAACCTTGGAAAAGATCAACGTATGTATAGCTGATGATAATCGTGAACTTGTTACACTATTAGATGATTACTTATCAGCTCAAGAAGATATGGAAGTAACAGGTAAAGTTTTTAACGGGCAAGATTGCCTCGATATTGTTGAAAAAGAAGAACCAGATGTCCTTATTTTAGACATTATTATGCCACATTTAGATGGTCTAGCCGTTTTGGAAAAGTTGAATGAACGACAGTTAACAAAAAGACCAAACATCATTATGCTTACGGCGTTCGGACAAGAAGATGTTACGAAGAAAGCTGTTGACTTAGGTGCTTCATATTATATATTGAAGCCATTTGATATGGAGACGCTTATAAATAAAGTTCGTGATGTTGGGGGTCAAGGTGGCGTGTCATTTTTAGAAAATCGGTCACAAGCGGCTGTATCATCCTCTGAACCGAAGAAAGAAGAAGAACCTATGAACTTGGATGCAAGCATAACAAGCATTATTCATGAGATTGGGGTTCCTGCTCATATTAAAGGGTATATGTATTTAAGAGAAGCGATCACAATGGTTTATAATGACATTGAACTTTTAGGATCAATCACGAAAGTGTTGTATCCAGACATCGCAAAGAAATATAATACAACTGCAAGCCGCGTAGAACGTGCGATTCGTCATGCGATCGAAGTCGCGTGGAGCCGTGGTAATATCGACTCGATTTCAAAAATGTTCGGTTACACAGTGAGTGTATCAAAAGCAAAACCAACGAACAGTGAATTCATCGCGATGGTGGCTGATAAATTACGCATTGAACATAAAGTGTCGTAATTGATGAAATCACGCTGATTTGGGGGATAATCAGACGTAAGTTAAGTAAAATTTTGCGATAAACATAGTTATCGCACCCATGTAAATAAGACTTATGATAGAAGGGGCTGTCTCAAAATCCTCTTCTAAACAAAAAAGAGAACCAACCGTGATAGGTAAAATTCACGGTTGGTTCTCTTTTTTGTTATGGACCTCCGAAACAGGAGGTACAGCTGCACCTGTTTCAGGAAGTTGTGGGCGATGGCTACTAAACCAAATTCAAGGTGTAACGGATTCGAGCGGGATTATATTTGTCACCCATAAAATAGAAGAGAGGCGTCCTCAACAGTCGGTTATTTTTCCGACTTTTGGGACAGCCCCTTTTCACGTGCACCTAACCAATAATCTAAGAAACACTCAAACCTCCTAAAATCCGTATCCACAAAGGAAATGAAATATAACCAAAATCGGTAACGCCAAATCACTTTTGTAAAATACCAATCAAATATATAACAGTTTGACGTTTGTTGTAAAACAGTTTTGGTAAATGGTATGGTTTTATAATTCATCTAATAAAGATATACCTTGCTAAATCAACTTTCATATACAATTCACGATATTGTCACACAAACATCTGATTAACTATATTATAATGGGGTCAGACAAATCAATAGTACAGAATCATTTGCATCAGCTATTTGTTTTTTGTTTTGAATGTGAAGTGAATCACATTATTTGCCAAAAAAACGATGGAAAAGGGTGTGACAAAATGGAAACGTTACAACGTGAAGGAATCAACCAAATGGAAGCATGGAGAAGTTTTGAAACAGGGAATTGGAACGAACAAATCGATGTGCGCGATTTTATTTTGAGAAACTATCAACTCTATACAGGTAATGATACTTTTCTAGAAGGAACAACTGATAAAACTGAAAAGTTGTGGAATCACGTTCTTGATTTAATGAAACAAGAGCGCGAGCAAGGCATTTTAGATGCTGATACGAAAAACGTATCAACAATTACATCTCATGAAGCGGGCTATATTGATCGTCAACTCGAACAAATTGTCGGTCTACAAACAGATGCGCCTTTAAAACGTTCGTTACAACCTTTCGGTGGTATTCGTATGATGAAAACAGCTCTTGAGTCATTTGGATACGAAATCGATCCCGAAACGGAGAAAACGTTTACAGAATACAGAAAAACACATAACCAAGGTGTCTTTGATGGTTATACACCAGAGATTATGAAAGCGAGAAAAGCAGGTATTGTTACTGGTTTACCGGATGCTTATGGACGTGGACGTATCATCGGCGACTACCGTCGTCCAGCTCTTTACGGTGTCGATCATCTTATTGAGGTGAAGAAACAAGAGAAGCAAGAGTTAGAGAGTCGTCCGATGAACGAAGAAAATATTCGTGATCGTGAAGAATTGTCTGAACAACTTCGTTCACTTGAAGAATTAAAACAATTAGCACAAGCTTATGAGCATGATATTTCACAGCCAGCTAAAAATGCGAAGGAAGCTTTCCAATCCGTATACTTAGCTTATCTTGCGGCGATTAAGGAACAAAATGGAGCTGCGATGAGTCTTGGCCGTGTATCAACGTTTTTAGATATTTACATTGAAAGAGATTTAGCAGAAGGTTCGATCACAGAAAAAGAAGTGCAAGAATTAGTCGACCATTTTGTTATGAAGCTTCGTATGGTGCGCTTCTTACGCACACCTGAATACAACGAGTTATTCAGCGGTGACCCAACATGGGTGACAGAGTCAATCGGTGGTGTCGCTGAAGACGGCAGCCCACTTGTCACGAAAAACTCATTTAGATTTTTGCATACACTCACAAACTTAGGTCCTGCACCGGAGCCGAACTTAACTGTTCTATGGTCTGAGCAATTACCTAAAAACTTCAAAGAGTTTACAGCAAAGATGTCAATTGAGACGAGCTCCATTCAATATGAAAACGATGACTTAATGCGTGAAGACTATGGTGATGACTACGGTATTGCTTGTTGTGTATCTCCGATGAAAATTGGTAAACAAATGCAGTTTTTCGGTGCGCGTGCTAACTTAGCGAAAGCTCTTTTATACACAATTAATGGTGGCGTCGATGAGAAATTAAAAATGCAAGTCGGACCAGCATTTGAACCGATTAAGTCTGATGTACTTGATTATGATGAAGTAAAAGAAAAATTCGAAGAAGTTCAGGACTGGCTTGCAGGATTGTACATTGATGCATTGAACGTGATCCATTACATGCACGATAAATATTCTTACGAACGATTAGAAATGGCATTGCATGACCGTGATGTTATGAGAACGATGGCTTGTGGAATCGCCGGACTTTCTGTAGTAACAGACGCACTAAGTGCAATTAAGCATACAACAGTACGTGTCATTCGTGATGAAGATGGCGTTGCTACTGACTTTGAAGTCGAAGGAGATTATCCAAAGTACGGTAATGATGACGCCCGTGCTGACGAAATCGCACGTGACCTTGTAAAAGGGTTTATGAATAAGATTCGTGAACGAAAAACGTACCGTGATGCTGTACCGACACAATCGATCTTAACGATTACATCTAATGTCGTTTATGGAAAGAAAACAGGAAATACACCTGATGGTCGTAAATCAGGTGAGCCGTTTGCACCAGGGGCGAACCCGATGCACGGAAGAGATACAAAAGGGGCGCTTGCTTCTCTAAACTCAGTTGCGAAATTGCCATTCGAAGATAGTCAAGACGGAATCTCTTGTACGTTCTCAATCGTTCCTAAAGCACTAGGAAAAGATGAACAAACTCGTTGTCAAAACTTAGTATCTATTTTAGATGGCTATATGTCGCAAACAGGTCATCACGTAAATATTAACGTGTTCGATCGTGAAAAATTAGAAGATGCAATGGAACACCCTGAAAAATACCCACAATTAACTGTTCGCGTTTCAGGGTACGCGGTAAACTTCATTCGTTTAACTCGTGAACAGCAACTAGATGTCATTAACCGAACTTTCCATGAAAGTATGTGATATAAATGAAAGCTCGCATCCATTCTGTTGAATCGTGTGGAACTGTCGACGGACCGGGACTCCGGTTCGTCACCTTCCTACAAGGTTGTCCATTAAGATGTGTATACTGCCATAATCCAGACACTTGGGAATGTGGTGATGGTAAAGAAATGACTGTCGATGAATTACTTGAAGAAGCTTCATCATATCTTCCTTACATGAAGTTTTCTGGTGGTGGGGTTACATTAAGTGGTGGAGAGCCGTTATTACAGCCGCGTTTTGTACAAGCATTTTTTGAAGCGTGTAAAGAAAAAGGGATTCATACGGCACTTGATACATCAGGTACGATCATGCCAGCGAATATTGAGGATATTTTAGCAGTTACGGATCTCGTATTATTAGACGTAAAGCATATCGATGATGAGAAGCACCAGTCCATTACAGGGGTTAGTAATAAAAATACGAAAAAGATGATCCAACTTCTAGAAGATAAAAGCATTCCTGTTTGGATCCGACATGTCATCGTCCCTGGGTGGACAGATGATGATCAATCCCTCGATAAGCTTGGTCAATTTATTCGACAGCATTCTGTTGTTAAGCACGTTGAGGTTTTGCCTTTTCATAAGATGGGCGAATATAAATGGGAGCAGTTAGGGTTCGATTATCAGTTAACAGAGGTCTCCCCTCCAGACGAGGAAACGATGGAGAAAGCGAAAAGAAAGTTAATGTTGGACAATGAAAACTTGGCTGTAAAATAAGGATCAAACAATGAGAACCGACCTTCGGAAAATGTCATTACATTTTCGAGGGTCGGTTTTGTTTCGTTTCTTAAGTGAACCAATTTCATAATGAAGGGTTTTAACAAACATCACGAATGTAATCAGTTATCACGAAGGTTAACGTTCGTTTTTGAAACGAGTGATTGGAACGAAAGGCGGCGACTCCCAAAGGATCAGCGCAGTCTGAAGATCCAATTCAGCGACGGTTTGTGGAGCTGAATTTAGCTGAAGACAAGCCCTTGGGAAAGCGCCCGCCTGCAGTGGAAATCACAATCAATGTTCGGATATGAGATTTACATTATCTATTATGAAATTCATTCAAGTAGTAAAAGAATTTTCTTTGTGTGAAAATACGTATCTTCGTTCATACTAACGTTAAATCATACTAAAGAAAGTTAGGCGAAAGCGTATGACACCGATTAAAGGGTATGGATTTTATGATCAAAAAACAAAAAGACTGATCCAAACGATCCCTACAGGGCAAATTGCGTTGATAGCCCACCGAGATATCGATCGACTTGCGGCGCAAGAACTCGTCGGTAAAAACGTACGAGCAGTCGTTAACTCGAAATCTTCTTTTTCAGGAGAGTTCCCACATCGTGGTTTGGAGGTCCTTTTCAATCACGGGATTCCAGTTTTCGATATCGTTGAAGAATATGGACCAAAAGGGTTGGAATCCGTTCATAGTGAGTATCTTTTGATTGAAAATAATGCCTTGTCCGTTTGGCGTGACGGTTCTTGGGAGGAAGTTTCAACGTTAAAAGCTTATGATGAGATGAATTATCTAAAAGCGCTTTCTTATGCTGAGCAACGTAAAACAGATGTGTTTTCTTGTTTTGCAGATAATACATTAACTTTTGCACAACAGGAAGTCGCCCCCTTTCGTAAGTCGGTTCACGACCTGCCGCAATTTGAGCAACTACAATATAAAAAGGTATTAGTTGTGGCGCGTCACGCAAATTATCTAAAAGATTTACGAGCAGTTTTTTCGACGCCAGCTCATCGACGTGTTCAATCGCTGCAGATTGTTGCTGTTGACGGGGCGGCTGATGGTTTGCGGCAATTCGGGATCATTCCAGATATGATCGTTGGCGATATGGATTCAATCTCTGACCCTGCACTATTTCCGCGTACCAAATTCGTTGCACATAGTTATAAAGATGGGAGAAGTCCAGGAGCAGAACATTTAAAACGTTTTGGATTACAAGCTTTGGCAGTTCCTTTTTTAGGAGTTAGTGAAGACCTAGCAATTATGCTTTCTGCTGTTTCAGGTGCTGAAGTCATTTATACGTTAGGGTGTCGTAACAACATGATTGATATGTTAGAAAAGGGGCGCTCAGGAATGGCCTCCACAGTATTAACGAGAATGTTTGCTGGCGACCGTGTTGTTGACTTATCAGGCTATCATTTATGGAAGAAACATGAAATGACGACAGGGGTTTCGGAGCGCTTTTCGTCTCATTCACCAATACGGGCATTATCTGATGAGCATTAACGATTAATCATTTGATCTTATTTTTAAAGATGAAGGATGAACGAGGATGGAAGTTGATGTCATAATTCCAGTTTATAATGAAGAAAATGTTTTAAGAGAAACACTCTCATCATTAGAAAATAAAACATGGGTGAAGAACATCATCGTGATTGACGATGGAAGTGTTGATCAAAGTGTATCGATTGCGCGTCAATTTACGAATGATGTCGTAGCATGTTCGAAAAATCTCGGGAAAGCAGCAGCAGTTATTAAAGGGCTGGAATACGTAAAGAGTGAGCAATTTTTAATGTTAGATGCAGACTTGGGCGTTACCGTTTCAGAAGCAGACAAATTGCTGCTGCCGTTAAAAGATTCATCTGTAGACATGACGGTTGCTCGTTTTCCGAAGCGGAACAAAGAAGGAATTGGACTTGTTCGTCAAAGAGCACAAAAATACTTGAAACGACAAACCGGTTTTGAAAGTCAGGCACCACTCTCAGGTCAACGGGCGATTCGGAAGAAGTGGATTCCATTCATTCAGTCCTGCTCAGCTTATGGATATGGGTTTGAGATGGTGATGACATTGCAGCTATTAAGAAATGGTGCAAAGGTAATAGAAATCGTTACAGATATGGATCATCGTAGAATTGGCAAAACACCATACGGTTTTTATCATCGTGCAAAACAATGGATTGATATGGAGCGTTCGATATGGAGGTACAAGCGTGGTATCTAGTACTTATATGGCCAATATTTTATTTTGTTCATCTATTTTTTTATAAACGAAAATGGTATAACTTAAATTTTCGTGGCGAGAAAAGTACGTATAGTCTCGGTATTTCTCTTTACTTCTCAGTTGCACTGGCATCTACTTTAGCTGTTATAAGTGGAATGTCACTTTCTGCACTTGTTTACTTGACAGTCGTCACATTACTCGGACTTTTTGATGACCTTTATGGGAGTGATGTGGCCAAAGGGGTTAAAGGACATGTTCTATACTGTCTAGATCATGGTACGGTTACAACAGGAATAGTGAAGTTGGTTGGGCTGCCAATTGCGGCTTTTGTTTATTTGTTCTCTCGTTTTGAAGGACAGTTGAATGTAGCGGTTTTGCTTGCTTTACTAAACTTCACGTTGTTTCCACACGTTGTAAATTTATTTGACACACGCCCTTTAAGATCATTTAAATTGTTTATGATCTTTTTGTTTATTGTCATATGTTTTTATATTCCTGATTTCTCTTGGTTTTTTGTTTTTGTTATCACACTTGTTATTTGGGCAGGCCTTGAAATGTATGAACGTGCGATGTTAGGAGACAATGGAGCAGCATTAATAGGTGGGGGGATGGGGTTACTTTCTTTACTCGTTCCATTTAGCGTTCAAATTGTATTTCTTTTAATAGCGTTCCTTTTAACAGTTGCAGCTGAACGAATGTCATTCCATAAGATCATTGAAAAACGACCCTTCTTACAGCGTATTGATCAAATCGGAAGAAGGCGTGTTTTTCAAAAACATTAAAGGTCTGGTCCAATGTACGCAGGTGTTCTACAAAATCGTTGCGACATGGGTCAGACCTTTTGCATTGAGGTTATTGTGGTTTTTGGAAACGAGTTTGAACTTTGTTTCGTTTTCGGTCACGATGAAGAATGAATCCGCCAATAAAGGCAACACCAACAATCATCGCGAAAAAACCAACGATAAATTGAAGGGTAAGTGATGGGTAAGGTTGATTTAAAATTTGAAATAATGTGTCTCGCATCTGTTTGATGCCGTATCCAGCAATAAAACCAGGGATGAGTAATATCAACAATGCAAGAAAACGTTGTAATGTCATATGATTCGACCCTTTCTATACTTACTAATTATTTTAGCGAATTTTCATTTGCACTGCAATTCAAAGCGATTATCGGTAGCGAAATGATTTTTTAACTACTGAGCTTTCGTTTTATATGATATTCTGAAAAAAATTGCAGGAATTCACAAATTAGTACCGAATATTATGAGTAGGTACTAAAAGGGAGAGGTATAATTGAAACAGGTCATGCTCATTGGTGCAGGAAACGGTGGAACCTCATTATTAAGGGTATTTTTGGATACAAGTTCAGTTGAAGTCGTTGCGGTTATTGATTGTAACCCAGATAGTCCAGGGCGTAGATTGGCGGACCAATATGGCATCCCGCACTTTGATCATTGGTATGATGCGATTGAAAAAACGGTTGATGTGATTTTTAACGTTACTGGTGATGAGTCGCTGCTTAAGGAAGTGCGTGCAAATTTAGGTGATAGAGAAGTAGCATTAA
This sequence comes from Texcoconibacillus texcoconensis, assembly GCF_014202575.1. GTDB lineage: Bacteria > Bacillota > Bacilli > Bacillales > Salisediminibacteriaceae > Texcoconibacillus > Texcoconibacillus texcoconensis. The sequence goes on along the minus strand of NZ_JACHHB010000004.1, from coordinate 176,021 downwards.
TACCTGGTGCGGTCGCATCCGTTATGTTCCAACTAATAGAAGAAAAAGAGATGCTTATTGATCAGTTAAAAAATCAATACAATGAACAAGAATTGATCTTCCATGCAACATCTGATGGGATGTTGGCTATTGATCATGAACATAAAATCACTGTGTTAAATCGTGCTGCCGAGCAAATGACGGGGTTAAATCGTTATGAAGATGTCGGCAAACCTATAGAAGAGGTTTTACCAACGAGCCAATTGCCACGTGTCTTACAGACAGAAGAGCGAGAAAAAAACCAAAGACAAGTCTTGAATGAAGATCGTTCAATTATTACAACAAGAATTCCCATGAAACAAAATGGAAAAGTGGTAGGTGCGCTCGCTGTTTTTAAAGATGTGACAGAAATTGAGCTTATGGCTGAAGAGGTAACCAATTTAAAGAGTATCCGTACAATGCTTGAAGCCATTATTCAATCCTCAGATGACGCGATTTCAGTTGTTGATGAAAATGGAATTGGACTAATGATTAATCGTGCTTACACAAGGTTAACGGGTTTGAGTGAACGAGATGTAATCGGACATCCGGCGACCACAGATATTTCAGAAGGGGAAAGCATGCACCTACGTGTTTTAAAGACGAAGGAACCTGTACGTGGCGTGAAAATGAAAGTTGGTCCCAATAAAAAAGAAGTGATCGTTAATGTCGCTCCGGTGATTGTTGATGGCCAATTAAAGGGTAGTGTCGGTGTGGTCCACGATATGTCTGAAATGAAGACGTTAAGCACTGAACTGGAAAAAGCGAGGCAAATTATTCGTACACTTGAAGCTAAATACACATTTGAAGATATTATCGGCCATTCTACTGAAATGCGCGTATCTATAGAACAAGCAAAGGTGGCTGCGACGACACCAGTAACGATCCTTTTACGTGGAGAATCGGGTACAGGGAAAGAATTGTTTGCTCACGCTATTCACAATGCAAGTGACAGGAAGTACAATAAGTTTATTCGTGTCAATTGTTCAGCTCTTAGTGAATCATTACTAGAAAGTGAATTATTCGGCTATGAAGAAGGTGCGTTTTCTGGAGCAAAACGTGGGGGAAAGCGAGGTTTATTTGAAGAAGCTGATAAAGGGAGTATCTTTCTCGATGAGATTGGTGAGCTATCCCCGAAAATGCAGGCAAAATTATTGCGTGTACTACAGGAACAAGAAATCGTTCGCGTTGGCGGGACAGATCAAATTGATATTGATGTGCGCGTAATCGCTGCGACAAATGTTCACTTAGAAAAGGAAATGCAAAATGAGGCCTTCCGTGAAGACCTTTATTATCGTGTCAATCGAATGCCTATACATATTCCAGCTTTACGTGACCGTAAAGAAGACTTAGCTGATTTATGTCAGCACTTGTTAAGGAAAATTAATCAAGATTTTGGGCGGAACGTTGAATACGTAACAGAAGAAGCACTTCATATTTTGCGCAATTATCATTGGCCAGGAAATGTGCGAGAGCTAGAAAATGTATTGGGGCGTGCAATTATTCACATGCCGTTAAGTGCAACAGCTATAGAAGTTTATCACATTCCTCAACTTTCAATGCCAGAAGATTCATCTAGAGAACAGGTTATGCAAGATATTGACCAAGAAAGAAATATCCCATTAGCTGAGCAACTGGAAACTGTTGAAAAAGAAATACTCAGAAGTACGTTGGAAAAACACCGTGGCAATAAAACACAATCAGCTAAACATTTAGGTGTTTCAGTTCGTAACTTGTATTATAAGTTGAAAAAATATCACCTTGAATAATTTTGCCTGCAACATTTTTCATGCCACGAAAAATGTTGCAGGTTCTTCGGCAGGGAATTTCTTGGGAAATCCGTAGGTGAAAGCGCTTGCGTTTTTGGCATGAAGTTTGCATTATTAGAAAGTACAGTTGCTTCACCTTAAAAGTTGTGGAAATGAGGTAGAAATGGATATGAATACATTATATGAACTTCTTGAACGCGCGCAAAATCGTGACCACAAAGCAACAATTGCAATTGCTCATGGTACTGACCGCGACGTATTACAAGCAGCGCTTACAGCGGTGAGTAAAGGGATTGCTAGCGTTCGAATTACAGGACCGAAACAAGAAATTCTTCAACAATTAAATGAATTGGGTGGAAAAGCAGATGGCGAGATGATTAAAATTGAACCGACAACGGATGAAGGTGAATCTGTAAAACGGGCTGTCGAGCTTGTTCGTAATGAAGAAGCTGATGTTGTGATGAAAGGGATGGTATCAACGTCGCATTTGTTAAAAGTTGTATTGAACAAAGAGAACGGAATCCGTAGCTCGAGTGTTCTTTCACATGTTGCGTTGTTTCAACATCCGATCGAACATCGGCTCATGTTTGTGACAGATGCTGCAATGAACATTTCCCCGGGAATAGATGAAAAGGTAGCGATTGTAGGTAATGCTGTACAAATCGCTCACAAAGTAGGAATGGATTGTCCGAAAGTCGCAGCTTTAGCGGCGGTAGAGACGGTCAACCCATCAATGCAAGCGACAGTAGATGCTGCAGTTTTAGCACAAATGAATGCCCGTAATCAAATTTCAGGTTGTGTCGTTGACGGTCCGTTAGCGTTAGATAATGCGATTAATATCCAAGCTGCAGAACATAAAGGTATTCAATCTTCTGTTGCAGGTTCTGCTGATATTTTATTCGTTCCAACAATCGAAGTCGGAAATGTCCTTTATAAATCACTCGTATATTTCTCACGAGCAAATGTAGCATCGGTTATTGCAGGTTCGAAAGCGCCGATTGTTTTGACATCACGAGCAGATTCGGCAGAAAATAAATTGTTTTCGATAGCACTAGCTATTTGTTCAGCCTAATTAAGATCGATCATGAGGGAGGGGTTCAAAATGGAACTTTTTAAATATATGGAAATGGAAGATTATGAACAGGTGGTTGTTTGTCAGGATCGCGAATCAGGGTTGAAAGCGATCATTGCTATTCACGATACGACGCTAGGTCCAGCGCTTGGTGGAACGAGAATGTGGACGTATGATTCTGAAGAAGATGCATTCGAAGATGCGTTGCGTTTAGCAAAAGGGATGACCTATAAAAACGCGGCAGCGGGTTTAAACCTTGGAGGTGGAAAAACTGTTATCATCGGAGATCCACGTACAGATAAAAACGAAGAGATGTTCCGAGCTTTTGGCCGCTATATACAAGGGCTAAACGGCCGTTATATTACAGCTGAAGATGTAGGCACAACGGTCGGCGATATGGATTTAGTTCATGAAGAGACGGATTATGTGACGGGGATTTCACAAGCTTTTGGCTCATCTGGTAACCCATCTCCGGTCACAGCTTACGGCGTTTATGTAGGAATGAAAGCAGCGGCGAAGGAAGCTTTCGGTACAGATTCATTAGAAGGAAAAACGATTGCCGTTCAAGGCGTGGGAAATGTTTCTTACAATTTATGTCGTCACCTACACAATGAAGGGGCTCATTTGATCGTAACAGACATTAATGAATCAGCTGTTCAGAAAGCGGTTGAGGACTTTGGTGCCCAAGCGGTTGCTATTAATGACATTTACGGCGTAGAGTGTGATATTTATTCTCCTTGTGCTTTAGGAGCAACGATTAATGACGACACGATTCCACAATTGAAAGCGAAAGTGATTGCAGGAGCTGCTAATAACCAATTGAAAGAGTCTCGTCATGGAGATGTGTTAAAAGAAAAAGGAATTGTTTATGTACCGGATTACGTGATTAATTCAGGTGGTGTGATTAACGTTTCTGACGAGTTGTATGGTTATAATAAGGAACGGGCGATGAAAAAGGTAGAAACGATTTATGGAAAGGTAACAAATATATTTACGATTGCTAAACGTGATGATATTCCTACGTATATTGCAGCGGATCGAATGGCAGAAGAACGTATTGCAAAAATGAAACAATCGCGAAAGCAATTTCTAAAAGATGAAAAAAATATTTTAAATCGGCGCTAGTATTACAATGGTTTGACTTTATTTTCACTTTAAATAAAGGTTTGCTAAAATATTTGCGTAAAATGTTGGAGGGAAAGACTAGTGACAAAACCAGAGTACCGGGTACTTGCATTGAACCCAGGTTCTACGTCAACGAAAATTGGCTTATTTATCGACACTCAACCTGTATTTGAAGAAACGATTCGTCATGATCAAAGCAAGTTAGAGATGTTCGAATCAATAATAGATCAGTTTGAATTCAGGAAAACAACGATTCTTGAGGCGCTTGATAGAGAAGGGATCAATGTATCTAAATTAAATGCTGTAGTGGGGCGTGGGGGATTACTTCGTCCAATTGAGGGTGGCACGTACCATGTGAATAGTGAAATGATTCAAGATCTAAAAGAAGGTTATTTCGGTTCGCATGCATCCAATTTAGGTGGGATTATTGCCAATGAAATTGCTGATCAGTTGAATATTCCTGCTTATATTGTTGACCCAGTCGTCGTTGATGAAATGCATCCAGTTGCAAAAATTTCAGGGTTTAGTGGTATTGAAAGAAAAAGTATTTTCCACGCCTTAAACCAAAAGGCTGTTGCTAGGAAAGTAGCTATAGAAGAATTTGGCGCGGATTATGAGTCGCTTTCATTGATTGTCGTCCACATGGGAGGCGGAATCACAATCGGTGTTCATGACAAAGGAAAAGTCATTGATGTCAATAATGGCTTAAATGGTGAAGGTCCGTTCTCTCCTGAACGTGCTGGGACTGTGCCTGCAGGTGATCTTGTGTCAATGTGTTTTTCAGGGGAGTTATCTGAAGATGAAATCATGAAAAAAATTGTTGGTCAAGGTGGGCTTGTCGGTTATCTTGGTACAAATGATGCAGTTGAAGTTGAACGTCGAATTGAAGCAGGCGACGAACAGGCTCGACTCGTCTATGAAGCGATGACTTATCAAATAGCCAAAGAAGTCGGTGCAGGTAGTGTTGTTCTATCAGGAAATGTTGACGGAATCATTTTAACTGGTGGATTAGCGTATGGAAAAAGTTTTGTCAAACAGATATCAGAACGTGTAAACTGGATATCTAAAGTTATAACCAGTCCTGGAGAAGATGAGTTACAAGCATTAGTAGAAGGTACGCTACGAGTGTTAAATGAAGAAGAAGAATCAAAAAATTACCAAGCGCAGGGGTTAAAAACCGAACTTGTACGTTAATAAATATAGATAGGAGGTGGAGTATGGCTAACAATTATGACCTAGTCATATTAGGAGCTGGTACTGGAGGTTATGTAGCTGCGATCCGAGCTTCCCAACGAGGGATGAGCGTAGCGATTGTTGAGGAGAAAAAGTTAGGTGGAACGTGTCTTCATCAAGGGTGTATTCCAAGTAAGGCACTTTTAAAGAGTGCGGAAGTTTATCGCACAGTTCAGGAAAGCGAGTCATTCGGTGTACTAAATGATGGAGCTACACTTGACTTTACAAAAGTACAAAACAGAAAAGATGAGATCGTAGACCGTTTGCACAAAGGTGTCCAACATTTAATGAAAAAAGGGAACATCGATGTTTATGAAGGGAGAGGGCGAATCTTAGGGCCATCAATTTTTTCTCCATCAAGTGGCACGATCTCTGTAGAAAAGCCAGATGGTGGAGAAAATGACATGTTGATTCCAAAAAACGTGTTGATTGCTACAGGTTCACGTCCTAGACGTTTACAAGGGATTGATATAGATGGACAGCATGTGTTGACTTCTGATGAAGCTTTACAATTAGAGCAATTACCAGCGTCGATGATGATTGTCGGAGGCGGTGTCATCGGTGTTGAGTGGGCATCAATGTTAGCTGATTTTGGTGTAGATGTCACATTAGTTGAATATGCTGACCGCCTTTTACCTCAAGAGGATGAAGCGATTTCTAAAGAAATGGCTCGTGCCATGAAAAAGAAAAAAGTAAAAATTCATACAGGTGCACAAGTTATACCAGAATCTTTGCAAAAAGACGAAGCAACGGTTGCAGTGAATGTTGATAAAAACGGACAACAAAAAACGTTAACATCAGAAAAATTATTGCTAGCAATCGGCAGATCTGGAAATGTTGAAGATATCGGCCTTCAAAATACAGATATTAAAACTGATCAAGGGTATATTGTCACAAATGACGTTTATCAAACAAAGGAAAGTCATATATACGCAATTGGTGATGTGATCGGTGGTATGCAGCTCGCACATGTTGCTTCACACGAAGGAATTGCTGCTGTTGATCATATGGCAGGAGAAGTTATCCATCCTGTCAAGCAACATGTAGTGCCGCGTTGCACATATTCAGCACCAGAAGTGGCAAGTATTGGCTTGAGTGAACAAGAGGCGCATGATCAAGGGTTCGATGTGAAAACAGGGACTTTCCCTTTTAAAGCGATTGGAAAAGCATTGATTGAAGGGAAAACAGACGGTTTTGTGAAGCTTGTAAATGATGCGAAAACTGACGATCTACTCGGTGTTCATATGATAGGTGCCCGTGTCACTGAATTGATTGCTGAAGCATCCCTGGCACAACTGTTAGATGCAACCCCGTGGGAAATTTCTGAAGCCATTCACCCACATCCGAGCTTATCCGAGGTAATGGGAGAAGCAGGATTACAGGTGGAAGGAATGGCGATTCATGGCTCTTGAAATTGAGCATTTAGAAGGAGGATTCATCATGAGAAATGCTGACTATAAAACAGCTGGTTTATCAGAAACCCAACTGTTAGAAATGTATGAAACGATACTCTTAACTCGGAGAATCGATGAACGGTTGTGGTTATTAAACCGCGCAGGAAAAATTCCATTCGTGGTTTCGTGTCAAGGTCAGGAGGCGGCACAAGTTGGCGCAGCGATGGCACTAGATCAATCAAAAGATTATGTTCTTCCTTATTACCGTGATATGGGTGTCGTTTTGACTTTCGGGATGACTGCAAAAGATTTAATGTTATCTAGTTTTGCTAAAGCAGAAGACCCAAACTCTGGTGGGAGGCAAATGCCGGGACATTTCGGGCAGAAAAAAAATCGCATTGTTACTGGTTCGTCCCCAGTAACAACACAAGTCCCTCATGCAGTCGGGATCGCCTTAGGTGGTCAATTAGAAGGAAAAGATTTCGTCAGTTTCACGACGTTTGGCGAAGGGTCATCTAACCAAGGAGATTTCCACGAAGGTATAAATTTTGCTAGTGTGCACAACTTACCTGTTATTTTTATGTGTGAAAACAATAAATATGCGATTTCTATGTCGCAAGATCAGCAGTTGAATATTGAAAGTGTTGCTGACCGCGCAGCTGGGTACGGCATTATCGGTGAGACCGTTGATGGCAATGATCCGATTGCTGTTTATCATGCGGTGAAAAAAGCGGCTGACCGCGCACGAAAAGGTGAAGGACCGACACTCATCGAAACCGTATCCTATCGATTAACGCCCCATTCAAGTGATGACGATGATCGTACGTACCGTGAGAGAGAAGAAGTGGAGGAAGCGAAAAAAAATGATGCGCTCGTCACCTTTGTCGATCATTTGCGCTCACTTGATGTGTTAACAAATGACATTGAAGAAAGCATTGAACAAAAAATTCGCGAGCTCGTTGATGAAGCGACCGATTATGCAGAGAATGCCAGTGATCCGGATCCAACTACGCTCAGAGACCATGTCTACAAAGAGGAGGGGTCATAATGGCAGTAATGTCTTATATCGAAGCTGTTACGGCTGCATTGTATGAAGAAATGGAACAAAATGAAAAAGTTTTCGTCTTAGGAGAAGATGTCGGAAAGCGTGGAGGCGTATTTCGTACAACAGAAGGTTTATATGAGAAATTCGGAAAAGCACGTGTCATCGATACGCCTTTAGCGGAATCGGCTATTGCAGGTGTCGGAATCGGTGCGGCGATGTATGGGATGCGTCCCGTTGCTGAAATGCAATTTGCTGATTTTATTATGCCTGCGGTAAACCAAATCGTTTCTGAGGCGGCAAAAATCCGCTATCGTTCTAACAATGACTGGGATTGCCCACTCACAATCCGTGCGCCATATGGTGGAGGCGTGCATGGTGCACTTTATCATTCGCAATCGGTAGAAGCGTTATTTGCGAATGTACCAGGTTTAAAAATTGTCATGCCTTCGACGCCGTATGACGTGAAAGGTTTGCTCAAAGCAGCGATTCGCGATGACGACCCTGTATTGTTTTTTGAGCATAAGCGCGCTTATCGACTTGTTAAAGGGGAAGTTCCCGAGGAAGATTACACGCTTGATATTGGGAAAGCAGATGTAAAACGTGAAGGTGACGATATTACAGTCATCACATATGGCCTTTGTGTTCAGTTTGCTTTGCAAGCGGCTGAAACGCTTGCGGAAGAAGGTTATGAAACCCACGTTCTCGACTTGCGCACAGTGTATCCAATTGACCGGGAAGCGGTTATTGAGGCTGCAAAAAAGACAGGGAAAGTGTTACTCATTACAGAAGATAACCTCGAAGGAAGCGTTATGAGTGAAGTGTCCGCAACGATTAGTGAACATTGCTTGTTCGATTTGGATGCGCCAGTAAAGCGTTTAGCAGGACCAGATGTACCAGCTATGCCGTATGCTCCAGGCGTAGAGAAGGAGTTTGTCGTCCATACGGACAAAATCGAAGAAGCGATGCGCGATTTAGCGACATTTTAAGATAGATACGAAGGAGGGAACGTGCTATGGCAACGAAAATCACGATGCCTCAACTTGGAGAGAGCGTCACGGAAGGTACCATTAGCAAATGGCTCGTTGAACCAGGTGACGAAGTAAAAAAATATGATCCAATTGCAGAAGTAATGACTGATAAGGTCAATGCTGAAGTTCCTTCTTCTTATGCGGGTAAAGTCATAGAGCTTGTTGCTCAAGAGGATGAAACCGTCGCCGTTGGTGATGTGATTATGACGATGGCTGTAGAAGGAGGAGAACAAGACACAAGCAAGGTCATCAAAGAAGGTTCTGATAAAAAAGTAAGTAAAGAAGAACCGAAAGAAGAAGAAAAGTCGATGAAAAAACGTTATTCACCAGCGGTGTTGAGGTTAGCTCAAGAGCATGATATCGACTTAGCTCGTGTAGAAGGAACAGGCCGTGGAGGACGAATTACGAGAAAAGACTTGGAGAAACTGATTCAAGAAGGAGTTCCGACACAAAGTGAACCGCCTGTTTCAGAAAGTGAAGAGAAGACTGTAAAATCCACTGATACGAACGTGGAAACCGCAGTAAGTCCGCAGGAGCAGGATGTTCACCAAGGGGACAAAAGAATCCCTGTTAACGGTGTACGTAAAGCGATCGCTGACAATATGGTGAAGAGTAAACAAGAAATCCCTCACGCATGGACGATGGTTGAGGTCGACGTGACAAACCTTATGCGTTATCGTGAAAAGGAAAAAGCACGTTTTGAAGAACGTGAAGGGTTTAAATTAACCCCATTACCGTTTTTCATGAAAGCAACGGTTGAGGCTTTAAAAGAATTCCCACAGGTGAATGCAATCTGGGGTGGAGATGAAATCATTCAAAAACAGAATGTGCATTTATCCGTAGCTGTAGCTACTGAGGAGGCGCTCTATGTTCCAGTTATCCATCATGCCGATGAAAAGTCTGTCAAGGGGCTTGCGAAAAACGTACATGACTTAGCTGGGGCAGTACGTTCCAACTCGATAAGAAAAGAGCAGATGCAAGGTGGGACGTTTACAATTAATAATACAGGTTCATTCGGTTCTGTATTATCGCAACCGATTATTAATGCACCGCAAGCAGCGATTCTTTCTGTTGAATCGATCGTAAAACGTCCAGTCGTTGTAAATGGGGACAGTATTGCGATTCGTGACATGGTAAATATTTGTTTGTCGCTAGATCATCGTATCCTCGACGGTCTTGTTGCTGGTCGCTTTCTACAACGTATTAAAGATCGTTTAGAACAAATTGATGAACAATCAATGTCGATATATTAAGCTAAGCGTTGATTTTGCGCTGTCTAATCGTTGCATAAACAAAAGTGGTATTGGTCACCCTAAGGGAAAATTGAAAGGATGATCAAATTGACAAACCATAAAAGATTTGCAGTGATAATGGCTGTCATTTTTTGTTTCATGTCATTTACACAAGTTGGGGCAGAAGAAGACACATATATGCAACAATACGGTCAAGAAATGAAATGTGAAGCGATTAAACCTCATATTGAATATTATCATGAGTTGTTAATTGAACGCTTTACGCCTGACCGACTTGAAGAATGGAAAGATGTTGTTCGTGAGAGACATCAAATCATTAAAAAGGTGAGGCAGGATAAAGGCGAAGGCGAAATTGAGTGGAATGATGGGTTAAGAGAAAAGTATGAAACGTTACACAAAAAATTCTCGGAAGCAGTTAAGGCACGTGATGAAGAAGAGTTGAAACGGATTATTCCGAGTTTAATCGATTGGCAAAAGGAATGGAACGAATACTATAAACAAAAGACAAGTGAATAATAGCAGAATTGCAGACGATAAAATTATCGTTTTACGCTACGAAAAAAACTTACTTCTTTTAACCGATGAAGGTTGAAGAAGTAAGTTTTTTTAGAGAGAATTTTTTCATCAAAACAGATATAATATATAATTCGTAATAATTACTATTTACAAATCGTAACCCTTTCGATATAATCCATATTGTGATTAAAACGGAATGATTACGAAAGGGGTTAAATGATGAAACGCAAATCATACTTATTATCAGTTGTATTAGCTTCTTCAGTTGCTTTAGCAGCATGTGGAGAAGGAGAGACGCAGGAAGATGTATCTCAAAGTGATGGAGGTGAAGCTTCGAACGGTGAAGACTTGGAACCTATTAATGTTTATACAACATTATTTGCCATTGAGAACTTTGCAGAGAAAATTGGTGGAGAATACGTGGATGTTGAAAACATTGTTCCTGTGGGAGCGGATGCCCATACATTTGATCCGACACCTCAAGATATGATTGATGTTGCTGACGGTGACTTGTTTTTATATAATGGGGCAGGTTTTGAAGGTTTTGAAGAACAAATCGAGGACGTTTTAGTAGGTGAAAATGTAGAAATTGTTAAAGCGGCAGAAGGAATCGATTTGATTGATTATAGCCACGATCACGACCATGATGATGACCACGGTCATGATGACGATGGACATAGCCATGAAGAAGATGACCACGGTCATGATGACGATGGACATGGCCATGAAGAGGACGAACATGGACATGAAGAAGATGAGCATGGCCATGATGACAATGGACATAGCCATGAAGAAGATGAGCATGGCCATGATGACAATGGGCATAGCCACGAAGAAGATGATCATGGGCATGATGACAATGGGCATAGCCACGAAGAAGATGATCATGGGCACGACCACGATCATGGAGATGAAGATCCACACATTTGGTTAGACCCAATTCGTTCCATTGAAATGGCTGAAAACATCAAACATGCACTTGTTGATTTACAGCCAGAGGCAGAAGAAACTTTTGTAGCGAATTTCGAAGAATTAAAAACTGACCTTGAAGGTTTAGATACAGCGTTTCAAGATATGATGGAAGAGGCAGAACAGGATAAAATCATCGTGTCACACGCAGGTTATGGTTATTGGGAGGACCGTTACGGTATTCATCAAGTAGGAATCGCTGGGTTATCTCCAAATAATGAACCTTCCATTCAGCAAGTTCAAGATGTGATTGACCTAGCTGAAGATGAAGGAATTGGCTATGTGATGTTTGAACAAAACATCCCAACAAACATAGCTGAAACGGTTCGTGAACAAGTTGGAGCAGAAGATTTATGGCTCCATAACTTAGAAGCATTAACTGATGAAGACGTAGAAAATGGAGAAGATTATTTCAGCTTAATGGAAAACAATCTCGAGGTGCTTAGAACAGCCCTACAATAATAAGATGATACTACGATAAAAGCTGTGCATATCAATTAGATGCACGGCTTTTATTATTTTCTGGTAGAATACGCCTGTTTGTAATGTGAGAATAATTAGAGTGAAGGTGAGAATTTTAGCTTCAATGGTTAGTTGCGGTTCCGCTAGGAGTCAGAGATCAAATGTTATAAAAAGGCTCTCTTCGTAAACTTTGTTGTTTCTGATAAACTCGCAGGAGCGATAGGTGGCGACGCCAGGTTCGCCAATGTGGTCACGTTCACTGTTTCGTTTTCAACGGACACTGATTCCGTTATTTACTTGAAAAAGGATCATTTTGAGCTTTTTACGGACATGAGTTCCGCTAATTGTAAAAAATCGCCCTCATTACCTGCTAGAGAGAAGATTAACGGAACATATGTCCGTCCGACCTCAAAAAATGGCATATTTGGCTGAAATAACGGAACATATGTCCGTAAGCCACGAGCCATATTCACCTGTAGACGCTCCGATAAGAGTCAGAGCTAAAATGTTTTATTAAAAAACAAATATTATGTTGGTAAACACCACTCTTAAGTTGTAAAATAGGGGGAGCGCAGTAAGAAAGGATGAGTAATAATGGATTTTAATTTATTTATGAACGATGTTGTTCAAACTGCACGACAAGAAATGGAAGACGCAGGATATCAACAATTAACAACACCTGAAGAAGTGGATGAAGTTTTATCAAAACCAGGAACGACATTTGTTATGATCAATTCTGTGTGTGGATGTGCTGGAGGAATTGCTCGTCCATCAGCGGCTTATATGAAAAATTACGCGGTCCAAGCAGACCGTTATGTAACTGTATTTGCTGGACAAGATCGTGAAGCAACAGAACGAGCTCGAGAATACTTTAAAGGATATCAGCCTTCATCCCCATCTTTTGCCCTAGTAAAAGATGGTGAAATTCAAACGATGATTGAACGACCAGATATTGAAAGTTATGAAGCTGCAGAAGTCGTTCAAAGCCTAGAAAAAGCTTTCGACACGTATTTTTCTAAATAAGATTCAAACAAAGGAAGGTAGCGCCTTCCTTTTCTTTATGCTATAATGCTTTCGGATTAAGCAAAGGAGCGTGTCAACAATGCAAGAACTGTTTCAGCAAATACAAACATATTTGAACATGGATGAAGAAATTGATTTTAAAGAATTCGATCAATATTACAAACGTGTATTAGCGACGTTTAATGAATCAGGAGAACAGTTTTCTGAACAAGAAGTCTGGTACGGATTGTTTATCTCAGAAAACTTACTTTCTAATGCGGATGACCGACGGAAGGAGTCAAAAGGTTCTCAGGCGAAAAAATACAAAAAGATAAACGAACGTATGTCGCTATGGGCGAAAAATTTTGCTTCTCGTTTGGTAGCTCTAGGGTACACTGAAGAGCAAATGAACGAACGTTTTGAAGCGATGTTTGAAGAAAAAGCAGAGCAATAATAAAATGTGGGGATTTTTTCATCCCCACCTCTTGATTTTTTGATCTTCTATTGATATACTGTTAAAGTACATTAGGGAAACGTCATAAAAGATTAAGCGCCTATGGTGAAATGGATATCACACGAGATTTCGGCTCTCGCGTTCTGGGTTCGAATCCTGGTAGGCGCGCCATACATAACGAGTCAACCTTCAAACAAATGTTTGAAGGTTTTTTTGTGAAATACGGAAAGCGGTTTTATCGGCAAATTCTGAAAAATATGATACGCTTTTATAAACAAAGTTATATATTATTTATAATGTGGTGGTGGCGTTGAAATCATTAAATAAGTGGCCAATTCGAGGTAAGATTACTCTACTTTCTATAGGGATTGTTGCTTTTTCCCTTCTTATTGCGGGCATTATTTTTGTCGGATATATGTATAAAACAACAGAAGAAGAACTTTCTCAGCGTTCAATGATTACCGCGCAGTTAATTGCACAAATGGAAGACGTCCAGCAGGCGTTAGAAAAGAATAACCCTACCGAAACATTACAGCCAAAGATGGAACAAATACGAGCAATTAACGGGGACGATTATATTGTGATGTTGAACATGGATGGGAAGCGGTTGACGCATCCGATTCCAGAGCGAATCGGGACGAAGTTTGCTGGTGGTGATGAGGAACCTGCTTTTTTTGAACATAATTACGTTTCAAAAGCTCAAACAAATGATAGTTATACATTGCGGGCATTTGTTCCTATCATGAATGAATCGATGGAACAAATAGGTGTTGTTGTCGTTGGAAATGAGATGCCTGTTTTCTTTTCCTTACTAGCAGAAACAATTGATTCGTTTATATTTGTCATCATATTTTCCATGGCCTTTGGTACATTAGGTTCGTGGATGTTAGCGAATCATTTAAAAAAACAAACGTTTCAATTAGAGCCAGCTGAATTGGCCCGTCTTTTAACGGAGAGAGACGCTACATTTAATGCCATTCACGAAGGTGTTCTGGCTATAGATGATAAAGAAAATATAACAGTGATGAATGAAGCAGCAAAGGGAATGGTGAAATATGTTGGCAATCCTGTTGGTCGTTGGATTTACGATGTGATTCCAGACACCCGTTTGCCTGAAATTTTAAAAGTGGATAAGCCTTTGATGCAGCGAGAGTTCTTTTTGCAAGATCGACTTATTTTTAGTAACAGAATTCCTATTGTATCTAATGGGAAAACAGTTGGTGCTGTTGCTGTATTCCAAGATAAAACAGAAGTCACTCGCTTAGCGCGAGAGCTGACAGGGGTTCAATCATTTGTAGATGCACTACGTGTGAAAAACCATGAATATTCGAATACACTGCATACAATTGCGGGGCTTATTGAATTAGGTGAAAGTGAAAAAGCGCTCGATTATATTTATGAAAGAGAAAACGAGGAAACCTCAAGGTCTTCTTTTATGATTAAGCAAATTCATAACGATAGCGTTGTCGGCTTACTTGTTGGAAAAATGAGTCGAGGTCGTGAACTCGGAATTGACATTACGATAAACGAGTCATCGTTTTTATCTTTGTTTCCTGAAGGGGTGAATCAAGATGATTTCGTCGTGATTATCGGTAATTTAATAGACAATAGCATTGATGCGATTACAGAGAAAGGCACGGATCGCGGGGAAATCGAGGTGTTATTACAAGAGGAAAATGACCAGTACACCATTCAAGTAACCGATAATGGCACGGGCATTTCTAGTACCGATCGTGAATTGCTTTTTGAAAGAGGAGTTTCCACGAAAAAAGGTGACGAGCGAGGAATTGGTTTATTTCTCATCCGTTCAATTGTTGATCGGGTCGAAGGTCATGTGTCTATAGAAAGTACGCTCGGTGTTGGAACAACAATGAAAATATTATTTCCCCACAATGGTACAAAAAAGGAGAGAGGAAGAGATGGACAGTGAATCGCAAATTCGTGTTCTCCTGATTGAAGATGATGCAATGGTTCAAGAGGTGAATCGTCAATTTGTTGAAAAAACATCAGGTTTTCAAGTTGTTGGTGTTTGTAGGAGTGGTAAAGAAGGGAGGCGGAAAATTGCGCATCAAAAACCCGATTTGGTACTGTTAGACGTTTATATGCCTGATGAAGATGGTTTAGAGACGATTGTTAAATTACGCGAATCTGAAGAAGATGTTGATATTATTGCTGTAACGGCTGCTAATGATGCAGCAACGATTCAAAAACTATTTCGCTATGGGGTTTTTGATTATATCGTGAAACCATTTACGTATAAACGGTTAAATAAATCATTGCTTCAATATAAAAGTTTTCTTGAACGAATTCATAAAAATGAATCTTGGACCCAAGATAACTTAGATGATATGATGGCGCCCTTAAAAAACACTTCTTCAATAAATCATTTACCTAAAGGATTACACGAAAAGACGCTAAAGCAGCTAGTCTCAGTGTTGTCAGAATATGAGAAAGCCCTTGACGCGGAAACGATCGGTCATAAAGTTGGATTAGCACGTGTGACAGCTCGGCGTTACTTACACTACCTTGAATCCGAAGGAAAAGTAGAGATGTCACTCCACCACGGTACAGTGGGGCGTCCGATTCAAAAGTATCGTCTTTTAGAAAAGAAGGAAATGGGGAGGTAGTTTGAAAGGATTTGCTCTGACATCAATTTTTATTGTTGTAGGACTATTAACGGCATTTTACGTCGGTTTTTCTCCGAATTTTCAAGCTAGTATTGACGCTAATGATGAGGAATTAAGAACGTTAGACGATAAAGTTGTCATAGAATTTAGCCATGTTGTTGCACAAAACACCCCGAAAGGTAGAGCGGCTGAATATTTCGCTGAACTTGTAAATGAAAAAACAGAAGGTTGGGTTCAAGTCAATACTCATCCAAATGGTGTTCTTTATGAGGCGCAAGAGGAGTTTGCTGCATTAAAAAATAACGAAGTGCAAATGATTGCACCAGCATTTTCGGAAATTACCGTACATGATCCGAACTGGAAAGTGATGGATCTTCCATTTTTGTTTCGTGATACAAACGAGGTGCATGAAGCGTTTGAAGGAACTTTAGGGGAAAGTTTATTTACGAGTATTGAGCAACGTGGCTTCCGAGGCTTGGCGTTTTGGGACAATAATTTTAAGCAGTTTACCAATAATGAATCTCCATTACGTACACCAGATGAACTCGCAAACCAAACACATCGTGTTATGCCTAGTGATGTCTTGAAAGGAACGTTGGAAGCATTTGGGGCGGAAGCGGTATCCTACCCATTCAATCAAGTCTATCAGCGGTTACAAAATGGCGATATTGATGGGACGGAAAATACCTTTTCCAACATTTATTCTAAAGGATTTTACGATCATCAACGTTATGTGACCAATACGAGTCATAATTATTTAGGTTATGCAGTTTTGACAAACCCTAGCTTTTGGGATGCGCTGCCTTTAGAATATCAAGAAGCAATTATCGAGGCACTGGATCAAACGACAGAGTGGTTGCGAGACCACTCGAATGAAATGAATAATGAGGCGAAGGAGCAATTAAAGTCTATAGAAGGGGTCATATTTATCGATTCATCAAACGTTAATTTTGAGGAATGGGAGCAAACTGTTGAGTCGATTTATGATGAGTATGTTCCGACTTTGAGTCCTTCCATTCAAGAAGAGGTTCAGAAAATAAGAAAAGAAAAGTAAGTATTTTTTTTGGCGCATCATTTGCGCCTTTTTTTATGATCAAAATGATCGAAATGTTCGCTATGACCAAAAATTGTTAGAATATTCAGCACTGTTTACAATGAATGAAAGTTAATCGAAAAAGGGGATGAAAATATGAAAAGGTTTGGTAAGGTCATAGGATTTAGTGCGTTGATGACGACAATGCTAGCAATGACTGCTTGCGGTGAAGTTGAAGAAACAACTAATAGTGACGAGTCTTCGATTTCGACCGTGACAATTGGTACGGCTTCTCAAGGAGGTACTTATTACATCTATGGCGGTGGGTTAGCGTCATTACTAGAAAGCGACTTAGATGTTACATCCAATGTTGAAGTGACTGGAGGTCCCGTTCATAACATGCAACTTGTTCAAGGGGGAGAAATCGATATTGGCATGATTACGATGGGGCCGGGTTATGAAGGGTATACCGGAACAGGTGAATGGGCGGAAGGTCAAGAGTTAACAGATGTTCGCATTGCGTTTCCAATGTATACAACACCTTTTCATTGGTGGGCATTGGAGAGTAGTGAGGTTGAAGATATTTCTGATATCGAAGGACAACAAGTTGGTGTAGGACCTGCAGGGGGAACCTCAGGTACGTATTTACCAATGATTCACGATCTATTAGACCTTAATACAAATAATGTACAAGCAGGTGCAAGTGATATGACAAGCCAGCAAATGGATGGGCAACTTGATATCATCGGATTTGCGGCGGGCATACCTATTTCTGCTGTAACAGAAGTTGAAACACAGGAAGATATCACATTTTTTGGGCTTGATGGTGAGCGGAGAGATCAAGTTATTGAAGAGTTACCGTTTTTCGATGAATTCACGATTCCAGCGGACACATATGAAA
This sequence comes from Texcoconibacillus texcoconensis, assembly GCF_014202575.1. Lineage (GTDB taxonomy): Bacteria > Bacillota > Bacilli > Bacillales > Salisediminibacteriaceae > Texcoconibacillus > Texcoconibacillus texcoconensis. Next base: position 158,120 of record NZ_JACHHB010000004.1, on the reverse strand, counting down.
CGCTCGATGAAGATTTAGAGACGATTGCTTTGTTTAATTTTGGGATCGTTCATAAAGATATGGATGAAGAATTTGTCTATGACTTAGTCAAACATTATCACGAGAACCAAGATCAGATGATTACGACTCATTCTGCTGCGGAAGAAGCTGTACCAGAGGCAATCAAAAACAATCAAGATATTCCATTACATCCAGGCGCGATCAAGTATTACGAAGAAATTGATATAGACTTACCAGAAGAAGTTTTAAGTGAGTAGGTATATCATCTATCATATTGAAAATCACATCTTAGAGGGCGATACAGCGCTAACTAAACGTTTAACGCCCTCTAAGATCACTATGAACACATCTTACTGAAAAAGGAGGGATTGCTATGAATAATGAAAATAACACAGCTAATATTGAAAGTGATGCTGAGGCGACGGAGGTCACAAATCAAAGTCGTCATTTAAAAGGGATTGTCAAGAAGTTATTTACATTCATTGCTGTTATCGGTGCCCTCCTTCATATCTTTATTTTGAACTTCTATCCGATTGAACCATGGTTATTTCGGAGTATGCACTTAGCCTTCGGTGTCATTCTTGGTTTTTTACTTTTTAAACCTTATAAAAATGCGAAGGATCGTGTGTCACTGATTGATTGGGTTATGATTATCGGTATCGTTTTTGTGACTGGATATATTTTTGCAAATTTGTCAGCGCTATTATTCCGCGTTGGTGTTATGCCAGAAACCTTGGATACGGTTGTGGCAGCAGTCGGGGTGTTGCTTGTCCTTGAACTAACGCGCCGTACCAGTGGATGGGCGCTACCGATATTAGCTAGTATTTTTATCTTGTATTCTTTTGCAGGACCTTATCTGCCGGGCATTTTGCACCACAATGGTTATTCTTTTGATCGATTTATTACGTATATTTTTAGTGTTGATGGTGTTTTTGGGGTAACATTAGATGTATCTTCCAAATATATTTTGTTGTTTATCATCTTCGGATCCTTTTTACAAATGTCGGGTGTCGGTCGTTACTTTATTGACTTTTCATTTTCTCTAGCAGGAGGGATGAGAGGTGGCCCTGCAAAAGTATCAATTCTATCAAGTGGTTTGATGGGGATGATGAATGGGACATCGGCTGGTAATGCTGTCGCAACTGGTTCATTAACGATTCCCCTTATGCGTCGTGTTGGTTACCCGTCCCGCTTTGCAGCAGCGACAGAAGCAACGGCCTCAGCAGGTGGGCAAATTATGATTCCAATCATGGGTGCTGGCGCATTTTTAATGGCCGAGATTACAGGCATCGCTTATTCTGAGATTATTCTTGCAGCGACAATCCCAGCCCTTTTGTATTTTTTATCTGTATTCTTTATGGTCGATTTTCAAGCGATCAAAAGTGGTATGAAGGGATTATCGAGAAAGGAATTACCGTCATTAAAAGGCGTTTTCAAACAAGCTTATCTATTTATACCTGTGATCCTTTTAATTACAGCTTTATTAAGTGGTTATTCGGTGATTCGTTCAGGGACGGTGGCGATTGTTGCTTGTCTTGTTGTTAGTTGGTTGACGAAGGAACATCGAATGGGACCTAAACGAATCGTACAAGCGTTGGAGTTAGGGATGCGCAATACGATTCAGTTATTAGCTGTTTGTGCTACTGCAGGGATTATTGTTGGTGTGATTTCTTTAACAGGTGTTGGTATGCGGTTTAGTTCGATGCTCCTTGGAATCGCAGATGCGAATACTTTAATCGCGCTAATCTTTGCCATGTTTATTTCTGTACTATTAGGAATGGGTATGCCAACGACGGCGGCTTACGCTGTTGCTGCAAGTGTGGTTGCACCTGGTCTTATTCAAATAGGTATTGAACCACTTTTTGCACATATGTTTGTTTTTTACTATGCGGTTATGTCTGCCATTACGCCTCCTGTTGCATTAGCAGCATATGCAGCGGCTGGTGTAGCAGGGACGGATCCATTCAGAACGGGGATAACTGCTTTTAAGCTAGGAATTGCAGCTTTTATCGTTCCTTACATGTTTATATATAGCCCAGAACTAATGTTGTTTGGTAGTTTTGGAGAGATTGTATTGAGTGTGATTACTGCTAGCATAGGAATTTACCTTCTTGCAGCTGCAGTTCAAGCTTGGTTTGCAGGAGCAGAGGCAAACATATTTGTACGAGGCGTCTTGATTAGTGCAGCGATTTTATTTATCTACGCTAGTATTTTTACAGACATTTTAGCAATATTTGTTGTGACATCTTGTTTTATTTTACAACGAGCAAAGAAAACTAAGGTCTTAACAAACGAGTCAGTGACATCCTAATATTATCTAATTAAAGACGTATGCCATCTCCTAAGTTATGGGGATGGCTTTTTCTATTAATTATCGTTTTGGAAACTAGCGTGTTCGTTGTACAATGAAAAAGAATATAACTTGTAAACGAAAGAGTGGATAGTAAGTATGTTTAGAATCGGTTATCGAACGTTAAAAACAGCGATTGGCACTGCAATCGCCATTGCAATTGCTCAACAGCTCGGTTTAGAATTTTACTCATCAGCTGGAATCATTACGATCCTCTGTATACAGAAAACACGGCAACGTTCTTTGCAAATGTCGTGGGAACGACTTTTAGCTGCTTCTATCGGAATGTTGTATGCCGGTGTTTTATTTGAAGTACTAGGGTACAATCCGGCCGTTATGGGTTTATTGCTTCTCGTTTTCATCCCAACGACACTTGTTCTTAAAGCGCAAGCAGGTATTGTGACGAGTTCAGTTATTATTTTACATATTTATGCACTGGAAGCGATTTCGGTATCGATTGTCCTTAACGAATTTGCCTTAATGTTAATCGGGATTTCATGCGCATTATTAATGAATGCATATATGCCGAGTGTGGACAAAAAACTCCATGTTATGCAGCATCAACTTGAATCGTATTACAAACAAATTTTCCATGAGTTTGCGACATATGTTCGTAACGGTGATAGTGATTGGGATGGTAAGGAGATTGCAGAGTCAGCGAAATTGCTCGAGCAAGCGAAAAGCACTTCATTACAAAATATTGAAAATCACGTCTTGCCGTATGAAGATCAATATTATCACTATTTTAAAATGCGTGAAAAACAATTTGATATTATCGAGCGGGTTATGCCGTTACTTACTTCTATCGACCGTCATGTAGATCAAGGGGAAATGATCGCAGACTTCCTTGAAGAATTAAGTGAAAATATTAAGCGACAAAACACCGCAGATTACTTTTTGCAACAATTAGAAGAGATGCAAGGGGCGTTTAAACGAATGGAACTTCCGACAAGTCGTGAGGAATTCGAAACACGATCAGCCTTGCTATATTTCGTGAAAGAAATGGAAGAATATTTAACGATAAAAAGTCGTTTTAAACCAATTGAAAAGTATTCAATGTTCAGCTAATTACATAGATGTCCTTTTTCAAGCAAATGATAAAAAAAAGTGTTTGAGGAGGAGATCTAGCTGAAAAGCTTCATTCTTGCGATTGTTCTCGTTGTATCGCCAATTTGGCCGTTAGGTGAAAATCCTCTTGTTGGTGACCCTTACATTATTGTTGATACGTCTATTATGGAATTAGCTGTCGTCGATGAAGGTGAAATCCAAGCAATTTACCCAGTATCAATCGGAACACGCTTTACACCTACTCCAGAAGGGCAACATACTGTAACGGTTAAAGCGGTAGAACCGTATGATCGTAAACGAGACATTCCCGGGGGAGATGAGGATAATCCACTCGGCACGAGGTGGATTGGTTTTGATGCCGAAGGTACAGATGGCAGAATTTATGGCTTGCACGGTACAAATGACCCTGACTCAATAGGAGATGCGGTAACAGGAGGATGTGTGAGGTTAGATAATGAAAGTGTTGAAGATGTTTTTTCTGTCATTCCAATTGGAACAAAAATTTTGATCAAGAGTGATGGTGAATCTTTTCAGAATACAGCAATCAAGAAAGGGGCAATTGCCCCTTAAACAGAAAAGAGCGGAGCTTACGTCAAAGGTTTAGGTCCCCTTATTGGGGCGAACAAACGTTGACGTAGCTCCGCTTTTGTTTTGACAAAAAGACAATAATGTCTTTTAAATACATTTGTAAATGAGTATAAATGAGCACATTATAACCAGAAAGCAGCACCTGTAAATAGTGTACCAATAAGCATGGTTGCAACCATAAAGTAAATGATGATTGTCCGATATTTGCGGGGCATATTTCTTACCTCCCAATTCATTTTACTATTAACATTTTACAAAGTCGAACGAGCCATGACAAGAGGGAATGTAAACCTTTATTTTACGTGAGGTTTTTTTGGTTATGTCGAAAACGGAATAAATGGAAATGATAGGAATAATTATAGGTTTTAATGGGAGGAGGAGTTTTTGATGTCGGATCTATTTTCTTTTGAACAGTCATGGCAAAAAGAAGTGGACAGACAATTACAGGCGCGTGGAGAACGAAAAGGCACCTTTCAAACATCTTCAAACATTGAGGTTGAACGTCTCTATACACCTGAGGCGATGGAAGAAGATTATATGAAAAAGATTGGTTACCCTGGCGAATATCCTTTTACGCGTGGCATACGCCACACAATGTATCGTGGACGGTTATGGACGATGCGACAATATGCTGGGTTTGGGTCCGCGAAGGAAACAAATGAACGGTTTCGTTATTTATTAGAACAAGGACAAACAGGGTTGTCGGTTGCGTTTGATTTACCGACCCAAATTGGTTATGACTCAGATGACCCGATGGCTCTTGGTGAAGTGGGGAAGGTCGGTGTAGCCATTGATTCACTAGAAGATATGGAAGTCCTTTTTCATGAAATTCCTTTAGACCGAGTAAGCACTTCAATGACCATTAACGCACCAGCAGCAGTATTGTTAGCGATGTATTTAGTCGTCGCTGAAAAACAAGGTGTACCTTGGGAAAAGGTTTCTGGAACGATCCAAAATGATATTTTAAAAGAATATATTGCACGCGGAACACACATATATCCTCCTAAACCTTCGATGCGCTTAATCACAGACATTTTTTCCTTTTGTTCTGATCACGTACCCTCATTTAACACGATTAGTATATCCGGTTATCACATACGTGAAGCTGGGGCGACAGCTGTACAAGAATTAGCATTTACATTGGCGAATGCGAAAGCTTATGTTGATGCTGCTATCGACGTAGGTTTAGATGTCGATCGCTTTGCTCCGCGCCTAGCATTTTTCTTTAATGGTCATAACTATTTTTTTGAGGAAATCGCTAAGTTTCGGGCCGCACGTAGGATGTGGGCAAAAATGATGCGTGAAGAGTATGGGGCAAAGAATCCGAAAAGTTGGCAGTTACGGTTTCACACCCAAGTGGCAGGATCGACGCTTACTGCACAACAACCTGATAATAACATTGTACGTGTTGCATTACAGGCATTGGCAGCGGTAATGGGTGGAACACAAAGTTTGCATACAAATGCAAAAGATGAAGCTCTTGGTTTACCGACGGAAGAGTCAGCTCGAATTGCTTTACGAACACAACAGCTTATCGCACATGAGACGGGCGTAGCTGATACGATTGACCCTCTTGCCGGGTCTTACTACCTTGAAACATTGACCGATCAAGTAGAAGAAAAGGCCCATGAATATTTGGCGGAGATTGATTCGTTAGGTGGGGCCGTTGCTGCTGTTGAAAATGGTTATATGCAACGGGAAATTCAAAAAAGTGCTTATGAGACGCAAAGGAACATAGAATCAGAAGAGGAAATCGTTGTCGGTGTGAACAAATTCGCGATGGAAGAAGAGCCTGAACAAGACGTGTTAAAAGTCGATGACTCCTTTATTGCTGAGCAACATGAGCAACTTGAACACTTACGAAAAAACAGGTCACAAAACGATGTAGATCATTGTTTACAAGCGTTGAAGGAAGCAGCCAATGGCCATGAAAATTTGATGCCACCGATCATAGAAGCTGTGAAGAAGGGATGTACGGTTGGTGAGATATGTCATGTTTTGCGAAGTGAGTTTGGAGAATATGTTTAAACGAGAAGGAGGGCTCTTCGGTGACGATACGAATTTTAATGGCTAAACCAGGCCTAGATGGACACGATCGTGGTGCACTGGTCGTCTCACAAGCGTTAAGAGATCACGGAATGGAAGTCATTTATACAGGTTTAAGGCAATCGCCGGAACAAATTGTTCAAGCGGCTATTCAAGAGGACGTTGATGCGATTGGATTATCGTCGTTATCTGGCGCGCACAATATCCTTTTTCCAGAAGTATTAAATCAACTAAAAGAGAAGAATGCAGAAGATATATTTGTGTTTGGCGGAGGCGTTATTCCATTTGATGATGTACGGAATCTCGAGGAATTAGGCATAAAAAAAGTTTTCACACCTGGTTCATCAACGGAAGCGATCGCTGCTTTTATTGAACAAACTGTACGTGAACGAGAGGCGTTTGAACCGATTCTTAGTGCACCAAAGTGCGTTGATCATATCGGTATTGCCGTTTCATCGATCGATGAAGCGATACCTTTTTACCGTGACCATTTACACCTTGATGTCGAAACAGTTGTTGACGTTCCAGAACAAGGAGTGAAAGTAGCCTTCATTTCACTTTCCAACGCGAAAATCGAACTTTTGGAACCGCTTACGAAAGAAAGTCCTGTACAGTCGTTTATCGATAAAAAAGGGGAAGGATTACATCATATCGCTTTAGCCGTCAACCGATTAAGTGATCGACTTACACAACTAAAAAGAGAAGGGGTACCACTTGTCGACGAAACTCCGAAACAAGGGGCTAGCGGTGTACCAATCGCATTTTTACACCCGAAAGCAGCAAATGGAACACTTGTTGAACTTTGTGAAAACGAAGGGGTGGAGATAGATGGTTGATTTATATGAAAAAATTAATGAGCTGTATGATAAAAGGCGCAGTGTTGAAATTGGTGGTGGGGACAAACGAATTCAAAAGCAACATGATAAGGGGAAATTGACAGCTCGCGAACGAATTGACCTTCTCGTTGATGATGGGACATTTGTTGAATTAAATCCTTTTATTGAACACCGTGCACATGATCTTGGCATGGAAAAAGGAGCGGCACCTGGAGAAGGGGTCGTTACTGGTTATGGGAAAGTAGATGGTCGCTACGTATTTTTGTTTGCGCAAGATTTTACCGTATTCGGTGGGGCTTTAGGTGAAATGCATGCAAAAAAAATTGCTCATGTCATGGACTTAGCCGTACAAAACCGCGCTCCTTTTATCGGTTTAAATGATTCAGGTGGTGCGAGAATTCAAGAAGGGGTTTTATCTCTAGATGGTTATGGCCATGTTTTTTACCGTAACTCGATTTACTCAGGCGTAATTCCACAGATCTCGGTCATTTTAGGTCCTTGTGCCGGTGGAGCTGTTTATTCACCTGCGATTACGGACTTCGTATTTATGGTAGATAAAACGAGTCAAATGTTCATTACTGGACCGAAAGTCATTGAGACAGTGACTGGGGAATTAATCTCCAGTGAAGAGCTTGGCGGTGCGAATATGCACAGTACAACAAGTGGAAATGCGCATTTCGCCTGTGAAACTGAAGAAGACGCATTAGAGCAAGTTCGAAGTTTATTAAGTTATTTACCATCTCATTTTGAAGAGGAGCCACCATTTGTAGAAACGGATGAAGAAGATCGTATGGAGGACATTTTAGATCTTGTTCCTGCTGATCCGAGTCGCCCTTACGATGTTCGGATTGTCATTGAACAAACAGTCGATCAGAATACATTTTTTGAAGTTCACAAACAGTTTGCCAAAAATATCGTTGTTGGTTTTGCACGGATTGGTGGACGATCAGTAGGGATTATCGCGAACCAACCGAAAGTGATGGCAGGAAGTTTAGACATTGATTCTTCAGATAAACTGGCTCGTTTTATTCGTGTGTGCGATTGTTACGGTTTGCCCCTGATTACTTTTGAGGATGTGACCGGTTTTTTTCCAGGTGTTAAGCAAGAGCATGGTGGTATTATCCGTCACGGAGCGAAAATTTTATATGCCTATTCTGAAGCAACTGTACCGAAAATTACTGTGATTACTCGAAAAGCATATGGTGGCGCGTACGTTGCATTAAACAGTAAATCGGTAGGTGCTGATCTAGTGTTCGCTTGGCCGAATGCAGAAATTGCTGTTATGGGGCCTCATGGCGCGGCAAACATCATTTATAAAAACGAGATTGAAGAAAGTGATGATCCAGAACAAATGCGAGCTGAAAAGATTGAGGAATATCGTAATCGGTTTGCCAATCCATATATTGCAGCTGCAAATGGCATGGTAGATGATGTGATAGATCCAAGGGAAACGCGTGAGAAGTTGATGAAAAGCTTAGATATGTTGCAGAAGAAACGGGAAACACGTCCAGAAAAGCGACACGGAAATATCCCATTGTAACCTGAGAGAGACATCACGGTCCAACTCTGATACAATATTTCTATACTGCTATAGAAATGGAGGATGACGATGGTAAACCGTGAACGTTTAGTAGAAGAATTTATGGAGCTCGTGCGCGTTGATTCGGAGACGAAATACGAACGAGACATCGCGGACGTTTTAAAGAAAAAATTTCAAGATCTTGGTCTTCAAGTACAAGAAGATGATACAACAAAAACAACAGGGCACGGTGCAGGAAATCTTATCTGTACGCTTGAAGGGTCGGGTGAAGCAGATCCGATTTACTTCACTTCTCATATGGATACAGTTGTTCCTGGGCAAGGAATTGACCCTTATATCGAAGAGGGCTACATACGTACAGATGGCTCGACCATTTTAGGGGCTGATGATAAAGCAGGATTAGCTGCGATGATTGAAGCTATCCGCACCCTTCAAGAGTCGGGTAAAGATCATGGAAAAGTGCAGTTTGTGATTACTGTTGGTGAAGAATCAGGTTTAGTTGGTGCGAAAGCATTGGATCCATCCCATTTAGAAGCAAAATACGGTTTTGCGTTGGACAGTGATGGGGAAGTAGGAAAAATTATTGTTGCCGCTCCTACTCAAGCTAAAATTAAAGCAACTGTCTATGGAAAGACTGCCCACGCAGGGGTCGCACCAGAAAAAGGCGTTTCCGCTATTACGATGGCAGGGAAAGCGATCGCTAAAATGCCTTTAGGCCGTATTGATGACGAAACAACAGCAAACATCGGACGCTTTGAAGGTGGGAGTCAAACAAACATTGTTTGCGATCATGTCGATATTTTAGCAGAGGCTCGCTCGCTTGTGACAGAAAAAATGCATGAGCAAGTTGATAAAATGAAACAGGCATTTGAAGAAGTCACAGAGTCAATGGGTGGAAGCTGTGACATTGATATCGACATTATGTACCCTGGATTTAAATATGGAGATGGCGATGAAGTCGTCGAGGTAGCGAAACAGGCTGTTACAGCTGTTGGGCGAGAGCCCCAACTTCTACGTAGTGGTGGCGGAAGTGATGCCAACATTTTTGTTGGGCACGGTGTACCAACAGTTAATTTAGGGATTGGGTATGAAGAAATCCATACAACGAGTGAACGCCTCTCGTTAGAAGAACTGTATAAAACAGCTGAACTCGTTGAGTCTTTAATCGAGACAGCAAAACAGTCTTAAGCATAGCGTAAGTTGCCAGTTGATATAACTACTTAAATGCTCATGAAGAAGGAAGGTATAATCGTAGACTTTGTTACGGATGAATGACAAAGTCTACTTATACCTTTCTTTTATTCCATGGGTTTTTTTGGTGGTTGATGTGAAACGAAATGGCGTAAGGAGACGTCTTATCGGTAGATGTTTTCTAAGACTGTTTTCTAAAAGATTGTTGATTTTTATAGAACATGGTTAACTATGTAAGTTAAACGTAAATGGGCATGAAGAAACAATAGGCCCAAAAGCACCCGAATGGTGCCCGTAATAGCCAAGAATAAGCGATAATGTCCGGATCGTACGACACAATGGATGTGACTCAATACATCCGACATATTTAGAGGAAGTGAAAGACAAATTTTAACAATTGTGGTATTCTATTAAAGACATAATTTGTAGAATAGAGGGTGTAGGTCATGACAATTGATGAAAAGGATCATTTATTATTAAATTACATTCGAGGTTTTTCAAAGTATATGGAAGATGAATGGCAAGCAAATGCGCGCTCGTTGGGACTAACACTAGCTGAACAGCACTTATTGTGGATTGTACATTTAAAAGAAAACCCGACAATTTCTACAATTGCCGTATTAGGGTTGTGGGATCGTTCAACGGTAATGCAGGTGATAAAGAGACTACAGCGTAAAGGGCTAGTTGACATTGAAAAAGACGAAAAGGATCTCCGTGTGTCTTATGTTCTGTTAACTGAAGAAGGGAAGCGGAAGCGCGAACAATCTAGACATTATTCGATGAATTTTTTTGAGTTTATTGAGAATTATCGCATGAAACATCCGCGATTTTATGACGATTTAATTGCATTCCATCGCGAAGCGAACAGGTACTTTCATGGGGAGCAATTTGTTCATTGGGTGGAAAAGTCTAGTGAAAATTTTCATGAGTATGAAAAAACAAACGGATGACATACATAATTTTATCAGTCATACAAAAATTTGATCAACGATCAGTATTTTGAATTTATACATAGATATCCCTTACTTAAATGTTTTACTAGATAAATGGATCGTTGTGTGGCGGTGCGGAAATAACGAGAGGTTGGTATAATAAAGTAGATTTTCAAACATCAAGATAGAAAAAATAAGTACAAACGATTATTATTGTGTGGGCACACGTTGATTAATTGTACCAAATTCTAAGGATTCCAATATGGACTCTTCAGAAACACCAATTGCTGCGGAGAGGTCCGATATTGTCGGTGAGATAACATCTTGGCTAGCATAATATTCTAAGGTGGCAATGATTAAGTACAATACGTGATCGTAGTGATTTTTATCAGTTTCTAAAAAATGAACGCTCATCGGCACTTCCACCTTCCATCATTATTGTTACTCTAATGGTAACATATGTTAATGACAAATGGATGTATAAGTTGATCATTATGGAGACTTTTAATAAGAGTCTCCTTTTTCGTATTGCTTGATTTTTTGATATCAGCGCGAGATGATAGGTGTTAGAAGGAGCGATCGGATATGGACAGGCAAAGAAAAGGACGGATTATTTTCCATGTTGATATGAACAGTTTTTATGCATCAGTTGAAGCGGCTCATGATCCGAGTCTACGAGGTAAGCCTTTAGCGATTGCTGGAAGTATTGAAGAACGTCGTGGAATTGTTGTAACAGCAAGTTACGAGGCGCGAGCTCAAGGAGTCAATCCACCGATGCCGTTATGGGAAGCGAAAAAAAGTTGTCCAGATCTTGTAGTACGAAAACCAGACTTTCCTAAGTATCGCCAAGCATCAGAGAACATGTTTCAACTGTTATATGAATATACGCCACTTGTAGAACCTGTGTCGATTGATGAAGGATATATGGATGTTACTCACCCAGTTGATGACCGACCACCACTCGAGATTGCTAAGCACATTCAGGATCGTCTTTTAAAAGAGTTAGCACTACCTTCAAGCATTGGGGTGGCTCCTAATAAGTTTTTAGCGAAGATGGCTAGTGATATGAAAAAGCCGCTGGGTATTACCGTTTTACGTAAGCGAAGTGTACCGGATGTCCTTTGGCCGCTGGACGTGATTGAAATGCATGGTGTTGGTGAAAAAACGGCTGAAAAGTTAAAGCGTCAAGGGATTACAACGATTGGTGAGTTAGCAAAATCTGATCCAATACAATTAAAGTCATCATTTGGTGTGGCAGGGGTTCGAATGCATGAACGGGCTTATGGTGAAGACCATCGCCAAGTTGATCCTGATGCGATCAGTGAATTTAAAAGTATCGGAAACTCGACGACCCTTCCCCGTGATACGAAAAATGAAGCAGTTGTGCGTAAAGTGTTGATGAATTTATCGGACTCTGTAAGTCGTCGTATGCGACGTAAAGAAGTGTACGGTGGAAATATTCAATTAACGATTCGTTATAAAGATCGGAAAACAATTACACGTAGTCGCAAGTTAGACCATCCGATTTCTTCATCACAAGATATTTATGAAGAGGTATGGGCGTTATTTCAACAGTATTGGGATGAAAAACCGATTCGGTTACTTGGTGTGACTGCGCAAGACATTGTAGAAAAAGGACATGCTCATCAGCAACTAGATCTTTTTCAATATGCAGATACGCTTAAGCGTGAAAAATTATCGAACACTGTGGATCATATCCGTAACAAGTTTGGAGAAGGTGCATTGTTGAAAGGTGCTCAAATGTCCGAAGACTCGAGTGATTTGTTAAGAGATGAAGAAAAGCGGGGGACGAGCTTAGAGAAAGATTTTTTACGAGAAGGTTTTTTAAATGAAAAACAAGATAATGAGGATTAGAGAAATCGTTCGAGCAAGTATGCGAGCGATTTCTCTATTTTTTGTGGAGCTGAATTTAGCCGAAGACAAGCCCTTGGGAAAGCATCCGCCTGCAGTGATAATCACAATCAATGTTGGGAAATGTTCTTTACATCATTTATTATGAAATTTATTCGATGTATTAGGAATGAAACGCTAAACATCGAATTTTTTTGTGTGACGGAAAAATCGCATAAAGATTTTCATTCTTTTTGCCGATAAACATAGTAGAGAATAATGTAGAGAAGGTGTCCAACATGGAAGTACAAGGACAACAAGTACAAGCGAGAAACGGTGGAAACCAAACATCTGCCCCTATTCGTGAGGGGGAAGTACACCAAGCAAAAGTGAAACAACGAACATCGGATAATCAAGCCGTTTTACAAATACGAGGACAAGAAGTGAAAGCCGAATTTAAAGATGGCGTTCCAAAGCAAGACCGTGTCAACGTTCAGGTGGAAGGAAAAAGTGAAGAACGGGTTCAAGTAAGGACGATCAGTGAATCAACAGAAGGGCGACAACCTTCAAAAGGGGGACAAGGTCGACAGTCAATTGATCGCGTTCTTAGTAATCTAGGAGAAAAAAATCCCGATCGAAACTTGCGTGAAGCAGCACAGCGGTTTCTTGATCGCGGGGTGCCTTTAACTCGAGAAACCGTTGATGCGATGAGGCAATATTTATCGAATTCAAACGCGAACCGAAATGAGCAAATGGCCACGATTCGTACAATGGCCGAACAGCGAATCGAACCAACTTCCGCGCAGATTCGAGCGGTCCATGAAACGGTGAATGGGCGTTCTTATCCTGAAGCGTTACAACAACTCGCTCAACAAGCGGGAGGAGGCGCATCTTCTGTACAGGCGAACACAGGGGCCTCCTCCCATACGCAAACGATGGATGCTGTTGTTCGTCAGTTACAGCAACAAGTTCAAAATGGAGCAGATGTTCAGCGTGTTGTTCAAGACCTTCGCGGTGCTTTATCTCAACAAAACGGAGGACAAGAGGTGCCAGCACGCTTGGAGCAAGCTTTAAACGATATCACCCGTCTTGCTTCTGATGGGCGTTCTACTGATGCTGCGTCTCGATTAGATCAGCTCATGCAACAGATGGCACAGGCCTTTTCTAGTAATGTTAACGAAACTTCTGTTTCAGTTAGTGCTGACTCCCAAGAACTGGTGAGACTTGAGCAGGCGCTTCAACGTGAAGGAAATTGGCAACAAGCGCTCGACCAAGTAAAGCAAACGATTGCCAGTGATCGTTTAACTGATTCGTCACGAGAAGCATTGCAACAAGTGATTGAAAAAGCACAACAACTGTTTGATCAGGGGAGGGAACTTTCTTCTCGTCAAACGATCAATGAACAACTATCTCAACTTGTGCAAGCGACAGCTACCCAACCACAAACAGCTTCCGTTTCGTCCGATGTCCAAGGTTATGTGATCAATGAAATCATGCAAAGTCAGTCGCTAACTTCTAAAGATTATCTCGTTACGACAGTGACAGAAAAGTTAGCGCAAGTGACAGATGAATTTAAAGTGTTTCAGCGTGAGACGAGCCGTCAACTCGATCGCATGTCGCACCTAATGCAGACGTTTAAACAACAATCAACGCAACAGGTGAAACCGATGCTTGAGAAGACGATCCAGCGCTTAGATCAGGCGATTTTAAAGAGTGACTGGATGATGTTCACAGATATGAAAACGGAAAAACAACTGATGCAAGCAAGTGGTCGACTTGCTGAAGCGAAAAAGCTACTAAATCAAGGGCGTGTCGCGCAGGCGAATCAAATCGTTCAAGAAGTAAAACAGACCGTTGACCGTTTGCAATTTCAACCCGCAGAAGCGAAGGTGAAGCACTACGTTCAGCGTGAACAGATGTTTGCTGAACCGCGTCCGCCAGCGCAACAAATGAGTCAACAATTTCAAGAAACCTCTCGAGCTTTCACGCAAAATGAAGGTTCCGCTCGTCAAGTGTTTGATGCGTTCCGAAGTAGTGGCTTTAACCGAGATGCTGAAATTGCTCAAGCTCTTGCTAACGGCCGTGATCAAGCTGCCCAAGAAGCTAATCAACGCAATATGAAATCATTGTTAATGCATCTCGCTCGTGGTGAAGAAGACGGGGCGCGCATGCAACAGCAAGCCAACCAGGCGTTAAACAACTTGAATGGGCAGCATTTAGTTAGTCGGAATGATTCACAACAAAACTTGCAATCTATGATGTTTCAATTACCACTACTTCTAAAAGACGAAGCGGAAAACTTGCAAGTTTACGTAAACTCACGAAATGAAGGTGAGAAGGTAGACTGGGAAAACTGTAATTTGTACTTTTTAATTGAGACGAAAAAGCTTGGAGAGGTCGGTATTAACTTGGCTGTAAGTGATCGAAATTTAAGTGTGACGCTTAAAAATGACCAACCCGATTTCCAAGATAAAATTGAACCGATTGCAGATAAAGCGGTCGAGCGTCTCAAAGATGTAGGGTATCAAGTCAGTGGGATCCATTTTGCCGAGATGAACCCTAACGTTGAAAGTGCGGATCAACAAACAGAGGAGGATTCGGAACAATTGAATCCAAATTCTAGTAAAGCGATGTTTACAGAGAAAGGATTTGATTATAAAGTATGATCATTTCAAGACACTTTAACCACCCTAAGCGACAGGTGAAGAATGGTCCGACAGCTGCTGTCGTTCGGTACGACGAAGAGTCTGGGGAAGGGCCGAAAGTTGTTGCCCACGGGAAAGGGCAAATCGCGAACCAAATTATCGAGCTTGCAAAGGAAAATGATATTCATATGGAAGAAGACCCAATGCTTTTGCAAAACTTGCTTGATATGGACTTGGGTGACAATATTCCTCCGCAATTGTATTCAGTGATGGCAGAAATTTTATTGTTAATTGAAGAGATGGAGAGAAACTATTAAAACTTATGTCAAAAGGACCGATAAAATAGATAGAAAAGTGCTCAAGTGGTTTTGAGGGGGGAAGAACAATGTCGATCATGTCGAAGGAAGCAATCTACCAAAAATCATCGCAAGAAATTACAACTCTTTTATATGAAGCGTGTGTCGATCGTTTAGAAGAAGCTATACAAGCGATTGAAGAACGTGATATGTTAGCAGCGAATGAAAAATTACAAAAAGCGAGTGACATCGTTGAACGTCTTGGCTCGGGTTTGAATTATGAAGCAGGGATCATTTCAGAGCAACTCGATGCCCTCTACAACTATATCGCTGATGAGATCGTACGAGCGAATTTCACGAAGAAAAAGTTACATATCCAAAACGCCCTTGATACCATAATACCGATTATGCGAGCATGGCAACAAGCGGTAAAGATGAAGGCTGATAAGCAACCAGCGATGCGTAAACAGCAAATGAACGTTTATGAACAAAATACGATGTATGAATAGAAGAAGGAGAGACAAGTATGCAAATTAACAATAATATCCAAGCGCTAAATGCTTATCGTAATTTATATCAAAATCAACAAGCAACATCGAGTAATTTAGAGAAGCTTTCATCGGGATTACGCATTAACCGTGCAGCTGACGATGCGGCAGGACTGGCGATCTCAGAAAAAATGCGCTCTCAAATTCGCGGTCTTGAGCAAGCAGAACGAAATGCGATGGATGGTATTTCACTGATCCAAACATCAGAAGGAGCGATGGAAGAAGTTCATTCGATGTTGCAACGTATGCGTGAATTGACGGTGCAAGCTGCCAATGATACGAATACTGAGGAAGATACAGAGCAAATTCAAAAAGAAATTGATCAGTTAAAAGATGAGATTGATAGTGTCTCTGAAAAAACGGAATTTAATACCCGGTCCCTTTTAGATGGTTCAAGCGCTGTATCGACAAATGTTGAAGGTGAGCTTGCGGATACCCCATTAGCAGAAGACCCAAGTGTTGATGATATCCGTGTTGAGTCAGGTGATTACCGATTAGGGATTGACGATGCTGAAATTGTAAGCACAGTAACTGAATCAGGCGCGGGGTTGGAAGATGGAAGCGACATTTCTTTTGAGGATGAGAGTAACAAGCCTCCGTTAGGCAAATATGAAATTGAAGTGCGTGATTTTGATAGTGAAAAAGATACTGCAACCGTTGAGGTGACAAATCCAAACGGAGAGACAGAAACGGTTAATCATCGTGACGTGACAGATGATATTAACGTTGGCGGATTAACGATTCCATCTGGAGAAATCGAGGGCAATGGAACAGCGACAGTGGAGATGGAAGCAGATGTAAGTGCTGCGGTCATGGATGAAGCAAACCAAGAACTAACCATTGAAAACCCAAGTGTAGAATGTGAAGTGGTTGGTGAAGGCGCTGGTATTAGTGAAGGTGCTGAATTGACCTTTGCTCAACGTGTTGAAGAGCATGTTGCAGGTGAGTATACGGTTACAGTCGGTGACTTTAACTCCGATGAACAAACAGCAACGATCACTGTTGAAGATCCAAATGGGAAAACTGAGACATTACCTAACCAAGATCTTACAAGTGACATTACAGCCGCTGGTTTAACGATTCCGGGTGATGCTATAGAGGGTGATGGCGACTTTACTGTAGATATGAGTAGGTCTGTTCAAACAAACTGGGATACAGTAGAGGATGAAGACGAGATTATAGCTGATGGTGGTAACATTCGTCTAGCAGATTCTACAGATGAAACAAGTTTAGGAGAATATACAATTGATGTTGAAGAAACTTTCTTCCAAACATGGGCTGAAACTATTACTGTAACAGATCCAGATGGCGATACTCATACAGTGACTAGTGAGGATCCAGGGGAGGATATCGAAGTTGCTGGATTGGTAATAGAAGCTGATACTTTAACTAATGAGAATTCTGGAACAGAGGGTGGAAAAGTAGTCATAGACATCGATGGAGATATTACAGAAGGAAGTTCCGTGTCTGGAGCTAATATAGCTGATGATGCGGTAACGTTCGGTCATAGAGAAGAAGAACATCAACTTGGCGAATATCGCATTAATGTGAGTAATTATGACTCTAATAATAATACAGCAACAATTGAAGTTGAGCGTCCAGATGGTTCAACTGAAGAGGTTACTGATCAAGAACTCGATGGTGAATTTATCATTGGTGGCCTGGAAATCAATGAAAATCTCATTTCGGGAGACGGATCGGCTACTGTCCGCATGCAACCTGATGGTGAAACGATCATTGGTGAACGTGAGATGCGTACAGAAAACGGACGTTTTGAGTATAACGGTGTTGAATTCACGTTTGACGGAAGTGTTGCGAATGACCCAGAAGACGTTGATTTCTCTATCGAAAACAACGCCCTCGCTTTCCAAATCGGGCCGAACGCTGGTCAAGACGTTCTCGTTGATATTCCAAAAATGGACGTTGAGGAACTCGGTCTTGATGAGCTAGACGTGACGAGCCAACGATCAGCGAATGATGGGATCAGTAT
This sequence comes from Texcoconibacillus texcoconensis, assembly GCF_014202575.1. Classification (GTDB taxonomy): domain Bacteria; phylum Bacillota; class Bacilli; order Bacillales; family Salisediminibacteriaceae; genus Texcoconibacillus; species Texcoconibacillus texcoconensis. The sequence continues at coordinate 140,239 of NZ_JACHHB010000004.1, read as the reverse complement.
CCTTGATGGTGCGATTACGCAAGTATCAGATGCTCGTGCAACGTTAGGTGCGATGCAAAATCGTATGGAGCATACCGTCAATAATTTACAAGTAACGAGTGAAAATTTAACGGCTGCTGAATCCCGTATTCGTGACACGGATATGGCCGAAGAAATGACTGAATTCACCCGTAACAATATTTTAAATCAGTCGGGAACCGCGATGCTTGCACAAGCAAACCAATTGCCACAAGGTGTTCTTGAGTTACTACAATAATTGTACAATGTCAGAAGGCTGCTCAAGCGGCCTTCTTTTAACTACGTACAATTAAAGCATGCAGCCACGAAAAGCAAAACGAAAGCAATCGTGATACAATGAAGGTAGCGAATTTTTCAGAGAAGGTGAGAAGTATGGACGTTCAAAAAGTAGGACGTACAAGTTTGCATAAAACGAGTCAAAAACAAACAGGGACAGACCCAAAAGTGACTTTCCAAGAGATTATGCGTGAAGGTCGAGATAATAAAACGTACGAACGATTGCAACAGCTCCTTGGTAAGATTGATGATCAAGGAAAAGTGTTGTCGGAATCGCGAACGGTAGAAGATCTTCGCAAATATAAAGAAATGGTTAAGGAGTTTATGGATGACGCCGTCAAACTCGGGCTCAACTTAGAAGAAAAGCGTGGTTTTAATCGGCGCGGAAAAACGAAAGTGTATAAAATTGTTCGCGAAGTCGACAGTAAGCTTGTCGACCTAACAGATGCGGTATTGAATCAACAAAAAAAGAGTTTGGATATTCTCGATAAAGTCGGTGAAATTCGCGGGTTGCTCGTCAATGTTTATGCATAACAACGGAATGCGGTCAAGAAACAAGGGAGGTTATGTACTAGGGGCATGCCTCCTTCGTTTCTTGACCGTTTATGGTTCTGGGGTGTCATAAGGCTCAATTTCTTTGAAAATATACGTTTTTGTCGCGTTCATACGAGGTTGAAAATGAGAGAAAGCTTCAATTGGGTCTACGTACTCAAGGTTTAAAGAACGGAAAGTATGACGGTCGATAATTAAACTGTAAATGTATTCGTCTTTTTCGTGCCCAGTTGAAGGCTCAATTTTTTGGCGGTATCCAGAAACAATCGCTTCTTGAACAGTCGGTAGACGCGAAAAGAAAAATGAAGCGAGGTAAAAGGCTGTGCCGCTAACGAGTTTTGCGTAATCGTCACGCCTGTCCCTTTGCGTTTTATTCTCAACTTTCAGTTTTCCAGATTTTAAAAGGCGTGCTTTTTTTGTAGGCATGGCGTCTGGGTTTGGTAAATCGATATCAGCGTAGATCGATTGCTCATCTATGATCGAAAAATCAACGTCTGTTTCAAGTGGGAAATCAAGTTCTGGTAACCACATTTCAAGCCATTCTTCCATCGCCTCTACATTTCCGTGCTTCACCGCTTGTGCAAGCGTTTGTCGTTTTTTCTTTTCCTCGTTTATGATTGTTTGTTCCTTCTCATATTCAGCTTGTTTCTTTTGAAAAAAATCATTTGCTTTTTCATTTACTTGCTGCGAGAAACTTTTTCGTTCGTTTGGTAGAAGAAGTTTTAAGCGTCCGAAGAAGTTTAGTTTAGCACGCTCGTTTGCTTCAACTTCTTCGTGAATGTCGTTGAGGTCAGGTTGTTCGACATCGATTGTTAATGAATCTGTAGCGATTTCCTCGATGTCTTCATCTAAAAACGGTTCATGATGGAGGCGCCGTAGTATGTCGCTAGCGCGATTAATTTCTTTCGCTTTCTCAGCATAGATCGCGTTCATTTCCTCTTTATAATGTTTCCGTACTGCTTTTTCTTCAGCTTCAGTTAATTTTTTACCTGTTTCTGTTTCAAAGGTAATATCATTCTTCTCGTCATCCCAATCGACCTGAATGTTACCTTCTCCTGCTTTAGGTTTATGAGTTTTTGAAGAGTGTTTTTTTGAACGAGATGGAGCATTTAATTTCGTTCGGTAAGATAGACCGCTACCAGGTACACCGACGTTTCCATAAACCCCTCTTCGTCCAACAGAAACGCTGGCTCCACGCCGTCCAAAAGAAGTACTGACACCGCGTTTGCTAAAATTCAAACGAACGCCGGGGGCAACGCGAACGCGTTTTTGAAACCGAAAACTCATCGTTTTCCTCCTTCCATGAATGATGATTGTTTTAAAGGTGGAAAAATTGAAGCTAGACAAGCGGGGGGTATGTAAAAAATATCCTTACCTTGCCTAGCTGTTAGATGATTTGTTGTTACCAACCTCGCTCATATTGTTTCGGTGGTTGTAAATCGACACCGAGCTCTTCAGCTGCAGCACGAGGCCAATAAGGGTTGCGGAGAAGCTCGCGACCGAGAAAGACGAGGTCAGCGCGCTCGTTTTTAATGATTTCTTCTGCTTGAAGCCCTGATGTAATCAGACCAACAGCTCCAGTAGAAATATCTGCTTCTCGTTTAATAGTTTCCGCGTGACGCAATTGGTAACCAGGATAAACATCGATAGGAGTGCGGACGACACCGCCGCTGCTACAATCAATTAAATCAACACCATCTTGCTTCATCCAAGTAGCGAACTGGACGACATCGCTGAGTTCGTTTCCTTCAGGGTGATATTCATCAGCAGAAACACGAACGAACAAAGGACCATCCCAAACTGAATGCACAGCTTGAATCGTTTCTTTAACGATTCGGTAACGATTCTCCGCGGATCCACCGTACTCATCATTTCGATGGTTTGCTAGTGGAGATAAAAATTGACTGAGCAAATAACCATGCGCTGCGTGGATTTCGATGATATCAAATCCTGCTTCTTTCGCTCGGCGTGCCCCTTGTTTAAACGCTTCGATCGTCTCTTCAATTTCCGCTTTTGTCATTTCCTTTGGTACTTTTGAATCATCGTAAAAAGGAATAGCCGATGGAGCGATGATGTCACCGTCAACAACCGCTTTTCGACCAGCATGAGCCAATTGAATTGCTGTTTTTGCGCCCTGTTTTTGCATAGATGAGCTCAGTTGTTGGAGCCCTTCAACATGTTCGTCTTGATAAATCCCTAAATCATTGGTCGAAATTCGCCCTTGTTCTGTTACTGCCGTTGCTTCAATCATAATCAAGCCAACTTGACCGACAGCTCTGCTTGTATAGTGCGTCATATGCCAGTCGGTAACGTGACCATCTTCGTTTTCAACTGAATACATGCACATCGGAGACATGACGATTCGGTTTTTTAGTGTTACGTCTTTTTGTGTCCAAGCTGTGAAAAGTCCTTCAGTCACTGTTTATTCCCCCTACATTGATGTGGTCATATCATGTTTACCTTATCACACATCGTAGGTTGTTGTCAGAAAGGGTGGATGGAACTGAGTAGTAGTGGTCAAAATAGAAAGAAGAGGAGCGTGTAAAGGTGAATAATTACAAATGCATGAATAAAAAGTTTGAAGAAAGGAAAGGACCGTAAAGAAAGTTCTTTTTTAATTCGTCCTTTCCCTGTAGTTCTTTCTTTTTAAGACTCATCGCGTTGGTTATTTTTGTTTTCGTGTAAATAACCACTTATAAATGCGAGTAGTTTACTTCGTGTGATGATTCCAAGAAACGAGTGCTCATCGTCTTCAACACAAATAAATGGATTTTGAATCGATAAAGACAGTGCTCGTTCTAAAGGTTGTTTAATATTCATCGATGCGATGTTTGTTGTCATAACATCTTTAACTTTTTTATCAGCTAATTGTTCGGGATCAATACGCTCAATACCTAGTGTAGCATCGAGAATTTCAGATTTGCTTATTAATCCTTGGAGTTTAGAGGATGTATCGAGAACAGGAATCGACGTGTAACCGGATTTAACGAGGACAAGGAGTGCGTGTTCTAACGCATTGTCAGGTTGTACGTGAGCAACCTTTTCCATTGGAATCATAAAAGATTCAATTGATTTTTGTAAAACATTAGGTTCAGTTACATTTTGCATAAGCATGCACACTTTCTTTTCGTTTTTTTTACCTTTAAAGGTTTACCACGAATCACCATTTTGTAAACAAGGATTTAAAAAAAGTTACCTTTATTATCGTAGGTGTTTTACAAACGAATGTCAATGTTCCAGGTGTAAACGCTTACATAAAGGTGGATTTTATGATCTAAAAGAATAGGAGTGAGATGGATGCATAGTAAACAAACAGTTCGTTACATTTGTGAGCGGTACCCTTCAGGTTCAGTATACTATTATAAACAAGAAATTATTACACATGGATCTTGGAATGATTTATCTTCACTAGCTTGGTCTCGCCCGCGACCAGTTTGTCGGCGCACGTATGAAAAGCGTCGTTTACAAGGTTATCGTTGTGAAGATATTTATATCAATAAATCGCCTGCTGAGGTCATTGATTTTTGTGATGAAAAGAAAGCTCGTCAAAGCTAATTGAAAGATCTTTTCACCTCGGTGAAGTGAAAGATGGCGACTCCACGTTGGGTGAATGTGTTGACATTCACTGTTTCGTTTTCAGCGGACATTGATTCCGTTATTCACTTGAAAAAGGGTGATTTTGTGTTTTTCGTGGACATGAGTTCCGTTATTTGAAAAAAATCGCCCTTTATTGCATGGAAAAGAGAGGATTAATGGAAAAAATGTCCGTCCGACTCCTAAAAATGACGTATTGGACTGAAATAACGGAACAGAAGTCCGCGGCAAAGAAGACACCAAGCAACCTCATTGAAAGAGGAGGAGGTATCTCATGTTCCACGAAGTTTGTGAACGGTTTCCTCCTCATTTTTGGTTGGTGTGTCTTATCCTTGTTGCCAAAAGGAATCTGGATTTTTTTCGATAGGCGAATCAATTAAATGGGAAGCAGGGACAATGTCTACGTTGTTTTCTTGAAAGTGTTCAAGTGCATCATGGATCCCGTTGTACGTATCATTTCCTTTTATTCCAACGTGACCAATTCCAATAGCTCTTCCCTGTGATTTAGCTCTCTCACACAATTTACGCATCTGTTTATAAACATAGTCTCTAGATGAGGTGCTGTCATCAAGAAATGTGTCGCGTGTTCCCCATGTCAAGCCTTTTTCTTCGGCCAGCCTAGGAATAACCGATTTACCACTCGTTGCGCTATCGATAATGTACAAGTTATAATCTTTCGCAACGTCAAGGATGATCCCCATCACACGTTCGTCTTCAACGATTTTTGAACCCATGTGGTTGTTTAACCCTTTCGCGTGAGGGACGTCCTCAATAGCTTGTTCTACACGCTCACGAATTTCTTCGTCTGATAAGTTTGATGTGATCGGCAGTGGACCAAGCCAGGAGGCTTTGCCACTTTTAGGTTCAAGTGAAAGGTGAATGATGACTTCATGACCAAGCTCATGCGCTTTCTCTGCCTGTTCTGTTGATTGGTCTAGGAAAGGCATGATTGCAAAGGTGACGGGAACATCAGAGTCAAAAAACAAGTCTACGCCTCCGACATTCCCTCCAAAATCATCAATAATAATCGCCGCTTTTCCTTCATCTTCATCATGATCGTTTGCTAAAACAGTAGAGGTGAAAAATGAATTAAAGGAGATCATACATATTAATATGAACAAAATGCCTTTTTTGCAACTGATATCGTACATACCCCTCTTCCTTTCTTCGTAAGGTTCTTTCATAATGTACCCCGAAAAAGGAAAAAGGTTGTATGATTTCTCTTGAAAGTTAAAAATTGTTAATACTTATTTCAGGCGTTTATGATCGAAGAGACATTGTCTCGCTCGCTTCAGGTCGTTATGAAAGCCAAAAAGCGGCTTAACTCCCGTGCTACTCCAAAGAGCGTTTACTACGGCGATTAAGCTTCGATTTGCCTCGACGGATACACTACAAAGCAAGGCTAGCAGAGGAAGAGGCAGTGCTTGTCGCTCGCGTTTGAGGCACTTCAGCTTTTCTATTTGTCTAGTTTAAGCGCCTACGAGCTCGAGATCACTTCAGGCCTTTTCTGAAGCCAAAAAGCGGCTTCATTCAAAGTCCTTCTAGTGCTCATCGCTCGTAATCGAGTCGCTTTCACTTTTCGGATTACTTGCGCATTTTGAATGCTGCGTTTAGCTGTCCACGGATCATTTCGTCACGCAACTGTTCTTTTTTCATTTTTTGTTTTTCTTGTTTACGAATTTCAAAGGTTTGCATTCCTTCTTCCATCTTATTCGCAATTTCCATAAGGCGTTCGACGTCATCAAAAGAATACTTTCTTGTTCCTCCATTACTACGTTCAGGAAAAATGAGTTTTCTTTCTTCATAATAGCGAATCTGCCGTTCGGATAGTCCTGTTAATTCACTAATGACCCCGATTGTGATCACTTTTTTGTCTTTGTATGATCGTGACAATTTTATGATCCCTCCCGCTAAGAAGTCATCCCTTTTGTGTGATAGAGACACTATATCATGATTTTTCAGTAAATCGAACGTTTATGTAAGAAAAACTAACATAAAAAGAACCCGAACCAACGACTAAGGTGTTCAAATGAACATGAACACTTAGAAAAAGTCGTGGTTCGGGTTCTTATGTGGATAGATTTGTTAAGCTTTTGTCCATTCGTCATTCATTGTAACATTTGCTGCTTTAAATGTTCCATATACAGGACAACGTTTTTCAACGAGTTCTTGTAGCTCACGAATGCGTTCTTCAGATTCTGAAGTTTCTACTTTAACTTTTACATCGACGGTTTCAAAGTACGTGCGGACACTTTCATCGCCCATAAATCCACGAGGATCAAATTCCCCACGCACGTCAAACGACAAACCTTGTAAGTCAAAATTGATTTCTCTAGCTACAGCGTGAGCAGTCACGTTCTCACAAGCAGCTAGTGCTGAAAGCAACGTTTGCATAGGGTTTGGCCCTTGATCTGTCCCACCCATTTGTGACCCTTCGTCAATTATTAGTGAATGTTTTCCTGCTTTTGCGTTTACCTTCATACCTTCATTTGTTGCTTTAACAGCCATTTTCATTTTTTGCATTTGTTATCTCTCCTTTAATGTTTCATGTTTATTTTTTAGTTTGAACCTAACCAGTGATAATTTTTAGCCCCTCGTGAATAGAAGACAACCATTTGTTGTTGAACGAGAAAGGCGAGTGTGATGAGTAAAGCTGCTTCTGTTCCAAAAGTTGTTACAGCAATACCCATTGCAATTGATAAGTTACGTAATGCCGTTCCGTAAACGAAGGCATACGCGTTTTCTAAGGCAAACCAATGGCGTCCGATAAGGGTGCTAATCGTAAAGATCAAAGCATAAAAGATGATGAGCGCGATGACGGCCAAACCGAGTTGTTCGAGGTGGTTGATGAGAATGTCGGCGCGCATGCTTGTTGAAGCAAATACGATATAAACCATCCCCCACATACTCAGTGGTTGCCATTTTGGTTTCACTTGTTTTCGAATCACGTCCTCTGTGTAGGAGCGTTTCATGATTCTGAACGTAATGCCCCCTAAGATCATTGGAATGAGGACGACAGTAGCAACGGTTCTAATGATTCCAAACAATTCGACGTGGACGTACTGACCAACCATTGCGAGTAAATAAAACGGCGCGAGAATGGCTCCGATGAGGAGTCCAAAAACGGTTAATTTAATCGCTGATGATACGTTTCCGTTTGACATCGCCGTCCACGAAATGGTCATTCCGCTCGTCGGTAGGAGTGCTGCAATAGCTAAACCTGCAAACATAAGTGGTTCGCTACCGAGGATACTTAAACCTATTCCCCAAGCGATAAGTGGAATCACAATAAAATTAAATCCAATTGCTGAAAAGATTAATTTTCGGTCTGTTAAATTGAAAGCTTGTTTAATTGGAAACCCAATCATTGTCGGATAGATCATCACGATCGTACCGACTAAAATCGTTGGGGCGAGAAAACTCATATCAAAAAACAAACCTATAACAAGGCCGATGAAAAGCGCGAAAGGTACGCTCAACATTAAATGTCTGTGCGGAAAATAATAGAGCAGTTTCACGAATGCACCCCCTTTTGTCATCGCTCTATATATACTATAGGGGGGTATAGTATAAAAAGTCAAGCGTTGAAAAATCAATTCGTGTATAAAAATGTCCCCACTGATATGTTCTCCAGTGGGGACGAAATCATTCACTCTTTATGGTTGTTGTTTTGTTGTTCAATCAACGTCTTTAAAGATTGGATTTCGTGTCGTAATGCTTGGACTTCTTTTTTCGTCTCATCTTCTTCATCTTCATCTTCTTGTGTTTTTTCAACATTATTAACGATGACGCCGATGAAAAGGTTAAAGACGATGAACGTGCCGACTAGGATAAAGGAAACGAAATAGAGCCATGACCATGGAACATGTAAAAGAGGGCGCATGACTTCTTCTGCCCACGATTCTAGTGTTACTACTTGGAAGAGGGTGAGCATCGATAACCCGAGCGATCCGAAATATTCTGGTGCTATCTGCTGGTAAAGCATTGTTCCCATCACAGCGAAAATATAAAAAATGATAAACATGAGCAACATAATGTTTCCCATTGCAGGGATCGTCATCAATAGTGCATCGACGAGTCGTCTTAGTGAAGGGATGACTGATATCGCTCTTAGAACACGAAGTACACGCAAAATTCGTAAGACGGTGACAAAGTGTGCTCCCGCAAGTAAGTGGCTACTACCGACGATAAGAAAGTCAAACCAATTCCAACCGTTTTGGAAAAACGAGCGAACAGATTTGGCTGCAAAGAATCGCATGGCGATTTCTAGGGTGAAAATCCATAGTAAGAGCTGATCAGAAAAGAAGAACCACGGTTTGTATTCGCCATACAGGTCAGGGTATGTCTCGAGACCAACGATGACGGCGTTGATTAAGATTAGTGTAATGATTGTCGTTTGAAATGCGCGGTGGTCAACAATTGTTTGTAAATGACGCTTCCAAGTAGGGGGTGTTTCTGCGGACATCCTGTTTCTCCTCCGTCTCTACGATTGTTTATCCTCTATCATTCTACTAGATGTCTACGAGATTCGAAATAAAAAATAAAAGGTGATAGAGGGTCTATCACCTTTTATTAGATATAAATTTTTTACGCCCCACGCCGTGTAGCATGGGATCTTAGAATCGTTTCAGCGACGTTTGTCGCACTCGAAAATGACAGTTCAGATAGCTGTCCTGTTCCTTGACACCAATCACCGACAAAATAACCGTTTGTCAGCTCAGCGAAGTGGGTAGGGAGCCCTCGTTGCTCCATCGTCCATTTCAGCGCTTGTACGGTCGCTTTTTTAGAAACTCTTGGTATGACGAGATGATCACGCCAACCCGGAAAATGTTTATCATAGAAAGATTCAACGTCACGCTTTTTTTGTTCAAAGGCTTCTGAATCTCCAGCTTCTTGTTCAGTTAAATAAGCAACGGCTTGTAATAACTGCCCACCATCTGGTGCAGACTGTTGATCGTAATACGAAATATCAGTGATAAACATTTGTTTTTCTTTATCAAATATGTACGTGTACGGGGATTCAATCCGTTTATCTAAACCTAAATCATAAAACATGACGTAGGTAGGTTCAACTTTGCTATAAGGTTCAATCAATGTTTCTACGTCAGTATCGGAAAACAGTTTCATTAATTCATTCGGTGGGACTGCGAAAACAAATTGATCTGCTGTGATTTCTCCTTTATTTGTATAGATTTTTTTGATCTGCTTATCGCTCATTTCAATTTGTTTTGCCTTTACCTTTGTATGAATGTCACCGCCATTTTCTTCTATTTTTCTAACGAATTCATCGATAAGTGTTTGCCAACCACCTTGAATATAGCTGACAGGAACATTTGTTTTAAAAAGGCGGCGGTAATATTGGAAGAATACGTCTGACGGTATTTTTTCTGGTTCGCCAGTAAAAAAGTTGGAAGAAGCGAGGTTGAGCATCATTTTGCGTACGCCAGGGCTGACGTTTTTTTGTTCCAACCATTTTGCAATGGACACATTAGGGTCTCCTTTTTCAAAACCAAACATCGTATTGGCAACGTGGTAAGCAAAACGAACTTTGTCCATCCCTTTGAGAAGTTTCGTTTGCATGAGCCCACCGATGCTAGCAGGGATATCAGTCATGTCATTGCCAAGGTCGTACTTTGCTTTTGTTTGTGAAAAATCTGCCCAAGAAATGGAAAGGTTCAGTACTTTCTCTAAATCAGCAAGATAGGATTTGTCGCGTCCATAAATGGCGTGTGCACCAAAGTTAAAGTTAAACCCTTTCATCGTCATGGACATTGCTCGTCCGCCGAGCTGGCCTCTTTCTATGAGTGTGACCGATTTTCCATGGGCTGCAAGATAAGCACCGGCTGTTAGTCCAGCTAGCCCACCCCCGATAATTGCGACATCTGTGTGTTGTCTGTTTGTTTTCATTAATGTGACCTCCTCTGTACCGTTAGAAAGCGTTTGCAACACAAAGTAAAAAAATATCATTTGTTCTATTCAGACTATTTAAACTTTGTAAACTATTATATATCAAAAGTTAATAAATGGAAAGGGTGTGAGGTGTTTGTAAACGTTGTTCGACATAGTTGTGGGTAAAACGCTATAATAACGACGGTATACATAATAATGAGGAGGCCTATGATGGACCAACGTACAGTATCAGGTAAACGTGTTGCAATTACTGGGGCATCAAGTGGTATAGGGAAGGAAATCGCCTATGATGTTGCTAGACGTGGTGGAATCCCAATTCTACTTGCGAGGTCGCTTGATGTTTTAGAACAAGAAGCAGATATGATCGAAAGTGCAACGAACATTCGCCCGTTTGTATACCGGCTAGATGTTTCTGATGAGCAAGCTGTTCAGACAACTTTTGAAGAGATTGGGAACATTGATGTTTTAATAAACAATGCAGGATATGGCCGTTTTGCGCCATTTGTTGAAACGGAATTATCAGAGGTGCGAAACTTATTTGATGTTAATGTTTTCGGTCTGATTGCTTGCACGAAGGCTGTATTACCAAGCATGCTTCATAAAAGGTGTGGACAGGTGATTTTCGTTGCTTCGTTAGCGAGTAAAGTATCAACACCAAAAGCGAGTGCGTATTCAGCATCCAAACACGCTGTTCGAGCGATTGCAGATAGTTTACGCCTAGAGTTAGCGCATACAGGAGTGAAAGTAAGCACGGTAAACCCAGGGCCGGTCCGAACGAACTTTTTTGAGCGAGCAGATGAAAGTGGTTCCTATAAGGAACAAGTCGATCGCATCATGCTTAACGCAGATATCGTAGCAAGAAAAACGGTGGACTTAATTGAACGACCGCGCCGAGAGTTAGATTTGCCGCGTTGGATGGGGATAGCAGCGAAAGGTTATCAACTTTTCCCTAGTTTAGTCGACACTTTATTCGGAGATCAATTACGGAAAAAATAAGGAATAAAATCCCACTGTTCATTTCCATCATTTTTTCGTATAATAATGAGAACAAATGTTCTTGTTTAAGGAGTGATGATATGGACCGAAGGGGTTGTGAAGTTCTTTGTGTTGATATGAAAAGTTTTTATGCTAGTTGTTCGGCCATCGGTTTAGGGTTAGATCCACTTAAGGACTTCGTGGCTGTTGTCGGAGACCAAAATCGTGACGGTAGTGTCGTTTTAGCGGCAACACCTGCAATGAAACAAACCTTTGGTATTCGTACAGGGAGTCGAGTGTTTGAGATCCCAGACGATTCACGAATTACGCTTGTCGACGCTGAAATGGCGAACTATTTAAATATTTCGGTCCAAGTGACCGATTTATTTTACCAGTACGTTCCAATGGAAGCGATTCGGACGTATAGTGTCGACGAAAGTTTTCTTGATTCAACAGGGACATACAAACTTTGGGGAGATTCCGAGTCATTAGCAGAACGCATTCGTCGCGATATGTATCGACAGTTTGGATTGATATGTAATATTGGTATCGGACCGAATATGCTGCTTGCAAAACTGAGTTTGGATTTAGAAGCTAAAAAAACGGGTATTGCACGTTGGACGTATGATGATGTTCCTGAAAAGCTATGGCCTGTTAAACCGCTGCAAAAAATGTGGGGGATAGGACCGCGTCTTGAACAACGTTTGAATCGAATGGGGATTGTTCGCGTTGGGCAATTGGCAAATTACGATGTTGCTCGTTTAAAAAAAGTATTTGGAGTCATCGGTGAACAGCTCTATCACCATGCCAATGGGCGTGATGCTTCTAAAGTCGGTGGAACAGTCATGCAGGCGAATACGAGTGTAGGAAAAGGACAGATTTTATTACGTGATTATAATGATCCTGCCGAAGTAAAAAGCGTTATCCTCGAAATGTGCGAAGAGGTAGCGGCGAGAGCGCGCGCTCAAAATAAAGGCGGACAAACGGTGCATTTGTCAGTCGGTTATAGTAAAACAGCTTATTCACGTGGCTTTTCACGTCAGGTGACGTTAGCAGAAGCGACAAATGTGACAATGGAGATTTATAAAGCATGCTTGAAACTGTTTTCAGATCATTATGACGGTAGCACCGTTCGACAAGTGACGATTAACTTAGGACATTTACAATCAGATGACGTTGTTCAGTTGGACTTGTTTGATAAGGAGAAACCGCAAAAAAGAGCACTCGGTTATACGATGGATGAGATTCGTAAAAAGCATGGGGCAAACGCGATCCTTCGCGCAGTTTCCTTTACTGAAGCAGGGACTTCCCGAAAGAGAAATTTGCTAGTTGGCGGACACCGAGCATGATGTTTGAAGTTTCAGAAATGTTTACCAAAGAGTCAAAAAAAGTTCACTTTTTTGTCACCAAATAAAAATAGGCTAGGTGTATAGTATAGGTGTAAACAATAAATAACGTAAAGAGGGAAGGGATTCCACAGTGGTAGTCCAAGATTTGATCGAGTCGCGTGAGCTATTTGCTGATGAAACAAAAGAGGGCGTTTTTATCGTTTATGAAAAGTTTGAAACAGGAGACTGTCAGTGCGATGGGAGAACACTTCGTGAAATCGAGTGTGACGAAGTAAAGGAGATTGTGCAGATCTTTCAAGGTAGTCAAGAAGGGAACGCATCACTCGTTAATGTTGAAAGCTATTGTGTCGGTGAACAGTTTGCTACATTAGAAGATGTGAAAACAGATATTCGGAATCGGTATGAAGACCTCTTCCTCGTACCCGTTCACTAAAGCTTCTTGATTTTCAAGAAGCTTTTTTTTGGGCATGGCTCCTTTCTGATGCTTGATGTTTTATAAGTGTCATATATAATAGAAATGATAATGATTTAAAAAGGAGCGGAAAATTTTGATCCAAGTATTATTCGTTTGTTTAGGGAATATTTGTCGCTCTCCAATGGCGGAAGCGATTTTTCGTGAAAAAGTAAAACAAGCAGGACTGGAAGAGAAAATAGCCGTTGATTCAGCGGGGACAGGGAACTGGCACGTAGGGAAACCTCCTCATGAAGGAACGTTAGATATTCTTCGTGAGAAAGGAATTGATGAAGCTGACCTCATCGCCCGTCAAGTCGAAAAGCAGGACCTTGAAGCATACGACTATGTGATTGCAATGGACGCAGAGAATATGGGGGTTCTCCACCGGTTGAAAGGGTATGGGAAATCAGGGGAAGTGGCACGTCTGTTGGATTATGTTAATGATGCCAATGAAGAAGATGTACCAGACCCATACTTTACGGGTAATTTCGACTATGTTTACGAGCTCATTGAACAGGGGTGCGAGCAACTACTTGCCGATATTCGCAAACAAAACCAAATATAATCATAAGTAGAACCGGTGAAGAGTTAACCTCAATCATCGGTTTTTTGATTGTAAAATGCTGCACACTTTTAGCTTTTTTGAATAGGGTGACACGTAGACGTTTATACCAAAGCGTCTCAGAGAAATGCTTAGGTAGAAAGAGGGTGTCAACATGTGTGGCATTACAGGTTGGATTGATTACGAGCGAGATATGACGCAGGAAAAGAAAACCGTTAAAAGCATGGCGCAAACATTGAATCGTCGTGGACCAGATGCGTTAAATGTAATGGCCGAAAATGACGTTTGCTTCGGACACACTCGACTCGTTGTTGTTGATCCGGCAGGTGGGGCACAACCAATGACGAAAGAGCATGACAGTGGGACGTATACGATTTGTTACAATGGAGAGTTATACAACACGCATGAACTTCGCGATGCACTGAAGTCACTTGGATACTCATTTCATTCTCATTCTGATACTGAAGTTGTTTTGACAGCATATATCGCATGGAAAGAGGCTTGTGTCGAGAAAATGAATGGGATTTTTGCCTTTGCTATTTGGGATCATAAAGAACGGCAATTGTTCCTCGCTCGAGATCGCCTTGGTGTTAAACCATTGTTTTACAAAAAGACGGATCGTGGAATCTTATTTGCATCAGAGTTAAAAGCTTTGCTTGCTCACCCTGAAGTTGAACCAGTCATAAAAGAAGAAGGGTTGCTTGAAGTGATTGCGCTATCTCCTTCGCGGACGCCGGGACACGGTGTGTTTGATGGTATTGATGAATTACGCCCAGCGCATTGGTTGCGGTTAAATCGAGAAGGGGTGAAGGTTCAGCGCTATTGGCAAGTGTCAAGTAGGGAACATACCGAAAATGAAACGGAAACAGCAGCATCGTTACGGAACTTGCTAGAGGATACGGTATCAAGGCAATTGATCAGCGATGTTCCTGTTGCATCCTTTTTGTCAGGGGGCGTTGATTCAAGTGCGCTAGCTGCTTTTACGAAGCGAACATTTACAAAAGAGAACCGAGGAGAATTACCGACGTATTCCATTGATTACACAGGGAATGATGCGTTCTTTTCATCCAATCATTTTCAACCAGATGCAGATGCTCCCTACGCAGAAAAAGTATCAAAAATGTTAAATACAAATCATCGTCGCTGTCTCATTGATAATAGCGAACTTGCGAATGTGTTGGATGAAGCTGTATATGCTCGTGATTTGCCGGGAATGGCAGACATTGATTCATCGTTATTGTGGTTTTGCAAACAAATGAAGCAGGATGTGACAGTAGCGTTATCTGGAGAGTGTGCCGATGAAATTTTCGGTGGCTATCCTTGGTTTCATCAACAGGCAGAAGACAACGAGATCTTTCCTTGGATGCGCTCGCTTAATGAACGAACTCAGTTGTTAAGAGGTGAATGGCGCGAACGCCTAAATTTGCGAGACTATGTGAGCAGTCGTTATCTAGAAACAATCGCAGAAGCCCCGACGTTAGCGGGGGAAAGCGATGAAGATGCACGTAGGAGACAATTATTTTATGTAAATATGATTTGGTTTATGACGACACTTTTAGATCGAAAAGATCGTATGAGCATGGCGGCAAGTTTAGAAGTTCGCGTTCCGTTTGCGGATCACAGGCTTGTTGAATACGTTTGGAACATCCCTTGGGAAATGAAAAACGCAGGCGGGCGAGAAAAAGGAATTTTACGACAGGCATTGGAAGGACTTTTACCTGAGGATGTGTTGTATCGTAAGAAGAGTCCTTACCCAAAAACACATCACCCAGAGTACGCGAATGCAGTTGTTCAGCGCTTAGAGAAAATCATTGAGGATCATAACGCACCGATACATGACATTTTTGATCACAAGAAATTAAAACAATTGTGTGAAACGAAGGGGGAAGCATTTAAAAAGCCATTTTTTGGTCAGTTGATGACTGACGCTCAATTGATCGCTCATCTTATTCAAGTAAATACATGGCTCGACCATTACAATGTCAAAATTGACATTCGTTCATAAATGATGCATTCCAATATGCAAGGCTAGAACGTAAGCCAAGTAATAGCTTGTTATGAGCTTGCGTTCTAGCTTTTAAATGTTCTCTAAATGCATAAGCTAATTAATAAGAGAAACGAGCAAAGCGGATACATTTTTGCTAAAATAAAGGCTGCTAGTCAAATTGACTATACAACATTCTTCTAAGATGTGGATATGACAGACGTGTCAATTTTCACAATTCAAAACAGTGTACAATGTACAAGGAAAAGGAGTTACAGATCATGAAATTGTTTGCAACAGACATGGATGGAACATTGTTAAATGAACATCGACAAGTATCAGAAGTCAATACAGAGGCAATCAGATATGCACGAAGTAAAGGAGTGATTGTTGCAGTAGCAACAGGCCGTGATTTCACAGAGGCGATCTCGCCGTTAAAGGAAGTGAAATTACGGTTACCACTCATATGTGCCAATGGTGCAGAAATTCGTAATGAACAAGGTGACATCGTTAAAAGTACACCGCTTTCTCTGGAACAGTATTATGAACTGGAAAATGTTTTACAAGAAGAAGGCGTTTATTACGAATTATATACGTCGAAAGGGTCATACACGAATGATCGTAAAAGAGGGCTGGACGTTGCTGTAAATGTTATGCATTCCACGGGACGGACAACGAGCTATGATGAAGCAATGACGCTCGCTGAAAAGCGTTTTGCGGAAGGGTCCATTAACTTTGTTGAACATTACCATGAAGTTGTCCAAGCTCCTCGTGTTACGGTATATAAACTGCTTGCTTTTACAGAAGATGATGAGTTAAGAAATCGGGTAAAGGAAAAGCTTCAAGCAATTTCAGAAATTGAAGTAACTTCTTCAGCGAGTGATAACTTAGAAATTACAAATAAACAAGCGACAAAAGGGATCTCTTTAGAAACACTTGCAGCACAGCATCAAATCTCCATGGATGATGTTGTTGCTATCGGAGATAACTTTAATGACGTCTCAATGTTGAAAAAAGCAGGACATGCTATTGCAATGGAAAATGCAGAGGCAGAAGTAAAGAATATAGCTGATGACATAACGGAAACAAATGATCATGATGGTGTTGCCCGAGCGATCTACCGTTTATTAGGTTAAAGTGTCGAAAATTGTGGGTTGTTGCCTAAAATCCGTTGCCTTTGTAGAATTTCCTTGGTAAAATTATTCGATGCGAGTCCATGATAACAACCTTTGTTTAAGGACATGCTTTTCGTGGAACTTGTACATAATATAAATACATCGAAAGAAGGGTGATAAATCATGCTTAAGAAACTATTCGGATTGGATAAAAAAGAAGAAAAAACAATGCCAGAAGCGGATGGGAAAGATGTCGTATATGCGCCGCTAACTGGAGAAATAAAACCACTTAGCGAAGTACCAGACCCAACATTTTCTGAAAAAATGATGGGAGATGGCATTGCGATTGAACCGAGTCAAGGTACAGTCGTTGCACCAGTAGATGGTGAAATTATGCAGATATTCCCAACAAATCACGCTGTAGGTATTCGTACGGTAAATGGCGTAGAAATTCTTATTCACATCGGTTTAGAGACAGTGAATATGAATGGGGAAGGATTTACTGGAAAAGTGAAGGAAGGCGACAAAGTCAATATCGGTGATCCTCTTGTCGAATTTGACATGGATCTTGTTAAAGAAAAAGCAGCAAGTACAATTACACCGATTATTGTTACAAACGGTGATGTCGTAAGTGATCTACAAAAAGAAGAAAGTGGACAAGCAACGGCAAAAGAAACGACAGTGATGACGATTAAAACGCAAGGTTAATATTCAAAGAAGGGGCTGCCTAACCCCCTTTTAATAAAAAGAGAACCAATCGTGATAAGTAAAATACACGGTTGGTTCTCTTTTGTGTAGATTTTGTTGTTTGGATAGTCGCTCACCTGGGCCTGATTCGGGCGGTAATAAGTGATTGATTGCCACACCAAACTCTTAAAAAGGAGAAAAGCTAGGATATACATAAGGGGTATCTGGCTCTTCAACTTGGTTGATAGTAGCATCCGTCAATACAGGCATCGGCATTCCATCGTACTCACCGGCTTCAATCGTTCCGTGTACATGAATCCAAGTATCATCGTCAAAATGAATCGCCTCATCACTTTCAACAAGTGTTCCGTAAACAGCTGCATCGGCTGTGCAACATGTCATTGAAAATCTTGCTACAACAAGTTGGTTTTCCAGGAAATCAGGTTCACGATAGGTGAAACCGATGATTTCAATCTCTTGTCCAACAAATGAATCGAGTCGTAAATCGAGTACACTCATGATATCTAAATAATTTTCTTCAGTGACAAAGATGGATTCTTGATCTAACATTTCTTGAGCTACTTCTTCGTAATGATCATCAATGTCATCTTGTTCCGCATAAATATCTTCAACAGTATAGTGTTCATCCACCTCATCTTCACTTGGATACTCATCAGTATTGGGTGGCTGTTTAATACTTTCTAAATAACCATCCGGATCTTCTAAATAAGCTTCAGCTCTCGATAAGTCGTTATCATCATCTTCTTCAGTTACACTTTCCTCTTCAGCAGTTTCTGCACTAGCTTTTTCAGAAGAATCTTCATTGAGAATACCTGAACCGAATTGGATGCCCCGATTGGCTGCAACGGAGCTATCAAGTGCCTGGTCAGGTAATACAAATCCAAACAGGATTGGTAAAATAAAGATGCTATAGATTAATACTTTTACAAAAGGTGGGCCTTTCATTTCGTGATCGGCGCTACAATCACAACTTGTACCTTCATGTGCGTCGTCTTTTTGAGTACTTCGGAAGATTTGCATGATTCCAAGGATGAAAAACATGACAAGGGCAAAATAAATAAATGGCATCATATCAGGTGCGATGTAATAGCGAATATTATCAGTTATGATAAATCCTAAAATTAAAAGCGCAAAACCTAGTAAAATGATGCCTTGAATATAGGCATGGAATCGGTGATCATATCGTTTCATGGAGGATCCTCCTTATAATAAGAACATCTGTAGCAAAAGAACAGCGATAAATACAACGATCGTAACAGTAATCATAAATACAAGCACGAAACGAGTTTTAAAGAAAGCGAATAACATAAACGTATTTTTTAAATCTAACATCGGGCCGTATACAAGAAAGGCAACAAGCGATCCACTTGTAAATTGGTTAGAAAACG
The DNA here is from genome assembly GCF_014202575.1 of Texcoconibacillus texcoconensis. Lineage (GTDB taxonomy): Bacteria > Bacillota > Bacilli > Bacillales > Salisediminibacteriaceae > Texcoconibacillus > Texcoconibacillus texcoconensis. The sequence continues at coordinate 121,354 of NZ_JACHHB010000004.1, read as the reverse complement.
ATGATGCAACAAAGGCATCAGCCTCAGAACATAGCGATAATAGGTACGCAAAGGCCATCATGACGATTGGTGCTGTAAAATCGTTTCCACCAATTGCCATCAGTGTAGCGCGGTCTAAAAACGTTTGGAATAATGCAGCGATAAAAGCACCTAGAATGAGGTATTTCCCCATCATGAAAAATTCATCGACCGCATGATAAGACATCTGTCTCATTCTTCCAGTAAACCCTGAAGGTTGATGATGGTGATGATGATGGTGATGATCATCTGCTGATTTAGTTGAGCGAAGAACAGAGCCTTTTTCGTTTTTCATAACGATATAGATAATCGCACCGATAATAATAGAAAGAAAGAATGCTAGTCCCATGCGAGAATAAAGAATTGTTAAGTCAGTACGAAAAGCAAAAAAAGTTGACAAAGCCACAATTGGGTTCAAAATCGGAGCTGCAACAAGAAACACAACCCCAACGTGAAGGGGCATTCCTTTTTTAATCAAGCGGCGGACAACAGGAACAATCGCACATTCACAAAGTGGAAAAATGGCTCCGAGAACAGCCGCTGGAAATAAAGAAGCATACACATTAGATGGAAGGTAGCGTTGAATCGTATCCTCACTAATGTAAATTTGAATGATCGCTGAGACAAAAACCCCTAATAATATAAATGGGATCGCTTCGATGACAATGCTTAGAAATATTGTATTGACATTGACCCATGCTGATGGGATGTCGTTGAGCATTTCGCTATCATTTAAACGGTCGAAGTTTAAAAATAATATCAAAAATATGAGTAATAGGATAATACCTAATAGATCTTTTCCAATTGTAAATAAACGGTTTTCTGGTGGTGACATATTCGTTTCTCCTTAGATGTTTTCTCTAGTCGCTTCTGAATTTTATCAAAGCGCTATGAGGAAGTCTACCACCTAATTGTCCGTTTACGAGATTGTAACCAAACTGTTAAGTACTTTACTTTTAAGACTCTTCTAGTTCCATAATGGTTATAGGTTCAATAAATAAGTAGACACATACAGCTAAGATGAAGCAGTAAATCGCAAAATAAACGAGACGACTTTTCTTTAAAAAGGAAATGAGCCAAACGATACCAATCCAAGAAAACACAACCGTGACGATAAAAGATAGGGCTAACGGAATGATACCGACTTCTTGGAAGAAACCCGTTGACATGTCATCGAAGGTTAAAACACTTGAACCTAAAATGACAGGGATCGCTAGTAAAAATGAATAGCGAACTGCTGTTTCACGGTCGAGTCCTGCCAGCAAAGCAACGACAAGTGTAGCTCCAGACCTGGAGATTCCGGGGATGACAGCGAGCGTTTGTCCTAATCCGACGATGATTGCGTCAATAAAAGACATATCCTCAGTACGGCGACTCCCATAGCTGTGGAACCGTTCGATGACAATTAATGCAATACCAGTGACTGTTAGTGCGCCAGCGATCATTTGTGGTGTTTTCATCGTGTCAGCGATCATATCGCTTAAGAGCATGCCTAGTATACCAGTAATAAATGTAGCGCCGATAATATATAGCGCAAAGAAAAATGAAACGCGGTAATGATGATCGCGGGTTGTTATGTATTTGATAAAACCAGCGACAACGTTCCAGATATCTTTATGGAAGTATAAAATAACCGCTAAAATAGAGGCGAAATGCAAGAAGATTTCAAAGCTGAGTCCAGGAAACGTATAACCAAATAAAAGTTGAGTAATGACAATATGAGCCGTGCTCGAAACAGGTAGAAACTCAGTAAGACCTTGAACAATGCCAAAAATAATCGCTTCAATGATCGACATATGAAACTCCCTTTCTCATATGAATATTGGTCTATTGAAAAGTAATAAAGAAGAAAACGCTTCTTGTCCATACTATTCAATAAGCTGATTATTTTGCTATCTTCATGTAAATTTAATAAACTTTAAGTATGGTTTTTCCAAAAACACAAATGATAATGACAACAACTTAAAGATTTTTAATTAATAATTGTGTCATTCGGAGGGACGATCATTGAAAAAACAATCTTTACCAACATTAATGATTCTTTTGGTTGCAATAAGTATCGCTGCATACGTTATTTATGATGCGCGGTCGCCATCTAGTTCGCAAGAGGAGATTGAACAGTATCTTTTAGAACAGCAAGAGTTGAAAGAGAGCACACCTGAAAGAACGGAACAAGAGGCGCTCTCTTCTGGAGCCTATGAAATTACCGATGAAGTAGGGGCACACCCTGGTATGAAGGCATATGATTTTAATCTACCGGTTCACGGGGAAGAGGAGTCCAATCATCTTTCTCAGCATCAAGGAAATTTTGTTGTATTAAATTTATGGGCATCGTGGTGTCCGCCGTGCCAAGAAGAAATGCCAGATTTAGTTCAGTTTCACGAAGAGCATGAAGGAGAAGATGTAGAAGTCGTTGGTGTCAATATGACAACCCAGGAACAAAATGAACAAGTCATGGAACAATTTATCCATGATTTTGAGATTTCATTTCCTACGTATATGGATGTAGATGGAGATGTAGCTGATCGATATGAAGTCTTAGGCATTCCGGTTACATTTGTGCTCGACCCAGATGGAAGAATTGTCATCAGACGCCAAGGCTTTATTGATTATGAAATCTTACATGAACTTGTTGATCAAGCGAGAGAAGAGTATGAAGCATCGGCGAGTAGTGTATAGCAAAAGACGAAAAAACCGTACGATCTACATTGATCGTACGGTTTTCTATAAGTAACTAGCGATGCTGTTGGTAGACGTCTTTTTTAGTAAGGTTCGCGAGTTTGTTCAATGTTTCTTCTCTTAGCGGTTGTTTACGGGATGCTTCTACATTTGCTTCAAGCTGTTTTGTATGACTAGCGCCAGGGATGGCTGTTGCAACGATATCTTGATCTAAAACGTAGCGAAGAGCAAGTTCATTTAAAGGCATCCCGCATTCGTTCGCAACATCCTGTAGTTGAGGGAGCGCCTCTAATAATTCCTGTTGTGTATAAGAGAGATACCCTTTTTCAGTTAATTTACTTTCATACCGGTCAGTTAACAACCCTTTAGCAACAGGTCCGCGCGCAATAATGCTGACGTTGTGGTCGCGTATAGGATCGAACCATTCTTCCGGGCGGCGGTCGAGTAAAGAGTATTGCATCATGACACTAACAATATTAGATTTTTCTAAATACGTTTTAATGACATTTGGTCGGATGGAAGACAGCCCGTAATAACGAATCAAGCCTTCCTGGACAAGTTCTTCGAATGCTTCGATCGTCTCATCGATAGAATCGTCAATGGTGCCGCCATGTAGTTGATACAAGTCAAGGTAATCAGTGTTCAAGCGCTGCAAACTTTTCTTACAGGCATTTTTAATATGAGATTTCGACGGGTTCCAGCGCCAACCATCAATCCCTTCTCCGAATTCGTTTCCACCTTTTGTTGCGAGGATTACCTCGTCTCGTTTTGTATTCAAGGCTTTCCCGACAGATTGTTCGTTTAATCCAAAGTCGTATAAATCTGCCGTATCGAAAAAGTTAACCCCTTTTTCAATCGCTTCGTGCAAGATGTATTCATTGTCGCGCTGGTTGTCTCCGAGTGACATACATCCATAACCAATCTCTGATATGTATAAATTGGAGTGGCCAAGTTGATTTTTTCGCATAGTAGGCGAGCTCCTTTCTCCTCTTTGCTAAGACTCTCTAAACATTATCGTATCAACATCCAAGCCCGCCTGCAATGAATTCAAGGTATGATCAATTAACAATGTGAATAGGTTGAAGCAAAGAAGGGGGCTTTTTGTATGTACCAAGAACAAATGACAACAGTTAAGGACATAGAAAGTGAAAATGAACAAGTGCAATGGCTTGTAACAACGAGTGGAGCCAAGCGCGCTGTTTTGTATAAAGAACTGTTACCAAGAGTAGAGAAAGGAGATCGGGTTCTCGTCAATACAACAGCTACGAAAATGCGATTAGGGACAGGTGGCTTTGATATCGCCATCCACGTCGAAGGACAACAATGCAAAAAAAGAGGTGACTCTACAAACGAAAAAGGACATATTATGAAGGCTCGTTATCTTCCTTACCAACGAACATTTTCTACGATTGAAGAGGAAGGTTCACTTTCACATGAGCAATTTCAGCATACATTTACTTTAAATAAAAAGCCGGTTTTGATCGCTGAATTACATAGTATGGTGATTCTATTGTGGGCTTTAGTACAAGAACTTGATTCACAAAAACCGATTGTTGTGATAATAAGTGATGAGGCTTCATTACCACTTGCTATGAGTGAACACGTGCAATTTTTAAAAAGAGATCCTTTAGTGACAACGATTACGACAGGGCAAGCATTCGGTGGTGAATATGAAGCAGTAAATGTAGTAACAGCCTTGCAATTTGCTCATTTCCATGCAGAAGATGCGCTCATTGTGATTACGCAAGGGCCAGGTGTAGTAGGGACAGGGACAAAGTACGGGTTTAGCGGGCTCGCTCAAGCGGAGTGGGCAAATCATGTCGGAGCACTAGACGGTCTGCCGATATGGGTGCCGCGATTGTCGCAAAAAGATCAGCGAAACCGACATCGAGGGTTGAGTCATCATACATATACACCACTGACGAAGTTTACTCATGTACCAACCTATTTACCTCTACCTATCGATTTTATTGAAACAAGAGTGGTTGAAATTGATAACATAAAAAAACACGCGCATATCCACTTAATACCGAAAAGTGAATATGAACAATTTGAAGATCTACCGGGCGCGCTTCGACATGTTCCGTATCCAGTTACAACGATGGGGAGGAATGTACGAGAAGATGTGCTTTTTTTGAGTGGTATAGCAGTTGCAATATCGACGTATTTTGACCTTGATCCAAATCTTGGCTAAATATTCATGGTTGTAGTAGGTGAGATATAGGAAAATAAATGTTGATCTGGTATGCTAAGAACGTGAAAAAAGTTACAAGGAGGGGATCTCTTGGCGAAGCTAAATGAACATACAACAAAACGAACAAAAATTTACGAAGGGAAAATTGTAGATTTAGAATTGCACGACGTACAACTTCCTGACGGTCGCGAGGGGATGCGTGAAGTTATCAAGCACCCAGGGGCAGTGGCCATTTTAGCAGTTGATGAAGAAGGGAAGATCGTGCTTGTCAATCAGTTTCGAAAGCCATTAGACAAGGTGATTGCAGAACTACCAGCTGGTAAATTGGAAATAAACGAAGATCCGCTCGTTTGTGCGAAAAGAGAGTTAGCAGAAGAGACTGGGTACCGTGCGAATGAATGGTCATTTGTCACGTCATTTTATACTTCACCAGGGTTTGCTGATGAGATTATTTACTTATACTTAGCGAAAGATCTAGAAATGGGAACAGTGGCAACGGATGACGATGAATTTGTCGACCCATTTGTAGTATCAATTGAAGAAGCGGAGGGTATGCTAGCGGAGAGTAAGATTCACGATGCAAAAACGGCTTATGCACTATTATATGCTAAGTGTGTGCTTTCATCTTAAGGAAGGAGAAACACGTGCATGGATACATTTTATGCCGATATGCACGTTCATATTGGTCGAACGGCTGCTAATCAAGCAGTGAAAATAACTGCATCGAATGAACTGACGTTAGATGATATTATAGATGAGGCAACAGAGAGAAAAGGCATTGACATGATTGGTATCGTTGATTGTCATAACCCATCTATTCAAGACGAACTAATGTCATTAATCAATCGAGGATGCGCTTATGAATATGAAGATGGAGGTATTAGACACGAAGGCAAGCAAGTAACAGTCATACCCGCTTGTGAAATCGAAGTTTATGACTCCTGTTCTCAGGGCCCTTTACACGTTATTGCTTATTTTCCTACATTAAAGAAGTTATTAGGGTTTACGAACTGGTATCGTGACCAAGTGAAAAATCCTTTTTTAAGTACACAGCGAATCGCTTGTTCAGCGAAAACATTGCAAAAGGTCGTTTACGAGTATCAAGGTTTATTTGTGATCGCACATGCTTTCACGCCGTTTAAAAGTATGTACGGTAGTGGCGTGAAAGTGACTTTGGAGGAAGTGTTTGACCGCGATAAGATTGATGCCATTGAATTAGGGTTAAGTGCTGATGTTGAAATGGCTAGTTACGTACCTGAACTATTAGGTATACCGTTTTTAACGAATTCTGATGCGCACTCTACTGGCAAAATTGCTAGGGAGTACCATGCATTAGCGATAGAAAAACCTACGTTTATAGAGTGGGAAAGAGCAATACGAAATGAAAACGATCGTTATATCAGTGCATATTATGGGTTAAATCCATTGTTAGGAAAATATTTTCGAACGACGTGTTATCATTGTCGTACGCAAAAAGAACAAGGATGTCGTTGCCCTGAATGTGGTTCAGAAGTCGAGGTAAAAGGTGTTTTTGATCGAATCATAGCGTTGCAAGAATCTCAACAAAAGGCAACTTTCAAAAATGATACTTCTCGTCCTCCGTACTATCATCACGTGCCACTAGCAGATTTACCAGGCATTGGTAGGCGTGCGTTAGAAAAATTATTTACCTCTCTTGGTACGGAGATGGACATATTGCATCGGGTTTCTGATAAAAGTATACAAGGTGCACTTCCGGAACGTTTAGCACAAGTTGTCATCGCCGCAAAAAGGCATGAGTTAAGTATTGAGGCAGGTGGCGGCGGAAGCTATGGACGAGTCACGTACAATTAACGCATGGCCAAGTTTTTTGATGAGAAGTGTAAAATGATTATTGGTGAAATTCCTCTATCTTCTCTATGAAATGAGTCATAGATTTCTTTGCAGGTTCATAATGATATCTAGTAATCACGTGTTTTAGATGTTGTTAATCTGCAGGGAGGAATGACCAATGATTGCGCTCAACCGATGGAAAACGACGTTAGTTACCCATTTTCAAGAACATCAATCCACCTATCTATTTACAAGCATTCTGTTATTAATGGGGGTTATTTTCGGTGCTGTCATCGTAAATAGTTTACATGTTTCTCACAGAAATGATTTATATGTCTATTTAAATCAATTTTTTTCGTACATGACTGAAGATGAATGGGCATCTTCTAGTGCCATGTTTTCACAAAGTTTCACACATTATGTAAAAACATTTGGCCTCATGTGGCTATTAGGTTTGACGGTCATTGGTATTCCAGTGATTCTCATTCTCCTGTTTTTAAAAGGGGTTGTTGTTGGATTTACGGTTGGTTTTTTAGTGAAGCAAATGGGTATCGACGGATTTATCTTTGCGTTAACATCAGTATTTCCACAAAATGTGATATTGATCCCTACTTATCTTGTCGTGACCTCGGTGGCGCTAGCTTTTTCATTAAAACTATGGCGTCAACTAGTTTTTCGTGGGCGAGAATCAATGCCACAAGCGTTTATTAGCTACTCATCGTTTTTTATCATCATTATTGCTCTCGTAGCAACGGTCGCTGCCTATGAAGGTTATGTGTCTCCATTCTTTATGCGTTGGGTAGTCAGTGTGATGTAATGCGATAATTATTATTAAAAAATAAATAATATAAAGACGTTTTTGTAATGATTATTATTTGACACTATAATTTTACCGGAAGTATAATATAGATGAAATGCTTTCGGGAGGAGCAAATGGCATGGAACAACGAATTGAACGAATAAAGAAACAATTGCATTCACAAAGTTATAAATTAACCCCTCAACGAGAAGCGACAGTTCGTGTGTTGTTAGAGCATGAAGAAGATCACTTAAGTGCTGAAGATGTATATCTACTCGTGAAAGAAAAATCACCAGAAATCGGCTTGGCTACTGTTTACCGAACGTTAGAATTATTAACAGAATTAAAAGTTGTTGACAAAATCAATTTTGGAGATGGTGTCTCTAGGTACGACCTTCGCCAAGAAGGAGCTACGCACTTCCACCACCATCTCGTGTGTATAGAGTGTGGTTCTGTTGATGAAATCCAGGAAGATCTTCTAGGAGAAGTCGAAAAAACAGTTGAAAAACGTTGGGAATTTAAAATTAAAGATCATCGTTTAACATTTCATGGTATTTGTAAACAGTGTAACCAAAAAGAAAATGAAACCGAAGAGAAAGTGTAAATTATCCGTTTGAGTGCTCAAAAAGCCGTCGAACGGATGGTTTTTTGTTTTCAGAGGTATAAGCTCGTCCTCACCTGGCATACCTTTTACTAGAGAGTATGAGATGTGAGGTGTATATACGATGAGTCAATTATTTCGGTCGATGATGGAGACGATGTGGATATTAATTCTTTTTTTAGGGTGCACGATCATCTTTTATTATGGTATTCTATGGGTGAGCACGGAATATGAGCGTTATCATCGATATGATGAACCAAAAGGTGATGCCGTAAAAGTAGCAACTGTAGAAGAAAGCGCTCAAAGTGGAACGGTGTGGGAACGATTACGACTTTTCTATCAGATAGGTCAGTAATCAAAAAGCGCTTGACAAGGAAGGTAGCAATGAATATGGATGAAGCACTTCAATCGTTTATACATTATTCGATCGTAGAACGTGGGCTTTCAAAGAATACGACAAATGCATATGAAAGGGATTTAAATCCATATATCCTTTACTTAAAAAAAGTGGAAAAGGTCGAACAATTGGATGGGATCAATCGTACCGCGATCATGCATTACCTTTATCATCTAAGGGAGCAAGAGAAAGCGGTATCAACGATTGCTCGAACCATTTCGTCTATTCGTGCATTTCACCAATTCCTTTTACGAGAGCAGAGGGTTACAGAAGACCCGACTGTCCACATTGAAATTCCGAAGGCGAAGAAAGCGCTACCTAAAGTGCTTTCAACGAGTGAAGTTGAAGCTTTATTAAATGTACCAGATTTAAAGACGCCACTTGGACAAAGGAATAAATCGATGTTGGAAGTCCTTTATGCAACAGGTTTACGTGTTTCAGAGTTGTGTGACTTAAAACTTTCAGATGTTCATTTACAAATGGGGTTTATTCGCTGTGTAGGAAAGGGGAATAAAGAGCGAATTATCCCGCTTGGTAAGATGGCACAAGAAGCCTTGAGCACATATTTATCAAGGGGAAGAGGCATACTTATAAAAGGAAAAGATCATGATTTCTTGTTTGTTAATCAACATGGGCGACCAATATCAAGGCAAGGGTTTTGGAAGGTTCTGAAAAAGTTAGCACAAGGAGCACGAATTGAAAAAACGCTTACACCCCATACGTTGCGGCATTCTTTTGCTACGCATTTACTTGAAAATGGGGCAGATCTTAGAGCTGTACAAGAAATGCTAGGGCATGCAGACATATCAACAACAGAGATTTACACCCACGTATCGAAAGCGCGTTTAAGAGATGTTTATTCTTATTATCACCCACGAGCTTAAGCTATGACGTATAGCTTATTCTATACGTGCTCAAAGGTCAGACTTCTGACAACTTAAAGTAATGATATAAATTTGTTAAAGACCCATAAACATAAGGGAATTTTATATTGGAGGATTGAAAGTAATGGATGTAAAACGATATCAAAGAATCTTTTTAATTGTTATGGACTCTGTAGGGGTTGGCGAGTCTCCAGATGCAAAACAATTCGATGATGAAGGCGCAGACACGTTAGGTCATATTGCAGAGAAAATGAATGGACTTAAGATGCCAAATATGGGACGACTAGGCCTATCAAATATTCGTGAAATTCAAGGTGTTGAAAAAGTCGACCAACCTCTTGCGCATTATGGAAAAATGGAAGAAGCATCAAACGGAAAAGATACGATGACGGGACATTGGGAAATTATGGGTCTGCGCGTAGACCAGCCATTCCGTGTATTTCCTGACGGTTTCCCTAAAGAATTAATTGACGAGCTAGAAGAGCGTACAGGCCGTAAAGTGATTGGAAATAAACCTGCTTCTGGAACTGAGATATTGGACGAGTTAGCACAAGAGCATGTAGATACAGGTGCTTTAATTGTTTATACATCTGCAGACTCTGTATTACAAATTGCAGCTCACGAAGAAGTTGTGAGCATTGATGAATTGTATAAGATTTGCGACATCGCGCGTGAATTAACGTTAGATGATCCATACATGCTCGGTAGAATCATTGCGCGACCATTTGTTGGTTCTAATGGCAACTGGGAACGCACATCGAACCGTAAAGATTTGGCATTAAAACCATTTGAACGCACTGTTATGAATGAGTTGAAAGATGCAGGTTACGATTCCATTTCCATCGGAAAGATTTCGGATATTTATGATGGAGAAGGGATTACAGAGTCATTAAAAACAACAGATAACATGGATGGTATGGATAAATTAAATCAGACATTAGGTCAATCATTTACAGGTTTGAGCTTCTTAAACCTCGTAGATTTTGATGCGAAATTTGGACACCGTCGCGATCCAATCGGTTATGGTAAAGCTTTAGAGGAATATGATGAGCGTCTTACTGAAGTGATCGATCAAATTGGAGATGACGACTTGCTTATTATCACAGCCGATCATGGTAATGACCCTGTTCACCACGGAACAGATCACACGAGAGAATATGTGCCGTTGCTCGTTTATTCACCGCAAATGGAAGAGGCGAAAAACTTAGGAATTCGCGAAACATTTGCTGATATTGGTGCGACAGTTGCTGATAACTTTAATGTGAAGATGCCAGAGCACGGTGTAAGTTTCTTAAACAAGATTTAATGATAAGTCTTTGCGCTTATCATTAAATCAGTTTATCAATCACTAATTTGAGGGGGAAATAAAAATGAGAATCGTTGACATTATTGAAAAGAAACGTGACGGAAACTCTTTAACTGAAGAAGAAATTAACTTTTTTGTTGAAGGATATACAAAAGGGGATGTTCCTGACTATCAAGCAAGCGCTTTAGCAATGGCTATTTATTTCCAAGACATGGATGAGCGTGAAAAAGCTGCGATCACAAAAGCGATGATGTATTCTGGTGATACGATTGACCTTTCAGAAATCGAAGGGATTAAAGTCGATAAGCACAGTACTGGCGGTGTTGGAGATACAACGACACTTATCCTCGCTCCTCTTGTAGCAAGTGTAGGCGTACCTGTAGCAAAAATGAGTGGACGTGGCTTAGGACATACTGGTGGAACTGTCGATAAAATGGAAGCGGTCCCAGGCTTTCATGTCGAAATAGAAAAACAGCAATTTGTTGATCTTGTGAATAACAATGGATTAGCGGTAATGGGTCAAAGTGAAAACTTAACACCAGCGGATAAAAAGCTCTATTCTTTACGTGACGTAACAGGAACCGTCAATTCAATTCCGTTAATTGCAAGCTCGATCATGAGTAAAAAATTAGCAGCTGGAGCAGATTCGATTGTTCTTGATGTGAAAACAGGCTCTGGTGCATTCATGAAGAGTTTAGAGGATTCGAAAGCGTTAGCAGAGGCAATGGTGCATATTGGAAAAGAACTCGGTCGACAAACAACGGCTGTGATTTCGGATATGAACCAACCGTTAGGGTATATGGTAGGAAATGCTCTTGAAGTAAAAGAAGCAGCTTATACACTTCGTGGAGATGGGCCAACAGATTTGACGGAACTGTGCCTTACACTTGGAAGTCATATGGTCGTGTTAGCTGAAAAGGCGAAAACGACAGATGAAGCGCGCAAAATGTTAGAAGATGCAATTAAATCTGGTGCAGCGATGGAAAAATTTGAGCAGTTCTTGGATGCTCAAGGTGGGGATAGCTCTGTGATTCGCGATTTAAACCGTTTACCTGTGGCCGAACATACAATTGAAGTCACTGCAAGTAAAGATGGCTATGTCAGTGAAATTGTTGCTGACGAAATTGGTACTGCGGCTATGATGTTAGGTGCTGGACGTGCAACAAAAGATTCAGAGATCGATCTTGCAGTCGGCATTGAATTGAAAAAGAAAATTGGAGACGCTGTCAAAAAAGGTGAACCGTTAGCAATCATGCATGCAAATAATAAAGATATCAATAACGTATCTGAGCGTATCATTGATGCATTTAAAATCAGTTCTGAAGCTGTTGAGTCACCGACGCTTGTTTACGATACATTTTCATCATAAAAAGTTTTACAAAACTGTTTACGTTTTCGAAATGGAGAAATCTTACCGTCTGGTAAGGTTTCTTTTTTTGGATTATGGTATAAAAAGGTTGTTTCTGGAGAAAATGGTAAAGACAAATGAGGAGGGATAGCTATGAAAAGTGGATGGTTTTCGGCCTTATTCGCAGGCATTTTTTTCGTAACAACGTTTAGTGGTACCGCGCTTGCAAAAGAGCAAGAGGTAAATTTAGCGGAAGAGGCAACCTCTGCAATTTTGATAGAACGTGATACTGGAGAGGTTTTATTTGATAAAAACAGCCATGAACCTCTTCCACCAGCAAGTATGACGAAAATTATGACGATGTTATTAATTATGGAAGCATTGGATGAAGAGCGGATCTCGTTGACAGAAGAAGTGCGTGCTAGTGAACGGGCGGCCTCAATGGGGGGCTCACAAATCTTTCTCGAGCCTGGTGAGACGATGACAGTAGAAGATATGCTCAAAGGGATAGCGATTGCCTCAGGAAATGATGCTTCTGTTGCAATGGCTGAACATATTTCAGGGACTGAAGAAGAATTTGTAAACATGATGAATGAAAGAGCTGAAGAGTTAGGGTTAGAAAATACGCATTTTGTAAATTCAAATGGTTTACCTGATGAAGATCATTACTCAACGGCTGCGGATTTGTCGAAAATGTCTCAAGAGTTATTAAATCATGAACAAATTACTGCGTTTACAGGTTTATACGAGGATTACTTACGCGAAGATAGTGAAGAAAAATTTTGGCTTGTTAACACGAACAAGTTAGTGAAGTTTTACCCTGGCGTTGATGGTTTGAAAACGGGGTATACAAGTGAAGCAGAATATTGTTTAGCGGCTACTGCTAAAAAACAAGATATGCGTACAATTGCTGTCGTCATGGGGGCCGAGTCACCGAAGGAAAGAAATAGACAAATTACAGAGATGTTTGACTACGCTTTTGGTCAATATCAGGTTGAAAAATTGTATGAACAAGGTACGGTCATCGATGAGGTGAAAGTGAGCAAAGGTGAAAAATCTCGTGTTGATGCAGTTACCGACCATAATGTTTCTTTACTAACGAAAAAAGGACAATCGATTGAAGAAGTAGACACTGAGATTGAATTAGAGTCAGGATTAAGCGCGCCAATAAATAAAGGAGATCGACTAGGTACATTAACGGTTACTCTTGATGGTGAACGACTACAAGAAGCAGACTTAGTCGCAAACGAAGAAATTGCTGAAGCATCGTGGTGGCAATTGTTCAAACGAACGACGTCTCAACTTGTCGGTAAAGATTAAAAATGACTTCTATTTTTGACGAATGGTCGCTAGTTTTGTCTTCGAGAAGGATATATCATTCACCGTGAAGAAATGAGACACATGCGCCGTGAAGAGGAAGGTTTCCTAAAGGGGCAAACATTATGGTCATTAAGGAGTGGTGACGAAAATGAGTTTAAAGGTCGACCTAGAACAGCGCGGCCATGTGCTCTGTGTACGACTCGATGGTGAGTTAGATCATCATACGTCGAAGCAGCTTAAAGAACAAGTGGACGAATCTTTAGAGAAGTTGGATGTTGAAGATGTTTTGTTGAATTTATCAAATCTTACGTTCATGGATAGCTCAGGTCTTGGCGTAATTCTAGGAAGGTATAAATTTGTGCAAAATATCGGGGGACAAATTGTCGTTTGTTCAATTCCGCAGCAGATTAAGCGTCTATTTGAAATGTCCGGGATGTTTAAAATCATTCGTTTAGAAGATGATGAGCTTGATGCGCTATCGACGTTGGGGGTGGCGTCATGAATAATATCATGGAATTAAAGTGTTCGGCGGTTAGTTCAAATGAGTCGTTTGCTCGCGTAACAGTGGCTGCGTTTGTCAGTCAACTTGATCCTACTGTAGATGAGTTGAATGAAATTAAAACCGTTGTCTCTGAAGCTGTAACAAATGCCGTCATCCATGGATACAAAGATAAAGAAGATGGATTCGTTTTTATTCGTGTTGAGTTAGATGAGGAACGGATCCACCTGATGATTCAAGATGAAGGAATCGGTATGGATGATGTGCATGAAGCGCGTCAACCGATGTACACATCGAAGCCTGAAATGGAACGTAGCGGCATGGGCTTTACCATTATGGAAAATTTTATGGATGAGGTCGATATCTCTTCTTCTCCATTAATGGGAACAACGGTGAAAATGACCAAACGCTTGTCACAACGTAAAGCGTTGTGCAATTAAGTGAGGTGTTGCCCATGGATGTCGAAGTATCCAACGGTAGCACGAAACGCTTGAGTGACGGTGAGTTAAAAACGCTTATAAGACAAGCGCAAGATGGAAAGCAAGAAGCAAGAGATTCGATTGTTCAACAAAATACGAGATTGGTATGGTCTGTCGTTCAACGTTTTTTAAATCGAGGCTATGATCCTGACGATTTATTCCAAATTGGTTGTATTGGATTAATTAAGTCGATTGATAAGTTCGATTTATCGTATGATGTAAAATTTTCAACTTATGCAGTGCCAATGATTATCGGTGAAATCCAACGATTCCTTCGTGATGATGGTACCGTAAAAGTGAGTCGTTCCATTAAAGAAAGCGCCAATAAGATTCGTAAAGAAAAAGACGATTGGACAAAAAAGCATGGTCGGAGTCCGACGATTCAAGAGTTAGCTGATGCATTAGATTTATCGCCGGAAGAAGTCGTATTCGCTCAAGAAGCGAGCCGCAGTTTAACGTCGATTCATGAAACCGTTTATGAAAATGACGGAGATCCAATTACACTTCAAGATCAAATAGCAGATAATAGTGAATCGCACTGGTTTGAAAAAATAGCCCTTAAAGATGCGATTGACCATTTGCAAGAAAGAGAACGTTTAATTGTGTATATGAGGTACTATAAAGACAGGACGCAGTCAGAAGTTGCTGAACGTCTCGGCATCTCGCAAGTTCAGGTGTCGCGGTTGGAGAAAAAAATCTTAGAGCAGATTCGCGATCAAATGGGTTCCTGACCCGTTTGGTCGCTTTTTTGTGTTTATGAAATGACTATCGTTCTTTCCAATTAAGAAGAATGATTCTACAGATATCGAAACATACTAACGTTAGATATGGGGAGTGAACAAGATGAAAACGATCGATAAATTAAAGACAGAGTACCCAAAAGAGCGAAAGCTGCTTATTTCAAATCAGTGGTTGCAAAAAAGTTTCTTAGCTTTTATCGCCGGAGGCTTCATTTCAATGTTTGGTCAATGGATTTGGAATGTGTATATCACGTCGTTTTCATTAACAGAAAAAGAGGCAATCGCACCTATGCTTGCCACATTAATCGTGATTTCTGGACTTTTAACAGGGCTCGGTTGGTATAAGAAATTGTCGCGCATTTTTGGGGCGGGTGTCATTGTACCAATCACTGGATTTACAAACTCTCTTGCAAGTGCCGCGATGGAGTACCGACATGAAGGGCTTGTCTCAGGAATCGGGGCGAATATGTTCCGCATCGGTGGTGCTGTGTTAATTTATGGTGTCGTCAGTGCATATGTCGTCTCGATGGTTCGGCTATTAGTCGAAACAATCATTCAGTAAGTCTATAGGGATGTGGCGTCGATGGTACAGAGAATCGGGAAACAGACTTGGGTCATAGATGAACCTTGTTTTATTAAAGAAACTGCAACCGTTGTTGGTCCAGATGAATATGAAGGTCCATTAGGACATGTGTTCGATGATCACATTGACGATTTATATGCTGGACAATCGTCTTGGGAAAAAGCGGAACAGAGGCTAGTCCAAAAAGCAGTCAGCCAATGTATAAAGAAGGCGGGTATTTCTGAAGCGGAGGTTGATTTATATGCTGCAGGGGACTTAATGAGTCAATTAGCAACAAGCTATTATGCAGCCAGTCAGTTACCGTTCCCATTTTTAGGGGCATTTTCAGCATGTGCAACATCCATGCAACTTGTTGCTTTAACAGCCATGTCCGTTTCGCAAAGGATGGTCAATCATGCATTGATTAGTACGAGTAGCCATTACGGTGTAGCAGAGAAACAATTTCGCCTACCAATTGAACACGTTAAACAACGTCCGAAAACCGCGATGAAAACGGTGACCGGTGCAGGAGCAGCGCTTATTAGTTCTACCCCTTCGCCTATTGCGGTACAATCATTTACCTTTGGTCGCGTTATAGATTGGAAGGTAAAAGACCCTACTGACTTAGGACAAGCGATGGCACCAGCAGCATTTTCGACAATCGATGACCATCTACAGGCGATGGGAGAGTCGATCGATGACTATGATGCCATTGTAACAGGAGATTTATCAATGTTTGGTTCCACGCAACTGCAAAGGCTCTTTAGAGAGAGAGGCGTTGAGAAGATGGATTTAAAACATATTGATTGTGGTCAACTGATATACGGATCAGGAAGTAAAACGTTCGCAGGGGGAAGTGGTGCTGCTTGTTGTCCTGTTGTGACATTTTCATCTCTTTTTGACCACTTACGTACTGGGAAGTACCGCCGTATTTTTGTTGTTGCAACAGGAGCGATTGTTAATCGTTCGCACCTTCAACAAGGAGAGACGATCCCTTGTGTAGCCCATGGTGTCGTGTTTGCTAGAAATGAGGCACTAGAGGAGGGGCGTGGTGATGGCTGAATATATCGTTGCATTTATAACAGGTGGGATCGTTGTTATGGTCGGTCAGTTGCTTATGGATTTATTGCAACTCTCAAGTGCACAATTAATGGTTATCTTTGTCGTAAGCGGTGCGATTTTAGATGGTTTTCACCTTTATGATCGATTCATTGATTTTGCAGGAGCGGGTGCACTTGTTCAAATGTCGAGTTTCGGTCACTTTCTCGTCCATGGTGCGATGGCGGAGGGAGAACGTAGTGGTTTTCTTGGCGTAAGTATGGGGTTGTTTGAAATGACGTCAGCGAGTTTTACAACGGTCATTGTCGTCAGTTTTTTTGTAGCGATCATGTTTCGGGCGAAAGGGTGAATATGGGCGTTGGAAAAGAAGCGAGTAATCTTAATAACAGACGGAGATGATACAGCAAAAGCAGCTGTTCAACATGTCGCAAATGAATTACATGGGTATCTATTGACTCAATCAGCAGGAAACCCTACAAAACTGACCGGTGCAGAAATGGTCAAGGCAATTTTAGAAGCCCCATTAGATTTTATTTTTGTGTTATTTGATGATTGTGGTCACGACAAAGAAGGCCCTGGTGAATCGGCGTTAAAAACGGTTGTTCATGATTCGAGAATTGAAACACTCGGTGCACTTGCGGTGGCATCACACTCATTTGATCACGAATGGACACGCGTAGATGTAAGTATTGACCGCTTAGGAAGGTTAACACCTTATGGAGTAGATAAATCAGGAATACAAGAGCTTGAATTGGAAAGGATTCGTGGAGACACCGTTTATCTACTCGATCAGTTAAACATCCCGATTGTTATAGGAATTGGTGATATCGGGAAGATGGGTGGACGCGATGACCCGTCTCGTGGTGCTCCAATCACACGGCGAGCAGTCGATTTGATTTTAGAAAGGAGTGGAGGACATGTCCGCTGAGAAAAGTGAAGAGAAGGACCAAAAACAGCCGATCTCTCCAAAAATACGGGAAAACGAAAAAATTATTTCTAATCGTGTTGGGATTGGTTCTAGTTTCGATGTCGATGTAAGGCGCTTATCGATTCAAGGCAAGGAAGTTCAGTTTTATATTGTGAATGGCTTGACTGACACACCGATTGCCATTGAATTATTAAAAGAATTAATGTTCTTAGATGCAGTTGAAGTTGAACAATTTGATGTTAAAAAACAAATTCAAAACCGACTAACACATGTACAAGTTGAATTTGTCGATAACATAGATGATGCAATTAAACAGATGTTGTCAGGTTTAACCTTTTTACTCATTGATGGTGAATCTGAAGCGATTGTGATTGACGTCCGTCAATATCCAGGGCGAGGGCCTGAAGAGCCAGATACTGAAAAAGTGGTTCGTGGCGCAAGAGATGGGTATACCGAAAATATTATTGAAAACACAGGTCTTACGAGAAGAAGAATTCGAGATGAACGGTTACGTAATGAAATTTTGCAAGTAGGTAAACGTTCGAAAACAGATATTTGTATATCATATATTGATGGGGTTGCGGATAATGACCTTGTAAACATTGTGAAAAAGGAATTAGAGAATATCGATATTGATGGATTAACAATGGCAGATAAAGTCGTTGAAGAATATATCGTCAAACAAGGTTATAATCCATTTCCGCTCGTTCGTTATACTGAGAGACCGGATGTGGCAGCCACCCATTTATTTGAAGGTCATGTCGTTGTTATTGTTGATGCTTCTCCAAGTGTTATTATTTTTCCGACAACGTTTTTTCACCACGTTCAGCACGCAGAAGAATATCGTCAAGCGCCAATGATCGGGACATTTTTACGGTGGGTTCGATTTTTAGGGATGTTCTTTTCATTGTTTATCCTCCCGCTGTGGTTGCTTTTTGTGATGCAACCATCGTTGTTACCACCTGATTTTGATTTTATAGGGTTGGAGGAATCGCCCACGATTCCGGTGTTTGTACAAATTATGTTTGGGGAACTAGGGATTGAATTACTCCGTATGGCAGCGATACACACACCTTCACCTTTAGCTACGGCATTAGGTCTTGTTGCCGCGTTGTTAATTGGTGAAATTGCGATAGAAGTTGGTGTTTTAAGTGCGGAGGTCATTTTATATGTTGCAATTGGCGCGATCGGTATGTTTGCATCACCAAGCTACGAAATGGGTATTACGCTAAAGATGATCCGCGTGTTGCTGCTCGTTGCGGTTGCGGCCTTTAAAGTACCAGGCATCGTTATTGCGACAACGGTTATGTTCATTCTTGTTGCAGCAATTAAAACCTTAAATGTTCCATATTTATGGCCATTTTTACCATTTTATCCAAAAGCCTTACTAGATACACTGATTCGTATGTCTGTTCCTTCGAAAAAGCGTCGTCCATCGATTGTTAATCCGCGTGATGTCTATAAGCAGTCAAAGGCTTAAACGTTTTCCTTGCGGGCAAGCGGAATGTGTGATAAATTACGATCATATTACACAAACCTTTTTGACAACTTGCCAATAAGGTAGAGGTGCATCGGTTGAAAGAGTATCGTTTGTAAACGACAGTGGAAGTGATGATCAGACGGGAAAGGTCCCGATGCCGAAGCTTTCGATATCCACAGTATCGCTAGCTGGTGTGCTGTTGAAGAAACAGTACACTGTCACTACAAATGAGTAGTGGAGCACTATCCGATTGATGGAGGTTACAGATCTTCTCCAGATAACTAGTGGTTCCATTAGTTATCTTTTTTTCATCATTTTCAAATGTAGCTTTTCATTGGTCGAATTGAATCGCAAGGAGAGAGATAAATGAGCGCATTTTCAACACATACAGTGAATGAAAAAGGACATATACAAATCGGGGGCGTTGATGTAGTAGAGCTGTCACGCGAATACGGAACCCCTCTTTATGTTTATGATGTAGAAGATATTAAACAAAGAATGGTTGCTTTTAAAGAGGCATTTGACGCAGAAGGCGTCTCTTATCAAATCGCATATGCGAGTAAAGCATTTAGTTGTATTGCCATCATTCAATTAATGAAAGAGTACGGTATGAGTTTAGATGTCGTATCCGGTGGCGAATTATACACGGCTTTACATGCGGGTTTCCCCCCAGAACAAATTCACTTTCATGGGAACAATAAGTTGCCAGAGGAAATTGAATTTGCAGTGAAATCAGGAGTCGGTTGTTTTGTCGTTGATAACTTTTATGAGTTAGATCTTCTAAATGAAATACTGAAAAACAACAATCGTACAATGGATATATTACTCCGTATCACACCAGGTGTTGAAGCGCACACACACGATTATATTTCTACAGGACAAGAGGATTCTAAATTTGGCTTCGATATTAACAGTGGGCAAGCAGATTTAGCGATTGAAAAATCGCTCGCAAGTCAATACTTGCAATTACAAGGCTTTCATTCACATATCGGGTCGCAAATTTTTGAAGAAGAAGGGTTTATCCTTGCAGTCGAGGCGATGGTCCGAGAAATTAAACGGTGGAACGACAAATATGCAAACTTTACACTCAACGTATTAAATGTCGGTGGTGGGTTTGGCATTCGCTATACGCAAGACGACGCTCCATTGTCTCCAGGTCGTTACGTTTCAGCAATCGTCCAAGCAGTGCGTGAGCAAATGGGGGCTATCGGTCTACCAGTCCCTGAAATCTGGATTGAGCCGGGGCGTGCGCTTGTAGGTGAAGCGGGGACAACCCTTTACACAATCGGTTCGGTTAAAGACATTCCAAATGTTCGTAAATATGTGTCTGTCGATGGCGGGATGACCGATAACATTCGTCCTGCTTTGTATGAGGCAGAGTATGAGGCGGATGTGGCTAATCGTATGAATGACGCACGGAATGAAACGGTTTCGATTGCTGGTAAATGTTGCGAATCAGGTGATATGCTGATCTGGGATATTGCATTGCCGTCTGTCCAACAAGGAGATATTCTTGCTGTTTATTCCACGGGAGCATATGGGTATTCAATGGCTAATAACTATAATCGTATTGAACGCCCAGGTGTTGTGTTTGTTGAAAATGGTCAGGCACAACTCGTTGTAAAACGTGAAACGTATGAAGATTTACTAAAACAAGATTTGCGTTACCAATCACAATCAAATTGTACAAGTGTTCACTTAACGTAAATGTTTGAGGAGGAGAATTGCCATGAAAAAAGGTCAAATCGAGTTTGAAACAGGAGAATCACTAACAATTGAGTTCTTTCCAGACGCAGCACCAAAAACGGTGGAGAATTTTGAGAAATTAGCCAACGACAAGTTTTATGATGGCCTCACATTTCACCGTGTGATTCCAGGATTTGTTGCCCAAGGTGGCGATCCTAACGGAAATGGGACTGGCGGCCCAGGTTATACGATTAAGTGTGAAACGGAAGGCAATCCATACAAACATGAACGTGGATCATTGTCGATGGCTCATGCTGGTAAAGACACAGGAGGAAGTCAATTTTTTATCGTGTTCGAACAACAACCACATTTAGATGGCGTTCATACCGTATTTGGTCGTGTCATTGATGGAATGGAAGCGGTAGACCGTATTCGTCCTGGCGATGTGATGGCACAAGTACGTGTTTATGACGAGGCGTAAGGAAAGCGTGAGGGGAGATCCCTCCGCTTTTCTTTGTTTTAAGAGGGGCAAACACGAAATATGAATAATTGATGAAATGTGATTTAAATCATCACGACATCATTCGATTATGTGCTATACTGTACAAGAACGAAAAACGAACAAATGAACAAAGGTCGTCCTTCGGGGTCAGGTGCAATTCCTAACCGGCGGTGATGAGGAAGTGATCCTCTAAGCCCGTGACCCGTTTCGCAAAGCGTAACGGTGGATTTGGTGAAAAACCAGAGCCGACAGTAACAGTCTGGATGGGAGAAGGAACCAACGTTCATGACACAGGTGAAGTGTGCCTTCCTTTAACAAAATGGGATAGGTGTGCGCTGTTTCATGACATGGTCGTCTCCTGAAGGATATTTTCAGGGGGCGTTTTTCGTTATATAAGCATTTCTACTTTGAACACGATAAATTTATTAAAGGGTCACGCTATGGAAAGGAAGAATGGGACGTGGATGATAAAGGTTATATGCGCACAGCATTACAAATGGCCGAAGCAACGAAAGGTCAAACTACACCAAACCCTGCCGTGGGAGCAGTGGTCGTGAAAGAACATCGCGTTGTTGGTTTTGGTGCACATCTACGAGCGGGAGAGGCTCATGCGGAGCGACATGCGCTTACCATGGCGGGTGAAAAAGCATATGATGCAACCATTTACGTGACGCTAGAGCCGTGTAGTCACCAGGGTCGTACGCCACCTTGCTGTGATGCAATTATCGAAGCTGGCATTAGACGCGTTGTTGTTGCAACAATGGATGCCAATCCAAAGGTTGCAGGAAACGGAATTAAAAAATTGCGGCAAGCTGGCATCGAAGTGGATGTCGGTGTTTGTCGAGAGGCTGCGGAAGAATTAAATCAATCGTTTTTCCATTACATGAAAACGAACCAACCGTACGTGACATTAAAAGTAGCTGCAAGTATCGATGGAAAAATTGCAACATCGACTGGTGAAAGTCAGTGGATTACGAGCTCGGAATCAAGGGCGGATGGGCATGTTCTTCGTCATCAACACGATGCAATCCTGGTCGGTGTGAATACGGTGGTAGCGGATGATCCGAAGCTGACGACAAGGTTACCCGAGGGAGGGGAGAACCCGATTCGCGTCATTTTGGACCATACTTTACGAACGCCTTTATCTGCTCAGCTAGTCACGGATAAGTCAGCACCTACGTGGATTGTGACGACGAAGAAAGCAGATGCTCATCGTATTGATGAATTTGAAAAAAATGGAGTGAGCGTCCTCGTATTAAAAGGGGAAACGATTGAGGTCGATGAATTACTCGTTCAATTAAGTGAACGAGGGGTAACATCGGTTCTTGTCGAAGGCGGAGGAACGATTCATGATGCATTTTTGCGTTCAGGATCTTTCCAACAAATTGTCTATTATATGGCGGTCATGTTGATTGGTGGTTCACATGCACCTGATGCTTTTTCGGGAATGGGGATCTCTTCCTTGAAAGATGTTCCGCGACTAGCGGTCCATTCATGGGAGAAGCTCGGCTCTGATATGAAAATGGTTTTGAGGAAGGGGGAGGAATAGAATGTTTACGGGAATTGTAGAAGAAAAAGGAACGATTCGAAGCATGCGTCAAACAGGTGAATCAATCGTGATGTCTGTCGAAGCGGCGATCGTTTTAGAGGATGTTTCGATTGGTGATAGTATTGCTGTCAATGGCGTCTGTTTGACAGTGACTGCTTACGATGCTCGGTCATTTTCGGTAGATGTGATGCCGGAGACTGTTCGACATACGAGTTTAAATGATCTACGCCGCGGTTCAGAAGTGAATCTTGAGCGCGCGATGTCAGCGGCGGGACGTTTCGGTGGTCACTTTGTTAGTGGTCATATTGATGGCACAGGAAAGATTCGCTCAAAGGAACGTCAAGATAATGCCGTTTATTATGAGATCGCTGTAGATCCTTCGTTACGAAAATATATGTTGATGAAAGGGTCCGTGGCCGTTGATGGAACGAGTTTAACGATCTTTGGCTTAACTGATGATTCAATAACGATTTCGATCATTCCTCATACGTTAGATGAAACGGTTATTGGTAGCAAAGGGGTTGGTGATATCGTGAATATCGAATGTGATATGCTCGGTAAGTATGTTGATCAATTTATGCAAACGTACATGTCACAGCCACCTTCTAACCAAGGTCATTCGTTAACAGAGTCGTTTTTACGAGATAATGGTTTTTAATATAAAAATGGTGTAGTGAAAGAGGGGGATTCGTATGTTCGATCCAATTGAAGAAGCCATTTACGAATTAATGCAAGGAAATGTCGTCATTGTTTGTGACGATGAAGATCGAGAAAATGAAGGGGACTTCGTCGCCTTAGCAGATAAAGCGAGTCCTGAAGTGATAAACTTTATGATTACGCACGGTCGTGGGCTTGTATGTGCACCGATTACTCAGCAACGTGCAGAACAATTAGAGTTAGTGCCGATGGTGGATCATAACACTGATCCGCATGGTACAGCTTTTACCGTCAGTGTTGACCATAAAACAAACACAACAGGAATTTCAGCACCAGAACGTTCCGATACCGTAAAGGCATTATTCAATAATGAAACCAAAGCAAGTGATTTTAAAAAGCCTGGTCATATCTTTCCTCTTATTGCCAAAGAAGGTGGCGTGTTACGACGAGCAGGGCATACAGAAGCGGCGGTTGATTTAGCGAAAATGTGCGGTGCCAACCCGGCTGGCGTTATTTGTGAGATTATTAAAGAAGACGGAACGATGGCACGTGTTCCTGATTTACGTAAAATTGCAGATGAACACGAATTAAAAATGGTTACGATCAAAGATTTGATTCAATATCGTAATCGAAAAGACCGTCTTGTAGAACGTGAAGTTTCGATTGATTTGCCGACTCAATTTGGTGATTTCAAAGCATATGCCTATTCTAATGTAGTTGATGGTAAGGAGCATATAGCGCTTGTAAAGGGAGAAGTTGCCCCTGAAAAACCAACGCTTGTCCGTGTTCATTCTGAATGTTTAACAGGTGATGTGTTTGGCTCGCAACGTTGTGATTGTGGTCCTCAACTGCACGCTGCATTAGAACAAATTGAAGAAGCGGGTCAAGGTGTACTATTGTATATGCGTCAAGAAGGGCGAGGCATTGGTTTGCTTAATAAGATGCGCGCCTATAAACTTCAAGAAGAAGGCTATGACACAGTTGAGGCAAACGAAAAGCTTGGGTTTGCTCCTGATCTAAGAGATTATGGAATTGGTGCGCAAATTTTACGCGATGTTGGTGTAAAAAAAATGAAATTACTTACTAATAACCCAAGGAAAATTCGCGGGTTAGAAGGGTATGACTTAGAAGTCGTTGACCGCGTACCGCTCCAGTTGCCACAAACTAAGGCAAATGAACGTTATTTAGAAGTGAAAAAAGATAAATTAGGTCATTTATTACATTTTTAATCATATTAATCATATTTATTTTAATTGGAGGCATTCATGATGGGACAAACATTTGAAGGAAATTTAGTTGGTTCGGGTTTGAAAGTTGCGATCGTCGTCGGTCGTTTTAATGAAATGATTACGAGTAAGCTTTTAAGTGGAGCTGAAGATACGTTAAGACGTCACGGGGTTGAAGAAGAAAATGTAGATATCGCTTGGGTTCCAGGCGCGTTTGAAATTCCAGTTGCTGCGAAGAAGCTAACGGAATCCGGTCGTTACGATGCAGTGGTTACATTGGGGACAGTGATCCGCGGCTCAACGCCACACTTTGACTATGTTTGTAGCGAAGTGGCAAAGGGCGTTGCTTCCCTTTCCATGCAGACAGGTACGCCAGTGATTTTCGGGGTGTTAACGACAGATACAATCGAGCAAGCTGTTGAGCGCGCTGGTACGAAAGCAGGTAACAAAGGTGCAGAGGCAGCTGTGTCAGCGATTGAAATGGCTAACTTAAGTCGTTCAATTTCATTTGAATAATAGAAATAAAAAAGAGGAACAGGAGATTTTTCCTGTTTCTCTTTTTATTTCCAAAGAGGACGATTTATTTCATGTATAGCGCTAAAGGTCCAATCTCCAATTGAGGGCTAACAAAATCGATTATCAATGTCTATCGTTTCGGTTCATTAAAGCTTGTTTTCTTTCTGAAATGACATCACTTCGATCGCGACGCTTATGTTTATAAATGATGTCGTCTAACGCATGATCTTCATTTTCATTCCAAGAATGACCTTCTTCTTGACATTTTTGTTTACAAAGGTCAATCAAGTCATCATCTTCAAGGGGGATGGCAATTGGTTGATAAGCTTTTGAGGCAGTGACATCTTGGTGTTGCGCTTTTACTCGACGTATTAACTCGTCTACATTGATAGAAAGTTCTTGAAGTTTTTGTTCGTTATCAGACATTAATCGTTCTGCATTTTTATATAAGCGCTTAGCGCCAGCATAATTATTTTGCCGATGGTGATATAAAGCAACGGCTAATTGGATGAGTGCAACCCAATGGTCTTCGGATCGATTGCTTTGATTTTTTACATCTTTCCAATGTTCCTCGAGCACTTCATGACACTCAAAATAATCTCGCATGCCATGGAAGTACGTTAAATATTCAATGAACGGTTTAGGATAATGATTCAATTTATCGCCTCCTAAGGCAAAGGAATGGTTGTTTGTTTTCTATCTCATATCATATCGTATGAATCAGTTAGAGGAAACCGTGAAGTTTTAAAATATGTTATAATGCCGACAGTAAAAAAGAAAATGGTGAGTAAGTAGATGGAATATAGTGTGAAAATTGACCGTTTTGAAGGTCCACTTGATTTATTGTTACATTTAATTCAAAAAAATGATCTGGATATATACGACATTCCAGTCGCAGAAATTACGGATCAATATTTATCGTATATACATACGATGCAAGTTTTACAGTTGGATATTGCAAGCGAATATCTCGTGATGGCTGCAACATTAGTTGAGATGAAAAGTCGCATGCTCCTTCCTGTTCACGAAGATGAACTGGATGACCAAGATTGGTTGATTGAGGAAGATGAAGAAGACCCACGTGAGGCATTGATGCATCGCCTTTTAGAATATCGGCGTTTCAAAGAAGCGGCGGAAGGTTTGAAAGTACGTGAACAAGAGCGAAGTGAACAATATTCAAAACCTGTTACGAACTTAGAGCCATATATTGAAGAAGAAACGAATAAAAATGAATCAATTAATGCAAGTTTATACGATATGCTTGACGCCTTCCAAAAGATGCTCCAACGAAAAGTGAAATCCGATCCAGCAATAACAACAGTCCCCCGTGAGGAAATATCCATCGAAGATAGAATGGGAGAAATCATGGATACGTTATCGACAAATGGAGGGAAACAAAGTTTTAACAAGATGTTTGTTCGCTCTGACAGGTCGTTTGCAGTTGTCACCTTTTTAGCTATTTTAGAATTAATGAAAGGGAATGTGATCCAGTGTGAGCAAAGCTTTAACTTCGAAGATATTATCATTTACAAAACTGGAGGTGAGTCCCTTTGAGTGATACACATCATCAGGCGGTTATTGAAGGTCTATTGTTCGTTTCAGGCGATGAGGGGCTCGATGAAAAACAAATACGTGATGTTTTGGATATCGATATAGAAGAAGTACGTAGACATATTGATGTACTTAGGCAAAGGTTTGAATCAGAAGAGCGAGGGTTACAAATTGTTGATTGGGCTGGGCACTATCAGTTAACGACAAAACCAGAACATGCGGAATATTTTAAGCGTCTTGTTGAATCTCCGCAATCGACAACGTTATCGCAAGCAGCGTTGGAAACATTAGCGATCATTGCTTATAAACAACCAATTGCACGTGTAGATGTTGAGGATTTACGAGGTGTAAAATCTGAGCGTCCGATTCGGACGTTGCAAGCAAAAGGTCTCATTCAAGAAGTAGGTCGTTCGGAAGGAACAGGACGAGCAATCCTTTACGGTACAACTTCTGGATTTCTCGATCAATTTGGCCTACGTTCCTTAGATGAACTTCCACCATTACCAGATACAGAAGTCGATTCTTCTATTGAAAATGAAGTAGATTTGTTTTTTTCTCAATTCGAGAAGGTGGAGCAAGAGCATGAAAGTACAGAATAAAAAATATTGGATTTTTCGAAAACATCCATTTGCTAGAATGAAAGGGGGGATTCCTTCATGGGCAATAGCTTCGTTAAAAGTCAACTCAGCTTAACGAAAAACCACTTACATTCAGTCAGTAATCGTGTAAGGGATTACTTGAATAAAACAACACTTGATGATTTAAAGGTGGACGATGAGTCTGTATTAGAAGATGAACTATCTGATATATTAGTACAGCTACGTCGATTGAATGTTTTTATAGATGAAGGCTATGAGTCCTGTCAATTGGTATTAAAGAGTGGGACATTTCGTAAAGGGGCTGCAGAAAAGACGTTATATTGGATCTACTACCGATGCATTGAGGAATTTTTCCAACCGCGTCTAGATACATGGTATGAAGATAGTCGGGCAGCGTATACAGGAAAAAATGCTATTAAGTTTTATATATCGGTTCCTGACCATTTAAAGCAATTAGTAAAAGATGTTGAAAGCCCACTTCAAGAACTTCGAGAAGAATTAGAGTATTATGAAACAGATTTTCGAACGAAAATGCTCCATTCCAAGTAAACGAATAACAACAGTATGTAAACAGAGGCGACCTCATTTACTTTGTTCACCACTATTAGGTGTCACAGTAAAAAGGGTCGCCTTTTTGTTTGATTAAATCCTTCATATGAAAAACAGGAAAGGCACGATTTCGGGCATTTGTCACAACAATCATTTTGATTCATACGGTGTAATGACGACGCAATAAGGAGGGTCATTATGGACAATCAAGAACTGACACAATATGCTTCAAATTTAAAAGGGTGGCTTAAGCAATGTAGGGATATCATTGTCGCCCATCGTTGGGAAGAAGGAGATCGAGATTATCACCGTTCATGTCGAAAAATCATTGATGAAATCGATGAGATTGATTTGTCCTTAAGCGAACTTGACTCAGAAAATGTAAGTGAAGAACAGATCTCTCTGATCCAAGAAAAAGCAACATCTCTTTATGAACGAATGCAACAACAGACAGGGAACGAGGTTGAGGGAGAAGAGGAGCGGGCAGAAGGAACAGAACGTGTGAAGGTTGGTCAACATAAACTCCCGCCTTTAGATTATGATTATGATGCACTTGAACCTTATATTAATAAACGAATCATGGAGCTACACCATCAAAAGCACCATCAGTCTTATGTAGATGGGTTAAATAAAGCTGAGAAGAAATTGGCAGAAGCAAGACGAAAAAAAGATGACAGTCTAATTAAACATTGGGAAAGAGAATTGGCATTCCACGGAGCAGGACATTATTTACATTCTATATTCTGGAAAGTGATGAACCCTGAAGGTGGTGGAAATCCGCAAGGTTCTTTAGCGCAGCAGATTGATGATGATTTTGGGAATTATCGATCGTTTCGATGGCAATTTACTGAAGCTGCCAAACAAGTTGAAGGCGTTGGTTGGGCGATTCTCGTCTGGGCACCCCGGTCCAGAAGGCTTGAAATATTAACAGCAGAAAAACATCAAAACCTTTCACAGTGGGATGTGATCCCTCTTTTACCAATTGACGTCTGGGAGCATGCCTATTATTTGCAATATGAAAATAACCGCGAACGTTACATTGATTGCTGGTGGAACGTTGTCCATTGGCCAGCGGTTCAAGAACGATTTGATGTAGCTAAAAATGTTAAATGGGAACCGTTTTAATATGGAAAAAAACAAGGAGTACACTTAAGTGTACTCCTTACATTTGATCACTTTGCATAAATGACAGCTCTGATAAAAATATATCGAGCTGTTGGACAGTACGGTCTGCCGCATGCATCATTTGTCCAACATCGCCTGTCTTTTTGGTTTCATCCCCTGTAAAAACGCTCCGCAATTTCCCACGTGAATCTAACCAATGTGTTTCTAGAAACTGTAGGTAGGTCACCCAAAATTGTTCTATAAGCTCGTTTGTTTCAGTTGACAGCTCTGAACGTAATTGCTCATATACTGTTGGTATTTGTTTTGGGGCAAACTCCATTTCCTTTGAGTGGGGTCCAAATGTTTGTTTATGGACGGCATTACGTGCTTGATAACATTGCAACTTCATGGTTTGTAATTGCTCATCGATGATATGGGAAGAAGGAGTGAAGCTAGCTTCTGTATGAGAATCGAAAGATTCAACTGTTTGACGAAGTTGGTAAAACTGGTTTTGCAAACGTTTAAACCGATTTTGTAGTAGTAAATGATATATGAGTATGAAGGTGAGCAAAATAAGCGTGGTGGCTTGAAAGGCACTTATGGATGTGAACATGATGTCTCTCCTTTTGTCGTTTGCTACAACGCATTGATGTTTCAAATGGTGTTTACATTGTACTTCTATGCTAACAGAAAATTGTGCGAGTGACACTTGAAAATGATTAACTGAAACTGGAACGCATGAATCTTCACCAATGTCAAACGCTATATTTGAACTTAAAACAAGAGGGGGAGTCAACATTGACAGTAGCAACACAAATGAAACAAACAGTATCAGGTTTAAAAAGTGCCCAAGCAAGTTTGGAAAGTTTTGCTTTACAAACGGATGACCAACAGGCAAAACAACTTTTTCAACAAGCAGCTCAAGATGCGCAAGCGATCGTAGATAACTTAAACCCGCGCTTGCAATATATCGAACAAGAAGAACCGCAATACAAAAATTAACGTCATGTCGACGGGGGTTTCCTTCTCCGTCGGCTTACATATCGGAACTCATTAAAGAGGTGTTGTTGTTATGAAAAAAATCGTTATGGTTGGGGTGGCGATTATTTGTATCGGATTGTTGATTACAGCTTGTAACAGTAATCCCTCCTCGTTACCGGATCATCAAACAGGATTTGATGCATTAGGCAGTGATTCGATTGTTGATCAGTCTCGTGTTGATCAAATGAAAAAACAGATTAACGACAGGGAAGAAGTTGTAACAGTACATGGTGTAGAAATGGAAGATGACGTTTATATCAATGTGAAAGTTAAACATCGCCACCGCTTATTTTTAGAACGTTTACGAAAAGAATTTCATGAAATCGCTCAAAAAGTCGATCAAAATGCGACCGTTCACTTATCAACAGATAAACGAATTGAATGGGATTTAGACGCATTGGAATCAGAGATAAAAAACAGAGAAATTTCTAAGGAAAGGTTGCGGCGTGAATTAGATAACATAGAAGACAATATGAAAGGATGAGGCAGGTGAAAAAGTTTGGGAAAGAAACAACAAATGGAGAAGATGACACCAGAACAACAACATTATCAAAAAATGGCCAAAAAGCATGAAGTGAAAAGACCTGTCGTTAAAAATTGTATCAAAGCATTTTTTGTAGGTGGGAGTATATGTCTGATTGGTCAATTTTTACAATATGGTTATATGTTTTTCTTTGATTTTAATGAAAGTAGTGCGGGTGATCCGACTGTTGCGACGTTAATAATTGTAGCTACATTGTTAACGGGTTTGGGCGTATACGACCGTTATGCTCAATTTGCAGGTGCAGGTACTGCTGTACCGGTTACTGGTTTCGCAAACTCTGTTGCATCAGCTGCGATTGAACATCGAACTGAAGGGTATGTGTTAGGTGTAGGAGGGAATATGTTTAAATTGGCTGGGTCCGTCATTGTGTTCGGAACTTTCTCAGCATTTGTGATTGCCTTTATTCGAACGATTTGGATGACATGGGGGGGAACAGGATGAGAGTAGGAGCTAGGACTTGGCAATTTGAGCATACACCTGTCATTAAAAGTACAGGAGTGATAGGTGGACCCTTCGAAGGAAATGGCGCGATTCCCGATGACTTTGATTCAATTCATGAGGATTTATGGCTTGGTCAGGACTCATATGAAAAAGCCCAAAAGGTATTAACGGAAGAAGGTTGCTTAAAAGCGATCGATAAAGCGGGGTTAAAAAAGGAAGATGTGCAATTTGTTCTTTCGGGTGATTTACTAAATCAAATCACGTCAACGAGTTTTGCGTTTCGAAAATTACCGATCCCTTACCTTGGTCTATTTGGTGCTTGTTCTACTGCAATGGAAGGGCTTGCTCTAGCTTCCTTCATCGTTGATGCAGGAGGTGCTGATCATATTTTGACAGGGTCAGCTAGTCACAATGCAGCTGTAGAAAAAACGTTCCGTTATCCGACCGAATACGGCGGACAAAAGCCACCAACAGCTCAATGGACAGTTACGGCTTCAGGGTTTGCTTTAGTAGGAAGTGAAGGTGATGGACCGAAAGTAACATCAGCGACGATCGGTCATGTTATCGATATGGGGCTAAGCGATCCGTTTAACATGGGTGGTGCGATGGCACCTGCAGCTGTTGATACGATCGAAGCTCATTTACATGAAAGAGGAGTTGATGCCTCGTATTACGATCTCATCGTAACTGGCGACCTCGGTCATATCGGCCGTCCGATTGCATTGGAATTAATGGAAGAAAGAAACTTGAATGTGACAAATGAGCAATTTCAGGATTGTGGGCTAATGGTTTACCGAGAAGGGCAACCAGTCTTAGCAGGGGCAAGTGGGACAGGCTGTTCGGCAGCTGTCACATATGGTCATTTGCTCAACCGTATGAAGAGAAATGAATTTCAAAGAATGCTCGTCGTCGCTACAGGAGCCCTTTTATCACCACTTACTTTCCAGCAAAACGAGTCGATACCGTGTATTGCACATGCAGTTTCCATTGAATCGGGAGGTGACGAGTTGTGATCTTTTTTTGGGCATTTGTTGTAGGAGGGCTCATTTGTGTGGTTGGTCAAGTGATGATGGATGTTTTTAAACTAACCCCTGCTCACACATTAAGTACACTCGTTGTACTCGGAGCAATTGGTGATGGGATTGGTGTATATGAACCGATGATTGATTTTGCAGGTGCGGGTGTGACCGTACCGATTACGAGTTTTGGTAATTCACTCGTTCACGGAGCAATGGCAGAAGCTGAACAAAATGGTTTAATTGGGATTATTACAGGTATTTTTGAAGTGACAAGTGCGGGGATCTCATCTGCGATCATTTTCAGCTTTATTGCGGCCTTAATATTCAAACCTAAAGGATAAGGAGAGAAAGTTAATGACCGTATATCAGCAAGTCAAGCAAAACCTAGCCAAATGGAAAGGGATTGAAGCGGCTTTAAATGATTTACGAGAAAAAACACAGGATGATGAATGTTATGAAGCGTACCGTGAAGCAGTACTGGAGACTAGGACAATTTCGAAGAACTTAACGGACCGCCTTGTGGAATTAGAAAAAGAAGAACCACAATACAAAGGGAATTGATTAAAGAGGAGGGAGAAAATTGGCAGGTTGGCAAGAAGTCATTTTAAGAAGTTTTTTAGCCATCGTTCTACTGATTGCTTCTGCACGGCTGTTATTTCGAGGCTCCTTGTATAGACTCGGAGTGGTCGAACTTGTACTCGTTATCTTTTTAGGTGCTTCTCTAGCGTTTGGTGTTGTGCAGACTTCCGTACCGATCGCCCATGGTCTAATTGCTTATTTTGTAGGAGTATTAGCCATTGCAGGTATTCTATGGTTGAAACAAAAGAGTAAAGTATTTCGTTTCATGTTGCATGGTACACCTGTTCCTGTCGTGAAGAATGGGAAAATCCTTGAGGATGAACTTAAAAAAGAACGGTTAACGAGTGATGACTTGCTGTATGGCATGCGCCGTAGAGGCGTATTTAATGTACAAGATGTCGAATTTGCTATGCTTGAACCAACTGGAGAAATCGATGTTCTCTTAAAAAGTGATCAAGAGCCTCTAAAACCAGGAGATTTAAATATTCAAAAAGCCCCTGTCAAAGAGACAGAGACGGTGATTGTTGATGGAAAAGTACAAGATGAAGCGTTGGCAAGGCTTGGCTTTAGCCGAGACTGGTTGCATGAACAATTAGATTCGCAAGGGGCAATTGTAGAAAATGCTTTTTTAGCACAAGTGGACCGTGATGGGACAATGACAATGGACTTGTATGACGATCAAATTAAGAAAAAACAACCGAAAGAAAAACAACAACTTCTTGCATCGATCAAATCCTGCCAAGCACAGTTGGAGATTTTTTCCTTAGAAACGGAAAACAAAGATGCCAAGTTAATGTATGATCGTCTTGCTAAAAAAGCAGATCAAATTCGAGAAAGACTTGAACCATATTTGAAATCATAACTAATGAAAAAAAGGAGG
Source organism: Texcoconibacillus texcoconensis (assembly GCF_014202575.1). GTDB lineage: Bacteria > Bacillota > Bacilli > Bacillales > Salisediminibacteriaceae > Texcoconibacillus > Texcoconibacillus texcoconensis. The sequence continues at coordinate 87,806 of NZ_JACHHB010000004.1, read as the reverse complement.
GATGTGTTCAGAACTATTGTTCGTTGATATTGTCAATTGAAGGTTTTGATCCACAGCAGCAACAAATACGTCATCTGTACGGATGACGCCTTTTTTTAACAGTTCTTGCCTTAACCAAGCTTTTGAAACACCTAAGTAATTTAACACGTCTTCATAAATAAAGCCTTCGAGAATGACAGGAAAACTTATGAGATTTTCACTTGGTTGTATATCTGATGTTTGGTTATGACTTTGCCGCTTGTGAACAGATAGGCTCCCGTTTGCTTCGATAATCGCAACCTCAACTTCTTCTATATGAAAAGCTCCATTTTCTCTTAACATTTGTAATAAATTATCGATCGAATAATGCCACTTTTTAAGGCTTTTCTTTATAATTTCCCCTTGATAAACAACCACGGTCGGCTCAAATGTGATGAGCCGCCCAAATTTTCGGTATCGAATCATTAAATGATTGACGATACGTTGTAAACAAACGATTAAAATAATTGCCCCTATTGTAGGGATGTGTTTAACGCTAGGGTCCGCCAAGTCTGCTCCTGTAATTGAAGCAAGTGTAATGATAATTAAATAATCAAAAATGGGCATCTCATTAATAGCCCGTTTTCCTAAAACGAATGTAATTGTGAGAAGAAGTGGGAAAATCGTGATGATTCGTAAAAACACGGTTCCTAAATCTTGAAGCGTATTGAGCATAATTTTCTTCTCCCTTTATTTTGTTCTACTTGTATTTTTTTCATTTGCTCGCTTTTTATCCAAAACATTTGCAGACATTAAGAAAGAAAGTTTTATTCATAAGTAGATATATTTCGAATAAACTTGTACAAATCCATTTAGAGGCGGGAGATTTATGGGCAAAAAATTAATTTTAATGCTATTTGTCATTACGTTAACGATGATGAGTCTGTTAACGACGACTCAAGCATCAACTACATATCCAGGATCTGTTTCGGCACAAGGGGCCATTTTAATGGAACAAGAAAGTGGGCGTGTTCTATATGATAAACAAGCACAGACACCGATGCGGATTGCAAGTATTACAAAAATCATGACGGCGATATTAGCGATCGAACATGGAGATTTAGATGAAAAGGTAGAAGTATCTTCTAATGCGGAAGGGACAGAAGGGTCTTCGCTTTATTTGAGAGCGGGTGAAAAATTGAAACTCGAAGAACTCGTTTACGGCCTTATGTTACGTTCTGGAAATGATGCTGCTGTAGCGATCGCAGAACACGTTGGAGGAAGTGTCGATGGTTTCGTTTATATGATGAATGAAAAAGCAGAAGAAATAGGGATGGACAAAACAACATTTCGCAATCCACATGGCTTAGATACACATGAAGATCATATGTCAACGGCGTATGATATGGCAAAATTAACACGCTATGCGATGGAAAATGAAGATTATCGCGAAGTGACAGGTACGAGTGTTTATCGAACCGATACGAAACGAGAAAATGGCTTTCGTAGCTTTCGCAATAAAAACCGTTTAGTAAATGGAATGTATAAAGATTCAACAGGCGGAAAAACCGGTTATACAAAGAGAGCAAAACGCACGCTCGTTTCAACAGCAGAACGTGATGACCTGTCTTTGATTGTCGTTACACTTAATGCACCGAGTGACTGGAATGACCATATGAGTTTGTTTAACTGGGCGTTCGATACATATGAACTTCTTCCGATTGTGGAGGAGGGGGTTGTTGACAATGTCGATGACCCATTTTATGAGGATCGTTTAGAAGCGGACTATAACTTCGAATACCCTGTGACTCAAGAAGAATTAGAAGGGATCTCGAAACGAATCAACGTATACACACCGCCACAAGATGATGAATGGGAACGAAATGGGTATCCAAACCCGATCGGTACTATTGATGTGATGGTCAATGGTGATCAAGTTGGGAGTGTTCCTCTACGATTTATTGAAGAAGAAGAGGAAGAGGAAAGTCTTGGATGGTTTGAAAAATTGAAACGGACATTTTTACAATCTATCGGAGTGAAATAAATGGTTAATATTATTTGGGTAGGTTTGTTCGTGACGGGGGTTGTATTTGCGGCGATTAACGGCAATATGGAAGCAATCAATGAAGCGATTTTTCAAGGAGCAAAGGAAGCGGTGACAATATGCCTAGGCTTAATCAGTGTTCTTGCATTTTGGTTAGGCATGATGAAAATTGCAGAAGTTGCCGGTATGCTACGAGGATTAACGAAGCTAATGCGCCCAATTGCGGGAAAATTATTTCCTGATATCCCTAAGGACCACCCTGCGATGGGGTATATTTTATCAAATATTTCAGCTAACTTGTTTGGTTTAGGTAATGCTGCCACCCCAATGGGCATTAAAGCGATGGAAGAACTCAAAAAATTAAATGGTGGGAAAGATGAAGCGAGTCGTTCTATGATTACTTTACTTGCGATCAATACAGCGAGTATTACGCTTATTCCGACAACGATCATTTCTATCCGAATTGATTACGGTTCACAGAGTCCAACTGAAATAGTAGGAACAACGATTATGGCAACGACAATTTCTACGATTGCAGCAATTTTGATCGATAGATTTTTCTATTATCGACGAATCAGAAAAGGAGTATAGTGATGGCATGGCTTACGACGGTTTCCCTTTGGATCATCCCTTTATTCATCGCACTGATATTGGTTGTAGGGACATTGCGACGTGTTCCAACATATGAGACATTTGTAGATGGTGCTAAAGAAGGGTTTAACATGGCGGTCTCCATCATTCCTTACCTTGTTGGAATGTACGTCGCGATTTCTGTTTTTCGTGAATCGGGAGCAATGGAAGCGTTGATTGGTGTGATTGAACCTGTTTTATCTTTTATTGGCTTTCCAAGTGAGATCGTTCCTTTGGCATTAATACGGCCTCTATCAGGTACAGGAGCTTTAGGAATGACGACAGATTTGATATCTACATACGGTGCTGATTCATTTATTGGACGTTTAGCCTCTACGATGCAAGGGAGTACTGATACGACATTTTATGTTTTAACTGTATATTTTGGAGCAGTAGGTATCAAAAAGGTCGGTGATGCATTAAAGGTAGGTTTATTTGCAGACTTCGTCGGCGTCATTGCCTCAGTCATTATCGTGACCCTCGTGTTTTTGTAACATGTGTGTAGCTATTTCACACATGTTTTTTCTGTTTGTGGTATGCTAAATTTGCCACTATCTTTAATCTTATTTGAGAATGAATAATAAAACCGCTAAAATAAACGGTTGAGTATAATGATTAGAAAAGTGCGTACAACTTTATTATACTGTTTTTTGATTATAAATAGAGGAAGGCTGATTATGAATGGAACGACTTCAAAAAGTAATTGCACAAGCAGGAATCACTTCACGACGAAAAGCTGAGAAGTTGATTGAAGAAGGAAAAGTAACTGTGAACAAAGAGACCGTGAAGACATTAGGAGTGAAAGTGAACCCGAATCAAGATGATATTGAAGTAGAAGGGATTCCACTTGAAAAAGAAGCACCTGAGTATTACGTATTGTACAAGCCTACAGGAGTGATATCAGCAGCGAGTGATGACCGAGGAAGAAAAGTTGTCACAGATTATATAGGGACCGATAAGAGAATTTACCCTATCGGGAGACTGGATTCGGACACATCAGGCTTAATATTGTTAACAAACGATGGTGAATTTGCGAATCAATTAATGCACCCATCGTATCGAATTCCTAAAACGTATATTGCAAAAGTGAAAGGACTGCCTTTAAACCAAGAATTAAAACAATTGGAACGAGGGGTCAAACTAGACGGTAAAAAGACGGCGCCTGCAAAAGTGAAGCGAATCAAATCAAACCGCAAAAAAGGAACAACGGTTATAGAGATCACGATTCATGAAGGTAGAAATCGCCAAGTTCGACGTATGTTTGATGCGATCGGTTATCCTGTTGATAAATTAAAGCGAGAAAGGTACGGAATGATTACGTTAAAAGGGTTAAATGCAGGAGAGGCTCGAGAATTAACTCCTAAGGAAGTAAAACAACTTCATGACTGGGCTGTCACATAATGGACACAAATTATCTGTGTAAAACATTTGTTTGTAATACGTTCGTGGTGTTAATATAAGTTTAGTAAATGGCTTGGGGGAATCTACATGAAAAAGAACCGTCTATTGATCCGTGCTATCATTTTAATCGTGATGGCTGTTGCAATAGGATATACTTTTTATAACCATTTTGTAGGTGATAGAGGGGTTGTAGATGCTGGTGATGAAGCGCCAAATTTTGCTCTAGAAAATTTAGATGGCGAAAAAATTATGTTAGAAGATTGGGAAGGGGAAGGTGTGTATTTAAACTTTTGGGCGACATACTGTGCGTTTTGTCGAGAAAAAATGGGATATTTAAAAGAGCATTATGATACATACCGAGATAAAGGTGTCGAAGTCGTGTCGGTTAATGTAGACGAATCGACGGTTCAAGTAGAGCGACATCAAGAGCGTGCCAACTATCCGTACCCAATAGCTATCGACAGGGGGATGCACGTAAGTAATGCTTACGGTGTACAAAGCTTACCTAGTGTATTCCTTATCGATGAAACTGGTGAGGTCATTGAACATACCGTAGGGGCTAAAACGGAAGAGCAAGTCATTGAATCCCTAGAACAGCTCGTTCCAGAAACGTAGTGGAGGGTGAGAGATGGAGAAGGTGAAATGTGAATGTGGGCACGTGAACCCATACGGAACGGTGATATGTGAGTCTTGCGGGAAGCCGTTACAAGATGAGGGGAAAAGTCTTTTAAATATGCGTTACGAAGGGGCAGCTAGAAGGTCACAAACGTATAAACGGTCGGTTGTCGATCATATTTGGAATTTCTTTTCGTCGGTTAAAGTAGGTATTTGGATTATTGTATTATTGCTCGTTGCTTCTGGATTTGGAACGATTTTTCCACAAGTAGAGTTTATACCACCTGGTGAAAATCCAGCTGTTTTCTATGAAAATGAATATGGAACGATTGGTCAATTATACTATTTGTTAGGTTTTCATAATTTATATGGATCTTGGTGGTACATGTTACTTATTGCAGCTTTAGGTGTATCACTTGTGATATGTAGTTTAGACCGTGTCGTTCCACTTTATCGAGCGCTAAAAAAACAACGTGTCACAAGACATGAAGGATTTTTAAAGCGACAGAGAGTTTTTGGTACAAGCCGAGGTTTGGATCATGAGGGTGAAATTGAAAAAGCCACAAAAGTATTAAACGAAAAAAAATATAACATCTATGAAGAAAATGGGAATATCGTTGCTGAAAAAGGTCGATTCTCAAGGTGGGGACCTTACGTTAATCACATCGGACTAATCATCTTTTTATTTGGAGCGATGCTACGATTTTTCCCAACTATGTATGTAGATGAAAATATTTGGGTTCGCGATGGTGAACAAGTGCCTGTCAAAGGGACTGATGGGCAATATTATTTGTATAACGAAAATTTTGAAATTGAGTTGTATGATGAAGACGATGAATTGTATCAAGAGGCACTCATGCGAGAAGGGTCTTCAGTTGTGGAAACCTACCGTACATCAGCTGTCCTGTTAGAAAGAAGTGATGACGGAATAGTAGGAAGTGAAGCTGATTATGAGAAAGTGAAATCACACGATATAGAAGTGAACGACCCGTTAACTCATGATGGGTATTCTATTTACCAAGTTGACTATAAGTTAAATGAACTTTCCGAATTTAGCTTTCGACTTCAATCTGTTGCAGACGACAACGGAGATGTACCGGATACAGAGATTACGGTAGATCTTTATGATCCAGAAATGAGTTATGATCTCGGAGGCGGTTATGTCGTTGAAATTGAAGAGTATTTCCCAGATTACGTGTTTGATGAACATAATCAAGAGCCTACAACAGCTACACGAATCCCTGATAACCCACTCATTATTTTCAACGTGCAAACACCTAGTATTCCAGATGGTGAAAAGAGCGTTGTTGGTGTCCAAACGAATGAACCGATTCTTGGAGAAAACGAGTATCGATTGGAGCTTTCAGGCGTTGAAATGAATGATGTCACGGCTTTAACTGTACGACTTGACCGAACGCTGCCGTTACTTATTGTTGGTGGATTTATCTTTATGGTTGGCCTTATCCAAGGATCTTATTGGAGTCACCGCCGAATATGGTTACAGCAAAAAGGTGAGGAATTGTGGGTTGCTGGGCACACGAATAAAAACTGGCAATCTTTGATGAAAGATTTTGAAGCGATATCTTCTAATACAAACATTGCGATGCCTATTGACCAAGTTGAAGAAGATGAATTGGAGCAGGAACGTCAATATCAACGACGTCGCGATGAGGATCAAGGGAGTGATGTAGATGCCTGAATTAAGTAGCAACCTATTACTAGTAGCTTTTTTCTTATATTTGCTTTCAACGATTCTTTTTGCTGTTGCTGTGACAGGTAAAAAATTCCGTAATCGACAAGGGCATTTTCAAAACAGATCAGGTTTTTTGGGTTATGTTGCCTCAATTATCGGTTTTCTATTCGCAATGGGATATTTCATAACACGTTGGATCGCCGCAGGTCACGCTCCGGTTAGTAACATGTTTGAATATACTGCCTTTTTAGCGATCATGATGAGCTTTGCATTAGTGATCATTTATACGATCTATAAAAGTGATATTCTTGGGCTTTTTACGATGCCAGTTGTCATGTTAATCATCGTGTATGCTTCCATGTTCCCAACAGAAATTCAACCGTTGATTCCTGCTCTACAATCGTATTGGCTTGAAATTCATGTGATCACAACAGCGATAGGTCAAGGCATACTAGCAATTAGTTTTGCAGCAGGACTAATCTACCTTGTGCGGGTTATTGACTTCACAAAACGAAATAAGCGCGTGCGCGGGGTTGAATTTATCCTTTACACGATCCTTTGTTTTGTCGCCTATATTAGTCTCAGTATTGGATTTAATGTTGCAGGGTATGAGGCAGAATTCCAATATATTAATGAAAACGGACAAGAGGCAATGATGGAATATCCGATGCCTGCTGTTGTAGGCCCTAACGAAGGCCAACTTTTGACTGATCAAGCTATGGAACCATTTCTTTCTGCCCCATCAATTATTGAAAGTAATGATTTAAACACAGTGGTTTGGTCAATGGTTTCTGGTCTCTTGCTTTATTGGCTGATTCGATTAGCGATTCGTAAGCCGATTGGGGCAGTCCTTCAACCGTTAACGAAGTCAATTAGCCCTCAAGCCGCAGATGAATTAAGCTATCGAGCCATTGCAATTGGTTTTCCTATTTTCACGCTCGGAGGTTTAATTTTTGCGATGATTTGGGCGCAAATTGCTTGGACACGTTTTTGGGCATGGGATCCCAAAGAAGTGTGGGCGTTAATCACTTTCCTCTTCTATGCTGCTTACCTTCACCTTCGTCTATCAAGAGGTTGGCATGGAGAACGAAGTGCCTGGCTTTGTGTCATCGGTTTTGCGATCATCATGTTTAATCTGATCTTTGTTAACCTCATCATTGCTGGATTACATTCATATGCATAAACAAAATAAGAGAATTTTAAATGACTGTTCCCTTAAAAGTCCGGGAACAGTCATTTTTTGTGAAGTCAAACCTTGTCAAAGTGTGTTCTTTTCAAAAAAAAAACGTGCTACAATAGCATATGAAGTTATTTTTGATAGAAACGCAGTATCTGTTTTGAGAGATGAGGGGGATTAGAATGGCTGAAGAAATGAAAATTTTAGTTGTTGATGACGAAGAAAGAATTCGCCGTTTACTACGTATGTATTTAGAACGTGAAGACTTTATTGTAGAAGATGCAGAAAATGGTGAAACGGCTTTAGATATGGCGATCAATAAAGATTACGATTTGATTTTGCTTGATTTAATGATGCCAGGGGTTGATGGCATTGAAGTATGTGAGGAAATTCGCGGTAAAAAAGCGACACCTGTTATCATGCTGACAGCAAAGGGTGAAGAATCAAATCGAGTACAAGGGTTTGAGTCAGGAGCAGATGATTATATTGTAAAGCCCTTTAGTCCGCGTGAAGTCGTTTTACGAGTAAAAGCGTTGTTAAGGCGTTCTTCACAAACGAAGTTTTTAGAAACAGAAACGTCGACAAAAGATATGCTCGTATTTCCGCATTTAACAATTGATAATGATGCTCATCGTGTGACGACAAATAATGAAGAAATTAGCTTAACGCCAAAAGAATATGAACTGTTACATTATTTAGCTCAATCACCAGATAAAGTTTTTGCCCGAGAGCAACTGTTAAAAGACGTTTGGAATTATGAATTTTTTGGTGATTTGCGAACGGTAGATACACATGTGAAACGGTTACGTGAAAAATTAAGTAAAGTTTCTCCAGAGGCAGCTGATATGATTTCAACTGTTTGGGGCGTAGGCTATAAATTTGAGGCGAATCCTGAATGATGTTTTGGCGTAGTGTCGTTGGAAAACTATGGGCGACGATTATCCTCCTTATGGCTGTCGTCCTCATTGTTGTTACGATTCTCTTATTACAATATTTTGAGCGCTTCCATACCGCTCAAGAAGAGGAGCGATTGACAAACCATGCTTCAGTTATCGCTACGGTTATAGAAGATGCAGATGATGTTGATTCAGCAGTTGAATCAGCCATGAATATCGCAAAAAATTACAGTTGCAATGTGTTTATTGCTACTTCTGAGGCTGAGTATTGGTATTCAGATCAAAAAGGAGAATCTCTTATACCATCAGCCACTTTTTTTGAGGATCAGGCATTGTCCGCAGTATTTGATCATCAAACTGAGGTTATAAACCATGGAAGTGATCCTTTTTTTATCGATGGTCAACAACTAGAAAATGAACAAATGATTGTTGGTATCCCGGTTGATATAGGTGGCGAATCGGGCGCTGTCTTTATGTATCAGTCTCTTGATGTCGTTGAAGGAGCAAGAGGAGAAACGACAAATATTATTTTGTTATCAGCGGGGATTGCGATTATTTTAACGACCGTTTTTGCTTTCTTCCTCATGACAAGAATTACAGCACCTCTTCGTAAAATGCGAAAAGCTTCTTTAGAGGTAGCGAAGGGGAATTTTGATACGAAAGTACCAATTCTAACCAGGGATGAAATTGGTTTACTAGGTATGGCATTCAACCGAATGGCCCGTGCGCTAAACAAAAATATCACTGCACTGAATCAAGAAAAGGAACAATTATCACGAATTTTGAGTTCAATGGCGGATGGTGTTATCACGTTAGACCGCGAGGGTTCACTTGTTGTGACGAATCCACCGGCTGATCAATTTATTCGTGCATGGGTGTTCGAACAAGGATTGTCATCAGAAGAAACACCTCAAATACCGAAAGAAATAGAAACGTTGTTTAATCAAGTTGTAGAGTTAGAAAAGGAACAAATGGTTGAAGTTGATGTACAAGGGCGGTCGTGGGTTGTTTTAATGACGCCACTTTATCAAAAGTCTGATGTACGTGGTGCGGTTGCCGTCCTTCGTGATATGACGGAAGAACGAATGCATGACAAGTTAAGGAAAGATTTCATTGCAAACGTATCCCATGAACTTCGAACGCCTATTTCTCTGCTTCAAGGATACAGTGAGGCGATTGTAGACGATGTCGTTCCTTCAGAAGAAGAAAAACGAGAATTGGCTCAAATTATTTATGACGAGACATTAAGAATGGGACGGTTAGTCAATGAATTGCTTGATATCGCTCGAATGGAAGCAGGACATATTACTTTAAATCGTGAACGCTTTTCACTTAACGACTTTGCTGAACGAATCATGAATAAATTCCAAGCATCGGCAAACGATCACAACGTTCAATTAATCTCGAATATCGAGAATAAAGAGATCGATATGGATGCTGATCCAGATCGCTTAGAACAAGTATTAACAAACTTAATTGACAATGCTTTTCGTCATACGAGTGAGGGAGGCAAAGTTTTGCTTAATATTCGTTCGGATGATGAAGGTGTACAATTAGATGTAACAGATACGGGTTCAGGTATTGCTGAAGAGGATTTACCTTTCGTGTTTGAAAGGTTTTATAAGGCAGATAAAGCAAGAACACGTGGACACTCTGGTACAGGTTTAGGGCTTGCGATTGTTAAAAATATCGTCGAAGCTCATCGGGGTCAAGTGTCAGCTCACAGCAAATTAGGAGAAGGAACGACGTTTTCCGTATACATCCCCTATGGTTTGGATGACTCATAGCGAATAGGCGCGAAACTTTTTGTTTCATCAGAAACATTGAAGAAAAAGTCACCATATGAGGTTATTAAGCAATGGAAAATGATTGCTTTCCCCTCTATGGTGACTTTTGTTAATGTAAAGGTGATACTTAAAGTGATTAAATGCTTAAGTGCTTTTATTTATGATGTTGCTTCATTTTTATAGATTTCTCTCATCACGTGTGTCAATTCTGGTATGATGAGTTGTTCTGTTGCAAGTTTAACAGCACCCGAGGACCCGGGAATTGAAAAGACCGCTGTTTTACCTCGCACGCCAGCTACAGCACGACTCAGCATTGCCGCAGCACCGATGTCATCTCGAAAACTAAGAAATCGGAATAATTCACCAAAACCAGGGATTGTTTTGTCGAGCATACTGCTGACGGCTTCGTAAGTTGTATCACGTAAAGTGATGCCAGTGCCCCCATTGAAAATAATCGCTTCAATGTCTGAACGGTTATCTGCGCCTCTTACCATTTCACGGATCGATGTGTATTCATCTTTTGTGATTTGGTAATCAGTCACTTCGTATCCTGCTTCTTTAAGCAAGTCAATAATAAGTTTTCCACTCTTATCTGTGGCTTTTGTACGAGAATCAGATACGGTAACAATCATACATTTCACGTTTTTTGGTGCTTCTTTGCGGTGTTGATTTACGCCCATGTTTATAACTCCTTTCATCTACTTCATATATCTATTTTAGAGGTACTTGAACAAATCCACAAACTTATTTCTTGTTGATGTCGCTAATTGTTTGTTTTATAGTATAATGGAAAAAGTAAATCAAACAAATCTTTAAGGTCACGTTAGTTAAGCGTGTGAAAAGGGAAGTTGGTGAAAATCCAACACGGTCCCGCCACTGTAAGCGAAGAGGACGTTTCAAATACCACTGTCGTATATCGACGGGAAGGGAAACGATTCCGATGAAGCGTAAGTCAGGAGACCTACCTTAAGGATTCATCGCAATGCCTTCGAGGAAAAGGTAAGCGAAACGAGGACCTGTCGTATAAGGTAAGAGTCAATGCTGTTGTGTTGATGTTAAAATGTCGACAAAACGTTCTTTCGCTAAGGTTTTCATCGAAGGCTGACGAACCAAAGATATGCTGTTTATCGTTATAGTATTAGCAATCAATGTCGTTTTTTGCTAGTACGAAAACGGCCAGTATATTCTTTTGCTTCGTCAGTCTTTTCTTTTTCAAAGGTGTGGTTTGATTTACAAATACATATTATAAAAAGGGGAAGATGATTTTGTTGAAAAGAGGAAAACGATTAACGCTTTCTGTCATCTTTTTTGGCGTACTTTTAGTCGGATGTAATGATGCAGAAGAAATCCCAAAAGATTTAGAAGACCAAAGGGAAACGGAAAGCGCCGGTGATGAAGGGGCGTTTCCAGTAACGGTGAAAGACGCGTGGGAACGAGAAGTGACGATTGACGAAGAGCCAGAAGAATTGATTTCTATCCTTCCTAGTAATACTGAATTTGTGTACACCTTAGGTGCATTTGAGCGACTTGTCGCTGTAACAGATAATGATGATTATCCAGCTGAAGTTGAAGACCTTCCTTCTGTTGGTGACATGGAAATTGATATCGAAGCATTATTAATGAAGAACCCTGATCTTGTTTTAGCTGGAGAATTGAACAACCCAGACGGGGTCGAACAAATCGAAGAAGCAGGGGTAGATGTTATTGTCGTTGACGATGCACATTCAATTGCGGAAGTTCAAGAAACAATGACAATGATCGGGGAAGTGCTTGGTTTAAATGATAAAGCCGAAGAATTAAACGAAGACTTTGATACACGCATTGCACAAATTGAAGAAAAGGCAGATATGATTAACGATGAAGAACGAGCACGTGTATGGGTGGAAATTTGGCCAGAACCAGAGTTATTTACGGTTGGAGAAGGAACGATATTAAATGAAATGATTGAAATGGTTGGCGCAGAAAATGTCGTTAATGAGCAAGGTTGGCCTGAATATAATGAGGAAGATGCGGTGCTTCATGATCCTGATATCATTATTACGACATATGGAGCAGCAATTGAAGATTCGAAACAGCAAGTACTTGATCGAAGTGCATGGCAAGATGTAGAAGCGGTGAAAAACGATCGAGTTCACGAGGTTGATTCTGGGTTAGTTGAGCGGACGGGCCCACGTATTATAGAAGGAGTCGAACAACTTGCTGAAAAGATCTATCCAGATATTTATTAAGAGAAAATCTCGTTTTTTCACTTATATTATTGCGACAGTATCACTGTTGTTCGCCATTTTTTTTGCAGTGTCTTCGGGAAGTGCAGAGTTATCTTACTTAAATATCGCAACGATATTAATAGATAAGTGGTTACCGTTTGAAGCCGATATTGACGGAACATATACTCATATCATTCATGAAATTCGTCTTCCGCGGATCTTTCTTGCTATGTTTGTAGGGGCGAGCTTAGCACTAGCAGGAGCTGCGTTTCAAGGGTTGTTAAAGAATCCACTTGCCGACCCTTACACTTTAGGGGTTTCATCTGGGAGTGCGCTCGGTGCTGTATTGGTTATTTATTTTGGGTTCAGTTTACCCTTTCTCGGTTCGTTAACACTTCCGTTTGTCGCGATTATCGGTGGATTTTTGTCTCTGATTTTTGTTATTAGTTTTGCCAAAATGGTGCAACGACAGCTAACAATAGAGACAATGATTTTGACAGGGATTGTGTTTAGCTCCTTTCTCGGTTCGTTATTGTCTTTATTTATTGCGTTAAGTGGAGATGAACTGCGACAAATTATCCATTGGTTGCTAGGTTCTGTTGCGATGCGAGGGTGGGAACATGTTTTTTTACTGATCCCTTTTTTCATAATAGGCTATGTCATATTACAGACGAATGCACGAGAACTTAATGCATTTGCATTCGGTGAAGGGACAGCTCATGATTTAGGAATAAATGTTGAAAAGCGAAGGATATTGATATTGTTTGCTGCTTCTCTTATGACAGGGGCAGCTGTGTCCGTATCAGGTACAATTGGTTTTGTAGGGTTGGTCGTCCCACACTTTGTTCGTTTGTTGATCGGTGCTGACCATAAACATTTACTCCCGATTTCTGCGATTGTAGGCGGGACCTTTCTCATTTTAGCTGATCTTTTTGCACGTACGATCATCGCACCAACTGGGCTTCCACTAGGGGTCGTGACAGCACTTGTAGGAGCACCGGCTTTTGGTGTCATTTTATTACGAAGAAAAATGTCGTAATCGTGTTAAGAACAGTCAGGAGGACAGCGATGTTAAAAGTAGAGCGGTTGACAGGGGGATATGAAAAGGACCCTGTTGTTGATCGTATTCAATTCCACGTAAATACAGGAGAAGTGTTCGGTATCCTTGGCCCAAATGGGAGTGGGAAAACGACACTTCTTAATTTATTAACAGGCAGATTACCGAAGCAAGATGGGGAAATCACCTTAAATGGTCAAAGTATTGCAATGTTTTCTCGAAAACAGTTGGCACAAAAAATTGCCGTTGTTCATCAACAGCCAGAAACGTCATTTTCTTTTACGGTTGAACAAGTTGTTCGTATGGGAAGGTACCCTCATGAACATGGTATTTTTGGTACAGATCTAAAAAAAGGGGAACAAATTGTTCAGTGGGCGATGGAAGTTACGCAAGTTCGAGGGTTCCGAAACCAATTTATGCATCAATTGAGTGGAGGAGAGAAGCAACGTGTGTTTTTAGCACGAGCGCTTGCCCAAGAGCCGCAATTACTCGTATTTGATGAACCGACGAACCATTTAGATATAGGGTATCAGGTTCATTTTTTAAACGAGATGCGAAGGATTGCCAATGAACAACAAGTGGCCACATTGACTGTTTTACATGATTTGAATATGGCTAGCTTGTTTTGTGATCGGGTGATGTTGTTAAACGAAGGAAAAGTATCAGCAGTTGGCAATCCGTTTGATGTTTTAAAACAGGGCTCATTAAATGATGTTTATAAAACGACATTTGAACGAAAAGAACACCCACGCGTAGCCAAACCGTTAATTACATTTACACCTAACCAAAATGAGGAAGTGGAAGCTTCTCTTCGATTTGTCGATTACAAACATCAACAACAGTCAACAGTCTTGTCGTCAAAGAGCCATATGAAAACATTAAACCTTGCACTTGAAGGAGATGCATTTTCCTGGTATAACGATTGGAAAGTTTCGTATGTAAAAAATGATCGAGATGTAAATTCCGAGGGAGACCAAGGTGAGCTCGTATTACTGGTTAATGGAGAGAGAACTTCTTATATATTCCAAACATTAGCTAATGATACTGTATGTTTGTATGCTGAAAAACGTATGCTTCAAAACGAAACTTCTTATATTTTCTTCATCTTCATCCATCAAGACATGTCGGAAACCGCTCTTCTACGTATTTACTTTGACATTTTAGAAAGTGTAAAGCGTATGATTAAAAAAGAAGGTCATTCGTTGAAAGAATCACCAAAACTAACGATGGCGTCCGCACAGAAAAGTGGACGGTTATGGCATGGTGATCATGAAAAACTTGTCTTTGAAGTGGAGAACGCTCTTTATACAGGGTGGAGAGAAGTGAAATGCGAGGGGGATGTACATGAACATTTACACACGTAAAGGGGACACTGGTAAAACGAGTTTAATTGGTGCTAGCGTTCATAAAGATCATATACGCGTAGAGGCATACGGTACGGTAGACGAATTAAATAGTGTTGTAGGTCAAGCGATTGTGACGTTAAACGAAAAAGAAGATCGTGACATCATCGAGGATCTAAGTCGTATACAACATGAGCTTTTTGATATCGGTGGGGATTTAGCGAATGTACAGGAGAACGCAAATTTCCAAACAGAAGAGGCGTATATTGATCATTTAGAAAAACGTATCGATGAATACTGGTCACAGGCGCCTTCTATAAATGCTTTTATATTGCCTGGAGGAGATAAGACGAGTGCCGCTCTACATCAATGTCGCACAGTATGTCGACGTGCCGAGCGAAGAGTTGCTTCCCTAATGGATGAAGAAGCTTTACATCCACCTATTTTGAAGTACTTAAATCGCTTGTCTGACCTCTTTTTTGCATCAGCACGTGCAATCAATGCAAGAAGAGGAATTGAGGATGTGACGTATCAACCTGGAAAGTAAGTTGAATCAAAAGAAATCGAAGCGGTCTAATTCTCAGTTGTACTGATGGATTAGGCCGCTTCGTAGTAGAGACTATATGAGGATCTCGATGTCACTTTCTTCATGAAGTTGTTCAATGAGTTGTTGCTGTTGTACTTGCTGCTCTAGTTCAGGCTTGACCTCTTCAAAGTCGCCAACTTCTGGGTTTTGCATTTCCATCATCTCATATTGTGCTTCAAGTTCTTCTTCAGAAACATCAATATCACGCTCTGCTAAACTCTCAGGTTCAAGTAGGGATTCAATTGCTAATTGAGTTTTGATATCTTCTTCTAAATCTTCAACAGTGATGTTGTCCATTTCTAAAGCTTCTTCAAACTCTTCCTCGCTGCCAAATTGGCTGCGTACTTGCTCTAGTTGACTTTCGATTTCTTCATCACTAATTGAAATGTCTGCATTTTCTGCTTCTTGGACAAGAAGTTCTTGAGTAACCATTTCTTCAACGATCATTTCATCCATGCCAGCAAACATTTCTTCCAACTGTGGATCATCCATGTCCATCCCTTGTTGTGCATACATTTGTTCCATTTGTTCTAATTGAAAATCGATCTCAGATTGCGGGATTTCTTCACCATTTACAATTGCAGCAGCTTCACCGCCATCGTCTTCACCACATGCAGCTAAGATCGTTGTAGTCGCAAATGTCGTCATCAAGACAGTAAGTCCTTTTTTGAAATTCATTAATGAAACCAACCTTTCTATCAATAGATTACCTACAGTGGTTTTAACTGTATCAAAAATAACTAGTCATATCAATTCATGAAATATGAAAAATGATGGGCAAGCTCATTAATTTAATAAATATAAAAAAAGATGGACAAAATTGTCCAATCGTTACATATATATATATAACAAGTGCAGGACAATCAAAATAGCGAACGATTCGTAAAGGGGGTTGTTGGTATGGTTGACTATGTGAGACGATTCTTAATCGTCGGAACATTGGCAAGTTCAATTGCTGTACTATTTTTTGTTGCCCGTTGGACACTAGCTTAAAAGGAGACCGCTTACTTTTAAGTTTTCCAATAGGACTTTGAAATCAAAAATAGTAATGGGGAATCAACTTGCGCACATTACCATAACCACCTCCGAGACTGAAACAGTATTTTTGGCTTACGTTATTGGGCCAGGCGATCGTAGTGAAATGAAATGGCCTAACATTTTAGAAGGATTTAAAGAAAGCGCGCGCGTTTACCTGGCTTTAATTCATATGATCAGAAACTGGCTAAATTGTTAAATCAAAATTTCAAATATCAATCATGAACACATAGTCTCATAAGTTATCGGCCACACCCAGGACATCGGTATGGGTATGTCTACAACGAGTGAAAAATGAATGTGTTCCGTTCCCCGGTGGTGTGTTAACTATGTTGAGCGCCTAATTTTCTAAGAATGTGTAAAATGGAACTTAGGTAGAGAAATGGTGCAAGGGAAATAAACTTTGAATGATTAAAGTGAAAAACCGTCACCTTAAATGATGATGCTCATTAGTGACGGTTTTAAATCAATTTTTATCGTGTTTTTTTAGAGCTCAATTAAAGAGACTGTTTTGATTTCATCGAGGGTTTTCAAGTCTTCAATAAGGTTGGAAGTCGCTTTTTTGTCAATGGCGAGCATCATGATCGCTTCGCCGCCTTCTTCTTTTCTTCCGACTTGCATTGTTGCAATATTGATATCGTGTGTGCCAATACATTGTCCGACTTTACCGATAACGCCAGTCAAGTCACGATGGTGGATGTATAGTAAATGTTCGTCAGGTTGAACGTCAATAGGGTAACCATTTACGCGGACGATCCGTGCGCCGAACTCTTCATTGTACGTTCCGGCAATTGAAAACTCATCATTGTCTCCCTTGACATGAGCTTGTATGAGGTGGGAGTAACCACTATTTTCATCACTTTTTTTGTGGCCATAACTAATACCGCGTGACTCTGCGATCATACTAGAATTAATATCATTGACATAATCATCGATCAACGGATCAAGAAAGCCTCCAATAAAACTGCGTGTCAATATTGAACTTTCTTGATCCTTCCATTCACCTGAAAATTGCAACGTAATATCGTTTGCTGGTTGTTTCATACATTGTGATGCAAAACTCCCCATTTGTTTTGTGAGGTGATGAAACGGCAGTAAAGATTCGTAAACATTTTTAGGAATGGCAGGGACGTTAATTGCATTGATAGCGGGCTCACCATCTAAATAGTTGAGTGCTTCATTTGCAACTTGTGAGGCGACATTTTCTTGTGCCTCTTTCGTGGATGCTGCAATATGAGGGGTCGTAATGATACGATCACTTTGTGTTAGTCGTTCGTCTTTTAATGGTTCTTCAGTAAACACGTCTAAAGCAGCTCCAGCAATTTGTTGTTTTTCAATTGCTTCGATTAATGCATTTTCATCGATGATTCCTCCTCGTGCACAATTGAGTATGCGAGTAGTAGGTTTCATTTTTTTAAACGCATCGTAAGAGATCATTCCTTTTGTTTCGTTTGTTAAAGGGGTATGAACGGTGATGATATCCCCATTTTCAATCGCTTCTTGGAAGCTAACAATTGTGATGCCGTGCTTATCGGCCAAACGTTGATTTAAGTACGGGTCATAGACGATGACGTCCATTTGGAAAGCTTTAGCTCGAGTTGCAAGCTCACTACCAATTCGCCCATAACCGATAATGGCGAGTGTTTTTCCGCGAAGTTCCATTCCTTGGAAAGATGAGCGCTCCCATTTACCATCGCACATTGACGCATGGGCTTGCGGAATATTGCGCGCGAGGGAACAGAGCATAGAGAATGTATGTTCTGCTGTAGAGATGGTATTTCCTTCCGGAGCATTAATGACAGCAATACCACGTTTTGTAGATGCTTCGATGTCAATGTTGTCAACGCCAACTCCAGCGCGCCCAATAATTTTCAAGTTTGGAAGTTTGCAAAGAACTTCCTCAGTTACCTTTGTGGCACTACGTATCAGTAGAGCATCTATGGTTGTTAAATCTACGGTTGTTTCGTGAATGTTTTCTTTCACAATGTCAATGTCATTGCGCGCTTCTAATGGGGCAAGACCTACTTCGCTCATCTTATCTGATACGAGTACAGTGTACGTTTTTAAAGAATTTACTTGTTTTTCTTCAACGGCTTCCATGAAAAGTACCTCCCTAAAGTACGTGTGAATTAAGTCGAATTTTCTAAAGATTATGTAATATCATAACATGCAATGAACATCTTTGCACATATCGTTTTACACAAAAAAGAAAAATCTGTATGTAAATCATGTGATGAACTTAAAAGGAGGGGATGGTTTGAAAACGTATATTGCAGGTCAAGGAGACACTTTAAGAAAGATTGCATATTTTCATGAAATATCTCCGTATTCTTTGTTGAAAGTCAACCCATGGTTCACGTCGTTACAAGATTATGTTCAGCCTAATACTCATGTATGGATTCCTACTGAAAAAGAACCGGAAACGGCTAAGGAAAAACCAGGGAGCTGCCTTTATGAATTTGGGCCGAAGGATTTAGCGATGAAACTTTCCATGTTACAAGCGTTATACCCTTCTCGTTTATCTGTGAAAACAATCGGAGAAAGTGTGTGCCATCAACCGATTTATCATATGAAAATAGGAAAAGGAAATAAACATATTTTTTATTCAGGAGGGTGGCATGCAAATGAATGGATGACCTCCAAGTTTCTAGTTGATTGGGTTGAAGAAGTTTTAAGAGCTTTATATTCTGAAAACTTGCTTTATGACTATAACCTATCACAAATCTTTGAATCGATAACTTTACACGTCGTCCCGATGGTGAACCCGGACGGTATTGAGTTAGTCCATCAGGGTGTATATGACGGCCATCCTTTTGCGCAAACAGTCCGACACATTAACCGATCAGTAGAGCGATTTGACCATTGGTCGGCGAATATTAGGGGGGTTGACTTAAATCATCAATGGCCTGCCGGGTGGGAAGAAGAAAATCTGCTGAGTCCCCAAAAGCCATGGCCTCGTCATTTTGGTGGGCCGCATCCATTAAGCGAACCAGAAGTAAAAGCGATTTATCAGCTCACGAACACTTATCCTTTTCAGCATGTTCTTACTTTTCATTCTCAAGGTCAGTTAATATATTGGGGTTATAGACATAAAGAGCCGAAAGAAAGCGAAGAAATGGCACGTAAATTAGCGGTGAAAAGTTCTTACACCCCTGTACACACAGCAGAAAGCGATGCAGGTTATAAAGATTGGTTTATTCAAGATTTCAAGCGACCAGGCTTTACGATTGAGATCGGTGTTGGTCAAAATCCACTTCCTCTGTCAGCTTATGAAGAAATATGGGTGAACAATGTTGAGCTCGCATTAGAAGGGCTCGTCCTCTAGGAGTAAAAACGTTATCATTTCAGTTATTGAAACATTGTCACTTAACAAGTAAAATTGAAATCAAGTGTTATTTTTACAAGTTAAATGCTTTGTATGATTGGGACAGGGGAAGGGGAAGTAGAAAATGATGAAGCAAGTGCGCCCTAAAAAAATATATGAAATTGTAGCAGAGCAACTAACGGAAATGATAAAAAATGGAGAATATAAAGCCGGGGATCGTCTAGCATCCGTTCAACAATTGGCTGAGGAGTTTGATGTTGGTCGGTCAGCAATCCGAGAAGCATTAAGCGCCATGAGAGCTATGGGACTTATTGAGATAAGACAAGGGGAAGGGACATTTGTGAAGCGTATTGACACGAATGTATCAGCCGATATGATACCTTCAGTCATGCAGAAAGAAGATATTCGTCAACTATTTGAAATTCGCAAACTTAATGAAACAGGAGCAGCAGCTTTGGCTGCGGAACGCCGAGACAGTGATGATGTCAACGCATTACGACGTATTTTAGAGGAAATGAAGTGTGCAGAAGGAGACGGTGAGGTCGGCGAGCGTTCAGATATTGAATTCCACTTAGCGATCGTTAAGGCCACAAAAAACGACATGCTTGATCGACTAATGACGACCATTTCTGAAACGATGCAAGAGTCAATGCGCGAAGCACGTCAGTTATTTCTATATTCGAATCAAACAAAAATGGATCAGCTTTATGATGAACACCTAGCCATTTTTCAAGCGATCGAAAATAAGGATCCACAACTTGCTTATGAGCAAATGATGCGTCATATTACAGAGGTAGAAAAAGCTTTGTTCTTACATTCGGAATAATATAATTATATAATTCGGTTAGGAGAGATTGTGTGAATGATTGGCTAACATTGCTTAGGAAATTGGAAATATTTTCGGGTTTATCAGACCAAGATATCAAGCCTATCGTAGAGGCCGGTCGCCAACGTGTATTTGAAGATAAAGAAATTTTATTTCACGAGGGCGAAGAACGAACTCATTTATTCGTTCTCGGAAGAGGTACCGTGCTTGTTAGTAAGCTAACGGAAAGTGGTGAAGAATCACTAATCAATGTATTATCAGAAGGTGAAATCTTTCCGCATACAGGTTTTTTTGACAACCGCCCTTATCCTGGTACAGCGCAAGCGAAAAAGAATGTCCATGTACTAATGATTCCAATTAGTGCGTTCGAATTGTTTTTGAAAAGTCATCCGGAACTAGCTTTTCAAATTATTAAAGTCATGAATGAAAAGATTTTTTATTTACAACAGAAACTAAATGAAGTTTTGTCTTTAAATGTTGAACAACGTTTAGTTGCAGCACTCGATCATCTGAAAAACGTTCAAGGAAAGTCAATCGTTTTAACACATCAAGAAATTGGGAACATCATTGGTACGACACGAGAGACAGTAAGTCGGCAATTGAAAAAGATGGAACAGCGCGGTGAGGTTGAAGTGAAGAAAGACAGAATAATCATAAATGATACTTTTAATAAAATGACTGCCCCGAAATAAGGAGCAGTCCCTTTGAGATCATTAATTGTACAATTACTTACTGTTCGTTATAGCGAGTCAAGCATTTTTCAATCAACTCAGCCGCAGCTTCTGCCCCAGCCCATTCGCCAATTTCTGTTTTCTTACCTTGTAAATCCTTGTATGTAGCGAAAAAGTGAGCAATTTCCTTCAACTTATGTTCAGGGACATCATCAAGTGATTGAATGTGGTCAAAACGCGGGTCTTCAACTGGAACGCCGATGAGTTTTTCGTCATCTTCGCCGTCGTCTACCATGTTTAAATATCCTAGTACGCGTGTGTCGATTACACAGCCCGGAAATGTTGGGTTTGTTGTTAATACGAGGATATCAAGTGGGTCACCATCGAAAGCTAACGTATTTTCTAGATAACCATATTCTGCTGGATAAAATTGTGTTGAAAAGAGAACGCGGTCGAGCTTAAAAATGCCACGCTCTTTGTCGTATTCATATTTGTTTTGACTCCCAGTTGGAATTTCAATAAATGCTTCAACTTCTTTGTGCTTAGCCATACTATGTACTCCTCCTTCAACTTAGTTAACTACCGACACATTATAGCAACTTCTGTCCTGAAATGAAAGTCACGGTTTATTTATGTATTTTTAGTAACTTTTGTTAGGAGTCCTGGTGCCGATTCACCTCATGATTGAAGTCACGAGTGTTTTCGGCTAAATATAAAAAAGATCGTCGACAACACAATGATTGCGACGATCTTTAATTAAGTATAATATGTTTATCTATTCAAATTTGAGTGCGTCTCCGTCAAATGGCTCATCAGCAACTTTGATTGAATCTGTTGGGCATCCGTCAAGTGCATCTTCCATGTCTTCCTCTAACTCTTCTGGAACTTGAGCCGTTCCTTGGTTATCGTCAAGGATTACCCAAGCGATACCGTCATCATCGTAATCGTAAATGTCAGGTGCTGCAGCCCCACACGCGCCACAAGCGATACAAGTGTCTTTGTCTACAATTGTGTACTTTGCCATAACACAAAACCTCCCGTAATGTAATGTCATTTATCCCTTCATCAAAAATGTGACTCTTTCAATCTATTTTAGCATCTTGACGGAGGGAAAGCCTTCTCATTGTTATTGTATCGATTATCCATGGACATTTCAATAGAAAATCGCTGAGAATCCTTATCACACCAATGTTCTGATAGCCATATCATACGTATTTTTCGTATAATAGTAGCAGGTTATTCATTTTTGGAGGGAACTTTATGGATTTATATCGGTTCGGGTTATTGCTATATATTATTGACCATTTTCGAGGACAACGAACATTTTTTGGGGCATATCACTTACTTGTCGGAAAAAAGTCTGCACAATCAATACAAGATGGCCCTTTATACGGTGTTGAATCATTGTTTGGTGTTTTACCCTATTTAAAAAAAGATCACGTTGAGGAAATAAGAAGACAAATGTTAAACAAGGGATTTATCGTTGAAGATGAAAACCGCATGACGACGATCACAGAAGAAGGTAGACAATTCCACAATCATCAACGGGATCATAAACCGATCCCTGAAAGTTTAGCAGGTGGAGAATATGAATTTTCTGGACAAGCAGATTGGTTTTGGCGGCGTCTTGTGCTATTTTGGCAATCTTTATCGTATGCGCGTCATAATGATTATACATTTCTTCCCATTGATTATGATCGCACAATCCAGACATGGGTGAAAAAGCATTTCCCTCGTAATAAAGAAGGGCAATCAAAATGGGCGAAGCAACTCTTTCACGAGTTATCGACGTTTCTTCAGTCAATTGATGATTTGCGAGCTGAAGTTTTTACGAGGAAACTTTCCGGATATCAACATGTCGGAGAAACAGTAGAACAACTTGGTGAAACCTTCGATTACGATGCAGATTATGTTTACCTTCTTCTACGTAGTACGATCCATGAACTAATCAACACGATCCGCGAAAATCCGCAGAATTTCCGAGCATTAGCGGAGTTTGTTATGCCGTTAGAAGCCAATAGCTCAGTATTAACTGACTCGGCTAACATAACGCGCCGCCATTTATTCAATGGATTAGCGATTGATGAAATTGCGAAAGAAAGAGGCTTAAAACGAAGTACGATTGAAGATCATATTGTTGAAATGGCTTATCGACTCAAGGATTTTCCAATCAGCGCATTCGTTTCATATGAAGATCAAAAGGAGATTTGGCAAGCTGCTAAACAACAGGACACGAAGCGACTGAAACAGATCAAGGAAGAAATCTCAGCGGATATCGATTATTTCGCGATTCGCCTTTCGTTAAGTAAAATTGATAAAGGATGAAGGACATGGAAACTTTTTTGAAACAGAAATTTGGATTTTCAAATTTCCGCCCAGGACAACGAGAAATCATTGCTGATGTATTATCAAGAAAAAATGTTCTTGCAGTGTTGCCGACAGGGTCTGGAAAGACGCTTTGTTATCAATTACCTTCTCACGTTTTTAAAGGTATTACTGTCGTTGTATCGCCGCTTTTATCGCTTATGGATGATCAAGTTCAACAAATGCGTAGTCAAGGTGATAAAGGTGTGATCGCGATCAATAGTTATTTATCCAATGATGAAAAACGCAACATTTTGAGAACTTTGCCACAATACCGAATGATTTTTGTTTCTCCAGAAATGCTCCAGTTATCAAATGTACTTGAAGCGTTACAAAGAGTAACTGTGTCATTATTTGTCGTGGATGAAGCCCACTGTATTTCACAGTGGGGACATGAGTTTCGTACAGATTACTTACGATTAGGCGATATCAGAAAGGCGTTACATTACCCTCCTTGTTTAGCTTTGACAGCGACGGCAACAAAAGATATTCAGCAAGATATTATCGAACAATTAGGTTTACATGAAGTACATCGGCATATTTATTCTGTCGACCGTGAGAATATCGCGTACATTCAAAAACATTTTCACAGTCATGCAGATAAACTGGAATATCTTACGCGTCACTTAAGTGAATTTCCTGCACCTGGTATTATCTATACGTCTTCTAGACAACTGGCTGAACATATTGTGTATGAAGCAGCTAAAAACCAATCATATAAAATTGCTTATTATCATGCAGGGATGCTTCAAGAGGACCGTCGCCTTATACAACATCAGTTTTTAGAAGGGTCACTTGATTTTGTCGTTGCGACGAATGCATTTGGTATGGGCGTGCATAAATCTGACATTCGATCAGTGATTCACGTCCAATTACCGACACGTATGGAAGCTTATGTTCAAGAGGTAGGAAGGGCAGGGAGAGATGGAAAGCAAAGTTATGCTTTTCTTCTTCATGCTGACGGTGATGACATTCTCCCGCTCCAATTGATACAAAGAGAGTATCCGGACCAAGGAATCATTGATTCGGTATTTGCAACTATGAAACAGCAAGTTGTCGTTACTCGCAGTGATCTTGAACAACGTTGTTATGAAATGGGACTGGAAGAAACGCAACAGAAGTTGCTTTTATTTTATCTAGAGAAAAGTCATATCATTCAAAATGGGCGTGTAGACAATGTAAATCCCGAGCTTTTACAACAAGTGAAAAACGAATTGCGGCAAAGAGAAACGTATAGATTTCAGTTGTTCCGTCAATTTGAAGAAAGTCTTTTAAGTCATAAATGTTTACGCGCACAAATATTATCATATTTTGAAGAAAACTTAACAAAACGCCTTGATCCATGTTGTTCTAGATGCGGGGATATAGTCATTGAACGAGAAGTTTACGATAAACAGAATAAGAAAAATCGATCGAAAACATGGAATCAACGGTTGAAAGCAATGCTCGCGCTAGGTGAGGAGGAAGAGGGTTGAGAAAACAAGCAGATTTAGTGAGACACCTTTCTGATAAAGAACTTTTATTAAACATTTATTTTACTCAATTCTTAATTGTTATTGTTGCGACCATTGCATCATTTTTATTTACGGGTCATATGTTTGGTTTCATTGAGATGCCTAGCTGGTCATTTGATATGACGGTTGTTTTTGGTTTCTTTTTCGGAATCGTTGTCGTTGTTATTGAATTGATACTTGTCCGTTTTCTTCCTCGTTCATGGTTTGATGATGGAGGGGTTAACGTTCGTGTATTTCAAAACCGCTCTGTTACACAAATATTCCTACTGTCTTTGGTCGTCGCTTTTTGTGAGGAATTATTGTTTAGAGGGGTGCTCCAAGAACAGTTTGGCTTGGTTGTTGCAAGTTTAATCTTTGCAGTGATTCATGTACGTTATTTGGCGAAGCCGTTCTTGTTCATATTTACAATTGTCTTGAGCTTTTCGCTTGGCCTGTTTTATATCGTGACAGATAGTCTTTTTGCGGTCATTGCCGCACATTTTACGATAGACTTTTTATTAGGCTTAGCTATACGATTTGGCGTGTTGAAGAATCGTTAATTCAAGTGCAAATGACATCGTAAGGACGATAAAATCATGATACATTATCATTAAGAAGAGCTATAAAACCTCGAGGTGAAACGATGAGAGAAAAACTTGAAGACCAAGCAGAAAACCTCCGGAATCAGGTGAGAAATGTTGAAGGTAATCGTAATGAAACCACGAACAATACTGAGAGCACGCTTGATTTACCCCCTCGTTCCGAGGTACACCATGTAAATAAGGAAGCAAAAAAAACAACAAAAAAATGGAAAAAACAAATTCAGTACCCACTTGTCCGTTTATTTTTGTTTCTATTTCTCCTCCTAGTTATTTTCGTATTTACATACCCAGTTTGGTCTGAGCGATTATTTTCGTAAACCTGGGTTAAACCTGTCCTAGTCAGCATATATATCTGAACAAATACTGTGCTAGGGAGGTGTGAATACTGGA
The DNA here is from genome assembly GCF_014202575.1 of Texcoconibacillus texcoconensis. GTDB lineage: Bacteria > Bacillota > Bacilli > Bacillales > Salisediminibacteriaceae > Texcoconibacillus > Texcoconibacillus texcoconensis. Next base: position 61,706 of record NZ_JACHHB010000004.1, on the reverse strand, counting down.
GGCTTGGCGTAAAACATGGCAGGATCAGCCTCAAGTGACAATCGTCGTTGATGAATTGCTAAAATGTAAACAAAAAGAAAAAGAGGCCGAAAAAAAAGTGTATCGGGCAGGTTATTGTTTCTTTTTTGTACTAGCAATCTCGCTTATTTATGTGACATTTTTACTTTTACAAACAGGAACCCCGAACTCCTACTTAACATTGATATTAGGAGATCAATGGTTATTGCTCCTCTTATTAATGATGAGCTTGTCTTTTTATCAAGTCACGATGCGTAAAAGCAAACTAGACAAAGCAGAAAAAGACTTCGACGAATTGAGAGAAGACATTATCGATCGTTTAAGTGATATATGGGATACAGAAGAAAACTGGAAGGAAAAACATAAGCTATTCCAGGAGTTAAAAAATGATTATGACATTAACTTATTTTATAAATAATGCATAGTATATTTTGTGTTTAATTTGAAGGAACCAAAAGGGTTTCTTCTTTTTATTTGACTAAGCACACGATTAATCTCATTGTACATATAATGAAAATAGCTCATGGTAGTTCTAGAAGGAGGCGTTTGACGTGGCAGGGCAACGCGGACACGGACAGGAAGAGAAAAAAAAGCAAGTGGCAGCAGAATTAAAAAAGGAAGAAACGCAAGAAAATTTTCGAATCAGTACAGTTTATATCGTTGCTATTATTGTTGGTTTTTCACTCTTACATGGTCTAGGTCACAGACATTATGACAGATTACGGGTTCTTGAAAAGTGGCAAGAAAAGACAGGGATCAGCGATGAAGACACAAAGTAAGAAGGGTGAATTGAGAATTTAAATAGGTGTGGTGCCATGAAAGATAAAGATAGACGAGATGACTACAATCAAGAACGTAAAACATCGAAAAGGTCTTCTTCAACCTATACACCGCAGCAACTAGCTGTCATTTTCGCCCTTGTTGCAAACACGATGCACGTTCACGGCGTTTTTATCGATGTGGATCAAAACGTTGAAGTTGTTTTGAAAGGAAATTTGAAGAAGAGTGTTCATGTTCAGAGAATTTTGGAAGGTATTGGCGATGATGACTTGGATGATTTAATCTCTGCTTTACAAACCTTTAATGATGATCACACGTAGAAACGAGGCGGTCATAATTATCTTGATCAGCCTCGTTTTTTGTGTGCGGATGAATCAACATGCTGTTTATGATAAAGGGTAAAAACAATTAGCTGCGCTTACATGAGTTCGTTATAATGTATGAAGGAAACGGAAAATTTTGATCGTTTCATGACGAAAAATTCGTTACAATAAAGGTAATATATAGAAAGGGATGGTCTAGCATGAGTCAAGAAATGAAATCAGATATCGAAATTGCGCAATCATGTAAAATGAAATCAATTAAAGAAATTGCTACCCAATTAAACATTTCTGAAGAAGAATTTGAACCATATGGACATGATAAAGCGAAGCTGTCACTTTCAATTACAGACCGCCTTCAAGGTCGCCCCGATGGAAAGGTGATTTTAGTTACTGCGATTAACCCGACACCAGCAGGGGAAGGGAAATCAACGCTGACCGTTGGGCTTGGTCAAGCATTACATAAAATAGGGGAAAACAGTATCATCGCTCTACGTGAACCTTCTTTAGGACCGAGTATGGGTATAAAAGGAGGCGCTGCAGGAGGAGGATATTCGCAAGTTGTCCCAATGGAAGATATAAATTTACACTTCACCGGAGATTTGCATGCGATTACGACAGCTCACAATGCGTTAGCTGCGATGATTGATAACCACATTCACCGCGGTAATGATTTAAACATCGATGTCAGGCGTGTTACTTGGAAAAGGGTCGTCGATTTAAATGATCGTGCTTTAAGAGAAGTTGTCGTTGGATTAGGTGGTCCACTTCAAGGCGTCCCGCGGCAAACGGGCTTTGATATTACCGTAGCGTCAGAAGTGATGGCTATTCTTTGTCTCGCTTCGGACCTTGATGATTTAAAACAACGCCTTGCAAATATTGTTGTTGCCTATACACCTGAAAACGAACCTGTCACGGTCAAAGATCTACAAGCTGAAGGAGCGATGTCTCTCCTTTTAAAAGATGCGATGAAACCTAATCTCGTTCAAACGTTTGAGAATACACCAGCACTTATTCACGGAGGTCCATTTGCCAATATCGCTCATGGGTGTAACAGCGTTGCGGCGACGAAAATGGCTTCAAAACTAGCTGATTACGTTGTCACTGAAGCAGGGTTCGGCGCTGATTTAGGAGCAGAGAAGTTTTTAAATATTAAGGCGCGAACAGGAGGAATAGACCCTGATCTTGTCGTAGTCGTAGCTACGATTCGAGCGTTAAAGATGCATGGTGGTGTTGATAAAGACCAATTAGATGAAGAAAATGTAGAGGCGCTAAAGAAAGGCATTGACAACTTAGCAAAGCATGTTGAAACGGTTCGTTCATTCGGTTTACCACCTATTGTTGCAATTAATCGTTTCTTACATGATACAGATGCAGAAATCGATGCTTTAAAAACGTGGTGCGAACAACAAGGTGTTGAAGTTGTACTTGCAGATGTATGGGCACAAGGTGGTGAAGGTGGAATCCAACTAGCTGAAAAAGTCGTCAAAACCATTGACGAGGTCGAAAGTTCTTATAAACCACTTTATCCGCTGAACATTTCAATGGAAGAAAAAATCGAAATAGTCGCAAGTGAAGTATATGGAGCGGACGGCGTCGAGTTTACTGAAAATGCTCGAGAACAACTGAAGGAATATCAACGTTATGGGTGGGATCGTTTACCGGTTTGCATGGCAAAAACGCAGTATTCACTTTCCGATGACCCAAAGAAAGTAGGTCGCCCTGAAGGTTTTACGGTTACTGTCCGTGAATTACGTCCAGCGATCGGCGCAGGCTTTATCGTTGCATTAACAGGTAACGTCATGACGATGCCAGGGCTACCCAAGGAGCCTGCTGCATTAAACATGGATATTGATGAAGAAGGGCGTGCAGTTGGCCTCTTTTAAGTAGATTGTGACGTCGTTTTATAATAATTATTATATTTGTCTCTTTTCGTATACTTTTGTTGTTTCTGATGAACTTGGAGAAGCGAAAGCTGCGACGCCAGGTTAGCTCAAATTCGGTCACGTTTACTGTTTCGTTTTCGGCTGGCGGACATTGATTCCGTTATTTACTTGAAAAAGGCTAATTTTGAGCGTTTTGCGGACATGATGCATCTATTTGCAAAAAATCGCCCTTGATTGCATGCAAACCAGGGGATTAACGGAACTCATGTCCGTTCTACCTCTAAAAGTGATGGATTTAGCTGAAATAACGGAAGTATGTCTGCGAAGTCACATTTACCTGAGGTCCAAATCAGCAATGTCCACCTGTAACATATCCGAGTGCGAACTAAATCTTAAAAAAGCAACAATCTTTTAGAAAACAGCCGTTTATTTTGATTCATTTGCCTACTTCTCGTTTTATCAAATAGAAGTAGGTTTTTTGTGGTGATTACCTATTATTTAGAAATATTCAGAAACTTCATCTCGTTCTTTGAATAACAATAAACAAACGGAAGTCAGGGAGTTTTGCATCATGAAAAAACGTTGGCAATTATTGTTAGGGGTCGGAGGGTTATTTTGGTCTGCCCGGTTTTTCCAAGGTCAACCTTTTTATTCAAGTGAATTAATTTGGGCTTCATTAGTATTCTCCCCTGACTCTTGGTTATGGGCGATTATCGCGTTTATTATCAGTTTTTATTGCATGTCAAGAGTCATAAAAAAAGTCCATTTTATGAAAGGGATACAGCGAAGAAGAATGATTTTTTTACTCATATCTTTGGGCGTGGTCCTTATTGTTGTTTTTCATTGGTTTGCGTTGCTTTCAATTACGCTTTCATTATTCTATGGTATAATGGATGCGCGCGAAGAAAGGAAGTTTCACTCGAAGGAGATCGAAAAGTCATGATTGTAACAGCAATGAGCGTACTTATTTTCATTGTTATGGTTTGTTTGTATATGTATTGGCAAGCGCATAGAAATCGCTGTTTACATTCAACGTGCTTCATCGACGGATTGCCTAAACCGTTTGATGGAACCACGTTATTTTTTATTTCTGATATCCATAAACGTACTTTATCTAAAAATTGGATAGATACATTACCTCGATGTGATTTCGTCTTTATCGGGGGGGATTTAACAGAGGCAGGTGTAAAAAAACATAAGGTTGAGGAAAACGTGCATCAATTATGTCGTTTAGGAAAATCGGTTTATTTTGTTTGGGGTAATAACGACCATGAATGGGGTGAAGGATCCCTAAGTAAGCTACTTCATAAATACGGTGTTCATGAGTTAAATAATTGTTCTGTTGAACATGTCAAACAAGGTGAAAAGTTGACCATAGCCGGGGTTGATGACCTTGGATATTATCGTACAGATATTCATGCAGCATTAAATTCGACAGACTTGCCACTTATTTTTTTGGCACACAATCCTGAAGTTATTTATTATAGAGATCTTCCATATAAATGTGATCTTCTTTTATGTGGTCATACACATGGCGGGCAAGTTCGTTTATTCGGATTAGGTGTAACGGAGAAAGGAGGATGGAAGAAAATCGGAGGAAAATGCCACATGTTAGTCAGTAATGGATATGGAACAACACGCATCCCTTTTCGGTTAGGGGCACCACCTGAGACGCATGTTATCACACTACGCTCTGGGTCAAATGTCAGTTCAAAATAACGTCATAAGGTTTCTAAAATAGTATAGGGAGGGAAGGTGCGTTGAAGGAGGAAGGAAAATACAATATTAATGCTGTCTCAAAACTTCTTAATATTAAGCCTGTTACATTAAGGGCATGGGAGAGGCGTTATGATATTGTGAAACCGGTACGAAATCATGCCGGCTATCGATTATATACTGATGAACACCTTAAAATTTTAAAATGGTTAATACATAAATTGAACGAAGGAATGACGATTGGACAAGCTGTTCAATTATTGGAACAACAAGGTATTGAGGAAGTAAAAAAAGCAGACGATCGGATGAAAAACCAGCTTGATAACCTTTCAACACAACTTTTAGAGGCTTTACGACGATTTGATGACTCTGCAGCAAATGAATTGCTAGACCAAGCTTTCGCAATGTTTTCTTTGCAAACTTTACGAAAAGAGTTATTTGTTCCGTTTCTTAAGAAAGTAGGAGATGTATGGGAAGCTGGGGAAATTAGTTGTGCCCAAGAACGTTTTATCTCATCGTATGTGCGTTTTAAGTTGGGCGCAATTTATTATTCTTTAAAGCCGGATGAAAGATTCCCTAAAGTCGTTGCAGTATGTAGTCCAAGTGAACGCCACGAACTCGGTTTATTGATGTTTACATTTTATTTACGTCAACAAGGGTTCGACGTTATTTATTTAGGGGAAGGTGTGCCGAAAGAAGAATTAATCGATGTTATAAATAAAGTGAATGCGCAACTTTTATTCTTGTCTTGTACAATGGATGAGCATGTGTCAGAAACACTTGATATCATTCATGAGTTTTCACGTCGTGAACAACGCGTGCGTATTGGCATAGGAGGTAGGGCAATAGAAAGAATGGAGCAACATCTACGAGCGATTTACCGAGATGTCATCATTGGATGTGATGAACAATCTTGGAACGAATGGACTGAAAAAGTGTTAATGGATGAATTTGGTATAAAATCTGAAAAGAGTGAAAAATAACCTTCGTATATCGTGGCTTATTATTTAACGTACTTCCGAAAGAAGCCTCCCTCTTCAAGCAACCCCTGAGGGTGGTAAGTGGTGGGAGTAGTTCACAAGCTTTGAGATTCTGAATGTATCCACGCTATCTCATAGCCTTAGGCGTATTTTTTTACTTAGGCTAACGAGCGAACCAAAACGAGCATCTCAACATACGATACAGCAAGAAAGAGCGTTGAAGCCACATGACAAAGGTAGAGGACCAAGCTATGTCAAGTTGGCAACGGCATACCGAAGGAGGTTCGGATAATGCGCCTTGAGCGTTTAGATTACGATAAAATCAAGATATTCTTGAGTTTTGAGGATTTGCGTGAGCGCGGGATCTCAAAGGAAGAAATTTGGATGGATGTACCGAAAGTTGAAGAATTGTTTCGCGAGATGATTCGTGAAGCTAATGAGGAGCTCGGTTTTCAACCAGACGGTCCAGTTGTCGTTGAAGTGTTTTCTCTGCCAGTGCAAGGTATGGTTGTTATCGTTACTAAAGCTCCAGAAGATACATTAGAGGATGATTGGTTTGATGAAGATTTTATTGAATTGAAAATTAATTTTACGGAAACGGATGCGATGATTTTTAAGTTTGACGATATTGAAGATGTTATTCAATTAGCACATCGTCTTCATTGTACCAAAATAAACCTTGCGCACCTTTATCGTTTAAATGATGCTTACTACATTCACATCTCCCAAGATGATGTAGAACGAGAGTCAGACGGCCTACTTGTATTGATGGCAGAATATGGTGAACGCACATCGACGACTATTCATCGGCTTGAAGAATATGGATCACTCATCATTGAGGGGCGAGCATTTGAACAATTACGAAGCTATTTTCCACAATAAATGAATATTTAGTAAGGAGAATTGCAGCACGTGAGGAAAACAGATTACTGATTGGTTTGGATGCTATTAGTCGTTGTCTCATGAGATTTTAGAACGTAAAATGAAAATATGGTCTTAAAAGAACGGGCGGGAAAGTTCCGTAGACGTCTCTAATTGAATAAATTAAAAATACACTAAGTGATTTTGGAGTGAATAATGATGAAAGTAGCAGTATTATATGGAGGAACATCAGCCGAGCGCCAAGTATCTTTGGCAACAGGTAAAGGTATTATAGATGCTCTACAAGAGCGACAACATGAAGTTGTTGATATTGATTTTCAAGGGAGCCGGTCATGCATTGAGAAGGTAGCGAACCTTGATGTTGATGTGGTATTTATAGGACTTCACGGTCGATTGGGTGAAGATGGAAAAGTTCAAGCGATTCTCGATATGATCGGCATCCCTTATGTTGGTTCGGGTGTGTTTGCCTCAGCTTTAGCGATGAATAAACATCGATCTAAACACTTTTTTGCAAAAGAAGGGATCCGTACTGCGAAAGAGCACGTAGTCGATAGAAACACGTATGATTCTGATCAGTTTGATACAGACCTTTCATTCCCGATCGTCGTCAAACCAAATCAAGAAGGGTCAACGATTGGACTTACGATTGCTAAGGATGAAGAAACATTAAAAAAGGGAATTGCAGAAGCGTTAAAATATGATAAGTCTGCGCTCTTGGAAGAGTTTGTATCCGGTCATGAAGTAACCGTTGCCGTTATGGGAGAAAAATATCAGGAGCAGGCTCTACCGGTTGTGGAAATTGTTCCGAAAAATGCATATTACGATTATGAATCAAAGTATGCACCAGGTGGCAGTGAACATTATGTACCTGCTCGAATTAGTGAGTCATTAACGAAACAATTGCAAGAGCAAGCTGTATCCGCCCATCGTGCACTCGGTTGCGACGGGTATTCACGTGTTGATTTCATTTTACCATCAGAAGGAGGGGCGCCAGTCATTTTAGAGGTGAACACTCTTCCAGGAATGACGCCTACGAGTTTATACCCTGATGCAGCAAGAGCAGTTGGCTTGTCTTATTCGGATATGGTCGAAAAACTCTTAAATATGGCCAGTCATGACGGAGAGGCAAATAAATAATATATAAACTTGATAAAAGAGCTCTACTCTCATATAATACTCCGTTATTTAATTATGAGAGGGGGCTTTTTTTAGTGATTCAAGCTTTACGTTAAGAAAATTAGGAAAAGTTTATTTTAAATCGTATTCAAGTGTGGAAAAAAATTGATTTATTCTTTATAGTAATAGATGAGAAGGAAAGCGTTTACATTGTGGTGATTCACATTGATTTTAATTATCGTCTTTTGAGGTGAAGAAGCATGGAAGGTAACGCAAATCAAAAACAACTTGAACAAAACAGTCAACAAACGAAAGAACCAGAAACCATGGATGTACTCGAATCGACAAGAACTGTGATTCAAAAAGCGCTAGACAAATTAGGTTATCCTGAAGAAGTCTATGAACTAATGAAAGACCCTTTAAGAATGATGACCGTTCGTATTCCTGTTCGAATGGATGATGGGTCTACAGAAATTTTCACTGGTTATCGTGCGCAACATAATGATGCTGTTGGCCCGACAAAAGGAGGCGTACGATTTCACCCAGAAGTTACCGAAGATCAAGTGAAGGCTTTATCGATTTGGATGAGTCTAAAAGCGGGTATCGTAGATTTACCATATGGTGGTGGCAAGGGAGGGATCGTTTGTGATCCTCGAAATATGTCTTTTCGTGAGTTGGAAAGGTTAAGTCGTGGTTATGTTCGTTCAGTAAGTCAAATTGTTGGGCCGACAAAAGATATTCCTGCTCCAGACGTATTTACAAACTCGCAAATTATGGCTTGGATGATGGATGAGTACAGCCGTATGCAAGAGTTTGATTCACCAGGGTTCATTACAGGTAAACCGATTGTTTTAGGTGGATCGCACGGTAGAGAATCAGCGACAGCCAAAGGTGTTACGATTTGTATTAAAGAAGCTGCGAAAAAGAAAGGTATTGATATTGAAGGTGCGCGCGTAGTTGTTCAAGGATTTGGAAATGCAGGTAGCTTCTTAGCAAAATTCATGTATGATTTAGGCGCTAAAGTGATCGGGATTTCTGATGCGTACGGGGCACTATATGATCCAGATGGTCTTGATATCGATTATCTCCTAGACAGACGTGACAGTTTTGGAACGGTCACCAATCTATTTGACGATCGAATCACAAATCGCGAATTATTAACATTAGATACGGATATTCTAGTGCCAGCAGCGATACAAAATCAAATTACAGCTGAAAATGTTGATGACATCCAAGCAGGTATCGTCGTCGAAGCAGCGAATGGACCGACTACGATAGAAGCGACACAACGCCTTCATGAGCGAGGAATTCTCCTCGTTCCAGATGTGCTAGCAAGTGCAGGTGGGGTGACCGTATCGTATTTCGAATGGGTTCAAAATAACCAAGGGTATTATTGGACAGAAGAGGAAGTTGCTGAAAAATTAGAAGAAGTGATTGTCAAAGGTTTTGATAATGTTTATACGATTGCTTCTTCTAGAAGAGTCGATATGCGATTAGCTGCTTATATGGTTGGTGTGCGAAAAATGGCAGAGGCTTCTCGTTTTCGTGGTTGGATTTAAGTGTTTGATATTATAGATTTATAGCAATATCATGATATGAGCTCATATTGGGTGGTACACTCAGTATGAGCTTTTTTATCATCAACGTTTATACCATATCACTTTGCAATTGTTTGTAAATATGATATGAAAGAGTATGTGATAAAAAATAAAGGCAGGGATGTATCGTGAAACGTGAAAAAATCATCATCATTGGAGCAGGTCCTTGTGGTTTATCTGCAGCGATCGCGTTACAAGATCGAGGCTATGACCCGCTGATTATTGAAAAAGGAAATGTCGTACATTCCATCTTTCATTACCCGACACACCAACAGTTCTTTAGTACGAGTGAAAAATTAGCGATTGGAAATGTACCGTTTTATAGTACGGAGCGTAAACCGAAGCGTAATGAAGCACTTGTGTATTATCGAGAAGTCGTTAATCAAAAGGGACTTCGTATTAATACGTATGAAAAGGTTACTTCTGTTGACAAGCAGAAGGATGGCCATTTTATCATCACGGGTGAACAACGACATGGAAAAGTAACTGAATATGAAACTGACTACTTAGTTGTCGCTACAGGGTATTATGATTCACCGAACATGATGGGGATTCCAGGGGAAGAATATGACCATGTCTTCCATTACTTCAAAGAAGCGCACCCATTTTTTAACCAAAATGTCGCGATTATTGGAGGAAAGAATTCAGCAGTAGATGCAGCACTTGCCTTACATAATGTCGGTGCAAAACCGACAGTCATTTATCGAGGGGAAACATATTCGAAAAGTATTAAACCATGGATCTTACCAGAATTTGATGCACTCGTTCAGAAAAAAGAAATAGACATGATTTTTGAAGCGGAAATTTGTGAAATTACTAAGAATGAAGTCATTTACAAACACAAAGGAAATGAAAAAAAGCTTCCTGCTGATTTTGTTTTTGCGATGACCGGGTATCACCCTGACCATTCCTTTATTAAGAAAATGGGTGTTGAGGTAGATGATGACACTGGAAGGCCTGTATACGATTGTGAAACAATGGAAACGAATGTTGAAAACATTTTCATCGCAGGCGTTATCGCTGCTGGAAATAATGCGAACGAAATATTTATCGAAAATGGTCGTCACCACGGAGCGTGGATTGCTGAGGAAATCGAACGAAAGAATGCCGATCAATAAATCGTGTGGAAAAGGATGAACAGCAGCATTTTGGTTATTCTATGTTGTGTGATAGTAGTCTTTTCCCTTTAAAAGATAAAAAGGGGTGAATGCATGAAGAAAGTTGCCGTATTAACTACCGGTGGGACGATTGCGAGTAAAAAAAATGATGAAGGGCGACTTCACTCTGGAGCACTGAGCGGAGAAGATTTAAGTAAACAATTGCAATTGCCTGAAGATATTAAAATTGATGTTTATTCAATGGCTCAAAAGCCGAGTATGCATATGACCTTTGTAGACTATGATGAAGTTGTACAAAAAATTGAGGAAATTACAGAAGACGATATCAATGGTATAGTCATTACTCATGGTACAGACTCCTTAGAAGAAGCTGCTTATTATTTTGACTTAACTGTTGATACGACGTGTCCAATTGTTGTAACAGGTTCACAGCGGGCTCCAGGGGAGTTAGGAAGTGATGCCTTAATTAACTTAAGACATGCGGTCCATACGGCTTGCTCAGATGAGTTGAAAAACGTTGGTACTGTTGTTGTTTTTAATGAGCGAATATTTGCTGCAAAATATGTAAAAAAAGAGCACGCATCAAATATTCAAGGTTTTAATGCTTTTGGTTTTGGTTACTTAGGTATTATTGATAATGATAAAATTCAAATGTATCAACGTCCGATCAAGAAAGAAGTCTACAAACCGAAAGTAACGGAAATCCCTAAAGTAGATATCGTGAAAACATACTTAGGTGCAGATGAGTTGATGATTCAGGCTTGCATTAAGAAAAATGTTGATGGAATTGTTATCGAAGGGGTTGGACGCGGGCAAGTTACACCGAGGATGATGAGTGCGATTTGTGAAGCAATCGAGAAGGGTATTGTAATCGTGATAACAACATCTTCCGAAGAAGGGGAAGTATATACAACTTATGATTATCCAGGGAGTGCCTATGATTTATATAAAAATGGCGTCGTACTTGGCAGGGATTATGACAGTAAAAAAGCACGCATTAAATTAATGACCCTTATTAGAGCTAAAGAAGATGTAAAGAAAGGTTTTCAGCATTAAAATATGTAAGTACCAAATGACCGTGGAATCTTTTTTGAGCCGAGTAGAAATGACTGGACATCAGGTTTTAAAGCCTTTAAGATAGATCCTTGGGTTCTCAAAATGCCACTTTGTTTATGATAATGAGTACGAAGTATTGTGTGAACAGTTCGAACAAATCGATCATGAACACCAATGTTTGAAACGTTTGCCTACAACCTATTATACTTAATGTTAAAAGTAAGTGCTAAGCTAAATTATGTATGGTGAAAGTGAGGGAGTGATGGTCGTGACAGAAACAAAACCGCGTTACAAAGTAACGATTAGATGTTCAGAATGTGGTGAAAAATATATCTTGCGTGGTCGACCAAATAGTGAAGGCGGCTATGACACAGGTTTTAAGCGTTGTGTATGTGGCAATGAAACCTCATTCGATATTGATGTCACTCCTGAATAACAGGAGGTTTGGCATCACAATGAAAGTGCGCAAAAGCGGGGAATAGGTCATTCTAAAAAATGGCCTATTCCTCGCTTTTTTTGTGCAATAAAACCAAAACTTGTGTAAAACAGTATAAAACACGTCAGTCTGAAAAAAATAACCTTTGAATAAGCAATGATGATTTTTCCGACATCAGAGAAGGAGGATGCGCATATGGAATGCAAATCTCGGCGAACAGGATTACAAATCTTGTTCAGTTCACTACTTTGTTTCACGCTTTTGGTCACGTCTTTCCCAGACACGAGTTATGGTTTTTCGGATCAAGTGATCCAAAAAGGGGCGACAGGAGATGATGTCGTTGAGTTACAATCCCGTCTACAATACATTGGTTTTTACGATGGCACCATTGATGGTGTATACGGTTGGAGTACTTACTGGTCTGTTAAACATTACCAAGAAGAATTTGGTCTAGAAGAAGTCGACGGGCTTGTTGGAGAAAAAATGAAAGAAATGCTTGAACGATCAACAGAATATGATAAAGAATTTGTCCATCGAATGTTGAACGAAGGGCGCAAGTTTACTTACTATGGTGGGACACCGAAATCTATCCAAAAAGGCCCTATCGGTAGTGCTGACGATAAAGGACAAGCAGAAGGCTCTCAAGAAAAAGATCAGGAGTCAGACGCTGAAAAAGAAAAAGCTAAAGAACAACAAGAAGAGAAGAATCAACAAGAGCAACAGCAAGAAGAACAACAGCAACAAGAGCAACAACAACAAGAACAACAGCAACAAGAGCAACAACAAGAGCAACAACAGCAAGAAGAACAACAGCAAGAAGAACAACAGCAACAAGAACAACTGCAACAAGGACAACAGCAACAAGAGCAACAGCAAGAAGAACAACAGCAACAAGAGCAACAAGAGCAACAACAGCAACAAGAGCAACAACAACAAGAACAACAGCAACAAGAGCAACAACAAGAGCAACAACAGCAAGAAGAACAACAGCAACAAGAACAACAGCAACAAGAACAACAGCAACAAGGACAACAGCAACAAGAGCAACAGCAAGAAGAACAACAGCAACAAGAGCAACAAGAGCAACAACAGCAACAAGAGCAACAGCAAGAAGAACCACAAGAACCACAGGACGTTGAAATTGGGGAAGAGCCTGAAGAAGTTGAAGATGGTGATAATCCTGAAGAAAACGTTGAAGGGCAAGAAAACGACGCTCCAGATATTGAAGAGGCAGCAAATGTTCCGGATGGCTTTTCAGACAATGATATTCAACTTATGGCACAAGCTGTGTACAGTGAATCGCGTGGTGAACCTTATTCAGGAAAAGTGGCTGTAGCTGCAGTAATTCTAAATCGAATTAACAGCTCAGAATTTCCTGATACAGTTTCAGGGATTATTTACGAGCCGCGTGCATTTGAAGTTGTAGCAAATGGAACCATTTACAACGAACCTGATGAAGAATCTCGTCAAGCAGTCCTTGATGCGATGAATGGACAAGATCCGTCAGGGAATGCTTTATACTTTTTTAACCCTCAAACGGCACAGTCAGATTGGGTTTTTTCGAGACCGAAAATTAAACAAATCGGAAAGCATGTTTTTGCTAAATAATTAGAGGAGGTGAGCGAATGTTTCGTAATATAACGATTGTCGTTTTAGTCATTGCATTAATTGGAACTGGTTACTGGGGATTTACTGAGCAACAACAAAAACAAGCAGCTGAAATTCAAAATGAGAATAATTATCAAAGAGCCTTTCATGATTTAACGTATCATGTTGATCAATTAAATGATGAGATCGGTTCAACTTTAGCGATGAACTCTACAAAACAATTGTCACCATCTTTAGCAGAAGTATGGCGTGTATCCTCTCAAGCTCATGATGAGGTTGGACAACTCCCATTAGGTCTTGTGCCCTTCAATGACACAGAAAAGTTCTTGAACGACATTGGTGATTTTGCATATCAAAATGCTGTTCGAGATTTTGATAAAGAACCTCTGACAGATGAAGAGTATGAGACTTTGGAAAACCTTTATAAACAAAGTGAAGAAATACAAGAAGACATGCGCCATGTACAAGCTCATGTGTTGAAAGGTCACCAACGTTGGACTGATGTTGAGCGGGATTTAGTAAATCATGATGAGCCAATGGATAATACAGTCATCAATGGTTTTGCGGCTATTGATGAAAAAGCGGACAGTTTTTCAAAAACTGATTTTGCTTCAGGTGACATTGATATATTACCGAACGATGAAAAAGTGGCGGAAAAACTAGAGGGAGACCCGTTAAGTGAGCAAGAAGCAAAAGAAAAAGTAAAAGAATTTCTTGATATATCGGGAGAAGTTGATATTGTCATCGAACCAACTGGAGATGGGTTACCATACCCTGCATACAGCATGACAGTTGAAGACCCTGAACGAGAGGGACCAATTTATTTAGATATGACAAAACAAGAAGGGCATCCGATTTGGATGTTACATGAACGAGAAATTGAAGAAGAACATGTAAGTTTAAATGAAGCCACAAACAATGCACAAGAATTTCTGCAAAGGAATGGCTATGGAAACCTCGTACTTGATGATAGTAAACAATACGGGAATGTTGCTACACTAAAGTTTGTTGATACACAAGAAGATATCCGCATCTATCCAGATTCCATCGTATTAGAAGTCGCATTAGATGACGGAGAAGTCATTGGTTATGAAAGTATTGCTTATTTAGCAAACCATGAAGACCGTGATGATTTGGATGTGGAAATTTCTGAAGATGAGGCAAAGGATGCTCTCAATCCTAACCTCGATGTTATGGAACATCACCTGGCTCTTTTACAAAATGATGTACAAGAAGAAGTCGTTTGTCATGAATTTTATGGAACAATTAATGATGATACATTTCGAATCTTTATTAATGCTAAAAATGGGGATGAAGAGCGAGTAGAAAAACTAGACCAAGCAGAACCTGTTTACGAAGAACTAACTTAAAACTCTTTTCAGCGAACCTCTATGGTCTATTGTATCCGTCTACAGAAATGACCCCTAGAGGTTCGCTGTTTTTTTGTTGAAGAAATGAATGAAAAAGGATTCGCGGAATTTGCGATGAATGGTAAAATAAAATGAAAGGTGTGAGTAAACGGAAGAAAGGCTGGTAGTTGTGATCAATATTGGTGATAAAATCTTTTTAGCATTACATGAAGAAGGAGAGGAAAAAGCGCGGTTTCGCTGTCGACTCGTCGACCAATCTGAAGGTGTTTTTATTGTTGATTATCCGATTGATGAAAAGACAAATCGTACGAATTATTTTTATCAAGGAACTCAGTTTCGAGCTTGGTTTCTAGGAAGTGATGAAGCGATATACCTATTTGAAACAGAGCTTTTACATAAGCAGCCAGGTAACGTTCCGTCCCTCGTTTTAAAAGATCCAGGTAAAGACAATTATCTTCGTATTCAGCGTAGGAAATATGTTCGAGTAGAGGCAGCTACAGATGTTGCGGTATATCCAATCACAGAAAATCGAATGGAACCATTTACGTCGGTTTCAGTGGACGTAAGTGGGGGAGGTCTGGCTGTTGTCATGCCTGAGAACCACGGTTTGAAAGCGGGTGACCGATGCCAAGTTTGGGTAGTTGTTCATTTTTTAGATGAGACCATTGATTACGTGAATGCTGTTTGTGAATTTGTGCGTATTCACGATGGGCATAACGGTGGTAGAGATAAAGGTTCTTTGAAATTTATCGACATTAAAGAGCAGGATAGGCAAAAACTCATACGGTATTGCTTTGATCGCCAACGTTTTTTACGACAAAAAGAACAACTAGATTAAACAAGGTGTCTCAAGAAAAAGACCTTCGAAATAGACCTTAGTCCACAATTTATGGTATGATTTATAGTATCAGTTTTTTGATTAAGGGTTAGGAAAAGTGTGAAAAGAGGTAATATGTCATATGAACAAGAAAATTAATATAGCTATTGATGGACCTGCAGGGGCTGGAAAAAGTACAGTGGCAAAGAAAGTGGCTGATCGCCTCTCGTTTGTCTATATCGATACAGGCGCGATGTATCGAGCATTAACTTATTTAGCATTAAAAACGAATACCGACATACATAATGAAGAGACGTTAAATCAATTATTACTTAACGCAGAAATATCATTAAAGAACGAGCAAGGAGAACAAACGATCTATCTTAACGATGAAGAAGTGTCAGACAAAATCCGTTCGAGTGAAGTGACAAACCATGTCTCTTATGTTGCAAAACATCGTGCGGTACGCGAAGAAATGTTAAAACGTCAACAGCAATTAGCTCAAAATGGATATACAGTTATGGATGGAAGAGATATAGGTACAGCTGTACTGCCAGATGCAAAGGTGAAGATATTTTTATCAGCCTCTGTTGAAGAAAGAGCGCGACGAAGACATCAAGAGAATGTACAAAAAGGTGAGGATTCGAATTTAGACACGTTAATTGAAGAAATAAGAAAACGTGATCAAATAGATTCTGAGCGAGATGTAGCGCCTCTTGTTAAAGCCGATGACGCGATTGAAATTGATACAACAGACCGATCAATTGAACAAGTTACTGCTGAGATTTTGACGATTGTATCAGCTGTACCTGAAAGGGATTGATCTTGTGACTTGGCTATATAGTGTAGGAAGGTTTTTATGTTGGTTGTTTTTTCGGCTATTCTTTCGCGTCAAAGTTATCGGTAAAGAAAATGTCCCTAAATCGGAGAGTGTTTTATTATGTAGCAATCATATTAGTAATCTCGACCCACCTTTTGTTGGAGGTTTTGCCCCGCGGCCCGTTCACTATATGGCGAAAGCAGAACTGTTTGAAAACCGTTTGTTAAATTGGTTATTGCCGAAGCTAGGAGCATTTCCAATAAAGAGAGGTTCAAGCGACCGCCAGGCTCTCCGTACAGGCCTTGGTCATTTAAAAGAAGGCCATGTTGTAGGGGTTTTCCCTGAAGGGACGAGGAGTAAAACAGGTGAGCTAGGTCAAGGGCTTGCGGGTGTTGGTTTCTTCGCTCTTCGGTCAAAAGCACACGTTGTACCTTGTGCAGTAATAGGTCGCTATCGACCATTTTCAAAACTGACCATCGTTTATGGAGAGCCATTAAATTTTAACGCTGTCCGTGAGCGTAAAGCTTCAGCTGAAGAAGCGACCGAAGAAATAATGAAAGGTATTCAACAATTGTTAAATACGTATCGCTAAACCGAAGTGAGTGTGTTCCAACCGTTTTGTTCGTATCTTTCACCTTTTGTGAGAGATGATGATAAAAAAGTCTACACGTTCCCGGAGTGGCATCGGGTATTAGGGAGGTATTGTCAATGGTAGAAGAAATGAATAACGAAATGGCTAGTGTAAAAGCATTATCCGAAGGAAGCATCGTGACAGGGACTGTCACGAAAGTAGAAGACAAGCAAGCGTTTGTAAACGTCGGGTATAAAACTGATGGTGTTGTTCCGATTAGCGAGTTGTCGAGTCTTCATGTGGAACAAGTTAGCGACGTTTTACAAGAAGGAGACGAAATCGAATTAAAAGTGATTAAGTTAACTGATGACGAGCTTGTTTTATCTAAACGAGCAGTGGCTGCTGACAAGGCGTGGGAAGATATGGTCGCTAAACTCGAAAGTGGAGAAGTATTTGAAGCGGAAGTGGCCGATGTCGTCAAAGGTGGTCTTGTTGTTGACGTCGGTGTTCGTGGCTTTATTCCAGCCTCACTTGTTGAGCGTCATTTTGTAGAAAACTTTGATGATTATAAAGGGAGAACCCTTCGTTTAAAAGTGGTTGAGTTAGACAAAGAAAAAAATAAGTTAATCTTATCACAGCGCGCAGTTTTAGACGCTGAAGCAGATAATGAAAAACGTCATACGCTAGAGAGATTACAAACAGGTGATGAAATTGAAGGCACAGTTCAGCGTTTAACTGACTTTGGTGCGTTTGTAGATGTTGGTGGCGTTGACGGACTTGTTCATATTTCACAAATGTCACATCAGCATATTGATTCACCGTCAGAGATTGTTACTGAAGGTGACCGTGTCAACGTCAAAGTATTATCTGTCGATGTTGAAAATGAACGGATTTCACTATCAATTAAAGAAACGCAACCAGGGCCTTGGGAAAAAATTCAAGGCGAAATTCAAACAGACGACGTTGTCGAAGGAACGGTAAAACGTCTCGTTTCATTTGGTGCGTTTATCGAAGTAGCACCAGGTGTGGAAGGTCTAGTGCATATATCTCAAATTGCAAACAGACATATCGGCACACCAGGAGAAGTTCTACAAGAAGGTGAAACGGTTCAAGCGAAAGTATTGGAAGTAAATGTAGAAGAGAAACGTATTTCTTTAAGCATTCGTGCCTTATCGGAAGAAACGCAAATGGCTGAGCCGGATGGAGACTACGAAAAAGAAGAGGACCAAGCTGGTTTTTCACTTGGTGATATGATCGGTGATCAGCTTAAAAAGTACAAGTCTTAAAGATTTTGGTGATGAAGATGAGCAGACAACAACGGAAAATTGACCATATCGATCATGCATTACAAGTATCGTTACAACAATCTTCAGGCTTTTCCGATGTTCACATTGTTCATCAGCCACTTCCTGAAACAGACGTAGCGTCTGTCGACTTATCTGTAGAACTGGGCGAACTGTCATTCAGTTCGCCTTTCTATATCAATGCGATGACAGGCGGTGGCGGTGAAAGAACGGAAAAATTAAATGGAGACTTAGCAGAAGTAGCGCGTGAGTTAGACATCCCCATTGCTGTAGGTTCACAAATGGCAGCTTTAAAAAATGATTCTGAACGTTCGACGTATAAAGTCATTCGCGACCGTTGTCCAAATGGAATTGTTTTTGCAAATGTTGGAAGTGAAGCGACGGTGGACCAAGCTCGCGCATCTATTGATATGATTGAAGCTAATGCATTACAAGTACACCTCAATGTGATTCAAGAACTGGTGATGCCAGAAGGGGACCGTACATTTACCGGGACAATTAAGAAGGTTGAATCGATTGTTCAAAGTACAGATGTCCCGGTTATCGTTAAAGAAGTGGGCTTTGGCATCAACCGTGAAGCGGCGCGACAGTTAGCGGAGGTAGGTGTATCAGTCATTGATGTGGCAGGTTCAGGTGGAACTAACTTTGCAGAAATTGAAAATCGTCGTCGCAAAGATCCATACACTCATTTTGAAAATTGGGGAATTCCAACAGCAGTTTCAGTTGCTGAAGTCGCTTCAGAACAACTTCCTGTTTCTCTTGTTGCATCTGGTGGTATTCGAGATTCACTCGATATTATAAAATCTATAACACTTGGTGCAGATGCCGTTGCCATGGCGGGTCCAGTTTTGAAGTCTGTTGAATCAAATGGCGTTGCGTCAACGATCGAATGGTTGAATCATATTCGAGAAGAAATGAAAATGTATATGACGGCGTTAGGTGCCCCAACGATCCATACGTTACAAAAAACACCTATCGTTCTTTCAGGCTTTGTGCATCATTGGCTACAAGAGCGTGGGGTCGATACTAAGCACTACACTCAAAGCTCTCGTTAGATAGGTCTATGAAATCTCCCCCTCCTTCTCCCTCCTAATCTTATGAAAATTTCCGTACAAAAAATGATTATAATTGTATCAAATGTGCGATACTGGGAGAGGGAGGGACAAAAGATGATAGAAGGTGTGTTTTTTTACTGGTTTGGTTGGATCGCTTTTACGATCGTGTATTTTTTGTTACCAAAATCCAAACTTCAACGAGACACTGCGTTACTTATCTTACTTTTCATTGCTTTAAGTTCGGTTTCTATACCGATATTAGGAGTGGGAGTAGGTGGGACATTTATCCTCCTCGTCATCAGTGCTTATCGCTTTTTATTGGATAGCTCTCGAAAGCAAAAAGTCACTTTGCTCGGTTTTTCCCTCATATTATCGACAGTTTATGTACTATTTCTCTATCACAGGTGGTACGACCCAGTTTGGTTGTATCAGTATCCTGAATGGATATTTGCGATCCCTGTATCGCTGGTGATATTTTGTTTCATTCGTTCGGTTCAATATCGTTATGGATTGTTGTTAGCAAGTATGGTACAGGGAGAAGTATGTTTTTATATTCTTTTTCAAAATGAGGGGAGAGGCTTTCCGTTTGCAGGTGTTGTCTTTTATGACATCGTTGCTGTCAGTGCTGCTGTGTTAAGTTTTTTGATGACTATAGAGTGGTTCATCCACCTATTGCGGTCATATATAAGTGGTTCGAGACCTGTACATCATGTACATTCACAAAGGGTGCGAAACCGTACTTACTCATTACCATTAACAAAGTAAGAAGGAAAAGGATTGTCTTTCCAGAAGGATTTTGATATAATTTTTAAGCTTCATACGAGTCTTACATGCAGTAGAGTGACGGTCTGATTCCTTGTCGAAACGTCAATATGCAGAAACAGTTGCGGTGTGTCTCTGTATGATAGATGAGGAGTCTGGCTTTTTTTGTTTAAAATCATCAATCATTTGTAGTGGAAGACGTTCTTACATATAAAGGAGGAGCACGCGATGAGTAAACCAGTTGTTGCAATCGTTGGTCGGCCCAATGTAGGGAAATCAACGATTTTTAATCGAATAGTAGGAGAGAGAGTGGCTATTGTAGAAGATAAACCAGGAGTCACACGGGATCGAATTTATGGAACGGGGGAATGGCTTAACCGCGAATTCCATATTATCGATACGGGGGGCATAGATATTGGCGATGAGCCGATCGTTCGTCAAATGCGCCACCAGGCCGAATTAGCCATCGATGAGGCTGATGTCATTGTTTTTATTGTCGATGGAAAGGAAGGGCTCACAGGAGCGGATGAAGAAGTTGCGCAAATGTTGTACCGTTCCCAAAAGCCTGTTGTGCTAGCTGTCAATAAGGTGGACCATCCAGAGATGCTCGAGAGAACCTATGACTTCTATAGTTTAGGTCTTGGTGAAGTATTCGCGATCTCTGGTGCTCATGGGCGAGGCCTTGGGGATATGCTTGATGAAGTACATTCATCAGTACCTCAAGACATTGAAGATGATTATGATGCAGATACGATTAAAATGAGTGTCATTGGCCGACCGAACGTTGGTAAATCATCACTTGTTAATACGTTGTTAGGAGAAGAGCGGGTCATCGTCAGCAATGTACCAGGAACAACACGTGATGCTGTAGATACGCCATTTACTCGTGATGACCAAGACTATGTTTTAATAGATACTGCAGGGATGAGAAAACGTGGGAAGGTCTATGAAACGACAGAAAAATATAGTGTGTTACGTGCTTTAAAGGCGATTGACCGATCTGATGTTGTCCTTGTTGTCATAGATGGTTATGAAGGCATCATTGAGCAAGATAAAAAGATTGCTGGTTACGCACATGAGGCCGGACGAGCAGTGATCATTGTCGTTAACAAATGGGATGCGGTTGAAAAAGATGATAAGACGATGAAACGGTTTGAAAAAGAAGTGAGAGAATCGTTCCAATTTCTAAACTACGCACCGATTCTTTTCTTATCGGCAAAAACGAAACAACGTGTTCAACATGTTTTGCCTACAGTAAAAGAAGTGAGCGAGCGTCATAATATGCGTGTGCCGACGAATGTGTTAAACGATTTGATCGTCGATGCAGTGACGATGAATCCAACACCAACGGACCACCGAGGACATCGCTTGCGCATTAAATATGCGACACAAGTTGCAGTTGGTCCCCCGACGTTCGTTTTATTCGTGAATGAACCTGAATTGTTACACTTTTCATACGAACGTTTTATCGAAAATCAAATTAGAGAAACATTCGACTTTGAAGGGACACCTATTCGCATTTTCGCACGAAAGAAAAATGACTAAACGAAAAGAGATTAGGAAAGGGGGGATGGATTGTGTTAGAAGTTTTCATACTGGTTCTTATCGGTTATTTGTTAGGGTCAGTTAGCTTTAGCTATTTGATTGCAAAAAAATTAAAACAAGTTGATATACGTCAGCATGGGAGTGGTAATGCAGGAGCGACGAATACATTACGTGTGTTAGGAGTCGGTCCTGCAATTACGGTCCTAGCATTAGATTGTGCTAAAGGTATTGTTGCAATATTGATTGCGCAGTGGGCCACACAAGACCCATTGATCGTTAGTTTGAGTGGTTTAGCTGCGATCGTTGGGCATAATTGGCCTGTTTTTTACAAATTCAAAGGTGGTAAAGGTGTTGCAACGACGATTGGCGTATTAGCAACTTTAGTTTTTTTGCCTGCACTATTTGCTGGAAGCATTGCAATCCTAAGCATTATATTTACTAGGTATGTTTCTTTAGGTTCGCTATTATTTATATTAATAACACCATTGTTGGTATGGACATTTAGTACAACTTTTGACTACCCAAGTGCGTACCGTTATATTCTCCTTGCGATCGCCGCCCTCTCAATTTGGCGACATCGCGAAAATATTCAAAGGCTCCTTAAAGGAACGGAAAGTAAAATCGGTCAGAAAGCTATGTGAAGAGGTGATGAATGTGAAGCAACGCCCGGTTGCAGTCTTAGGTTCGGGAAGTTGGGGAACAGCGTTGTCGGTTGTACTAGCAGATAATGGTCATGATGTGCGTCTTTGGGGACGTTCACAAGACGTTGTTGATGACATTAATTTGAACCGAAAGAATGAAAAATACTTAAACGAGGAAATAGAGATTCCTGAAAAAGTTCATGCATCTACAGACTTAAGTGAAGTCGTGACTGGAGTAGATACGGTCATTTTCGTTGTGCCGACAAAAGCGGTACGTCCAGTTTGCCAAGAGATTAGTCAATATATCCAATCCCCTGTTACATTTGTACATGCGTCAAAGGGGGTAGAACCAGGTTCTTCACTAAGAATTTCAGAAATGATGGCCGAAGAATTACCACAAAACATTGTTGAGGCGATCGTTGCTCTTTCTGGACCAAGTCATGCGGAAGAAGTCAGTTTAAGGCAACCTACGACAGTAACGAGTTCCTCAAATGATCAAGAGGCGGCCAAACGCGTCCAAGATCTGTTTATGAACGCTTCTTTTCGCGTTTATACGAATTCTGATATGATTGGCGTGGAATTAGGTGGAGCTTTGAAAAATATTATTGCACTGGCATCAGGACTAACAAATGGTTTAGGTTATGGAGATAATGCTAAAGCTGCTTTGATGACAAGAGGGTTGGCAGAAATATCCCGTCTGGGTACAAAGATGGGCGCCAATCCACTCACATTTGCTGGCCTAAGTGGATTAGGTGACTTAATTGTGACTTGCACAAGTGTACATAGCCGAAATTGGCGTGCAGGTCAACTCATAGGTCAAGGAATGTCCGTTGATGACGTTCTTGAAGAGATGGGGATGGTTGTTGAAGGGATACGAACAACGAAAGCGGCCAAGCAACTTGCGGACCAAGAAAAAGTAGAGATGCCGATTACAAGCGAATTATATGACGTTTTATTTCACGATAAAACACCAGAGGATGCAGTGCAGCAATTAATGGTACGTGTTAAAAAACAAGAAGTAGAAGAGCCTACTTTCGATACGAGTTACGGACAATTGTAATGGTGTCTCTCACATCCGCGTTTGCCCTGCATATATTATTGTGAAAACAATGTATGAGGGAGGGCATGACGTGGCAAAGCCGACGTTGAACGATTACCTTGGTCAGATGACAGATGTTGATGAAGTAGATTTACTGCACCTAGCACAGTTGGTGAGTGAAACAGATTTAGGTGATGAAGGACATATTCGGCAATTAATTGCGCAAGTTGCAGACGTTGCATGTGTCGATGTTGATCGGAGGCAAGAGGACGAACTCGTGAATGCGATTATGAATCGTGAGGTGCCCCAAGACTTTTCGATGTTATCGCATATTTTTGACAAAAATCAGCGGTAAGTAGGCCGTTGTGTGCTTCGTTCCTGGTGGACAGTGCATATAATAATTTTGAATCGTCGACAAAAAAGGGCTGTAATTCACCTATGCCCCTTGGCAGTATTTAGTCTATTATCGTTGAAGAAAAGTTTTCTTTTCTTCAACTTTTTTTTGTTAGCTCTTTTCGTAAACTCTGTTGTTTCTGATAATCGCGGATAAACGAAAAGTTGCGACTCCAGGTTCGCTAAATGCGGTCACATCCACTGAGTCGCTTGCTCTGGACATTGATTCCGTTATTTGCTTGAAAAAGGCTGTTTTTGAGCTTGTCACGGACATGAATTCTGCTATTTGCAACAAATCGCCTTCATTGCCTGCAAAAGAGAGCATTAACGGAACATAGTCCGTCCCCTAAAATGGCATATTTGGCTGAAATAACGGGACGTATGTCCGCGAGCCACGAGCCATATTCACCTGAGGTCCAAATCACCAACTTCCACCTGTAGCGAATCCGAGTGTGAACTAATACTTAAAAAGCAACAATCTTTTAGAAAACAGCCAATTTGTTTTAAACGATATGGCTATGTTGCTAATGCAGGAAACGTGAACGCGAATGTTGTATGTGCTATAATAAATCAAGCTTAATAAGACAGGCATTGGAGGGAGAAAATTGGACGATGGAATGACGAAAATGTGGATTTCTTTTATTGGTATTGCACTAATGTTTCTTTCCGTAATTGTGACCATTTTTGCAAGAGAAAAATTGTCCGGGATTATACAAAAAATGTTACTCAGTCTATCGTTTATCAGTATGATAGTCGCTGGTTTTATCGTATTTATTATCGTCTTCAGTGGTCCTGTTGATTAAATGATTTGGTTGATAGAAAGTAGGGGGATTAGTGAGATATGCGTATAGCTCTTTTATTTTTATTGTTACTTATACTGAGTGGTTGTTTGTTTCCAGAACAAGAGCGTGCTGAAAATCAAGTACCATATGATGACCAATTACAATCTGTTCAGATGGCTGTGAACCAATTCCAAGAGGATCAGGGTGTTTTACCGATCAGAAACTTTGACAAAGATACGTCATTGTACCAACGTTATCTTGTAGATTTTGGACAACTGGTGCCAACGTATATGCAAGATCCCCCCGGCAATTCTTTCGAAAATGGCGGCGTATTTCAGTATGTTCTTGTAAACGTTGAAACAGATCCAGAAGTAAAATTGTTAGATTTAAGAATAGTAGATCAAGTTCGTGAAGTTCAACGTCGTGTAAATCAATATAGGGCTGATCATCGTTTTATTCCATTTGATGAACCGGTAGGAAATGGCGTCTTTTCAATCGATTATGAAGAGATCCAATATGATTCAGAACCGACAGTTGAAAGTCCATACAACCCAAATCATCAACTTCCTTTACGCATCCATCAAGATGGCAATGTTGTGATTGATTATGAAATCGATTTACAGCAAACCTTTAAGGACGCTGAACTTGAAGGAGCAGCCTCAAATGAAACAGATCTCCGTAAGCTTCTTATAGAATCGTCTCCGTTTGTTCCTGTTTATTCGCTTTCGTATACATTCGAAGATGGCGAAATTAAATTTTTCCAATAATATCAAGGATTAAAAGTTCTATAAAGTCTCCATTCTCCATATACATAACGAGAGAATGGAGACTTTTTAGTGAATATAGGCTGACGTCGGCTTGATCATGTGATCCTACCGCTCGTTATGCTCGCAAGAAGCGGTGGTGGTTACGTTGAAGAAGGTGATGCAATTGACCTATCAATAATCAATAAAACTTTTTAATTATGAAATATGAAGGTGTTTAAGTTTTGGGTCATAATTATTGGACAGCGTCATATATTGGTAGTGATTATGACAGGCCGTGCTACATCGTCGATAGTGCAGACTTGACATTATAGAAACGATCGGAGGGGATCACGTGGAGAAAGTAGATATATTTAAAGATATCGCTGAACGTACAGGAGGCGATATTTACTTAGGGGTTGTAGGGTCGGTTCGTACAGGGAAATCGACGTTTATTAAAAAATTCATGGAACTCGCAGTAATCCCGAATATTGAAGATGAAGGTGATCGCGCTCGTGCACAAGATGAATTGCCACAAAGTGCAGCGGGTAAACAAATTATGACAACGGAACCAAAGTTCATTCCAAACCAAGCAGTATCACTTCATGTGGATGAAGGGCTTGATGTCAACGTTCGAGTTGTCGATTGTGTTGGTTATGCCGTACCAGGTGCAAAAGGGTATGAAGATGAGAACGGACCACGCATGATTCAAACACCTTGGTATGAAGAAGCGATACCGTTTCAAGAGGCCGCAGAAATCGGCACGAGAAAAGTCATCCAAGAACATTCAACACTAGGTGTTGTGATTACAACAGACGGATCGATTGGAGAAATTGGTCGTCAAGATTATGAAGAATCAGAGCAACGGGTTATTGACGAATTAAAAGAGGTTGGTAAACCGTTTATCGTTCTCGTAAACAGTGTTCATCCACAACACCCTGATACTGAAGCGCTACGTCATAATTTAGAAGAAGAACATGACGTACCAGCAATTTCGATGAATATTGAAAGTATGACCGACCAAGATATAAACACCGTTATGAGAGAGGTATTGTTTGAATTTCCTGTCCATGAAGTCAATGTGAACCTTCCAAGCTGGGTTATGGTACTTAGAGAAGACCATTGGCTAAGAAACAACTATGAGGAAGCTGTGCAAGCGACAGTGCAAGATATTAAACGGTTGCGAGATGTTGATCGTGTCGTCGGTCATTTTAGTGAATATGAGTTTATTGAACATGCCAATTTAGCTGGCATTGAAATGGGGCAAGGCGTCGCCGAAATTGATTTGCATGCACCAGATGATTTATATGACCAAATTTTAAAAGAAGTTGTTGGTGTTGAGATTCGTGGTAAAGATCATTTGCTAGAATTAATGCAAGACTTATCGTACGCAAAAGCGGAGTATGATCAAGTCGCAGATGCACTGACAATGGTCAAACAAACGGGATATGGAATCGCAGCCCCGCAATTGACGGATATGAGCTTGGATGAGCCTGAGATTATTCGCCAAGGCTCACGATTTGGTGTACGCTTAAAAGCAGTAGCTCCTTCAATTCATATGATTAAGGTAGATGTAGAATCTGAATTTGCGCCAATTATTGGTACTGAAAAGCAGAGTGAAGAGCTTGTGCGTTATTTGATGCAGGACTTTGAGGAGAACCCTCTATCGATTTGGGAATCAGATATTTTCGGCCGCTCTCTTGACTCGATCGTGCGAGAAGGCATTTCAGCTAAGTTGTCATTAATGCCAGAAAATGCACGCTATAAATTGAAAGAAACATTGGAACGTATCATCAACGAAGGTTCAGGTGGTTTGATAGCCATTATCCTATAAGTGTTCATTTATGAGGCCTGTCAACTGTTACAATTATTCATCTTTTCAAAAGAAAGATGGATGATTGTAACAAAAACAGGTCTTTTTTGTTTTGCCTCTTTTCGTAAACATTGTTGTTTTCTTTTAGAAAAAAGCCTTTATGTTTGTCGTTTTGTAAATCCCTCTTTTTTATCATCTTTCCTACGTCGTTGGATGTCATTTGTGAGAATCTTGCGACAAAAAGAGTCGATAAAAAATATACAACGAAAATATCATTTTGATTTTGAAAATCCCTCATTTATCATCAAATCTTCTTCAAAATATGAAGCATAACCCTTTCATAATCCTTCTTTACATGGTACTCTTCCATTAACATAAAAAGATTATTAGTATAATTCATGCGAAATTCAACAAAAATTGTTGAATTGTTGCGGATTTTCCTTTACCATAAGCGTTGTTAACCACGATTTGTGGGGCAAAACGTATAAAAGATTCCTTTTTGTGTAAGACAAGGAATATTAGCGATGAATTTTTGGGAGGAGGTGAATCGAATGAATAAAACAGAACTTATCAATGCAGTTGCAGAACAAGCAGACCTTTCCAAAAAGGACGCAACAAGTGCAGTAGATGCTGTATTTGATGTAATCACTGACTCCTTAACTAAAGGGGACAAAGTTCAACTAATCGGGTTCGGTAACTTTGAAGTACGTGAACGTTCTTCTCGTAAAGGTCGTAACCCACAAACAGGTGAAGAAATTGAAATCCCGGCAAGCAAAGTGCCAGCATTTAAACCTGGTAAAGCCCTCAAAGATGCCGTTAAGTAACTTACATAGGGGCTTAGGAGAGGAGAACCACTGTCATAAGTGGTTCTTCTTTTTATGAGTATTGTTAAAAAAGCTTTTCTAGTTTATATTTCATTAGCTACTTCTCGATTTCTTGATTGTTTTACATATACTATGCTAGACTTTCCATAATCTTCAGAGCAGTAGGAGGCGTTTTAAATGAGCCACGTCGATCACGAAAAAATACAAACAGCAGTTACTATGATATTAGAAGCAATCGGGGAAGACCCTGGGCGAGAGGGGTTATTAGATACGCCTAAAAGGGTAGCACGAATGTATGAGGAAGTTTTCTCAGGTATGAATGAAGACCCTAAAGAACATTTTGCTACCGTTTTTGGTGAGGATCATGAAGAGCTTGTGCTCGTAAAAGACATCCCGTTTTATTCAATGTGCGAACATCACCTCGTTCCTTTCTTTGGACATGCGCATATTGGCTACATTCCGAAAGGTGGAAAGGTGACAGGATTGAGTAAATTAGCTCGTGCTGTAGAAGCGGTAACAAGTAGACCACAACTACAAGAGAGAATCACTTCGACAGTTGCAGACAGTATCGTTGAGACGTTGGAGCCTTTAGGTGTAATTGTAGTTGTAGAAGCTGAACATATGTGTATGACGATGCGTGGTGTGAAAAAGCCGGGCTCTCAAACCGTTACTTCAGCTGTTAGAGGCGCCTTTTCAAGAAATGAAGCAGCTAGAGCGGAAGTCATGTCGCTTATTCATTCGTCACGAGCTTAATCTATGAAAAGCTAAAATGATCTTATAAACAAGGTGGTGAAGTTAAGGTGGCACAATCAAATGATTTTATCGTTATTAAAGCAGAAGAAAATGGGGTCAATGTGATTGGATTGACAAGAGGGTCTGACACACGCTTTCACCATTCCGAAAAGCTTGATGAAGGTGAAGTGATGATTGCGCAGTTCACAGAACACACATCTGCGATGAAAGTACGTGGAAAAGCTGTGATCCAAACGAATCACGGTGAAATGAAAACTGAAAGTGATGTTGAATAACCGTTTTCAACAAGGGGCTATCCTACATGTGACGGGTTGGCCCTTTCTTTACTTTTGAATCATCATCCTATAGATACCTCTTTTATTTTCATAGGTTTTAGTTCATTGACATTCACTCCTTTTTATAGATCCTAAAGCAACGTACTGTTGGCAATTATTGTATCTTTTATTTTTTATCATAACCGTGAATTCAGCTTTATCGTTCGTTTGATGCTATGGTATACTAGATATAACTTTCGAGTGAATGTAACAAAAGTTGAGATGATAATTCGTTTCATCGTGACTATTTTTTGTTGGGGGATTGACAAATGATTATGTCGAGCGATTTTTTAAAAGAAATAAATGAGCTAAAAGAATCTTTTTTTGAAATGATTAAATATGAATATTTATCGAAGTATATCACAAGTGCATCGATTGATGATGATCAACTTGTATTTTTATTGTTCATGCTAAAAGAACAGTCGATATCCCCCAAACAACGCCATTCCTATATATTAACTTCCATTCTTGTGCAAGCAGCTCTTGATACTCACGAGAAAATAACAACCGATCAAATGGACCAAGATGATTTACGAAAAGCTCGTCAGTTAACGGTGTTGGCAGGCGATTATTATAGTAGTTTATACTACTTAATATTAGCGAAGCAGGGTGAAGTGAGTTTCATACGTGTATTAGCCAAGGCTATACAAGATATAAACGAAGCCAAAATGAACGTTTATCATAAAAAAGAAATTTTAGATTGGTCTGAATTACTGTTAAATGTTAACACAATTGACACAGCTATTGTTAGGAATGTTAAACATTTTTTCCATGTTAAGGAACCGACGTTGGCATGCGACCACTTTTTTCTATTTAAAAGACTTGTATATGAACGAAACTCATACTTGCGTGGAACTAAAGACTCTCCTTTTCTCAAGTATTATACAGCGATGGGTAAAGAGGGAAATATACGTTCTGAGCAATTAATCATGTCTAAGATTGATAGTCATATTGAACGTACAAAATCCAATTTGCTTGATGGAACACTAGGAGCATATCAACAATATATTTCGTCTAGGGTAGAAGAGCTTCTTGATTCGTCAGAAGTTAATTCCCATTACTTAGTGAAAGAAGGGTAAATAGATGAGTGGTCAAACAAAAGAAGAACGCGTACATCAAGTGTTTGAATCAATTTACGATCAATACGATAAAATGAATGCAATTATTAGTTTTCAACGTCATCGTGCTTGGAGAAAGGATACGATGAAACGTATGTCGGTAGAAAATGGCGCTAAAGCACTCGATGTTTGCTGTGGAACGGCAGACTGGACAATTGCATTAGCAGAGGCAACTAGTGCTAGTGGAGAAGTACACGGTCTTGATTTCAGTGAAAATATGTTAAAAGTAGGACAAGCCAAAGTTGATGAAGCACAGCTAAGTCATGTTACGCTCACTCACGGAAATGCTATGGACTTACCTTATCCTGATAATTACTTTGATTACGTAACAATCGGGTTCGGATTACGAAATGTACCGGATTATATGCAGACCCTCAAAGAAATGCGTCGGGTCGTTAAGCCAGGAGGTCTTGTCGTTTGTCTAGAGACATCACATCCAACCATTCCTGTATACAAACAAATTTTTTCATTCTATTTTCGCTATATCATGCCTTTATTTGGAAAGCTCTTTGCAAAACGATATGAGGAATACTCGTGGTTACAGGAGTCAACGGTGAGTTTTCCGGGAAAAAAAGAACTGAAATCCTGGTTTCTAAAGTCAGGTTTTAAAACGTGTACGTATAAGTCTTATTCGGGAGGAGCAGCTGCTGCTCATTTTGCCTATAAATAAACATAGCTAGATTGTAATACGAAGATTGAATATTGCTAGAAAGGTCGTTGGCGATGCGAAAATTAAAGATTATTTTGGAAATGATAAAATTTGAACATACGATCTTTGCCTTACCTTTCGCGTTTTTAGGTGCGGCTCTTGGAAGTTTAACAGTAGAAGGTCAATGGCCCTCTTGGGAACAATGGCTATGGATTACGTTAGCAATGATTGGTGGTAGAAGCGCGGCTATGTCGTTAAATCGTGTAATAGATGCGAAAATTGACGAGATGAATCCAAGAACAAGTGATCGTGCAATTCCTGCAAAATTAATCTCAAAAGCTGAGGCGCTATTATTTATTGTTGTTTCGTTCATCGTTTTATTCTTTTCAGCTTTTCAATTAAATATGTTGTCCGTTTACCTGTTACCGATCGCTGTCTTTTTTCTTGTTTTTTATTCTTATACGAAACGCTTCACATGGGCTTGTCATTTATTTTTAGGGGCAACAATTGGTATTGCTCCACTTGGTGGATGGGTAGCGACTACTGGGACCCTCACGCTAGATGCATTTATATTATTCGTCATTGTTGCGTTTTGGATAGCAGGTTTTGATATCATTTATGCAACACAAGATGCAGGTTATGACCGTGAAGTTAAACTACACTCGATTCCGAGTCAATTTGGTATTGCTCGCTCTTTAATCATTGCGAGAGTTTTTCACGTCATTAGTTTTTTTGCACTTTTGTTACTAGCAACCGTTACACCACTAGGGTGGATTTATTTAATAGGGGCACTCATTGCTGGGGCAGTTATGGTCTATGAACATTCTCTTGTCTCAGCAGAGGATTTGTCGAATGTAAATAAGGCCTTCTTTACAATGAATGGCATTATCAGCCTTGTCATGTTAGCTTTTACGATTGGAGATTTGCTACTATGAACCGACAACCAATATATACCGTAGGAATCACAGGTGCTAGCGGGGCTACTTATGGTGTGAGAATCATTCAATCAATGTTAGAAGCCAATCACCGTGTACACGTAGTCATTAGTGAAGCTGGTTGGCAAGTGTTTGAACAAGAACTTGCTTTAGATACAACGGATCGAAACCTGTGTTTACAATCTTTATTTTCAGATTATGGCGAAGGCTGGTCCTACCATACGCTTCAAGATTTCTCTGCACCAATTGCTAGTGGATCCTATAAAAATGATGGAATGATTATTGCCCCTTGTTCAATGGGGACTTTATCGAAACTCGCACAAGGGACATCTAGTAATTTATTAGAACGCACTGCTGATGTGATGTTAAAAGAAAAGCGTCCATTAATCATTGTTCCAAGAGAGACACCATTAAATGAAATTCATTTAGAGAACATGGCAAAATTAAGCCGAGTAGGAGCTCAAGTAGTTCCGGCGATGCCCGGCTTTTATCAACGCCCTGAGACGCTGGACGACCTTGTTGATTTCGTCGTCGGGAAAGTGCTTGACCAACTTAATGTTAATCACCATCTTTTTAAACGCTGGGGGGACTAGCGATGTCCGTAATTATTGGTGAGATTTCTTACACGAACATCATACCGCTCTTTTATTACATTAATCGTGAATATTTGCAACAACAAGGTTGTACATTCGTACCTCAAATACCGGCACGATTGAATGAAAAAATGTCTCAAGGGGAGGTTCATGTCGGGGGGATATCTTCGTTTGCTTATGGTGAAAATGCAGACACTTATCAGCTCCTACCTGATCTGTCCGTTTCTTCTCGTCGTGAAGTAGGGTCGATATTTTTGTTTTCCAAATATCCAATTGAACAATTGGAAGGTAAATCAATTGCACTAACTTCGAGTTCAGCAACATCAGTTAACTTATTGAAAATTATTTTGCTAAAGTTTTATGATTTGGATGTTCATTTTCAAACGGAAAAGCCAAATTATGATGAAATGATGGCAAATTATGATGCTTGTTTATTAATCGGTGATGATGCAATCCACGCTTCTTGGAATAAAAGAGCTCATGATTTCTGTTATGATTTAGGAGAGCGTTGGAATTCGTTAACGGGATTTCCGATGACGTATGCCGTATTTGCAGTGCACAAAAATATTTTGCAGACTCATGAGGAAGTCATTCAAGACCTATGGCGTGAATTCACAAAAAGTAAATCACTCGTTATAGAAGATGATTATCAGGAAATGATTCGCTCCATTCAAATGTTACATGGAGGGGAACGAGCTTTTTGGCGCAATTATTTCACAGGCTTGAACCATGATTTGACACCAACTCATTTAGCAGGTTTACAATACTATTATGATTTAGCTTATGATCTAGGTTTATTACCAAAACCAGTTAAGAACATATCAATCTGGACTCCTATAGATCAATGTCATTCTGTATAGAACAAGGTGGACAAGATGAAACTAACCGAGATTTATTGGCATTTACGTTCTGATATCGGAAAAATCGAACAAGCATTAGAAAAAACAATTGAAGCTGAGCATCCTGTTTTACGAGATGCTTCTACCCATTTATTAAAAGCAGGTGGAAAACGAATTCGTCCAGTTTTTGTGTTGCTGTCTGCTCAGTTTGGCAACTATGATTTAAATCGTATTCAACAAATAGCCGTTCCATTAGAACTTATTCACATGGCCTCGCTCGTGCACGATGATGTCATTGACGATGCCGACTTAAGGCGCGGAAAAGAGACAGTCAAAGCGAAGTGGGATAATCGAGTAGCTATGTACAGTGGCGATTACATTTTTGCTCGTGCGATCGAAATGGCCACATATTGTGAACAATCAGAAGTACATCTAATCCTCGCTAATGCTATGAAAGAAATGAGTATTGGTGAAGTAGAACAAATTCGCGATCAGTATAATGAAGAACAAGATTTACGGAAGTATTTACGTCGGATTAAACGTAAAACGGCTTTACTTATTGCTGTTAGTTGTCAACTTGGAGCCGTTGTTGCAGAAGCTAAACCAAATGTACAAAAACAGCTTTATTGGTTCGGTTATTATGTTGGTATGGCGTACCAAGTAACCGATGATATTCTTGACTTTATTGGAACGGAAAAGGAATTAGGAAAGCCGGCTGGAAGTGATTTACAACAAGGGAACTTAACTTTACCTGCGCTTTATGGAATGAGGCGTGATGATACGCTGAAACAGTGGATCAGCGAACATTTTCGTCATCCATATGGCAATCATCTGCCAATTGACGACGTCATTGCCCGTGTGAAACAGAATGGGGCAATTGCAGATTCGCAAAAACTTGCGCGTCAATATTTACAAAAAGCATTTTTGGCATTAGAACAACTTCCTAATACACGAGCAAAAAAATCGTTGCGACAAATTGGCGAATACATTGAAAAAAGAAATTCCTGAAACGAAGACAGCGTTATAGGCTGTCTTTTATTTATTTTATCATTTTTTAGGAGACAAGTTTGCCTGTATTCGGAAAATTTGCTATACTCTAAAAGGATTGATTGCAAGCGATTACATAGGAGGGGTAATATGGAACGAACGTTTCTTATGGTGAAACCTGATGGTGTACAAAGAAATTTAATAGGATCCATTGTGCAACGATTTGAGGACAAAGGATACCAACTCGTTGCCGCAAAGCTCATGACGATTGAGCAAAGTCTAGCTGAAACACATTATGAAGAACATAAGGAACGTCCGTTTTATAACGAGCTCGTTTCTTTTATTACATCTGGTCCTGTATTTGCAATGGTATGGGAAGGGGAAGGTGCCATTGCAGGTGCGCGGGAAATGATGGGGGCTACTAATCCTCAAGAAGCATCGCCAGGCACAATTCGCGGGGATTTTGGTCAACAAGTGAGCAAAAATATTATTCATGGGTCCGACTCCCCTGAAAGTGCAGCTCGTGAAATCGGTTTGTTTTTTGATGAGAAAGAGTTAGTTTCCTATGACAAGTCCATAAGTGAATGGTTGTAACCAAGAAGTAGCTGATCACTGATGTGGTCAGCTTTCTTGGTTGTTTTTTTGTTTACGAGAAATAAAGGCTAGCGGCATCAATAAAAATATGGTAAAAAGTAAACAAGTGATACAAGCGAGATTGCAATGTGGAGAGGGAGAAACGAATGAATGATTATGAACAGTTTATTGAAGATATAAACAAAAAAACAGGTATCGATTTATCTCAATATAAAGAAGCGCAAATGAAAAGACGTCTTACATCTTTAAGAGAAAAAAGAGGGTACAACGATTTTCGCAAGTATTTTCAAGCATTATCTGAAGATAAGGAGTTATATGAAGAATTTTTGCAACGTATGACGATCAATGTGTCAGAGTTTTATCGTAACCCAAAACGCTGGCATGTGCTAGAAGAACAGATTTTACCCCGCTTATATCATGAAAATAGGAAACTGAAAGTATGGAGTGCCGCTTGTTCAACAGGTGAAGAACCTTATACAATTTCGATGGTTTTGTCTAAGTTTTTACCTCTAAAAAATATTCACGTACTTGCAACAGATATTGATGAATCGATTCTTGAACGAGCCCGTAACGGCTTTTATCCAGAGAGCTCTGTGAAAGAAGTACCCAAGCCAATGATGGATACTTTTATGAAAAAAGAAGGTTCAGGTTATCGAGTGAGTGATGACTTAAAAAAGACCGTCACATTTCGAAAACATAATCTACTGTCTGATCGGTTTGAAACAGGTTTTGATTTAATCATCTGCAGAAATGTTCTTATTTACTTTACAGAAGAAGCTAAAGATCAGTTGTATCATAAATTTAATCAATCGCTACGTACGGGCGGTACGTTTTTTGTCGGAAGCACAGAACAAATATTTAATCCTTCACGGTATGGATTCGAAACAGAGGACACATTTTTTTACAAGAAGATTGATTAGTTGAAAAGCTTCTGTCGCTCGTATTCAAGGTGCTTTCGCTATTAGAAAGTCTAGCAGAAGGCTCCTTCTATTTTGAAATAAATACTGAGTTTTCGGACATTTCCCCTTGAAAAATTATAGAATATCATCGAAAATAGACGATAAGCTTATCGTCTATTTAGTGCATAAAAGCGTTAAAGAATGGAGGTTCAAATCATGAGATATATGACATCTGGAGAATCGCACGGCCCACAATTAACAGTTATTATCGAAGGTGTACCTAGCCAAATAGAATTAAAAGCAGAGGATATAAATGAACATTTAGCGAGACGACAAAAAGGCTATGGTCGAGGTCGCCGAATGCAAATTGAAAAAGACCAAGCCAGTATCGTAAGTGGTGTTCGCCACGGAAAAACGACTGGAGCACCAATTACGCTAGTCGTAGAAAATAAAGACTGGACACATTGGCAAAAAATTATGGGGGCTGAACCACTCGACCCAAATGAAGAAACTGAAATGAAGCGTCAAATTCAAAGGCCACGCCCAGGTCATGCAGATTTAAACGGGGCAATCAAATACGATCATAGAGACATGAGAAACGTCTTAGAGCGCTCATCAGCGCGAGAGACAACAGCACGTGTTGCTGCTGGAGCGGTTGCAAAAGCGGTTCTTCGTCATTTTTCGATAGATGTTTTAGGTCATGTACAGGAAATTGGTGACATTCGAGCGAAGGTACCTGAAAATATAAGTAATGCAGAACTTCGCTCAAAAACGGAATCATCAGAGGTTCGCTGTTATGACGAATCAGTTGAAGAAGAAATGAAACGAGCCATTGATGAGGCGAAAAACGCGGGTGATTCAATCGGCGGTGTTGTTGAAGCTAGAGCAGAAGGTCTTCCGATAGGGTTAGGTACTCATGTTCATTATGATCGTAAGTTAGATGCAAAACTAGCACAAGCGGTTATGAGTATTAATGCATTTAAAGGTGTAGAAATTGGAATTGGTTTTGAAGCAGCAAGGAAAAACGGTAGCGAAGTTCATGATGAAATCATTTATGATCCAAATCAAGGGTATGCTCGGCGTACAAATCGTCTCGGTGGTTTTGAAGGCGGTATGACAAACGGAATGCCGGTTGTCGTTAAAGGGGCGATGAAGCCAATTCCTACCTTGTATAAACCTCTTCAAAGTGTTGATATTGAAACCAAAGAGCCGTTTAATGCCAGTATAGAACGTTCAGATAGTTGCGCTGTACCAGCAGCTGCTGTCGTTTGTGAAGCGGTCGTAGCTTGGGCATTAGCAGAAGCATTTCTTGAAAAGTTTGGATCTGATTCGTTATTTGACATTCAAAAAGCATATGAACAATATCTTGAAAAAGCGAGGACGTTCTAATGCAAACGTTAATGGTTGAAAGCGATACGTTTCGGTATCCGATTCATATTGGCTCGAACCTATTGCAATCAAATCAAGTATGGGATGGGCTTGTGAAACAATTATCACCATCGTCATTTTTTATTATTACAGATACAAATGTTGCCAAACGCTATTTAGACCGGTTACAAAGTCAACTAGAACAGTATGCGCAAACGGACTATATGGTCGTTGAAGCTGGTGAAGCATCGAAAAGTTTTGTTACGTATGAGCGCCTTTTAACATATGCTTTAAAACAAGGGTTTGACCGTTCAACAGTCATTATTGCACTCGGGGGTGGAGTCGTTGGTGACCTTGCTGGATTTACAGCAGCGACGTACTTACGAGGTGTTCCCTACATTCAAATTCCGACGACGTTGCTAGCTCATGATAGTAGTGTCGGAGGGAAAACAGGTATTAATCATTCCGAAGGAAAAAACATGATCGGTGCTTTTTATCAGCCAGCAGCTGTTATTTATGATGTCACGACATTAAAAACCCTACCAGAACACGAATGGCGTTCTGGTATGGCAGAAGTGATTAAGCATGGCTTTATACAAAATACGAAACTATTACAGAGTGTTAAGCGCACGGTTTCTACTCCAATTGGTGATATAAATGCAGAGTCGATCGAAAATATTTTATATACGTCAATTGATGTAAAAAGGCAAATTGTTGAAAGAGATGAAAAAGAAAAAGGGGAGCGCGCGTTTCTCAATTTTGGTCACACAGTAGGTCATGCGATAGAAGCAGAGCTTGGCTACGGAGAAATCACGCATGGAGAGGCTGTAATGATCGGGATGATGGTTGCGTTAAAGGTGAGTGAACATTATTATGAAGTTGATTTAGCTTCTAACTCATGGTGTGAAGATATGAAAAGTTTAGGGTTTTCCGTTCGTATTCCAGCTTCATGTGATTCGAGATCCCTTATAGAACGGATGAAGCGTGATAAGAAATCCTTACAATCGGATATTCGTATGGTTCTATTACCTTCTTTGGGCGTTCCGAATTTAGTAAAAGTAGATTCTACTTTCATTGAAAATATTTTAAAAGAAGAACTTGAGGAGGTCTAGGAATGCAACGGGGAATACGAGGTGCAACGACGGTCGAAGTAAATCAAAAGGGAGACATTTTAACGGCGAGTAGAATATTGTTACAAGAAATGATTGAGCGTAATCATGTTGAACCTGAAGACATTTCTCACGTTATTTTTACCGTAACGAATGATTTAGATGCGGCGTTTCCTGCAAGTGCAATTCGTGATTTTGAAGGGTTTCGTCACGTCCCTGTGATGTGCTCGCAAGAAATTCCTGTACCGAATAGCTTGTCACGCTGCATTCGTGTCATGATGGTAACGAATACTGAGAAAAATCAAGATGAAATCCACCATATTTATCATCGAGAAGCTACATCATTAAGGCCAGACTTATCATTGACAAATGAAATGAAAAAGCGTTAAGATACTGATAAGATTAGTTTAGCAGAGTTGAAGAGTATAGTTTTTGTGTTTTTAAAATATGAGATGAGTGAAGTTGAGGATGAGCAGAGTTGAGTTGAGCATAGGGGAGACGTATATTCAATTTCGTTTTACCACCTATAGCATAACTGAGCTATAGGTTTTTTGTGTCCGTATATTTTTTTACCCCCTCAATAACCCTATCCTCCTTCACCTCCATCGGTGAGGTGATTTCCCAATGATCGAAACGACTTTTGAAACCTTTGCAAAAGCGACAAAAAATCATCGGACGATTCCAGTTGTTGCCAATGTTTTCGTTGATACGATGACACCAGTTGAAATGTTTT
The DNA here is from genome assembly GCF_014202575.1 of Texcoconibacillus texcoconensis. Taxonomy (GTDB): domain Bacteria; phylum Bacillota; class Bacilli; order Bacillales; family Salisediminibacteriaceae; genus Texcoconibacillus; species Texcoconibacillus texcoconensis. The sequence goes on along the minus strand of NZ_JACHHB010000004.1, from coordinate 22,822 downwards.
CGGCTTTTGATGAGGAAGCTTGTTTTATATTAGAAAGTGAAGACCCACTATCTCCTTGGTCAAACTACTCATTTATTGGCTTACACCCATTTTTCAAGATTCAAGAGCAAGAAGGTTATTTTTCATTAATAAACGAAGAAAGCGACATGTTGTTTAAGGAAAAAACGTGGACAAAAGCATGGGATAAGACATTGGAACAGTTAAAGCCTATGCCTTTAGATAACGAGATTCCGTTTACAGGCGGCGGGGTTGGTTACGCAACTTTTGAATCTCTTGGTCATACTGAAGACAGTGTTATGATGCCGCCAGCATCGAAAAGTTATCAACAAGTGATGATGATGTTTTGTCGAACAATCCTTGCTTACAACCATAAAAAACAACAATTGACGTTGATATACTACGCGACTATAGATGAACAACGTTCGACTCGTGAAGTGTATGAACAAGCAAAGAAAGAATTAGCACGGACTGTTGAAACGATGCGCCATCAACAACAACCTGTACAGTCTTTTTTACCACCGATCCCAGACGTCTTAAATGTTTCTTTTGAGGGCGTGACATCTAATTGCGATAAAGAAACATTTATACAGAATGTTGAAGAAGTGAAAAATTATATTCGTCAAGGGGATATCTTTCAAGCTGTACTGTCGCAACGGTTTGCTAAAAAAACGGACGTGACGGGCTTTCAATTGTATCGAGTGTTACGAAAATTAAACCCTTCACCGTATTTATTTTATATCCGCCTTGGTAAACGTGATGTGATTGGCAGTTCACCAGAAAGGCTTGTAAAAATATCTGCAAATCGTGAGGTTGAAATCCATCCGATAGCAGGGACGCGACCTAGAGGGAAAAACAAGCAAGAAGACGAGGAGTTGGCAGATTCACTGATCGAAGATGACAAAGAACGAGCCGAACACTTCATGCTTGTAGATTTAGCGAGGAATGATGTCGGGCGTGTAGCGGAGTATGGATCTGTGAATGTTGATTCACTGATGGAAGTCGGAAAGTTTTCGCATGTTATGCATTTAATCTCCAAAGTGACTGGAAAGCTCCAAGAAAACATTCATCCCCTTGATGCGATGTATAGTGCGCATCCTGCGGGTACGGTATCAGGGGCACCGAAACTTCGTGCAATTGAGATTATTCAGCAATTAGAGCCTTCGTATCGGGGCATCTATTCTGGTGCGATTGCCTATGCAGGTTTTAACGGAGCGATTGACTCGTGTATAGCGATTCGTACGATGATTTTAGAAGATGGCTATAGTTATGTGCAAGCGGGTGCGGGTATCGTTTATGATTCCATCCCAGAAAACGAATGGGAGGAAACGAGAAATAAAGCGAAAGCCTTAATACGTGCTGTTGAGTTAGCAGAAGAGATGTTCTTAAATGAGGAGGTTCGTTCATCGTGAAAGCAATGATAGAATCCTTGCTAAAAGGGGAGACGTTGTCGGAAGAGAAAGCAGAGGAATTGATGGAGCAAATGATGGAAGGAAATGTGTCTAATGAACACATCGCTTCACTTCTAACCATCATGCGTTACCGAGAAGAAACAGTTGATGAGATTACAGGATTTGCTCGTGCGATGAAAAAGAAAAGTTTGTCTATTGATCACGATATGACAGATTTACTCGATACATGTGGTACAGGAGGAGACGGTTCGAATACGTTTAACATTTCCACAGCGGCTGCACTCGTTGTTAGTTCATTAGGTGTCCCAGTTGCAAAACACGGAAACAGAAGTGTTTCTTCAAAGACAGGAAGTGCCGATGTCCTCGAACAACTCGGCGTACCGATCCAAGCGTCAAAACCTGAAGCAGAAGCAATGCTTGAAAGTGTAGGACTGACATTTTTATATGCACCGATCTATCATTCAGCGATGAAGCACGTTGCGCCTGCGAGAAAAGAATTAGGTGTGAAAACGATCTTCAATGTGCTAGGTCCTCTCACCAACCCAGCAAATGCCAACCGACAAATCGTTGGCGTGTATGGATTTAAAGAAGCAAGAAAAATGGCGGAAGCAGCGAAGCGTCTTGGAACAAAGCGTGCCCTCTTTTTAACAGGGTATGATGGTTTAGATGAATGTTCAATTGCTAAACCGACGTCGATTGTTGAACTGGCAAACGGTGAAATTTCAATGTACGATATTGCACCAGAAGATGTAGGACTTGAACGTGGATCAATTGAAGACTGCACAGTATTCACATCAGAAGAAAGTGCATCTTTAATTGAGGGAATATTCAGTCATGAAGCGCGACAGGCAGCGATAGATATTGTAAAATTAAACGCAGCTTGTGCACTTTATGTTTATGACCGTTGTGAAACGATTGCAGAAGGTGTTCATCTTGCCGCCAAAGCGTTAAAAGAACGCCGAGTTCACGAACATTTACAAATGATAAGGAAGTTCAAGGAGGCAGTCTCGTGATTTTAGATGACATTGTTGCGACGAAAAAACAAGAAATGAAGCAATTCGCAATGCCGTTGGAGTCAGAGGTGAAAGGGTACTCTTTTTTCGAAGCGTTACGTGAACCTCATCGCTCACTAGGTGTGATAGCAGAAGTAAAAGCAGCCTCGCCTTCCAAAGGTGTGATTAAGGAGCAGTTTTCTGCATTAGATGTTGCTCGCTCTTATCAAGAAGCGGGAGCTGACGCCTTATCGGTCCTAACTGACGAATCGTATTTTAAAGGGAGTTGCCAAAGGCTTACAGAAGTGAAAAAACACGTCAATCTGCCAGTCATACGAAAAGACTTCATTATTGATGAGCGTCAAATTGAAGAAAGTAAACGGATCGGTGCTGATGCGATTTTGCTTATTGCATCTATTTTAGAGCCAAAAACACTTAAGTCCTTTTATGAACAGGCGAAAATACTTGGTCTTGATTGCCTCGTTGAAGTACATGGTTACGACGAACTACAAAAGGTGCTCGATCAATTTGAACCAGATATTTTAGGGGTCAATAACCGTGATTTAAAAACATTTACGACGAGTTTACAAGAAACAGAAAACCTTGCTCGTCATATCCCGAAGTCATCTATTTTTGTTAGTGAAAGTGGTATTCATGAAAAGGCAGACATTGATTTCGTTTCTAGATGTGGGGCCAATGCCGTTCTTGTCGGCGAAGCGCTCATGCGAGCTGATGATCCTCGTAAAACATTACCGGAATGGTTCGCATCATGAAACAGCCAATGTTGAAGTATTGTGGTCATAGATCCTTTGACGATTACAAACGTTCAGTAGAGTTAGGTATTGAATTTATCGGTATTATTTTTGCAAACAGTAAGCGCCAAGTAACTGCAGAAGCGGTCGCTAACTGGCAGCAAAATAAGCCGTTACGTGACACCCAAAAACTTGTTGGTGTTTTCGTAGATGAACAGGTTGATTATGTTATCGATATTGCAAACGTGGCAAAATTAGATATTATTCAATGTCACGGAAAGGAAAATATCGTCACCTTAGAGAAGTTAAAAAGTCAGTTAAGTTGTTCGGTTTGGAAGACAATTCACCACGGCCCTGATGTATGTAACGAAATGAAAAGATACGAAGGAATCGTAGATGCTTTTTTAATTGACACGAGTGTAAAAGGGATGGTAGGAGGAACAGGGGTCACGTTTGATTGGCAGTACGTACCAACATACCAAAACCAGGCTCACGAACTAGGTGTCCCTTGCTTTATTGCTGGAGGGGTTCGTCCAGAAAATGTTGAACAACTATTAGCATATCAACCGGATGGTATCGATGTATCGAGTGGGATTGAGACAAATGAAGAAAAAGATGAAGAGAAAATGATAGAAGTGAAGGAGAAGGTGAAAAGTGATGACAGTTTATCCTGATCAAAAGGGACGTTACGGCGCATTTGGTGGACGTTTCGTACCTGAGACGTTAATGGTTGCGCTAGAAGAATTGACACAAGCATATGAAACAATCTCAAATGAAGAAGACTTCCAACAACAATTGCAAAAAGAATTAACGGATTACTCGGGCCGCCCAACCCCGATTACTTACGCTGAACGTATTAGCAAACGTATTGGTGGAGCAAACATTTATTTAAAACGTGAAGACTTAAATCATACAGGCGCACACAAAATGAATAACGCAATCGGTCAAGCATTACTTGCAAAGCGAATGGGGAAAACAAAAATCATTGCTGAAACAGGTGCAGGACAACACGGTGTAGCAGCAGCGACAGCCGCAGCTCGCTTCGGCCTAAGTTGTAAAGTATTTATGGGTGAAGAAGATATGAAACGTCAAGCGTTAAATGTCTTTCGAATCGAATTACTCGGTGCCGAAGTCATCCCTGTAAAGAGTGGGAGTAAAACATTAAAAGATGCGACAAACGAAGCGATTCGTTATTGGGTTGCAAATGTAGAAGATACATTTTATTTAATCGGTTCCGTTGTTGGACCACACCCTTATCCTAAAATCGTTCGTGATTTCCAAACGGTCATCGGCAAAGAAAGTAAACAACAATTTCAAGCTCAATACGGAAAGTTGCCAGATGAAGTGTTTGCTTGTGTCGGTGGGGGAAGTAACGCAATCGGGATGTTTCATCCGTTTCTAGAAGATGACGTCAAACTTGTAGGTGTAGAAGCAGCAGGAAAAGGGTTGCATACCGAAGAGCATGCGGCGACGTTGACGAAGGGGACAAAAGGTGTATTGCATGGCTCACTCATGTATTTACTGCAAGACGAAAATGGGCAAATTGTAGAACCGCATTCAATTTCTGCAGGTTTAGATTATCCAGGAATTGGTCCAGAACATGCGCATTTATTTGAAACAGGTCGAGTACAGTATGAAGCAGCCAGTGATGCGGACGCATTAGAAGCGGTACAGACGCTTGCTCAAGAAGAAGGAATTTTACCCGCTTTAGAATCGGCCCATGCGCTAAAAAAAGCGTTTGACCGAGCGGAACAACTTCCATCTAGTGCTTCGATTTTAGTATGTTTATCAGGTCGAGGCGACAAAGATGTGCATACGATTCAATCGTATTTAGGGGGAGAGTAATAATGAAACAAGCAGTGAAACAACCATTGTTAAATAAAAGCAGTGAATTATTTATTCCGTATGTCGTCGTTGGCGATCCAAGTCTCGAAGTAACCGAGCGAGTGATTGAGATGTTAGCGGAGTCAGGGGCAGATGCGGTCGAGTTAGGTGTACCTTATAGCGATCCGTTAGCAGACGGCCCAGTGATTCAACGTGCAGCTTCCCGTGCTTTAGATCAAGGTGTCTCGTTAAAAGACGTGCTGCAAGTCGCGGCGAATGTGAAAAAAAGAGGCGTTGACATTCCGCTCGTGCTGTTTAGTTATTATAATCCAGTCCTACAATTTGGAGAAGAAGCGATTGTTCAAGAAGCAAAGCGAGCAGGTATTGATGCATTTCTTATTCCAGACTTGCCATTGGAGGAAAGTGAAGAGTTCACTTCTTTAGCACAAGCGCAAGGGCTATCCATGATCTCTCTAGTGGCGCCAACATCGCACGACCGAATTGAATATATTACAAAGCGGGCTGAAGGGTTTGTATATCTCGTATCGTCCCTCGGAGTGACAGGGGAACGTTCAAATTACAATGAAGAAGTCTATCAATTTATTGAAAGAGTGAAACAAACAAGTACAGTGCCAGTGGCTGTCGGCTTTGGAATCTCAAGCCGAGAACAAGTGGATCAATTCTGGCAGCATGCCGATGGTGTTATCATTGGGAGTGCAATCGTACGTACTATTGAGGAAAACCGACAATTATTAAGCAATGAAAACACAATGGAAAGTGGCCTTAAAAACATTAAAGCATTTGTCGAATCACTTATTTCATCGTAAGATAGAGAAGAAAGATTCTTTTACGCATTGAGGTGTTAAACAGTGGAAACGAAAAAGGCATTAGAAGGGTTGTCTCCATATCAACCAGGCAAACCTATCGAAGAAGTAAAACGTGAATTTGGTCTTTCTTCGGTCATCAAGCTCGCATCAAATGAAAACCCATTCGGTTCTTCACCACAAGTGAAACGAGCGATTGAAGAAACCATTTCTGACTTAGCGAAATATCCTGATGGTTCCGCACAAGCTGTGAAAAAAGATGTCGCTCACTTTTTAGGCGTTGATCCTAGTCAACTTTTATTTGGTAATGGTTCAGATGAAGTATTGTTGATTCTTTGTCGCACATTTTTAAAACCAGGAGATAATATTGTGACAGCAACACCGACTTTTCCGCAATATCGCCATAACGCGGTCATTGAAGGAGCAGAGGTACGCGAAGTCCCTTTACAAGATGGTGTCCATGATTTATCTGCGATGTTAGAAAAAATCGATGAAAATACGAAAATCGTTTTTGTATGTAACCCGAACAACCCTACAGGAACGTATGTAAATGAAGAATCGTTCTTAAACTTTTTAGCGCAAGTCCCGAAAGACACGATCGTCGTCAGTGACGAAGCGTATTATGAATACGTTACGGCGGATGATTTTCCTAATACGATTCCACTCATCGATCAATATCCAAACTTATTCATTACGAGAACATTTTCAAAAGCGTATGGCTTGGCTTCATTAAGAATTGGCTATGGCATTGGCCAAGCGACACTTGTGCAAAAAATGGACCCTGCTAGGGAACCATTTAATACATCAACAATTGCGCAACGAGCGGCCCAAGCTGCATTAAAGGATCAGTCATTTATCGACGCGTGTCGTGAAAAAAACCAACGAGGCATACAGCAATACATGGATTATTGCGTTGAGCGCGGGCTTCAATACTTTCCATCAGAAACGAACTTTATTATTTTTGATGTAGGTGCTCCAGCAGACGATGTATTCCAACATTTATTATCTAAAGGCTATATTGTTCGAAGTGGCCAAGCGCTAGGGTACCCGACTATGATTCGTGTCACTGTAGGTACTGAAGAAGAAAACCAAGGTTTACTTGACGAATTAGATGCATATCACCTACAGAAGCGTTCATCTTAGGAGGAAAAACGGTGAAAAAACATGTACTGATTATCGGGCTAGGTTTAATTGGCGGATCCCTTGCGCTTGCTATTAAAAAAGAGCATGCTGACGTTTACATTTACGGTTATGATATCGATACAGACAGTGTGTCTATGGCGCAATCGTTAAAAGTGATCGATGAAGGTGTGCAATCGATTGAAGAAGCAGCAGCAATCGCTGACTTGCTCATTATAAGTACGCCTGTCGTTAAAACGATGGAAATACTTGAACAATTGCAACACGTGCCGCTGAAATCAGGGGCGCTCATTACAGACGTTGGTAGCACGAAAAAGCGGATCATGGAAAAAGGGCGCAAACTTGAGAATAAAGATGTTACGTTTATTGGTGGACACCCAATGGCAGGGTCCCATAAAACTGGTGTAACTGCAGCAAAAGCGCATTTGTTTGAAAATGCTTATTATGTGATTACACCAGATCAATCAGTACCAACTCCAGCAGTAATCCGTTTACAAAATTGGCTCAAAGGGACGCGTGCACGCTTTTTAACGATGCTTCCTGAAGAACATGACCAATTAGCAGGTGTTATCAGTCATTTTCCTCATGTGATTGCGGCTAGTTTAGTCCGTCAAGTTGAAAAAATTTCTTACGAGCACCCGCAAGTCGGACAGCTGGCTGCGGGAGGGTTTCGTGATATAACGCGTATTGCTTCCTCGTCACCTACAATGTGGCGAGATATCTGTGTTCATAATAAAGAAATACTGCTTGAATTGTTGCAATCTTGGCAAAAGGAACTGCGAGATGTGACAGGTATGATTGAAAGTGAAGATGAAAAGGCGCTTTACGACTTTTTTTCTCAAGCAAAGACGTATCGGGATGAGTTGCCATCCAAAAAACGAGGAGCGTTACCTGCGTTTTACGATTTATACGTTGACGTCCCTGACCACCCAGGTGTAATCTCAGATGTGACAGGGATTTTAGCAGAAGCGGGAATTAGTATTACAAATATACGAATTATAGAAACGCGTGAAGACATTATGGGTGTTCTTCGCTTAAGTTTTCGCTCGGAATCTGATTTGCAAGCAGGTAAGCAATCATTAAATGATCACCTTTATGAAACGTATGTAGCTCAGTAGGAGGTAACGAATGACGGAGAGACGAATGGAAGCAACAGTAAAATCTTTAAATGGGCGAATTGCTGTACCAGGAGACAAATCAATTTCACATCGTTCGATCATGCTCGGAGCATTAGCAGAAGGGCGTACCACAGTGGAAGGCTTTTTATTTGGTGAAGATTGTAAGCGAACGGTGAAATGTTTTCAAGAACTTGGTGTTTCGATTGAACAAACTGAACAAGGTGCATTAATCATTGAAGGCGTCGGTTATGATGGTTTAAAGGAGCCTACAGAAGTATTAGATGTTGGCAACTCAGGGACGACGATTCGTTTAATGCTAGGGATTTTGGCCTCAAGGCCGTTCCATTCTGTTTTAACAGGCGATGCTTCAATTAGGAAGCGGCCGATGGACCGAGTTACAGTCCCGTTGAAACAAATGGGCGCTGTGATCAATGGACGTGAGCAAGGTCGATTCGCTCCACTTGCGGTAAGTGGTGAAAATACATCAGGAATTGTTTATGACACGCCTGTAGCCAGTGCACAAGTGAAGTCAGCTGTTTTGCTTGCGGGGCTAGGTGCGGACGGAGAGACCGTTGTTCGTGAGCCAGCACCATCTCGTGATCATACAGAAAGGATGCTACAAGCATTTGGTGTTAATCTAGAGCAAAATGGGACAAGCGTTCGTTTGAAAGGAAAGCAAAAGCTCTCGGCTTGCGATATTCGTGTTCCTGGGGATATATCCTCGGCTGCATTTTTTCTCGCAGGTACTGCCATAACAGAAGCGAGTGAAGTGTACATAGAAAATGTTGGAGTGAACCCGACACGGACAGGTATACTTGATGTTATGAAAAAAATGGGTGCTAATGTTGTGAAAAAGCATGAGCGAATCGACACTGGGGAGCCGATCGCAGATCTTGAAGTCCGCTCATCAGCATTAACGGCAACAACCGTAGAAGGAGATGACATTCCTCGTTTGATTGATGAAATTCCTGTTCTTGCTGTGCTTGCGACCCAAGCAGAAGGGACGACGGTCATCAAAGACGCGGCGGAATTAAAAGTGAAAGAAACGAACCGTATTGATACGGTTGTTGGGCAGTTGAAAAAGTTAGGAGCTAACATTGAAGCGACAGAAGACGGTATGGTGATCCATGGACGAACACCTCTAAAAGGTGGTACAGTTGATAGTTTTGGAGACCATAGAATTGGCATGGCGATGGCAATTGCGAGTCTCGTATCAGAGGAGCCGATTGTGATTCTAAATCAGGAAGCTGTTGACGTTTCATATCCAGGATTTTTTGAAGATTTATCAAACCTCAGTGTGACCACAGGATAAAAATGTTTTCGAACCGCTGAACACATCGAAGGATGTCTAGGCGGTTTTTTTATGGATTCAACAAAGGTATAAATGCTCCATGCTCCTCATAGCTTGCAGTAACAATACAAAAACGGGGTGGAGTTGTGCCATATATCATTGAAAGCTGTACAGAAAACTTAGAAGGGAAGGCGAAAGATCTTTACATTAAAAATGGGCAAGTGAATTATGTAGGCGAACAAGTTAAGCGATTGAAAGGCTATCGGTTATCGATCGACGATTTTTTTATCCAACCAGGTGGTGTACTTTTATATGATGAAGGTGTTAATCAAGGGTTAGCGTTAGCTTCCTATGAAAACATCTTGAAAATAGGCGCTACGACTGTTGTAATACCTGTACATGTCCGTTACGAACGGCAAGTAACAGAAGCGATATCACGAGCGCGTAAATGGATGACAAATTGTCCTTCTGATTATTTATTTGCTGTGGTTGTACCGATTTCAAAATTGAAAGAACGCCTTGTGCGACGTTTGTATCAAGAAAAAATCCCCCTTATTATGATCGAACTTGATGATGAACAAGCTTTACGCGAAGTAAAATGGCAACGAATATCGGAAGCTTTGTTTCCTTTAAAGTCAGCATTAATGTTAAGGAAACCTAGTAAACAAATGGATCCACGTCAAGAGAAATACGTTAATCAAACTTGGTCAAAGGTTGTGAAACAGTATCAATTTAATGCCATCGAAGAGTTGCCAAACGGTTCATTCTTTTCAAAACAAGCACTGAAACAATTGGGCTTGTACCCAAAAAAAGGTGTACTGCAAACAGGAAGTGATGCTGACTATGTATTAATACAAAAAGATATGACAAAACAAGATTGTAAAGAGCAAGACGCTTCTGTTGTCGTGCGTCGAGGTGAGGTTCTAAAGGCGGGCGAGGTATTTAGCTGTCGTTCGGAAGGTGAGGAAATAACAAACATCATGCCAGGAAAATTCCTTCCTTTTTCAAATATTTTTAGAAGCTGAGATAAGCTTTCTACTTTTTTCACGTCTGTTCTTACGCTACAATACTAAGAGGTCGTTTGTTAGACTGGAGACATAGAAATGGGTGGTATTTATGAAGGAAACATTTGAAGCAATTATCGAAAAAATCGATCAAGGAGATATTGAACAGGCGTTAAACGATGCTGAAGACCTTCTTAAAGAAGGAGACGATGATACAAAACGGCATGTGGCTGAATTGTACTTTGAACTTGGACTTGTTGATAAGGCGAAAGTAATTATTGAAGAATTGATGTTTCGTTACCCTGACCATGGCGAACTGTTTGCATTTGCAGCAGAATGTTATATCGACTTAGGTGAGGAAGACGAAGCGATTGAAATGCTAACTGAAATAGCAGAAGATGACCCTGCATACCTTCAAGCACAATTGTTATTAGCTGATTTGTATCAATCACAAGGGCTAGAAGAAGTTGCGGAACAAAAGCTGCAGACAGCAGAAAAGAAAGCGCCGGACGAGCCGATTATCCAATATAGCTTAGGCGAGTTCTACCTAAGTCGAGGCGATTATAATAAAAGCGTCTCATATTATAAAAAGGTCAACCACCAAAAAGATGCTTCTTTACCGAAAGAGCTAAAACCTGAACTTCGTCTTGCGGAAGCGTATAGTGCAACTGGGCAATTTGAAGAAGCGCTAGATTACTATGAACAAGGGTTACAAAAAGATGAAGAGCCACAAGGGTTATTTGGATATGGTTATACAGCAATGCAAGTAGAAGATTATGATTTAGCAATCAAGCAATTTCATCGATTGAAAGAAGTGGATCCATCATTTACAACCGTTTATCCGTACCTTTCAAGAGCTTTACGCATGAAAGGGATGTCTGAGGAAGCGTTAGAAGTCGTCAAAGAAGGGATGAACCACGACGAATTTAATGAAGAACTATACTTAGAAGCGGGCCGAATTGCATTAGCACAAGGGAAAGCAGCAGAAGGGGAGGAGCACCTCCGTAAAGTGATTGCGCTGAACCCAAGTAATCTCGAAGCCGTTCGTGAACTTCTTTTCTTCTTACAAGAAGATGAGCAGCATGAAGAAATTGAAGAATTGATTGATTTTCTCGAGGATTATGGAGAAGTGGATCCGTTGTTTTCGTGGTATAAAGCGAAAGCAAAGTATGAGCAAGATGAGTTTGACGAGGCTGTCGCTTTATATGATGAGATTAGTGCTCATTTTGAGGAAGACCTACAGTTTGTTGAAGAGATGGCAGCTATTTGTATGGAAGCAGGCCGTATAGAAGAAGCGAAAGCAAAATACCGTTGGGTTCTTAAAAATGACACGGACCGCCACGATATTGAAGAGCAATTGATGAGAATGGAAATGGAGTAATGAACATGACCTGGGTGTGACATACCCGGGTTGTTCTCCGTACTTAAAAAGATGTAAATTATAGAATCGCTCTACTCGTTCATACTAAAGAAAAACATTCAGATAAAGAAGGGATGTTACTTGTTACAAACGTTACTCGAGCAGAGTGAGATTCAGTTACGCACACTAATGAAGCAATGGGAGATCTCTGGAAACCTCCATTCAAAACAAGATATGGTAGAGCGACTATACAAACATCTAAAAGACGATGATGAATGGAAAAAACAATGGCGCGCAATGCATGCTGGTGAACGGATGCTTGCATTATCTATCTCTTTAGATCCGCGTCCATCTTTAAATAAGTTTGAAACAAAGAGCTTATTACCACGTTCGAAACAACCTGAACATGCGCAAACTGTTGAACGTCTTCTATCACTTGGTCTGTTGTTTAAACAAACACATTCTGATTTTTTTTGGATGCCTGTATTTATTAAAAAACGTTTAAAAAGAGAATTAAGGCATTCTGCATATCCGTGGACGATTGTTTCACCTAATCGCAGTTCTGTGAAAATGGATGCGATTTCGGATGTGATTACTTGGATTGATCAATTAGAAGAAGACCCATTACCATTAACAAAAAGTTATAAAATACATAAACGGGATTTAAAACGAACGTTATCACGTTTCCAACATCCTGAGGAATTACCAGATGAAAAATGGCGCTTTGGTTATGGGCGGCACTTTGATGCATACCCGGACCGCTTTTCACTTCTCTATGATTTTTGTTATCGAAATAAATGGATCGAAGAGCGAGAAGGGTACTTGCAAGTCACTAAATACGCCAAACAAATTGATGAATGGTCAGCCTCGACCTTTATGAAAAACTTGCTGAAAACGTATATCAATATTTATCGTCACGCAATTCCTTGTTTACCATTTATCGTCCGGTGGCTACAAGAAATCACTCAGCCTATGGAAGCTATTGATAAAGAATGGGTAAAAAAAGAGTTGCAATTGTTTGTTGACCCATTTTACTTTGATGGAAAATCGGCCGTTGTAGAAAAGCGAATCCTTAATATGCTAGAAGCTTGTAACTTTTTGACAACCTTCCATGAAGACGATGATCAATACGTTTATCCGACTTCTTGGTTGTAGAAATTTTTACAAATCATTGCGTTTTTCTGTTCATTTTTAAAGGGTTTAACTGATATATATCGAATAAAATGAGTAAGGCGAGCACGGCGTTTACAAACGTGCTTTGTCATTCAACTTGACTTTCCGTCGTCATATACATGTGTTTTAGGTTGAATAAGGCGATGGATCATACCTGCCTGTTGAATCGAATCGATAGGGGGAGAGGCGAAATGAATAGCTCTATTCCGGTGATGGAAAAACGTGATTTTCTAAAGTGGTTTCTTGATGAGTATCAATTGAAGCGAAGGGAATGTGCGTGGTTATTGAATTATCTTATGAGTGATGATTCGCTCATGGAACGTGTACATTTTGTTGAGCAGGCTGAACATTGCCCAAAAGCATTATTGATTTCAACAAGTGATGTTGACAAGGTTCCGTTTGCCTTTCACAAAAAACAACACGTGACGATGGATGCCGAAAAAGCATTCCATGATATTCGGTTAAACCGACATGAAAATGTGTTCGTCCAGCTTTATTTTACAGACCGACTCTCTGTCCCACAATATGTTGCGGTATTGGAGGAAAACCCATATCTCCCAGCAAATGAAGAAGAAATAAACTTACGTTCTTTATTAGCGGAGATGGTTATGGATCAATCACTACGTCACTACCGCAAAGAATGGTTAAAACAGAAAATTGATGAATCTTTAAAAAACAAAGATGAACAATCATTCAACCAATATGTAAAAGAGTATGAACAATTAAGAGCCCTCGATGTATGAGGGCTCATTTAATACTGTATAGAAGGAAGGTAGAAAAACATGAAATGGACAATGCAAGATATCGATACATATTTACAAGCTAAAGAGTACGTTGATACAGCGGTTATTCCACTAATCCCTATCGATTTAAAAGAGGATGTAAAACAGAAAGTATCAATGGGAACTTTTATCTCAACGATGGCCGATGCTATTGAGCGTCAATTTAAAGGGAGAGTTCTTTTATTTCCGGCGTTTACATATATAAAGAATCAACCTTTAGAAAAACGAAAAAGTGAGTTAATTGATTGGGATCGTCACGTTTATGAGCAAGGTTTTAAACACGTCGTTTATTTAACGGCCGATGGTGATTGGAAGCAAGTAGAGGATGAATTGCCAGACATGCTTGTGTGGCTTCCGGCTTTACCTTTTGAGAATATGGAAGATCGTTATTTGAAACAAATGATTGACCAGCAAATGAAACAAATCATTCCGTTATTAACAAATAAATGGCAATCAGAACCGAAACAACGCCCTTGACATTCATAAAATAGACAAACTTTTGGAAAACTTTCGCAAACCCGTCCACAAAACGTTCAAATTTATTGACACGGTTTACCATTGTGAGCTATTATTATGTTGACTTAGTAATAATTACAATGTGGGAATATTATAAAGTAAGGGGGAGAGAGCATTGAGTAGCGAAAAAGAGCATCGCGTATCCAGACGTCAATTTCTCACATATACATTGACGGGCGTCGGAGGTTTTATGGCAGCAGGTATAGCTTTACCATTAACTCGCTTTGCGCTTGATCCAGCCCTAGAGGGTGGAGACGAGCAAGAGATGGTAGCTGTCGCTTCTGTCGATGAATTGACAGAAGAGCCACAAAGGTTTGACTATTCATTCGAGCAAGAGGACGCATGGCACACAAGTGAAGTAACGCAAACGGCATGGTTGTATTTGGATGGAGATGAAGTTGTTGCATTGTCACCAGTGTGTACACACTTAGGGTGTACAGTAGATTGGGATTCTAACGAAGATTTTCCTAACCAGTTTTTCTGTCCATGTCATGGTGGTCGATTTGAAAAAGATGGTGTGAACGTAGCGGGAACACCACCAACTCGCCCGTTGGATGTTTATGAAATGGAAGTTCGCGACGGCACTGTATATTTAGGGCGGCCGATTTCGCGTGATTAGAGAGGAGGCGTAATCCATGTTACAAAAAATCTATGATTGGGTAGATGAACGATTGGATATTACGCCGATGTGGCGTGATATCGCTGACCACGAAGTGCCGGAGCACGTAAACCCAGCGCACCATTTTTCCGCTTTCGTGTATTGTTTTGGTGGATTGACATTCTTTACAGTTGTCATCCAGATTTTATCTGGGATGTTTCTAACAATGTATTATGTTCCGGATATTATTAATGCCTATGAATCTGTGTATTACTTGCAAAATGAAGTGACATTTGGTGTGATCGTGCGCGGTATGCACCATTGGGGCGCGAGTCTAGTTATCGTCATGATGTTTTTACATACGTTGCGCGTCTTCTTCACAGGTTCATATAAAAAACCGCGTGAATTGAACTGGGTTGTTGGGGTCCTTATGTTCTTTGTCATTTTAGGTTTAGGATTCACGGGTTATTTACTTCCGTGGGATATGAAAGCTTACTTTGCGACGGTTGTAGGACTTGAAATTGCTGAGAGTGTTCCAGTCGTCGGTGACTTTACGAAGACACTACTCGCAGGAGGAGAAATTGTTGGTGCGCAGACACTCGCTCGTTTCTTTGCGATTCACGTGTTCTTCTTACCAGGCGCTTTACTAGGTCTATTAGGGGCGCACTTCTACATGATTCGTAAACAAGGAATCTCTGGTCCATTGTAGGATCGTCTTTTCGTAAAAAGGAGGGAAAGTTATGCAACGGGGGAAAGGAATGAAATTTGTCGGTGATTCGCGTATTCCTGCGGAGCGAAAGCCGAACATTCCGAAAGACTATTCCGAGTATCCAGGGAAAACGGAAGCGTTTTGGCCGAACTTCTTATTGAAGGAGTGGATGATTGGTGCGGTATTCTTAATCGGCTTTCTATGTTTGACGATTGCTCATCCTGCACCGCTAGAACGTGTTGCTGATCCAACAGACTCTGGATATATTCCGTTACCGGATTGGTACTTTTTATTCTTGTATCAATTGTTAAAGTATGAGTATGCTGCTGGGGATTTCACTGTTATTGGGGCTGTTGTTATTCCAGGCATCGCCTTTGGGGCCTTACTTTTAGCACCTTGGTTGGATCGCGGACCGGAAAGGCGTCCGATGAAACGTCCAATTGGAAGTGGGTTAATGCTTCTTGCGGTTGTTTCGATTATTTTCCTTACTTGGGAATCAGTCGATGACCATGACTGGGAAGCGGCTGCACAACAAGGTGAGATCGTGGATGTTGATTATGATGTCGATGAAAGTGCCGAAGGGTATGACATCTATTTATCTCAAGATTCGTGTATCGGTTGTCACGGGGATGATATGCTAGGTACATCTGCGGGGCCACCGGTTTTTGAAAGTGATTATGATGTAGACGAGATAATAGAAATTATCCATGAAGGTATCGGATCAATGCCGGGTGATCAGTTTGATGGTTCTGAAGAAGAGTTAGAAACGTTGGCAGAATTTATTGCCAACGACGGTCAAGAACCATAAACCATTTTACGTATAAGGGATAGTTTTTCGAGGTTGACCTGAAAAGAGCTGTTATTGCAGTTATCTTTTGCAGGTCAACCTTTTTTAATTTACAATAAATATGATTTGTGAATTTTACCAAAACGTGTCGTTATAATAAGAAAGGTTTGATATTGTGGAACTCATGTACGTAATTTTACGACATCGGACAGTATTGTGGTCCCTTTTTTGGGTGAATGTTATAGGTACAATCTATGGTTATATGTGGTACGGAGATCAATTGGTGCAAACGCCAATCCATTTTATTCCATTTGTTCCTGATAGCCCTACTGCAAGTTTGTTTTTTGTATTTGTGCTGATTGCTTTTTTAAGTGGGAAGAATTGGCCTCTTTTAGAAGCGTTAGCCGCGGTAACACTTATTAAATATGGCTTGTGGGCGGTCGTTATGAACACAGCAGCAGGAATTGCAGGTGATACACTAAATTGGACGCATTATATGTTGATATTTTCTCATTTAGGGATGGCAATACAAGCTGTTTTATACGCGCCCTTTTTTCGCATTAAAACATGGCACATTGTTGTAACGGCCCTTTGGACTGTACATAATGATATCATTGATTACTTATTTGGTATGCAGCCGTGGTTATCGAGAGAGTTAATGCCTTGGATCAATGAAATTGGTTACTTCACGTTTTGGCTTAGTATTTTTTCGATTGCGGTTGTTTATTTTCAACAACAATGGCAGCAAAAGCGATCGATTGAAGGTGGTTAAATAAGAAAACCTGGTCTAACCTTGTTCTTCCTTACATAAGATGAATTAGAAATGTGAGGAGGGACAGGCGTCATGAGGAAAAGGATCTTCTGCGCCATGATATTGGCGATGTTCGTGTTATCAATGACTCCAAATATTGGACTAGCTGAAGAGCGTAGTAGTGAAGATATTTGGTTCGAAGCAAACAAGTGGGTGGAGAAAAGTTTACAATACGCACACAGGCAACAATATGAAGATTCGAAACGTTTTTTAGAACGTTTTTCCGACCTTTTTAATGAAGTGCGGATGGAAGATGATCGGTTAACGATGACGGATTTGTATGTTATTACTCATATCTATGATGAGGCTAAAGAAGCAGTAATAAGCGTGAAGATGGACGACAGCAAAAGGGTTGAAGCCATTACATCATTAAGGTTGCTTACAGATGTATATATAACGCCGGGAAAGCCACTTTGGAAAGAAGTTGAACCAACTTTAAATCAACTTTTGCAACGTATGAATGATGCGGCAGAGTCTGAAGATTGGAACACCTACCAATATGAATTAGACGAGTTTATCGCGGCTTATGATACTGTGCGTCCTGCTTTAAACGTAGATGCAGAAAAAGGTGTTTTTCAAGCTTTGGATGCATCGATTGCCTATTTAAATGAAAATCGATCGTTGTCGGACCGTTCACGTCTAACTGAAGACAT
The DNA here is from genome assembly GCF_014202575.1 of Texcoconibacillus texcoconensis. Taxonomy (GTDB): domain Bacteria; phylum Bacillota; class Bacilli; order Bacillales; family Salisediminibacteriaceae; genus Texcoconibacillus; species Texcoconibacillus texcoconensis. The sequence continues at coordinate 5,079 of NZ_JACHHB010000004.1, read as the reverse complement.
ACTCCCTCATGTTGAAAAGCACCTTGAGCTTATCTTTTCAGAAGAAGGTCAAGATGTGTCTGATCCATCTTTAATTTGGGTTATAATTTCCATCAGTGGTGTAATTGTTGTGTGTTTAAGTTATGTTGGTTGGAAAAAGTATAAAGGAGAGAAAGATCGATATCGAAACCGACGTAGACAACGGTAGTTAAAGCAACTTTATTGACAGTTTGAACGTGTTTGACTAAAATTGATGTTAAGAAAATGAAGGAATAAAGGAGGGAAACGGATTGTTTTCAACAGGAGGATTTCTTATTTACATCGCCCTTCTCTTGATCATTCCAATATGGGCACAAATGCGTGTGAAAAACGCGTATAAAAAATATTCGCAAGTTCGTTCATCATCGGGAATGAGTGGTGCAGAAGTTGCGAGGAAAATTCTAAATGATAACGGCTTATTTGATGTTAAAATTGAGCCGGTAAAAGGTAAACTTAGTGATCATTATGATCCAAGAGCGAAAGTGGTTCGCTTGTCTGAGGAAAATTATTACGGTGATTCAGTAGCAGGTGCTTCCATTGCTGCCCACGAGGTTGGGCATGCTATTCAGGATGCGGAAGATTATGCGTTTTTACGTTTTCGTCACTCGCTTGTTCCGGTGGCAAATTTAGGATCGAACCTTTCATTTTTCTTAATCTTGGCAGGTATCATACTTGGAGCATCACAGATGATGTTAGCAGGTATAGTATTCATGTCTGCAGCGGTGTTGTTCCAACTCGTTACATTACCAGTTGAATTTAACGCATCTAGCCGTGCGATGGAACAAATGGTAAGTGTTGGGGTCATTCGTAACAATGAAGAAAAAGAGACGAGAAAAGTATTAGATGCTGCTGCGTTAACGTATGTAGCTGCAGCTCTTGTCGCTGTCATGGAGCTCGTACGTTTTATCTTGATGTATGTAGCTATGAATGACGATTAAAAACTTTTTAAAGCTGACTAATGTCAGCTTTTTGCTTATAATAAAGGGTGACCTGAAATGGGGTCACCCTTTGTTTTATGATGATTCACTTTTACTTGCCGCGGTATTTCTCTGCATTTCACTTTAAAACTTAAATAATGAAAGCCCTACCTCTCTTTCATCCTTACGGCTCCGAAGCCGTGCCAGTGTAAATAAGGTTCTCTTAGTGGTTCAACAGGGTGCCAATTCATCCGTAAAATAACTCTCACACCTTGATATGAAATATTTAAATAAAATTTATTTACGTAATAAAGAAAGCGATCATCACATGATCGTGAAAAACAAACACGAGTTCTAATTTAACATATTTCACGAACATTTGCAATGTATATATTTTTTTATTAAATGGACGTCCTTCTACTTGAATGTCCATTTTGTATATTAACAAGTTTACAAACGTAATTACATGACATTTGTCATCCTCCGAAATTGACGTTTATGACTAAAAGAAATAACTTGCATTTTTTATAATGATTAAAATGAAATTTATTTCGCGGGTTGTAAACGTTATTTGGAGGGGTTTATCATGAGTAAAGAAAGTATTGCTGAACTAAAAAAAGACGTCGTTCCTTTTGAAAAAACAGATTTAAATAAAAGTATAAAACAAATTATTAACACATTGGGGCCTTTGTTGGTCTTATGGTATGTGGCTTATTTAAGTTTATCGGTATCATATTGGTTAACGATCCCTATTCTTATTGTGACTGCAGGGTTTGCAGTTAGGACATTCATTATTTGTCATGATTGCTGTCACCAATCGTTTTTCAAAAGTAGTAAAGCAAATGCAATTTTAGGAACAATCACAGGTGTGTTAACGCTTGTTCCTTATGAACAATGGAAAAAAAGTCACAATATTCATCATGCAACAAGTAGTAACCTTGATAAACGCGGGACTGGAGATATGTGGGTACTTACAGTAAAAGAATATAATGAAGCTTCAATTTGGCGCAAGCTTGCTTATCGCCTTTATCGTAATCCAATTGTCATGTTAGGTATAGGCCCAATTGTCATCTTCCTGATAGCATATCGTTTTAATGTTAAAGGGGCACGAAGGAAAGAACGCCTTAACACTTACTTAACAAATGTATTGATTGCTATCCTTTATACAACGTTAGTTTGGATGGTCGGTTGGCAGGCATTTTTGATGATCCAGGCTCCGATACTATTTATCTCTGGGTTACTTGGCATCTGGTTGTTTTATGTCCAGCATCAATTTGAAGAAAGTTATTTTGAACATAATGAAAAGTGGAGCTTTGTGCAGGCGGCAGTAGAAGGTAGTTCGTATTATAAACTTCCAAAAGTTTTGCAATGGTTAACAGGAAACATAGGGTTTCATCATGTTCACCATTTAAGTCCTCGGGTTCCTAATTATTATTTAGAGGATGCACATGAGGCTACCCCGCCTCTTCAAAAAGCAACAACAATCACACTTCGAACAAGTCTTAAGTCTCTTCGTTATCGTCTATGGGATGAAGACACAAAACAATTTGTTACCTATAAGAAAGCAAAGGAAATACTGGCATCTAGAAATGGTGAAAAGCCAGTGGAGAACATGGGTAACCTCGTTAACGATCCGATAACTGAAAAGGTAAAAAAGCGAACTAGTTCAATATAAGTAGAGATGAGGGGATGGATTGTGAAAAGGTGGAGTGAACGACTAAGAAAAAATACAGGCTTAAGTCCATTTGTCTGGATTGTATTTTATATCCTTCCCTTCTACTTCATTTTTCAAGAGTCAGAAACACCGCAAGTTGTTATCGGTATTGTTATGATTATTGGGTTCTTTTTATGTTACGTCCTTTCCTTTGCTTCTTATGGATGGGTGGTTTACTTAGGGGCAAGTTTGCAGATTGCGATCTCGACAGCGATGAGTATGTTATTTGGTTATATTTATTTCTTTTTATTCCTAGCTTTTTTTATTGGCAATATTAAGAAGCGTGCGGCTTTTATTACGTTGTATACCGTATTACTGATAAGCACTTTCGCAACGAGCTATTATGGTTTCGTCAATCATAGTGTATTTATAACGCAGCTACCGTTTGTGTTTCTGAGTATGGTTGCGGTGATCCTCTTGCCGGTGAACACATTTAATAAAAATAAAGAAGAAAAATTGCAAGGGCAATTAGAAGATGCGAACAAAAAAATCTCAGAACTAGTGAAATTAGAGGAGCGGCAAAGAATTTCTAGAGATTTACATGATACACTTGGCCAAAAACTATCGTTAATAGGTTTGAAAAGCGATTTAGCTTCAAAGCTTATTGAGAAAAATCCAGAAAAAGCTCGCTCAGAAGTAAAGGATGTTCAGAATACTGCAAGGATCGCATTGAAAGAAGTGAGGGAATTAGTTACGCAAATGCGTGGAACAAGGTTAGAAGAAGAAGTACCACGGGTAGAACAAATTTTAAAAGCTGCAAATATTGACTATTCAATCAAGGGAACGACGAAGTTGGAAAACATCTCATTGGTCGCTGAGAATGTCGTAAGTATGTGTATAAAAGAAGCGATCACAAATGTTGTGAAACATAGCGGTGCAACGGTGTGTTCTGTTACGATTGAACAGACAGATACGGACATTGTTGTCAAAATAGAGGATAATGGAGTAGGCTTCGAAAAACCACTTCATAAATTAAAAGGAAGCGGTTTGCAAGGAATGAAAGAACGTCTGGAGTTCGTAAATGGAACTCTTGACATTGTTTCTGGTGACGGAACGACGGTGATCAATCATATCCCTTATAATATAGGTCATTCTGAAGAAGGGGCGGAAATATGATACGGATTGTTATTGCAGAGGATCAAAAAATGATGTTGGGGGCCTTAGGAGCTCTTTTAGATTTAGAAGAAGACATGTCGGTTGTAGGAAGTGCCAGTAACGGTGAAGAGGCATTAGCATTAGTAAATGAAGAGAAACCAGACATTTGTATAATGGATATTGAAATGCCAGGGAAAAGTGGCTTGGATGCAGCGGAAGAGTTAAAGGGAATTGACTGTAAAGTTGTTATTTTAACGACTTTTGCCCGTGCAGGTTACTTTCAAAGAGCTATTAAGGCTGGAGTGAACGGTTATATGTTAAAAGATAACCCTAGTGAGGATTTAGCTAATGCAATTCGTAGAGTAATGGAAGGGAAGCGTATATACGCACCGGAGCTTGTTGATGAATTGTATAGTCAGGAGAATCCTCTGACAAAACGAGAAAGTGAATTATTAGCTTTAATGGCTGAAGGTAAAAGCACGAAAGAAATCGCAGAAACCCTTCATCTAACATATGGGACTGTCCGTAATTACATATCCACAATCCTTGATAAATTAGAAGTTAGTAATCGAATTGAAGCAATTGCACGGGCAAATGAAAAAGGGTGGTTCAATTAAATTGTAAAGTATGTTAAAAATTACCTGTTGTTATTTGATCAGGTTGTAGTGTATAGTATATCAAGTCGCTGACAAAAACTTTGGCGATTACAAAACATAACACGCACTAGATTCATAGCAGGAACAAAATGAAATAAAGAATTTAAAAAGTGTGTTGACGAAATTGTTTTTTGGTGTTATTATATTATTTGTCGCTTTGAGGGAGCGACTGAAACACTGACCTTTGAAAACTAAACAAAAAGCTAAGCGACCAGCGGGATCTTATTTAAGATTCTGTCAATGAAACAATAAAGATGTCAGAGACATCAAGCTTATTCGAGAAGTTGTTTAAGGAAGGCCGACTAAGTATGCGACGTCCTGTCGCAACATCGGCACTTGAACATCCTGTTCATCGGAGAGTTTGATCCTGGCTCAGGACGAACGCTGGCGGCGTGCCTAATACATGCAAGTCGAGCGCGGGAAGCTAATAGATCTCTTCGGAGTGACATTAGTGGAACGAGCGGCGGACGGGTGAGTAACACGTGGGCAACTTACCTCTTAGACTGGGATAACCTCGGGAAACCGGGGCTAATACCAGATGACCGATTCGCTCGCATGAGCGAATTGTAAAAGTTGGGTTTCGGCCTAACACTAAGGGATGGGCCCGCGGCGCATTAGTTAGTTGGTGAGGTAATGGCTCACCAAGGCGACGATGCGTAGCCGACCTGAGAGGGTGATC